>NZ_MUIZ01000009.1 GCF_002154895.1 Lactococcus petauri | reverse complement strand
TAAATATATTTATACCTTTATCTTTAACTCAAAAAACAGAGATAAAAACGGAAAAGTTGAATATTGTAAGAGTTGAAGATAAGTTATCAGATTCTGATGAATTAAAACTATTAGTGAAAAATAATGATGGAAAAATTTTTACTAGAAAGTTGAATATCAATGATAAAAACACAATAGTTAAAATGAGCAGTAGAGACGAAAGTTATACAGAAAAAGTCACTCAAATAACTTATAGTACAAAGCAAAAAATTAATGCAGCGCTTAAAAATGTTCCTAAAAATGTTCCTAAAAATGAGACGAAGAAAGAAGTTACTGTATACTTGCGAGGTTCCCAAATTGCTCGAAAATGATAAATTTAAATAACTAAAAAAGGAGTTAGAATTAAGATGCTAAAATATATAAAAAAATTTGTGAGTAGGATGGGATACAGCTTAGCATTTGTTTCCACTGGTTATCTCTTTTCAATTAGTGGGAGTTCTTCTTTGACAGATTTAATTTTCTTAGTTTCATTTGCTGCAACTTGTCTGATTTATACTGTTGAATTTACTCTTTCAGAAGCTCCTAAAATAAGGAATAAGGGAGAAAAATAATGATCAAAATAGAAATTACTAAAGATAAAAATATAGATGGGCAATACATCTTAAAAGGTGGAGATACTTCAGATTATTTAGCTATGTTAGCTGAGGCAATCGCTTCTATCTGTAAAGAAGAAGGCTTACCTGTTGATATTGCGGTTAAAGGTTTATTTCATGAATTAGAGGAGACAGAGGTGGATCGATGCAATTAAAAACAATGAAAAATATTTTTATTGCTGAAGTAGTCCTGTCATTTATTATTTTTCTGATGGGAAAAAGTTTTGTGCCTATCGCAACGTATGTTTTAGCACTAGCGATATTGACGAAACTATTCTTTCTTGACAAAGAAATAAAAAAGTAAAATTTAGAAGGAGGCCAACTTATGGTCATGGATTTTTCCAAAAAACAAACAAATGAAAGCACAGAACTTGAGTTCGAAAAAGTTGAACAAATTGCTATTCTTTCAAAGAATGGTAAAGGTTGGACAATAGAACTTAATCGAGTGTCCTACAATGGACGTCCTCCGGTTTTAGATTTACGTTCTTGGAGCCCTGAAGGACGAATGGGTAAGGGAATGACTTTACCTGACCAAATTGCTGAAAATCTTTACCTTACCCTTCAAGCCCTTTATAATAACAAAGAAGAGATTGAACAGGAACAGGAAGAAGAAAAAGAGGAAGTAATTGCTGCTGAAGCGGAAGTAAACGCAGAGCTCCCTCCTCACTTTTCACCGGATCCAAAGGCAAAGGAAAACACTGTCTGGACACCAGGCGACATGGAAATTTAAAACCAATGTAAAGCAGATTTTTTAGAAGTCTGCTTTTTAATATCTAAAGAAGGAAGGTTTATGGGACAAGAACAACAAGAAATGTTTCGTGTTTTGATGCGTGATATGCCTCAAACCATTCGTCAAACACTTTATTTGCTTACGACTTTAAAACGGCACGTGGATAAGAAAAAAGCAGGAAAAGACCAAGCACAGATTGATTTATTAAAAGCTAAAAATGTTGCTGAAGATCTCTCCGGACTTGAGGTTTCTCCCGAAATGGAAAAAGAATTTCTCGCAAAATCCCCGTCTGAACGCCAAAAAATGCTTGCAGAATGGGGCCAAGAGTTAAAAAGGCAAAATTTAGCACCTGGTGAGAAATCGCTTGAATTTTTGATGAAGACAGGCAAGGCAATCGCAGAACCTCAGCTTCTCGAGAAAGCTGTAAATTTAGAACAACTTAAAAATGTTCTGAAAGATTATGGACTCCAGTTCCATATTAAAGCCCTTGATGATGGAAAGCATGAAGTACTTTTTCTCGCTAAAGATGCCAATGTGGCACGCAATGCTTTTGCACAAGCACTGGATGAGATTAGTCACAACCCAGGGATTGTCTCAAGTCCGTCTCTTACACAGTCAATTAAAGAGGCACAGAAGGAAGAAGAAAAAGCAATTGCTGCTAAAATGCGTGAAAAAATGCAAGAACGTCAAGCTTCTAACCAACATACCATCACTCCAGGACAAGAAGAGCAAAATCTTGGCCAAAATTCTAGCCCCTCTAATTCAGATTTTTCAAATCTTCCCGCACAAGAACCAGTTTCTGATGCTTCAGCGCTAGATCTCTTTGATGGAGGGCCAGATTTATGAATAAGCAGACACAAGGTGTGGGCTATGGCATGGTAGGTATAACAGGAGCTTATCTTGCAAACAGAGCCACAGAGCTTTATCAAATGGCACCGGATGGAGAAAAAATTCAAACGGTCTTACAAATGCCTGATTTTATCCATGCACAACCTTGGTATCTTTCTTTGCAACAGGGGCCTATTTTAGCTTCTGGAGCAGTCCTTGTAGCTGCAGGACTAGTTTATGCGGTAAGGGACACCAGAGAATATGCGCCAGGTCGAGAACATGGGGATGCCAGATGGGGAACCGCAAGAGAATTAAAAAGCTTTAAGAATAAAAAAGATTTTTCGCAAAACATTATTCTAGGTTCGGGCGCTTATAAGAATTTTGGAAAAGCTAAATTCTTTAAGAAAAGTCGAAATAATAACGTCATCGTTATCGGTGGTTCTGGTGCAGGTAAGACAGAATCGTTTATTTGGAATAACCTTATGCAAATGAATTCTTCCTACCTTTTGACAGACCCTAAAGGGACAACGGCCAGACGGTTTGGGAAAATGTTTCAAAAGAATGGGTACAAGGTTCGTGAAGTCAATTTTGATACTTTAACCAATTCGGATCACTTCAATCCATTTGCTTATATTAAAGATGAAATTACCCTTAAAAAGGTAATTCGTATGCTTATCGATGCAACCAATGCAGAGCACGAGAAAAAAGGCGAACCATTCTGGGACAAATCCGAAGAAATGCTTATTACTGCTTTGATGGGCTTCCTTTACTATCGTTATCGAGGCGATGAAAGTCATAAGGGGGATGGTGTCATGCCAAACCTAGCAGATATGGGCACGTTAATAGGATTACTTCCACGTAAGCATCCAGAAGTAGAAAGTCAGCTTGAATTCATGTTTAAAGCTCATGCAAAACGTTTTGGCGCAGATAATTTTGCCTACATTCAATGGAGAAAATTCATTGACATGTTCAAAGATAAGACAAGAGACTCCGTTTTAGCTATTACTGTAACTCGCTTCTCTATGTTTGACTTGAAACAAGTCCGTGAGTTTATTGCAGATGATAATTTGGAAATTGATAAATGGGCAAGCGAAAAGTATGCAGTCTTCCTTAAAATTCCAGATTTGGATGACACGTTCAATTTCCTACCTCTCATGGTTTTCCTCCTTGCATTTAGAACATTAGAACATATTGTTGATAATGAAATGGGGGGAGAAGCTAAGGTACCAGTACAATTCTTAATGGACGAATTTGTCAATCTTGGGAAAGTACCAAATATCAAGGAAGCTTTGTCTGTGTTCCGAAGTCGATTGCTCTCTATTGTCATTGTTTTACAAAGTATGAACCAAATGCAGCGTAATTACAAAGACTCCTGGAAGGAATTCTTTGGGAATGCAGATTCTTGGGTTTATTTATCAGGTTCAACTGAACCTGATACGCAAGAGTTTTGGATGAAGACTGGTGGGAAGAAAACGGTCTATCGTAAAAGCCGAGACAGAGGATTTGTACGTTCAGAGCCTGTAGGTATAGATTTAATTACATACAACGGTGTTTCTGAGCTTGATCGAGGTATGTCCTTGGTTAAGATTGCCTCCGTTCCAATGTTTAAGGTACCAAAATATCATTATTTACAGCATCCAAAATCTAAAGAAGTGGGGAGAAAGCCAGGAGATAAAAATTGGTGGGAACCACAACGCTATCGTAATCTAAGTGAAAGATACGATGCCAATATGAAGAACAACAATCAAGAAGAAGCAGAAGAAATTAACTTTTTAGCTGCTTAAAATTAAAAAATAAAGGAAAAAACTAATGCTAAAAATTACTCAAACAAAATCAAAAATCATGAACGTAAAAGCCTATTTATCAATGCTTGCTTTTCTGGCTCTCTTTAAAGGACGAGAGGCATCAGCGCAAACAACTGGCGCACAAGTTGGAGATATCCTGGTGAAAGACCTTATGTGGCTTGTTACAGGTGGTGGGATATTGACAGCTGTCTTTGGGATCATTGCACTTATCAATGCAGGACGAGCACAAGATGCACAAGGTAAGTCAGAAGCAGGTTGGTTTATTCTTGGTGGAATTCTCCTTGCGGCTGTTGGTGGTGGTTCAATGCTTTCTGGTGTCTTCTCAAATCCCCCAGGGAATTAAAAGAAAGCATAGGAGGGTCTAATTATGGACTTAATTGCAACATTTTCTAAAACTCTAGCAGAATATGATTCATCCACTATGGGCTGGGTCACGAATATTATTACAAATGCGACCACTCAGGTCGCTCTTTATTTAGCAGCTATTGTTCTTGTCATGGAACTAGCAAAAATGTTTGAACGCGTGAATACATCAAATAACGGAGTAATGATGCCAAGGTTCTTTGCGGAGATTGCTTGGCGTGGGGCAGTATCTGGTGTCATGATTGCACTGAGTCGTTATATCGTTGAATTCATGGTTCTGGTTGGTATTGGCTTGGTTAAACTGATGGGTAAATATGCGAATGGTGCCTTTGATGTGTTGCCGAATGTAGATATTTCAAGCTCAACAAGTATATGGGACACCATAGGAGGTATCCTTACAGGGAATTTCCTCACCTTTGCCTTGGCTTATTCTGTAGGCGTGCTGATCTCTCTTGCAGCATATGTCATGCTTACGGTATTAATCATGCTTCGATTTTTCCAACTCTATGTGTTACTCG
The DNA here is from genome assembly GCF_002154895.1 of Lactococcus petauri. Lineage (GTDB taxonomy): Bacteria > Bacillota > Bacilli > Lactobacillales > Streptococcaceae > Lactococcus > Lactococcus petauri. Next base: position 34,443 of record NZ_MUIZ01000009.1, on the reverse strand, counting down.
CTTTGGCTCCACTTCCTATGGCTTCATTTGCTTCAGCCGAACATCAAAATATAGGGATTACTTATCTTAAATATATTGGTGCGTATGCACTGCAGCCGGCTGTTTTATTAACCGTCATTGGAGTTTACCACTTTATGAGCACTGCAGGTTGGGACATATCTGGTTGGCAAGTTCCAGGGATTATGGCTTCAGTTGATGGTATTAAAGAATTGCTCTCGGGTATTGTTCAAGGATTTATCTTTATCATTGCCCTTTGGCAAAGTCATAACATCTCATCAAAATTATTAGGAGTTTAACATGGAAATTAAAGTATATAAGGACGTCTCCAAACGTCCAAAAACATTAGGGGTCTTAACAGGAAGTCAATGGTTGCTTGTTGTTGCTTTACTTATTGGAATTGGGGCAGACATTGCAAATAGCATTTTAGGATTTCTACCCGATGCTTTGCTTAAACCATTCATTTTAGTGGTTGTCGCACTTGGAGCCGGACATGCACTCTTTCGGCCTCACGGTTTACCTTTTACAACCTGGGTAAAGCTTCAACTTAAATACACAACAACAGTCCAAACACGACTTTACAAACAAGAAAAAACAAAGGAGTACCATAAAAATGATTTTAAGAAAGACAAAAAAATCAAAGAATGGCGTTGAAGAGCTGCCATCGAAAAAACTAAAAGCTGCGACCACTCAAAATTCATTACAGTACAAATACTTATATGAAAATGGGATTATGCACGTTGTTGAGGATATTTACTCAAGGACCTATGATTTATTGCCTATAACGTATACTACAGCGACAGATACGGAACAAAAAATCATCCTTTCACAATACAATTCTGCTCTTAATCAACTTTCAAACAATGACCACTTCCAATTGACTCTCTTGGTAAAGAAAACACCAAAAGGGGAGTATATGGAAGAAAATGCTTATGTTCCAAGAAGTGATGGTTTTGATCACTTTAGAGAAGAATTTAACACAATCATCGAAGATAATTACGATAAAGGCCATAATAATTTCAAAGTTGGCCGTTTTATTACTTTATCCACTCATGCTGCCAATCAACGTGATGCAAGACGTAATTTGGAGAGTATGTCAGATAACTTCTCAGAAGAGTTACGTGCAATTAAATCCGGCTTAACACCGCTTGAGGCAATGGAGCGTTTGCAAGTTATGAATGACATTTTAAGACCAGGGGCACCACTTTACGGGGATTACTCAGATCTTGAAAAACAGAAGCTCCGTAGCCAAGATTTAATTGCGCCTGGAGTATTGAACTTTAATCGTCCGGGGAAAATTTCCTTTGGGATTAATGATAAAGAAGGTGAAGTGCTCTTTTTAAGAGATTATCCAAGAAATTTATCTGACAGTATGTTTAAGGAATTGACTGAGGCAGGGATCGAGATGGTTTTAACTATTCATGGCAGTCCTTACTCAATTGCAGAAACAAACCAAAGTTTACGTACAGCCTCTATGGATGTGGAAGGCGAGGTCTTGAAACAACGCTCTAAATCTTCTCATAAAGGCTCTGGCGGTGATTATATTGCACGTGGGACACGTGAATACTATGAAGATGTCAATGAACAAATTGACTTTGTGACGGAAACCGGAGACACTCAATTCTCTACTACAATTATGGTTTATACCTGGGCAGATAATAGCGATGAACTTCGCCATAATATCCAACAGATTAATGCAGTAGGTAAGAAGTTTGGAGCTAACTTTGAACCTTTCTATTTGACTCAAGAGCAAGCCTTGAACAGCATCCTACCTCTTGGAAAGAACTATATGGACTTTGAAAAGAGTTTTGTTAGAGATCTGCTTACACCGAACCTCTCTGTTAATTCTCCATATACTTCACAAGATATACAGCATAAAGGCGGAAAATTTTACGGGATTAATCTTCTGAGTAAGAACAATATCTTGATTAATCGTATGTCTGATGAACTGAAGAACTCCAATGGTGGGATTATGGCAGTATCTGGAGGTGGTAAGTCTTTTGCGGCTAAAAACGAAATCATCTCTACCCTTCTTGCAAGACCAAAAGATGAGGTAATAATCTTGGATCCTGAGCGAGAATATATTCCAATCGCTAAGGAATTTAAAGGACAAGTGGTTCATATTGGACCCGGTTCTCCTGTTTCTATTAATGCCTTAGATCTTGAAGATACGGAAGGTCTGGGTATTGAGGGTGATCCTATTGCGGATAAGGCCAATTTTTTGCTCTCAATATTTGGAAATATTTTGGGTCGCATTACACCTACGCAGCGTACCCTTATTGATAGAGTTACAAAGGAAGTATATCGACAATACGATAAACCAAATCTCCAAGATTGGTTTGGTGTTTTAAAAGAAAACCAATCAGAAGAAGCCCGAGATCTGGTAGGGGGATTGGGTATTTATATTGAGGGGTCTCTTAATATGTTTGCCAAAAATACTAATGTAGATCTCAATAGTCGTTTGACAATTTATGATACAAATTCTTTAAAAAATGAAATGGCCGTTTTTGGTTATATGGTTATTTTGGATAAAATTTGGAATAAGGTTGTTGAAAACCGTCGTAAAGGTATTGTCACATGGGTCTATATTGATGAGTTCCAAATACTTATCAATCCTAACCAAATCCAACAGCTCCGTGAAGCTGCTTCAAACATCTATGCCCGAATTCGTAAATATGGAGGTAATCCAACCTTCATGACACAATCTGCAGAAACAATGGCAGCTACTCTTGAAGGACGAAATATCATGTTTAACTCAGACTTTTTAATTCTCCTCCAACAAAAAAGTGGTGTGTTAAAAGCTTTGATCGAAGAGTTTAATTTAACAGATAAGCAAGCTTCATATTTGAGTAGTCCGGCTGCAGGGGCAGGGTTAATTATAGCGGGTTCTAACATCATTCCTTTTTCAAATAAAATTCCAAAACAAACAGCACTCTTTAAATTAATGGATACGAAGGTGAATAATGACAGACAAACAAGCGCCGGATGATCTTTTCTCCTCTAAAAATAAAAACAGTTTTGAGGGGAATGATACTAAAAAAGGTATGCAAGATCTCCTAAAAAAGAAAAGTAAAGGACAGCTTTTTAAAAATGCACGTGCTAATTATGGTAACGTGAAATTAACTAAAGGAAAGACGAATAAAAAAAATCTTGGTTTTAAGGCAAAACATAAGCTCAAACCGGATACGGATTCAAGAAAAAAAATTCCTAAGTTAACAGACGGAGCTCCTCAAAAAGGAGCTTTTTCAAAAAAACTTGTTGAACCTTCTCACTCAAAAGAGCATGTTAAATTTACTTCTAAGTCAAGACAATCGCAATCAAAGAAGAAAAATAGCGTTCCTACACCTACAGCAAAAACTAATCTAGTCCAAGCAACAAAGAAAATGGGAGGTGTCTCCCTAGAGAAGAATGCTGTGAATGTTCTTGCTCAGGATGAAGATTTAGAAGCAGTACACCATTTTAAGAGTAGTTATGACAAAGGTAAGAGTTCTTTTGAAGCAGGAAAAAAAGTACATGCTTTTATGACCAAGGGGGAGAAATTTTCTCGAAGAGTAAGTGTAAATAAATCAAACGACTTACGTTTCGGATCAAAAGGGATTAACTCCGTATTTTCTAACTCAGCCTCAAATGCTGCCCCTAATAGTTTAGCCGCAAAACTAAGACAAGTAAGACAAAAAAGCTTCCAGATGGTACAAAAGTATATCCTCGCTATAATCAAAAATCCTTACATTCTTGGCTTTATAGGGATGGTTGTCGGAGGCTTTGCTCTTTTATCTGTTGGAATAATTCTTTTCTCGAGTTTATCCAACCAGGATGAGTCGAATTCTTCTTTAGATGGACTAGAGTACGTGAAGCATTGGTCAGGCCGGGATGCTTATACGTCCTCTTTACTTGCACAGCGTTATGGTATTACAGAACAACAAATTGATGGCTTTATTAAAAGCCAAGGGTATGAAAAGGTAGATGCCAGGGCTTCTGGTAAAGAGTTCTTACGTTTACAAAAAATATCCGGAATTGATGTCCGAGCTCTTGTAGCCTTTGCGCAAATGGAGTCCTCATATGGAACAGCCGGTGTTGCAGCAGATTTCCCGAAAGGGAATATTTTTGGTTTTGGAGCGTTTGATAATGATCCAAACCAGGGCGCAAATTGGGATAATACTCGAGCAGTTAAGGAGTTCAGGGATTATCAAATTGATACTCTGGGAAACAAAACAGTTAAAATTATGGACCAAAGGGCGGAGGCCTTTGCGAACCATACCCTTAAACCTGGTGAAGGTGTCTATTGGACAGCTCTTTACAGTGGGAAAAAACGAGCTGCAGTTATGCAGGATTTCGATATGTACATTGATGCACACGGCGGGACACCGGATCCCCCAGGAGGATATGGTCCTGTTGGAGGTAATGGGGGTGCTGCAGGAATAAAGGCACTTGATGAAGCACTTGGAAAATCTATTGCAGGAACTTATGGGGGCGCAGATGGTCAATGTTACGCTCTAACATCTTTTTACGCTCACTCGGTTACAGAGAACATTCCAAACCTTGTTGGTGGTATGAATGCCTCAAATATCGGGAGTGATTATCCTTGGGATAAATGGGGTTGGAAAGTCGTCAATACGCCAAATTATAAACAGATAAAAGCTGGAGATATTATTAACTTTGCGGCCGGTGCAGATATGGGCGGTTGGCGAGTAGATCCGACATATGGTCATACTGGAGTTGTAGGGAAAGTATTAGGTGATGATCGCCTTATTATTTATGACCAAAATCCAGGACCCGCAAAAACTTGGACATGGACGTATACAAATAATTCTGTCGCTTCAGTTATCCATCCCCCTAAGTAATTTAAACTATATAAGAATAAGGAGGCCGTATGGTCAATCGATCAAATGTACGTAAGCTCATTATCATAAGCGTAGGTTTCATTTTAGCGCTTGTCGGAGCTGCGGGCTACATTATTTATCACGGTGGGAATTCTAGTAAAAAAGAGCTTCCTCCAAAAATTGTTCAAGAAAGTCGAGAAACAAATGATAGTTCTTCAAAAGAAGAAGCTGTTACTAAAAATAGTAGTGAAAAATCAGAGGAAGAAAGCAGCAAAATCGTTGTAGATTTTTTGAAAGTCTATAGCAGTTGGGAGCTAAACGCTTCATCTATTGATGAACGACAAGATAAACTTCAAAGTTTAATGACAGAAAAAGGTTATCAAAACTTACATATTGCTGAAGATGCGACGAGCCTTAAGTTGATGATTGAAGCCTTTGAAAAGGATAAAACTATTAATACGAGCAATTCCTCTCAACTTGTCTCAAGGTCGTATATCAAAAGCAAAGTCTTTCAAGATGCGAGTAATAAGGCGCTGTATTATGTAGAGCTTTACTATACGGAGTGCCCTATTTACCAAGACAAGGGCTATCCAGTAGTCGCAAAAATAAACCTGTCTGTTCAGGACTCTAAAGTTGATGCTTTAGATGTCACAGATATTAAAGCACTTCCAGGAGGAGAAAAAAATAATGGCGGAAATTCCTAAGACACATCTCAATCGTTTATCTAGTCTGCAGGGGAGAATTTCTAAGGAAATCCTTGCACGAGATAAGGCAAATGAAAATATCAAAAAATTGCAGGAAGAGATTGAGGAAGTTCAATATAAGATGTTTCAATCTGTACTGCGTGATACAGACCTAAGCTTTACTGATGCTATGGAAGCTATCCAGGTACTTGTTGGTGAAGATAGTCAGACAAAATCAGACACTAAGGTGACACCAAGTCAAAATGAAAATAGAAATGAGGAACATCATGAAGTTATTTGATGGTTTAAAACGTAAGGCTAAATTTTATTATGAATTAACAGAGTGCCCTTACATCGATACTGAAAAAATAATGGATAATACTCAACTTATCCAACACCTGGACGAAGAAAACCAACGCTTTCATCGAGATTACTTGAAAAGTAGCGTTTTAGTTTCTAAAATTCGTAATAATGAAGCTGCAGAAGTTGTTTATGCAAAACGGTTCAATCTGCCATTGCCAAAAGATACGGATTGGAATGGTGAACTTAAAGAATTTTTCAAGAAAAAACCAGGGCCTTTTGAAATTTCAGAACAAGGATATACTTTCGAAGAAGTGAGGGAAGCTCCTGTATCAGAAGTAAATCATTTTGCTTCCTCTTGGGATGAAGTAGTTCCTCAAAATCAAACTCCTTCTTCTGTTCAAGATCCAATGCCCCTTAATAATAACGAAGAAGAAATTAAAAATGATCCTGGTTTAGAAAATAATCGTGCTGCAGAGGAAATTGAACGTCCTTCATATAATTTCATCAAAGAAAATCAGAGCAACATGGAAGAACCATTTACTTCTCCAGTTTCTCCTCTTGCTTCAGAACCTGAAAAACGCTTAAACCTTGGAGCAGATTACGTAGAGCCTTCACTTGATGATCTTATTGGAAGAGCCACAGCAGTTTCTCTCAAAACGTCATCTTCAATGCCTGCAGAAGGGTTTGAGGTTGAAAATCTTGAGACGGCCCAAGACTTCATGGCAGGTTTTGCGATAAAAGCACGCCAAATGGTTTTGGAGTTCCTGGAAGCAGAAAATAAAAAAATCTATGCGGAAGTTGCATCTCAAGATCGACGTGCAGAAATTCCAGAAAAAGTCCGAGTTCAATTTGAAGGTGAGAAGGAAACTATGCTTTATCAAAAAGAACAAGAACTCCTGGAAGAATTGTCCTCTAATATCAAAGCTGAAGAGGAACGTCATAAAGCAGCTCTTGCAGCAATCAAGCAAGAAAACGAGGCCAAACGTAAGAGTACAGCTCAAAGCATTCAAGATACTTACGCAGAGAAAATAACCCTCGAAGTAACAAAACGCTTTAATAAAGAAACACAGCACTTGTCTAATATTCTTGAAGGCAAGAAATCTGCACTTGCCATGCGACAAACAGAACTGACTCAAGGACTTGAGTCGAGCTTTAAAGAAACCTTGTCTGAAGTAAATCGCAACCAGGATAAAGTCTTGAAAGATTTAACTACGCTTCAGCAAGCTGATAATATCATCGCACTGCAAAAGCAAAATGTAGGATAGGAGTAGCCTATGTATGATCCAGACCGTCTTAAAAATGAGGCCAAAAATACTGATATTTTGTCTGTCGCAGAAAGCTTAGGTATGGAGCTTGATAAAATATCAAGTCATTACTACTCTTGGAAGTTACACGACTCTTTAGTTATTGATACAGATAAAAATATCTATCATTGGTTCTCTAGAGGGCTAAAAGGGAAAGATACAATTGATTTGGTCAAGCAAGTTAAAGATGTTTCTTTTAAAGAAGCGCTGCAGCACATTCTTGGCTTAGATGCACAAGTTCTTTCTCCACAAAAGAAGGAGTCTCAAAAGCCATTTGTCTATCGTGTTCCAGAGGCTAAATCATTTGATTACGCACGAAAATATTTAAAAAATGAACGAGGTCTATCGGATGAAACGATAGACTTTTTTCTCTCTAAAGGTGTAATTGCGCAAGGCATCTATAAAGACTATAAAACTGGAGAAACTGAACCTGTTGTTGTATTTAAAAATGTAGATCTCACAGGTCGAACTGTTGGAGGTGCTTTGCAAGGTATATGGTACAACAAGCAAAAGTACAAGAAAAAAGGACGTTTAAAAAAGACATTACGAGGATCTGAGCATTATTCAGGATTTCAAATTGATGTTGGCGAAAAAAAGAGCTTTGCTCAATCAACCAAGGAATCTCCTTTTAAAATTTATGTTTTTGAAGGGCCTTTAGATATGATGGCATATTATGATCTACATAAGGAACGCCTTAACAATGCTCGTTTAGTTGCTTTACATGGGCTAAACAAGGGAACAATTTCTAAAAGTATTGTGGATGCCTTGTGCTCAGACATTGAGAGCTATAAAAAGCTTGAAGCGAACGTCATACCGGCGCATCAGTGGCTAAGAGATGCGGATGAAAAAGGATTTACAGACAAACTAAAAATTATCATTGCGACCGATAATGATAAAGCTGGAAAAGAATTCTTTCTGAATCTTGGTCTAAAACATACGAAAGTTGTTCCACATATGCCCCCTTTACGCCCAGGAGCAACTAAAGCTGATTGGAACGATCACTTGAAGTTGAAAAACCAAGAGCAAAAGATGAAAGAAACACAGCACATGGTTGCTTCAGTAATTCAAAAAGATCATTTTTCAGAGTTATACGTATAGAGCTAAGTGGAGTGTCGTAAAATTAATTATAATAATAAAAAAAACAAAAATAACACAAGAGTAGAGGGCAGGTGTCTTCTACTCTTTTAGTTTGAGGTGAAGAATGAAACAAATTGTTGATCAAGATAGAGAACGTATGGTCGAGACTTTAGCATTACTTTTCTCTCGAGAACATGGGATCACTTCAGAAATTATCCATGATTGGAACGAGGTAGGAGGGGCGCCAGTACTGCTTCATACCTTCTGGGATGGCTTATCTGGAGATGAGAAAAGTAATTTTTTGAAGTTTCTTGATCGTGAATATCCCCTGTTGGATGATAAAAATATTGTTGTAGACCAGGATGATAAACAATACGCTTTGGTTTGGGCCTTGGTTCATGCACAAATTGACTTACCAAATTCGTTAGATAACATGGGTGACGTCGATAAGCTTTTAGAAGATAATCGACGTCTATTTGAACAAGAGGTTTTGGAACAACAAATCCAAGAAGAACCTGAACTCTTTGAAGACTACCTAGATGTCGAAGCAAATCAAATTGACTTTACACAAGCTTTCTCAGTAAGTGAAATTCAAAATGACCTCTTAAAGATTGAAGCTATGGCAGAGTCATTGAACATAAAAATATCAGATACGCAACGAGAAAAAATAAGTCAATTACCTTTAGAGGGGCGGAAATACATGATTAATGAGTTTTCAAACCTAAGGGAAGGTCACTCACTTTCTCAAGAAGCGCTCAAAGAAATTCCAGAAGCTGAAGTATAAAGCAATATATCTATTAATTAAAGAAAGAGAGGATTTGAAAAATGACAAATAACAAACTACAGTCTGCAACAGATGACCAAATATCTAAAGTTTTAGATGCATCAATAGGCGGCCATGGTTTTTGGCTAGTAAATCACAGAGAGATTATTGAAAAAATAATTGCTGATAGAATCGAAGTAGCAGGTATTTCTCAAACTATGATGGATGTAGGGTACAGTTGGCTTCGTTCAGAAGATGAACTCTACACTGACTTAGAATTGGATATGTATGAAGCAATTGCAAAATATAACGGTGATGTTGATAAAGAGGGGAGGATGACTAAAAAAGCAGAGATTTACAAAGTCATTAATAGAAGAATTCGGGATCAAAAAATAAAGAAACCAGATTTGATCGAAAAGAACACGACAGAGAAATTAGATATTTTACCTGAAGTAGAGGTCTATGACCTTGCTGTACAAATTGACCGTAATCCAGACAGTAACTTTTATAATGCCGTTAACATTTATGACTTTTCTATTCAAGACCTTGCGAACCCCTTGCCAGATGATTTCAAAGTGACTGATGAGGAACTCAAAAACTTAGTCTATGACAATTTAGAATACAAGAACGAGGACTTAAAGAAATTCTACAACTCCACCATTTCACATATGGATTATGAGTATACTGCCACAATAGAAAGCCAATTTGAGTTGAATGGCTTCAAATTCAAAGTTCAAGAACACCTTCAATTCACAGAACTTTGGAATAAAGCGATTGATCCAGAACTGAAAATGAAGGCAGATAACCAATATTCATTAAAAAAATCTTTTGATGAGTGGCGTGATCGAGGCTTTGAGTTCCCTCAAACCTTCACAAATGAAGAGAAATTTATTGAAGCAGCAAGTAAAACCTTATCCGATTACGAGGTCAATATCCTTATTGATGATATTGACAGCTTTTTAGAAACAGGAGAACGAGCAGTCGGGGGACCAGAATTGGTTGTTAGATTCTTGTATGATTTCTATGGGGAAATCAAGGAAATAGACATCAACAAATTTTTGGAAAATCATGAATTTTTCAGTCCTATTACTGTTGATTTGAAGCAATTGAGCGGGAAAGAGTTAGAGCAGATTAAAACAGTTCAGATTGAACAAATTTCGGCAACTCTTGAGGGCTTGCATCAGGAAGTATATAAAAATATTGGCGATGATTCACACGCTTCTAAAGACCCCTGGAGTGATGTACAATACTGGGTCAACGATTTACAGAATGAATTTAACAATATGCAAAAAATACAAGAAGCAGAGAAGTTAGTAAAAACGGAAACAAAAGACCAAATCCAAAAAGAAGCTTCAAATGAAAATTTAGAGAAACTTCCCATTAAAGAGCAACAAGAAGAATTACTAGATATTGAAGCACAAGCTGAAAGCTTAAATTTGAAATTAACAGATGCTCAACGTGAAAAAATACAAGAACTTCCACCTGAAGGGCGAAAACACTTGCTTGAATCACTTGTGCATATCAACGATATTTCTCATGAACAAAACAAAGTGGAAGCAGATCTTGATATGGAAATTTTTTAAATTTAACAGACTCAAAAATAGATAAAACTTAAAGTGAGAGTAGCTCACTAGAATGGAAAAATTATGAATATACTTAACAACTGGCAACTTCCCCTTATACTTGTTCTTTGGGGACTATTAATTTTATTAACCATTGAGGCATATCAATTTATTTTAAATAGCTTTAAGACAAAAAAATCAAAGAATGGCGTAAGCAGCAATTTATCCTTCCACTATAAAATTGTGTTAGAAGATTGGATAAAAGAACAACAGTACATTTTGGAAGAAGGAGAAGACGGTGTCCTTCATATAAAACCAATTTTCCGTTATGACCAACTTAACGGAGTTGAAATCACTCAATTAGATATTAAAACGAATAAGATAAGCTTAAAGGTTTATTATTTTGATAGTAAAACCAATAATAACCTCAAAATTAAAAGTGTTGAAAAAGTAGTGGGTATCCAATATATCCTCGTCGAAGGAACACCAGAAACCAATATTCAACCAGAAAAAAAGAATGTCCACTATTTTTATTTGGAAGATATTCAAAATGGCAACATGTCTGAAACGTTGGATACAACAGATCCATCTGAAGCAAATGTTATTTCAAATGACTAGATTTAAAAAGAAAGGACAAGCATGATAAAAATACCTGAACAAGCAGAAAGTCCTCACTTTCCCAAAGATTATGAATATCAATTTCTAGGACAGAAACAACAAATTGCCAAGAAGCTTAATAAAGATGCACAATTTACAGCTCTATCCCTTGCCAAAAATGCTTACCACATGTACGACTATCTTGAGTCCCTGGGGGCTAATAACCCTAACGGACTTCTAATTGCTGCTTTGGATTATGCAAGTGAAGTTCTAGGCGTACCATCAACTTTTATTCAAGAAAGTTTTTGGACACAATCCTCTCTTAAAGAAGAGGAAATATATGAAGCTTCTCTTACTTATAATCCAGAAAACGAAACAAAGAAAAAAGAAGAAGCTCTCTCTATTGCTCACAAAAAGATTGAAGAACTCTTCTCCTCTCTTTTAGAAGAAGCACAAGGTGATGTAGAATTTTTAGAACTACTTAAACAGAAAAATTCAAAAAACACTTCCCTTCTAACAATTTGCTACGAGCTGTTTGCACAAAAGGCCTGGCAAAAATTAAAATCTGATTTTAAAGATTTACCTGAAGCTGAAGCAGCCTATTATTTATATTTTTATGAAGAAAATAAAACAGATTATTCAAAACATGTTAAAGAAAATATTCATGATTTCTATGAAAAGAACGTGAAACTCTATTTTCAAAAAGAAGAAAAAAGTGATCCTGAATTAATCGGATTACTTGAAGATGCTTCTTATGATGGCATTCATTCCTACATTGAAAAAAAGCTTCCTCACTTCTTAGAAAAAAGTCAGTATCAAAAATTTCTCAAGGACTGGTCTCATAATCTTTCGCTTTCTTTTCAAAATTTAATCCTCCTCAAAAGCCAAAAAGAGGAGTTGGGAAACATAAAAACAATTCCTTCCTGGCTTAATCAAGGTGAAACAATTCCAAAAGGAGTGCCTCTTCTCTTTGTACTTGATGAAGAAAATCAATCACATCTCCTTCCTGTAGTTTCTGACCAAACCTTTATCAAAAGAAATGCCACAAAAGATGATAGTGGACTAAATTTAAAAGCATTATTTCTTAGCTTATCCAAATTGACGCAAGCAGAAATTGTGTTTGAAGAAGGACTTCCTACACCTTCTGAATGGCGCTCGAACAAAAATTTATTATGTTTAAATCCAGATTTTCCGACAGAGCAAGTTATCTTCGAATTAGCTAAACGAGTTTTCTTTGAAGATGTTGCTGAAACAAGTCAAGAAAAATTTATCCAAGAAAGTAGTATCTATTTAGTTTTTGCTTCGGTAGATCTTCCTTGTCCTTCTGATACGTTTGAGTATGTGCAACAATTTAAAATTGAGTCCAATGGTCATACACATTTTCAATCTGTCATTACCCAAATACAACGCTTAGGTCTTAAATTTATTGAAAAAATGAAAACTGTTCTTCATGAAAAAGAAGAGGAAAAATTATTTTTAAGCTTAGAAGAAGAAATTGAGCAGGCCAAGAGCTTAGAGAAACTTGCTATTGAAAATGTAAGTACCTCGAAAGAAAACGAACAGACAACTCAAGACTCTCCTCAAGAAATGTCTATGGATGAATTAATTTTCAAAGCCCAACAATCTACAGGAAATGGAGAAAATGATGACACAGAATAAATGGAACTATGGACACTACAATATTTTCCAACTTCTAAAAGAAAATAATTTTTCTACAAAAGACTTTCTCGAATCTAAGCCATTAATAAATTTTTTAGAGCGAGAGAAAAAATTTTTAGAAGAAAATTCAAGTCCCTGGTTAGCTGAATATATCCTCTCTCTTGAAAATACTAAACGAGAAATGGAAAACCTAAATATGGAAGCCTATCAAAAATTTCTCCAAGAAATCATCTTGGAATTTTCAAAAGAAGAAGATACAAATTTAAAAAAACGAGTTATTAGGGGTTTGGGGATTTCCCCAAAATAAAATCAAAAGAAAGGTCAAAGAAGGTCAGTTTTAACTGACCTTCTTTGAAATTCTTTTATTTTTTAGCAAGGTGGGCCCACCTTGCTATGCTTGCCAGATAACAGCCCTTCCGGCCGTAGGTTGGATGCGAAGCGGGGCTTTATCTGTGGCAGGCGTAGCCTGCCTGTCGATTTTTATGTCACTCAAAATATTATTTATGGAGGAAATACCATGTCTGATAAGCAATTAAAAAGACCAAAACCACTTAAAGTTTACGTGAATGCGGATGAAGAATTCAAAATTAGATATCGGATGCAACAAGCAAAAGTTAAAAATATTACCAACTATATGCGACGTATGGCTCTGGACGGAGAAATTAAAACTTATGATTTTTCTAGCGTTAAAGAAGGGCTTCTACCTGTTGGAGAATACTCGGTCGCCTTAAATCGTATCGGAAATAACATTAATCAGATTTCAAAAAAAGCAAATGAAACGGATAGGGTTGATCATGAAGATATACAATATCTCTCCTCACAAGTCCATGATATGAAGCAAAATTATGAAGCAGTCATAAAAAAACTTACACAAGAAATTACACGATTGAGGACAAAATAATGCCTATTACAAAAACTATATCTATAAAAAGTGCTCATAATTTAGAAAGAGCTTTAAAGTATATCGTTAATCCAGAAAAAACTGCAGAGCAAATTTTGACATCGGGTTATAAAATTAACCACGTCAATAACGCGGCTTTTGAAATGGAGTTAACTCGAAAAATGGCACGTAGCTATAATGAGGCATCCAACAAAAAATCAGATGAAGAAGTTGTGGCCAGACACATCATCCAGTCTTTTGATCCAATGGATAATCTTTCTCCTGAAGAAGTTCATGAGATTGGGCGTAAAACAGCTTTGGAATTAACTGGCGGCCATCACGAATTTGTTATAGCGACTCATATTGATCAAGGACATCTGCACAATCATATCATCTTTAATGCGACATCTTCCCTTGACTTGAAAAAATTTAGATGGCACAAAAGGACACCAGGACTTTTGAGAAATATCTCTGATAAAATTGCGGACCAATATGGGGCCTTAGTGCTACAAAATACAATGCGAAATTCTCATACTAAGTATCAAGCGTACCGAAGAAAAAATTCATACCGTACGCTTTTAAAGGAACGTCTTAATTTTGTGATCAAGCATTCCACTTCCTGGGATGATTTTAAAATTAAAGCTGCAGCACTTGATATTGAAATTGACAGCAATCATTTTTCAAAAGAGTATGGCCAGGTAATTAATTATCGTTTAAAAGATTTCCCTCAAGAACGGTGGGTACGTGATTATACTTTAAATAAAAAAAGGAGATCTTTTTCTTTAGAAAAAATTGTAGCCCAATCAAAAAAAAATAATCCGGCCGGAAGTTTAGCTATCGAAGAAATGAAAACAGCTTTTGAGAAATTTCAAAAAGAAAAAGAAGCACTTCCTGATATAGAAGTTATTATCCCTCCAGAACAAATTGAAAGCAAAAGCATGACAGGCATATACATAGAGATTGACTATGGACGGTTTGAGAGAGGGACAATCAAAATTCCCGATTACAAATTAGACCTCCAGGAAGACGGTTCTTATAAAGCGTATATCAACTACAAAGACAGCTTTTACTTTTTAAATGAAGAGGACAAGACACAAAGTAAATTTGTTAAAGGTTCTCAAGTAGTCCAACATTTAGTTGATAAAAGCGGCTTAGTCCCACAAAGAAAAAATTCTGCAATCCAGGACGTTCGAGAAATGGTTGCGGCTTTCAATATTGTTTCTCAACGCCAGTTGGGTGGAAGTGAAGCTGTCAAAGTTTTAGGCGAAGAATTCCAAGACCACATGTCTCGAGTGAAACTTGCTTTAGAAAATTTAGACTATCGCCTTTTAGAAGAGAATGAAAAAGTGAAATTTAATCCCACTCCTGAACAACTTTCTCGAATAAAAGCACTTCAGGGCGAGCGAAAAAATTTATCTGTTGCTTATAATAATCTTGTTAAAAAAATGAAAACTTATGAAGCCGGACAAAGAATTGCGGCAAATAAAATTAATGCACAGCAATTAGAAAAAACACAAAATAAAGATAATCAAGAAGAATTTATTGAGAAATAAAGGGTTATTTTCTTATGTTATAATTAAACATGAGGACTGAGAAGGAGAAATGATAATGTCACAATATGAAAAAACAGTTTCTGTTTACCAATCAAAAAATATTCAAACTATTTCTCAGTTTGAAAGCATCCTAGATAACTTTAAAATCTTATTTGCCTATAATTCTGGGAAGATTGAGAATGAAGAAATCACTTACCATGATACACGAGAAGTTTTTGAAAAAGGCAAGGTTTTAAATTTTACTGGAGATCCAAAAGTTATTTTTGAAATTGAAAATCAAAAAAAAGCTTATGACTATTTGAAATTAAAAATCATTGATAAAGTCCCCTTGTCTATTGATCTCATCAAAGAGACACTTCGTGTGTTAACTGAAGGGACTTATGATTATCGTCGATTTGTAGAGCAGGGAGAGCGCCCTGGTGAGTTTAAAAAGCATGACTATGTCACAGGAATACATGAAGTAGGAAGCAGTGTAGAGGCTGTCGAGGATGATCTGAAAGAAATTTTAGAAGTCATGCAAGACTTTAAAGAAACTGAACCTTTAAAAGCAGCAACCTATTTCCACCTTCAGTTCGAAGCCATACATCCTTTTGCGGATGGAAATGGTCGAGTAGGGCGTACCTTAATGAATTACTTCTTGATGACACACAATCATCCGCCAATCATTATCTATGATGAAGATAAAAAATATTATTATGCAGCGCTTCAAAGTTTTGACGAAGAAGAAAATTATTTAAGTATGTACGAATTTTTGAAGTATCAAACAGAAAAGACCTGGGAGAAAAGTTTCCAATTGCAAAAGGTACAGGAAAAAGATCCTCTCATTTCTTGGCTTTCTCAATTTGAACTTTCAAAAGGACGTCCTTTAACTGAAATGGAAAGAGAGTTAGCAACTGATCTCTTTCATAGCCAAAATAATATGAAAGAAAATCCTCAAAAACTTCCCTCTGCAGATAAAACTGACTTTGATTTAGATCTATAAATAAAAATTATAAGAGTATTGCGGGCCTCTGTGGTTCACAATACTCTTTTTTGTTATAATTATTTTATCAATATTTTATATTGATATTATCGTTTTTATTAATATTAATGGAGATTTTATGGAAAACAAAAAGAACAGTTGTACAAATTGTGGCGAACAATTAAACGAATCTAGTGTATTTTGCCCTCACTGTGGAACAAAACAAACTATTGTAGAAGAAACCTCTACAATCACATCAGAACCTCAAAATTCCTCTATGTCTAATTTTAAAGACAAAGTAAAAAATATTATGAGGAAATACCATCTTATTCCTAGTGATATTATTGCAATAGTAGGTGCGATTATCACACTTTTAGGAGTTTACGTTTTTAAGTTTTTTGATATAACGATCCCTTTTTTAGGACATCAAAGTTCCACTTTAGCTGGAAGCGTAAAATTTATTAAACAATTTCTTGGCCTTGGTGAATCTTTAAGAAGTGGGTCTTCTGTATCCGGTGAAGTTTCTTCAATGATTCATCAATTACAGTTTTTTATAGCCGCAATGACTATACTTCCACTTGTTGTCATCGTTTGTACATTTATCAATAAAAAAATATCAAAAATTATCAGCGGTGTTGCTGCACTGCTTGTGACTATTTTGTATTTTATTTTTAATGCTAAAGTTCAATCTGCAATTGCTTCAAACTCTAGTTCAAAAGATTTAATAAACTCATTGTTTGGTCCTGCAGGAATGATAATTATTATTGGACTGCTTGTCATGCTCGGAGGAGCATGTTATACTCTCTATCTTTTCTTAAAAAAAAGTGATGAAAAAATTAACCTCGATCTTTCTAAAGTTACCAAAAAACAATGGATGATTGGTGGAGGGATAGCTGCCTTAATACTTGCTATGTTCGGGATTTTTGCGATTGTAAATAGTATGCAAAAATCTGTGATTAAAGATGTGAAAGTAGAATTTTCTGGCTATGATCATCAAGGAGAAGCAAGACTTTCTGGAAACTATGATGAAAAAATTGCAGATATAATGAGCAAAAAAACAGATATGAGTCCCTCAGATATTTCAGTTAATCTTGATAAAACTTCTGGTCTATCGAATGGAGACAAAGTAACAGTCACTATTTCTTCAGAATTGAAAAAAAGTCCGGTTAAATCTGAAACAAAGACATTCACTGTTTCAGGATTAAAAAAATCAACAAGTTATACTGTTGATAGCCTCTTAAAATCAATTAAATATAATGGATTTAATCATTATGGAACTGTTGATTATGATGAAAATATGTTTAGTACGACTGATGATACCTCTAAACTTTCAAATGGAGATAAAATAACATTAGAACTTTCAGATAGCTACATTGAACAAGAAGCTTCAAATGGGAAAGTCTTAGAAGGTTCTAAATCAAAAACTGTTGAAGTATCCGGGCTTAAAGATTCTGTACAACTTTCAAACCTTGATGAATTACTTACCCAAACTGATTCTGTGGCACGTGATGATAATAAATCGAACTCTTGGTCTACTTATACTGTAACACGTCAAGATAGCTATTTTGTTGGTAAAAATATTACTAACTCTTGGTTTAGTGATGACTCTGATACTGCAGGTCAGTTCTCAATACTTACAATTTATAAAGTTGATGAGAAGTCAGATAATAGAACAGAACCTTCTAAATATAAGGTTTATGGATATTCTGGTTTGACACTCAAGGGAGATAAAGTAGATGTTTCTAGCTTAACTAGTGATAATAAGTATTCAAACTATCAAAGCTTTAACAGTGTTCAAGAAGTTCTTGACTCTCTTAAAACTGATTATCCAAGTATTTCTAAAATGAAATAATCATAAAAGAGCCTACCTCATGGCTCTTTTTTTACGTCTTTTTGATATAATAGTAAGGTAGAGTTTATGAACGGTAGCCCCGATTGGAGGTGATGCCATGGTTTTAGTGGCAATATCTCACAAAACATGAAAGGCGAAAATTTTGAGTGTATTTGAATCTCTAGTATTGATGTTTACCTTCGGTAGCTTTATACTAGGATTAATTGGTCTCATTCTTGAGATCATCAAAAGCATAAAAAAATGACCGTTCATCTTAGCAGGTAACGATCATTTAGATTAACAACTTTGCTACCGTTCTTAAAACGGCTACATGGGACTTGTTTACAGCAAGTCCTTTTTCTTTACCTTTATTATATCAAAAGGTAAGAACTTTTCAAAATTAAAAGTCTATTTTACAGTGTCTTTCAGATCCTTAATTTCTTTAAATACTGGGCCATCGTTAGTTTGAACCTATCCCAAAGTTTACCTGTTAGCTGCATTTTACACTAAAATAGATTTATCATAAAATTCACAATAGAACTAAACTTAGAAAAAAGTGTTTGGGTATTCTTTTATCAAATATTTTTTCTCTGAAGAAATTTGTTGCTCAATATGAGCAAGATCGCTAATACGATTTTCTTTCCAAAAAATCTCATGCTGAAGTCCTTTTTCATATTTTGTCAAAATTGAATTATAAACCTTTAAATTTTCCCCTCTACCAGGTGTTTCAGAATCTATTTCTTTTGAAGTATTCCTTAAAAAGAAACAAACATCTTTTTCAATTTCATACTTCAATATCGTATGCATGATACTGAGCATTACAAAAGACATAACTCTTCTTCTTTTAAATTGTTCCTTAACTTCAATAGAGTGCCACCCAAACTCGACGAAGGAGGTACTAGTTGATTCAGATAGAAATTCAGGACAATTGGTCAGGTCTCTAAGTTGAAAAAATTTTAAAGCATTCTCTTCATTAATGAAATATCCAAATTCATGAAGATCATAGTATGAGTGGCTCAAATTAGGTACGTCTGAAAAATCATATTTAGATGTGGGGGTATTTATTTCATTGAGGGAGAGCTCATCAGTTTCATCATCCCATTCATAGTATGGATTAAACATACGAATAAATTTTGATTTTAACACAGTCAATTTTGTCATTATAGTTTGTTCCAATCAATTATAATAAAATACTTACTTTAATTATATCAAAACACCCATTCTAAATGCGTTATACGTACTGCTATGATACAATGGATAAAGTTAAACAAAGGATGAAAGATGATTAAAGTTTATTATAGAGGGAGTTGCGGTTCTTCTCGACGTGCATTTTCTTGGTTTGAAAAATATAATATTGACGTACAGAAACAACAAATAAGTAAAATGACCAGGGACGATCTTTTCAAATTACTTCAGCTTTCCGATGAAGGACTAAAAGATATTGTAAAGCGCCCAGGAAAGAGTAGCTCCGAGGTTAAAGATGCCCTAAAATATATGGAACTCCTCTCATTTAATGAAGCTCTCTACTTTGTTCTTTCACATCCTTATGTACTTCAGACACCAATTATTATGGATGGAAATAACCATCTTATTGGATATAACGAGGATGAAATACGAAAATTTCTACCAAAAGAATATCGTCGACATCGATTGCTATCAGAATAATACTGAAAAAATTTTATTGATTGCTTTACATCCCTATCAGTTCTTCGTATAATTAAATTATATGAGTACAAACAAAAACAATGAGCTACACGAAAATTTCGCAAAACAAATTCAAATTATAAGAAAAAATAATGAACTCTCTATGTCAGAGTTTGCTGAATCTCTTGGAGTTACAAAATCTCGAGTCAATATGTGGGAAAACAATGGTGTAATTCCACGTACTGAATTATTAATTCTTATTGCTCAAAAATACAAGACTCCTCTTCATATACTTTTAGGAATTGAGGAGATCTCTTCAGAGAATAAAAATCGAAATTCTCTATTCCAATTTCTTTTAACTCTAGACAATAACCAATTGGAAAAAGCAGATAAAATACTTAGACTTGTGTTCAATGATAATTAAAAATATTGTGTTCAAAAAAACTGGAATATTAAAAAGGAGAAAAATTGACTACAAACTCAAAAAACACTGATGCTACCATCTGCCCCAGTGATAGTGTAGATATAAATAATATGACTGAAGAGCAAAAGAATGAAGAATTAGCAGTTCCTGCATTGATATGTTTAAAGGATGGCGTAACTTTGGAAGATATGTCCGAAGAGGAACGAGTAGAATTCAATGAAGGAATTCAGGATATGCTTAAAAAAGCTCAACAACTTTTTGATGATGAGTCTAATTGGAAACCTAAAACCTCTAAGTCTTGAAGGCTTAGAGGTTTTTACTTTTAAATCTTCTTTTTTGAGTGGCAATGCTAATACCCGTTTTTCGTTCGATCATTTTATAAGTCATCCCCTGCTTCTTCAGTTCAAAAGCAAAATCAATTTGTTCTTCAGTAAACTTTTGAGGACGTCCTTCTTTGAATGCTGGATCATTGTCCTTGGCATACTTTTTCCCCTCACTTGTTCGATTTACGATCATATCTCGTTCAAATTGTGCAAATGCACTAAAAATAGTAAATATAAGCTGACCTGTTGGGGTGTTATCAATGATCCCCATATTTAAGATATGTACTTTTATCTCATTTTGGAACAAATGCTGAATGATTTCTAATGCTTCACGAGTATTTCTTGCAAATCGGTCCAACTTTGTCACAATAAGCATATCGTCTTTTTGGAGTTGATTAAGTAATTTTTGAAATTCTGGTCGCTCTGTTGTTGTTCCAGAAAATTTTTCTTGATAAATTTTTTCTGCTCCTGCAGCTTTTAAATTTTCAATTTGACTTTCTAATTTTTGATCTGTTGTACTCACTCGAGCGTATCCAAATTTCATAATTTCTCCTCTATTTATAACCCTTAGTTATGAGCCGTTAAAATCTCTTTATTTATAGTATACACAAAAAGAGCTCAAAACTGTTAAGTTATGAGCTGTTTCTATTTAAATCTAATTCTTATTTATTGTTTTAAATCTTTTGAATTTGAAACGGAAAACAATGTTTACTCGTATTCCCCAGCCATAAATGCTGACATTAACTCTGTATAATCATAATTTTTTGAACTATCACTATTATCGAAGGACCATTTTCCTTCTTTAGTCTTATGTAAAGCTACTTTATAACCATCCGTATCCATATCATTAGGGGATTCAATTTTTGAACTTCCAATCTCTGAAGGTAATTTTTCAACTAAAATTTTAGCTGCAGCATTGATTGCTTTATCATAATCTGAATCGTCAATTTTATCCATGTTATCTTCAAGGATACTTGACATATCAATGGTATTGAAACTAACCACTTCTGGTTTAATAGATACGATTGCTGAGTCTGGGAATGATTCAACAACCTTATAATCCACCTTCCCTTTGGTTGCATTAGTTGTTTTTACTGCTGAAATAATCTTACTTGTCTCAGCTACTGTGGGTTGATAAGTTGCTCCTGAACTTTGAAGATCAGCTACAAAAAGCTTAGAAAATTTATCATTAAAAGCTTCTTTAGCTTTATTTACATCAAGAGCTAAGTTATCCTCTTTGTTTTTTTCTGTTTGAGAATTCTGAGATTTTGTATCGTCAGTTGTATTTAGAAATACCTGGTTAACATAACTTTCAACCGCCTCTTTTGTCTCAGAAGAGGTATCTTTAGCTTTCGAAGTATCAACTTCAGTAATTATTTCTTTTGTTTTCTTTGAATCCTTGGAACTTCTAGGTTTATAATGAAGCTCATACTTCTCACCTTTATCTACTTTAAAGGTAAGATAACCTGATTTCTCTTTGCTTGGATTTAAGCTAGACGCTCTCATCAGTTCAAAAGTATCATTTTGATCATAAACATCATCATCAACGGAAATCTGATTTCCCTTTTTATCATAAAGTGTAAAGTCATCCCAACTCACGGAATCGATACTCTGTTTACTTGTATTTTCAACACTGATATTTAAAGCAAGTATTCCTTCATTTTCACTATTTTTTTCATCCTCTTGAATAATATAGTTTTCAGAATTCAATTTTACAGAAGCAATAGAACTATTATTGGAACATCCTACTAATATTAAACTTCCAAACAACAATGTACTTCCAACTATTATTTTTTTCATATTCCTTTTCCTTTATATATAGTGATACATCTGGTATCTGACTCATTATCATTTTTTAGAGTTTTTGAAACGGAAAATAGAAGCAATAAGAGCAACCATTAGGAGTATAAGACCGACTCCAATACTCATCACTGTCATTCTTTCATTTTCACCAGTTTCAGGTAATGCATCGTGAGTTGATGAAGAAGGTTCTGTCTTAGGAGTATCCTCTTTGTGACTTGGCTTATTGTTATCTGGTTTAGGGGTTACGTTGTGTTTATTAGTAATAATAATATTCCCCTTATTACTATCATCTATGGTTGTTTCATACCCATTGACTTTTGTAATTTCCTTAACAGTGTAAACAATGTCCTTACCTTCTACTTTTTTAGAAAGACCTTTCCAAGTATAGGTCCATTTAGAATCCTTACTTAAATTAATTAGATCTCCCATTTTCTCACCATTAGCATAAAGTTGTACTTGAATTGAGTCTGGACGAAGGCCATCTTGGTTGTTGTTATCGTCCCAACGCTTCGTTACAGTTACGCTGGTTTGTTCTGGTGTGTAATGATTCGTAATGTCAAAATCATTGATCTCTGTAGTATAAGAGGGAACACTGTCTTCAGTAATTGTATAAACAATCTCTTTTCCATCTTCGTACTTAGGAAGATTGGTAAATGAGTATTTCCAATTATCTTCAGCCGTTACTTTTTTAGTCGCGACAACTTTACTATTAGCTAGTAAATTGACATTTATTGAATCTGGACGAAGGCCATCTTGGTTATTATTGTCATCCCACGTTTTTGTGCCAGAAAAAGTTATTGAACTTTCTTTCTCATTTGTTATATTAATTGTAGCTACACCTTCTTGACTGTTTTTATAGTCAAGAACCACAGGATATTCTTTGTTAGACAAGATATATCCTTCTGGTGCTTTGGTCTCTCTAATTATATAACTTCCCTCTGATAAAGTATTTGACATCGAAATTCCATTGTTGTCAGTTAAAACATGCTCAATAACATTACCGTTTGTATCTAAAATATCAAACTCAGCACCTGCGAGAGCATTTCCCGTGTCAAGATCTGTTTTCAATATTTTTATTCTTCCATTATAAACATAAACTGAAGAAGTATTAGTCGAAATATCTCTCACACCATCACGATGTAAAACCGCAGTATTATCTATATTATCACCATTTTTAAATACTGCTTCATCTACCTTAACTCTAAACTTTATAACAGCACTTTCACCGGTCTCTAATTTTTTACTTGTTGCCCAAGTAACATTGTTACCGTTGACTAAAGGACTAGTATTAATGTTTATAGAATCATTTCCTGTAGAGTCATAAGTTAAACCAGAAATTAAAGGATCCTCAATACGTGAACCTGCTGGCAAATCAAAGTCTTTCTCATTAGTTAAAGTAATTGTATAATCTAAGTATTTAGATCCGGTAAGATACTCCGTTTGAGTAACTTTTTTTTCAAAAGTAAAAGCACCATTTGTATTTTCATCTATTGCTTGATAATGATGAGTATTTTTAGTACCTTCTTCTCCCGTGGTCTTTTTATAACCTAAAGTTGCCTTATTATCACGTACTCCATATATTGTTGGACTTTGACCTTTATCTGCTTGTACTGCATACTCTATGACATAGGAATCTCCATTTTTCATGCTCTCCCCAAAGTCTACTATAAGTTCCCGACCAGATATAGAGATGGAGGAGCTGAATAAATTGGAAACATTTTCAAAAGAAGACGGCCAACCCTCAGCATTTCTAGATAATACTTTAAGAATTCTAACATTCCCCATAGCACTTAAATCATTTTGAATACTACGTCCTGGGTATTCAAAATGTGTATCTTCAGGTAATGTATCAGTAACTATTGCTGAAGAAAGATTCTCTTGTGTGTAGTTTACAGGCAAGTCATAAACATTTGAAGTTCCGCTATTTGGATTCATTAGAGCAACGGTTTCATAATTAGGAAAATCAATATTACTCATCAAAGTCCATTTTGCTAACGAAGGCAAGGTTGGCTTATTTCCTGCTTGTGTGTCTGACTGAGCACTATCACTAGTATTATTTTCGGGGTGTAAGCTGTCCGTATAAGTAAGCTCTGATTCAACAGTACCTGGGTTATCATTATTTTGCCACAATGGTGCTTTCCAAATTATCGTCGCTTGTTGCCCCCCAGCTACTTCTACACTATTTTTAGTATAAATAAGTTGATATTTCCCATCAACTACTTGGAGAACAGGTCCATCAAATCCTTGAAGTTGTGCTGCAGATAAATCTAGTCCTGCAGAATCTACAACACTTTGGGGAATATCTACTATTAATGTACTTCCAGGAGTCATGGCACCTTGAGAACCTTGGATAGTAATTGTTGCTGTGACCTTTTCTTGAGATTTTATTGGATTCGTGACATCTATGCTTGCCTGCACAGATGTAGCTTTAACACTAGGAGCTCTTGGCTGTGCCTCGTTAAAATTTAACTGACTTCCTTTGTCCGTCTCTGTAGTTTGAGGTGTAGATTGACTCTCGTCAGACGCTTTTACAACATCCTCTGTAGCTTGTTCTTTAGTCTGTTCGTCGGATATAGATGACGTTTGTGCTGTCGATTGAATACTACTTGGATTTATGATTTCTTGCGTTTGGGCAATTCCTGTTACAGGAACAACCAAGTAGGTAAACAATAAGAGAGCTAGACTAAATAAATGTACATTCTTTTTCATACTTTCTCCTTTTTTCAATAAAAGATTTGTTTTATCTAAACATAAAAGTGGAAATTTCCCATTATAGTCAACTTTTAAGGATATTCTTTTCACTTTATATTTTATTCATGTGTATAATGAAATTTATAAAGATATACTGTATAATAGTATTGGATACGTATTATAAATCAATAAAACAAATCTTTTATTGACAAATCTTTTTTATCATAATAAAATACCGAAGAGATTCAGTTCTCCTCGGTATTTTCGTTATAGTTATAGCTATAACTATTAAGTTATGAGCTCTTTTTGATTACTTTTCAAACTTTGCAACGGGAAATAAAAATTTCAATATACTGCGCTATCTAACAAATCTAAGTAAGTACTAAAGAGATCAATAAATATTTTATCTATAATAATTAATACAGTAAACCATACAAAATAATTGTCTTGGTCATAATTTTCTTCTAATAGTAGGTTTAAAGTAGGCAGGTTGTTCTGGTATGACAATGTATTGTGAGCTAGTCTATTTCTTTGCTTATATAAACTATCTGTATAAAAATCTCTTAACTCGCTCTGGAAAATATGATTAAAAGCACCGATATTTTTATCATCTGGGCAAATTTGTTTGATATCGAATAACTTATTATTGGGGGTTTTGATGAAATTACAAAAAAAATCAAATTCTTTTTGTTTCATCCTTGAAAGAACTGTACCTTTAAACGTTTCGGTTACAAAATTTTCAGATTCTTTTAATAGCTGAGTTCTATATGCCCCCTGTATATTTAAACCTTTATCAAGTTTTTGAATAAGTTTGATTAAATTAGAATAGATATCCTTTTTAGATTTATAATCTGAGTACTCCCCATAATTCGAACCATATAACAGTTTTCTTCTATATTCAAAATCTTCTGTAGCCATGTCCCATGCGATACATTTCATTTTTTGCTCTTGAAAACCTGTCATTTTCAAAAATAGGGAATGCATAACATAGTCACCTAATGGGAAAGTTTCAATCCCATCATTAATTCCAGAGCATGATGAAATCGCTTCATCTATAATATCAGTAATTGGCTTTTTAATGAATTCCAGATGTTTACTCATTTCACAAACCTCTCATAAATAGTAATTGAATCACCTATGCGTGTTCGCAAATATTTTAAGGCGTTTGGATTTCTTCTTTGATAATTGATCTTCTTATTATCTAGATACTTATACTCTTCTATTTTATTTTTAAGTTCTGTTTTTAATTCATCTCTTTTTTCGAAGTCTATTTCTTTACCAAAGAAAATAACATGATATATCAGTCCAAAAAAATAGATATCCATGTCTATTATTGAATCATATTTACTATCAAATTTTAATTTTTTAATTTTTTCTTTCACTAAAGCAACATTAGCTATTTGGATTTCTACAGGATTTTCTACAAATTTGTTGATGTAGTCCTCATAGTAACTTTCCATATTTCTGGCGTAACCATACGCTATTTTGTTAACATTTCCAGGATCTTCATTAAATTGTGATAAGAGTGATAGATATCTAGTGAAATCAAGTTTCCCAGAAGGAGTAGTAATATTTTTGCAAAAATTTGGATTAAAATATTCTTTTAAATCATCATTAAGATAGTAAAGGGCTTCTCTACTTTCTTGTGGCAATAGATTTATCCCTTGACTATTTATGTGTCTAAAAACAGTTGAATAAAATTTTTGCTGTTCCTTTTTTTTATCATTGGAATCTTCTA
This sequence comes from Lactococcus petauri, assembly GCF_002154895.1. Taxonomy (GTDB): domain Bacteria; phylum Bacillota; class Bacilli; order Lactobacillales; family Streptococcaceae; genus Lactococcus; species Lactococcus petauri. The sequence goes on along the minus strand of NZ_MUIZ01000009.1, from coordinate 7,830 downwards.
TTTTAGGAACAATATAAGAAAATCCTAGGTAAGTTTCTGAAAAAATTTTTTCAAGTAAATTTAAATCTATTTTTTTATATTCAGATATAGAACTTGTTTCTTCTAAAATTTTTGCTTTAGTTGAACCGTATTCTAACAGTCTATCAAATCTCCAGTTAATTACATCTTCATAATACTCGTTTTCTTCTTCGAAATCGTTTTCTTCTGCAAATTTTTCTAATTTCTTCTTCAGTTTAAATTTATCCCTATCAGGAAATAGCCCCAAGTAAGCCAAAAAAATACTTGTGAGTCTTTGTTGTCCATCCAGAATGATATTTTTACTATTACCATCAATATCAATTGAACCAATGATAATTGATGGAACAAATCCTTTATTCTTAAAAGTTTCTATCAATTTTCTGGTATCATCCTCTTTCCATACAAAAAATCTTTGATATTCTGGAAGAACGATATTCTTTTTTAGTATCAAATCAATCCAATGTTTTAAAGTATACTCTCCATAATAAACTCTGTTTTCCATAATTATCCTCTTCTAACTAGCTTTATTTAAAGTATATATATTTTAGTTTAATTTGTAAATTATTTACTCTAATTTGCCCAAGTTAATTGGACAATAATAGATTCAGTTTTTTTCAGCATATAACAAAAGCCACCAAAGTATACTCCAATGTCATTAAGTTAAGAAAAAAGAACACACTCTTGATACAATTATTTTATCAATCAAACGTCAAAGCGTTACGTATTCAGGAGGTGCTCTTATTGACTAATACGGTTCTGTTGCGAAGTTTTAAAAACAAAGGCTGCTATTAAAGCTATTCCTGAAATAATTCGAATTATTCCGTTTAAAGGATTTGATAATGTTGCACCTAGACCAGCTAATAAAATAAAAATGCCGTAAACTAGAGAAAAAATCGCCCATCCTTTTTTGGGGCTGGCATCAATTTTAAAAAAGATGATCCAACCTAAAGTAATATGAATAATGACAATTATAAGCATAGCTAGTTTTTGTTCAGGGGAATATAGGAAATACAGAAGATACGTCATTTTTAATAATGAGGCAGTAAATACAAAAGATAGGAGCAATGCTCCCATTAATGAGCTTATTCTACTTTTTGATAAATTTTTGAGTTTATTCACTTTGATTATCCTTTGTCAAAACATATTTTTAACTTTTATTTTCAGAATCCGAATGTGTTTTCATACAAGGTAATGTACTAACTGAAAATTCGATGTTTTCATTTTGAATTCCTTCTCCTACGAGGCTTGTCAGCTTAGAGACAGCGCTTTGTGCCACTATTTTATCTGAACTAATTCTTTATGTTCCCATGAGCACTCCTTTATTTTTGATGACTTAATTTTACATTGCTAGAACAGGTATGTCAAGCGGTTCTGTTGCGAAGTTTTAAATTCAACAACACTATCTCTGCCCAACCGTCACTTTAAGCTGGTATTCCCATTAATATTTTGATTTCATTAGAAACCGAAAAGCCGAAGAGCGTTCCATTTCTTCGGTTCTTTTTGCATATTCCTCGAATGATTTCCATACCCTTAATCGTGGTTGAGGCAGTACGGAGTTTTCGATAAAATTTATTGCGTCGTTTAATAGGTCGATGGTTTTGTTCTATTAGATTGTTCAGATATTTCACGGTTCGATGGTCTGTTTTGGTGTATAAACCGTTTCTCTGTAACCTTCTAAATGCAGAACCAATAGAGGGCGCTTTATCCGTGACTATTCTATTACTCTTGGTTGACCAAACTGTTTGTGTAGTCGTTTCAAGAACGCATAAGCAGCTTGAGTATCGCGTTTCTTTCGTAATCAGATATCTAAAGTCAATCCATCCGCATCAATAGCTCGATAAAGATAATGCCAACGCCCTTTGATTTTAATATAAGTTTCGTCCATTTTCCACGAATAGAAGGACTATCTATTTTTCTTTTTCCAGAGATGATAGAGTACTTTACTGTATTCTTGAACCCAACGATAAATAGTTGTGTGACAAACATTTATTCCACGGTCATAAAGCAGTTCTTGGACTTCACGATAGCTCAAATTGTAACGAAGATAATAGCCCACGGCCACAATTATCACATCTTTTTTGGAATTGTTTACCTTTGAAATGATTCATCTACCAATCCTCACTAATATTTTTTCTCCATTTTACAATAGAATAGGGCTTATGGGAATCTTTGCAACAGAACCAAAAATTCCCTGATTATAGCAAAGTCATGCATAAGGGTTATCCTCTAAAGTTTTTTGTTCATGGGGTCCCCAAGCTATGACAACTTATGCTAATCGACGTGATCGTGAAGCTCTAAAAGGGATTTCTTATGATACTCAAACCATGGCGGCTCTTAACACAGTCCTTTGGTGTATTTATGGTTTTCTGATTTGTAGCATTTGGCTTCCAATGGGAACAGTTGTTATCTTGCCTCTCGCATTATGGACAATCTGGTTGAAGTATTCGGTAGAGAATGACCCCTTTTATGAATGGAGTTCTCGTAAACTTTCATCTAAAAATGAATTGATTGAAACTGACATAAAGGGATACTTCAGCTTGTATATAGGCAATATAGTCTTGTGTGATCATCAAGGACAAGCAACGACAGTCAAGCTGGATAATGACACTCAAATTGCGGCTTATTGTCAAAAGTATCATATTGACACGATTAAATTTAACCCCAAACTCTATCACAACTAAACAAGGAAACCAAAAGTGATCAACAGGCCGTAAATGGCTTGTTGATCACTTTTTTGATATAATCTAGAGTAGAGAAAGTTTAATAGCGGTTGGCTAAGTATAGAAAGAGGGGTGAGGCCTATTGAAAATAGGATTTACCCTATCAAACTAGAAAGGCAACGTTTTTGAGTGTTTCAGACAGCTTAACATTGATGATTACGTTCGCAAGTTTCATTGTTATGTTGCTCAATCTCATTATTGTGATTGTAAAGAACATAAAAAAATAGAACCGCTAACTTTTGACCGAGTGCGATTCTATTTTTAGATAAGTTACTTGTCAACCGTCTTAAACGGTCTCTATGGAGCTTGTTTGCGCAAGCTCTTTTTCTTTACCTTTATTATATCAAAAGCTAGAGATTTGTCAAAAGTAATATCCTATTTCACAGCGTCTTTCAAAGCCTTACCTGCTTTAAATGCTGGGGCAGTTGTTGCTTTGATTTTGATTTTCTTCCCTGTTTGTGGGTTACGACCTTCACGTGCTGCACGTTCTCGTGTTTCAAAAGTCCCAAATCCAATAAGTTGAACATTGTCTTTTTTTGATAAAAACTCAGTGATACTTTCAACCATTGCATTAAGTGCAAGCTCACTATTTTTTTGTGTTAAGCCTGATTTAGTTGCCATTGCAGCTACAAGTTCTTTTTTGTTTGTCATGTTGATTTCTCCTATATTCTCTATTTTAAGTACATTATATCATAATCATCTATTTATTATTTTCCAATTTTTAGAGGGTGTCGTAATCTCTAAGATTAACCTCTACTTGTTCTTCTAAGTCTTCCTCAAAAGAAGCTTCAGTATATTTTTTAATGGATTTTTTTATTTTATAAACAGTGGGACGAGAAAGACCATTTTTTTGGCTATTTTTGCTACTGGAATTCCCTTTTTTAACATTTTCACTACAGTTATATAAACTAGCTTTTTTTGAGGCTCTGGTGAGTCTAAGGAGTATTCTGTTGGTCGTCCCTTGTATCGGCCTGCTTGTTTCGATAAGAGTACACCTTGACGTTGCCGTTCTCATATTTTCTCACGTTCATTCTGTGCGATGCAACTTAGAAGAGATAAAAACATATCAAACATGGCATTGTCGAGAAGTTCACTTCCTGTGTTAAAATCTAAAAACTGTGCATCTAATATTTTTAAGTCGACATTTTTCTGCTTCATAAAGGCAACTGTGTTTTTTATATCCTCATAATCACGACCTAATCGATCAAGAGAGGTGACGATGACTTGGTCACCTTCACGTATATACTTCAACAATTTTTGAAACTCTGGGCGCTGCGTATCTTTTCCGCTGACTTTTTCTTGAAAAAGTTTATCGATGTTTTGTTCGGACATCATTTCTAATTGTCGGTCTAAATTTTGGTCTTGTGAAGATACTCGAATATATCCAATATTTGCCATAAAAATTCTTTTTTTTAAACATGAGTAAATTTACATGTAAAATTTACTCATGTTTTTACCGCTATTGTACCATTTATCAAAATAAATTATAAGTAGACTTAAAATTTACAGTTTATAAAAAACAGCACTCTCTAAAATATAGAGAATACTGTTCTATCGTTATTACAAAATAATCTATAAGCCTTTTGAAAGAAGTTGAAAAGTTTGAGCTATAAATTCAATAAAATCTTTCTCAGACATTATTCTTATTTGTTGCCCTGATTGGACAGCTTCTGCTGCTTCTAGCAGCTTCTGTGATGGATGATAGCCTTTTATTAGATCAATCGGAAAATAACCTGTGACGAGTCGTGTGGTTTTCTTAGTCACGCTGCTTTGGTTATGTCCTTTTAATCCAGTAACAATAGATTGTGCTTGTTTTCTCGTCATCGTTGTCAGTGTTCCAGTGAACACAAAATACTCATCTTTTAGCATTCACTCCACCTCACATTCTTTTGACTGAACTCAATGCTCAACTTATTTGACCTTTTATAAATCCCATTATAGCAGAAAGTGAAAGTAAGACATTGTAGCATACCTTGTTGTCTTCTTTGTTCTCTCACACGATAGGGCAACACTATGTTATAATATTTACTGGCACTTGCCGAATCCTAGACTGAAACGGGAGGAGGTGTTTTCATGCAAAGTATACTTTTAGTCCTATTCACAACTATCATTGCACCGATTATTTCTGGTGTAGCTGTTAAGCTCATTTCTTGTTGGCTAGACAAGCGAAAATGATAGTTTGGAAAAGTGCCATCTGGCCTGAGTTAGTTGTCGCTGCTAACAAAAGAAAAAACGAGGATAGCCGTCCTCGTTTTTTTGTTTTCATGCTTTTTACTTTTAGCGCTATTCACTTCGCTAAATAAATTATAACATATTCTATATCCTTGTCAATGGTTTAGAACATTTTGACGCTTCCTTGTGTGAAATTTAATTTGTTGAATCGGAAATATTTTCTTTCCAGTCCTGGGGTTGTTCAGATTGAAATTCTCCTCTTTTAATTCTTTCAACCAAATTGTCCATTTGCTTTTTTTCTTTCATCAAAAATTCTAACATTTTACCTTCTCGGTAAGCATTACCAAATGGTTCCCAACTTCTTCCGCTACCGTTAGAATGATAGATTTGTTCACCAGTTTTTTTGTCATAGCAAGATATTCCAGGACCTCCACAACAATTTGCTATATCAAAGATGAACTCTTCAGATTCGTAACGCCCTTGGACAACCAAATCTTTGTTGATGTTTTGACGCTTAGGCAAACACTTATTAAATTGAAAATAACCCTCTAACATACTATTAATGAGTTTAGGCATCTCTCGGTCTGGAAATAGTCCAAACGGTATACGGATGGAATCCACATTTTGTTGATACGGTGCTGCTGTAATACGCATATCATAGCCAAAATAGTGATATTCTTCAACTCCTTTTTTATTTTTATACCGTTGTGTTTGTTCAATAATTTCTAAAATACGTCCATCTTCACATAGATATGCAAAATATAAACACAATTTATCGGAACTCCAATCAGTAATCAATCCATGATACCAACAGTTCCGTTTATCATATTTTTCATAAAGGTCTTTATTTACTGCGCTCTCATCGTCTGATGCCCAAAAATTAATGAAAAATTCATCTTGTTTCAAAGTGATTGGCTCTGTCTCAAAAATTTCCATTCTCCAATGATCTTTCTTAGGCAATGCTTCTTCAGGGTGAGCCTTTAACCAGTCTTTATAATTTCTCATTTTATGTTTCCTCCACGCAACCCTTTTATCGATTTTATCAATATTATATACTTTAAAACCTTATTTTGCAAGGGATAATATTGAATATATCAATATTATTTAAAACTTATACTGCAAACAAACCATAAAATTTATTAAAAAAAAGAGAAATTTTTTATTTCCCTTTTTTAACTAAAATATAATTATTGCGTAGCCATGGTTTAGTATATCCTCAATTTTTTGTTCTTCCTCTACTCTCCTTACTTCAGACATCATATAAAATGCATCATACCATGAGTATTGACCAACATAATCATCAGCATTACGGATAATATCTTTTATCTTCATCTTTTCTGAAGTATGTCCTGAATAATCTTCTAAAATTATACTATCTCCAACGTTATATTTAGTATTATTAGAATTACTGTTCTCTGTATCTAACAATACAACATAATAATTAAAACTAGCCCATTTAAAGCTTCGATTATTAATTTTTACTTTGTGTTCAGATTGTCTTTTTAAATCATTTTCAGTAGTTTCTTTTAAATCCATATTTTCTCCTATTCATTTGCGGATTTCACATTAAAGTCCTTTAATCAATTCATTAATGAAGCTCGATGCAGATGGAAAACCTTGTTCTTTAGAAATTGCAGTGAGTTTTTTTCTTACACTCGGCTGCAAACTGAATGTATAATTTTGAGTTTTTTCTTCTTTTTCTTTATAACTAGGAAGAGAAACTTTCTCCTCACTTTCATTCACTTTTTTATTTTCTGGTTCACGTAGTGCTTGTTGTATTTTTTTATTTTTGGGATCAAAAGCCATTATATCTCCTTTATTTAACTAATATATTCTATAATTATAATCGTAAGCATCAAATATAAACACACGTTATATGTCATTTACAAAATACGATGTATGTTTATACGTATATTTATTATTTATGAATGATAAATACATTGTCGCTATATTGTTGTTGAAATTTTATTAAAGCTATCCGATATTTCATCAAAGAATTTTTTATGCTTCGTGTAAATTTTATGATCCGACTCAAATGCAGAAACTGATTTCTTATCCAAAGTAGTTCTATTAAAAATTTCTTTTTCCGGTATAATAGCTAAAATATTATTTTCATCTTTAATTGCTTCCAAGAGTTCCCTAGAAGATTTAGTATTGTGCTTAACCATATTAGCAACATAATATAAATTTGCAGTAAAGTATGACTCTCTTGTCGAATAGTCAATTGCTTCGTCTTTCAAATCTTTGATTCTTTCTTCCAAATTAAATTTTGCATTATATCCATGCTCACTTGGAGTTAGAGGGCTGATAATTGAATTACTAATTATTAAAGCATTTTTTGTAGCAGTAGAAAAATCTGGATGAGTATCAAGAATGATATAATCAAACTGTTCTAGATTTAAGCGTTCATAATTATCTGAAAGCCATAAGTATAGTAACATGTTTTTGTTCGTTTTATTCTCAACATCTCTTTCAATATCATCTAAGCGCATATCTCCTGCAATGAGAGAAACGTTTTCTGACACTGAATGAATTTTTACTTTACCTAGGTCTTTAAATATGTTTCCTACTGTTCCCTCATTATCATAGATATCATAAATTTGAGATAAATTGCATTGATGGTCTAAATCAATGAAAAGGACATTTTTTCCAGTATTAGCTAACCATTCGCCAAAGTTAAATGCTAAAGTAGTTTTACCAACTCCGCCTTTGATTGCTGAAAATGATACTATTTCCATAACTCCTCCTTATAAATACATTTAATATGTATACGTATATTTGTTATATATAAATATTATACATTTTATAAGTAGCACTGTCAAGCAACAACTATACGTATGAACTATATTTATATGTATTTATTATAAACAAAAAGCTATAGATTAGTCCATAGCTTTCATAAAGTTCCTAAATACTGAGT
>NZ_MUIZ01000008.1 GCF_002154895.1 Lactococcus petauri | reverse complement strand
CATATAGTCATTCTACTTTATTCAGTTTTCAAAGGTCTATCGCTCTCGTAAGAGATACGCTCTCTCGCGACAACTATTATATTCTATCAAACTCAATTTGTTCTGTCAAGAATAAACTGTGATTTTTTTTAAAAATTTTACTTTTGTTCGGTTTATCCCCCATTTACTGGGCTTTACGCCATTTATTTTTTTTTGTGATTTCCAGTTAATTAAGATAAGAACATCGTTATGTAAATAAAAAATGGCCACTTGGCCATCTTTTTATTTACATATCCACATTATGATAAACTTTTTGAACATCGTCGTCGTCTTCTAAAGCATCTACCAAACCTTCGAAGGTTTCTAAATCTTCACCAGAAAGTTCAACTTCGCTCTGTGCAATCATCTCAAGTTCAGTTGTTGTAAATTCAGTAATACCTTTTTCTTTGAGAGCAGCAATTGCTTTGTGTAAATCTGTAGGTTCTGTATAAACAATAATTTGTCCTTCTTCCGCAGAAACATCACGGACGTCAATTTCTTGTTCAATCAAATATTCAAAAATCTCGTCAGCATCATCACCAGCAAAGACGATCACACCTGTATTATCGAACATGTAGCCTACAGAACCTTCCGCACCAATATTCCCACCATTTTTATGGAAAATTGTGCGGATATTAGAAATTGTACGGTTTACATTTGAAGTTAACGTTTCACAGATAATCATTGATCCATTCGGTCCGAATCCTTCATATCGTCCAGAAACGAAAGCTTCTTCTGCTCCACCTTTAGCTTTGTCAATCGCTTTATCAATAACATGCTTTGGAACTTGTGCTTGTTTCGCACGTTCAATAACAAACTTGAGCGCGGTATTTGACTCTGGATCTGGCTCCCCTTGCTTTGCGGCTACATATATTTCAACACCAAATTTTGCATAAACTTTTGATGTTGCTCCGTCTTTAGCTGATTTTTTTGCGGCAATATTGGCCCATTTGCGTCCCATGGGACACCTCCTATTTTCAATTTATTCTTAAATATTATATCACAAAATCAATGGTTTGCGCCCATGGTTCTGTTCTTTAAAATTACGATTTCCTAATTGATAAATATCATCTGATTTTTGCGTAAGTAAGTCCCATGATTCTTTTCCAATGCGAGTCACAAGCTTATCCTTCACTTTAGCCAGATGTTGTTGTCCTTGCTTTGTAAAACCTAAAACATGAATGTTTTGAGGCAACTGAAAATCACGTGGAATATCCAATAAAACATAGGTCAAAAGCCGTCTTACACGTGCTCTAGTATATCGTTTTGTATGCACTGCCTCTATCAATTCATCGACAGTATTCACTTGCTTGATGGCTGTTTTTATCCGACTTTCCAACTCTGTATTCATTTGAAAAATAAGGCTCAAATCATGGGAGATTATCTTATACTTAAGCAAAGTGAAATAATTATCCCAAGAAACTCTGGGGTGCTGATAGAGTTGTTTTAAATTTTCCGGCACAAAATTCAAAATATCTTGTTGGTCGATATTTGCTCTAATAGCTGTTGCTGAAGCAATTTCACCAGATAAACTACGAGAATGAAAATCGTTACTACGCTGAATGGCTTGTAGTCTTATATCTTTGCCCGCACTGGCTTTGGCATAAGCAAGAGCCAGGACATGGTTGGGTGTATTTCCATCAAAATGTAAGCCTGAGAATTTCTGCCACATCATCTGAGTTTTTTCGGGATAACTCAATGTATCAGGTAAATCTTTAATAAAGTTCTCCATTTCGATTGACTTCTCTTCATAAAGATTCACGATTTTTTGATAATCAAGGGTAGACTCCGAACCAAAAACAAGTTCACCAATCCCCATTTTATCAAGAATATCCACTGCTGCCTGTGCGAAAAAATCAGCAGCTTGGACAGCTCCCATGACAGGAAGCTCAACCACGATATCTGCACCATTTTTTAGAGCCATTTCAGCTCTTGACCATTTATCAAAAAGAGCCGGTTCACCCCTTTGCATAAAATTACCAGACATGGCAACGATTTTTATACCATCGCCTGCCTGATCTAATAAATATTTATGTCCATTGTGAAAAGGGTTGAACTCAGCAACAATTCCTATTATTTTTTGCATACAAAGAACCAACGTAAGCTTTCTTCTTCAGGTTTTTCATCTTCAAAATCAGCATATACTTCTACTTTAGAAAATTTTTGAAGTCTTGTCAAATATTCCTTTATTGGATACGTTCTCTCTTGATGTACTTCATCTTTACGCACAAATTTTCCATCGGAATCTTTAACAAAGAAAGTCAATTCATGGACGACTGAATGAGGGTAATCCCCTACAAAAGAATCCCAGAGAAAAGCAAAATCTTCATCGTTTTCGTGATAAGAGTAACCCGGAAAAACCGAATCCACTTGATATGTCGAATGGACATCAAAGATAAACACACCTTCCGCATTTAAAGAATTATAAACACCATCAAAAACGCGTTGAACTTCAGAAGCATTCGACATGTAACAAAGCGAATCCGAATAGCAAGTCACAACATCAAATGTGGTTTCTCCTGATAATTCACGCATATCTCCGGCAGCAAAAGTAATTTTTGCCCCCATCTGACGTGCACGTTTATCTGCAATGGTCAGCATTTCCTCTGACAAATCAACACCGGTTACTTCATAGCCTGCTTGACTAAATCTTATCGAGAGAATCCCTGTACCACATGCCAATTCCATGATATTTTGCGTTTTTGCTGGAAAATGTCTTTGACTAAACTCAAACCACAAGTCATAGAGCTCCTCATCCATTACGGAATCATAGACCCGGGCAAATTCCTCATAAGAAGCCGTCATTTATTCAGAAATCCATTCATTAATATCAACAAGTGGTGCATCTGACCAAAGTTTCTCTAAGTTAAAACGCAAGCGTGAATCATGGTCAAAAACATTGACAATCACGTCACCTAAGTCAACTAAAACCCATCCTGTACGCGCATCTCCTTCAATATGACCTGCTGCTTGAACACCAAGCTTATCTGCTTCTTCAGCGACATTATCAACAATCGCATCAATCTGACGTGTATTCATTGCTTCAAGGACAACGAAATAATCTGCAACGCCTGATACAGCAGCGACATCAAGTGCTACAATATCTAAAGCTTTTTTATCATCGGCTGCTTTTACAACTGTTTCGAGTAATTGTTTTGAATTCATTTTATTCCTATTTTCTATTTTTATTATTATTTTTTAAGATATTTGATAAATGCGTTATATGTTTCGATACTTTGGGGGTAAATTTTTACACGCAGTTCAGCCAGATAATCAATAAGTCGCATTGTCTCAAAGGCAACTGCCATATTCAGAGAGTAATCCGCGATAGCTCGCGCTTCAATAACACCCGGGAAATCACGTCCCTCTTCAATATAGTCCGCCACATAAAGTACTTTTGCTAAGTCAGACATCGCTGCATCCCCTACAGTGTGCACCTCGATTGCATGTAGAATTTCGGGATCTTTCAAACCTAAATCTTCTTGCATTTTATAGATGCCCACTGTACCATGCCATATGTTATTGCCCCAATTTTTCAAATCAGGATTCAAGTTATACTTTTCAATCAGTTCTAAAAAGATGTCATCTGCTGTTTCTTTTGCGTAATCATGCAACAGAGCAGCAAGACTTGCTTTATGCACATTTACATCATATTTTTCAGCAAGTGCAACTGCTGCTTTCTCTACTCCTAGGATATGTTGGAAACGTTTTTCAGACATTTGAGCTTTTATATTCGCAAGTAGTTCTTCTCTTGACAAGTTTACTTCTGGATAAAAATCAAACATAAAGTCCCTCTTTCTTAATATAAGCAAGTACTTTGGGTGCTAACAAGAAATTTGGAACAAGCCCTCGGCTAAATTGTTCACGTATCATATTACCAGAGATATCCATTCCCGGTACATCCACCCACAAAATAGGATAACTTGTCCCCGCGCGGAAGCGTGGTCGACGTACGCCAACCAGCTGTACTAATTCTAAAAGTTGCTCAATATTTTTCCAACTTGGTAAACTATTGATTAAATCTCCCCCAATGATAAAGTAAAAATCTGTATCGGGATGTTCTTCCTTGAGGGCCTTTACTGTTTCATATATGCCTTCATCTGCTTGGCAGCGGCATTTGTTCAATACAAGACCTTCTTTCCCTTCCAGTGCTAGCTCTAACATGCGGGTAACATGCCCATCGGTATTATGTTCTGGAAGAAACACAACTTGTTCTAAATTCAGCTGCTGACGCACTTGATCAGCGATTGTTAAATGTGCGATGTGTACAGGATTGAAACTTCCCCAAAAAAGACCGATGGCACGGCGAACACGAGCATTTTCCTCTTGTAGATCCACCTTAGTAAAAGGTGTTAGAAGTTCAAGCGACATAACTTATACCTTTTTTACATCTTCTGAAATTTTACGATTTTCTTTACGATCACTAACCTTAAAGACTACTACATTACGTCCGATAATTTGGACAACGTTGAGCCCCATTTCATCAATCATCGCTGCAACATCTTTGGCAGTTTCATCAGAGTTTTGTAAGATGTTAACTTTAATTAATTCACGCGCATCTGCAGCGTGGCGAATACTTGTAAGGATTTCGTTCGACAGTCCAGATTTTCCGATTTGAACTATGGGGCGAATATTTACTGCGAGGCTTCGCAGGTAACGCTTTTGTTTTCCAGTTAATTCCATTTTAATTCTCTTTTCTAATAATTATCCAGCTTCCAGGTCATGCTGGGAGCAATGATCCCTTTAACTTTATAAGCTGTTTCACCTTCAACAACTTCGTTGACCATGGCTATTTTTTTCAGTTCAGGTAGTTTATAAGCCATTGCATAAGGCAAATCTAACTCAAAAGCAACAAAGAGCTCATGCAATTTTTCTAAAATTGCCGTACGCAACCACTGGACACCTTCGTCTGACTTAATCGAAAGCTGTACTGCTGGTGTCAAAGTAGGTACAAAATCCTTAGCAATATCCATCTTATTATAGACATTTAACACAGGAATACCTTGAATATCCATTTCTTCCATCAATTTTTGGACTGTTTTTTCATGGACTTCATGATGGAGATTACTCACGTCAATGACATGGATGAGTAAATCCACATGAGTCGACTCTTCTAAAGTCGACTTGAATGCCTTAATCAGCTCCGTCGGCAAATCTTGAATAAAACCAACTGTATCTGTAAGACTGACTGTAAAATCCTCTTTTATTTTTACCAACTTGGTTGTTGCATCTAGTGTAGCAAAAAGTTCATCTTTTTCATATTGCGTTTTTTCAGTCAAAGCATTCATTATGCTTGACTTCCCGGCATTCGTATAGCCAATCAATCCGATTTTAAAGATAGAGCTTTCTTTACGCTTTTTCCGAATCGTTTCACGGGTTTTTTCAACTTTTTGGAGCTGTTTATCTATATTTTCAATACGTGTCCGAATATAACGACGGTCTGTTTCAAGTTTACTTTCACCAGGACCTTTGGAGCCGATACCTCCTCCTTGACGACTGAGCATGATACCTTGGCCGACCAAGCGTGGTAACAAATAGCTAAGCTGAGCTTGTTCGACTTGAAGCATCCCTTCATGAGACCGCGCCCGCAATGCAAAAATATCCAATATCAATTGCATCCGATCAATAACTTTGATTCCTAAAGCTTCTTCCAGATTAATGTTTTGGCGAGGTGTCAGACGGTCATTGAAAATAACCGTGTCTATTTCTCCGACTTCAATTGCCCACCTCATTTGTTCAAGCTTGCCGGTTCCAATCAGAAATTTAGTATCGTATTTGTCCCGCTTTTGTGTAAAGGCATCAATCACAATCCCCCCTGCTGTTTTTGTGAGTTCAGCAAGTTCAAGCATCGAGCTTTCAAAATTTTCGCTATTTTCAAAGGTCTCTACGCCAGCGAGTAAGACACGTTCTTGTTTTTCTTCTAGATTTATCATACTTATACCAATGCCTTACGCAGAACTACGTCTACACCTTCTGGTACCCATGCTGCCACAACGCCACGTTCCGCAACCCGAATCCATCCTAGACCAGAGAAGACAATATCTGATTTTTCTTTGACAGAAAATTCTTTACGGATGAGTTTTGGAAAGTCCGAAAGATTTTTCGCACGTGGCGGTTGAAGTAAACCACCCACATGTTTTTCATAAAATTCAGTAGCTCCTTCTAATTTTGTACGATGAATATCTAACTCATTATCACAAAAAACAGTAAGCCCTTGTTTTTCACCTTGTATATAGTCAAAACGTGCAAGCCCCCCTAAAAATAGAGTTTGCCCTGCATTAAGTTGATAAGTTTTAGGCTTGATTTCTTTTTTAGGTGAAACGAGTTTCAGGTCTTTTGCTTCAAGATAGTGCGCCATTTGTCCACGATGAATAATCCCCGGTGTATCAATAAGCAAGCTATCATCATCAAGAGGAATCTCAATCTTATCTAAAGTCGTCCCTGGAAAACGGCTAGTGGTAATAACATTGTCATCCCCTGTGACAAGTTTGATAATGGCATTAATTAATGTAGATTTACCCACATTCGTTACACCAACTACGTAAACATCACGACCTTTACGCATTTTCTCAATTTTTTCCATGAGTTCTCGAACATCATCTTGATTTTTAGCTGAAGTTACAAGAACATCAAGAGGACGGAGACCAGCTTTCTTTGCTTGCTCCTTGAGCCAAGCGCTCATTTTACCAACTTTTAATGAGTGCGGCAGAATGTCTTTCTTATTGGCTACTAAGAGAAGGTCATTATTGCCCGTAAAACGATGCAAGCTTGGGATTAAGGAGCCATTAAAATCAAAGATGTCAACAACATTCACGATTAACGCATCATGCTCACCGATTTCGCTCAAAAGGCGCAAAAAATCATCGTCTGTCAAACTGACATCAGCGATTTCATTATAGTGACGAAGGCGGAAGCAACGTTGACAGTACAGCGCGTCATCTTCTCCTCTTTTCGCTAGCGCTCCCGCAGGCAGGAAACCCAAGGCATTTTTATCTTTTGTTTGAATCAATGCACCGCAGCCAATGCAATGCAATTCTTCCATAATATTTTCAGTTTCATTCATAGGCCTATTATAACATATTTCATACAATAACCATTTGTCCTTTTATTCGAGACTTGAGCTTGTTGGAAAAGGACATTTTAAAATGATATAAAATAAAAAGACGTAAGTTTACTTACGTCTTTTTATTAACGATAATCTGGTTTTTCTTTGTGATTATTGTATACATTTGCAATACGTTCTGCTGCTCCTGGTTCAACCATTTCTAGAGCGTTTGAAATTTCGTTAAAAGCTCCATCATAGTTGCGCGCACGATCAAAGAGTTGTAAGCTTCGAGCAATGGCTCCAGCAATACGTTCATCACTTGCTTTATAACGATTAGCATATTGCATCAACTGTTCTGCAAGAACGGCATGATCTACTAAATCATCTGTTGCATCTTTCAAGGCTTCCATATCTTGAGTAGATGTGTCAAGTTGATGGTTCACTACATCAATATTAATACGTACTTTACCTAATTCTTTAAAGAGGGCTTCTAAGCGCTCACTTGTCGCAAAGAAGAGATCTAAATAATCTTTCGGTAAACCTGGAAGGTTACGTTTTTCCACATAACGCTTGATGATGCGCAATTCTGAGTCAAAGCGATCAGCAGCTTCTTGTGCAACTTTTTCTTGCTCACGTAAGTTAGCAAGTCCTTCACTAATACTAATTTGATTCTTTTCGATATCTTCCAAAGCTTCAATGATTGAATTTACATTTCCACCTAAAGCAGAGTAAGGTTTTTGTTTTTCTTTAACTGCTTCAAGCACACTGTCAACTTCCCCTTCGAGGATATCAAGATGTTCAGAGTAGCTACGTACAGCTGCTTTTTCATTGTCAGACAGCAAATATGACTGCATCGTGTGGTCGATTTCTAACAAGAGGTTTTTGTTGTTTGCACGTGTGTGTTCGATATAGCTTCGGAGAATATTGACGCGTTTTTCTACGCTACGACGTGCTTTATATTCACGCTCAAAAATGTCATAAATACCGTTAATACGGTCATTAATTGAAGAAATACGGGCTTCCGTTGCTTCAAGTTCAAAACTGTCAAGAAGGGCTTTAGCTTCCTCCAAATCATCTTGGATAGCTTTCATTTCATTCTCAAGGTTAACACTTGCAGGAAGTACGTAATCTTCCTCTTCGAACTTATGAACTGTTTCTTCTAACTCTTCAATTTGTTTTGGCAACTCTTTATCGACAACAACAAGCAAGTCTGGGATTTGCTCTGTAATTGCACGCAAAGCAATTGTATGTTCTTCCGCAGTTTCTAACACTTCGGCTGCTTCAATCGGATCCCCTGTTGAGTTAAGCGTAACAAACTGTGAAAATTCTGTTTCTATGTTTGCTAAGTGACGGTTAATTTCGTCAATAACTGTACCATATTTTTCTTGATTGTCAGTGATTTCATCGCGGAGTGTTTCATAAAGGTCAAGAGATTCTTGAATTTTTGTCGAATTACGTTTTTCTTGTTCGACCAACTCTGCAACACCTGCACGAATCGCTTCGACTTCAGATTCCATAACTTCGATTTGTGCTTCGCTATCATCAGCAGACTCACGTGCACGGAAAAAATGGAAGGAGTCATTCAATTGCTCAGCTTCAAAAATATGGTTTTCTAAATCAGCAAATGAATCTGATGACAAATCAATCCATTTTTGGTTCCACTCACGGAAAATGGTCTGTGACTGTCCAACGAGATGCATCTTCTTGACGGCATCTAATTCTTCTTGCACAGGTAAATCAAAAAGCAGCTCTTTGCGCTCTTCCAACTCAAGAATACGATTTTCTGTTTTCTTACGCATTACCATTGAAAATACATAGAATCCAACGACAATCACTATGAGAACGCCCAAAAGAATAATTATTGTACTTGACATCTTCTCTCCAAAACTTTAGGTAATTTTATCTTTTTATTTAAACTTATTTTTAAATACAAAGTTTCACTCTTTATTATAGCACATTATATTTGATTTTACATCACTTTTCTACATTTTTTAGATTACACACACTATAAGTTTAAAACCATGAAAAAGAAGCGCTTCACACAAATAGTCATAAAAAAAACAGCTCTAATGAACTGTTTTTTTTATAATTAAGCAAGACCTGCTGCTTCAGCAACTTCAGCCGCGAAGTTATTTTCTGCTTTCTCGATACCTTCACCCACTTCGTAACGTGTGAATGCTACAACTTTAGCCCCTTTAGACTCAAGGAAAGCTTCTACTGTTTTGCTGTCATCCATAACATAAAGTTGTCCAAGAAGTGTGTAGGCTTGGTCGACTTTAGTGTTATCAATGATGAATTTTGCAACTTTACCAGGGATGATTTTACCCAAGATCGCTTCTGGTTTACCTTCAGCCAAAAGTTCTTCTTTCATTTCTGCTTCAGCATTTGCAAGAACTTCTTCAGTCAATTGGCTACGTGATCCGTAGGCAAGATGTGGAAGCATTGGTTTGTTTACCAATTTGCGGCTTTCGTTATCTTCATCGATTGTGTGGTTTAATTTAGCTAACTCATCATGAACAAACTCAGCATCCAACTCTTTGTAAGAGAGAACAGTTGGGTTCATCGCAGCGATATGCATTGCAACTGCTTTAGCCAGCTCAGCATCTCCACCTTCAACAACTGTAACTACACCGATACGACCTTGGTTGTGTTGGTAAACACCAAAGGTTTGCGCATCTGTTTTTTCGATAAGTTGGAAACGACGGAATGAAATTTTTTCACCAATTGTCGCTGTAGCTTGTGTGTAAGAATCTTCAAGGCTGATACCTTCTGCAGTTGTCAAAGCCAAAGCTTCTTCATTAGTTGCAGGTTTTTTCTCTGCAATAAGTTCAGCTGTTTCTTTAACGATAGCAACGAATTGTTCATTTTTAGCAACGAAGTCTGTTTCTGAGTTCAATTCGATAAGTGCTGCAGTATTACCATTTACAGCGATACCTGTCAAACCTTCAGCGGCGATACGGTCAGCTTTTTTCTCAGCTTTCGCAATACCTTTTTCACGAAGGAGCTCAGCGGCTGCTTCCATATTTCCATCAGTTTCAACAAGTGCACGTTTAGCATCCATGATACCTGCACCAGTTTTTTCACGCAATTCTTTTACTTGAGCTGCTGTTACTGCCATTGTATAATTCTCCTATTATTATATTTTATAAAAAAACAGGGAGGCGTAGGGCCTCGCCTGTATTATTCATTACAAATTATTTGCCTTCAACGATTTCAGCAAGTTCTTCAAGTGATTCTTCTGAAGCAGCAGTATCTTTAACCGCAAGTTCAGCTTCTACTGAATCTTCGCCTTGACGACCTTCGATGATAGCGTCAGCCATTTTAGCAGTGATCAATTTAACTGCACGGATAGCATCATCGTTTGCTGGGATAATAACGTCGATTGGATCTGGGTCAGCATTTGTATCAACCATTGCTACAACTGGGATTCCCAATTTTTGAGCTTCTTGGATAGCGATTTGTTCATTGTGTGGGTCAACAACGTACATCACATCTGGGATGCGAGGCATGTCAGCGATACCACCGATGAATTTTTCAAGACGTTCGCGTTCTTTGTTCAAAAGAACAACTTCTTTCTTAGGCAATACTTCGAAAGTTCCGTCTTCTTCCATTTTGTTGATTGATTTAAGGCGTGCTACACGTTTTTGGATAGTATTCCAGTTAGTGAGCATACCACCAAGCCAACGGTGGTTTACATAGTATTGACCAGCACGAAGTGCTTCTTCTTTAACAGCTTCTGAAGCTTGTTTTTTAGTACCAACAAAAAGTACTACAGCACCTTCAGATGAAGCGTTACGTACATAGTTGTAAGCATCGTCAACAAGTTTAACTGTTTTTTGAAGGTCGATAACGTGGATACCATTACGTTCTGTGAAGATGTATGGTTTCATTTTTGGGTTCCAACGACGAGTTTGGTGACCGAAGTGAACACCAGCTTCAAGAAGTTGTTTCATTGAAATAACTGACATATTAATGTCTCCTTTTAAAATAGTTTTTCCTCTTTTAACTGTCAGCCAATGCCGCTACACAAGTGCACTACGACACTGTCAAGTCAAAATGTGAAATTATTGCCCATAGACAACAGTACTATTATACACTAAACACTCCCTTATTGCAAGAGCTTGTTGTGTCATTTTGTTGGCTGTCCTGTCTTCGCAAATTCCAAGAGATTTAGTTTCCTGAAAACGCTCATTTATGATAAAATAATTATACGAATATTAAATGTTAAAGGAGCCAAGATATGCGTGAAAAAATTCTAGTTGGCGGTTACACTAAGCGTGAATCAAAGGGGATTTATAGTTTTGACCTAGATATTGCAAAGGAAGAACTTTCTAATCTAACTGAAGTTGCTCATGTTCAAAATGCTACTTATTTTGCTTTGGACAAAACAAAACAGCACCTTTACACTTGTGCTGCAGATGAAAATGGTGGCGGTATTGCTGCTCTCAGCTATAAAAGAGGTAAAACAGAGCTTCTCAACTATGTTACTAGTGTTGGCGCACCTCTGTGCTATGTAGCTGTTGATAATAAACGTGGTTTTGTTTACGGTGCCAATTATCACTTAGGGGAAATCCGTGTCTACAAAATTCAAAAAGATGGGTCGCTTACCTTAACAGACACTGTAAAACATGAAGGCGAGGGATCAAAAGTACACCCTGGCCAAGAACGCCCTCACGTGCATTACACAGATCTTACACCTGACGGACGCTTAGTTACTTGTGATTTGGGTACAGATGAGATTACAGTTTACGATGTTGTTGGTGAAGAAGGCAAGCTCTCTCTTGTAAGCCTCTATCGTATGCCTGCAGGTACTGGAGTACGTCATCTTACTTTCCATCCCAATGGTAAGATTGCTTATGCTATTGGTGAGTTTTCTTCTACTGTAACTGTTCTCAGCTATAATGAAGAAAAAGGACGCTTTGCTGCACTGGAAACAATCAGTACTCTTCCAGTAGATTTTGAAGGCACAAAGAGCGCATCTGCTCTCCGTCTTTCTTCCGATGGTGCATTTCTTTATGCTTCAAATCGTGGACATAATTCTATCGCCATCTACAGTGTTAGCCCCTTAGGGACAAAGATAACTTTAGAAGATATTGTAAAAACTGAAGGGGAAACGCCCCGCGATTTCAATTTCAACAGTACAGAAGATTTTATTATCGTAGCACATCAAGATAGCGATAATATTAGTCTTTTCCGCCGTAATAGGAAAACAGGAATGCTCACACTTAAGCAAAAAGATTTTTATAGCCCAGAGGGCACATGTATTTTACCAACACTCTAATGAAAACCGCCCTTAAGGCGGTTTTTTTATCATTAAAATGCAGATAGTATTTTATCAAAAAAAGTTTGTGTGGTTTTACACAATATTATTTGACAGCACTTTCAAAGTTTGTTAAAATAATAACGTGATAAATTTCACAAAGGAGAAATTTAAATATGTCAAGCAAGAATACCAAAAAAGAACTAACAACCGCTGATAAAGCTGTACTTGCGGAAAAAGCAGAGCAATATACAGACGGTCTTGTCAAAAAAGCACATCAAGCCGCTTTAAAATTTGAAGGCTACACACAAGTGCAAGTAGATAAAATTGTCGCAGCAATGGCCTTAGCAGCAAGCGAACATTCCCTTGAACTTGCGCACGAAGCTCATAATGAAACAGGGCGAGGAATCGTTGAGGATAAGGATACTAAAAACCGCTTTGCTTCAGAATCTGTTTATAATTCAATTAAAAATGATAAAACAGTAGGAGTAATCAGCGAGAACAAAGTTGCTGGCTCAGTAGAAATTGCAGCCCCTTTGGGTGTGCTTGCAGGAATTGTACCAACAACCAACCCTACTTCTACAACAATTTTCAAATCACTTTTAACAGCAAAAACACGAAATGCTATCGTATTCGCCTTTCATCCTCAAGCCCAAAATTGTTCCTCTCATGCCGCACGTATTGTCTACGAAGCTGCCCTAAAAGCTGGGGCACCCGAGAACTTTATCCAATGGGTTGAAGATCCAAGTCTTTACAACACTACTGCACTTATCCAAAACCACGGTATTGCTTCTATTCTAGCTACAGGTGGACCCGGAATGGTTAATGCAGCACTCAAGTCAGGCAACCCTTCACTAGGAGTGGGCGCAGGTAATGGTGCCGTCTTCGTTGATGCTACTGCAAATGTGGATCGTGCAGTTGAAGACCTGCTACTTTCTAAACGTTTTGATAACGGCATGATTTGCGCTACCGAAAACTCTGCTGTAGTTGCTGCAGAAATTTACGATGAATTCCTCGAAAAACTTCAAGCTCACGGTGCTTACAATGTTCCAAAGGAAGATTATTCAGCCATCGAAAAATTTGTTTTCGTTGAGCGTGCCGGTGAAGGCTTCGGAGTAACTGGTCCGGTTGCCGGTCGTCCTGGCCCATGGATTGCTGAACAAGCAGGCGTAAAAGTACCTGAAGGAAAAGATGTTCTTCTCTTTGAATTGGAAGAAAAAAACATTGGTGAAGCTCTCTCTTCTGAAAAGCTTAGCCCGCTTTTGTCAATTTACAAATCTACCTCACGCGAAAATGGTACCGCCATCGTTCAGAAACTTTTGGCTTATCAAGGCGCTGGGCATAATGCGGCTATCCAGATAGGTGCACAAGACGATCCTTTTGTGAAAGAATATGCTGATGCTATTGGTGCTGCACGTATCTTAGTTAATCAACCAGATTCTATTGGAGGCGTTGGTGATATCTATACTGATGCAATGCGTCCATCGCTGACTTTAGGAACTGGTTCATGGGGGAAAAATTCAATCTCACACAATTTGAGTACATATGATCTATTGAATATCAAAACAGTGGCACGTCGTCGTAATCGCCCACAATGGGTTCGTCTGCCAAAAGAAATTTACTACGAAAACAACTCTATTTCTTACCTACAAGAAATGCCTAATATCGAGCGTGCTTTTGTCGTCACAGACCACGGCATGTTGCAATTTGGCTTTGTCGACCACATGCTTGAGCAATTGGCCGTTCGTGAAACACAAGTTCAAACTTCAATATATGGTTCTGTAAAACCTGACCCAACACTTTCACAAGCGATTGAAATTGCTCGACAAATGGCTGATTTTAAACCTGACACAGTTATCGCACTCGGCGGTGGTTCTCCACTTGATGCAGCAAAAATTGGCCGCTTGATTTATGAATACTCTGTTCGTGGAGAGGTTGACATCAATGATGACGTTGCACTAAAAGCTCTCTTTGAGCAGTTGGCGCAAAAATTCATCGATATTCGTAAACGTATCGTCAAATTCCCGCATCAAGATCAAACGCAATTGGTATGTATTCCGACCACTTCTGGTACAGGTTCTGAAGTAACGCCCTTTGCTGTTATCACCGATGATGAAACCCATGTTAAATATCCTTTAGCTGATTATCAACTTACACCTCAAGTAGCTATTGTTGACCCTGAATTTGTTATGACCGTGCCAAAACGTACTGTGGCTTGGTCAGGTATTGATGCCCTCAGTCACGCGCTTGAATCCTATGTTTCAGTCATGGCTTCGGATTATACTAAACCATTATCACTTCGTGCCATTAAGTTAATCTTTGATAATTTGACAACCTCATATCACTACGACCCATCAAAGCCTTCTAAAGAAGGACAAGTCGCACGCGCCAATATGCACAATGCAGCAACCTTAGCTGGTATGGCCTTTGCCAATGCATTTCTCGGTATTAATCACTCCCTAGCCCACAAAGTGGGTGGTGAGTTTGAATTACCACATGGTTTAGCTATCGCTATCGCTATGCCTCACGTCATTAAATTTAACGCTGTAACAGGAAACGTTAAACGTACACCATACCCACGTTATGAGATTTACCGTGCCCAAGAAGATTACGCTGAAATTGCGCGTTATATTGGTCTTACAGGTAAAGATGATGCGGAACTCGTAGACAAACTTATTAAGGAAATTAAAAAATTGACGGACAGCATCGATATCGATGTCACTCTATCAGGAAATGGTGTTGATAAAAACCACTTGGAGCGTGAACTCGATAAGCTTGCAAACCTTGTTTATGATGATCAATGCACACCTGGAAATCCACGCCAGCCAAGTATTTCAGAGCTTAAAACACTCTTACAAGATCAATATTAAGCATAAAAAAAGCTGTAAATTACAGCTTTTTTTATTTTTCGAGATAATCTAGCGCATCTTGAATCGTCTTTACAGGTACAATTTTCATATCTGTATTCAACTTTTTAGCTGCCGCAAGCGCATCTGTGTAGTTATTTGTTGTACCAGAAGCCTTTGTCTGTTCTTCCGTTTCATCTGGGCAAAGGAAAATTTTTGCGCCCGCATTACTTGCTGTAGCAACTTTTTTATCAACGCCACCTATTTGCCCGATGCTGCCATCCTCATTGATCGTTCCAGTACCTGCAATTTCGCGTCCTTGACGTAAATCTTTGCCTGTGATTTGGCTATATATTTCCAAGGTAAACATCATACCAGCACTTGGCCCGCCAATACTTCCAGCATCGATTTTAACTTTAGGGTCTGTCACAACCTGGGTATGATCTACTAAACCAATACCAATCCCTGTTTTACCATTACTCAACTTAATGTACTTACCTGTGGCTTCATGATTACTGCCATCCACACGTGTATATTTGATGGTAACGCTATCCCCAACTTTTTGT
Organism: Lactococcus petauri; assembly: GCF_002154895.1. Lineage (GTDB taxonomy): Bacteria > Bacillota > Bacilli > Lactobacillales > Streptococcaceae > Lactococcus > Lactococcus petauri. The sequence goes on along the minus strand of NZ_MUIZ01000008.1, from coordinate 30,166 downwards.
TGCGATACATAATCAATCATCTCAGTTGAAGATTTGAAAGTATGTCCATTAACTGCCGTTATCGTATCTGAAAGTTGTAAGTCATTTTTAAAGGTTGAATCCTCAGTGATGCTCAAAACATAAACACCTTGATACTTCATCTCATAAGGTTTCCCTGCCAACTTAAAGGCCTGATAAATAGCCGTGTTTTGCGCTGTCTGCATATAAAACTGGTTGACCAAGTCAAATTGCTGATTGGTCATTCCACCCGTCATCTCTTCACTACTCACAACAGTGGCAAAAGAGTTCGACTTGGAATAAAGCATACTTGCTGCATTGGCGCGAACCATTTCAACTGTCGTTAAATAAAAGTTGCCTTTATGTTCGTCTTTTTTCCCTGCAACATCAACCATTTGGTTAACTGGAATGGTTCCTCCTGGCTGCTCGATATAGTAAGGTAAGGGGAAGAATAAACCCACTACAATAAGAAGCGGTAGCGCGATGGCAAAGAATAGCTTTAGTTTTTTATGCTTTTTTATTTTTTCATTTTTCATGTGCTTTTTTCTCATTCAATGTTTCAATAACATTTGCAGGTAACCATCGACTTAGGTCTTGACCAAAATGATAAAGTTCACGCATTCGGGTAGAACTAATATTTTCGAGTTCTGGTTTTGCAGTCAGTAAGATGGTTTCGATCCCTGTCATTTCACGGTTAAAGTAAATCATATTTTTCTCATAGTCTAAATCAGCCGCATTGCGAACGGACCGAACAAGCGCTGTGACCTCAAGTTTCTCCGCAATATTTACTGTCAGATCACTCGCATGTGCAATGACTGCCACATTGGTTAATTGTAAATCTGCTAAGGCTGTTTCGATTAGAGCTACACGTTCTTCTAGACTGAACAAAGGATTTTTAGCTTCATTTTTAAAAATACCGATATAAAGCTTATCAAAAAGCTTACTGGCACGTTCAATGATATCAAGATGGCCTTTTGTGACCGGGTCAAAAGTGCCCGTAAATAAACCGATTTTATCTTTCATAGATGGTTACCTTTGAAATTCCATATACTTTTTCTTTACTTAACGACAAGTGACCGATATTTTCCGGAAGTGTGACCTCCTTATCCGTCTCACAAACCACGACAGCATCATCTGCCAACAAGTCTTTTTTCTGCATTTCTTCTAGGTTAGCAACAATACTTTCTTTCGCATAAGGTGGGTCTAATAAAACTAAGTTGAACTGTCCAGAAAGATTAGCCAAAGCACGTTCTGCTGGCATTTTAAGAAGTTGAAACTTTTTCTCTTCCTTGGTCATCTTAATATTTTCTGCAATCACCAGCTGTGCTGAACGGTCTTTTTCAACCATTACAGCATTGTCCATCCCACGTGATACAGCTTCTATAGCAAGCGAACCCGAACCTGAGAATAAATCCAGAACTCGTCCACCTTCAAAATATGGACCAATCATATTAAAAATTGCTCCTTTAACTTTGTCTGTCGTTGGACGTGTTGTTTTTCCTGCCAATGTTTTCAGTGGTCTACCACCATAATTTCCTGCTACAACTCTCATTGTTCTATTATAGCACACTGTGTCTTCTTCGCCCACAAGCATCAAAAAAACCACAGTTCAATGATGTACTGTGGTTTTTGTTTTTATCTCATTTTTGATTAAAGACGTGCGTTCAATTCAGCACTCAATTCTTCAAATCCTGGTTTGCCAAGAAGTGCAAACATGTTACGTTTGTAAGCTTCAACACCTGGTTGGTCAAATGGATTGATACCATTCAAGTAGCCTGAGATCGCAATTGCAAGCTCAAAGAAGTAGATAGTGTAACCTAAAGTGAATTCATCTTGCTCAGGCAAAGTAACGATCATATTTGGAACGTCACCATCTGTGTGTGCAAGGAGAACACCGTCAGCTGCTTTTTTGTTGACAAAGTCAACATCTTTACCTTGCAAGTAGCCAAGACCATCAAGATCTGCTTCAAGTTCAGGAATGTTAATGTTCTTACGTGGTTTTTCAACACGAATAGCTGTTTCAAATACAGAACGTGTACCTTCTTGGATAAATTGACCCAATGAGTGTAAGTCTGTTGAGAAGTTTGCTGATGTTGGATAAATACCTTTTTGGTCTTTACCTTCAGATTCACCTGCCAACTGTTTCCACCATTCTGAGAAGTATTGCAATGATGGCTCATAGTTAATCAAGATTTCTGAAAGTTTACCTTTACGGTAAAGGATATTACGAAGCGCTGCATAAGCATAAGCATCATTTTCACGTACGTCTGTGGCTGTATATTCTTTGCGCGCTGCGTTAGCACCTTCCATAAGAGCTGTAATATCAGCACCTGATGCTGCGATAGGCAAGAGACCAACAGCTGTCAAAACTGAAAAACGTCCGCCAACTGAATCCGGCACAACAAAAGTATCCCAGTTGTTTGCATCAGCATTAACTTTAACGGCACCTTTTTCTTTATCTGTTGTTGCATAGATACGTTTATTTGCTTCTTCACGGCCATATTTTTTAACCAAAAGTTCTTCAAAGACACGGAAAGCAATTGCTGGTTCAGTTGTTGTTCCTGATTTAGAGATAACATTAACAGAGAAATCTTTATCTGCCACATATTCTACCAAGTCTGAAAGATAGCTTGAAGAAATTGAATTTCCTGCATAAAGAATTTGTGGTGCTTTACGTTCTTCTTTTGATTGAAGATTAACAAAGCTGTTGTTCAAGAAGTCAATTGCAGCGCGGGCACCAAGGTATGAACCACCGATACCGATAACAATAAGAACTTCTGAGTCAGATTGAATTTTGCTTGCTGCTTTTTGAATGCGTGCAAATTCTTCTTTATCATAGTCTTCTGGAAGATCTAACCAACCGATGAAGTCAGAACCAGCACCGGTTCCTTCACGAAGAAGTTTATCTGCGCCATCAACTTGCCATTGAATTTCGTCAAGTTCTTTATCAGCTACAAATGGTTTCAATTTAGAATAGTCAAATTTAATATGTGCCATCTTATATCTCTCCTTAGAGTTTTTTTCTTTGTTTATTTTATCACTTTTCCATAGGTTTAACAAGAAATGAAAATTTAAGATATTGTAAACCTATCTATACCAAAAAGAAAAAGTTCCCACAATTAGGAACTTTTCCACGTCTCATAAACTATTTTTGTAACTCTTCAATACGGGCTTGTGTGCTTTCAAACTTCTCTTGATAGTCTGCTAATTTAGCACGTTCTTTATCTACAACTTCTGCTTTGGCATTTGCCACAAATTTTTCATTAGAAAGCTTACGGTTAACCATATCGAGTTCTTTCTGCCATTTGTCTAGTTCTTTATTGAGACGAGCAATTTCTTCCTCGATATTAATCAAGCCTGCTAATGGAAGGTAGATTTCCGCACCAGTAACAACTGCTGACATGGCTTGTTCTGGTGCTGTCATATCCGCTGCAATAGTTAACTCACTTGGGTTAGTGAAGCGTTTGATATAAGGCGCTACCTTGTTCAGGAAGGCTTCTTTGTCTGATTTGATCATCATTGGCACGGCTTTTGATAAAGGCGTATTCACTTCCGCACGAATATTACGTACAGCTGTAATAATTTCAATGAGCATGGCAACACCATCTCCAGCTTCTACATCATCAAATTCTGGACGTACTTCTGGATATTCAGATACCACAATAGATTTGCCTTCAGCTGTCGGAAGTTTTTCGAAGATTTCTTCTGTGAAGAAAGGCATGATTGGGTGCAAGAGACGGAGCACTTGATCAAGAACATGCACAAGTACTGAACGTGTGACGTCTTTTTCTGCTTCATCATCGCCAAACATTACTTCTTTAGTCAACTCAAGATACCAGTTGGCAAACTCATCCCAAATGAAATTATACAGAATATGACCTGCAACACCAAACTCAAATTTATCCATTTGTTCCGTAACGCGCGCAATTGTATCATTCAAACGTGTGAGAATCCAGCGATCGGTAACATTACCTGCTGTTTTCGCTGCCACTTGGTCAAGATGAGCAGAAATTTCTTCTGCTGTGATATCTCCTGCATTCATCAAGATATAGCGTGAAACATTCCATATCTTATTGATGAAATTCCAAGCTGCATCCATTTTGTCGTAGCTGAAACGCACATCTTGTCCAGGAGCTGAACCATTGGACAAGAACCAACGCAAAGCATCGGCACCATATTTTTCAATCACATCCATTGGGTCAATACCATTCCCCAAAGATTTGGACATCTTGCGTCCCTCTTCATCACGAATCAAACCGTGGATAAGTACATTATTAAATGGTGCTTTTCCTGTAAACTCAAGTGATTGGAAAATCATACGCGAAACCCAGAAGAAGATGATGTCATAGCCCGTAACCAAGGTCGATGTAGGGAAGTAACGTTGGAAGTCTTCTGCCTTTTCATCCGGCCAGCCCATAGTTGAGAAAGGCCATAAGGCTGAAGAGAACCATGTATCAAGTACGTCTTCATCTTGAACCCAACCTTCACCTTCTGGGGCTTCCTCGCCAACATACATTTCGCCAGCTTCGTTGTACCATGCAGGAATTTGATGTCCCCACCAAAGTTGGCGTGAAATAACCCAGTCGTGTACATTTTCCATCCATTGGAGGAAAGTGTCGTTAAAACGTGGAGGATAAAACTCAACAGCATCTTCTGTTTTTTGATTTGCGATTGCATTTTTAGCCAACTCTTCCATCTTAACGAACCATTGTGTCGATAAGCGAGGCTCAACCATTACGCCTGTACGTTCTGAGTGCCCAACGGAGTGCATCATTTTCTCAACTTTAACTAAGTTGCCGAGCTCATCTAATTTTTTAATGATAGCTTCGCGGGCCTCAAAACGATCCATACCATTAAATTCGCCTGTGAGCTCGTTCATTGTACCGTCAGCATTCATTACATTAACTTGTGGCAAGTTATGACGTTGACCAACCAAGAAGTCGTTAGGATCATGGGCAGGGGTAATTTTAACCACACCTGTCCCTTTTTCCATGTCTGCGTGTTCGTCACCAACAATAGGAATTTCTTTGTTAATGATAGGGAGAATAACACTTTGACCAATGTATTTGGCATAACGTTCATCTGCTGGGTTAACAGCAACAGCAGTATCTCCAAAGAAAGTTTCTGGACGTGTTGTCGCTACTTCAAGTGCACCTGAACCATCCGCCAAAGGATAAGTTATGTGATAGAAGGCACCTTCGACATCTTTATGGATAACTTCAATATCAGAGAGCGCAGTCATGGCCTTTGGATCCCAGTTAATGATAAACTCACCACGGTAAATCCAGCCCTTTTTGTAAAGTTGAACAAAAACTTTGCGGACTGCAGCAGACAAACCTTCGTCTAGAGTAAAACGTTCACGGTTATAATCAACAGAGATACCCATTTTACCCCATTGTTCTTTGATGGTTGAGGCGTATTCGTCTTTCCATTCCCAAACCTTGTCTAAGAATTTCTCACGGCCTAAATCATAACGGGAGATACCATCTTCAGCTAAACGCGCTTCCACTTTGGCTTGCGTTGCAATACCTGCGTGGTCCATACCTGGCAACCAAAGGGTATCGAAACCTTGCATACGTTTTTGACGGATGATAATATCTTGCAAGGTTGTATCCCAAGCATGTCCTAAATGGAGCTTCCCTGTTACGTTTGGTGGTGGGATAACGATACTATAGGGTTTTGCTTTTTTGTCCCCTGAAGGGGCAAAAACACCTTGTTCGAGCCATTTTTCATAGCGCCCTGCTTCGACTTCAGCAGGATTAAATTTTGTTGATAATTCTTCTGTCATTTATTTTTCCTTTCGGTATGAAAACAGTTAATAATGTCGAGGGAGAAGTTCAAGAGTATGTCAATAAAAAAATACCGCACCTAAACATCCAAAATAGGACGCTCACGCGCGGTACCACCTAAATTCCTGCCTTTTTTAAAGCAGACACTTAATTTTATTTAACTGACCACAATGCAACCTTCACAAGTTTCATCTGAAATCTCACAGCGACCGATTTCTCTCTCAAAGACTAGACTTGTTACTCCTCATTTAGTGTTTTTATTCTATCAGATTTGTCAGTTTTTTGCAAGGTCGCTCAGCGTTCTTTGATTATTTCTAAGAAATGCTCTAAACCTTCTATTTTTTGCATTTGTCGATTACAGTTCACACTATCAACACAGATATATGTTCCGTTCTTAGTATAGGTGCCATCAGAACCTCTTTTAGTGGTTGCTAAAAACTGTGTCACTTGGCTTGTTTTTTGACAAATCGCACAAATATTTTTTATACTTCCAGAAGTCGTCCCATAAAAACCTCGCCCATCACTCGTCACGATATATTTTCGCTGACTGGAAATTTCATTCCAAGCAAAATAGGTGAGTTCTTTCATGTCCCAAGATGCTTGCGCTGGAACTTTCAGCTTTTTGACCTTCTTAAAAATCTTTTTAATCTGACTTTCAGATGGTAAGGCAAAAGGTTCAACTAAATTCTTTAAATGGAGCAAATCTCGTTCTGCTTGCTCTTTAGTTGTTTTACTGTCAGCAATTCTCTCTAAAAAGTCCCCGACTTCTTTTGCTTTCGAGAGCTCTTCTATTTCAGCTACAGTTTGAGCATAAACTGCTTCTACCGTGGCTTTATCATTAACCGAATGGTAGACATTGATGAGGTCAAAGGTAAGGTATTTTATTCTGTTGTATTCATATGCTTTCATTTTTTCTCCTTAACTATCCGCTAAGTGAGAATATTGTTAACTTAGCGGTAAACTTACGCGAGAGCAGTTACTCGCACTTGTTTACCAACCATAGGATTTAATTTCATAAAACCCTCCTTATTATTTAAAAAGTTTTTGTACCTAAGTCTGGTACCTCATGGAAATCTTTACCTGCTTTATAGTTTTCAAATTTCCCTTGAATAAATTGATAGGCATCGAGACGACTTTCATAACGAATAGCTGCTTCTTTTGCTTCAATTTTTTTATCTTCATGCGCAATTTTTTCTGCGGCTTTCATTGCAATTTCTGAAAGTTGAACCTGTTGGTCCACCCACTCACTAAAATCTTTTAAAAATTTTTCTTTATATTCCATTTTTATTCTCTTTTTGGTTTGATTAAATGATAACTGTTCTCAATCATCTGTTTCGCTTGCTTCTCTGAAACGTCACCACCAAAATGAATATCATTCCAGTGCGTTTTATTCATGTGCCAAGCTGGTCGTATTGAGACAAAAGATTCACGCAGTTCCTCATTGACTGAAGGTAAACCTTTGACAGCCAAAACAAGCTCGCCTTCACGCTCCGAGATGTAGACAAAAGATTTTTTATTTTTTAGATGCTTCACTACAATCGTCGCTGGCCCTTTTTCCATCTTTGCAAAAGGTGTATCTGCAAAAGTTGGACCAAGCGCTAAGCAAAACTCTAGCCAGTTTTCTTTATCCATCTTATTCTCCTAAAAGGAGTTGATAAGCGAAGCGATCTCCTTCGTAGAAAACCATGCCGCGCTTTTCAAAGCCCTCACGTTCAAAGACTGCCTGCATCACTGCATTAGCTGGATGCGTATCCACGCGGAAATCATTATAACCGCGTGCCTGCATCAAAGTAAAGATATTTGAAAAAAGATATTTTGTCAGACCCAAACCACGATATTGGTCGGATAGTGCTAAACAATGGACAGTGACATAGTCCAAGCTATCATTCAACCACTTGCCATTATAAATTTTCGTATATTGTGTATCTTCTCCAGTAATAACCGCACAAAAACCTGCAACTTTCTCATCTACAATCAGAACGTAACCTACAGCTTTATGAAGAAAATTTTCAATATCACTTTGTGCGGGGTACTCTGCTTGCCATTGATCGCTGCCTGATTTGCCCAAAAATTCACGCGCCTGAGCAATAATCGGCATAATAGCTACGATATCTGCTGTGGTTGCCTTTCTTAAATAAATCATGTTTTTTCTCCCCGCTCAAACTAAACGCCCTATTTTATTTTCTTTTTCTACGTGGCTTGTCATATTGTTGCTTTGGTTTTTCCGCACGGAAAGGTGCTGCCAAAGGTTGGGCAAGTTTACGCATTTTCACTACCGCTTCAGTACGAGCTGTATGTGGGAACATGTCGACAGATTGGATATATTCGATGCTGTAAAATTGCGAAAGAATCACTAAGTCTTTTGCCAATGTTGAAACATTACAAGACACGTAAACCAGTTTTTCTGGTGTATAAGTGGTGATTGTTTCCAACAAAGCATCATCCAATCCTGTACGCGGTGGATCAACGATAAGGACTGTGGCTCTATGGCCTGACTTATACCAGTTAGGAATGATACGCTCCGCCTTACCTACTTCATAGTGACAGTTTTTAAAGCCAAGACGTTTTGCATTGATTTTAGCATCTGCGATAGATTCTGGCGTAATATCCATTCCGTGGACAGATTTTACTTTCTTGGCCACACCAAAACCGATTGTCCCAACGCCACAGTAGGCATCAATCACACGGTCATCTTTTTTCGGATTTAGCGCACGTACAGCTTCACCATAGAGCACATTAGCTTGTTCTGAATTGAGTTGATAAAAAGCACGTGGTGACAACTCAAAGTCATAATCCAAAACGCCTTCGGTAATCGTTTCTTTTTCCGCAAAAAGCATCTGTGTACGGTCACCATAAATTTCGCTGGTTTTCTTCGGATGGAAGTTGGCCGATACAGAAACAATCTCTTGGAACTCTTCCGTCAAGTCAGATAAAATATTATCCATCTTCACCAAGTCTTTGCGTTGACGTTTTGAGAGCTCTTCACGTGGGGCAGGCCAAACCTGTCCATCTAGACTAATGCGTGCAGATGTCACGAAAATAATTTGGACTTCACCTGTTTTTTGGCTGCGTCGCGCAACGATTGTGCGGATCCCCATGACTTTACGCTCATCATAAACAGGTAAATTGTATTTTTCAATCAAGCGACAAATACGATTAGCGATATTTTGAATGACTTCGTCTTGGACCAAGCAATTCTCTAAATTCACCAAATGGTGTGTGCCTTCTTTGTACAATCCAGCAATAACATCGCCATTGTTTAGACGGCGCACTTGGAATTGCAGCTTATTACGGTAACGTAAAGGATTTTCCATACCAAGTGTTGGCAGAAGTTCGTACTTCTTCCAACCTGTTGGACGGTATTTTTCAAGAGCTTGACGGAGCAAATCACGCTTAAACTCTAATTGTTGCGGATAAGCAAGATGCATGATGTGTGAGCCGCTCAGCTCATGGTAAACACGATCTTCAGGCTTAACACGGTATTTTGACTTTTTATTTATCTTGACAACTTTTGCGCGTGAAAAATTGCGGGCATTTTCTGTAATTTCTGCCAAAATTTCTTCTGTAGGCAGTGCATAAGGCACAAATACCAAGCGCCCATGATAAGAGGCGATTCCTTCGCCATTGATACCCATACGCTCGATATTGAGTGGGATTTTTTGTCCAATTTTCAGATTAATCATATCCCAATTTTAACATAATTTCCCTATAATTGGACCACTAAAATCCAAGGTTTCCCCTATTTGTACAGAAAAATCCCAGTACCTTCACTGGAATTTTTTTCTATTCATGTAATTCTATTGGCAATTCATCAGGATCATAGAAGAAAACCATCTTTTTATTGGTAATCTCATCCACGCGCAGTTCTTCAACTTTAATTCCTTGATCCGATAAATAAGCCATGTCTGCTTCAATATTATCGGTCTGTATTGCCAAATGACGTAAACCTTTCGCCTCTGGATAGGAGACACGCTCAGGGGCATCAATTTTAATGAAGAGCTCTATTTCAGTACTGTCATTCATTTGAAGATCGATTTTCACATCCCCTTTATCCGGACGATGGCTTTCTCTGATTACTGGAAATCCCAGAATATCTACATAAAAGTGTCGTGATTTTTCATAATCACTCCCTATAATAGCGATATGATGTATGCTCTTAAAATTTGGTGTATACATGTTTCCCTCTATCTTATCTTCTCAGCCGTAAGTTCATCTTCTTCCAAGATGCAGACTTCTTCTCCTTGAGCTTTGAGATTACGGACGTGATCTTCCCCCCAAGAACAAAGATTATCTAAAATGTTATTCAAGCTTTCACCATATGGGCTAAGCGAATATTCAACTTTTGGCGGCACTTGATTGTAAACGGTGCGGACAATGATATTATCCAGCTCTAATTCACGTAATTGTTGTGTAAGCATTTTTTGACTGATCCCTGGAATACTTCGTTTAAGTTCCCCTGGACGGCGTGGTTGGTGTCTGAGATTACACAAAATGATAGATTTCCATTTTCCACCAATGACGTCCATTGTGGCTTCTACACCTATGTTATAAGTTTTTTCCAAAAAAAATTTCCTTTCTAAATCCTTTATTTCAAACAAAACTTACTTTTTTGTATGTATATGACAAAAAAGTAGGTACTATTCAACAAGTTATTTTTATTATATACTATTTTTTGTCAAAAGAAAACCTAAGGAGAAAAGACAATGAAACTTAACAATACAACACATATCCCCGAATTAGGATTAGGCGTTTTCCAAATCTCAAATGAGGAAACTGCTGCAGTCGTAAAAAACGGAATCATCAACGGTTATCGTTTGATCGATACCGCCCAAATTTATGGTAACGAAGAAGGCACAGGACAGGGGATCAAGGCTGGCCTTGAAGACACAAATCTTACACGCGAAGACCTCTTCATCACATCAAAACTATGGGGCAGCAACCTTTCTTATGAGGAAACCATTCAAAGCTTTGAAACAAGTTTAGAAAAATTAGGTCTGGATTACCTTGATCTTTATCTCATTCACTGGCCAGGTACTGATTATGGGTTTGAAGCTTCTTGGAAAGCTATGGAAGACCTCTACAAAGACGGTCGTATCAAAGCTATCGGTGTAAGTAACTTCCAAAAACATCACTTAGAGCGTCTCTTTACCTATGCACAAGTTATCCCTGCAGTAAATCAAATCGAGCTTCACCCTAAACTTGCTCAAAAAGAACTGCGTCACTTTTTAGAAGCACACGATATTAAAGTACAAGCTTGGTCCCCATTGATGCAAGGACAACTGTTAGACAATGAAACAATTAAAACAATTGCTCAGAAGCACAATAAATCAACAGCACAAGTTATCCTTCGTTGGCATTTAGAGCAAGGTATTTTGGTTAACGTGAAATCTGTCAAAACAGAACGTATGCTTGCCAACCGTGATATCTTTGATTTCTCTCTGGATCAAGATGATATGGAACTCCTCAACAATCTTGATGAAAATCTGCGCGTGGGACCAAATCCAGAAACATTTAATTTTTAAAAAATAGGAAACCTTCATGAAAAAAATTTCACCAAGCCTAACCTTATTGGCTTTAGCCATTAATGCCTTTGCCATAGGTTCAACAGAATTCATCAGTGTTGGTCTTATGCCGATGATTGTGAACACTTTTAATATCAATTTATCTCAAGCAGGACTTACCGTCTCTTTATATGCCTTAGGTGTGACTATTGGAGCACCTCTTCTTACGATTGTTACAGACACATGGAATCGGCGCTCATTAATGTTAGCTATTATGCTACTCTTTATCAGCGGTAATCTCTTATCTGCTTTTGCTCCAACTTTCCTCCTGCTCTTAGTTGGACGTATTTTAGCAGCGTTAGCACATGGTATCTTTATGTCGGTGTCAACACTTATTGCTGCAAATGTAGTTCGTCCTGAAAAACGTGCTTCTGCTATTGCTTTGATGTTTACAGGACTTACTGTAGCAACTGTTATCGGCGTGCCTTTGGGAACTTTTATCGGACAACATTCTACATGGCATATGTCCTTTATCTTCATTGCCGCAATTGGATTGATTGGATTATTAGCGAGCATCTTTTTAATTCCGACAAACCTCCCTATACCAGGCAAAGTAAATTTAAGTGGTTTTGCGAGAATTTTCCGCAATAAATACATTATGACTTCTTTCTTTATTACTGCTTTTGGTTACGGTGGTACCTTTGCTGCTTATACTTATTTAGCTCCTTTATTAGAAGATACCTTTAATTTCAGCTCAAGTACTGTTGTTGTCGTTCTGGTCGCTTACGGTATAACGGTAGCAATCGGTAATACTATCGGTGGACATTACTCAAATAAAAATATTTTACCTGTATTACTCAAAATGTTTGGTGCTTTAACTGCAAGTTTGCTTATCCTTTTTATAGCAGCACTATTGGCTTCTCAGTGGCTTGGATTACTTGCAACGCTTTTGCTGGGTTTATTTGCCTTCATGAACGTGCCTGGTTTACAACTCTATGTTGTCCAACTGGCTGAAAAATTCACTCCCCAAGACATCACTCTTGTTTCAGCTTTTAATATTTCAGCTTTCAACATTGGTATTACACTGGGTTCATTTGCCGGTGGCGAGGTAGCGAAGATAAGTAGCGTTATCTATACACCACTTGCAGGGATTGTTATTGTCCTCCTTGCTATGCTTCTCATTATTGGGGCTCAAAAACAAAAAGTTGCTATCAAATAAATCGCTCCAAGATAAAAAACAAAGACAACTTTAGAAAAAGCTACTAGTTCATTCGCTAGTGCTTTTTTCTTAGATCCAAAAAATCTATTTCCCCTTCATCCGGTACTCTGTTATAATAAAGTTATGATAAAAATCAAGGAAATCACAAAACTCAAAAAGCTTTATAAAGTTATACTAACAGAGCCTTTTTCATATAAGGACTGGGAGGAAGCTAAAGATAAAATTTACGTCTGTGAGGATACAGTTGTAAAATATATGCTGACGAGGGATAAAGCCTTTTCTACAGCGGAACTGGAGCAGCTGTTAGCTTTTGATAATTTTGCACAAGGTAAATCTTTAGCACTTTACTTTATCTCCTACAAGGCTCGGACATCATCAGAAGTCAAAAAGTACCTCTATGAACACAATATCCAACCAATTCAAATCGAAGCGATCATTGACAACCTTACTAAAAATGGTCTCCTCAACGACCGAGCTTATATCGAAAGTTATATCCAGGGAAAAGTACGCACAGCAAGTGCTGGTCCTTATCAGATCAAACAGAAACTCCACCTAAAGGGGCTAGATTTACAACTTATTGATGAGGGTATAGCACAAGTTTTCAATGAAGAAAAACAAATTGACGTGGCTGTCGCTCTTGCGGAAAAGATAGTCCGTCAAAAAGCAAGTCGTCACACTCGACAACAACTAAAACAAAAAATCACACAAGGACTCACTGCTAAGGGTTTTTCCTATGCCATTAGCGCTATAGCTCTTGAAAGTCTAGAACTTGAAGTGGATGAAGAAAATGAGTTAGAGCTCCTTTACACTGAACTCGACAAAAGTGCCCGTAAATACAGTAGAAAATACGAAGGCTATGAGCTTAAGAAACGCATCACCCAAGCCTTAGCCCGTAAAGGTTTCGACTTTAGTGATATTTCTAGCGCAATACGAGACTATGATTTTGAAGAGGAATAAATCAACTTTCTCTTTAAAAGCATTTCCCATTTTCCACCTCAAAATTGTGTTATGATATAATAAAAGCAAGACTGGAAAGCATATGACACAATCTCTCATCACACGTATCAACTCTTATTACGATAATCTCAGTAAATCTGATCAAGCCATTTCAAATTACTTGATTGAAAATATGGACACGGCTGCCCGCTTATCCATTCAAGAATTCGCAAAGAATACTAAAGTATCTACTGCAACCATTTCGCGTTTTGCCAAAAAAATCGGTTTTGATTCATTTCAAGATTTAAAGTTAGCTATCCACAGCACCGAAAAATTTAAATCCGACAACTTTTTCAGCGAACTATCGCCAGAAGATAGCTATAAAGATATTCTTGCCAAGAATTTTACAAGTAATATTTCTTCTCTCAATGCAACATTGCAGCTGATAGAGAGCGAAACTTTGGATAAGGTTATGAATATCCTCCTATCCGCCAAAACATGTGGTTTTTTTGGTCTGGGTGGCTCTAATGCCGTTGCTTTAATTGCTTACCATAAATTTTTGCGTATGCCACTGCAAACGGTATATCATCAGGATTTTCATTATCAACAAATGTTGGCTTCTAAACTGACCGAAAAAGACTGTGCTTTTGTTATTTCACATACTGGTAAAAACAAAGATACACTGAAAATCGTTGATATTTTGAAGAGCAATCACGTTCCTGTGATTGCCATTACGTCATTTGCCAACTCAGCCTTGGTGAAAAAAAGCGACTTGGCACTTATTTCAATCGCTGAAGAAATATCTTTTCGACCTGAAGCTGTCGCTTCAACCGTTTCTCAAATTAGTCTTCTCGATGCCATCTTTTTGATGTACGGGATGAAAGCTCAGGATTCAATCGAAGATACTTTGGAAAACATTCGAGAAGTGATCAGCCAAACCCGTTTAAATTAAACTAGAAAGTTAATGATAAATGATAAAGGAGGACCAAAATGGCATTTACTGAAACAAAAGGACGCTATGCAAGCTATGGAACTGTCTCTAGTATTCCTGGTGAAATCATTGACAGTTTTTGGTTCATCATTGACAATCAGCTAAAAGGCGTTATCCCGCTTGAGCCCCTTATCAATTTTGAATTACTCAACCAAAAAGGACTGCTTTCTGTGAAATTTTCACAGCCGCACAATCCTTTAACCATTACGGTTGATTTCCAATACCCTTTTAATAATTCTTGGCCTCGGCATTTCCATGCTGTTGATAATAATGGTAAAGAAACCATTATCTCTTCACAAGAACGTTAAACAAAAGTCTCCAGATAAAATTCTGGAGACTTTTTAAATTTCATAATAGACGATTTCTGGAGGAACACCAAATCTGATTGGTAAAAAGGTTAAGCCAATACCGGCATTGACAAAAAGTTTTGTATATTTCCCTAATATGTATAGACCAGAATCATACACCTTTGAGCCATCATTACGTAAGCGCAAATTACCAAGACGAATTTGCCCACCATGGCTATGTCCTGCAACGACTAAATCATATTTTTCAGGAAATTCTACTTGTAAAATCGTATCCGGCTCATGAATCATTAAAATAGAAAACTTTCCTTGCTCAGGGACCATACTAAAATTTGGTTGTCCTTCACGTAAATCATCAAGTCCGGTTAATGATACTGTTCCTGACATGAGTGATTGGTTGGTAAGTACAGTAAAACCTGCTTCCTTTAGAAAAGTTCTTATATAGTTCGCATCCCCTTCATGAGAAAAATCATGATTACCCAAAATCGCAAATTTTCCTAATGGTGCTTCAAGTTTTGCTAAAATTTCTTTTACCTTATCAACATCATGCGCTTGCGCCCAATCGACTTTATCAAATAAGTCGCCTGTGAACAAGATCAAGTCAGGTTGTGTTTTATCTATGTGTTTTGAAAATTTAAAAAAGCGGCGTGGATGTGTGTGCCAATTAAAATGTGTATCGGTAAAGTGTGCAACTTTCAACCCGGCTGTGTTTGAAATTTTCACTTGTCGCACACGCATCAAATGCGGTTCAACGAAAATACCATAAGCCAAAAGGCAGAAAAGTAAAATTATAATCCATGTCATTGCTTTATTTTACCACATTCATATTTTTTATTCTGCTCAATTATCCTCAATACCTGTCAATAGCCCTTTATTAAGCTATCCTCTATTTTTATATTCTTTCAATAATAGTCAATTAAAATCAATTATTGTCAATTCCTTGGTTAGTTTTTGGTTAGTTTTTAAACTGTTAACCCTTTTATTTTTTTCTCCATTGATTTTTGTATTTCAGTTGTTGTGTGACTATAAACTTGCAGAATCATTTTTTCATTAGAATGTCCTACACGATCCATGATAGCCTTTAAAGGAATATTCATTTCCATTAACAATGAAATATGCGAGTGTCTAAGCATATGCAATGTATATTTTCTCTCATCTGTTTCTCCCCCCAAACAAGATGTACAAATTTCTTTAAAATAATGGGACAACGTAGACATGTTGAATATTCGTCCATATTCATTTACAAATACAAACTCTAAGTCTTTTTTATTATTAGAAAAGTAATTTAAAATTTCTATACATCTATCACTTAAATATATTGTACGATAAGATTGAATCGTTTTTGGAGAAGTTATTTTTCTATCTCCCGTGCAGGCACTATGAACATCCAATGTGTGATTAACAGTCAATCTACTAGTATCTGTGTCTATATCCTCCCATCTTAAAGCTAAAGCTTCACCAATTCTAAGACCTGTCAAAAATAAAAATTCATACAAATATGTTTTTCTTAGATGTCTTTTATTCTTAAAAGAGAATTCCAAAATTGTTTTCATTTCCTCTTTGTTCAAAAATTTATTTTGCTTCCTTTGAACTTCTGAAAGTGTCTTACTAATTCTTGGAAGAACAACCCTATCTACTGGATTTTCATTAATATAACCAATAGTAGTGGCATAACGAAAGAACAAATTAAAATGTGCTTTCCTTAATGTACGAGTAACTGGAGATAGATTAGATTTAAGCAAAAAATCTTGTATGTCCTTAGCTTTAATCTCTATAATTTTTAAGTCACCATAAGCTGCTAAAAACTTACTAAACGCCTTCTTTTCAACATGAGAAGATGAATCCTTTAACTCAATATCTCTTACTAATCGCCAATCTTGAAATATCTCATTTATTGTACTAAGTTCTTGATTGCTTTCTTCAGCTAACTCCTTACTCTTTTGTAAATTCTTCTCAATCTTTTGAGATAACCTGTTCCTCGCTTCTGATTGAGATACCCTACTCTTTGAATTCATTGTGACAGTTACTTGTTTCCATTTATTCTGCTCAACATCAAAGTACTTTTCAAAATATCTATACTTACCGTTTTCTAATAGTTTCCAAAACATATTTTCTCCTTAGGAAACCAAACAAAGAAATGTGTGTAATAACATTATAACATCTTCTTACGTTTTGATTCTTTTTCTTCTAAAAATTGACAATAACCAAGAAATTCAATACGAAGTATCTTCTTTGAATATTCATGGATATATTCACTAAACTTTGCACTTTTTTTCATTTCATCTATGTGTCTTGTTATCGTACTGTCTGACACTTTTAAAAACTCCCCAAGTTCTTCCTTTGTTCTTAAATCTTTGTACCACTCTCTCTCCATAAATTAAATTTCCTTTCCTATAAAAAAAGAAGGACAAGATTTCTCTCGCCCTTAATATTCACCGATTTAAATTATTGTGGATATTGTCTTTGTAATTCCAAAAGCTCTGGAACATTCCATTCAAACCATTCTGTATAATCCCGACCATCTTTAGGGATCAAGTTTCCAAATTCATCATAAGCTTCATCAAACCCATAAGGTGGTTTGTTTTTAGGACGGGCATAACAGCCTAGCCAACTACCTGACCCTTCCCAATAACTATCCAACGCAAAACCTTTAGTTTTCAAATCTAAAATAGCTAAGCGGCGCATTTCATTTACTTCCATGTTTTCTCCTTTAAAACAAAAAAGACTTGTTCCAAAACAAGTCTTTACTTCTTAATTTTTATTTATGTAAAACGAACCTCATGATTCATCTCTTATTCTATTTGTACTCAAAATATTCTCCTCAATTCATTAATGGAAAATCAACACTAGAAATTAAATACTGATTACTTCCTTGCTCAACATTTATTTTTAATACCTGTGGTGTCACTTGATTACCATTTAAATCATAAGAAACCATAACTAAGTACTCCCCTTCTTCTCCCTCATAAATATCTGAAGCAGTGACAGACGATTCCATTTTTATTTCTTTAGCAACTTTAACTAAATGCAACTTCTTCTGCACCTCTGAAGTACAAAAAGCTTTAGTCAATTCATTACGCTTGTTTTCCGAAGAATAATTGTAATAACTATCAATAAAATCTTGCACAACTTCTTTTGCCTTCAAAGGTTCAAATTTCATTTCTGAACTTTCAGAAGTTTCAGTTGTCTTTACAATTTCTTTCTTGGTAGAAGTGTTCGTTACTTGTGATGATGAAACTTCTATTTTATTTGGTTTGACAATTTGATTATTGCCACAAGCTGAAAGTAATAGTAATGAAGAAACTCCAAATATTAATAAATTTACTTTTTTCACTTCTTATCTCCTTGTGGTGGTATTGCAATACTTGTAATACTGCCATCCCACGTGCGATTCATTTTTTGAACTATTTGAACTCCCCCTACATTTTGTTCATAAGTTGTAAAGCTATTTCCTTTTACTGTGCTAATTACACCAGTATGCCCGTATGGATTCTCACTTGCTGAACCTGCAACTGGTCCAAAGCCCCAATTGACAACTGCTCCTGCCACAAGGTCACTCGCTTTTGGCTTCATAATGACTTTCCAACCATGAGAGGTAAAGGCACTAAAGTTGTCTGAACCAATATTAAAAGCACATAACCCCTGAAGATGAAAACCGCTGATACTATTCACATAGTAATCTGATAAAGCATAACATTGTCCTGAACCTACTTTTTTCCCTAATACTTCATTAAGAAGTTTGATAGCCCCACCTGATGAACCTGAACCGTTAAAATAGGCATACCATTGATTCGCTAACTGAGAAATCAGCTCCAAATTAGTTTGCCCATCTGATAAACTCACTCCTTCATAGTAAAGCGACCAATCTTTGGCTGCCTGTACAGGGTCTTTAGACTTACGAAGAAGTGTTTTTACTTTTGAAAAAGAACCATTTAATTCTTTATCCATAAGCGTTAACTCATTATCAAGTGTTAGAGTAGTTAAATCCATTCCTTTAATTGAACCTTCAGAGTGAATACGGTCACCATTAATAAAACTCCCCCATCCAGACCATTGAAAAAGCCCTGCAACACCTCCTGCAGGATTAATGGCTTGTGGGTCAAACATACTCTCACGTTGAGCTACTGCAAGTGCCCCTGAAGCTCCCTCAGAAGTGAATTTGTGTTCTTTCATCAAGTGTTGATAAGTTTTTGTCGCAACTTGAAGGGCTTGCCCTGTTACTGGAGGAGTGCCATTTCCTGAAATATCGGGAACACCCTCTTTACTTCCAATACTTAACATTGAACCAAAGAGTACTAAGACTAGTCCAAAGAAAAGAAAAACAGGAGTGAGAACTCCTGCAATTATTAAGCCTATTTTCTTCATACTTTATACTCTCACTTCTTGTAAATCCTGAACCGCTTCTTCCCAACTGATTAAATCACTTTGATCCATTGATTCTTCAATAATCGATTCTTCTTCAGTCGCAAACGATTTCTCAATATCAGGATTATCTTGCAAATCTTGAACATCAACTTGTTCCGATATTTCTTCATTTTCAAGTGTTTGACTTTCTTCAGAAATTAAGTTTTCTGTATTTTCAAGTTCTGTACTGTTGTCCTCTGCATTTAAAATATGTTCTTCAGGCGGAACTTCAATATTTTGAGTTTCTTCTGAAGCATTTTGCTCTTGAAGTTGAGTTTCATTTGGAACTTGGCTATCATTTGGACTCTGTTCTTCCATCTGTTTCTCAGGCTCTTGTATATCTTCAGAAGGCTGTTGCTTCATTTCTTGAAAACGATTATATCCCTTCGTCATGTTAGGGGCAACCAAAGAAGCACCATCAGCGATAAGAGCTGGATTTTCTGTCGCTACACCAGTTGCTATTTTAGCACCACCCTCAGCATTCTTTTTGAAACCACGTTTAAACTGCTCCCATTCCATCTTCATATGAGAAAGTTCCGCATTTCCTGAAGCCATATTTGTTCCTGCAACTTTTTGAGAAATACCTGAACGATTTTTCCATAAAATCATCATGAACACTATTTTCAAGATAAAAACAACTGGGAAAAATATAAGAAATTCTATACTGCTTAACCCTGATACTGCAGCTTCTAAATTCGTTTGTGGTTTACCAATAATCAGACTTAATACGCCATAATCAATCTGTATCATTAAAAAGAATAACATTCCAAGCATAACACTTAAAATTGATGGCGCAACTAATAAACCAAGCGTTGTTTTTATTGTCGTAAAGAAAGCATTTCTAAACCATGGAACAAAGCTCAATAGAGCGCTCAAAGGTATGATTATGACAAAAACACAGACCAAGAGTGAAAGAGCTGATATAGTTGAATTGACTGCGATAATTGGAACAGCGTATATCCATAAATTCATACCACCCATAAAACCTGCAGCAACTTGAAAACCTAATTGTTTACCTGTATTTTTAAGATACGGATTACCTTTACGACCATCAATCAAGCCATCTGCAGCTAATTTATCTACATAAGCTTGACCTTTCTTACCATCTACTTCTTTCTCACCACTAGCAGCTTCATAAGAAAAAGTTTCTCCAGTTTCAGAATTAATAATCCCTGCAGGATTACCTGTATTGATAAAATTTGCGGTAGGTTTAACCACATAATTTTCAATAAAATCTCCCGATTCTTCGGTATTAGAAAAACCCGTCATTCCATTATTAATTTCTTTTTTGGCTGTATCTGCGATATTGGTTACTGTATCAAAGAGGATT
Source organism: Lactococcus petauri (assembly GCF_002154895.1). Lineage (GTDB taxonomy): Bacteria > Bacillota > Bacilli > Lactobacillales > Streptococcaceae > Lactococcus > Lactococcus petauri. The sequence goes on along the minus strand of NZ_MUIZ01000008.1, from coordinate 9,694 downwards.
TGACCGCCCATAGCCGTTTTACTATTTCCTGCTGGTGTCGTTACAGTAAAATTTCCAAAAAAGAAAAACATAGTCGCGACAACTGCCATCAAATGAATGAAAGCACGCATGAAATTTCCTTTACCATTGGTATATTGGTAAAACAAGTAAAAACCAGTAATAGCAAGTAACATCCCCGCCCCTGAAGCCTGTGCAATTGTACCATTTGAACCACCAATAAACCCTAAAAAGATAGCCTTAGCATGAGTCATCATAGTTGCTTGAACAGATTTCAAAGTGCCTGAAATATTAAGAAGATTTGTCAAAAAACTAACCATTACTGCTTGTATTTTAAAAATTTGAAATGGCATTCCTATAAGAATACTTGATATGAAATTCCAAAATAAAGGCACTGGTTCTGCAATCTTACCCCCAACAGTTTCTCGGTAAATTTCATATTTCATTATACCTTTATATAGAATACTAAAATCCATATATTTACCTCCTAACGTTTTTGGTATTGTTTTTCTAACTGAGACTGTTCTGAATCATTCTTAGGCGCAAATAATTCTAACCACGCTTCAGGGATTTCAATTGAAATGCGGTTGATGTTGCCAAAGACATCTAAATACACACATTGTCCTTGATTCATATTCCGAATCCATTGAATATTCGTTTCATTGACTTCTAATTTCAAGGTACGTAAAATTTGTTCTTCCTCTCCATCCTCATAGAAACAAAAACGTTCACCTGCACCTGTGGTATCGTTTGAATCCTTCACGTCATTGACGGATTGAGAAATAAGAACAAGCTTATTATTCTGAGAACGTCCGACACGCTTCATGGACTTGATGATACGTTTTCCTTCTTTAGAAGTCATAATCACCCAAACCTCATCCATAAATTCAACCGTTTCTTCTTGGTCGTTCATTGAACCAAATCGTTTACAGAATGTGCCTAAAGCCATCATCAAAGCAACAGAATTACGTTCTTCTTCTGAAAGTTCATCATCTGAATCTGATTCAGGAAGTTCTAAATCCGCTATTTCTAAAATAGTTGCGTGTTCTTCAAATGAAATTCCCTCAACTTCTCCATAAGAAAATGCCAAAGATAAAATAGAACCTTCAACTGCTTCAAAAAGATACTCCCCTGCAGCTTGTACAGTTTCTTTTTTTGAATCTCTCAAAATATCAATCACGTGCATAAAACCGACTGATTCACCTTCAATTTTACGTTTCACAATTGCTTTTACAGCTTTAGAAATAGCTGTTGTTTCTTCTTTTTTCCATGTCCCCTCTCCCAAATACTTAAGCATGGTTTTCGCCACTGTCAAGGCATCTTCTGGATTTAAAAAGACAATAGGGTCAAGTACACCTACATTTTCTGTTTTCTGATAATCAAGTGTTACAAAGTTAATTCTATCAATCACCGCTGCCAGTTCGGGATTTTTCTTCCGCCATACTGGGTCTTGCGATACACTGAGCCATTGCGCCCTAATATTGTGTTTGGGGTCAATATAAAGTGATTTGATTTTAGAATGTACATTTTGTAAGAACTTATATTGAGCAAGTATTGTCTTACCTGAACCTGTCATACCTGTAACTGTCGTTAAAAGATTTTTAGTCACCTTCCCTGCAATTCCCTCTTTATTGGCAAGCATAGGATTATAGAGGACAATATTTCTCGAAGCATGAATAGCTTGGTTTAAATCTTCCCACTTGTGGTAGTTCGTATCTACTCGCCCTAAAGGAAAGCCTGAATCTGAACCGCTCTTTGTTGTGGTAAATGGCAAGTGTTGTGAAAAACCTGCAGAATCTGAAGAGTGATACCAAAAGCGTGTTGTACGGTCTAACTTTGCGCCATAGAGTAACGATTGAAAAAGATAGGCTTGATCCATACGTGCACGTTCCAATTCAAATTTACCTTCAAATGCACCGATTGCTGTTTTTACACGGCTTCTCAATTGTTCACGACTTGAAGCTGCAATAAATAAAAAAGCGCCATATTCAATAATAGGCTCTTTTGCTTGAACTTTTTTTGCCATATCGTTTAAACCTTTACGCCCAATAATAATACGGTCATGCATAACATTTCCTGTATTTGCAGTTTCACGCATAATTGTTTTTGAACGGACTAAGCTTTGGCTCATTTTGGACTTATAGCCAAATGAACTTTTCATATCAGGAAAATGACACTTCTTCTTAAGACCAATTGGAAAGTTGAAACTTTGAACAATTTCATCAATATGATTGTTAGTCAATATTCCAGTAGACTTTCCAATTGGTAAAATTGAAAGGTAACTTGTACCATAAGGACTTACAAACTGTAACTCTCCCATATTATTGGCATAAATCATAGTATCTGTAATATTGTTGATACTTCTTGATTCCAGTACATCTTTAAACAAATGTGGGATATAAGGTAAAAATTGAAGCTTTTGGTAATAATACATTTGTTCATCAGACAAAGGTACAGGTTTTAACGCTGATAGTGTTTGTCTGAGTTCCATTTCTGCATGGTACCAATTTTCAGACCAATCCTCTCCCACTTGAACGTATCGTCCTAAAGCATTCATCAAAGCTGTTGTTTGTTTTGTGATTGCATTTTTAATAAGCTCTTTGAAAGACATATCTTTCATTTCTTTTGAGAGATAGACCCCTAGTAACCAAACATATTTATAAGGAATCTCCATCTCTTTTTTATAACGTTCCGTTACTTCTTTAAGATAAACTTCTCCTGATTTTTTATTTTCAGATACGAATGTTTCCGCAAGGTCTGACATTTTTTCTTCCAAAAGAAAATCACGTGATACTAAAGAAAGTTCAAAATAGGCATTCGGTAATAATTTTTTTATTGCTTTTTCTATTGTTTCTTTTGTTTCTCTTTTTTTCTTAAAATTGATTGGAGAAGAAGAAAAATAAGGGATAGTATAAAAAGCCATCACTTCTCTTTCTTTGGTTAAGACTAAATTCTCCTTATAGCGTTCTATTGGGTAACTAAGTTTCATATTCCTCTTTCTAGCTTTCTCTAAAGCATTACTTTTTCAAATACAATTTTTTCTTGCACTTCTTCCCTCCGTTCCTCACCATAAATACAACGTTTATCAAAACCGAAGTTTTTTATAAAACGAAATGTACCATAAATAAAATAGTGCATTTTTTTACCATCAGGCTCTTTTTCAACATAAGCTTTTCCTATAAACCAAGGAGCTATCGTACAAAGTGAAACTGGCACAAATGGCACGTATCTTAAGATAGGCAGTAGCGGATGAATGAGAAGAAAAATTGCGACTGCACTTAAACCCATGACCCCTAAAAATGGAACAGATAAGGGCGTTTGAAAAGTCCAGTAAACCTTCCCTCGTAACCTGATTTCTTGTATCCAGTAGGGTGTTTCTAAGCCAATCGCATAATCATAATGTAATTTCTCTTGTTTTTCCATAGGCAATCACGCTATATGAATTCCAAACACTTTTAGAATGGCAGTAATGACACTCCACATCATCGCAAATATGTCTTTACCTGTGAATAATGCCCACATAATACCACCAATAGCAAGAACTGAAACAATTTCCATCCATGCTGCATTCTTCCAATGCTTGAATATCATCCCCCCTGCAATAATAGCGAGCAACACTATAAAGCCATGTTTAATATCTTCAATACTCATATTTTAATCTCACTTCCTATTTTTTATTTTTAGACGGCTGCACTTTAGCTTTAGGCGCTGAAGTCTTTTTATCTGTTCTCTTTGAGGATGATTCCGACTTTTTCTGACCTTCTTCTAAGATTTTTACACGACCTGTCAATTTTTCGCTCTGATCCATAAGAACTTTTTGATTCTCACTCAAAGTTTGAGTCGTTTCATTCACTTTTTTTGTTAACTCTGTCACCTGAATATTTGCATTATAAGCTGAATAGCCTAATCCAATAAACAGAGCAATAACAAACAGAGCAACGAGACGATAAATGCGTAGCGCTGTTCCTTCTTTTACTATTTTAGTCTTAGGAATTTTAGGCTCTTTTGGCTGCTTTTCATATTTCTTCAAATTTGAAAGACCTGATTTGAAAAAACCTTGTTTTTGCGATTCCCCATTTTTAGTTGCCTGAGGTGTTGGATTTTTTGAAACAGCTTCGACAGGTTCTAAAACTCCGCCTGCTTCATCAAATGCAATAAGTAAATTGTCTACTTCATCAGATGTTAGCTCCGAAGCTATGCTTTTGGCTCCAATACCCTTATTTTGGGCAAAAGAAAGAAGTGTTTTTTTATCCACCCCCAAGTCATCTGCTAGTTTATAAATTTTCAAATTTTACCCCCACTTTATTTATGCCACCACCCCACCACTTCACTGCTTTTCACAGTCAATATTTTGTTACAATATGTTTATGAATAATAAACGTAAAAAGGATATCCGTCCTTGGATATCCATCGGTCTTTCAATTATTGGTATTTGTATTTCTATTTCCATTTCCTTAATTGGAACAACTTTTACTAGTAATCACCAACCACTTGATTATAAACTCTCTTTGAGTCAAAGTAATTCTGAAAAGATTAATGGCTACACACTTGCTCCCACTATAGATATTTCACTTGATAGGAATAACTCAGGTTTAGAAAAAGAAATATTTTTAGCTGACTTTGATAGTAAAAGCAATGTTATTATTACACCTACTTCAACTTCTAAAATCAATACTGAAGCACTTCTTAACAAAATTAGCCCTAAAAATAAGGAAATTGCTAGAAATGCAACGGATTTGCAAGACTATATTTTAAAATTAGCCAAACAATCTTCAAAATATCTCAATTCAGATTATTCTATTACCCATCAAGAAGCTTCAATACAAAAACATTACTCATTCCCTCATCAAGAAAAATCTGTAACAATTAGTTTTTTTGATGGTAATATTGCACTCTATCGCCAACAGATAATTTCTCCTAAGTTCATCATTTTAAAAGGAACTGATAATAGCTATCAAATCCTTACTTTCTTTTATATTCTAAACAAAAATACAGGAGCAGAAAACGACGTTCAGCTCTCATTTAATGGGCTAGAACTATTCTCTGACACGTATTGGAATGATAAATTAGAAAATAATAATTTGACTACATCTGAAAAAGAAAAGTTAGAAAGTTTAAAAAATGATACTCAACATAAATATGATGAGGTTTTAAAGTTTCTTAACTCACATACTTTTTAATCAAAAAAATATGAAGCTACCAACAATACTAACCCTGCCCCTAAAGCTAATAAAACACATATACCAACTACATTGTCCATATTTAACCTGAAAAATGTATTTATAACTATAATATATGTTGCTATAACCATTACTACTAAGCTAAAAATACAAATTCGCTCACAAATTTTTTGATTCATTTTTCACCACTATCCCACCACTGCACCGCTTTTTACGGTTAATATTTATTATTATTTTTTATCTTTATTAAAAAAAGCTTTAATTTTGTCACGACGAGCAATAGCTAATGCTACAAGAATTGCACCAATACCTACTAAGCTCCAAATAGTCTTTTCTTCTCCAGTATGTGGAAGAATACTTTTTGGAGTATTCAGTGTTGAAGTTTTTGGAACTACAACACTGAATGTTTCTTTTTCATCATCTTTATCATGGTGAGAAATGATTGGTGTGCCTTTTGGAGTTTTACCATGCCATGCGTCCTCATAAAATGTAATTTTATGTCCTGCATACTTCTTCGCATCAACTTTGACTGGTACATCTACAGTACCTTTCGTATCTGTAGCTTTAAAGGTTAAGCTGCCGTCAACATCAATAACTTTTTTCAAGTCATGATCATACGCTTGTGAAATCTTAACAGTGTAAGTATCACCTTTAACTAGTCCTTCATAGAAGAATTTATCTGTAACTGTTGTTGTAGTTGTTGAAATTTCTTTACTTTGTACTTCTGTATGACCGTCTGCCTTATCAACTTTTACAGATTGAGAAGGATTATCTTTATAGTTGTTTTCTTCTACAACTACAGTACCTTCCTTATCTTTTGCGACTTCTTTTACTGTGTAGACTTTATTTTGGTCTTTCACAGTATTAACCGTTGGGAAATCAAGTTGAACTGAAGCTTTTCCTTTATCATCTGACTTAAACTCCTTAGAAGCAGTGATAGCTTTTCCCTTATCATCTTTTACTTCTTTACCAGAGTCTTTATAAACTACCGTACCTGTTAAGGTAAGGTCTTTAGAAGCAGGTAAATGTTCCATTTCTGCTTTGTCTGTAACTTGTGCTTGACCAACACCTAATGTTTTATCACCGTCTGCTTTATCAGTTGCAGTTGTAGTAATTTTTGGCTGCTCTTTTTGTTTATCTGTAAAGATACCGAGATTGAGTTTGAACATCAAGTTATTATCAACCAGTGATGAAGCTTCAACTGTAACTTTATCAATTTGCTGTCCTGTTACAGTATCTGTAAAAGTAGCTGTATAAGATACAGGTGAACCGTCTTTATCCAATTTATCCGTAATAGAAATCGCAATAGGATTAATTGGTTTCAAGCCATTTGGTGTTTTAATCTCAGTCAAGAGGTAATCACCAATTGCAATTCCGTCTTTACTTGGATTTCCTGCAAGTGCATTAGCTTTTCCATCAAAGACAACTAAACCATTTTTTGTATAACCGTTAGAGTCTGTACCAGTACCTGATACAGCTTTAATTGGATTACCTTTTGTTCCTGATTGCTGTTTGAGTTCAAATTCTGCTCCATTAAGACCTGGAAGAGAACCGTTAACGTCTTGTGCTTTTTCAAACATGAGATTAAAGACATTTACTTTATCTGCTGCTTTGTCTTTATCCATGAAATCATTAGTCGCAACATCTACTTCACTCTTATCATCAAAGACGACTGGAATTTTCTTAGATGATTGTGAATATCCTGATGAAGTACGCAGTTCTTTCCAATAGAAGGATTGACCATTTTCTTTAAGTGGAAGGTTTTGCACTCCAACTTTATTTGAACTATCAATCGTCAATTCTACTTTCTTATTGTCTGCTTTTGTACCAAAAAGCGGAGTAATTGGAAGATTTTCAGTAGAACCTGCGGTCTTATCTGTTAAGCCCTCAGACCATTCAACCGCTTTTCCGTCCGAATGGAACAAGCCATAAGTAACACCTTTAAGCGTTGCTTCACCTTGTGTTTTAGAAGAATTTGTATCAGAATCGACTTTTGTTAATGTTGTTGCACCTGTTGGAATATCTTGTGTTGCAACATCATCTTGATAGTTGTTTGTTGTACCGTCAAACTTAGAGTTTTCATCAAATGAAACTTGAATTTTAGTAGCATTCAAAGCAAAACCTGCAGGGGCTTTTGTTTCTTGGAAATAATAACCTTTAGTGTAATCAAGGTTTTTAACCCCTAATTTACCGTCGGTACCCATTTTAAGAACAACATTTGTATCATTCGTCTTTGTACCTGCAAGAGGTGTGATAGGATAACCTTTTTGACCGTCAGCCCATTTTACAGCTTTACCATCTTTATTAAAGAGTGTAAACTCAGCACCTGCCATAGCTTTATTTGAAAAAGCATTATTTGTAGAAGTCTTTTGAAGTGTCACTTCACCTAAACCAATAGTTTTGACTTCAAGTTGTCCTTTTAATAAAGCTGGGTCAGTTGTGGCATAAAGTGTTTGTCCTACATTTCCATCAGGATTAATTGTGCCATAAATATAACTTGGTTGAAAATCAACATTGGTGTAATTACGAACTTTAACCGTACCATCTTTACCAATAGCTGATGGTGTAGCAGAAACTACTAATGAGTTTCCATCACGTTTAGCACTCAAGCCCTCAGAAGCTTGGATTTTATCAAAAGGTAAACCGTAACCTCCTGCACCACCTGCAAGAACCCCTGCCTTATCTGTCACAGTTGCACTTGATCCAGCAAGTACTGTTAATGGATTTGGGTTAAAATCAGGTTTTTTTGAACTTGCGACAGCTTGTTTAAGAATAACTGTTGCATGTTGGATAACTTGTGAAATATCTGCACCAGTGGATTCTAAGCCTGTAATTCTATGACCGCCAACAACATTATTCAGTTTTGATATATCAACTTCTGAAACTTTAGGAAGCAATCCTGAAACTTCATTTTGCCCCGCTTCAACTAACCACAAAGCAAATTGTGTCGCAAGGTTGATATTTTTGTCTGCTTCCGCATTATTAATTTCACCAATATAAGTGATATTATTAATGAGGTTTCGTTGGTACTCTGTCATTGCCTTCCATTGTTTCTGAGCCGCTTCATCTTGACCCGCTTTAGTCGCATAAGCACCATTGAAAACATCTACAAAAGGTTCTAAACAGAAAGTTGTCGCACCGTTAACTTCCATAAAATTTGCGGAAGCTTCGTGCCCATTATCAAACTTCACTGTGCCTGTACCCGAAAACTTATAGTTGACTGGCCCATTATCAGGTAGAGTAATTGAACGTGCAGGGCTTGAAAATGGCTTAATATTAATAACATCTGCTTTTACAAGTCCTGCGACTGTCCCCCCTACGGTTAGTAGTAACATGGCTGAAGTAATAAAGTGTTTACCTGATTTGCGTAATCGGAAACGGGTTTGTTTTTCTTCTGTAAATGCTTCTTGTAATTTTTTCTTTTTGAATTTAGACATAAATGCCTCCTATTTTTATTTTTTTATTCTGCGCAAAATAAAAAAGCCTGTCTTGGCTCAGGCTTTCTTTAAACTATTATTTTTACTACTACACCACACCTCCTAGCTCCAAACCTTTTTATGCCTTATTTGAGGGCAAAATAGAAAAACGATAGTTTCACAGGAAACTACCGCTTTATTTTTTATATTAATAAGCACCTGATGAATAATCTCCATCAAAATCAGCATTTGCATTCATCCAAATTGCTGCCGCACGACCTGCTTCTGCCAAAGTAGCAAAGCCACCTTGCGACCAAACAATAACCCCATTTCTTCTCACCCAACCAGTAAATGTTTCCGCAGGAGGAGGAGTTACAGTACCATTATTGCCACCTGTATTACTATTACCCTCTGAATTCCCTCCTCCTGTTGAAGGAGTTGCTGTATTACCACCACCTGTACTAGGTGTAGCAGGGGTTGAAGTGTTTCCGCCACCTGCAGGAGCTTGTGGGGTAGGTTGATAAGCATTCACATTATCATTTGAAATTACACCAGCATTTACGGGTATAGAATCCGTCACAGCTGAGTTTTCAGCTTGTCGCTGATTCACTTCTGAAGCATTACCTTTTGTTGTCTTGTTAGAATTATCTGCTTCCTTTGAAACATTAGCAGCCTTCTTAGCTTCTTCTGCTTGTTTAGCCTTATCCGCTTGTGACTTTGAAGCTGCAATATCTTTTGTTAATTTTGCTTTTAAAGTCTTGCTATAATCAGAAGTCAATTTTGATACAGCAGTTTGTGCTTTTTTCAATTTATCTGCATTTGTAGCATTTTTTTGATAATCTGCGACTGCTTTTTTAGCTTCAGTTTCAAGTTTTACACGATTTTTAATACCGTCTAATTCTTTCGTCAATTGTTGAGCTGCTTTATCATCTTTTACAAGAGAAATAGCTTTTTTCGCAAGTTCTAAATTATTAGCACTAGGATTTTTTTGTGCTTCAGCAAGACTTGCTTTAGCTTTTATCAATAATTCTTTATCTGCTTGTTTTGCATTTTCAATCGCTTGTTTTTTCTCTTTCTCCTGTTGGACTTGTTTAGCCTTTT
>NZ_MUIZ01000007.1 GCF_002154895.1 Lactococcus petauri | reverse complement strand
CAATGATATATATCCTCATAACTATCCTCAAATTTTGAAAATCCATTTCTTTTAGAAAGATTCAATGAGGCTCTATTATATTTACTAATTTCCGTATAATGAGTATGAAACCCAGAATTGATAATCTCTAATAAAACTTCTTTATGAAGCAACGAAATTGCTGTACCGGTTCGATATTCTGAATCAATTAAAAGGAATCCACTATAAGTTTCTGGTTCAGGCAATGCCCCAAAAGTAATAAATTTAAAAAAAGCAGTAGTTCCAACTATTTTATTATTTTTTTCGAGAATATAAAAATGAGTTATTTCCTTAATTGATTTTGTTAAATGAAAATCCTCCGCTGTCAATAATTCTCCATTTTTAAATTGATAAACCTTGTTTCTATTAAATAGATCTACTACTTTTGGGACATCTTCTTCTTTTAGTTCTCTTATTCTATAATCAGAATCACTTCCCATGTTTTATACCCTTTTTAATAGCTAAGTAAATAAATAATAATGTAAACATACAAAAGATAATGTATAAAAACATCTCATTGTTGGTAATAATATGATTATTTACTGTTTCCAAAGTCACTCCATACGAGATTTTATAATTAGCTTCAGCTGACTTTGGTGCTTCTGCAAATACTTCTTTCAAGCTATGTGACATCATCACATTTTTTAATAGTGCATTCATCTGAGTCATAGGAAACCATGTCATAATTTGAGCTAATACTTTACCAACAGAACCAATAGAAATATAAACTCCCGACAAAAAACCAATTAATGTACCAATAATGGTACTCATGGTGCTAAAAGCTGAGCTACTTTTTATAAAAGATAAAAAAGGAAGAACAAGGGTGGCTGATAATAAACAGCTCATTATTATTAAACCTAATATTTTTATAACATCCATAAAATGAAATATTTGTAGAAAACTAAATCCATTAAAGATTAAGATTCCAAAGAAAAAACTGAGAATTGTGATCAGTGTACCTAACATAACTGAGGCAACAATATAAGATAATTCAAGCTTCCAATTAGATAGTCCACTAATTTCAAAATCTTCGTTCAATTTTTTTTCTTTATCAGAAACCATAACACTAAAAGCTCCTAACGTACTTGTCAAAGATACAACAGTTGTAAGTCCAGCAATTAACCATAAATTTACCATATTAATCACATTCGAAGAAACTGAGGCTGTACCCATTGCTTCTTTTATAGCATCTAATTGAATTTGCCCTAAAAACACTTGATACAAAACCAATAGAATAAGTACTGAAAGGAATGACATAAAAAATGCCATCTTATCTCGCGTATATACAAGAATATTTCTTCTTACTAAAGTTACCATCTTACACTCCCTGCGTTTCCTTTAATAAATTCAAATAAGCTGCTTCTAACGTTGCACTTTGAACTTCAAAATTTTCAATAATATATTGATTTTCAGAAAGGATATTTAATATTTCCTCCATTGTTATATTTCGATAAATGTAAATTTTATCTTTTACATGTTCAGGAATTCTAGCAATTTGATTAGATAAAATATCATTTATATTTTTTAATACTATTTTCAAATTTGTAGAAGAATTTTTTTGAATAAACTCTTCTATTGTCCCAGAATAATGAAGAGATCCTTGAACTAAAACATTTAGTTGGTCACAAAATATCATTTCCTCCAAATAATGAGTAATTAAAACCACTGTCATTTTTTCTTTTTTGTTAAGTTCATAGATAGCTTTCCATAAATCATTCCTTGATTTTGGATCTAAGCCAGTTGTCGGCTCATCAAGTAAGAGAATAGATGGATTATGTAATAGTGCCCTTGCAATATCAACTTTTCTTTTTTGTCCACCCGAAAGCATACCATAACGGCGCTTATTCAACTCTCCTATTGATAAGTACTTTTCAATTTTTTCTAAATTATAAAGTACTTCTTTTTTATTCATTCCGTATAATGCACCACGAGTAATAAGATTTTCTTCCACTGTCAAACTTTCATCTAATCGGCTTGACTGAAAAACAATTCCTATATGATTATAAAATCTATCTGCCTTTACCTTTTCCCCTTCAATTTGCCACTCGATACTTCCAGAAGTTTTTTTAATCGCTTGAATCAAAATATTAAATAATGTAGTTTTTCCTGCCCCATTCGGCCCTAGCAACCCATAGAACTTTCCTTCTTCAAATTCAGTGGATATACCCTTAAGAGCTTCAAAATTTCCATATTTTTTTTCAATATCTTTTAAAATTATTTTCATTTTTGTGAAACCAAAATCCTTCCTGAAGCTATTTCCTTGTGTAATTCATTTGTAATTTTAACTTCAACCTCTGATAATTTACCTAGTGTATTAAGTTTCTTACATCTAATACTTAGAATATTTCCCGGCATAACCAAATTTTTTAACTTAAAATTCTTTATGCTCGCCAAATAACCAACCTTACCCGATAAATTTTCATCAAATAAAAAATCTTGAAAATTCGAATTATTGATACTTTTTTCTGGAAAGCCATCTAAGATATACATTAAAGCCGCAGCTTGAGCCCCACATTCCACAAGTAATACTCCTGGCATAATTGGCTCAGTCGGAAAATGGCCTTGAAAAAACGGCTCATTGATAGTTACATTTTTTTTACATATAATACTCCCTTTTCTGTACACATCAACAGTATCAATTAATAAAAAAGGATACGAATGAGGAAGAAGCTTCATAATCTGCGTAGCGTTTAGTCCTTCCATGTTTATACCTCTTCAGTTTGATTTTCCATAATATAGTCTGTTAATTTATTAATAGATGAAAAAATAGACATATCATCATCTGATAATGTAATGCCAAATTCCGTTGAGATACCAATAGATAATTCTAAAGCATCTATTGAGTCTAATTCTAACCCTCTACCAAATAAAGGTTGATCATTTTGGATAAGCCTTTTATCCAAATCTAGCATTAAAGAATCAATTATGATTCTTTTAATTTTATCTTCAATAACCAAGCGTTTTTCAATATTCTTTTTTTCAATTTTCCAATCAATCATTAATCATTCCTCCATCAATTACGAAGTTCTTTCCTGTAATATAATTTGATTTTTCACTGCTTAAAAATGCAACTAGCCATGCGACCTCTTCAGGCTTTCCAAATCGGTGAAGCGGAATTAAATTTTCCATAATCTGTTGCTTATTTTTTATCCCACTAGTCATATCTGTATCGATAAATCCTGGACTAACACAATTTACATTAATATTATCCGGTGCAAATTCCTTAGCTAATGACTTGCTCAAAGAGATAATTGCCCCTTTTGTTGCTGAATAGTTTGTTTGTCCAACCTGTCCTGCAACCCCACTAGTTGAAGAAATATTAATAATTTTTCCTCCATTTTTTTTAATCTTCATGTATCTTAAAACAGCTTTAGAAACATTTACCATACCTAATATATTGATATTTATGATATTTTCCCATTTTTCTGAAGACATCATTAAAAAATAACCATCTTTTGTTATTCCTGCGTTATTCACTAAGCAATCAATCTGGCCATATGTTTCAAATATTGACTTTATAGTTTTCTCTATCAATTTCTCATCTGAAATATCACATTTTTGAATATCGATGCTTGGATAATCATCAACTAATGATTGAGCAGCGGTATCATTCCCTTGATAAATTGCAATAACTTTGTAACCTTCTTTGGAAAGTTCTATACTTATGGCACGACCAATCCCTCGTGTTCCACCTGTTACAATTGCTACTTTCACATTTTCTCCTTATTATCATTAATTTGCTTATATAATCCTCTAATTTGCTTTTGAATAAACCCGTTTGAAGTTAAATCGTAAGTTATTAATTTTTTATTTATAATCTCTTCTAATATCCCATACCAATTGAATTCATTTGTCAATTGATTTATTATTTCATCTTCAAGATTATCCAAACTATATATATAGTTGAACTCATCATTCTGCTGAATATCAAGTTCCTTTACAAGTTGTCTATATTTCTCTTCTAATGAGTTAAGAAATTTTGTATGATAAGGAACTTTAAGATTCAATTTCTTAATTCTAATTTCCAAGCCTGACGTTTGTATTACTTCCATGAGTTCATCTTTCTTTTCTTCTGAAAATGCCAGAACACACGTAGTTGGATTAGTTGTTATTGCGAATTCTACATCATTTAACTTTTTAATAATTGGCCGTAACTTTTCGATAGATGTTGTCACGGTAAACCACATTTCCTCTTTTCTTTTTAGATTTCCTACTAATTCTGCCCTTTTTTCAATAAATATAAGTATTTTATCAAAACTTGACGAGCCACTTGCCATTAATACATTAAAAATTCCAGCGCTATGTGAAGAAAAATAAGAAATTTCAGATAAGTCAATATCTTGGGTTTTCCATAAATTATAGATAAACGTCCCCAACATTGAAGCATGGCTCTCTGAAAGTGGTACTTCCCCCTTTAACATTTTTTTAAAATATAAAAATGATTCATAATTAGTATCTCTTAATTTTGAAATAATTTTTTTACCCATGTTGGTTTTTGATAACTTTATTAAATCCTGTAATTTAATATTCCCTTGTCCACCATATAAGATAATTTTTGACACTATCCTTTCCTTTCTAGATATCTAAATTTTGTTCTTACACATTACTAATATAAATTATTCTCCTCCCTCATTAGATCCTGTGCCTTAAATCACAGCATAAGTATAGCGCTTTCATTTTAACTTGTCAAGTAATAAAAAAATTTTCCAGCACCTATATATGATAAAATTCATTTTATTCATATACCAAACATTTTCACTTTAGTGTGTTTTGTGGTGCGTTAAATCATTCAAATATTCTGATTGTGTCTAAATCTTAACACCATGGTAAGTAGGGGGCGTAAATAACGGTTATGGAGGATATAAACAGTAACCCTTTTTACAATATACATACTATTTTTATTTGCTTTGTTAATTTCAAATTTCCCTTTTCAGCAACTTATGACTACTACGAAGAAACTATTCTTTACGACATAGGCCTATTATAGTAAAAATCCCCACCGAAGTAGGGATTACCTATAAAGAACAGAATACCATAATATTATAATAAAATGATCATATAAATTGAACACAATTAGCTAATAGCTTCTGAAAGATTCTTTAGCAAACTACTTACTCTACAAATATATGAACTTGCTTTGCTTTCAATTAATTGCGTTGTATTATTGGAATTATACTTATTATCCAAACTAATAAGATAATCCTCAATCGCAATGATTACCCCATTAGGTTGAGATTGTCTTCCATTTCCACTTTGTCTACTTGTAACACAATTGATTTCCCATTCAACCCTTTGTCTAACGATAACTATTATCACAGATGTTGGGAATATTATGTCTTTCAATATGGAAAGAAAAAAGTTTATTTTACAATATTGTGATTTATTACTCATAAAATATTATCAACTTATTTCTCATAATAAAATTCCAAAACAAAAAGCTAATGATAAAAGCTATTTCAGTAACTCTTTATTGTATAATTTTTCTTTCTATGATTAGTTTTTATTAATTCAAATCAGGAGCTCTGTAATATATGTCCTTTATACAGCAGGTTACTATTGGTTCTGAATTGTCTACTTGAAAAATTTTCAAAGTAAAAAGCTACTGAAAAGTTTTAATCAGCAGCCCTTTATTTTAAATATTTTACTCCACACATTTTCATTCCTTGGTTAGTTTTTTGGTTAGTTTTATACTAATTTTTTATAATACTATATTTACTGGGCTAAAAATAAATCTTAAAGTAAAGCTTTATATTCTATCAAATAAAACCCACAAAGTAAAAAGTCATTAGAAATTTTTCTAATGGCTCTTTATTTTATAAATTTTAAAAAAAGGTTAAATATCTCCCAACGCCTCTTTTTGTTTTTCAAACGTTTCTGAGACTTTGTTGGCAAAGCTCCCTTTAAGAGATGCTTTCAACTCTGATGAGTTTTTCAAAAGAGATTGCTTGGCTTGAACCACTTCTTGTTGAGAGTCTTTTTGTACCTGCGTTCGCTTTTCGCTACTCTTTACGACATTAATCAGACCTTTCGTTTGAATTTGTACCTTTTGCATTTCTTTCTGTGCTTTTTTTATAAGTTTATCAATAATATCCATGGTTAGTCCTTTGTTTTGAGTGCCTTATAGTTTTGATTAAATTCACGTTCTGCTTCTTCCAACTGCATTTGAACATGTCTTTTTTCTTCTTGAAACTTCTCGCCATATTCTTCAGACAATTGTTGGAGACGATGACGTGAAAACTGTGAAGCCTCTGAAACATCTCCCTCTGCCTCTTGAAGGATGCGAGAGACGTTTTGAGACGTTTGTTCA
This sequence comes from Lactococcus petauri, assembly GCF_002154895.1. Taxonomy (GTDB): domain Bacteria; phylum Bacillota; class Bacilli; order Lactobacillales; family Streptococcaceae; genus Lactococcus; species Lactococcus petauri. The sequence continues at coordinate 48,764 of NZ_MUIZ01000007.1, read as the reverse complement.
AGCATTTGGTTAAAGCTCTGTTCTCCACGTCTAATCGTGTCCTCCTGCTCTTCCAATTGCGCTCTTTTCAAATTATAGTCACGTTTTAATTCTTCTTCTGTAAGCAAAATAATCCCCTTCGCCTCTCAACTGTTGTGCCAATTCTGAATCACGAGCCACGATTTCTGAAATCTTTGCCTTGATTTGATTTTCAAGGCTTGTAAATTGCTCACTCATTTCTCGGATTTTATCAATCTTCATTTGGTATTGTTGGGAAGGTACTCCCACAATATTATATTCTGTACAGCCTACACTTTCCAGCGCATCATATATTTCCCAACGTTCTAATTGATGACCAATAGACATTGCATCAGACAAGTTTTTTTGCCAAAGTTCCTCTGCTTCTCTTATACCATCATGATAAATTTTCATCACGTTAACCATAGCCAAATTAAATTCTGCACCAGCTGTTGAAACTATGGCAAGAGCTTGAGCAGAATCCAGATAGATTTTCTCTCCAGAAGATAAACCTCCACCACTTGCACTTAATCGTTTTTTTAAACTCCCTAATTCTTTCATTTGTGCTTTAAAAGAATTTTGAAGTGTGGTCATGCTTGCATCAAGCTCTGTTGGACTTGGAAGACTATAACTCTTTCCGTTGCCATCGACAACATTCCCTTTGTCATCAAATTTCCATTTATCAATACTATGAACGAGTAATCCATTATCAATCCAAACACGTTTTCCTGTCGTTTTCAAATTTCCCGCACTTTGAGTAAGACTTCCGCCACCATAGGTGACAATATCTTTGTAATTCACAAAATTTGTTAAAAATTCAGCATTTTCTTTTACCCATTTTTTCGCTTGTCCAGATAAATTTTCATAAGGATCCGGACCATTAAAGGTTACCGTCTGCCAATGATGTTCCGCCCCTTGTGCTAAAGCAAGATAACCACCAAGAGAATGTCCCGTCACTGAGATGGACGCATCCGAATAATCTCGAGCCACTTGATCCGCAAATCGCTTTGCTTCCCACATTTGCCCGCCACCATTAGACAATACAACATTCGCAACATCTGAATAAAGGTCTCCAAACTGAAAAGGATTGGTTCCTGCATAAGCAATCACCACATTACTTGGGTGAGTTCCATCAGTTACTGGAGCTACAGCCATAGCTTGAAAGCCTGTCCATTTATTATCCTTGGTTTTGAGAACTTGCCATTCTTGTCCATTGACCTCAATTATATCTTTGGGATAAAGAGGTACTTTATCTTTTATTTTACCATCCACTCGATAAGACTCACCAGCTATCACTTTGAAATCTTCTGGAGTCATTTTAATACCTCACGTTCTCCATTACTATAAATTACCTCTAATGGGTGCTTATTAATACCTTCTTTGCTTATTTCTTCATATCTCTTTCTTTTATCTTCATTACCTTGAAAATGAACTGCCGTATTTCCTTCTGTTTCAAGAGAAATATCAAATACCTCTCCATCCATAGTAGCTTTTGCACCAATAACCCATGGTGCTCCCAAACCTGGACGGGACCCATTCCCCTTAAATTCTACTTTTGTCACATAGGGTTTTTCTTTTTTTAGTGCAATTGCAGCCAATCGTTGATTAGACAAACTTTCATCTTGTTTACTTTCTTGATTATCCATATACAATTTTCCTCCGATGACCATGATTAATATAATTATTACAACAGATAATAGTCCAATCACTAGTCCTTTTTTTCGTTTTTTCATTTAATTATCCTTTAAAAAAAGTAGCCCTCAAGGCTACTCCGCTTTAGAACCCAAAACTTTGTGCATCTTGTGCGTCACGTTCCGCCACAGTATCCGCATATTTATTGAGTTGTTGGTTAATACTTTCAAGAAGCTCTTCAAACTTACGAACATTTTGCTCAAGTTGATTATATTGCTCCAAGTAAGCTTGAAAGGCTTGGCCTTTCCATTCTTCCGCAATCGTTGAATTCATTGAGTTTACACGTTGGATCGCTTGCTCAATTTGTTCCTTTGATTGAATGTAGACTTGTGCCTGTTGCTTGAGTTCTTCGGGTGTTACGCTGATTGCTGCCATGTCTAGGGCTCCTTTATAAATTATATATTAATTATCAAACAGATTGTCACTTCTAATTGTCAACAACTACATTTAGTCTCAATTGGTATATTAAAGTATGTAAAGCATATGAAACAACAATTTAATTTTTTTACATCTTCATTCTAACAAGCTAATTGTTCATTGTCAATAAATACTATCACTTTTTCTTCAAAGTACTTCTCAAAATATACAAAGTAAAAAGCTACTAATAATTACTCTTCAGCAGCTCTTTATTTTATAAAATTTAATACACACACTTCTATAATTGCTTGGTTAGTTTTTTGGTTAGTTTTAAATTTTCATTTTTCAAAATCTGTATTTACTACATCAAATACAAGGTTTAAGATAAAGCTTTATTTTACCATATTCAGATTTTTTATTCTTCATAATGAGATTCACGCTCCCTATTGTATCAAAGCACGTAACAAAAAAACACCCGAAGGTGCCTAGTTATTTCTTAGTTTTCGTCTGAAGCTACGAATGGCAAGAGAGCCATAACACGTGCGCGTTTGATAGCTGTAACCACTTTACGTTGGTTTTTAGCTGAAGTACCAGTTACGCGACGTGGCAAGATTTTACCACGTTCTGAGATAAAACGTTTCAAGAGTTCAGTGTCTTTGTAATCAACAACTTCGATTTTGTTAGCTGCGATAAAGTCAACTTTTTTACGGCGTTTGAAGCCACCACGTTTTTGAAAAGCCATAGTGTGTTTCTCCTTATATTATTGTATGATGTTGTTGAGTAGAAAAGTCAATACGGATACCGCTTTTATACTCAACGTATAGGGCTCAGATAGACTGCCTTGTACAGCTGCCTTACTTATTAGAATGGAAGATCATCATCTGAGATTTCCATTGGTGAGCCACCAAATGGATCTGCATCACGACCAAAATCAGGTGTTGAATTTCCTGCTGAGCTGTTAGAGCCAGCAAAAGGACGATTTTGTGATTGTTGTTGCTGTGGTGCAGAATATGAACCAGAGCCACCTTCACGTGCGGCACGACTTTCAAGCATTTGGAAGTTATCAGCCAATACTTCGGTCACGTAAACACGTTGACCTTCTTTGTTTTCATAATTTCGCACTTGAATACTACCTGTTACACCAATCAAGGCACCTTTTTTAGCCCAATTTGCCAAGTTTTCAGCAGATTGACGCCAGATGACACAGTTAATGAAATCAGCTTCACGTTCGCCTTGCGCGTTTTTAAAACGACGGTTAACAGCAATCGTAAATGTAGCAACCGCAGTATTTTGCGGTGTGTATCGCAGTTCAGGGTCACGCACAACGCGTCCGACCAAAACAACATTATTAATCATGATGCTTCTCCTTTAAATTTGTCCAGCTAAACTAGAATTAAGCTTCTACTTTAGTGATCATGTGACGAAGAATGTCGCCGTTAATCTTAGCAAGACGGTCAAATTCGCTCAAAGCTTCTGAATCAGTAGCAGCTTCAAGAGTTACGATGTGGTAGATACCTTCGCGGAAGTCTTGAATTTCGTAAGCGAGTTTGCGTGTTTCCCAGTCTTTAGACTCAAGATTAGCAGCACCGTTGTCAGTCAAGATACTATCGAAACGTTCAACGAGGGCTTTCTTTGCTTCTTCTTCAATGTTTGGACGAATAATATAAAGAATTTCGTATTTTGTCATTGATTTTTCCTCCTTTTGGACTAATGACACAGGTTGGAGCCTGTGTAAGTTATGAGTTTTTACTCACAAGTATATATTCTATCAAATTTAGCTACATTTTGCAAGTTGATTTATCTTATTTATTCTATTATAAAATAAAAAATAACCCTCTGCCTCTGCAGAAGATTTCTCATCATTTTTTATTATTAAGCGACTACATCAAGCACATTCGCTGGAATGTAGCGATACTCACCTTCTTTCGATTGATAATAGCCAAGCTTTTTCACGATAAAATGCAACTTGCAACGGCTATCAAAGCGCTGGTATAAATGGGAGATTTCCCCTTCCTGGCTACGGGTTACGCATACTATTTTTTCTCCCGCGTAAGTTGGAGATACATATTTTGGGGTAAACGTCATTGAAAACCACCTCCAGATATAATTGAGATGAAAACGCAATCATCTCTTCTTATATTATAACTCTTTTTAATCTCTAAAACAAATGTCTAGATTTTTAATGGCTAAACATTAAAAAATCTGTATTTTTAAACAACAATGTGTATAATTATTCAAATCTAGCAGGCTCGTCCTTGACATCCCTCTCAAATTAATCTAAAATATTCATAAATACTTAATAAACGATAGAGGTCGCAACCAATAATAAGCTAAGCAGAGCTAGAGCATGCTGAGAAGTTTAGCCCAGGAGCGGTTGCCGAAAGAGAAGTTATGCTCACCGACTTTTCTTGGTTTAGCGGGAAATACCTGTTAAACTGTCGTGGTCTAACTATGACTATGATGCGCTATTCGGATGAAAGATCTTTCTGACGTTTAGCAATCTCTAGGGATTGCTTTTTGTATTAATATTTATAAATTTAGGAGAGAAGTAATGGATAATACTTCAAATAATGAGGCCACGCCATCCACGCAAGTTAAACGTGGCCTTAAACATCGTCACTTAACAATGATTGCCTTAGGAGGAACTATTGGCACCGGGCTATTTGTTGCATCAGGCGCAACGATTTCTCAAGCTGGACCTTTAGGCGCGTTAGTTGCCTATGTCGCCATTGGGCTCATGGTTTTCTTCCTTATGACGTCTTTAGGTGAAATGGCTTCCTATCTTCCAGTATCAGGCTCTTTTGCTTCTTTCGCTGACCGTTATGTAGATAAAGCTTTCGGCTTCGCTATGGGATGGAACTATTGGTTTAACTCAGCAATTACTGTAGCGGTTGAGGCAGCTACAGTTGGTGTTATTATGCAGTTCTGGTTGCCCCATGTGCCCACATGGATATGGTCGACTATTGTGATTGCGCTCATCCTCTTGGTTAACCTCATTTCAGCTAAAGCTTATGGTGAAGCAGAATTTTGGATGGCGACAATTAAAGTCATCGCTGTTATCGCCTTTATCGTGATTGGTCTCGCAACAATTTTTGGAGTTATGAGTTATAAGCCAGATGTGGCACGCAATCTTTCTGCTGGAGGAAATCATGGTTTTGTCGGTGGTATTGGAGGTATGATTGCTGTCTTCATGATTGCAGGCTTCTCTTTCCAAGGTACAGAAATCGTTGGTATCGCAGCCGGCGAGTCAGAAAACCCTGAGAAAAATGTACCCTCAGCGATTAAACAAGTCTTTTGGCGGATTATTATTTTCTATTTCCTCTCAATATTCGTAATCGGTGCCTTGGTTTACTATAAAGACCCTAGTCTTCTCCGTGCAGCAACCCAAAGCGACATTACCGTTTCTCCATTTACCTTGGTATTTGAACGTGCTGGCTTAGCTGCTGCTGCATCCGTTATGAATGCTGTCATCTTAACCTCGGTTATTTCATCTGCCAACTCTTGGTTATATGCTGCTTCTCGCATGCTTTTTGGTATGGCAAAAGAGGGGCATGCACCAAAAATCTTCGCTAAAACAAATACAAGTAACGGCGTACCAATTTATGCAATTTTAGCGACTGTTGCCATCGGTCTTTTGGCCTTCTTAACAAGTATCTTCGGAACTGAAATTTATTTCTATTTGGTCGCTGCTTCCGGTTTGTCTGGTTTCTTGGCTTGGATTGGAATTGCTATCTGCCATTTCCGCTTCCGCCGTGCTTTTATTAAACAAGGTCATAAACTTTCTGAGTTAGGCTACCATGCTAAATGGTTCCCTATTGGACCAATCATCGCTCTTATTCTTTCAATCATTATCGTTATCGGGCAAATTACTACCGTAACGATGAATGCGCAAAGCATCATTACGACCTACCTTGCTTTACCTCTCTTCTTGATTTTATATTTCTCTTACAAAATCGTGAAGAAAACAAAACTTATTCCGCTTGAAGAAGTTGATTTAAGCCGTGATATTGATTAAAACAACTAAAAAAAACGCCATAAGGCGTTTTTTTAGTCGTTGATTATCTTCACTTTTTCGCCAAAAAATTCTTTAGCCTTACTTACAAGAACTTCTTCTGCTTCTGGCTCAGATTCCGTATCTTTTGTAACATGCTGCTCCCCTTTTTTAAGGCTTAAGACATACTCTTGACGTACAGACTGCCAATCTTGCTCTGCTAAAGCAATAATCTCAGGCGAAAATCCCAATATTGATGACATTAAATTGCCAAAAGTTAATTGTAGGTTTTCATTTTCCGTAACACGCTTTGCTAAATTACCATGAGGAAAAGTAACTACCACAAAATTACTTGAGGCTGCCACGGGGGCAGTATTATTGATTAAGGCACGGTCTGAAGGTTTGGTAAAGCTGGAAACAATTTCAGGCCATGCACCAAAAACTGCTTGACGAGCTTCGTTGGTCGCTTCCTTTAAAGCTTTAAAAACCAAATCTTGATTTACAGTGTACTTTTCGGTGACTGTTTTCGTTTTCACTTGCTGCTTAATTTGAACTTCTTGACTGACAGTGGATACCACCGTTTGGCTGCCCGTTTCTGCCAATTTAGCTTTTAGCTCTGCAACTTCTGCTTTTAAAGCCTGAAGCTCATGGCTCAAACTTTCTGGAACTTCCTTATCTTCCGCAGAAGAATAAGCACCTGCGTCTACAAGACGCATCGTCATCACATCAGCAGCAATTTTGCTCTGTGTTGTTTCTTTAATAATTTTCAGAGACTCAATCGCAATGTTGATCCATTGGTAAAGACGAGGTCGTGGGATTTCATTATTTTCCCGCAAAAGCAAATCACGGAAATAAGTTAAGAGATCTTCCGTAAAACGCAACATATTTTTACCTTCAAGAAAGATTTTCTCCAAAGCATCAAGTGCAGTTGGTCCATCTGAAGCGGTCAATGCTGCAACATAAGAGACAAGCGCTTCATTGGCAATGGAGCCTGTCACTAAAAGAGCATCCTTCTCTGCAAGCTTGCCATCAGAAAAACTTAAGGCCTGATCCAATAAACTCAAGGCATCACGCATTCCTCCCTCGGCAGATTTTGCAATGACATCAAGTGCCGCATCTTCAAACTCAATCTTCTCATCAGCTAAAACTTCTGCTAAGTGCTGACGAATATCATGCGTTGTAATGGCTTTAAAAGCAAATCTTTGCACACGACTAATAATTGTTGCCGGAATTTTTTGAAGCTCGGTTGTTGCTAAAACAAAGACAACATTATCTGTAGGCTCTTCCAAGGTTTTCAGTAAAGCGTTGAATGCTCCCGTTGAAAGCATATGAACCTCATCGATAATATAAACCTTATAAGTGGCGCGACTGGCTGCATAGGTTGATTTATCTCGAATCTCACGGATTTCGTCAACCCCATTATTCGAAGCAGCATCAAGTTCAATCACATCTTCAAGACTGCCTTCGGTAATAGCTTGACAAATATCACAAGTGTTACAAGGCTCTCCCTCTTTCTGATTAGGGCAGTTAATTGCTTTGGCAAAAATTTTTGCCGCGGAAGTTTTTCCTGTCCCACGTGGACCACTAAAAAGATAAGCGTGGGAAATCTGCCCATTAACGATAGCATTCTTTAAGGTTGTGGCCACCACTTCTTGGCCAACCATCTCATCAAATCTTTGACTACGGTATTTTCTATATAAAGCTTGGTAAGCCATTTTTCATTCCTTCTAATAAAGGTCTGGCTCTGCGCCAAGACCGAGCTCTTCATTGATTCGGAAAAGAACATCACGCGCCAGTATAGACTGATCAATATCGGCAGCGTTATAATTTTTCATTGCCTTGTAAATAGCCCAAACGCGAGCGCGGATGACTGTTGCCTTATCGGCTTCAGCAGCGGAGAAAAATATCTTTCTTTGTTTCTCATCAAATATTTCCCATGCAATAGTTAAATCATAGGCTGGATCGCCAACTATGGAAGCTGTTGTTTCAGCCACTCCCGAAAATTTGTCGGCCATCTTCCACACGGTATCTAAGTTCAAATCCCCATGTAACACGACCGCCGGCTTAGTCCATGGATTTTTAGAAGCTTTATCCCAATACAAGCGCAGACCTTCTACAGGTGCAATTCTTTTCATTTGATCCAACAGTGTCAAAAATTCAGCTTCGATGACCGGCAACATTAAGGCTGGGCTTTCGGCTCCCGTTGCTTCTAATTGGTGCAACTGATACACAAAGTTACCCAAATCTTGAGCAAATGCTTTAGGTTGAGCCAAAGCATTAAAACCTACAGGCTTCACCTCACTGGAACCAAATTTATCTGCTATAAAGTTATTTACTGTTTCCTTCATTGTTTACCTCGCTCAAAAAAATTTCCAATCAGTCATATCTGACAAAATGTGGCAAAATTCTTCAAGATATTTTTGATCGACATCATCATAAAAGGAAGTTTCTGAAGCATCCAAATCTAAAACTCCTTTTAATTCGCCGTCTTTAATAATCGGTACTACAATTTCTGACAGTGCTCGGCTGTCACAAGAAATATAGTTTTTATGTTCTTTAACATTGTCAACAATCAATGTTTGGCGTTTTTCTGCGGCTTCACCACATACTCCAGCGCCTAACTTTATTTCGACACAAGAAACCCCACCTTGAAAAGGGCCTAAAATAAGTTGTTCGCCGTTGTACAAATAAAACCCTGCAAAGACTTGATTAGGCAAGAAGTCATTAAGAAGAGCTGATGCGTTGGAGAGATTTGACAATGTATAGTTTTGTGTTGAAAGTAAACCTTTCAATTGTAGGTTAAGGAGTTCATATCCTTCAATTTTTTCGCTTTTATTCATCTTATAATTATAAACTTAACCCACAATAGAGTCAATACTTGCGATTAAATTATCCCTTATTTTCTTTTTGAAATATCTTTGGCTTTCATTTTCTCTAACTCTTTATTTATCTTGCTTTTTCTTGACTCTTTTCCTCCTTGATACAGCATGATTAAGACAAAGAGTCCAATGAAGGGCATCACAATATCTTTAAAATTAAAACCAAGAGCACCTCTGTATAAGAAAACACCTGCAGCGGCCAAGAAAGCAAGCGGAAGTATGGCACCCAAGTACTTATTTTCCCTATATCCCGCAAATGTCTGAAATGCGATAATGACTCCAATTATTGCTATATCCATTAAATGATTCATCTCAAATCTCCCTATGTTTTCTTATAATCTCTTTTGCACTGCTCAGACTCACTTTTTCATCAATAACCATTTGCATAATACTCACTTCAAAGGAATCCTTTTTAGTGTCATTCAGAGCAATTTTCTCAATTAAACGGTCTATACGCAACCGCACAGTAGGATAGCTCACCCCATAATACCTGGCCAACTCTTTCAAAGAACCCGATGCAAAAATAAATTGTTTGATAAATTCTTGTTCTTCATCTTCCAGATTAAAAAACCAATCCATAATTTCTCCAACCTTAATATTATTTATTGAAGCTTAACATTATTGAAGTAAAAAAGCAAAATTTTTCATTTTAATAAATGTAGATTGCTTTTTTTATTTAAAAATTGTCCTCCAGAAGCTTTTGTGTCATAATAAAAATATGACTTTAGAAAAAACCCGTAAAGAAATTGATGCACTAGACGACCAAATTATTGCGCTTTTAGAAAGACGCATGTCCTTGGTTGACGAGGTAATCACAGCTAAGGCAGAAGAAAATAAAAATGTCTACGATGCGGATCGAGAATACTTTATTCTCGAAAAGATAAAAAAAAGGACAGAGAAACTCCAATACGAGCCAGCTATCCACTCTATCTATAAAGAAATTATGAAACGTTCCCGAGAATATCAAGAAAAAAATCGCTTTAAATAGCGATTTTTCCTTTCATACTTGAACGTAATGCCATATATTCTAATTGTGGCAAATCCAAGAGAACTACCTTGCTACTTTCGATTAAACCAGCCGAGAGTAAGGCATTCAAAAAGCCCTTAATTTCAGTTGTACCTAATTCAAGACATTCTACGAAAATGATATGTTGAGGAGCTTTCAGTTGATCAAGCAATACCTCAAAATCTTCTGGTTGAAGTGCAACTTCTGGGTCTTTGCGATTAACAACCGTCAAATCTTCATTCTCCGACAAGTATTTGGATGCAAAGTCCTCAAACAGGTCACCATCAGCAGCTGCTTCCTGCGGTCCAGATACTGCATAAGCTCCTCTCTCCAACATTGCAAGTTTTGCAACCTGTCCATAGTCTAGTTTATCTATAATATTTTTTAAATTTTCTTTTATATCCATATGTATAGTTTAGTCTTTTTAGTATAAAAATTCAAAAAAAGCATCTCAAGGATGCTTATCTCTTTTAGTAAAGTTCCAAATAGTTATCGATTTCCCATTGACTTACAAATTGTGCATAGCTCGCCCATTCGATTTTTTTAGCTTCCACAAAGTTAACCAAAACATGCTCACCTAAGGCAGCTGTTACTACTTCATCTTCACGTAGTGCCTTCACAGCATTGTGTAAAGTCGACGGCAAGTCTGTAATACCATGTGCTTTACGTTCACTTTCGGTCATTACATAAATATTCGCTTCAACAGCTTCTGGTGCGGCGATTTTATTTTCAATCCCATCAAGACCAGAGGCAAGGAGAACAGCCATTGTCAAGTAAGGATTGGCTGATGGATCTACTGAACGAAGCTCGACACGTGTAGACATACCACGGGATGCTGGTACGCGAATTAGCGGTGAGCGGTTACGACCAGCCCAGGCAATGTAAACTGGTGCTTCATATCCGGGCACTAAACGTTTGTAGCTGTTAACTGTTGGGTTAGTGATGGCTGTATAGTTATAAGCGTGCTTGAGCAAACCGCCAATAAAGTAGTTTGCAGCTTCCGAAAGTCCCATATCACCTGCTTCATCATAGAAAGCATTTTGCCCATCTTCTGTGAAGAGCGACATGTTGCAGTGCATACCAGATCCATTAATACCAAACTTAGGTTTGGCCATAAAGGTTGCGTGTAAACCATGTTTACGTGCGATTGTTTTTACCACAAGTTTAAAGATTTGAATATTGTCACAAGCTTTCAATGCATCGGCATACTTGAAGTCAATCTCGTGTTGCCCAACAGCTACTTCATGGTGGCTTGCTTCTACTTCAAAACCAAGGTCAGTAAGGACATTTACGATTTCGCGACGTGTATTTCCTGCCAAGTCGGTCGGTGCGAGATCAAAATATCCACCTTTATCGTTTACTTCCAGTGTTGGTTCTTGATTTTCATCAAGCTTGAAGAGGAAAAATTCAGGTTCTGGACCAAGATTGAATTTTTTAAAGCCTAATTTTTCCATATTTTTAAGATTACGTTTCAATACGCCACGTGGATCTCCTGGGAAAGGTTGTCCTTCTGCTGTATAAACATCACAGATAACGCCAGCTACTTTTCCATACTCATCTCCCCAAGGGAAGATAATCCATGTGTCCCAATCTGGATAGAGGTACATATCTGATTCATTGATGCGGACAAAGCCTTCAATTGAACTGCCATCAAACATCATCTTGTTGTCAAAAAGTTTGTCTAACTGTTCATCAGTTGCTGGAACTTCTACGTTTTTAAGTGTTCCTAAAATATCGGTAAACATTAGACGTAGAAACTTAATATTTTTTTCTTTGACATCGCGACGGATGTTTGCTGCTGTGATTCCCATAATACGGCTCCTTTTAAGAATAAACGATGCTTCAATTTCTTTGATGTAAGTTTTTCTTACATACGCGGCTGGTTAAAATGAGTTGATGTTGGATGTCCGAAGCGTCCTTGCTGTGCAAATTCACGTTCTAAAGCAAGATGTACTTCACTGATAGAGAGATTTTTCATAGCTTTTTTCTGTCTTTGAGCATAGATACGCTTAATATCAGCGATATTATTGCCTTCCGACAGTAAATCAGCAATATCAAAAACAATCTCAATATCATTAAGAGAGTACATCCGACGGTTACCTTCGTTACGCTCTGGAAAAAGTAAACCTTGTTCCTCATAATAGCGAATTTGTCTTGCACTCAATCCTGTTAGTTTCATAACAGTACCAATAGGTAGCACTGCTAGGGAGTGTCTCAATTCACGTTCTTTCACCCGTCATCTCCTCAACTTCAACTCTATGGCCATATTATAAACCTAGTTTTATCTCTTGTCAAAGGTTTATGTCATATCATATAACATCAATTGCCATTATTTTCTAAAATATTTAAACAACCCTCTTTTACCAAGCGATAAGTTTCCTCAAAATCTCCCGTATACCAAGGATCTGGGACTGATTTATTCAAAAGCATTTTTATTTTATATTTTTGGTCTGCAGGAGCCATTTTCTCTAAATTTTCTTTGTTAGATTCATCCATTGCAATAATTTGATCAAAATATTGAAAATCTTCCCGTGAGATCTGTTGGCTCCCTTTGGCAGCATCAAATGGGATGCCATACGTAGTTAAAAGAGAACGTGTCCCTGGATGGATGGGATTCCCGTGTTCCCAGCTCGATGTGGCTCTACTTTCCACCTCGAAATTTTTCCCCTCTTTTTCAACTAAGTCCTTCATGACAAACTCAGCCATGGGACTTCGACAAATATTACCTAAGCAGACAAATACTATTTTTTCCATATCTTCATTATAGCACAGCTATGAGCATAAAAAATATCATATAATGGAAATTTACTTAAGTAAGACATATAAAAATACTCCATACGGAGTATTTTTTATTTCTCTTGATAAGGGTAGCCCAAATGTTCATAAGCTTTGGGTGTCGCTTTACGTCCTTGCTTAGTTCTCATGATAAACCCTTTTTGAATCAGATAAGGCTCATACATATCTTCAACAGTCTCTTGGTCTTCTGCTATATTAACCGCTAGCGTTCCTAAACCTACAGGACCTCCATTATACATTTCGATCATTGTGCGTAAGATTTTTTGGTCAATATAATCAAGTCCCGCATTATCCACATCTAAAATCTGAAGTGCTTTATCTGTGATTTCTTTATCTACGCGACCGTCACCCATAATTTGTGCAAAATCTCGAACGCGCTTCAGCAGGCGGTTTGCGATACGTGGTGTGCCTCGGCTTCGCAATGCAATCTCAAGCGCACCTTGGTCCACAATCTCCACTTCAAATATATCCGCTGTCCGTTTGACAATTTCCTCCAAGTCACGTTCAGTGTAATATTCCATATGTGCCGAAATTCCAAAACGCGCACGCAGAGGATTGGAAAGCATCCCAGCTCGCGTTGTTGCCCCCACTAATGTAAAAGGCGGCAAATCCAAGTGAACTGAGCGACTGCCATCGCCAGATCCGAGCATGATATCAATATAGAAGTCTTCCATGGCAGAGTAAAGAACCTCTTCTACTTGCATAGGCATACGGTGGATTTCATCAATAAAAAGGACATCTCCTGGCTCAAGTTCGTTTAAGATAGCGACCAAGTCACCTGGTTTTTCAATTGCTGGTCCCGATGTTTGTTTGATATTCACCCCCAGCTCATTCGAAATAACAAAGGCCATGGTTGTTTTACCTAATCCAGGGGGGCCAAAAAGAAGCACGTGATCCAGTACTTCTTCACGTAGTCTTGCTGCTTTGATAAATATTTCAAGTTGTTCTTTAACCTTGTCTTGACCGATGTATTGATTGAAAAATTGAGGCCTTAAAGACTTCTCAACCATCATTTCATCTTCAAGTGGTGTTGGTGATAAGTTTTCGTTCATTGTTTTTATTATAACAAAAATCCGTATTGTACGGATTTTATTTCATCATTAATTTAAGAGCGGCTTTGATATACTCTTCACTGGTCAATCCAGATTCAACTTCAAGTTTCTTCTGAATTTTCTTAAGCTCGGTTGCTTTATAGCCTAGGGCTTGCAAAGCTTCAATCGCTTCAATAAGAGCTAGATTTTCATTTTTAGCCGTAGTTTTGACCATTTCAGCTGAAGTCGTAGCATCAAACTTACCAGCTAAATCCAGAACCATCTGCATCGCTGTCTTTTTCCCGACACCTGGAAATTTCGTCAAATACTTGATATCGCTGTTGTCAATCGCATGAACAAGACCCACATTATCATCTGCAGCGATGATTGCTAAGGCAGATTTTGGTCCAATGCCCGATACACTAATCAAACGTAAAAACAAAGCTTTCTCTGCATCATCCATAAAGCCATATAAGCTATGTGCATCTTCCCGAATCACTTGGTGTACATATATTTTAATCTCTTGGTTCATCATATGCGACCAAGCATAAGGATTTGCTACATTGATGAGATAGCCAACACTTGCGACATCAACAACGATATATGTTGGTGTAATTTTAACTAACTTGCCTTGGAAGTATTCGTACATTAGCCCTCATCACCTTCTGTGTTAATAAAGTCTTGGATAATAAAACGTGGGCGTGCTTTAACTTCGAGGAAGATCTTACCAATATACTCACCAATAATCCCAAGAGCCAAGAGTTGTATTCCACCTAGCCCAATAATAGCAACCATGATTGAGGCCCAACCAGTCGTCGGAAAGCCTCCGATGAAATGACGCGCTACAACATAAATTCCAGCTACAAAAGCAAGAAGGAACATTGTCAATCCAGTCCAAAAAATAAAGCGCATCGGTGTTGCTGAAGTTGAAGTAATACCATCAATCGCAAAACTCACCATCTTTTTGAGAGGATATTTACTTTCCCCTGCAAAACGTTCCCCACGTTTATAGTAAACATTTGTTGATTTATATCCCACAAGAGGGACCATTCCACGTAAAAAGAGATTTACTTCCTCATACTCAGCTAAACCATTTAAGGCGCGACTGCTCATCAGGCGAAAGTCTGCCGAATTGGGCACAGATTCACTGCCTAGTTTCTTCATCAAGCCATAAAAAGCCATAGCTGTACGACGTTTAAATGCCGTATCTGTGTCACGATTATCACGTACGCCATAAACTACTTCGTAACCTTTTTCGTACTCTTCAAGCATCGCATCAATCGCATTGATATCGTCCTGTAAGTCCGCATCCATTGAAATAACGGCATCTGCTAAGTCTTTAACTTGCATCAAACCTGCCAAGAGCGCATTTTGATGCCCTCTGTTGCGTGAGAGATTGATACCACTAAACATCGGATTGGCCGCATGTTTTTCTTGAATTTTTTCCCAGGTACTGTCTCGCGAACCATCATTAACATAAACAACACGGCTTTTTTCATCAATCTTGCCAGCTTGCTTCAAAGCTGCATATTTCTCTTCAAGGCGGCGTGATGTTTCATCAAGTACCAATTCTTCGTTGTAACAAGGGACTACCATGTATAAAGTTGTCATTTTTCTTCTTTTCCTATTTTTAATTTATATTCTTCCAACTTGCGGCTTTGGAAAGATGTGTTTCTTGACGGCGTCGGAACATTTTTTCTAAATCTCCGCCATTAAAATGGACAATTGTTGGACGTCCATGCGCACAAGAGTAAGGATTCTCACAAGTAGCAAGTTCTTTGACTAATGCCCGCGCTGATTCTACATCAAGCGGATGATTTGCCTTAATCGAACTCTTACATGCCACCATTGTTGCTAAATCATGTCGATATTTTTTGACTGAGAATTCTTTTGTCAAAAGGATTTCATCAATCATCTCATAAACTGTTTCTTCTAAGTCATTTTCTTGAAGCCAAGTGGGATGCTCACGGAGAATTAATTGATTTTCTCCATATTCTTCAAGGAACAATCCTGCTTCTTCCAAAATAGATTTTCGATCTAAAAACATCAAAAAATCATTCTTAGGTAGACTAAAAATGTAAGGGGCCAGTAAAATTTGTTGATCCATGCTTACTTCACCAATTTTATCACGCCAATATTCATATTTTATCCGCTCTTGGGCGGCATGTTGATCAATAATATAAAGTCCATCTTGCGCTTGGCAAAGCAGGTAAGTAGCATGCAGTTGTGCCAGGTATTCCAAATCAGGAAAGGCCGTTTTTTCTTCTATTTTCTCTGAGCTTTCAGCCAGTTGTTTTTCTTCGACCACAGTTTCTTCGAAAATAGAAGGTGTGCGGGCTTCATCTGGAGGAACAACCTTCTCCTGAGGCATGCTGTACTCCTCATGTACCTGAGTCTTATTCACAAAGAAATCCTGACTTACCTTATCATAATAAAGGTTTGTTGATTTGCTCTCATTTGTAACTTCTGGTTGTTCCTCTACTTTCGCCCGCCGTGAATTAAGGTTTTCCAATGCATCAGGAATTAAAGTTTGCTCTACAAAAACACTTTGAATAGCTTCTGTAATCAAACGCATTAGTTCACGCTCTTTTGATAAGCGTACTTCTTGTTTTGTCGGGTGCACATTGACATCAGCTAATTGCGGATCAATCTCAATAGAAAGCACAACGATAGGAAAACGCCCCACCATCAAACGATTACCGTATCCTTCAAGGATTGCACGGTTTAGCAAGAAATTTTTGATGAATCGGCCATTTATCATCAAGGTAATGTAATTACGGTTAGCACGTGTCAGCTCAGGCAAACTCACGTATCCCGAAATCGTAAAATCTAAATCTTCCGCTTCTACTTTTAACATTTTTTTGGCAGTTGAAAGGCCGTAAACACTGGCGATAACCTGACGTAGATCACCATTTCCCGCCGTTTTCATCAATTCTCTGCCTTCATTGATCAGTGTGAAAGAAATCTCGGGATGAGCCATACTTTGACGATTAATGACATCCGTAATATGGCTAAGTTCTGCTTGCAAGGAGCGAATATATTTTAAGCGTGCCGGCGTATTGTAGAAAAGATTTTGTACAGTAACCTTGGTCCCTTCTCTTTGGGCAGTTGCTTCTAATGTGTCCACTTTTCCACCATGACTAATCAAGCGTGTACCTGACTCTTCATCTGTCACACTTGTCTCAATAGAAAATTCACTGACTGAAGCAATTGAAGGCATCGCTTCTCCCCGAAATCCAAGAGTACGGATTTTAAACAAATCCGCTTTATTTTTGATTTTACTGGTTGCGTGCCGCTTCAAAGACTTAGCAACATCTTCTTTTTCAATCCCCGTTCCATTGTCAATCACTTCAATGAGTCGTAAGCCACTCTCTTGAATTTTCACAATGATACGCGTTGCACCGGCATCAATTGAGTTTTCTACTAATTCTTTTACAACGCTAGCAGGCCGTTCTACCACTTCACCAGCTGCTATCTGATTAGCAAGTGCTTCATCAAGTTCGATTATTTTTCCCACTTATTCAGACCTCCGCATCAAGCGATTGTTTCTCTTTTTCATAGTCAGTACTTATTATAGCATATTTTAAAGAGAGAAATTTGAAAGCTGAAGAGCTTCTTGACAACAAAGAGAACCTCTCCTGAAATACACCGGAGAGGTCTCTCATATTATCACTTCATTAATCTATTTTAATACTGAAGCTGATCCATGTTACTGAATATAGCTGCGCCAAGAATCATAAAGAAAAGCAAGAGAAGTACGATAACTACTGCACCAATGATAAAGGCAACTAATCCGGCACGATTCCAACCGTCCATAACCTTACGAAACTCTTCTTCATCACGGTAGCGATTGTCTGGATTTTGTAGAGCCCAACGTTCTCCATTAATACCGAAAACAATAGCCCAAACAATACCAAAAATCCAGCCAAGCCAAGGAATACATACAAGTAAACTGAGCAAACCGAGATAAGAGCGATTAGCTACACCAAAGAAGACGGGCATAGCCATTGCACCCCAGTTCCATTTTGGAGTTATTCCTGATTTGACACGGTTGTCTGCCAAAAATGGCTCATCTGCATAATCAAATGGAGAAACTTGAGGTGCTTCAGTTTCTTCTTTTTCAGGAAGAATCTCGTCTTTGGATGCTACATCGGGAGCTGTAACCTCTTCTTCAGTTGTAGTTTCCACAATTTCCACAGGCTCCGAAACAGGCGAGACAGAGCGCTCTGTTTCTGATACTATAAGAGTTTCTTCCTGTTTACCTGCAGGAGTTACGCCAACACCATCTTCTTCCATAGTTTCAACTTCGGGGACTTCAGGTGTTTCTACGATTTTATCTTTATCTTCCGCCATACACTCTCCTTTTAACACTTCTATATTTATTCACTTTATTCTAACAATTTTACCATTAAAAACCAAATCTTACAGCCTGTCTTTGAGATCCCACAAAAAGTTCAAAGCTTCGCGTGCTGTCATATTATCGACATTCGTTTCTTTTAGCATCTCAATCAACTCTTGATGGTTATCTTCAAAAGTGAAAAGGCTCAATTGCTCTTTTTCAACTTCATGTGCCTTGCTCATCACAGGCTTATTCTCCAACTTTTGTAAAATAATATCGGCACGTTCAAGTAATTTTGTTGGCAATCCTGCAATTTTAGCCACATGAATACCATAGGATTTGTCTGCTGGACCTTCCGTAATCTTATGCAGGAAAGTCACATCACCGCCTTTTTCTAAGGTGGCAACGTGAACATTTTCTAACTCCTTAAGATTATCTGCCAACTCCGTCAACTCATGATAATGCGTCGCAAAGAGTGTTTTAGCATGAATATTATCATGAATATACTCAATAATCGACTGCGCCAAAGCCATTCCATCATAGGTTGCAGTGCCTCGTCCAAGTTCATCAAAAATAATTAAAGAATGCGGCGTAGCATGTTGGATAGCATGATTGGCTTCCATCATTTCTACCATAAAGGTCGACTCTCCTGAGATTAGATTATCACTTGCACCAATACGTGTAAAAATAGCATCAAATATTGGAAGTTCAGCAACCTCAGCTGGTACGAAAGAACCTAGCTGTGCCATAATAACAATCATCGCAAATTGACGCATGTAAGTTGATTTACCAGACATATTTGGTCCAGTTATGAGTTGAATTGCAGTTTGGTCCGGTAGCTTAATGTCATTGGGTACATATTCTTGTGCCCCAAGAACGCTCTCAACCACAGGATGACGCCCTTTTATAATGTTAACCTTACGTTCTGGAGTAAAAATTGGACGGATATACTGATATTTTTCGGCAACAGTCGCTAAGCTTTGCAAACAGTCGATACTGGCAATTGCTTTTGCTAATTTCTGCAGGCGCGATATATATTGTTCAGTTTCTGTACGTACTTGCGCAAAAAGATCATATTCTAAAATACTTGATTTTTCACGTGCCTCAAGCATAATTTCTTCGATTTCAGCCAACTCTTTTGAGCCAAAACGCTCTGAATTTTTCAACGTTGCCTTACGATAAAAGTGGTCAGGAACACTACCAAGCTGACTCTGCGTAATATGGAAATAATAACCATCTTTGCGGTTAAAATCAATTCTTAATGACGAGATTCCGGTGTTGGCTTTTTCTTTCGCTTCCAACTCTGCTATCCACGAGGTACCATTTGTTAAAGCTTCGCGATACTTGTCCAGTTGCTCATTATAACCTGACTTAATGACACCCCCTTCAGTGATGACACGTTGCGCCGATTCGTCAATTGCCTGACGTATCAAGGAGATAAGCTCTGGAATTTCATCCAGTTGAGAGATCAAGGGTTCCAAGGCTGGATTGTTCATGGTCAGTAAAACATTTTTAATGCCTGGGACATTAGATAAAGAATTTTCTAACTGTAAATAATCCACGGGAAGAACTTTACCGAAGGACACACGGGAAGCCAAGCGCTCAAGGTCGTAAACTCCCTTTAGAGCCTCAATCAAATCTGCCCGTTCAAAGAAATTGTCCACGAAAAGTTGTACAATATCCGCACGTTTATTGATTGCGCTGGCAGAAATCAACGGACGATCTACCCAGTTACGGAGTAAACGTGTGCCCATAGCTGTTTTGGTTTCATCAAGCAACCAATAGAGTGTCCCATGTTTTTTTCCTTCGCGTTTATTTGCGGTTAACTCTAGAGAAGATTTTGTTGCAAAGTCCATTTGCAGAAAGTCTTTTATTTCATAGTGTTCCACTTCCTGTAAGTGACTCAAATCCCGCAATTGAGTGCGATTAACATAGGCCAAGAGCTTTGAAGCCACTTGATTTTCCAAAGGAGTAAGTGTGGAAGCAACGTCTTCATACTCGTATTGCTCTGAAACCATCACGTTCAACTGTTTTTCAAAGACTTGCCTGTCATCATCTGATAGCTCATAACCGACGACAATCTCACGTGCTTTTAGAGATGATATCTCACTGAGGGCTGCTGAAAAATCAGAGAACTGTGTTGCTTTAAATTCGCCTGTTGATAGATCCATATAAGCCAAGGAAAATGTTTCAGAAGCTTTATCCAAGGCCACCAAAAAGTTATTTTCCGTTGTTAAACCCACATCAACAGCTGTTCCTGGTGTGATAACTTGAGTGACGGCACGTTTGACAATACCGACAGCTGTTTTAGGGTCTTCCATTTGCTCTGCCACGGCAACTTTATGGCCCAGATTCACAAGCTGCTCGATATATTGATCTGCTGAATGGTGAGGAACACCTGCCATTGGAATCGGATTTTCTGCATTCTTATTGCGCGAAGTCAGAGACAATTCTAAAATTTGGGCTGCATTCACCGCATCTTCATAAAAAAGCTCGTAAAAATCTCCCATACGAAAGAGCAAGAAAGCATCCGGATAATCAGCTTTGATATCAAGATATTGCTGCATTCCTGGTGAAATTTTTTCAGACATATAATTCTTCTTTCTTTTGAAAATTGTTTGCTTCTATTATAACATACAAAAAGCCAGCTTAAGCTTGTAGGTAAAAACAAAAAGGACACAAGGTCCTTCTCCTAGCGACCTAATGTCCTAAGGCTTCATTAACTTTACTTTCAATTTCACCTGTCACATGATTCAAAAGAGCATCAACAGGCTGCATTTTTAAAAGATAATCCTCAACTAAGGGATCATTTTTTAAAGACTTGTGTATCTTTTGTGCTGCATTAGATGTTTCTTTAAAGGCCTGTATTTTACCTATTTTTTGATAGAGAACAGCTTCCTTCTGCAGCTCCTTCATTTTACTTTGTTGCTCAAACAGCTCTTTTTCTTCCTGTAAGGTGTTTTCTGCTTTTTGAAAAGCCTTAACATAATCCAAATCAAGAATATGCGCAATCAATTTTTCTTTACTTGCATTATAAGGCATCTTTAATCTCCAAGGCTAAGCTTTCTGCAGCCGCTTCATCCTTACAAATGAGTAGTAAAGTATCTGCACCAGCCAAAGTCCCTAAAATTTCCGGGCGTTGCTCATCATCAAAAGCATTCGCCAAAAGATCTGCCTCACCCAGATGCGTGTGTACAACTACATTAACACTGGCAACATCAACTTTCAGTACAAAGTTAGTCAGATATTGTTGCAGCAAAGATTGTGAAGGCGAGTTAAGCTCTGTCAAAAAAACATAAAAGCTCTTGCCGTCTTCACGCTTTTTAATAATATGCAGCTCACGAATATCACGTGACAGACTCGCCTGCGTAATCTTTACCCCTCTAGATTCTAGGACACTTTGAAGCTCTTCCTGTGTCGCAATCTTATTTTCAGAGATAATTTGTTTAATTAAATTTAATCGTTCTTCTCTTTTCATAGTCTCATTATAGCATAAAAATACTCAACAAAATACAAGAATGAAGGTACATTTGTCATTATTTTAAGTTATTATTTATACACATTTTACCTCTTAGGATAAAAATATATGCACCTATCCTCATAATACCAATGAATAAAGAGACCTCTTCCTTGCTTCAACCATTCCACCTTCTAATCAAAAATGTATAAAAATACAAAATATATCTTTTATAATTTTTTCAGTCCGTAAATTCAACACATCACACAAAAAAACATCTCTGAAAAAGAATACTCCTTATCCTATAAGTTATTTGGCTCACTTCACTCATAAAGCTTAAAATTTAACACAATAAGCACTATACTTTTTTATTTCTATTATGGTATAATTATTCCATGAATGAAAAACTATTAGCAGCAAAATCTTTGTTCGCCGTACTCGATGGTGCGCTTGAACTCGAACAAATCGAAAATTTGCTTGAAAAACCAAAATCATCAGAAATGGGCGATATCGCATTTCCAGCTTTCAGTTTAGCCAAGACTTTGCGCAAAGCCCCACAAATCATCGCTGGTGAAATCGCTGAGAACATTGATGCTACTGGCTTTGATAAAGTAGTTGCTACTGGTCCTTACGTGAATTTCTTCCTTGACAAAAAAGCTGTTGCCACAGCAGTTATCAACGAAGTTATCACTGAAAAAGAAGACTATGGCGACCAAAATATCGGTCATGGTGCTAATGTTCCTATTGACATGTCGGCTCCAAATATTGCCAAGCCTTTTTCTATTGGTCATTTGCGCTCAACTGTTATCGGAGACTCGCTTTCAAAAATTTATGAAAAGATTGGTTACAATACAATCAAAATCAATCACTTGGGAGATTGGGGCAAACAGTTTGGTCTCTTGATCACTGCTTATAAAAAATACGGTGATGAAGCGACAATTACTGCCAATCCAATCGATGAGTTATTGAAGCTTTATGTACAAATCAATGCCGAAGCTAAAGAAGATCCCGCGGTAGACGAAGAAGGTCGCGCTTGGTTCCTTAAAATGGAACAAGGTGACGAGGAAGCCCTTCGCATCTGGAAATGGTTCTCTGATGTCAGCTTGATTGAATTTAACCGTATTTACGGTAAATTAGGCATTGAGTTTGATCACTTTACAGGTGAATCTTTCTACTCTGATAAGATGGATGCCGTTGTTGAAGACCTAGAATCTAAAGGCTTAATGCACGAATCTAAAGGTGCGATGGTTGTAGACCTCGAAAAATACAACCTCAACCCAGCCTTGATTAAAAAAACTGACGGTGCAACATTATACATTACACGTGACTTAGCAACAGCAATGTACCGTAAAGCAACTTTTGATTTTGTAAAATCACTTTATGTTGTTGGTGGCGAGCAACAAAACCACTTCAAACAATTGAAGGCAGTACTCAAGGAAGCCGGTTACGACTGGTCAGACAACATGACACACGTGTCCTTCGGTATGGTAACGCAAGGCGGGAAAAAATTCTCAACACGTAAAGGTCACGTTGTTAAGTTAGAAACAACACTTGACGAAGCGGTAGAACGTGCTCTGAAGCAAATCAACGATAAAAATCCTGACTTGCCAAACAAAGAGCGTGTTGCACAACAAGTTGGGGTTGGTGCCGTGAAGTTCTACGACTTAAAAACCGACCGTAACAATGGTTATGACTTCAACCTTGAAGAGATGGTTTCATTTGAAGGTGAGACTGGCCCTTACGTACAATATGCGTATGCACGTATCCGTTCAATCTTACGTAAAGCAAACTATGTACCGCAGCCAGTCAATGTTGAAGAAACACCAGCTGAAGCTTGGGAAATTGTGAAGCTACTCCAAGACTTTGGTAACATTGTTAAACGTGCTGCCGATAAGTATGAACCTTCTATCATTGCGAAATACTCAATTTCCTTAGCACAAGCTTTTAACAAATATTATGCACATGTACGTATCCTTGAGGACAACGAAGGGCTTCAAGCACGTTTAGCACTTGCTAATGCAACTTCTCTTGTCTTAAAAGAAGCATTGCGTCTGCTTGGTGTAGAAGCACCAGAGGAAATGTAAGTTTTCAAATAAAAAAATAGACCACATGGTCTATTTTTTTTATTTATTCGGTCTCACGCCTTCTGGCCACCAAAGTTTAATCAGCGCCTGAGTGCCATCATTTTCATATCCTTCTTCTGCTAAACGATCATAAAGTTTTTTCGCTCCTGCTGTGGCAGGAAGTTCAATCCCCATTTTTTCAGCCTCAGCTAAAGCAATTCCTAAATCTTTAATAAAATGTTTAACGAAGAAACCCGCACTAAAGTCCTCACGTAAAATACGCGGTGCATAATTAGTCATTGACCAAGTGGCTGCCGAGCCTCCTCCTACTGTTTGAAGAACTTTTTCCACATCTAAACCAGCTTTATCTGCGTAAACCATCAGCTCTGTCATTGCAGTCATCGTTCCTGCAATAGCAATTTGGTTGGCCATTTTGGTATGTTGACCCGCTCCTGCTGCTCCTTGACGTGTAATCGTTTTGCCGATAGCTTCAAAGTAAGGCAAGAGATGTTCATAGGCTTCTTTCTCACCACCTACCATAATTGTTAAGCTGGCATTCTTTGCCCCAATGTCACCTCCCGATACTGGAGCATCTAAAGCCGAAGCTCCTGCTTCTTTTGCAGCCTGATAAATCTCTTGAGCCAAAGCCGGCTCTGATGTCGTCATATCCACCAAAAACGTGCCTTGTACATCTGCCTTAAATACACCTTTTTCGCCGAAATAAATTTCGCGAACATCTTTGGGATAGCCTACAATAGAAAAAACAATATCCGTTACTTCTGCAATTTCTTGCGGTGTCGCGCAGTAAGTTGCTCCACGCGCTACTAAAGAATCAGTTTTTGCTTTTGTTCTATTATAAACATACAGTTCATTGCCTGCATCAAGTAGATGACCTGCCATTGCTGCGCCCATTACTCCTGTACCGATAAATCCGATTTTTGCCATGATTTCTCCTTTATTTGTTCAATCTTCTTTGCCTTGCTACTGTTCGACGTAAGGCTTTAATCTTTTGATTACGATAATCTTCTAACTTATAGCTTTTCAGTAATTTTTCAATCCCAACACGTGTTAAACCTACTTCCTCTCCTATACTTGCTAGAGCACGGAGGGGATTTTCATCTATACGCTCCTGTAGCTCTTCTTTTGTCAATCTTCTTGCCATATATTCACCTCTTAAATAAAAAATCCCGCCTAAGCGAGATTGTAACTGGTTATGGGGGAGAGGGGATTTGAACCCCCACGCCCTTACGAGCACATGCACCTGAAGCATGCGTGTCTGCCATTCCACCACTCCCCCAGCACTACCTATAATACCAGTTTCAATAGTGTTTTGCAAGAAATAGCTTACGCACCTGTATGCCCTAAAAGGATAGCTATAATCAATATAGCGAGTACCATCATCGTAATAATGACATACATTTTATCACCTTCTTTTGCAAAGGCAAAAATAGAAGCAACTACCCGAAGGACAGGTGTTAAAATCAAAAGAAACAGACCAGTCATAAGCCAAGCGAAGGCTTTAAAAGCAACAAGCCCCTCTGCAATTTCCGACAAGCCTCGAGGATAAGTCGTCCCTGGGTAACCAGAATGCCCCGTGAAAACAAACATAATTAAACCAATAATGATAATTGCCGAGCTAATAAACACACCCGCTCTTAAAATTTTTCCTATTCTGAGTTCAATTTCAAGTAATTTTTCTTTTTCTTCCGTCATAAACCAAGTCCTTTAAGTATCATTTGTAAAGCCATAAGACCAATTACAGGAATAAATATCAAGCGAATCGTCCGAGCAGGCAAATGTGGCATAATACGCGAACCAATAGCTGCGCCAGCTACAATTCCTATCGCTAAAGGTCCTGCTAAGGACGGATCAACATAGCCGTTAAAGAAGTAGACCGTCGCTGAAGCTGCTGCAGTTACCCCAATCATGAGATTTGAGGTTGCGGTTGACGGTTTTAATGGCATTTTCATCGTTGTATCCATAGCTAAAACCTTAAATGCCCCCGAACCTATTCCTAAAAGTCCTGAAGCTATTCCTGCACCAAACATAATCGATGCACCAGCTGGGACTTTTTCCACTTGATAAGCGACCTCTTTTCCTGTTTGCTTATCAAAGTAAGAAGAATTAAGCTTCATCTTTTCTGCCCATTTGTCTGAGGTAACATTTTGCAAGACTTTTTCACCTTGATGTAGCTTACGCCACATATTATAGGCTTGAAAAATCAATAAACAAGCAAAAAGTATATTTAATACCGCAGCATTAAACAGTCCGGCCAAAATCGCTCCTAGTAATCCACCAATTGTGGTAAAAATTTCTAAAAACATGGCGACCCGAACATTGACCAGATCATCTTTCAAATAAGAAATGGCAGCACCTGAACTCGTTGCAATAACAGCGACAATACTTGCACCGATTGCATATTTTATATCAACCCCAAAAAAAGAGGTAATAATCGGTGTGATGATAATTCCACCACCGAGACCTAAAATGCTTCCTACAATACCGGCAACAACGCCAAGTATGAGCATGCAAAGTGTAAAAGTTAATAAAGACATATTCCTATTCTATCACTTTCATTCGAAAGAATCTCAGTTGGAGGGCGCAAAGATATTTTTGTGATATAATTTTCTTAGTAGTAAATTTTTCTCATATAAGGAAATCATTATGAATCGTAAAGAGCTTGAAGAGAGACTTCAAAAAGAATTAAACTTACCTTTTTATCGTGCTAAAATTGCTGAGCGTGATTATACTGAAGCTGAGTATCAAGATATAAAGACCCAGTTAAATAAAGACTATCTGGATTATGTTGATACTTATATCGACTATGCTGAAAATGATGTTTGATAATCAATAGAAAGAAGAGACTAATGAGTAAACAAGTACTTTTTACCATGTTCGGGGCTACTGGTGACCTCGCAAAACGGAAACTTTATCCCGCCCTTTTCCAACTTTATAAAAAAGGCGAAATT
The DNA here is from genome assembly GCF_002154895.1 of Lactococcus petauri. Classification (GTDB taxonomy): domain Bacteria; phylum Bacillota; class Bacilli; order Lactobacillales; family Streptococcaceae; genus Lactococcus; species Lactococcus petauri. The sequence continues at coordinate 22,187 of NZ_MUIZ01000007.1, read as the reverse complement.
GCAGAAAATTTTGCAGTGATTGGTACTGCTCGTCGCCCATGGACCGATGAGTATTATCGCCAAATCGTTATGGAATCTTTAGCTGGTTTAAGCAGTGACCAAGAAGAACTCAATGACTTCTCGAGCCACTTCTACTATCAAAGCCATGATGTAAATGACAGCAGTCACTATCATGCCCTCAAGGAGCTCGGAGATGAGCTCCGAGAAAAGTATAATACTGCTTGCAACCAAGTTTTCTATCTGGCTATGGCGCCACAATTTTTCTCAATCATTGCTAACCATCTCAAATCAGAAAAGATTCTGACAGGTAAAGGCTTTGAACGTGTGATTATTGAAAAGCCTTTCGGAAGTGATTTGGAAACAGCTCAAGAACTGAATACTGCACTTAAAGATGTCTTTTCGGAAGATCAAACCTTCCGTATTGACCACTATCTCGGAAAAGAAATGATTCAATCCGTTTCGGCTATCCGCTTTGCCAACCAAATGTTTGAATCCATCTGGGACAAGGACCACATCGATAATATACAGATTACTTTTGCTGAAAGTATTGGCGTTGAAGATCGCGGTGGTTATTACGAAACGAGCGGCGCACTCAAGGATATGATTCAAAATCATGTGCTTCAAGTTTTGGCTTTACTGGCTATGGAAAAGCCTCAAACTTTTACACAAAAAAATATTTTGAACGAAAAGGTTAAGGCCCTTCATAGCATTCGTAAATATTCCAAACAAGAAGCGCTTGAAGCTTTCATCCCTGGACAATATATTGAGGGTAAGATTGACGGTAAGGACTTTGTAGATTATCGTTCTGAACCCTCTGTAGCGCCAGATTCTAACACAGAAACTTTTGTCGCTGGAAAATTCCTTATTGATAATGACCGTTGGGCTGGTGTTCCTTTCTACGTACGTAGTGGAAAACGTCTGACAGAAAAAGGAACACGAATTAACATTGTTTTCAAACAGGACCCTAATAATATTTTTGATACAGATCTTGGGGAAAACATCCTTACCATTTATATCCAGCCTACTGAAGGCTTCTCCCTTACAATTAATGGGAAAGAAGTTGGCCAAGGATTCAATATCGCGCCTATCAAATTGGGCTACCGTCATGATGCAGCAATTTTAGGAAATTCTCCTGAAGCATATGAAAAACTCTTGCTTGACGTTTTACATGGTGATGGCACTAACTTCTCCCACTGGGAAGAAGTTTCCCGTTCTTGGGAACTTATTGATGTTATTCGCCAAGCATGGGATGAAGCGCATCAAGATCTTCCGAAATACCCAGCAGCAAGCATGGGACCACAAGAAGCCTTTGAACTTCTCAAAAAAGATGGAAGACAGTGGATTTGGCAACCTGATCAATGGTATAAAGAACGTGGTTTAATGTAAATAAAAAAAAGAAACTTCATTGAGGTTTCTTTTTTTCCACACATTTATTCACAGTTTTCCACATTTTTGTGAATAAGGTGTGTAAAACTGTGGAAAACTTGGGATAAGTAGAAAAATACAGTGGAAAACCTCGGGAAAAGCCCAATAATAGAAAATAACTCTGCCTCTGCAGAGTTATAATCTTGTATTCCATTTAGGATAGCCGTATTTCCGAATCAACTTTTTCCACACACGGCGTTCACGCCAGCGGTTAAACTTGGTACTCCAACCATCAGACTCTACCAATTGTTTCACAAGAATACTGCGAACCCCAGCACGGTGTGCAGCTCGAATATCTGTCATTAATTGGTCACCAACCATAATGACATGGTCCGGTCGTTCGTTAAGTTTAACTAAGGCTTTATTTATTCCCCAAGCAAAAGGTTTCATCGCACGCGAAACAAAATCAACATCAAACTTAGCTACCGCACGTTTGACACGGTCATGTTTATTATTTGAGACAACAATAACCTTTATACCATTTGTACGCATTGTTTGTAGCCATTGATGCAATTCGGGTGTTCCATCGGGATTATTCCAAGCAATAAGTGTATTATCTAAGTCCACCATAATTCCTCGAATGTCTCGCTTTTTTAAGTTTTCCACATCCAAGTTATACACAGCTTCTAGAAGATAGTCTGGTTTATAATTCACAAGTTTCATAAAAACATTATACCAAATACAGCAGCATTTACCTAATTGATAAACAAAAAAAACTGTCTAACGACAGCTTTTTTATTTAAATTTATCGAAAAATCCTTTTTTCTGTTCTGATACATTTTGTCCGCTAGCTTTTGCAAACTCACGCAAAGCATCACGTTGAGCATCATTCAATTTTTCTGGTGTTACAATATTAATCACAACGTGTTGATCACCTTGACCACTACCACGTAATTTAGGTGCACCTTTACCTTTAAGTCGGAAATTAGTACCTGTTTGCGTACCAGCAGGAATCTTCAACTTCACATTACCGTGAACAGTTGGAACTTCAATCTCATCCCCTAAGGCTGCCTGAACAAAGTTCAATGGCATCTTGTAATAAATTTCGCTACCATCACGTTCAAACTTATCACTTGCAGCAACTTGGAAACGGACATAGAGATCACCGTAAGGGCCACCGTTTGTCCCAGCATCACCTTGACCTTGGAGGCGCATTTGTTGACCTGATTCCACACCAGCCGGTACTTTTACCTTAACTGTGTGTGCCAATTTTTCGTGACCTGTACCGTGACATGTTGGACAAGGAGATTTGATTTCCTTACCTGTACCATGACAAACATCACAGACGACATTTGTTGACATACGCCCTAATGGAGTGTCTCGAATAACTTGTGTTTGTCCTCGTCCATGACATTTATGACATGTTTCAGCATGAGTACCTGGTTTGGCACCTGAACCTGCACAAGTGTGACAAAGCTCTTCGCGATGGTATTTGATTTCTTTCTCAACACCAAAAATAGCTTCTTCAAACGTCAAATTGATACGATATTGTAGGTCATCTCCTTGGCGTGGTGCATTTGGATCAGCTTGGCCACCGCCTCCACCAAAGAAGCTTGAGAAAATATCCTCAAAACCGCCAAAGCCGCCTGCACTTTGGAAACCGTCAAAGCCAGAGAAACCACCTTGACCTCCGCCAAAACCACCATTAGCACCTGCAGCACCATATTGATCGTAGCTGGCACGTTTTTGTTCATCACTTAAAGTTTCATAAGCTTCTTGAACCTCTTTGTACTTGTCTTCTGCACCCGGGTCTTTATTAATATCTGGGTGATACTTTTTAGACATCTTTCGATAAGCTTTTTTAATTTCGTCTTGGCTGGCATTTTTATCCACACCTAGGCGTTCGTAAAATTCTGTGTTATTCATATGATTTAAACCTTCTTGACATGGAATTTTTAGAGATTTACTTGGTTTTTCAACCACTTACTCTCTAAAAGTAGACTATATTCACTTCTACCATAATCTATTTTAGCATTTTTTATGACTTTTGGCAAAAAAATTAGCACTCTTATATAAAGAGTGCTAAATCCTAGAGATAAAAAATACAAACCGTAGTTTGTATTTAAATTTTATTTAATTATGGTCGAATGAAACTTACACCAGCTGTTGAACATTCACGTGTTGTTCCCCAACCGCCGTTGAAGTTTCCTTCAATAACTGTCATTTTTGAACCAGATACAGAAAGAACAACTGCAACGTGTCCTACGCCGCCTGCGCCTTGATTACCTGGAGGGAATACAGCAATTGTACCTGCTGCAGGTCCACTGTTTGCATAAGCCACCCAGTCACCAGCATTTCCCATGTATGTTGGCATGTTACCACCAAAGTAGTCCCAAACAAATGCAGTACATTGACCAGCTGGATAAGGGTTAGTACCACTGTGTCCTGGGTCTGGATCTGGTGTTGGTATCGGAGTTGGATCTGGTGTTGGCGTTGGTTTAGAAGAATTACCATTGCCACCTGTATTATTTCCAGTCGATGGATTAGACGAATTGCTATTGTCAGCAGTATTATTAGAAGCTGGAGCTGGATTAGAAGCTGCAGGTGCTGCAGCTACAGCTTTTTCTTGTTGAGCTACTACAGACTTCGCTGCTGCTGCTTTTTCTGCTGCTGCTGCTTTTTGAGCTGCTTTTTCTGCTGCTGCTTTTTGGCTCAATAAATCTTGTTTTTTGCCTTCTGCAGTAGTTACTGTAGCTTGGTAGTCTAACTGAGCAACTTTGAGAGCAGCTTCTTGTGTCGCCAACTCATTAGCTTGTGCGTCTAACTCTTGTTGAAGTTTTGTTGCTTCAGCATATTTCTTTTGGTTATCAGCTAACTTCGTTTGAATAGCTTTTTGGTCAGCTTGTTGTTGCTCAATCATTGACTTGTTAGCGCCAGCAACAGTTGCCATTGCTGTCATTTTTTGAATCGCATCTGTTAAAGATTTTGAGTCTAGTACAGCAGACATATAGTTTGTTGCTGAACCATCAGTTTGTGCACTACGTGCTTGAGCTTCAAGGGCAGTATTGCGCTCCTTGATACTCTCACTCAACTTTTGAATCTGTTGTGATTGTTCCTTTTGTTGAGCCATCAACTCATTAACTTTTTTAGTCATTGATGTTTGCTTTGATTTTAAAGTGCTTACTTGTGATTGAATTGAATCAACTTGTGATTGCGCTTTAGCAGCTTCATTCTTTGCATTAGCGATTTTTGAATCTTGTTGTGCAATTTTTGAATCTGTTGAATCAGCCTTTACGGCAGCAAAAGGTGCGCCAGCCGTAAGCACGACTGTCGAGAGCATCAATGCTGTAATAAGTTTTTTCTTCATAAAATTTTAAATTTGCCTCCCTAGGTTAGTTCGGTGAATATAGTATATTGTATCATGTGCCTCCACCCGTTTTGTAACAAATCAATTACAGTTACGTTTAAGTTTGTTTCTGTCGGTTTCTGTTTTTTATCAATGCACAAAAAAACAAGCAATATTTCATTACTTGTTTTGAATTATTTCTTATGGGCGGATGAAACTTACACCTGCAGCTGAAACTTCACGAGTTGTGCGGATACCGAGGCCTCCACCATTAGGACCTGAGAAGTTTGTTTCTGAGATAGTAAGTTTATCACCATTTACAGCTGTGACCACAGCAACGTGACCAAAACCACCTGCACCTTGGTTACCTGGTGGAAATACTGCAATTGTCCCGACAGCAGGACCACTATTAGCATATGTTGCCCAGTCTGCTGCGTTACCTGCGTAAGTTGGTATATTGCCTCCAAAGTATTCCCAAACTCCCCAAGTACATTGTCCCCAAGGGTAAGGATTGCTCAAGCTTGATCCTGGAGTACTTGATGAACCTGAACCACCAGATACATTATTATTATTAGTATTATTTGAACCAGTATCAGTAGTTGTAGTTGAGTTTGAACCAGTATTCGTAGTTGTTGTGTTGTTGTTTGATGCTGGTTTGCTTTCTTCTACAGCTGGTGTTGATGCTGCTGGTGCAGAAGCCGCTGGAGTAGTCTCAATAGGTGCTGTAACAACAGGTACTGTTTCTGTATTTACTGTACTTGCATCTGATTTATTTTCGCTCTTAGATGCTGCAGCTTGTTCTGTTTGTGCTTTTTGAGCAGCTTGAGCAGCTTGTTCAGCTTTAGCTTGTTGAGCTTCCACTTCTGCAGCTTTTTTAGCTGCAGCTTCTTGGGCAGCTACTGCAGCTACTTTTTGATCAATCAAACTTTGTTTTTTACTCTCAGAGTTAGCAATTGTTGTTTGATAATTTAACTGAGCAACTTTGAGGGCGGCTTCTTGGCTTGCCAACTCGTTACTTTGTGTTTCTAACTCTTGTTGAAGTTTTGTAGATTTAGCGTATTTTGCTTCATTATCTTTCAACTTAGCTTGAATAGCTTTTTCATCTTCTTGTTGCTTTTCAAGCATGGCTTTGTTGGCACCAGAAACGGTTGCCATCGCTGTCATTTTTTGAATTGCATCAGTCAAAGATTTTGAATCCAAGATAGTAGACATATAGTCTGTCGCTGAACCGCTTGTTTGAGCGCTACGTGCTTGTGCTTCAAGAGCTGTGTTACGTTCTTTGATGTCTTTGTGCAAACGAGCAATCTCTGCTGATTGTTCTTTTTGCTCCTTCATCAATTTATTTACTTCATTTGCTGTTGAAGTTTTTTTAGATTGTAAGCTATTTACTTGTGATTGAATCGCATCTACTTTTGCTTGCGCTTCAGCAGAAGAACTTTTAGCAGCGCTGATTGCTGCATCTTGCTTTGCGATTTGATCATCTGTGCTGTCCGCTTTTACCGCTCCAAGGCTTGCACCCGAAGATAAAATGACTGTCGACAACATCAATGCTGTGATAAGTTTCTTTTTCATAGTTTTCTTTTCTTCCCGTTTTCTATAATTTATAAATATAACGCCAAGATAGTCCCAAGTATAACACTCTTTTATAACTTAATCAAGTCAATTTAATTTCTTTAAGAATACTTTTTTTACCCTTTGATTACAAAAAGATGTTCACCGAAGGCGATACATCTTTTCTAAAGGCCATTGCAGCAGTATTGCAAAGGCAATATTTAGGGCTAACGTTGGTGCAAGTTGCCTAACGATAAATGAGACAAAATTGACATTGACAACACCGACTAAGTTAACAATAAGCGTACTTAAAACTTGAAAAGCAAAAACAATGATAATCACTGTAAATAAACGTGTCCAACGATTGGTAAAGACAACCGTTTGGATTTGATAAACGAAAAGAGCAATAAGAGGTAAAATCAAACTTGCAATACCAAAAATTCCCAAAAAGTAGCTGTCATAGATAATTCCCAAAAGAACACCTACGATAAGAACATAGCTATGACGGTGCTGTGTCACAGTATATACCATAAAAATGAGCAACAAGTGGCTTACAGGCATAATACTTCCACCAGACAAAGCCGTAAAGAAATGCGTCAGCTGCCCATCAAGCAAGAGTAGGAAAAAAAGAAATAAGGGACTAAAAAACTGGAAGCTAAAACGACTCATATTTAGTTGCCTCCAATCATGCCTTGAATCACAAAGACAAACCGGATATCATACAAATTGCTGGCAGGTTTCACATATACTTTACGGTTCAAGCCTTGATCTGTTTCTTTAACATCAATTACGGTTCCAAGCAAGAGACCACGCGGCGAATCACCTCCAAGACCGCTAGTAACAACTTGGCTTCCCTTTTCGATATTACCTTCCCCTACTAAAGAAGTGACAACATAAGCATTCTGATCATCATCATAACTCGCAAGAAGTCCATTTACTGGATCACTCGGGCTACCAAGGCGAACGGGGATTTTAGCGTCAATACCTTTATCGGAGCTCAACAAGGAAACTTTAGAGGAATTTTCGTTTACCTGACTTACACGCCCAATAACACCCCCATTAGCCATGACGAGTTGACGGTTTTTGATGCCTTGTTTACTGCCGCTATCAATTACGAGCGTATCTGCCCAACTGGCCGGATTACGGGTAATCACATTTGCAGAAATACTCTTATAGTCTGTCAATGTTTCTTGAAGCTTCAATGCTTCTTTTAATTCTTTATTTTCAACTTCTAGACTTTCTTGGTTATTTTTTGAACTACTTAAGTCTGCCACCTGCGTTTTTAGGGACTGATTTTGCTTGTATGTATCAAAAAGATTGCCCACTTGATTGGCTTTGTCTTGAACAAAGCGGATTGGTGCACCAATGATTCTGTCTATGGTTCCTGTACCATCATTAATAATTTGTGTCATCGTTGATGGATTTTTATTATTTTTAAAATTATCAGCCGAGATGAAGATTGCTGTAAATGCTGAAATAACAATAATTAAGGCGATAATAATCATTTTACTAAGATTGAATTTTTTCACTGTTCATATTTCCCTTCGCAAGAGCTTTGTTTAGCCTCTTTATTTTATCAAAATTGTCAACTTTTTGATAGAATATAATTAAATTTTCTTCTATAAAATTATATCGGAGGTCCGTAAATATGACACAACAAGAAATTCCAGTCTTCGGTGAAAAAATAGCCGGAGTTGATTACCAATACCGCTATGGAGTGTATGGTATTGTTTCACGTGAAAACAAGAGCCAAATCTGTCTTGTGCAAGCACCAAACGGAGCCTTTTTTCTCCCTGGTGGAGAAATTGAAGCAGATGAAAACCATGCTCGCGCCTTAGAAAGAGAACTTCTGGAAGAGTTAGGTGCGACTGCGACTTTAGGACGTTATTTCGGACAGGCCGACGAATATTTTTATAGCTCACATCGGGATAAATATTTTTGCAATCCTGCTTATATCTACGAGACTTTGGAAGTTCATTTTGATCAGGCTCCTCTTGAGGATTTCAATAAAATTTTCTGGTTTGACGTTCCGACTGCTTTGGTTAAACTCAAGCGCGGTTCTCATAAGTGGGGCGTAGAACAATGGCTTAAGAACAAATAAAAAGAAGGAGCACACTCCTTCTTTTTATTTTTCTATAAGTTTAACTCCGCCTTGTCCTGCAACAATAACTTTTTTGACCATGTTATTAAACAAACCATGTTCGACAACTCCCACTGTTAAATCAAGCTCTTCAGCCAGCTTTTCTGGCTCAGTAATCTTCTCAATATGCAAATCAATAATATAATGTTGCATATCAGTGATGAGCTTGTCTTGGGCATTCATCCGCCATGTTGGTGCATAACCAGCCGCTGCAAATTTTCGGAACAACTGCTCTGAGCCGTAAGGGATAACTTCGACAGGAACTTTAAAACTGCCAAGATTTTCTGAAAGTTTACTTTCATCAACAATCCAAATATAATCTTTAGAATATGTTGCAACGATTTTTTCCATCAGCAAGGCCGCACCACCACCTTTAATACCATTAAGGGCTGTATCAATTTCATCTGCACCGTCTACTGTCAAATCAACATAATCCACTTCATCAATTGATTTTAAAGGGATATTAAGACTTGCAGCTTGCTGACTGGTTACATTTGACGTCGTTACTCCAACAATATCTAAACCTTCTTCTTTAACACGGCGCCCCAATTCTTCCACAAAGAAAGCTGCCGTTGAACCTGTTCCCAATCCAACAATCATACCAGACTTCACGTACTCAGCTGCTTTTATACCTACTTGTTTTTTTAAATTTTCCATTTGTAAAATCCCTTCAAATACTCTTCTCAATCATTATAACAAAAAAGCGAAAATAACTCGCTTTTTATTTGAATATCTAAGTTTTTCTTAAACCTTTCAAAGCCACTACATTAGCTACATAAAATACAAGAGCAAGCATTCCTAAAATAAACAGGTTGTTTCCAATTTGAGAGAAACCTTCGCCTTGTTTCACTACTTTTTGAAGTGCATCAACGCCATAATACAGAGGCATAAGATGTGCAATCCAGCGTAAGGGCGCTGCCATTGTGTCGACATTAATAATACCTGAAAAAAGGAATTGTGGTACGACAGCTATCGGAACAAACTGAATAAATTGAAATTCAGTTTTCGCAAGGGCAGACAACAAAAGTCCAATCAACAGCGCAATCAGAGCAATCAACAAATTAATCAACAAGACTAATATAAAGTTCCCCAAAATCTGCATTTGTAAAACATAACGTGTCCAAAGTACAATTAAGCTTGTTTGAAGTAGTGCGAGGAAACCATAGGCTAAAGTATAACCTGCCACAATTTCAGTACGTCTTACAGGTGTAACCAGCATTCGCATAACTGTACCACTGCTTCGTTCATTAACAAGTGAAATGCCTGATATTAAAAAGACAAAGAAGAAAACGAAGAAACTTACCAGCAGTGGCGCTAAATTATCAAACATACTCAGGGAACTGTCACCATAAAGATAATGACTTTTTATGTTCAGAGCTAGTGTTTCTAACGAGGCTTGCGGCACTTTTTCTGCAGAACTTTTTGCTTGGTTTTCTCGCATACTCGCTGGGATCTTTTGAGCAATTTGTCCAATCATCTGAGTAAGTGCCTGTGTTTTTGACGTATCTCTATTTGCATAAGTTACTTCTATTTCATCTCCTACCAGCTGTATCAGAGCATCTAAATTGTGAGTATTTACTGTTTCTCGAGTATTTAACGTTTCTTCTATTTCAATCACTTTTAGTTTTTCGTTCTGCTTGAGAACTTGTGCTAAAACAGGTTGGTTTTCTTGTAGACCCACACGATATTTTATATCCGAAGGAACTTGAAGAAGAAAATATAAAAGACTGATAATGCCAAGGGGAGCAAAGAAAAGTAAAGCCAAGCTTCGTTTATCTCTCAACCTTTGTAGCAGTATACGTTTAAAAATTGCTTTAATTCTCATCATAATCACCTGCTTGAGCTGCTTGAATAAATGCCTCTTCCACAGTAGTAACATGAAACTGGGATTTAAGGGCTTCAGGACTTCCTTGGGCCACAAAGTGCCCGTCTCTTAATAAAACAACTCGATCACACCGCTCTGCCTCTTCCATTACGTGTGTCGTCAAGAGAATAGCTTTGCCCATCTCTGCTTGTCGCTTAAGCTCTGTCCATATTTCCTGTCGAAGTTCTGGATCAATACCAACTGTGGGCTCATCTAGGCATAAGAGAGGAGCACCCGTCTGGAGAGCAATTGCTAAAGATAAGCGACGCTTCATTCCACCAGAATATTTCGAAACAGCCTTGGACAAAGCTGATATTAACCCAACGGTTTGAGCAGCTTTGAGCAGCTCCTCTTCACTTATTTTTCCTTGCAGGGCTCCAAAAAATTCCATATTTTGTTTCCCTGTAAGTTCTGTAAACAAGGCATCCGACTGTGCCATATAGCCAATTTTGCGCATCACTTTGCGGTTAAGAATCGAGATATCAAGTAGTTTGATTTCTCCACTATTAGGAGCAACAATCCCGAGTAATGCATTCATAAAAGTTGACTTTCCCGAACCTGAAGGACCGATGAGTCCAACAATTTCTCCTGCAAAGAGACTTAAAGATAGTTTTTTTAAAACCTCTTCTTTTTCAAATTGGACACTTAGATTTTTTACAGAAACTATTTCTTCCATAGCTACTCCTTGAGTTTTAAAATTTCCTCTTCTGTGAGCGGACGGTATGCTCCCTTAGTTAATTCCGGATCCAATCTTAAACTTCCCATACGTAACCGTTTGAGATAAGTTACCTTCATCCCTACAGCTTCAAACATTCGTTTGACCTGATGAAATTTACCTTCATGAATAATCAGGCGAATTTCACTTTTATTCTCCTCTGATTTCTCAATAAAAAGTTGACCTGGTTTGACGTTTTCTCCAGATTTCAAGGTCAAACCTGCTGCAAATTCTCGAACAGTCTCTTGTGTAACCTGGCCTTGGATTTGAGCAAAATATTCTTTTTCTACATGTTTTTTAGGGCTCAGAAGATTATGGCTCAGTGGCCCATCATTTGTAAGCAACAGAAGGCCTTCTGTATCTTTATCTAAGCGCCCTACAGGGAAAAGATCTTCGCGAAAATCTTTTCCCTTTAATAATTCGACAACTGTTTTGTCCTTATTATCCTTCGTTGCCGAAACAACACCACCGGGTTTATTAAGGAGGTAATAATAAAATTCTTGATAGCCTATGGGTTGCCCATCATAATTTATAGAATCTTTATCTGGCTCAACATGTAGTTTGCCGTCTTTCACCTTCTGATCATTCACTGTCACTTTTCCTGTCTTGAGAATCACCTTAACTTCTTTACGTGATCCCAGCCCGGCTTCCGCCAAATATTTATCCAATCTCATACTCTTATTTTACTAGAATTTTGCTTAATATGGATAAGATAAACCTTTAAGAAAGAGTTAACGAATCTTTATTTTTATGACGACTTGTTATATAATAGGGCATACTGAAATTAGTAATTAGGATAAAAATATGATAACAAAAGAATTTGATACTATAGCAGCCATCTCCACGCCTTTAGGTGAAGGAGCAATTGCTATCGTCCGATTGTCTGGTAGCGATGCTGTCTCAATCGCTAAAAAGGTCTTTCAAGGGAAAGATCTCGATAAAGTTGCTTCACACACCATCAACTATGGTCATATCTTTGACGAGGACCGTCTCGTTGATGAAGTTATGCTCTCTGTAATGAAAGCTCCAAAAACCTTTACGCGTGAAGATCTTGTGGAAATTAACACACACGGCGGAATTGCTGTCACCCAAGAAATTTTGCAACTCCTGCTGCGCTCTGGCGCTCGCCTCGCTGAACCAGGTGAATTTACTAAACGTGCATTTTTAAATGGACGTATTGACTTGGCGCAAGCCGAATCCGTAATGGATTTGATTCGTGCTAAAACAGATCAGGCAGCCAATATTGCTGTAAAACAGCTCGATGGAAGCCTCTCTAACTTGATTAACAATATTCGTCAAGAAATTTTAGAATCGCTCGCGCAAGTGGAAGTCAATATTGATTATCCCGAATATGATGACGTTGAAACGATGACAAGTCAAATGCTTCTGGAAAAAACAGCCCATTTTGAACAACTTCTGGAAACACTTCTTGCCACAGCTAAACGCGGTAAGATTCTGCGTGAAGGTTTGAGAACAGCAATTATTGGCCGGCCAAATGTTGGTAAATCAAGTTTGCTCAATCAACTTTTACGTGAGGAAAAAGCCATTGTTACCGACATAGCCGGAACAACACGTGATGTTATCACAGAGTTTGCCAATATTGGTGGTGTGCCCCTTGAGTTAATTGATACTGCTGGTATACGAGAAACTGAGGATATCGTCGAAAAGATCGGTGTTGAGCGTAGTCAAAAAGCCTTAGAAGAAGCCGACTTGGTCTTACTTGTGCTTGATGCTTCGTCACCTTTAACTCCCAAAGATCTGGAATTGTTGGAACTTTCTTCTTCGACAAACCGTATCGTCTTGTTGAACAAGACCGATCTACCAGAAAAAATTGAGCTCGAAAAACTCCCTAAAGACTTTATCAGAATTTCTGCCTTAAAAAATGAAAATCTTGATGCCGTCGAAAAACAAATACGCGCGCTATTTTTCTCTGGGGAAATTGAAACAAAAGATGCAACTACTCTTTCCAATGCACGTCATATCGGCCTAGTCGAACAAGCTTTAGATGCCTTGAAGGAAGCAAATAGAGGCTTGGCGATGGGACTTCCTGTGGACCTCATCCAAGTGGATGTCACGCGCTGTTGGCAATTGCTTGGTGAAATAACCGGAGAAGCTGCACCGGATGAACTGATTACTCAGCTTTTCAGCCAGTTCTGCTTAGGAAAATAAAAAAACATAAGTAGGAGATATTCCACTTATGTTTTTTTATTCACTGCCAGCCCATGAATAAGGCCAGAAGAATCGATGCTGATCCGATAAATGAAAGGAAACACAAAGCAAAGCCAAAGGTGAAGATACTTGTGCCATCTCCTTCATAGGATCTTCTTGTGCGCTTTCCTTTATAGGTGAACATACTACTTAAGGAAAGGAGAGTGAAAATAAGCTGCAAGGAAAGAAACCGCCATTCGGCAGAAAAGTTCAGCAAAGAAAGTCCACCACCTAGAAATGCTAAGAAAAGTCCCATTTTTATCATCCTTTCTTGAATTCATAATTGAAACGTTAATCAAAACCACCGTCAACATCCAAGTCTGCAAGCATCATCTGATATTCTGGACGGTCAGGTGTTTTAAAAATTTCCTGCGCTTCTTGACGTGCCACTTCTAAAATATTGTAGTCATTCATTATATCAGCTGCTAGAAATTCTGGTAAACCTGATTGACGTACGCCAAATATTTCTCCGGATCCGCGCATCTTCAGGTCTTCTTCAGCTAAACGGAAACCATTCTGCGTTTGACACATTATCTTCATCCGGTTTTTACCTGATTCTGTCTTGGGATTGGCAACGAGAATCGTATAGGACTTCTTACTCCCCCGTCCTACACGGCCTCTTAACTGATGCAACTGAGAGAGCCCAAAACGATCCGCATCCATAATCACCATAATCGTTGCATTTGGCACATCCACACCAACTTCAATAACCGTTGTGGAAACCAGAACCGACAAATCCCCTGCCTTAAAAGTCTGCATAATCTGGTCTTTTTCTTCATTTTTCATCTTACCATGCAGTAAACCAATGCCTGTTTCTTCGCCAAAATACTGGTTCAGTTCTTCATAAAGAGCTACAGCATTCTTTAAGTCTAAAGCTTCTGATTCTTCAATAAGTGGCGAAATAAAATAAACTTGTGCCTGCTGTACCAGTTCTTCTTTTATCCATTTCAAGACCTCTGGAAGTTGCTCGTGTTTTACCCATCTGGTCGTAATCGGTTGCCGCCCTTTAGGTAATTCGTCGATAATGGAGACATCCATATCACCAAAAGCTGTGATCGCCAAGGTCCGAGGAATTGGTGTCGCAGTCATCATAAGTACATCAGGATTTTGACCCTTTTCGCGTAAGACTTTCCGTTGGTTAACCCCAAAGCGATGTTGTTCATCGGTAATGACCAGCCCCAAATCATAAAAATCAACCCCTTCCTGAATTAAAGCGTGCGTTCCCACAACCATTTGTGTCTGACCACTTGCTAAACTTTCTAGTATCGCTCTTCGCTCCGCAACTTTTAATCCCGAAACAAGAAGACTAATTTTTAGTTCAGGAAAAAGATTTTGTAAGTTAGCAAAATGTTGTCGCGCTAAAATTTCAGTCGGAACCATTATAGCAGCTTGAAGCCCAGATAAGACTGCTGCATACATTGCTAAACTAGCAACAACTGTTTTCCCTGAACCGACATCACCTTGTAAAAGACGGTTCATATGGTAAGCTGAAGACATATCTGCTAAAATTTCGTCTAAGGATTTTTGTTGGGCTCCTGTCAGTTCAAAAGGAAGATTTTTAATTTTTTCTTCCATCAACCGCTGGTCAAAAATAACCCTTCGTCCAAAGCGTTGTGCTTTCTCTTTATGTTTCAAAGCCTGCAACTTCAGTTGAAAGTAAAAGAGTTCTTCAAACTTCACGCGCCTTAAAGCTTGCTTGTGCATCTCCATATCATCTGGAAAATGCATGGCACGTACCGCTTCCTGCCGAGGCATCAATCGGTACTTTTTCAATAAATAGTCTGGCAGATTCTCGTTTAATTCCGATAAAAGCCCACTCTCAAAAGCCATTTGAATTGTTTTCACCAAGCTGGATTGCTTCATCCCTGCGGTAAGATGATACACGGGGGAAAAGCCATCTTCTGCTTGTGTTAATATTTTCATGCCCAGCAGTTGCTGCTTTTTTTGTTCCCATTTGCCATAAACCGCAACCTCTTTTCCAACCTCAATCTTATCCGCTAAATAGGGCTGATTAAAAAAGCTCACAGCAACTACAGCTTCCCCTTGTTTGAGTTTAAAAGTAAGTCTGTTGCGTTTAAATCCATAATACTGGACATTAGCGGGTGTTACCACTTCACCAATCACCGTTGCTTTTTCTCCATCTACTAACTCAAAAATGGAGCGTCCAGCAAAATCTTCATAACGGAAAGGAAAATAAAGCAATAAATCCTGTATTGTGGAAATGCCAAGCTTTTGATAATTTTCAAAAGATTTAGGTCCGACACCTTTCAGGTATTGTATACTGTCTGTTAGTTTCATAAGTTCATTATAGCAGAAAAGCTGTTTTACTACCTTCTCCTTTATACTCAAATAAAAAAAACGACCAGAAGGTCATTTTTCTATTGCTTATGCTTTCTTGACAACAGATCCCTTCAATCCAATGGCCCCAAAACCATCAATTTTTGAATCAATATAGTGTTCATTTTTCCCAAATTCATTGATACGTATGTTTTTAACTTTTGTACCTTTTTTAATGGACTTTGGCATTCCCTTTACTGGAAGATCTTGTATGATAATTACAGCATCCCCATCAGCTAAAGGTTGTCCGACACTGTCAAGCACAACAAATTTATCTGCTTCTAAATCTGCTTGTGTAAATTCGTTGCCGCATTCTGAGCATCCAAATGTCGTGTCTGAGAGTTCATAAGTATATTCACTTGAACAAGTTGGGCATTTAGGTGTTTCCATTATTTCTCCATTTTCTGTTTTTTTATTGTTGGTATTGTTTATTATGTGTTTAATCTACTTTATAGTAAATTGCTTTTTGTATTCCTAATCTTTGTCCCTCTGGTAAGTGCGCACTTGGACCAAAAGTGTTGGACAACCAAATACGAAGTTTCGCTTTGTCTGTATCTGCCCAATCATAACCTGTTGGAATAAAGGAGAGCCCCGCTCCAGCAAGAGAGCCTTCAGGATTGCTATTTACCATAAGGAATCCTTGATTTTGCGGATTATCTGCTGATAGAGTAGTCAGAATAAGTCTGGTTTTCTGTTCACCCTCCACTATGTAACACTGATTAGTTTCAAAAGTTAGTGTGCTGCCTGCCAAATTTTTCCAAGTGCCTTGCACACTTGAATAATCACCTTGAGCAATTTGTTCTAAATTCATCTCAGCATTTAAGCTTGTCAATCTGGCAGAATCGATTAGCCTGGCAGCTATTTCTTCAGTAACTTGTTTAGCTGTGGGGGTTTCAAAATAATCTGCAAGAACCGTATCTATCTTTGTTACTTGCTCTTCTGTTTCCCATGTTTCAGCATTGATGTAGTTATATTTAATCATCGTTTGGTTAATTTTCACATTAACCTTATGGATAATTTTGTTTGAATCATACCACTCTATTGTACCATCATCAATATCCCCTGTCATTGCCATATGGTCCGATGATAAAATTGTGGACTGAGGATTTAATTTAGCATAGGACTGAGCCAATAAAGCAATTTGTTGGTTAAGAGCTAAACCCTTCCATTCCGTTAAAGCTGTCTGTATCGTATCTGATTTACTCCCTTGAGTTGAACTCATCTTCATCATTGAACTTTCTGAAGTTTTATGATGATTTAAAGCCCGCGAGGTATCTTTTTTAGGTGTTGAATAGACAACAACAATCAGGAATATAGCTATGCCAACAAGTAAAAGACCCGTAAGGATACTTCCAAAAATAACTCTTCGCTTTTTCGAATTTTTATCCATAATCCAATTCCTGCTTTCTCAACCACTACTCCCTATAGTGTACTATATTATGAAAAAAATCTCAAAGACGCTCTAAAAAATAAAGACAACAAAAAACAGAGGAGCTAAGCTTCTCTGTTTCTAACGTTAAATAACAGAATTATTTAGCGATTTTAGCGAAGTATTCAAGTGTACGAACGAGGTTAGATGTGTAAGACATTTCGTTATCGTACCAAGCAACTGTTTTAACCAATTGAACGCCGTCAGCTGTAGTAACTTCAGTTTGAGTAGCGTCAAAGAGTGAAGAGTTAGAGATACCTACGATATCAGATGAAACGATTTCATCTTCGTTGTAACCGTAAGATTCGTTAGATGCTGCTTTCATAGCTGCATTAACTTCTTCAACAGTAACTTCTTTATCAAGAACTGATACAAGTTCTGTCAATGAACCAGTTGGAACTGGTACACGTTGTGCGTGACCTTGAAGTTTACCATTCAATTCTGGCAATACAAGACCGATAGCTTTAGCAGCACCTGTTGAGTTAGGTACGATGTTTTCAGCTGCAGCACGTGCACGACGGAAGTCACCACCACGGTGTGGGCCATCAAGAGTCATTTGGTCACCAGTGTAACCGTGGATAGTTGTCATTGTACCAACTTTAAGACCGAAGTTTTTGTTCAAAGCATCAGCCATTGGCGCGAGACAGTTAGTAGTACATGATGCACCAGAGATAACTGTTTCTTCACCAGTCAAGATTTCGTGGTTAGTGTTGAAAACGATAGTTTTAACATCGTTTCCACCAGGTGCTGTGATAACAACTTTTTTAGCACCGTTAGCGTGCAAGTGTTGTTCAGCTTTTTCTTTAGTTGCGAAGAAACCAGTTGCTTCAAGAACGATTTCTGCACCATCTTCAGCCCAGTTGATGTTAGCTGGGTTAGCTTCTGCAGTAACTTTTACAAATTTACCGTTAACTTCGAAACCACCATCTTTAACTTCAACTTCACCGTCGAAACGACCTTGAGTTGTGTCATATTTCAACAAGTGAGCAAGCATTGCTGGATCTGTAAGGTCGTTGATTGCTACTACTTCAACACCTTCAACGTTTTGAATACGACGGAAAGCAAGACGACCGATACGTCCGAAACCGTTAATACCAACTTTAACTACCATGAGTAAGTCTCCTTATAGGTTTAAAATTTTGTTTATAGAGAAATTCTCTATCACTAAGTTAATCATTTAACTTACTCTTACATTTTAACACTTTTTTGAGATTTTGCAAACATAAAAGCCGGAAAATAGGCACAACCGTGGGAACGAAGAGGAAAACGTTTACATTTGTCTACTTCCTTATATTTCTAATAAAAAATAACAGTTTTGCCACTGTTATTATTTTCCGAAAAGTTTGGCAAAGAAGCCTTTTTCTGACTCAGCCTTCATTTCAAGTAAAAACTGATTATTATCACTCAAAGATTTTTCCATCAGTTCTTGTTGACGGTTGATTTGCTTATCTTTTTCTGCAATTTGTGCATCTTTAGCCATCAATTGCTGATTTAGACGGTCAATTTCTGCATTCTTATCTTTCATCAGGTTTGAAACCAACTCAAAAACAGCTGTGTCCGTTGGCGCTGTTGAAAGTTCTTGTGTTTCATCTTTACCATCAACAACTTCCGCCTGCGCTGTCACAACTTTGCCATAAAGGCGTTCAAGTTCATGAATACCGCCTTCATTAATTACAGTAACATTTTTTTCATTTTTCTCTACATATTGCTCGTCTAGCTGCTTGATGCGTTTATTCATCGCTTGGCGAGTCACACCAAAAAGTTCTGCAAGTTCACTTACTGTTTTCGTTTCCATATCTACCATAATACCACATTTTTAGCTATTTATACAGCTTTTTCTGAATGCTAAATCGTTTTGTAATAAATGATAAAAATATTATAATTCTATTATAAAACATTTTATAAATATGACAAAAGTAGAATAGAGGATTTATGAATTATAAGAAAAGTAATATAAAA
Organism: Lactococcus petauri; assembly: GCF_002154895.1. Lineage (GTDB taxonomy): Bacteria > Bacillota > Bacilli > Lactobacillales > Streptococcaceae > Lactococcus > Lactococcus petauri. The sequence continues at coordinate 3,273 of NZ_MUIZ01000007.1, read as the reverse complement.
AAGATTAAAGAGTACTATAAAACAAGCGCTTCAGAGGGTTTAAATAAAAAACAAGTTACTGCTCACCGAGCCAAATACGGCAGCAATGTTTTTCAAGAAGCCAAAGAAAAAAGTATTTTTCAAAAGCTTTTGAAACATCTACTTGAGGTAATGAATCTTGTTTTAATCATTGTCTCAGTTCCTGCTTTTTACCTATCGATGGATACTGGAAACTTCACCAAACCAATCGTTATTCTGTTAATCGTGGTCATCAATGTTATCGTTGCTCACATGCAAGAGGAACGTGCCGAAACCGCCTTATCCGCCCTCAAGAAATTATCGGCTCCAAATTCTACGGTTATACGTGAAGGGAAGCTCAGCACAATTCCTTCTGAGCAATTGGTTGTCGGTGATTTGCTTCAACTGAGCGCTGGAGAACAGGTTGGTGCTGATGTTCGTCTCCTTTCAGCAAATAGCTTACAAGTCGATGAATCCTCCCTAACAGGAGAGTCTGAACCAATAGAAAAAGATGCTTCACGTGAGATCCTCGAAGATGTGCCTTTGGGAGACCAAGTGAACATGGTTTTCTCGGGAACAAATGTGCTTAACGGTACAGCTCAGGGAATTGTTGTAGCTACAGGAATGAAAAGTCAGATGGGACAAATTGCCCAACTTTTAGAAGACCAGGTTAAAGGGAAAACACCTTTACAAAAACGTATTGATTCTCTGGCAAAACGCCTTGCTGCAATTGCTTTTGGTGCAGGGGCAATCATCTTTATTGTCAACTTATTGCACGGTGGCATTCCCTTCAGTGAAAATATGATGACGGCTGTTATTCTTGGTATTGCTGCCGTGCCGGAAACTCTTCCTGTCATCGTGACCTTATCACTCGTTTATGGTGTAGAAAATATGGCATATAAAAAAGCCATTATTCGTAACATTCCTGCTGTTGAAACCCTGGGAAATGCTTCGGTCATTGCTTCCGATAAAACAGGAACACTTACTCAAAACCAGATGACTATTCAAAGACTCTGGGTACAGGGAGAAGATATTTGGCATAAGGACCAACTCTCTGATAAAGAAAAAGATTTAATTTACAAGTTTGGTTTAGTATCTAATGCAACAGCCGTAAAAGACGAGGGGAAATGGGTCACACACGGCGATCCAACAGAAACAGCCATCATCAACTTCCTTATCGCACATAACTCTTATCATCCTGATAAAAATCCCCCGCGTCTCTTAGAACTTCCTTTTGATTCGACCAGAAAAAAAATGACGGTTGTTGTACCTAACGAAAGCGGGGGCTACCTGGTTATTACAAAAGGAGCCTTTGATCGGCTTGTCCCTAATCACTTTAGCAAAGCACATAATATTCACGACACCTTTGCAGAAAATGCCTTGCGTGTCCTCGCACTTTCCTACAAAGTAATTGAAGAGATTCCAGAAAACCATCAAAGCTTGGAAGAAGACCAAACATTCTTAGGAATAATTGGAATGATTGATCCTCCAAGGCCCGAAAGTAAACATGCTGTAGCCGAAGCCCGTACTGCTGGAATTATTCCTGTAATGATTACAGGGGATCATGCCTTAACTGCTAAAGCAATCGCACAGGAACTTGATATTTATCGTGAAGGAGACTTGGTCGTAGACGGCATTACCTTGGCAAACATGACGGATGAGGACCTCAAGGAAAAGATTGAAAAAATTTCAGTCTATGCACGTGTCTCGCCTGAAGACAAGCTCCGGATTGTGAAAGCATGGCAAGATAAAAAACATATAGTTGCCATGACCGGTGACGGTGTCAATGATGCTCCCTCTCTACGAGCAGCAGATGTCGGAACCGCAATGGGAATCGCCGGAACAGAAGTGGCAAAAAATGCCTCTGACATCATCTTAGCCGACGATAACTTTGCAACTATTGTGAGTGCAATTGCTGAAGGCCGCCGTGTTTACATTAATATTAAAAGAACAATTTATTATCTTCTTTCTGCCAATGTTGCCGAAATCCTTATTATGCTATTTGGGGCTATTATTGGTTGGGGTCTGCCACTTACAGGTATGCAGCTTCTCTATATTAATGTTCTCGCAGATGGTATTCCTGGATTTGGCTTAAGTCGAGAAACCTCTGATAAGTATATTATGAAAAAACCACCAATCGATGTAAACGAAAGTCTCTTCTCTAGAGGTGTTTCACAACGTATTCTCACATCCTCCACAACCTTTATCATTATTTCGCTTATCGGATTCTATCTTGGTAGATTTGTAGAGATAGCGGGAACTACTCCAAGTATGCAAGTCGGACAATCGATGACATTTCTCGTTCTTGCCCTCGCTTCAACCTACCATATCTTTAATGCTCGGAGTAACGATTCTATATTTAAAGATGGTTTATATTCAAATAAAACAATTTTCTGGACAACCATTATATCCTTAATCATAACCTTTGTCTTCACACTTACACCCTTACGAACATTCATTGATGTAGTGCCTCTCACAACAACACACTGGCTTATCGCTATACTCCTCTCTCTCATGATTTTCATCGTGATAGAAATTGAAAAGTTCATTATCAAAAAACTCAACAAAACTTTTCTTGCCTAAACATATTACACCACTTTTACTTTTTGTGAAAGTGGTTTTTACATTTAGATAAAAACAAAAAAGACCTAAGAATACTTAGATCTTTTATTTTATGCCGAAGGCCGGGGTCGAACCGGCACTCCCGTGAAGGAACCAGATTTTGAGTCTGGCGCGTCTGCCTATTCCGCCACTTCGGCAACAGACTTTTCTCAAATAAAATATTTGAACTGGGGTAGCTGGATTCGAACCAACGCATGAGGGAGTCAAAGTCCCTTGCCTTACCGCTTGGCTATACCCCATTAAAAGGGCGGATGACGGGAATCGAACCCGCGAGTGCCAGCGCCACAAGCTGGTGTGTTAACCACTTCACCACATCCGCCATAATACAAACACGGGCAGCAGGAATTGAACCCACACCAAAGGTTTTGGAGACCTTTGTACTACCTTTATACTATGCCCGTAAAACTATGGAAGGGGAGGGATTCGAACCCCCGAACCCGAAGGAGCGGATTTACAGTCCGCCGCGTTTAGCCTCTTCGCTACCCTTCCGATATTTAATTGTCATTGAATATATTATAACATATTCAATGGGAGTTAACGGGATCGAACCGCTGACCCTCTGCTTGTAAGGCAGATGCTCTCCCAGCTGAGCTAAACTCCCAATCACTTGGCATTTACCCTATCTCGCAGGGGGCAACCCCCAACTACTTCCGG
>NZ_MUIZ01000006.1 GCF_002154895.1 Lactococcus petauri | reverse complement strand
GAGTTATACTGCAACTTATATAAATTATAAAAAATTTAATTTTTTACATAATATCAGTAAATGTACAATCTTAATCCATTATTTGAAGTTAAAAATAAATTCTAAATCGTCATAGAAGTTTTATCCATAAAGAATATTTTTTTCAAAAAGTAAAAAAAAAAAACTACTGACTTCTCGTAAGCCGCAGTTTTTAATAAATATTTATAATATAATATTCCCTTTACTTCTAAACCCACTCTTGCTTCAACACAAAGAATGACCCACGTATCTCGCCAGCAAGCTTTGAGCGTTGGCGAGCAAATTTGAATTTTCCTTCTAGTTCTTGTGGAATTTCCATCCCTGCAGAAAGTTTAAAGCCAACAGCACGTTTTGGTTTCTTCCCTTCCTCAGCTGTTTTCTCATAGAGAACGTTAATGACCATGCCATCTTCAAAGTAAAACTCTGGCCAGTAGATGTCTTCGTCTTCATAAATCGCGACCTCCAAAATTGGAGATGAAAACTCAAGATCGCGCTCCTCTTTCAGCAGTTTTTTCAACCAAGCGACTTCTTTTTCCTTTTCCATAGCAGGAAAAGTGATATATTCGAATTTATATTTATTCCAGAAATAGCGGGCTTCATTGGCGCGTAAACCCGCTAAGCTTTCTGCTACAGGTGAACTTTCAAGCCCTGTCGTTTCCACCTGTCCTTCTTTAAAATTAACTTTATATGCCATAAACACCTCCTGCGTTTTTTTCTTTATTATAGCAGAAAGTCAGAGGGATGAGCCGTGACTAGACTCCGTAATGTAAACAAAATTTTATAGAGCTTATTGATGGATGATGAGGGCGGGGCGGATACCTCTAGTAGCAACACTGTGACCTGTACTACTCCACGTGCCATTGGCATTTATAGCCCAAGCACTAGTGGCAGAAGCTTCGGTACGAAGCCACCAAGCTCTATTAGGAGTACCACGATCTGCACCGATAGCGAAACTACCTATCGCCGTCAAATGGTTCACATCTGCTACAGAAAGGGCAAAAGCACGACGGTTTCCGCCTGAAACAACTCTTGTTCTATCTGCATAAGGGATGTCGAAAATATCCAGATTAGTGATAAGCCCATTATTATTAGGACGTGTAGTATTAGCGAAAGTCAACACTCCTACGTTGAATGTTTCGGCTACTGGTACAATATACTGTTCCCGCTGCGCTCGAATAGCTGGAACAGTTGTAACAACATCGTTGTTGTACCAGTTGAGCAGCAAACCATTTTGACTATCCCAATTTGTTCCAAAATGAATTACTTCATTACGGATGATCATGTGGTTGCCATCTCCCATATTTTCCAGATAACGGAACGGCTGCCCCCACATGGTAAAGATACGTCCTGGGCTCATACGACTAAAATTAAAGCTACCTATAGGAGCGTTTATACCTGACGGTGGATTGCCATCCCCATAGTTTCTTATCTTTGCAATTAGTTCCCCCACTGCTCCTGTAGCAGGTTCATCTCGGAACTCTTGGTCTGGATGAATCAACTCACTGCTTACATGAATACCATAATAGTAAGAACCATTGATTCTCTCTGCTTCTGGTCTCATGTGAGCCTCATCTATGAGATAAGAGGTTGCTTGCCCACCATGGAGCTGGCTTGCCCAGTAAGCCCAACCTGTTTCGTGGTCAATGACCCAGTAATCTCCAATCGCATCAGGAGTGTTACGATAGCGTGTGTGCCACTCCTGTAGAGTTATTGGTGCTTTATCTTGCTGTAAGTTTTGTGCTGTCTCACGTGTAATCATTGCGCCTGACCACTGTCCAGTATTGGGATAGGTTTCTCCTTCAGACCAATAAGCATCCTCGCCACTTCCGGGATGTGTTGCTCGTGGATAGAGTTCCCCATTTTCTAATCTATAGCTCAAGTCACGGGCATGTCCTGCGGCAGCTGTGATGGGGTTATCCCAAGCTGTATTAAAAGTTGGCAGATACCAAGGTGCATCTTGACCTCCACGTGTCCAACCAAAGGTTAAATCGGAATACTGGTTAAAAGCAGCTGAGGGATTATCACTTCTACGTTGAGAAACATTGTTTGCTTCTGGAATATAAGGTATCCAGCTGTCCAAATCATCACGTCTACCGCCTGCAACTTGCTGCCAACTGGTACTTCCTCGCTCCTGTATCTCCATAAATTCCGACAACTTCAGTCTGACCATGATGGGTTCTTGTCCAAAGTTCTCAACAAAGATATCTTTATTTTCTGTATCACTATTGTAGTAATCGTGTACCCGCCCACCGTAATCTGCTGGGTTTTCCCGCAAGCGGTCATTGATGGCTTGTTGGTTAAAGGCTTGAAAAGCGAAAGTACCGCCAATTAAACCAAGCAGAGCTAAGATGGCGATATTCCGCAGCTTGCGTTTCTTTTCTGATGTCATAAGTTTCTCCCTTCCTCAAGATAGAGAAAACAACTGACACCTATTGCTGTGCTGTGCTGAAAGATTATAGTTCATTACGATTCCTCATCAAGTAGTACGTCATTTTAAAGTAACGCACGTATAATTTAATTGTAATATTTCCAAAAAGAAATTCAAAATGAAATAAAGAACCCCATCTAAAAAATATTTATATGAATTTATTCAGCAAAAAAGTCCTGCTTTTCAGCAGAACTTATCCATATATATTAATCAGCAGCCAAGGCTTCGATAGTGTTCAAACGTGCTGCACGTGCTGCAGGTGCAAGACTTGAGAGTAAAGCGATAATCAGCGCAATGATAACTGCAAAGATAATATGGCCAGAAGTAATCTGAACGATATTTCCGCCGACTAAGCTATGCAAAGCTTTGTTGATGATGCTTTGTCCCGCAAAGGCAAGAGCAATCGCAATAACTGCCGATGACAAGCCAAGGATAACACTTTCGGCTGTGAACATGCGAGAAACATCTTTACGACGTCCACCTAAGGCACGAAGGACACCAATTTCTTTAGTACGTTCGGCAACAGACATATAAGTTGTTACCACAATCATAAAGATTGAAACAATCAAGCTTATACCAGCAATGGCAGCCAAGACAGTTGAGACAATCCCTGTAATATCTGTGATTGTATCCAACATACTACCGATATTTGTTGAGGCAAACACAAGTTTGTCATTATCTTTGATATCATTGATAGCTTTGGTTACATCTTTAACTTTATCTGTATCTGTCACAGTGACGTAGGCTGTGTTTGGCATCGCATCAATATTATTTGCAGTAAGCATTTCTTTCAATGCCTCTGTTGAAGTCAAAGTGCCAACCATTGGCATGTCTTGCAAGACGCCTGAGATTTCCATATCTTCTGTGATAGTCACAGGAGTATTGTTTTTATCCACAGTTTGGAAGCTTACTTTGACTGTTTTACCAATCACAGCTTTCCAGTCTTTTGCTTCATATGCTTTTTGATCAAACTTCTTCATATCTGCTTCAGAGATAACGATTTGCTTACCTTTTGGTTCTGAACCCGCATGTAATGTTGAAGACTGAATCATCGGTGTCCAAGACATAATCGCTTGGCTACTTGTTGTTTGCCCCTTATAGTCAAGAGTCACAGCACCTGCTTTTGTAATCCCTGCATCAACTGCTTTGACATTATCCAAGTCCTTCAACTTGTTAATGTTTTTATCAGAGATCCCCAGCATTGTTTGCTGCGCAATTGAGAAGGCTTCATCATTATCTTTACCCTGATTATTTGCAGAGTCACGTTGAACCACAGTAATAATATTAGGGTTTGCCAAGCTTGTGACCTGATCGTTCATGTATTTTGTTGCCCCAGTACCTAAACCGAGGAAGAAAATAACTGAGAATAAGCCAATGGCCGTTCCTATAGCAATGAGAAGATTGATTTTCCAAGTATTTGTAAAGTGCTTAAAGGCTGTTTTAACCACATCACCATAAGAAAGTGCCTTTGTCTTGAAAGACTTTGCTTCATCTGGCACAGGATAAGCTGGCTTGTCACGCTCATCTCCGATAATCTGTCCGTCTGCCAGACGAATCGTACGTGTCCCATAGTCAGCGACTTCTTGAGAGTGAGTGACAACAATGACTGTCTTACCAGACTGTGCGATTTGGCGAAGAAGGGCCAATACTTCTTTCGTATTTTGCGAATCGAGCGCTCCTGTAGGCTCATCAGCAAGGATAATCTCAGGATCGCTGGCCAAAGCCCGCGCAATGGCTACACGTTGTTTTTGCCCGCCAGATAACTGTGCGGGTTTTTTCTTACGGTGTTCGTAAAGGCCAACTTGTTTGGTTAGCTCAACTGCACGTTCGACACGTTCTTTTTCTGATAGGCTTGTCATTTTCAAGCTAATCAAGATATTGTCAAGCACACTTAAGTAGTTGATTAAGTTGAAAGACTGGAAGATAAAGCCGATAGTATCACGGCGATAGGCATCCATATCTTTTTCTTTCTTCGCCTTTTGCGCGACACCATCGATGATAACATCACCATCATATTCACGGTCCAAGCCACCGATGATATTCATCAGGGTTGATTTACCACCACCGGACTCACCGAGTAAGCTGACAAAGTCTCCACGCTCAAACTCAAGGTCAATCCCCTTGAGCACCGGAAATTCATCTTTACCTAAAAAGTATGATTTCCTAATGTTTTTTAATTCTAATACGGGCATAATTTCTTCTTTCTAATAATAAAGATATTTCTATTATACCTTAAATTGTAACAAAGAACTTAGGACCTTAGACTGATTTAAGCTTATTTTAAAAATCGTCCCAATTGTCGTCTCTTCTGCTGCGTGGATTATGGCCAAAATTCCAGGGGTTATGAGCATCTCGCATCTGACGGCGCATTTCTTTTCTCATTTTTGCTTCCATTTCTCTACCCATATGATGCATCATTCGTGGGTCAAAGCCGCCAGGACGCATACCACCACCAAAGCGGAAATCACATTCCTCATCAGCTGGATTAGCTTCTTCAAGTTTTTCCAAAATATTAATCAGTTGAACTTGTTCTTCTTCTGTAAGATTACCAAAGATGCCTTCTGATAAGTCATCTTGACTTTCTTTACGTTCAACTTGAGCTTGCTTGCCTTCTTCCGTCAAGAAAACACGGCTCACTCGCTTATCATTTTCGTCTGTAACACGTTTAACTAAACCACGTTGCTCTAAGCTCTTCACTTGAGCAGTTACGCTTGAAGGTCGGATATCTAAGATTTCAGCGATTTCAGCATTAGTCAGCCCATCAGCCTTCCAGAGTTCAACCAGAAGCCCTTGTGCGCCTGTACGCGATTTTTTTTCTCCGAGTCGACTTGTCATTCTTTCCATATGCAAAGCCATGAGAAGTTGAGGATTATGAAGTAGTTTTGAAAAGAGGTGTAATAATTTATTTGTTTCTGCTGACACAGTTATTCTCCTTAATATTTAGTTTAACTCATATATAAGCTAACAAAATACATTTTAGTACTTTTATTTCGTTTTGTCAACATAAAAACTAACGACTCTTAATCGTCGTTAGTTCCTAAGTCCATTTGATAAAGCTTACGGAAGTCTTCATTGTGTTCAAGAAGGTATTCCGGTTGATCATCAAGCTTGATTTTACCTTTTTCTAAAAAGATAACACGATCCATATGCTGTACACCCAACAGATGGTGAGTGATAAAGATAATCGTTTTGTCTTTTAAGCGCTCAAAGAAGAGACGCAACAGTTGATTTTCGGTAATCGGATCTAGCGAAACCGTCGGTTCATCCAAGATAACCATATCGACATCGGACAGCAAAATACGTGCTAAGGCTAAACGCTGGCGTTCCCCCCCTGAAAAACGTAGTCCTGCTTCATCCACGACCTCGTTGAGTTGATTAGGCAGGGAAGCCACCATTTTTTTCAAGCCTACAAGCTCTAAAGCATTCCAAATTTCTTCGTCACTGGCATCAAGCCGAGCCAAACTAAGATTGGAACGGATACTGGCATTGAAAATATATGGGCTTTGGTTAATGACACCAATCTTTTCTTCAACATTATTGGCATAAGCTGGGGCAATTCCGGACAAATCCAAAGTCCCTTGCTGTGCAATAAGATCCCCACGAATAAGGCTTGCTAAGGTTGATTTACCTACTCCTGAGCGACCTAAAATCGCGACATGCTCTCCTTTTTTGATATGGAGATTTAAATCATCAAAGATAAGCTTATCATCAAAAGCAAAACTTAAGTTAGAAATTTGTAAGTCTGTCTCCGTAATCGTTTCTTGTCGCACATCTTCCTTAACATCAGGTAAATCATTGAGACGCTGAACAGAATCACCATAACGTTGTGTCTCAACAACAGCGTCAGATAAAGGTGCAAAGGCATCAAACAAAGGAAAGGCAGCTAGAGAAACAGCGGCAATGTAGTTCGGTGCATCTCCCGCATTTAAGGTTGAACCTGACCAAACAATCAGATAGACCACAAGTAAAGCAAAGATGAGCTGCAACACAAGGTTACGTTTCCGTACATAACTCAGTAATTTTTCTTGAATCTGACGTGCTGCTTTTTCTGAGGTTTGATAATCAAGCAAGAAATCTTCTTTTCTGCCTGATAAAACCCAGTCTTGCAAACCTAAAACATCATCTGTCAAGTCTGAAAAGAGTTGATTCCGGTAATTTTTCAAATCTCGGTCATATTTGGCTGACACTTTGAGTGATACGTAAGGAAGCACAATAACCATCAAGCCTAAGAAAAAGGCAACCACAAGAGCCAGGGTTAACGAGAAAACGCCTGAAGCGATGATGAGAGCTACAGATAAAGAACCCACAATCATCAAAGGGAAAAGAGTCCGTAAGAACAAGTCTTGAATATTCGCTATATCTTCATTAAGCAAACCAAGAAGGTCACCTAATTTGTAGCGTTCAGACAAACCAATCGCCGATTTTTCCAATCGAAGATAAAGCTTACGACGAAGATTACTGGTGATGCGTAAAATCCAGTTGTGGGATGTTAAGCGTTCAATATAGCGCACCACAGGCCGTGAAATACCAAAGACACGTACCATCAGAACAGGCACATAGATAATCAAAATGTTTTCGGGTTTAGTTGCTGATTTTGAAATCACGTAGCCCGCTGAAAACATAAGCAGGCCAGCGCAAAACATCGTTATTGTTCCTAAAATAATCGCAAGAATCATTCCGAAACGATATTTACGCAGAAAAGGTGTGATCCAATCATTATTGAAAAGAATCTTCTTCATTTTTTCTCCATTGTTTTTACAATCATGCTGTTTAACCTCTCATCTCACGCAAGAGCTCTTGATAGTATGTATTAGTCGTTAAGAGTTCTTTATGTGAACCTGCAGCTTCGAGCTTACCTTCATTGAGGACGAGAATTAAGTCCATCTGAGGCAGCCAATGCAAGCGGTGAGTCGCCAAAAAGACGAGCTTGTCCTCAAAGAGTGGCAGAATATTTTCCTTTATCTCCAGTTCCGTTTCTACATCAAGGTGCGCCGTTGGCTCGTCAAGGAAAAGAATATTTCTTTCTTGAGAGAGAAATGCTCGTGTGAGTGCCACACGTTGCATTTGCCCCCCAGATAAGGTACGACCTCCTGCACCAATATTTGCATCCAACCCGATTTCTTCTAGCAAGTTTTTCAAACCGGCAAGTTCAGCTGCATGAATGATGGCTTCATCTGTAGCTTCTGGCTGATAAAAGGCTAAATTAGCACGTAAAGTTCCTGCAAAAATATAAGTGTTTTGAGGGATAAATTGTAAAGACTGGCGGAATTTTTCATCGTTAAGTGAGGTCAGCTGAAATTCATTGAGCTGGATTTCGCCCGCACTGGGCTTAAGAAACCCTGAAAGCATACTTAACAATGTCGATTTACCTGACCCTGATTCGCCGACAATGGCTACCTTGGTAAAGCCTTGCAGTTCCAAATTGATATCTGAGACACCACGTCCTGTTTCAAAAACTTTACTCAAATTATGGAGCTTCAGTTGTGAATGCTCTGTCCAACGGATAGGCTCTGGTAAAACTTCTGTTAGATAATCTTCTGTTTGCAACACTTCATTAACACTGGCGTAAGCATTTTTACCATTTAGCGTTGCGTGGTAGTCCGAGGCAAAGTCACGCAAAGGTAAGAAATATTCCGGAGCTAAAATCAAAGCAGCCAGGGCTGGGAACAAGAGAATGGCGCCGTTCATAAGACGTAGTCCTAAGAACAAAGCCACCGTAGCCACAGACAAGGTTGCAAAGAAATCAAGTGCAAAGGTCGATAGAATTGCGACACGTAACGTAGCCATTGTTGCTTTACGGAAACGTTCTGACGTTTGATAAATGGAATTGGCATATGTTTTTGATAAGCCAAAATATTTTAAGGTAGAAATCCCGCGGAGCGAATCTAAGAAGTGATTGGATAAAAGTTGGAAACTCTTATACTGTCTGTCTGCCTGCCCTTGTGCAGCATATCCCAACAAAATCATGAAGATTATGGCAAAGGGAAAGGCAATCGCCAATACAATTGCCGTCTGCAAATCCAAAAAGGCAATCGCAATCAGCAAGAGAATTGGTATAATCATCATGTTCAAAACTTTAGAAAGAACCAATTTGATATAAGTTTCGACCTCATCAATACCAGAAATAACTGTCGATGTCAGATTTCCTGTTCCCATTTCACGTGAGACGGAAGGTCCAAGTTTAAAGGCTTTTTCAAGAATCTGTCCACGCATATCTGCTGCTAAACGGTAAGAAACCTTATCAAGCATATATTGACGTAAAAAGTTTACTACTTCTCGCCCAAAAAAGCTCAGGAAAAAGCCAATAATATAGATCAGAACCTGCATGAGTTCTTGACCTTGCCACAATCCTGTTATCGCTTGAGACAGAAATAAAGCCTGTCCTAAAATACAAAGCGCTTGAAGTAGGGCGAGCCCTCCAAGAGCGGGAAGAATCTTACGTACTCCTGGAAGAGTAAATAGAGTTCTGTCAATCATTTTTTAATTACCTATTCTTATTCATATGATAACTTTTATTATAACAAAATATGAGTATCAAGCCTTTGAAACTGCTTATAAATTCATGCTCTTCTTCACTTTTGTCTAATAAAAAATTCCTTTAAAAAAGGAATTTTAGAATCAATTATTCACTGATACGTTTTCTGAAAATGTAGTAAGTCCAAGCCATATAAGCAAGCACAAATGGCAAGATTGCTATTGTGATGTAGGACATGGTTGTCAAAGTATAGTGTGTTGAGCTTGCATCCTTAATCAAGATGCTGTAAGCCGGATTTTCAGCGATCATTACACGTGGGAACAACCCTTGGAAAAGTAAAGCAACCAATGCAAGGAAAGTCAAACCAGAAGATAAGAATGCTGACATTTCACGTTTTTTAGCAACCGAAACATGTGCAAAAACAGTCAAGAGAACGATAACGGCTAACAAGCCAATTGTTAAAGCTGCATGTTTTTCAATGAAATCTGTCTTCATAGCAATCAAGAGAGCAAAGACAACTTCACCTGCATAAAGCACAAAGTAAAGTTTGTTTGCAAGGTCATTCGCACGTTTGCGCATGTTTCCTTCTGTCTTCAAAGCAATGTAGTTCAAACCATGCAAGAAACTCATCAAAGCTACAGCAACACCACCAACAAGCGAAAGTGGGTTTACATATGTTGTGAAGCTGGCATAAATATCACCGCGTGCATCCATCGGAACACCTTGAATCATGCTGGTAAACATAAGCCCAAACAAGAAAGGAATAAAGAAGCTTGTCACTCCTAAAATTATTTCCCAGCCACGCTCTACTTTTTCTGATTCACTACGGTGACGGAACTCAAAGGTTACCCCACGTAAAATCAAGCAGGCGAGTATTAATAATAAGATATTATAATAGCCAGAGAAAAGTGAAGCATACCAATAAGGGAAGCTTGCAAACATGGCACCGCCGGCTGTCAAGAGCCATACTTCGTTCATATCCCAGAAAGGACCGATTGTAGCAATTGCTTGGTTGACTTCACGTTTATTGCGTGCCAAAGCCAAAACGCTCATTCCTACACCAAAGTCGAAGCCTTCGAGGAAGAAGAATCCCCCAAAGAGCACTGCAATTAAGATAAACCAAAATAATTGTAATCCGCTCATTTCAAAGCCTCCTCTTCTTTTTCTTCTGATTTAGAATGCTTGTCTTTCCCAAGATTATGGCTACTGAATGGATCTAAATCAACATAAGCTGTTTCTGCCTTATGTGCACTGTCACGCATAATACGGCGGGTCAAGATAATCATGATTGTACCTAAGACACAGAAAAGAAGGAAGTAAACGATATTTGAGAAGAGTAAACTTCCTACTGAAACGTTAGGTGAAACAGAGTCTTTGATGGTAAAGAGTCCATATACAGTCCATGGATAACGTCCCAACTCAGTTACCAACCAACCAGAAGTGATGGCAAGGAATGGTAAGAACATTGACCAACCATAAAGACGCATCATTCCAGGTTTTTCATACATCCAAGGTTTCTTACGGCGTGTCCAGAAGAGCCCAAGAGCTGAAATTAACATGAAGTACATGCTCAAACCAGCCATAATACGGAATGTATAGAAGAGAACTGTAACTGGTGGATAGTAATTCAGATGATCACCATATTTAGCTTCTAGTTCCTTGTTGATTTGATTCATCCCCTCAACTGAACCTGAAGGACGGTGGTAGGTCAAGATTGACAGCACGTACGGTATGCGCACCCCGAAAACAGACTTGTGATCAGCTTCGTTAAAGAAAGCAATCATGTCCCAAGCTGCTGGGTCCTCTGTTGTTTCATAAACACCCTCTGTCGCTGAGAATTTCATCGGTTGAGTGTTTTTAACTTCCAACATTTGTTGGTCACCAGCCACGAAGTTCCCCATCGCACCGATCAAAGCAACTAAGAGTCCTAAACGCAAAGCTGGTTTAAAGAAATCAGCTTCACGTTTTTTAAGGATTTGGAATGCAGAGATACCGGCAACCGCAAATCCACCAGTTAAGAATGACCCTGTGATAACGTGGGTAAATTCTAAGGTTGTTTGTGGGTTTGTCAATAAAGCTGAGAAACTGGTCAATGTTGCACGACCATCAATAACTTCATAGCCCACTGGATTTTGCATGAAGCTGTTCGCTGCCAAAATCCAAAGTGAAGAAAGCCAAGTTCCGACCATAACTAATCCAAGTGCCGCCAAGTGCAACTTTTTGCCTATACGGTCCCAACCAAACATCCAAACACCCAAGAATGTTGATTCCATAAAGAATGCAAGCAGTGCTTCTACAGCAAGTGGTGCTCCAAAGATATCACCGACAAATCGTGAATAGTCTGACCAGTTCATCCCAAATTGGAATTCCTGAATAATACCAGTCACGACTCCGACGGCAAAAGATAATAGCATGATTGCACCAAAGAATTTGGTACGTGTTTTCCATTTCTCATCGCCCGTTTTAACATACAATGCTTCCATAATAAAGGTCATCAATGTTAACCCTATCGAAAGGGGAACAAAGAAAAAGTGGAAGATTGTGGTCATGCCAAACTGGAAACGCGCGAGAGTTTCAATTGTCAACATAAAGCCTCCTATTGCTCGAATAAAGGTAAAAGTACACAATTTTCGAGACTAACAAAAAATTAATTACAATTCATTGTAACACTATGAAAGCGTATCGAAAAGGAATTTGTTTATAAATTTAAGATTCTGATACATTTCTTATACAGCATCATCTTTAGTGTTCAAATTGACACGAAAAAACACTGCTTTTGACAGCAGTATTTCTTTTTAAATCTTATTTTCTACCTTGATTATCTTAAAATCCTGCCCTGATTTTGCTGGAAGGATAAGTTCATCAAGGTAGTCCACCAGTCGCTCAGTGAAAGAAACCTTTTGCAGAAAATGAATTTCTTTAAATGCTAGCTTGACTTCTGCATCTGTTGGATTAATAACGTAGACTAAAGCTTCGCAATCTGTGTAGCGTAAAATTCCTAAAACATCTCCTTGGAAAAACGTAGTAAATTTTCCTTGAGTGAGTGTCTTTTCTGAATGACGCTTGGCAATCCACTGATGATACAAATCATAAGTCAGCTCATGAATATTATCCCACGGGAAATATTTTCTGTTTTTTGGATCCTTACGGCCGGTTAGCCCAGCTTCATCACCATAATAGACACAAGGTACACCAGGAAGACTAAAGAGCATTCCTACAGCCAAATCATTTGCTTCATCACCGACCATCGTCAAGATACGTTCCGTGTCGTGTGTACCAAGGTTATTAAAATTATTATAAAAAATATCGTGCGGATAGTTTTCACTCAAAACCAGCATTTGATAGGCAAGCTCTTGAGCAGTTTTAGTCATTGTAAGATAAGCAATAATTAAGTCACGAAAGGGATAATTCATCACGGCTTGCAAACTGTCACCCAAAATATAGTTACGTCGTTGCCCATAGGAAATCTTATTAGAGGCATCTTCCCAAACTTCACCGATAAGAATCGTCTCTGGATAGCGGGACAAATTTTTGCGGATGCCCCGAATAAAACTGTCTGGAAGTTCATCCGCCACATCCAAACGCCAGCCATCTATGCCAAACTGATTCCACTTGGCTAAGACCGAATGTGTATCCCCATAGATAAAATCCCGAAATGAAGGGTTGTCTTTATCCACTTCTGGAAGATCTTTAATCCCCCACCATGATTTATAATTCATCGGATATTCTGTAAATTTAAACCAATCCATGTAACGACTGTCCGGATTTTTAGCTGCACCTACATCGCTTCCATATTGACCCGAGAGATTAAAATAGCGTGAGTCCTTACCCACATGGGAAAAAACACCATCCAGAACGATACGCATATTTTCTGTGTGAAGAACGTCCACTAATTCTTGAAAATCTTCTTCTGTGCCTAGCATGCTATCTATTTGCAGATAGTCATTGGTATCATAACGATGATTGCTGGTTGCTGAAAAAATAGGATTAAGATAAAGTGCGGTTACCCCCAGTTCTTTCAGGTAAGGTATCTTTTCGATAATGCCACGAATATTGCCACCAAAGAAATCCCACCGTACAACGTCACCTGCTTCATCCTTGACATAAAGCGGCGTGTCTTCTTTAGTCGCATAAATGAAGGAATTAGGTTTGGGATGATTAATTTTACCTTCTGGATTGCCATTATGAAAACGATCCGGAAATATTTGATAAAAGACGGCTTCCCGATACCATGCTGGTGCGACATCCTTTGAGGAGAAAATAGTGGCTTGATAGGGGCGTACATCATTTTCATTCATATAAAGTACGCCTTCACCACCAAGACCGCTACAGCCATAGTAAAACTTTTTGATGCCCCAATCCGTTGGTTCACTGATTTCAAAATAATAGTAGTAAAGCCCTTGCCCAACATCGAACTTGACAGAAGCACTAAAAATTCCTCCCTCTAACTTTTGCATATCAAACTCCGAGCGGGCACCGAAGTCACGTCGAATGATAAACTTGGCAGTAACATTTTCCTTGTCGGTTTGCAGATTTACCTTCATAATCTGCCCCACTTGAATTGCCCCGAAAGGTTGTTTGAAGTCTGCATCCCAAGAATTATAATAATACATTTTTACCCTCCCTTCATTTGTTTGCATGATATGCTCTCTTCTATGCGTAAAAAAGGAAAGAGTATTTTTCTTTCCTTTTTTACTGGCACAGTCTTACAGCTTTACTCACTTTTTTCTTTAATAAACCAAATATCTTCGGCATACTGGCGTATAGTACGGTCAGAGGAGAAAATACCGGAAGTCGCAATGTTCATCAAACTTGCCTGTGCCCAAGCTTTAGGCTCACGATAAAGTGCTTCAAGTTCCTTCTGAGCGCGGACATAATCATTAAAATCGCGCAATAAGAAATATTCATCATTAAAGGCTGTGAGTGAATCAAATATTTCAGGCCCTTCATTCGTAATATTAGGAATGGTTCCGTCAATGAAAGCGTTGAGTATACGATGTACTACTGGATTTTGTTCGTAAATATCACGCGCATTGTAGTTGCCATTTTTGTAGTACTCATACACTTTATCTTTGGTTAACCCAAAGATGAAGATATTTTCATCTCCACAAGCTTCTTTAATCTCAATATTTGCCCCGTCTAAGGTCGCCATTGTGAGAGCACCATTGAGCATAAACTTCATATTTGAAGTGCCTGAGGCTTCTTTTGATGCTAATGAGATTTGTTCCCCCACATCTGCTGCTGGAATGATACTTTCGGCAAGACTCACATTGTAGTTTTCCATAAAGATTACTTTGATTCGATCCTTAACTACTGGATCTGAATTAATCATATCAGCTATTTCATTAATCGCTTTGATAATGCTTTTGGCATAATGATAACCGGGCGCAGCTTTTGCACCAAAAATAAAGACACGTGGAACCATTTCTAAGTCAGGCTGATCTTTGATATCAAAATAGAGTTTTAGGATGTGAAGCAAATTTAAAAGTTGGCGTTTATAAGCATGCAGCCGCTTGACCTGTACATCGAAAATCGCTTCAGGATTTACTTCAACACCATTTTTTTCTTTAATTAACACAGCTAAGTCTTTTTTATTTTGAAGCTTGACCGCTAAAAGTTCTTTCAGCATTGCTTCATCCTCATAAAAAGCCTTTAATGCCTCCAGTTTTGTCAAATCGTGACGCCATGCTTTGCCAATCTTTTCATCAATCAAGTTTGCCAAGCCTTGGTTGGCAATTTGGAGCCAACGTCGATCTGCTATACCGTTAGTTTTATTATTAAAACGCTCTGGGTATAATTTATAAAAGTCATGTAGCTCCACATCTTTAAGAATATCCGAGTGTAATTTAGCCACACCATTTGTCGAGTGCGAACCAATAATCGCCAAGCTCGCCATATGAATTTGCCCATCTTTCACGATACTCGTTTTTTGTACTAATTCTGCACCTACACGTGGTGTCAATTCTTCTGTCCGTCGACGGTCAATTTCTTTGATGATCTGATAAAGCCTTGGTAAAAGCATCTGTACCATATCTTCTGGCCACTTTTCTAAGGCTTCCGACAGGATCGTGTGATTGGTATAACTCATTACCTTGACGGTAATTTCCCAGGCTTGTTTCCATGACAGACCATTCTCATCGAGGAGGAGACGCATGAACTCCGGGACGCAAAGCGCAGGATGCGTATCGTTGATATGCACCGCTACATAGTCTGCAATCTGCGTCAATGGTGCTTCATTATTGACCTTATAATGTCGCAGGATTCTTTGAAGCCCTGCGGATACAAAGAAATATTCCTGTTTAAGGCGAAGCAAGCGGCCATCGTAATTCGAATCATCAGGATATAGCTCAGCAGAGAGCATTGAGGTTTGGTGCATATATTCCATGTTTTGAAATTTCACATCCAAATCTTGTGGCACTTCAGAATGCCACAGACACATATTGTTTACGCGCGTATTCTCAAAGCCAACCATGGGCGTATCGTAAGGTATGGCTAACACACGCTCTTGATTACGATAACGCGGGATGAGATGGCCTGATTCATCTTCTTCTAGCCAAGCTTCACCACCAAAAGTAACTTCGATGGCCTTATCTGCACGCCTCACCTCCCAAGGATTCACATTATTAAGCCACGAATCTGGCAACTCTACTTGGTAACCGTCAATTATTTTTTGTTTGAAGAGGCCATAACGGTAGCGTATCCCATTACCGTTCACCGGCAAACCTGTAGAAGCTGCTGAATCCATAAAACAACTTGCCAAACGGCCCAAGCCACCATTACCAATGGCCATATCTGGCTCTATTTGGGCGACCTTTTCCAAATCAATGCCCAAATCTGCTAAACCTTCGCGAACCGTTGCTAGAATACCCAGATTAAGAAGATTGCTTTTCAGCAGTTTCCCAGGTAAAAATTCTATAGAAAAATAATAGGTCTGCTTCTGTTGCACTTCATCTTTATACTGATTATCAGCTTGCCAAATCTGTGTATAATATTGCTTTACAACAGATGATAAAGTTGCAAAGGTTTCTGTGACACCTGCTTTACTTACATCAGTAGCAAACTTGGACGTCAACCTTTTTTCAAAGTCTTTTTTAAATTGCGTTTTTGAAAGCTTCAATATATCTTACTCCGCTTTTTGATTTCTATTCCTACTTTAGGAAAGGTTTTCTGAGAGACAAACACGCTTTCTTTAGATTATTTCTTGATAAAGATGAATGTATTGCTCAGCCTTTGTCTTCCACGAAAAATCTTGCTTCATCGCACGAACTCTCAACTTCTGAATAATATCTGGTTCATTCGCATATAGATTTAATGCTTGATTAATGGTATTCACTAAAACTTGTCCCGTAAAATCCACAAAGCCAAATCCTGTTCCTTCAGCTGTATAAGGATTATAAGGTTGAACTGTATCTTTGAGCCCACCAATTTCATGGACTATGGGAAGAGTACCGTAACGCATGGCAATCATTTGCGAAAGGCCACAAGGCTCAAATGCCGAGGGCATCAGGAAGAAATCGCTGGCTGCATAGATTTCCTGAGCGAGCTTCAAGTCAAAGCTAATGATTGCCGCACATTTTTCAGGATATTTTTCTGAAAAGTGGCGGAAACCTTGCTCAATATCCGTATAGCCTGTTCCTAATATAACGACTTGTACATCTTGACTTAAAATGTCATCCATGCGCTCCAAAACAAGATCAAAACCTTTTTGAGTGGTCAAGCGACTGACAATACCTATCAAGGGCTTATCTACGGCTTTAGGAAGACCTACACGTTCTTGTAAAGCCTGTTTCATTTTGGCTTTACCCTTCAAGTCAGAGCTTGAAAAATGATGTTCAATCCGTTTATCTGTGGCTGGATTATAAACATCATAGTCAATACCGTTGACAATACCGACAAGCTTATCAGAGACATACCTTAAGATCGGATCTAAACCACAGCCAAACTCAGGTGTTTGAATTTCCTCGGCATATGTCGGCGAAACAGTATTGACACGATCCGCATAGAGAATCCCTGTTTTGAGACTGTTAAGCATATCATTGTGCCGTACGACACCTTCATGATAACGCTCCATCCCCATACCAAAAAGTTCTGACAAAGCTGAACCTTGCATAATTCCTTGAAACTCAATATTGTGGATGGTCAGTACTGTTTTTATATTACGATAAGCATTAATCCATTGATATTTTTCTTTCAAGAGAAAAGGCAACATAGCTGTATGGCAATCATTGACATGAAGAATATCAGGAATAAAAGCTAAGCGTTCCATCAGTTGCGCAATAGCCAAGCAGAAAAAGGCCCAACGTTCTCCATCATCACCATAACCATAAATTTCATCACGACCAAAATAATTCTCGTTGTCTAGGAAATAATAAGTGATTTTATCTTGAGTCAAACGCTTCACGCCGACATATTCGTGACGCCAGCCGACATTAACATAATCCCAAAATTCATCTTTTATTTGGGCTTTATAGTGCTCAGCGATACCATATTTATAGTAAGGTAAGATGACAGCCACCTGCATATCGGGATTTTTGGCAAGTTCTTTAGGAAGGGCACCTGTGACATCTCCTAAACCACCTGTCTTAAAAAATGGCGCACACTCACTTGATGCAAATAATACTTTCATGTTTTCTCCTTATTTTCCTGGGATTATTGACTCCTCTTGCCATTAAAGGGACTACTTTTGGATAATGTCTTCCGTCACAACCGTATGTTTCGGAATAACCACAGGATGTTCTGGCGTTCCTTCAACTTTCACACCACTTTCAATAATTACATGCTTATCCACAATCGCATAGGCCACTTTAGCTTCGCTTCTAATTTCACTATCGGTAAAGACCATCGTTTTTTCGACTGAGGCATTTTTTTCAATTTTTGAACGACGTGAAATTAAAGAATCTGATACACGACCCTCGATAACACAGCCTGAGCTCAGTTGACTATTTGTGACATTGCTGTCTCGTGAAAAGTAAGTCGGCACTTCATTGTTGATTTTCGTCCGCACTGGATGATTACCATAGAGCAAAGCCGTAAAATTACTTGGCTCAAGCATCAACATATTAGCATCATAGTAAGACTTGATACTCTTTATATTGCTCATATAACCTGTGTATTCATAAGTATTAATGTCAAATTCTGCTAAATATTTACGTAAAAGGCGTGAACTGGAGGCATATTCCCCTTCTTCTTGCATTCTTTGTAAAAAGTCAATCAGCCATTCTGTATCGACAATAAACATATTTAAACTGAGCGCTTCTTTGTCCTGCACATCCGTAAGTTGGGAGAGAAAACTACTTGAGGCTTTATTATGTTCGTCAAAGCGAATAATGGTATCTGAAGCTTCTGCTACATCTGGTGCAACCTTCTTATAGACTGCGGTGATTGGCTTTTCAGAAGTTTTGTGAATTTTTAAAACAGCTGTTAGGTCAACATTACAGATAAATTTACTGTCCAGCAAAACGGTATAAGCTGCTTTTGCTTTCCGTAAAAAATTAATCTGTTGATTGAAATAAGGCAAACCTTGTTCTTTAAGACGTTGAAAATCTTGCTGAATATAGACAAAATAGCGATTCTTAAAACTATCAAGGCCCCATTCGCTTCCTGCACCCATATGATCAAAAATGGACTGTGTTTCTCCTTGATTAGCTGTCATAAATATGGAACTCACATGGGCATTTGCTAAAGATGATAAAGGAAAATCAATTAAGCGGTATTTACATTCAAAGGGTAATGTCGCAATCGGACGTTGATCAATCAGAGGAGAGAGCTCTTCATTGCGTGTGACATTCGACAAGATTGCACAAATTTTATTTTCAGTCTTCATTTTCTTCCCCTCTTACTTCTCCGTGTCCAATAACAGCGATGTCACCCGGTTTTCCCATAATTTCAACCTTGTCGCCAATTTTGGCCTTCTCACCAAGAATGGCATATTTGATGGTTACGTTTTTTCCGATATGTGCACCAGACATAACGAAACTTTTTTCGATTGTACTTCCTTCTTGTACATGAACATTCTGAGATAAGATCGAATCAGTCACTTCTCCATCCACGTAACAGCCATCGCCAATCAAGGCAGCTTTCACATTGGCATTTCTCGTTAAATACTGCGGTGCAGAGATGTCATTACGAGAATAGATACGCCATTCCTTATCTTTAATATCCAATTCATTTCCTAAGTCCAGGAATTCCATGCTGGATTCATGAAGACTATCAATCGTACCCACATCTTTCCAATAGCCCTTGAAACGGTAAGCAAAGACATTTTCACCAGAATCAATATATGCCGGAATAACATTACCGCCAAAATCCTCCATATCCACGCCTTTAGCATAACCTGTCACCAAGACATCTCGAAGTCGTTTCCAGTTAAAAATATAAATCCCCATCGATGCAAGATTAGACTTAGGCTCAGCCGGTTTTTCTTCAAACTCAATAATACGGTCATTATCGTCTGTATTCATAATACCGAAGCGACTCGCTTCCTCAATAGGTACTTCCATGACTGAAACCGTCAAACTCGCATCATTTTCCTTGTGGCTCGCTAACATCGCTTCGTAATCCATCTTATAGATGTGATCCCCGGACAAGACTAAGATATACTCCGGATCTTTTTTGTCAATGTAAGCCATATTTTGATAGATAGCATGTGCTGTACCTTCAAAATACTTACTTCCTTCAGTTGAAGAGTAAGGTTGCAAAATAGTTACATCACTGTTTACCCCGTTTAAGCCCCAAGGCGCACCATTTCCAATATGTTCATTGAGCACTAAAGGCTCATACTGTGTAATAACTCCGACATTTTTAACATTTGAATTCACACAGTTAGATAGGGCGAAATCGATAATTCTGTATCGTCCGCCAAACGGTACTGCCGGTTTTGCGACATCCTTTGTCAACTTACCGAGACGTGTACCTTGCCCACCGGCAAGTATTAGAGCAAGCATTTCTATTCCCATAATAGACCTCCACTTTATATGTAGCATTAGAAATTTTTAATTAACTTAATGTAATTTTATATAATTAAAATATAAAAGTCAAATGTTTTTAATGTAAAACTCATTTTACTGCTATTATTACATTGAAAAAACGTGCGCACCATTAATAGAGCTTATTCTAGGGCCTTGATTTCACCCAAAGGATTGAATTCCACTCTAACTTTTAACTTTTCTTTTGTTTGTATAAGTATTAAAAATAAACTTTTTCTCATTTTACCTCAACTAGGAGAAAAGTTATTTTACAAACATTTCATCTCGTTATGAATTATAAAATTCTGAAAATTCGCAACAAAAAAATTTGACACTTCTACTTCACTAGAAACGCTTTTATAGCTTGGTGTTTTCACATACTTTTATTATAGTATTTTACTGTAAAATTTGCTAATATTAATATTAAATATCGAAAAAAGACACAGAAGCGTAAATTTTCTGTGTCTTTTATTTTATTTTTTAATTAAATTAGTCAACATACCGTTGATAAACTTACTTGATTTTTCATCACTGAAATCTTTAGCCAGTTCGATCGACTCATCAATAGCAACCAAATCCGGAGTTTCAGTAAAGAGGATTTCATAAGCACCTAAACGAAGTAAAGCTTGCTCCACTGTGGTTAAGCGCGAGAAAGTCCAACCTTTTGCTAAATGCTCAGATAAGGCAGCATCAAGAACATTTTGTTTTTCTAAGATGCCATCGACCAATTCGGAAAAATAAGCTGGTGCTTCTACGGGTTCATCTGTATTGTTATCATAATTCAAAGCAAAAGTTTTAGCTTGGACTAAGATATCTTTAGAAGCTGTGGCAAATTTTGGCTCGGTCATCGCCAAAATTTCAGCAACTTCATTTTGAACAGTTAAAGGCTTGAATAATTCAACTGTAATCTTTTCACGAACACTTGCATGAACATCAGAGAAAACTCGGTTGAAAACTTCTAATTTTTGCTCTGGTGTTTCTGATCTAAAGCTTGCACGCAAGAAATCACGAACACGAACCGCAATATTTTCTTCTTCAAGCTCAATATTGAAAAGGCGTACCAAGTTCAGATTCATAAAGACATCTTTGTACAAATCAATAGCTTCTTGATCCGTCATACGTTTCGTATAACCACCAAAATCACGAATAAAACTCAAAGCTTTGTAAACAGCAGTTTTTTCACGGTTTGGAATATCTAAAATTTCATAAATCTTATCAATTTCTTTTAAGGGTTTTGTGAAAAAGCGTGGAAAATCACGTACTGTGATACGTTCATCTTTATAGGCAACATCAAAACGAATCGGTTTTGCCAATTCACGATTAATCTTTTCGACATTATTTTTAAACTCTGTCAAAACTGTTTCTGACATTGTTTTTCTGATTTCGTATTCAAAAAGAGTTTGCACAGTGCGCTGACGAATGCTATGTTGCGTTAGCTTGTTAGGCATCAAAGAAACCCTCATCAAACAAATCGTCAAAGCTTGGTTTTGGTAATTTTTCAGGAACGATACCTACTACGTGGATGTTCACATCATCAATTACGATTTCTGTTGCTTGTTCAACTGCTTCTTTCACTTCTTTTTGAATATTCATGGCTACTTGTGGTACGTTAATACCAAAAGCCAAGTAAACATAGATATTGACAACAACTTTGTCGTCTTTACTTTCGATATAAACACCACGGCCTTCTGATTTTTTGCCGAGGCTATCTGAAAAATGCTTGTTGCGTAATGCATAAACACCTTCGATTTTTGCAGTTGTGATACCGATAATTACTTCAAGAACTTCCGGTGCAATAACGATTTCACCAAGTTCTTCAGTATGAACAGTTGTATCTGCCATATTTATCTCCTCTATCTTTTCTTTTGTTTCTCCGTGGAGCAAGGCTTTTATAACTCCTCAACTTGTGTGAGGGCTAGCCAAAACGGCTTATGCACGTTTAAGGTATTCACCTGTTTGTGTATTGATTTCAAGTTTTGTTCCTGCTTCAACAAAGTCAGGGACATTGACAACTAAGCCTGTTTCCATTGTTGCTGGTTTACCTGACCCTGTTACTGTTGCACCTTTGATAGAAGGTTGAGTTTCAGCGACTTCAAGTACGACAGTCGTTGGCAATTGAAGCCCGATTACTTCTGTACCGTAAAATTGGATTTTTACGTCTGTATTTTCAAGAACATAGAGTAATTCTTCTTTAACTTGTTCAACAGGAATTTCATATTGATCATATGTTTCGTTGTTCATGAAGAAAGCTGTATCGTCCATTTGGTAAAGATATTGTGCAGCTACTGTATCAATCACAGCTTGTTCAAATTTGTCTTCTGGACGGTATGTATCGTCAAATGTAGAGCCTGAACGCACATCACGCAATTTCATACGCATGATTGTGTTACCTTTACCTGGTTTGTGGTGACTTGCTTCCATAACACGGAGGAGTTTGTCTCCGTTCAAAAATGTCATTCCGGCTTTGAGGTCTTTTGCTGCTACCATAATTATATATATCTCCTAGTGAATATTCTATTTACCGCCCAAAGAGGCAGCTTTTAACAATTCATTTTAGCACAAATTCACCCTTTTTTCAAATGTCTGTTTGTTTCCTTCAGACAAAGTTTAGAGCAAATGAAGCTCTTGAAGCAAGAATTCAAATTAAAGAACGAGAAGTTCTTTCGGCGATTGGGTCAGTACCTGACAGCCCTTCTCAGTAATAAGCAAATCGTCTTCTATCCGTACACCACCAAAGTCAGGAATATAGATTCCTGGTTCATCCGTAACGACCATATTGGACTTGAGTGCTCCTTTTGCTTTAGCACCAAAGTAAGGAATTTCATGTACATCTAAGCCTAAACCATGACCAATCCCATGTGTAAAGTGTTCTCCGTATGAGGCTGCTTCAATGACATCGCGTGGCACTTTGTCAAAGTCAGCAAGAGACATGCCTTCTTTTGCTTCTGCGATCAGAGCTTCATTTGCTTGACGTACTGTCTGATAGATTTCACGCATCTTCGGACTTGCTTCGCCAACAAAGACTGTTCTTGTCATGTCACTTGCATAATGATTGTAATAACAGCCAAAATCAATGGTTACAGGGTCCCCAAACTCAATCATTTTATGGGTTGCTACTCCATGTGGCAAACTGCTGCGTTTTCCTGAAGCAACGATTGTGTCAAAAGAGATGCCACTTGCGCCCATTTCTCGCATTTTAAAGTCAAGAAAATTAGCGACTTCTATTTCTGTTCTGCCTGGCTCGATATATCTCAATACAGCTTCAAAGGCCTTATCAGCAATTTGACAAGCTTTCTTGATTGTGGCGATTTCATCGACCTCTTTGATTTGGCGCAGCTGAGCTACAAAATTTGTCGTAGGAACAAGTTTCGCTTTCTTTAATTTTTCCGCTAATACACGATAAAATGCAAAATCAACTGTATCTTCAAAACCAACAGTTTGAAGGTCTTCAGAAAGGGCAGCAATTTCAGATAAGGCATCACGTGTCTGGATGATTTCAAACCCCGTAATCAATTGGCGTGCAATTCCAATATAACGATCATCCGTCATAAAGTAGGAATGTTCTGCTGTCATGAAAATCGTTCCAGCTGTACCCGAAAAACCCGTCAAATAGTAGATATTTTTCATATCAGTAAGGATTAAGCCATCTAAATTTTCTCGTGCTATTTTTTCTTTTAAGTTACTGATTCTCATTGATTTCTCCTTTTTAATTGGGATGTTTTCTTCTATTATAACAAAGTCTGAACTATAATATTGAATCTTTATCTAAAGAAAAAAGAACTCCTAAAAGCAGAAGTTCTTTCCCTTATTCTGATTCCGCCAACAAATTTTTGGCATCCGTAAGTGTCTCAATAAAACGGTCTGCTTGTTCTTGATTAATACCGAAATAGTTATCCTTAACCGCCCAAACAGTGGCTCCAGCCGCCTTACCAGCCATAATACCATAATGCGAATCTTCAATAATCAGGGTTTCTGAAGGTTCTACACCAAGCTTTTCCATAGCAGCCAGATAAATAGCTGGATTAGGTTTAGACTGCTCAAACTCATCCTGCCCTGACAAGAAAAACTCAAAATACTGGCGTAAATCATGCGTATCCAAGACTTCAGCAATCTCATGACGACGAGAGCTTGAAGCTACGGCCATTTTATACCCCTTTTCTGAAAAGGTCTTCAAGGCGTCCGTAACACCAGGTAAAAGTAGCTCCTTATAAGGAATCGGAAATTGTGCATCGTAATCTAAGAAATCTTGGTGCACTTGCGCTGCACGCGCCTCTGTAAACTCATCACGTAATACTTTTGGCCACATGTCTTTCAAAACACTACCGACAAAATCTTTTGGTGTTAAATGGCTAGCATCAATACCACTTTCAACGAAAAAGTTATCTAAAACCTTAGAGTGAAAACGTTCTGAATCTACCAAAACACCGTCCATATCAAATACAATTGCTTTAAATTTCATAGCTTTATTATAGCATAAGTAAGCGGTTATTTTTTTATATTGAGATGTAATATATGAGGTATTGCTTATCTTGTTTTTTATTTAGATATACTGGAATCACTTAGATTACTGCGCACCATCACTCCTCAGCCTTCCCATCAGAACCAAGTACTTGAATTTTTTGTTTCACAAGTTCTTTGACTGCTTGTTTAGCTGCGGAGTTGTATTTTTTCGGATCTACGACTTTTTCATCTTCGGAGATGTAGGATTTGATAGCATTTGTGAAAACAGCGCGGAGTTCAGTGGCATAGTTAACCTTAGCAATGCCCATAGCAACAGCTTTTGAAACATCTTCGTCAGGGATTCCTGACGTGCCGTGAAGGACCAATGGTACATCACCCGTTTTCGCTTTGACAGCCTCTAAGATATCATATTGTAACTTTGGCTCTGCTTTGTAAAAGCCATGTGAGTTGCCGATGCCAATAGCTAAAAAGTCAACATTTGTAGCTTTGACAAATTTTTCAGCTTCTTCTGGATCGGTAAAAGCTACCGTCTCTGCATTATTGCCATCTTCTTTGCCACCAACAATACCTAGTTCAGCTTCTACTGGAATACCCATCGAATGTGCCATCTTGACCACTTCTTCGGTTATTGCGACATTTTCTTCAAATGTTTTTTTCGAAGCGTCAATCATTACCGAAGTATAACCTGTACGTAAGCAACGTGCTACACGCTCAAAATCATCCCCATGATCAAGATGCATCACTACAGGCACTGAGACCTTGTCTGCTGCTGCTTTAACCATATGGTAGAACATTTCTGGGGGGGTCGTATTGAGCGTACCCGAAGTTGTTTGGACAATGACGGGGGCATTCATCTCTTGCGCTGCTTCTACGATTGCTTCCGCCATTTCCATATTTTCTGCATTAAAAGCACCAATGGCATAGCCATTTTTAAATGCCTTTTCTATCATTTCTTTACTTTTTACAAGTACCATTTTTTCTCCTCTTCGCGTCTTTGTTTTATAGTTTTTCTACTTTGAGTTGGTCAAACAAAGCTTGATAATTTGTCCGATTAATATGACCTGTCTTCGCCTCCTGCGCATTGAGCATGCCACATACATTAGCACCTTTCAAGGTATTCTCAACCGTTTCATTCTGGCTTATCCCATAAACAAGTCCTGCAACAGTCGCATCACCGGATCCGACAGGATTTACTACAACTATTTGGGGGATTTGCACACGATAAAAGTCATTGGAAACTTTAGCAAACGCGCCTTCTTTTCCAAGAGAAACCACAATCCACTCAATACCGTTAAAAAGCCTATCCTGTAAACTTTCTTTGATATTTTCTAAGGTGACTTCCTTCCCTAACAAATCCGTCAACTCTTCCAAGTTGGGTTTGATTACACTTGGCTTATGTGGGTTTTTAAGCACTGCTTCAAGTGAGCGCCCCGAACAATCCAAAACAACTGTTTTCTCCTGCTTGTTGGCAATTGCGATAAGGTCAGAATAGAAAGTTTCCTGTAAGCCATCAGGCAGAGAACCTGAAATGGCAATTGCTTCAACTTCAGCTAACATTGCTTTAAAATTGTCAATAAACTCTTCTGCTTCTTCCCTTAAAATCCGTGGTCCTTTTTCTAAAATCTCGGTCTGTTGTCCTTCGTGTAAAATTGCAATACAGTTGCGTGTCTTTCCAGAAATCTTAGTAAATCGACTATCAATACCTTCACTTTTTAAGTTCTCGACAATCTCCGCACCTAAGATATCGTCAGCAAATCCTGTCGCCCAGACATCTGCACCTAGTTCTTTCAGCACACGTGATACATTAAGCCCTTTACCACCAGCCGTTTTACCAAACTGTGCCACACGATTGACCGTATTTAAGTGAAAGGCTTCCAATGGATAAGAAATATCGATAGCAGGATTGAGTGTGACTGTTAAAATACTCATGGTTTACTGCTCTCCTATTTTTCCAGAGGATGGATAATCACACCTTTTACGACACGGTTCACTGTGCCTGATGCTGAAGGTGTATCAGGCGTGTTTTTCACCAAAATTGAAGCATTCAAGGCAATGACATGAGCAAATGCAAATGCTGGGAAGACAAGATAGGCTTCTTTAAGCTCTGGCGCTTCCTTATACGTAAAACCTTCAGTAAGATTTTGTCCGATGACGACTGTTCGCTGAGCAATTGCATCACCGGCAACCTCTTTGTGGAGATCCAAATCATATTGACGTGTATAAACGTTATTGGCAGCAAAGACGAAAACGACAGTATTTTCATTAATGAAAGATTTAGGTCCATGACGGAAGCCCATCGAGCTGTCAAACATGGTTGCTATTTTTCCTGCCGTTAATTCCAAAACCTTGAGTTGAGCTTCACGTACAAAACCTGAAAGTGTACTTGAGCCCACGTAAACCATACGGTCTGTATCGTCATTTAGAAAACTTACAATTTCCGTTTCTCGCTGAAAAACATCTGCAGCTAAATCCGCGGCAATGCTGACCTGCTTTTCTTTATCCGAAAGTTCTTCTGTTGAAAAAATAAGCGTTGATAAAAGCGTCATTGAACTGCATGATCCCGTCATCGCAAAACCTTTATCGTTAGACTCATCTGGCAAGATACAAGTCAACGCATTTTCCATCGTGAGGGCTTGCTGAGCGAGCTTGCCTTCTTTAGCGCAAGTAATTACCAACTGATAACTGTCTTGGACTAGCTCTTCTACAATATTGACTGCTGCAACAGATTCAGGGGAGTTTCCGCTACGTGCAAATGAAACCAACAAGGTCGGTGTATTCTGCTCCAACGTAGCTTGTGGGGCTGCTACGATATCCGTTGTTCCGATTGATTCAAAACGGAAATGTTCCGTATCTCCCAGCTCAATTAAACTTTTAAGTACGGTGTCACCCACATACTGCGAGCTACCTGCCCCAGTGAAAATTACTCGGATAAAGCCATGTTTTTCGAAAAGTTTTGCTAAGAAAGCATCAATCTCTGTTTTTCTTTCTGCGTATTCTGCGAAAACCTTGCGCCATAAGTCTGGCTGCCCTAAAGTTTCTTTAACGGTGATAGCCGCACCTAGTTCTTTGAGTCGTTCTTCTGGTAATTGAAGCATATTATTCCCTCGATTTCTATTTTTCTTTAAGCTTATGGTATCTATTATAAGGTGATAACCATAGGAAAATTTTCCAAATGGCACTTTACCAAAACGGAAATTTTTCCTGATTTCAAGGGAATGTTTCAATGCTCCATAGGATTATTGCGTCACATCATGAAAAGCCAAGAAGTTCCAGTACTTCAGTTAAATGCTCAACATGTCTGTCTGCCTGACTCTGGTCACTATCAAATCGTTGATCTCTAATCGCCCAAACGGTTGCTCCCGCTGCTTTTCCCGCTGCAATACCATTGGGTGAATCTTCAATGACAAGCACATCAGATGCTCTGGCATTCAACTGCTTCATGGCAGACAAATAAACGGCAGGATGGGGCTTAGACGCTGGAAAATCTTCGCCAGATGAAATAACCTCAAAATATTTACGAAGATTATGTGTATCAAGAACTTCTGCAATTTCATCGTGTGACGAACTTGTGGCTAAACCAATCTTTAGTTTTGTTTCAGACAAGCGTTGCAGGACAACTTTCACATCAGGAAACAGCATTTCCTCGATGGGAAAATGGCTACTCTTTTTATAGGTGAAGAACTCTTTTTGTAACCTTGCCGCATCTTTCTTATCAAAATCTTCTCCCAAAATGAACGGCCACAAGTCTCTCAGAGGGCGACCTAAAAGCTCACGCCGATTTAGATGTGCTATCGGAATGCCCTTTTTATCGAAAAAGGCATCAAATACTTGGGCATAATGATACTCCGTATCGATTAAAACACCGTCCATATCAAAGATAATCGTATTAAAGCTCATCTTATACTCCTGCATATACAAGGCTTTCTGAAGCTTCCTCACTATTTTCAACTAGTTTTTGGTTAATGATTGACACAATCTCCGCTTGGCTGTTCGCTGCTTTTAGCTGATCTATCACCGCAGGTATCATGAGCATTTTCGCAACAGAAGAGAGCAATTGTAGGTGTGCCGTTCCTTTTTGATGTTCGGGTATAAAAAGTCCAATGATAAAGGTAATTGGTTGACCATCTAAGCTATCCCAAGCAATGCCTTTCTCATTTTTTACAATAATCAAACTGGCTTTATTAATATTTGACGATTTAGCATGTGGTATGGCAAAGCCGTCCATCATTCCTGTAGTTCCTTCGAGTTCACGTGCCACTAACTTTTCCTTGATTTCTTCCTTGTCTGTAGCGATTCCTCGTTGGATTGTTTTTTCTGCTAAAAAGTCGAACATCTCATCTCGTGTATTGAATGTCTGCTGGAGAAAGACATCATTTTCAGAAAGGAATGCAGAGGGAGCTAGAATTTCTTCAGTGGCTAATTCTTTATTTTCACGTTTTTCCTTCTCCCAGCGTCGTTTTTGATAGAGGCCAAGTAAAATTCCACCTACTGCCGAACCAATCAAAATTGATAAAACCCATTGGAAAGCACCTGTGACAACAGGTAAAACCAGAAATCCTCCATGTGGCGCAGGAACCTTTACTCCGAAAAGATAAGTTAAAATTGAAGCTATTGAAGAACCCACCATAAAAATAGGCAAAATAATCAAGGGATTTTTGGCTGCAAAAGGAATGGCGCCCTCAGTGATATGTGTGGAACCTAAGATGAGGTTCACAATCCCTGCATTACGTTCTTCAGTATTGTAATATTTTCTAAATACAAGCGTTGCAACACTTGTAATCAATGGCGGCGCAATACAAGCAGCTGACACACCTGCCATAAAGGAGTAATTCCCTTGAGCTAAGAGCGCTGTACCTGTAACATAGGCAGCTTTATTGACCGGACCTCCCATATCAAAGGCACACATTGAACCAACAATAAGTCCTAAAACAATCGGGTTACTGTTTTCAAATCCAGCCAAGAAATTCATCATAGCTTGATTGATGGCTTCCATAGGAGCTGCCAGCAAATACATAGCTATTCCGACAATTGCGACTCCTAGAACCGGTAAAATAAAGACAGCTTTTAATCCATCAAGAGATTTGGGCATCTTACGCAAGAGTTTTTGAAGGAAAAGAATTAAGTAACCCGCTAAGAAGCCTGATAGAATTCCTCCTAAGAAACCTGCGCCACCTGCATTTGCTACGATACCACCAATCAAACCTGCGACAAGCGCGGGACGCTTAGCAATGCTTTCAGCAATGTAAGCTGACAATATTGGCACCATCATTCCCATAGCTTGCCCGCCAATATCCTTGATCATCGCTGCTGTGGCATTATATGTAGCATGATCTGGTTCTGCAGAATGGATCCCCCAAACCGCAAAAGAAATTGCAATCAAAACACCACCAGCAACAACGAAAGGCAGCATATGCGAGACACCGTTCATAAGGTTTTTGTAGATGCTGTGTCCGATTTTAGATACATCTGGTGCTGTTGAGGTATTTTCCGAAGTGGCTGTGCCATCTTTGATTTTTCCTTTGCCAGCTAGGGCATCCTTAATCAAGTGGTCTGCCTCTTTAATCCCTGCTGAAACAGAAACTTCAATGACCCGTTTACCGGCAAAACGCTCAGCATGGACATCTTTATCGGCTGCAATAATTACAGCTTCTGCATGACGAATGTCCTCGTTTGTCAATTCATTTTCTACACCAATCTGTCCATGTGTTTCCACCTTGATTGATACACCTGCTTTTTTTGCCGCCGCTTCTAAAGCTTCCTGTGCCATAAACGTGTGTGCTATCCCTGTTGGACAACCTGTCGCAGCAATTATTTTATAGTTTCCCATAAATCCTCCTTATAGTTTATTCATAATTTCAGTAACAGTAATTTGTTTCATCAGCTGTGGAACATCGGAAAAATCAGTCAAGCCCTTTTGAAACGCTGTAGAAGAGCCAGCTGCAATTGCTAATTGCAAATTTTTTCCGATAGCTTCATTTTTGATTATTCCGGCTAAAAAAGTTCCAAGCAAGCTATCACCTGCACAAGCTGTGTTGACAACTTCTCCTTGTGGAGCATTTAAAGCTAAGATTTGGTCCGAATTGATAAACAAAGCACCTTTTTCCCCCAAGGAAATCAAAACATTTTGCGCACCTTGCTCTACCAATTTTTTACCGTAATAGATCACATCTTCTGGCGTTTTTAGCTCCACATTAAACCAGTGCGCCAGTTCCTCATCATTGGGTTTAAGTAAGAAAGGTTTGTAAGACAAAGTCTCCAGTACTTCTGCATAGCTGGTATCAATAATGAGCCTCACCTTGTTTTCTTGACAGATCGCTGCAATCTCTTTTAAGAGTATGGGTGGAACTCCTTCAGAAAAACTGCCAGATAAACAAAGGTAGTCCCCCGCTCTGAGTTGGTGTACTTGCTTTAAAAACATTTCTACTTGTTCAGATGTAACTTTTGGCCCTTTATTGACTAGCTTATACTCCAGATTTTCTTTTTTTACATGTGTAAAGACATTGATTCTGGTTATACCGTCAACTTCGATAAAGTCTGTGTAAATGCCTTCATTTCGGAGCGTATCATCGATGAAATTTCCGGTAAACCCAGCCTTAAAACCAAGTGCTGTACTTGTCACTCCGAGTTGCTGCAAAATTAAAGAAACATTGACACCTTTTCCATTGGCTTGAACATCATACTCTTCTGTACGATTCACTATTTTAGGAGACATCTCCTGGGTGTCAATAAACAGATCAATTGCTAAATTTAGTGTAGCTGTGTAGATCATTGAACACCTCACTTTCTTTTTATCATAGTATTATCATAGCGTATTATTTATGTACCCGCTTACAAATTTTGGATATTTCTGAAAAACGTTACACTTCTATTTTTAATTTTGCTATACTTAGAATAATTAATCTTAGAAAACGGGAGGTTTACTTTGAGTACTAAACTAAGCGACTCTGAGCAATATTTATGGAATTATATTGAGCGTAATATTATAGAAATCCCTAACTATTCCATCGCCGAATTAAGTGTTGAAGCTGCTGTTTCAACAGCAACAATTGTGCGTACACTAAAGAAAAAAGGGTATTCTGGCTATGCCGACTTCAAGTATAAACTCAAAGAGCGAAGAAAGTTGCATGAAGATTTTTCGCAGTTTGATAAAGAAGATGAAGGTATTCGTCTCGTCATTACCAAAAATGAGCAAGAAGTCATGCGCACCATCTCAATGATTAACATCCAGAAACTTGAAGAAGCAATTCGAATTATCACTGCTTCAAGACGGCTCATTTTATTTGCCCGTGGTTTTTCAGAAATGGTTGCCCAAGAGATGATGATCAAGTTTCAGCTTACAGAAAAATACTGTGAACTCTTTACAGACCCTGAAATCATTAAAATCATGAGTAAAAAATTATTCCCCGAAGACGCTGTCCTTTTCATATCTTTAAATGGCGAAACTCCAGAATTGGTAAATGCTGCACAAAATTGTCAGCAACACAATATTGCAACACTTCTCCTTACGACAGCGGGTGAATCCACGCTGACCTCCCTATCTGATGTTGCTCTAGTTGGTTTTAAATCAGATGGCTCCTTCTTCCCAGACTATGAAGTACGCTCACGACTTCCTCTGACTATTCTTTCACGAATTTTACTTGACTCTTATGCTTTAAGAAAAAAAGAAATATAAAAAAAGTAAGTGTCTTTGTCCCACACTTACTTTTTTATATTTACGGCCAGATTGAAGGCCAGATACCTATTCCTGAGCCAAGGATACCAAGGCAGAGGAGTAAAAGGATACAACGGATAGGTGTCCATTTGTGCTTCTGCATGAGATAGAACAAAAGTAAAGTTAATCCTAACGGCAACATCGATGGCAAGATACCATCTAAGATGGATTGAATATTAATTTCAGCTTCACCATTTGGAATGACAATGTTTACTGAAGTAGCTCCCATAGCTGAAGTCAATGCTCCCACTACGAAAATACCAAGGATAGAAGCTGCGCGTGTAAATTCTTTTGCATTAGCAGTCATGATGCTGATAGCATCTGTTCCTTTTCGGTAAGACCAATGCATCAGGAAGTAACGCAAGCCGAACTGTACAGCATTGAAAATAAAGAGGAAGATGAACGGTGCTGCGATATTTCCAGCAATCGCCATATTAGCTGTTATCCCTGCCGTAATTGGTACAAGCGTGAACCAGAAGAGTGCATCACCAATCCCTCCAAGTGGTCCCATCGCTGCAACACGAACGGCACGTATCGTCTGAATATCTGTTTTATTTTGCTCAAGTGAAAGCACGATCCCCATTACAAAGTTTACCAAAAATGGGTGTGTGTTGAAAAACTCTAAATTGTGCGCCATTGAAGCTGAAAGGTCTTTTTTGTCCGTGTGGATTTTTTCCAAACCGGGCAAGATCGAGTAGAGCCATCCACCGGCTTGCATCCGTTCATAGTTAAAAGATGCTTGGAGGTAAACGGAGCGCCAAACCATTTTGTTGAGTGTTTTTTTATCAAGTTGTGGTGCTGGCGTTTGGTTAGAATAATTATCAGGAATATTAAATACCATCTTCATAATCTCCTTCACTAGCTGGTGCTGCTGCCGCAGCTGCTTTGAGTTTTGTATTCATTTGGAAATCCCAGTAGGCGAATGCAAAACCAATTACGGCGAGTAAAAGTAATGCTGGACCTTTGAGCGCTTCAATACCGGTAACAATAACAGCAAGCACGAAGCCTAGGAAGTAGAAGCCCCAAAGTTCTTTTGAAACCATAACTTTAATCAAGATTGCAAAACCGACATAACGCATCATGTTTCCGGATGCACCGAGTCCACTCATAAGCCAGGCTGGAATAGCATTTACTACTGTATCTCCAAAGGCTTTCCCTCCAATAAAGAAGAGCGTTACGACAATACCAAAGATTGTTCCGAGTGCACACATCGCTAGCCAGTTAATTTTCGCGATTCCGGCTGGGTTTGCTTCTTCTGCATATTTATCCGCGACACCCATTACCGGAGCCATAACTGTGAAGATCAAGGTTACACCATATTGACCTAGCAATGAGAATGGGATAGCAGTGGCAACGGCTGCGGCGGGCTGGAGACCCAGAGTGATAGCCAAGACTGTTGCCATAATACCACCGATAACCGCATTTGGTGGTTGAGCCCCACCAACCGGCATATTACCAATAGTCATCAGTTGATAAGTACCACCAACAATCAAACCGGTTTGAACATCACCGAGAATAAGGCCGATAACCAAACCGGTGACAATAGGCTGGTACAAAGATTGAAGTAAACTAAATTGGTCAATGGCAACGACAAAAGTCACTGCAAAGATCAAAATAATCTGAAAAATGGAAGCATCCATAAGTTTTCTCCTTATATTTTTTTGTTGGATTTTAACCAAAAAATTGAGATCCTATAATATCAAAACGAGAAAAATAAATTCACTTGACAATAAATACTCTATTTTCTTGCAAAATCCTCTTGTTACCAAAATTAGAAATGTATCACGAGTATCATTTGAAGAGCTTATCCAATGGCTCTATTGCTGTCGTTGGCACGCGCTGTATCTCAAGCTCAACACCAAGTTCTTTCAGTTTCTTAAATGCTGCCACATCATCGTCATCCACGGCAATAACAGTTGCAACTTGACGTTTTCCTTCTGACATGTGCATATTACCGATATTCACTTTTTTAATGGGTACACCACCTTCAACAAGACGTAACACATCTTGAGGATTTTCACAGATAATGAAAATCAATTGGCGATCAGCAGCTTTACTAATAATGTCAATCGTTTTTTGGAGACTAAAGTAGCGTGTCGCAACTCCAGTCGGTGCAGCCATATCCATCAGTGCTTGACGCTGTGGATTGCTTGCCACATCATCATTTGCAACAAGCAAAAGGTTGGAGCCGACAAAGCTGTTCCACTGTGTGGCAACTTGACCGTGAATCAAGCGATTATCAATACGAGTAAGTAAAATATTTGGCATAATAATGACCTTTCTTAATAGAGAATAGGAACCTGTTTGTTCGTATTCAAATTTTATTTAATACCCTAGAAACTAGGAAAATGAATGTTTTACAATATCTGCGTGATGGCATAACGTGAAACTCTAATCACCAACTTATCCGCAAGCTTTATGCGACAGAACTCTTCGTCTAAATCAGTAATAACTCCTGTCAAGCCGCCACTAAACATGACCTCACTTCCTACGGCAAGATTCTGATGCAACTCGGCGATAACTTTCTTACGCTTGCTAAACTGCAGACCACTAACAATGCTATAAAAAGCACCGCCTAGAAGAATAAAACCAATAAAGACAAGTGAACTGTTGATAATAAATTGTGCCGTCATTTAAATGCCATCGCTTTCTTCAACTTCTAGCATTTTTTTGCCGAGCGCTAAGTCAAGAGTGACACCATCTTTAGCTGTAGAAACAGACAAATCAAGTATCAAATCACCCTCTGTTCCCATCATTCCTTGAGAAACAAACTCAATCAGCATCGGAAGATTCGTACCCGTAAAAATATGCACGTTCTCACTATCTCCTTTAGCTATCATTGCTTTATTAAAAGGTGTCCCTCCAAGTAGATCCGTAAAAATGGCTACTTCTTCACCATTTTTACAAAAATTATTTAAAGCCTCTTGATACTCTTCAAGGTTTGTTGCTTCATCAAAAGTAAGTGTGATTAAGTCTGCCTGTGGTCCGGTAATTAATTCAACCGCGCTCTTCATACCTTCTGCAAAATGCGCATGCCCAGAAATTAAAGCTTTCATCATTTCTCCTTGTCTTCTCAATTTAGTTTTATTATAAGCTATGAATTATAGGAAATTTTTCCAAATAAGTCCTATATTTTTGGTAAATTTTCCTGAATTAACCGCTTACAACTATGTTTTGTCTTTATATACTTTCGCGTTTTAAGACGACATGACCTGTTCACCATTGACGTAGACTTCTGAAAGTTCCATATTGGACTTTAAAACGATAAAGTCAGCATTATAGTTTTCTTTAATTTGACCACAGCGGTCATCAATATTAACAGACTTGGCAGCAGTTAAGGTCGCCATTATAAGAGCTTCCTCCGCTGTTGCAATTCCCCAATCTACTACGTTTTTAACCGCATCCTTTAACATGAGGATAGAGCCAGCCAAACTATTTCCTTCTTTAAGATGAGCAGCGCCTCCTTCAACACGTACAGGAAATTCTCCCAACATGTAATCTCCATCGGGCATTCCTGCAGCACGCATCGCATCGGTAATCAGGACCGTGTGCGCTGCACCCTTACTTTGAATTAATATTTTAGCCGCTGTCGGATGAACATGATGTCCGTCACAGATAAGCTCGGCATATGTATTCGGAAGGCTCAGTGCCGCACCAACCATTCCGGGTTCCCGATGGTTAAAGGGACTCATGCCATTAAATGTATGGACAAAGACAGTAGCACCTGCTTCTACTGCTGCTGTTGCTTGAGCTAAAGTAGCGTTAGAGTGTCCCAAAGCAACCGTGATTCCTCGATTTGTTAAAGCTCGGATAAATTCGATACTTCCTTCTCTTTCAGGTGCAACGGCTATTTTTCGAATCATACCATGCGCTGCTTGGTTCCAATTTTCAAATTCTTCCACATTTGGATCTGTCATATAAGCGGGATTTTGCGCACCTTTATGTTGAGTAGTAAAGTATGGTCCTTCAAAGAAAAGACCTTGTATTTTGGCCCCTGTAACTGCTGGTTTATAATTTCCAACTACTTCGCAGACTTCTCTGAGGCGCTCATGTTCCCCTGTTAATGGTGTAGCTATCCAAGAAGTTACACCCCCTCTAAGTAAACCCTGACTTATCTTATCAAGCAACTCTGACTCTCCGTCCATCACATCTGCGCCATCGAAACCATGTATATGTGTATCCACCAATCCTGGCGCAATCCAGTATCCTGTATAATCTTTGACCTCAGCATCTTCAGGAACTTCTTGCATGTGTTTGCCAAATTTACCCGCTTTAATTTCTAAATAGCCACCACTGAGCGTTTGATAAGGATAAAAAAATTTATCTGCTTTAATATAGTAAGTCATGCCTTACCTCCATTTATCTTTTTTCTTAGTATAAATCAGAAATAAGGGGAAAATTTTCCAAAAAGTCCCTTATATAAGTGGAAAATTTTCCCAAAAAAAGCAGAGATTTTATCTTCTCTGCTTGTCTTATTTAATCTTCACGAATAGGTGCTAAATTTTTGTAAAGGGCAAAAGCATCCAACAAGATACGATTCACAACTTGTAAACATAGGCGACTCCCCACGTCTAAACCAAAATTAATCGTTTTTTGAGTTGATTTGTAAGCATGGATGTAAACATCAGCTTGACTTCCAATGGCACTCGGCATTGCTCCCACAAGGGCAATAATCTTTGCTCCCCGATTCTTCGCTTTATGAAGTGCTTGTACAATCTCAGGTGTTTCGCCACTCAAAGAAAAGGCAACGATGAGATAATCACGGTTGGCTTTACTTGCAAAATACTGCATATAATCAAAATCATCGTGAATAACACAAAGTTTTCCAAAAAGTTGCAGCTTATCCATCATTTCCCGTGCAACATTAGCACTCAGCCCGGCACAAAAAATCATAATTTTGCTATGATGATCAATCAACTTAATAGCAGCTTCAATATCATCCGCTGAAAGTTGATTAATCGTCCGTGTAATTTCTATTTCATTTTTACGGATCGCCTGATTAACCTCTTTTGAAAAGCCATTTTTGCGACGCTCGTTTTTGGTATTACGAATAGTTTGTTTAAAGTCAGAATAACCATCGTAGCCCATTTTTTTTAAGGTTCTATTAACTGTGGAAACACTGACATGTGATTCTGTTGCCAATATCGAGATAGATAGATTAGGAATCCGATTTAAATTATCTTGAATATGATTCCAACAATACGACTCTGCTTCACTTAAGGTTTTCAATTGTCACTCCTTTAACTTCAAAATTTGTATTTTCGAGCATTGCAAGTCAATATTTTTCATAATTTTCAAAAAGATACTCTAAATCATCAATTGTCTTCAAAAGCTCCTGACCGATATTGGTATCTTTAACACAGGTTCTTTCCTCTACTCGATCAACCAATCGCTTGACACTTACAATATCGCTGCCGTCTTCGACAGCTGCTTTTATCGTTTTAAAAGGCTCGTGAGCTGCCAACTGCATACCATAGCTGTTATAAAGCAAAGTGTATCCCGCAATTCCAGTTTCTTTTTGGTAAGGCTTAGAAAAACCGCCATCAATTACAATCAGTTTACCACCAGCTTTGATTGGTTCTTCACCTTTCTTTTCTTTAATCGGTGTATGTCCATTGATGACATGCCCTTTTTCATCCATCCCAAAATTTTTCAAGATACGACTAATCGTCTCTGGCTCTTCTCTTAGACGATAGTAAGGATTTTTCTTTTCCACATGTGTTGCTTTATCCGCAATATAATAACGCTCAAAAGTGGTCATCGCTTCTTTACCAAAAAGTGAAGAAGATTCTCCCACCCACAGATACCAGAGTAAGTCTGTAGATAAATCTTCTTTCACATCAGGATGCGCCAAACTCTTTCTCACATGATCTTCAAAAAGATCGAGCAATTCGCGCCCAGAATAAGCTTCTCCTTCAAGTCTGAAACACTTGAAGTCCCCGTTTTCATGAAGTGGCAGGCAACCATGAATCAATAAATTGCCATTGTAGGAAAGATACATTGAACCTTTTTCTAAAAGAAAATCAATATGTTTTTTGAGTTTTTGGGAAGCCTGAAAATTTTTCAGCAGTTTTTTCAGTAAGATTTCTTCCTCGTCTGTTAACTGCTCTGGTTGAACTGGATCAACCGTGGGTGCCTGAAATTCCTGTAAATCGTACTGTTTGCCTTTGAGCGTGATACATTCTTCATCATAATTAATAAAACGCAAGATATCCCGCTCTTCCAGATGAAAATCTGGGCGTCGTGCAATTAATTGACTTTCTAACTTGAACTGTAAGATTGCCGTAGCTTGTTGGAGTTTATTGAGCAAGTCACACTCCTCCTGTGACAGATATTCTCCTTCCGTCAAACGAGGGGCAAAGGCTGGACTGGGCTCATAATACCGCTCCGCGTATTCAATCAGCGGACGTAAGTTAATCCCATATGAATCTTCAAGAATATCCAAGTTCCCATAACGCGAGCTAATCCGAATAACATTCATCATCGCAAGCGGTGAACCTGCGATGGCTGCCATCCAGATAATATCATGGTTGCCCCATTGAACATCAACCGAAGGCATACTGATCAGGCGATCGATAATTTTATCCGGAAAAGGGCCACGATCATAAATATCGCCCACCACATGTAAATGGTCAACGGTCAAACGTCTCACACTATCCGCAAGTGCAATAATTAAGTTCGGAAGTTCACCCAGATGTTGAAGTTTTTCAATAATGGAGTCAAAATAAGCACGTTTTTCTGAACTCGACTCAACCTCATGTTTTAATTCCTCCAGAATATAGCGGAATTTTTCTGGAAAAGCTTTACGTACTTTCGACCGTGTATATTTTTTCCCTGCAAATCGAGCGAGTTTCAATAAGGAAATCAGGTTCTCACGGCAATAATATGCAAATGCATCTTGCGAAAGCTGACTTTCTTTGGAAACCAGCTTTTCTTCTGGGTAATAAATTAAAGTTGCAAGCTCTGAAATCTCGGTAGGATCTAAGTCAGGAAAGCATTCGCGGAGCTTTTCTTTAATCGAACCTGAGCCATTACGCAAGACATGATTAAAAGCATCGTATTCCCCATGTATGTCACTCACAAAATGTTCTGTACCTTTAGGAAGTTCACAAATTGCGCTGAGGTTTATGATTTCGGTTAAGACTGCTTCTTTGGATACAAACTGTTCTTTTAGCAGCTTATAGTACTTTTCATCCATGATCTGTTTTCTCCTCTAATTCTTGCTTCTTGATAAAAGCAACATGCCTACATTATAGTATTTTTAACATTTATAGTAAAGCGCTTTCTTCTAAATGTGTTTTTTCCATACAAAAAAGAGCAAAGATCAGACTTTACTCTTTTTTAATCAGACAATTATAATTTTTGTTTTAAATATTGTCCGGTGTAAGATTGCTCAACCTCAGCAACTTCTTCTGGTGTGCCTGTAGCTAGGATTGTTCCGCCGCCAGCACCGCCTTCTGGTCCG
Organism: Lactococcus petauri; assembly: GCF_002154895.1. Lineage (GTDB taxonomy): Bacteria > Bacillota > Bacilli > Lactobacillales > Streptococcaceae > Lactococcus > Lactococcus petauri. The sequence goes on along the minus strand of NZ_MUIZ01000006.1, from coordinate 171,564 downwards.
AGATCAATAATATAGTCAGCGGTCTTGATCACATCAAGATTATGTTCAATAACCACGATGGTATTGCCTTGATCCACAAGGCGATCCAAAACTTTAATTAATGTGGCGATATCTTCGCTGTGCAAGCCTGTTGTGGGCTCATCCAAGATATAAAAGCTCTTGCCTGTACTGCGTTTTTGCAATTCGGAAGCAAGCTTCATCCTTTGGGCTTCACCACCAGATAAGGTTGTAGCTGGTTGTCCCAAAGTAACATAGCCTAAGCCGACATCAACGATAGTTTGCAATTTTCTCTCGATTTTGGGAATATGACGGAAGAATTCTAAAGCATCCGACACGCGCATATCAAGAATTTCCGAAATATTTTTTCCTTTGTAATGTACTTCCAAAGTCTCTGAGTTATAGCGTTTGCCATGACAGATTTCACATGGGACATACACATCTGGAAGAAAATGCATTTCAATCTTGATAATCCCGTCACCCGAACAAGCTTCACAACGTCCGCCTTTCACGTTAAATGAAAAACGTCCTTTTTTGTAGCCACGTATTTTGGCTTCATTGGTTTCAGCAAAGAGTCCACGGATATCATCAAATACAGAGGTATAGGTTGCTGGATTTGACCGTGGTGTACGTCCAATCGGCGATTGGTCAATATCAATCAAACGTTCAATTTCTTCATAACCGGTAACTTTTTTATGTTTACCTGGTTTTTCTGAATTATGATTGAGTTTTTGCGCCAAGGTTTTCTTCAGAATCGAATTAACCAAGGTTGATTTACCCGACCCTGAAACACCAGTTACAGCTGTCATAATCCCTAAAGGAAATTGGGCGTCGATATTTTGTAAATTGTTTTCTGAAGCCCCAGTGACCTTCACCATACGTTTTTTATCGATTTTACGGCGTTTGGCAGGTACAGGGATGGAACGTTTTCCTGATAAATATTGTCCTGTCAAAGATTTTTTATTTTTCGCTACTTGTTTCGGCGTACCAGCAGCAATGATTTCACCACCTAAATCTCCAGCGCCTGGTCCGACATCAATCAGCCAATCTGCTGCTTTCATCGTATCTTCATCGTGCTCAACCACGATAAGTGTATTTCCTAAATCACGCATTTTTTGGAGGGATTCAATCAAGCGGTCATTGTCTCTTTGATGTAGACCAATTGATGGCTCATCAAGGATATAAAGGACACCTGAAAGGTTAGAACCAATCTGGGTTGCTAAACGAATACGTTGCGATTCTCCGCCTGATAAAGTACCTGAAGCCCGTGAAAGTGTCAGATAATCTAGACCCACATTTTTTAAGAAAGATAAGCGATCTTTGATTTCCTTTACAATAGGTTGCGCAATCATTTCATCGTTTGTAGATAAAGTAAGAGTAGCTAAAAACTCTAACTCGTCACCGATAGCTAAGTTAGAAAGTTCTCCGATATGTTTCCCATCAACCTTAACCGAAAGGGCTTGATCGTTCAAACGATAGCCATGACAAGTCGTACATGTTAACTCCGTCATGTAACCACGAAGGTATTCACGTGTGTAATCACTTGAGGTTTCGCGGAATCGACGGTTGATATTATTGATTATACCAGGGAAAACCATGTCTTTATCAGACACATTTCCAAAATCACCGACATAGTAAAAATGAAATTTACGCTCACCAGAACCATTAAGAATAATATCTTTGTGTTCTTCCGGCAAGTCAGCCCACGGTGTATCCATATCAATTCCAAAATCACGGCTAGCACATTCCAACATGGTTGGATAGTAATTTGAAGAGATAGGATTCCAGGCAGCAACAGCACCTTCACGTAAGGTCTTACTGTCGTCAGGAATAACCAAGTCAGGATCGACTTCATTTTTCATCCCTAGACCATCACAGTCTGGACAAGAGCCAAAAGGCGCATTAAATGAAAAGAGACGTGGTTCTAACTCGGGAACTGTAAAACCACAGACAGGACAGGCATAAAACTCACTGAAAAGGAGTTCCTCCCCATCCATCTTGTCCACAATAACATAGCCTTCAGCAATACGAAGTGCTGCTTCAACAGAGTCAAACAAACGTGAACGAATACCTTCTTTTACAACGATACGGTCAATAACGACTTCGATATTGTGCTTTTTATTTTTATCAAGCTCTGGTGCTTCTGTCACATCGTAAACTTCACCATCAGCGCGGACACGCACATAGCCCTCTTTTTGCACACGCTCAAAAACTTTAACGTGCTGTCCTTTTTTACCACGCACAATTGGTGCCAAAATCTGTAGGCGTGTTTTTTCAGGCAATTCGAGGATTTGGTCCACAATTTCTTCAACCGATTGTGCTGAAATTTCTCCGTGTCCATTGATACAGAAAGGTTTTCCGACACGCGCAAAAAGTAAACGGAGGTAATCGTTAATCTCCGTTACTGTTCCAACAGTAGAGCGTGGATTTTTGCTAGTTGTTTTCTGGTCAATAGAGATAGCTGGCGACAATCCGTCAATACTGTCCACATCTGGTTTATCCATATTACCTAAAAACTGACGGGCATAAGCAGATAATGATTCGACATAACGTCGTTGTCCTTCAGCATATAAAGTCTCAAAAGCCAGAGAAGATTTCCCTGAACCCGAAACACCTGTAACAACGACCAACTTATCACGTGGAATGGTAACATCTATATTTTTTAAATTGTGCTCTCGAGCACCATGTATAACAATTTTATCTTGGGGCATACTCTTCCCTTCTCACTTCTATCCCATATTTACTGAGACTGAATTTCTTATTTTCGATAAAGATACTTCAATTATACTACATTTTAAGGTACAATAGCCTTATCATGAAATCTTATTTTGTCTATGTTTTGCGTTGTGCTGACGATACGCTTTATTGTGGCTATACAGACGATGTTACGAAACGACTGGAAACCCATAACTCTGGTAAAGGTGCTAAATATACTAAAGCACGTCGTCCCCTTCAACTTCTGACTTCCGTTGAATTTTCAGATAAGAAACACGCCTTAAAATGCGAATGGTGGTTTAAGCATAAACTCAACCGTTCACAAAAATTAAAATTAATTAAAGAAAGAGCAATCAAAGAAACTTTTGAAAAAGAACTTCTAGCTAAAGAAAAGGGATAAAACATCCCTTTTTTCAGTTTAATTATAAAAAGCAAACTCAAGTTTGCTTTTTATAGTTTTTCCAGTTTAACAGCTGTACCGTAAGCAGCAACTGAGTCCACATTACCAAATGTCGAAGAGTCAAAACGCATAGCGAGAATTGCATTAGCACCTTTATCTCGTGCTTCTTCTGCAAGACGTTCAATAGCACTCTCACGCGTTTCATGCTGGAGTTTCGTATAGCCGGCAATTTCTCCTCCGACAATCGTTTTTAATTGTTGTCCAGTACTTGAGAAGACGTTACGTGAACGAGTTGTTAAACCAAAAACCTCACCGTAGACCTCAACAACACGATAGCCAGGTGCATCATTTGTAGTTAAAATTAGCATATCTTTCATTTACTTACTCCTTTATAAGTTACATTTTGTCCAAAATTTCATGGATGATCTCATGCGAATCTAGAACATTTGTTTGTTTCATCTGTTTCATAAGTTTATCTCTATTATGACCATCAAAATGAGTTACTGCTTCAACCATGTCAAAAACCAAACTTTCAAAACCACGATTATATGTGGCACTTTGCCAACCATTAATTCCGATTGTTTGCTTGTCTAATCCAGTAAGGATTTCTAACTCCGTAAGTTCTGATAGACGATAGGTTCCACTGCTTGCTTCGACCGTAAATTCCTCAGAAAAAGCGCCTGAAGTCAAGTTCATGCTGGCGATGCCCATACAAGATTGCGTTCTCAGTGTGACTATCACACGTGAAAGTTTTTTGTCCGGCGTCATCGCTAATTGATAACTGTAACGTTCAATCTCGTCATCAAGCAAGTAAATCAACGTATCCAAAGGATGGATAAAAATATCATACAAACTAAATTGTACTTCGTCGGCATTATTTGCTAAATTTTTACTTATCTTGATAAAGTTTTTTTGATTGACCTCTTTAAGTTTGTCTGTCATTGGGGCAAAACGGCGGTTAAAACCGATAACAAAGAGGACATTATTCTCCTCAGCCAAGCGATGAAGTTCTTGGACCTCATCAAAGTTTTCGGAAATTGGCTTATCCATCATGACATGTGTGCCTGCACTCAAATAGCGTTTTGCAAGCTCAAAATGTTGAGCCGTGGCTGCATGGATGACGACCATATCACAAGTTTCCAACGCTCCTAAATCCGTTGTCGCATATTCAAACTTGTATTTTTTTCGAATCTCTTCAGCTTTTTCCCAAGTTCGCGAATGCAAAATAAAACGATGCTCGGCTTGCATTTTTGCATAAACGGGCAGATAGGCCTTACCTGCGATATTTGATGTTGCACCAATTATTCCAATAATCATATAGTCTCTCTAACTGTCTTTTGAATAAATGACGATAAGCTTGCCTTGAGCAATTTTTAACTCCATCGTCTCACTGATAAAAGCATTACTTGCGTAGATGTCCGCAAAGTTATCCTCAGCTTTAAGTGGATATTTTGCGTTTTTAATCTCTAAACTTCTTTTTGTGCCGACCTGAACAATGCCCAAATATGGATAGCCTTCAATCTTGCGAATGGTATGCTGCCCTTGAGTCAGATATTTTACAAAATTTTGCTTATCCTTCAAAGAAATCCTTTCAGGATAGTCAAAATTCAGAGGCAGGTACACATTGGTCAAATGATGGTCAAGCCTTCCACCAAGGGCACCAATAATCATGATTTCTGCATCTGGAAAACGCGAAAGCACCTGATCTAAACCAGCTTCTAAATCCGTCTGGTCCTTCTCTGCTGGAAGTTTAACAAGTTCATGAGCAGCTTCTGATATTTTGTCGAATTCTTCCATACTTACAGAGTCAAAATCACCAACCGCTAAGTCTATATTTTGATGGTCTTCAAGTAAAAATACAGCTCCACGATCAATACCGACATAATAATCATAGCTTTCTTCAGGTAAGCTTGCTGGCCGTCCTGCGTGAATAAGTACTCTCATCGCTCATCCCCGCTGCCCGCTATTTTGCCTCTCAGCTGACGACTTTCCAGTTTATTTAAGTTGGCTTGAGCGACTTGTTCCAAATCAAGCCCCAGATAGCGCGCACAGGTTGCTACATGCCATAAGACATCACCTAATTCTTTTCCCAAAGCATTTTTATCATCATCTTTAATAATGCCATCCTGATCACGGATGATTTTTTTTATCTTATCCGCAACTTCTCCTGATTCCCCTGCTAAACCGAGTACCTTATCTAAAAAAGCAAAATTTACCCGCTCAATATCCGCTAGAGGACCATTGACATCAAATTTTATTATTTCCTTTTGATAATCCTTAAGTTCCATAGATAAGGTTCCTCCTTTAATTCTCCCTCTTATTATATCAAAAACTCCACTGAAAAAGGATGTTTCACCCCTTGGTTTTATACAAAAAAGCCCTCAAGTAACTTGAGAACTTTTATTTAAGCTTTAAGGGCGAATACGTCCAAGCATACGTGGGAATGGAATAGCTTCACGGATATGTTGGTTACCTGTAATAAAGGTTACCGCACGTTCCAAGCCAAGTCCAAAACCAGAATGTGGCACAGAACCGAATTTACGTAAGTCAAGGTACCAGCTGTACTCTTCTTCTGAAAGCCCGAATTCTTTTACTTTTTCAACCAAGTAATCATAATCTGTCGCACGTTCTGAACCACCAATGATTTCACCATATCCTTCTGGCGCGATAAGATCGGCACAAATCACAACATCTTCACGTGTTGGATGTGGTTTCATGTAGAAAGCTTTAATCGCTTTAGGGTAGTTGATGATAAATGTTGGCACACCATAGTAGTTAGAAACAAATGTTTCATGTGGTGAACCAAAGTCATCACCCCACTCGATATGATCATAATCATTATTTGCTTCTTCTTTTTGAAGAAGTTCAATCGCATCATCGTAAGTGACACGTTTGAATGGTTCATTGACATATTTTTCCAATAAATCAATGTCACGTTCCAAACTTTCTAAAGCATAACGTTGATTTTCCAAGACTGATTTGATCAAATGTTTGACATAAGCTTCTTGAATATCCAAAGATTCTTCATGAGTTGTGAAGGCCATTTCTGGCTCAATCATCCAGAATTCTGTCAAATGACGACGCGTTTTTGATTTTTCAGCACGGAAAGTTGGACCAAAGGTAAAGACTTTGCCAAATGCCATCGCACCCGCTTCTGCATAGAGCTGACCAGTTTGTGACAAGTAAGCAGGCTGTCCAAAGTAATCTGTCTCAAAGAGTTCTGTTGTTCCTTCAGGAGCTGAACCTGTCAAGATTGGACTATCAATTTTAACAAAGCCATTGGCATTGTAAAACTCATATGTTGCACGAATAATTTCGTTACGTACAAGCATGATAGCATGTTGCTTGCGGCTACGTAGCCACAAGTGACGGTTATCCATCAAGAAATCTGTACCATGCTCTTTTGGTGTGATAGGATAATCCACAGATCCACCAACGACTTCAAGGTCTGTGACATCAAGCTCGTAGCCAAATTTTGAACGTGAATCTTCTTTTACAATCCCTGTTACGATTACTGATGTTTCTTGAGCCAAGTGTTTGATTTCAGTGAATTTTTCTAGTCCTGCTTCTTCACCAAATTTTTCAATCATGTTTGGTTTGAAAACGACAGCTTGGAAATAAGCTGTACCATCACGGAGTTGGAGAAATTGCAATTTTCCTTTTCCTGATTTGTCTGCAACCCAAGCGCCAATTTTGATTTCTTCTCCGACGTGGTCTTTCACATCGATGATTGATACTAAGTCTTTCATAAATAATTCCTTCTCTTTTATTAATATAAATCTTTGTCTATAAATTTCTCTAACCAGATTTCTTTCAAAGTTTTCAAATCTTCTTTAAAAGCTTTTGGTGTCTGTAATTCATCTTTTTTAAGCTCTTCCAACACCAGGAGCTCAAAGTCATCAGACTTCCAATCTTTGTCAATGGCTAGGGGAACACCAATACCTGTTTTTCGTGAAAATTCAAAGCGATTTTTCAAACCAGGTAAATCTGGTGCTATATCAAGATAAAACTTGTTTTTTGAAATATTTTTATAAGCTACAACAGCACCAAGCTTTTCTTGGAGCTTATAAGCTGATTTTGCTTCTTTTTTATCTATCATGCGACTCTTCCATCCAAATCCGAAGACGTTTTACTGCTTCTGTCAAACTCTCAAGGTCAGTGGCATAACTCAACCTCACATGTACGGGTGACCCAAATCCTTCCCCCGTCACCAGAGCCACTCCAGTTTCTTCAAGAATTGCTGTCGCAAAATCCGTAACATTGTCATACCCTTTCAGTGCCATTGCTTTCTCAACTTTAGGAAAGAGATAGAATGCACCATTAGGCTTAATAGCCTCAAAGCCAGGAATTTGATTGATCATAGGATGTATCAAGTTTAGCCTTGATTCAAATGCTGTACGCATTTTTTCGACTGCCGCTTCATCAGAATTAAAGGCTTCGATGGCTGCATATTGAGCAACTGTACTTGGGTTTGAGGTCGTTTGACCTGCAATCTTCGTCATTGCTGCAATAATTTCGCTATCACCAACTGCAAGTCCAATACGCCAACCGGTCATCGCAAAGGTTTTCGATACACCATTAATGACAATCGTGCGTTGACGAATCTTCTCTGATAAGGATGAAATAGCTGTAAACTCGCTTTTATTATAAACCAGTCGGTGATAAATATCGTCTGCTAAAATTAACAAATCATTAGCCACAGCCCAATTTCCCAAGGCCAGTAATTCTTCTTTTGAATAAATCATTCCTGTTGGATTGGATGGACTATTTAATAAAAGCACCTTCGTCTTTTCGGTTTTTACTGCCTCAAGTTGTTCAACTGTGATTTTAAAGTCATTTTCTTGCAAAGTCGAAACGACAACAGGTTGACCTCCTGACATTTTGACTTGATCCACATAGCTCACCCAATACGGGGCTGGGATGATGACTTCATCTCCTTTATCTAAAACACTTTGGAAGAAGGCATAAAGCGCAAATTTAGCACCCGTGGTAACTAAAATTTCCTTATCTTCAATGGCGTAACCATAATATTTATCCCAATAATTACGCACAGCACTTTTCAACTCAGGTAAGCCAGAAGCTTGTGTATAGAAACTTGCCTTGCCTGAATGAATAGAATCAATAGCTGCTTCACCGATTAATTCTGGGGTGGAAAAATCTGGCTGCCCTAAAGTTAAATCAATAATATTTTTTCCTTGGCTTGCGAGATCTTTAGCACGCTTCGCAGCAGCTAGGGTCACAGACTCTTCAATATTTGAAACAAAATCAGATAGTTTTTTCATAAATTACAACAGCTCCTTACCCGTCTTGAAATCATAAAGTTTAAAACCTTCACGACTATTTACCTGCCATACTGGCTGATTTTTATAAAGGGCCAAGACAATCGATGTCGTATTATCCGTCTGAAGCGTTTCGGGCTTAACACCTGTTGCCATGTCAATAACTGTTAAATTTCCCCCTTTTTCAGGGATTAAAACACCTATCTCTTTGCCTTTTTCAGTTTTGCCAAGTAAAGAATAATCTGTGCTATCTGTAGTTGCAATGTCAAAAGCTGTTGGAGTTTTCAGCTCAGTTTTATCCTTTGCTATAGCAATTGCAGCGCTTCTTGCTGTATTATAAGGGCTGATTGCTCTCCAGATAAAGAGGCTTATCGCAATAAAACCTGCCAGAATTACCGTTAAAATACCGATAATAATCTGTGTATGCAGAGTCATTCGTCTTCTTCTCATAGCCTACCTTTCTGTCCTTTAGATAATCTATTTAATTATAGCAAAAAAGCAGCGAAATTGCTTCTCTACAAAGGTCTTCTGCCGGAAAAAGTTAAATCCATAATTTTCCGTAGTCTTGTCACTGAAGAATTTCGGTGTCTTTTCTTAACTTCTTCTTGGACTTATCTGTATCGAGTATCACTTCACATCAGGAATTCAAGAATTTTTTCCACTAATTCACTATTTTCAAGTGTTTTAAGCGGCGCAGTTTGCGCAAGATTTTTACGCATTCTTTTCGCATAAGATTTTCCTGCTAATCGATTGTCAAGAATCACAACTTTGGAATACTGATTATGGCGCCGATTGACACGTCCAAGAGCTTGCTGCAACTTCAAAGTTGCCATAGGGACATTAAAATCGTAAAAAGGATTATTAAAACGTTTTGCATACTTTTTCGTTAAAATATCATCTGGCGTAGCAAAGGGCAGACGGGGAATCATCAAAACAAGATGATCTTGCTTCTCAAAATCCACACCCTCCCAGAAGGAAGATAAGCCCAGAAGAATCTGCCCTTCTCCTTTATCAAATTTTTTCTTGATTTGTGCAGCAGTCCCATTAATATCTTGAGCCAATACATCCCAACCTTCAGCGGACAGTTGTTCTGCTACAAAAGTTAAAGACACTTTTGCTGTAAAGAGAACGACAACTTGAGCACCCAGCTCAGCAACCTCGGAAACTCTATCCGCAACATAATGCGCGTAAGCCATAACACCTGTATTTTTGATATGCGGCCCATCAGACACGATAAATATTTCTTGGTTATCGGCGGGATGGCTGTCAAATTTGAAGAAACGATAGTCCTTAAAGCCCAAAAGTTCTGGGAAAATAGGTTTGTCTTCTGTCAGAGATAAGGTTGCTCCCAGCATATATACTTTAGTTCCTGAAGGTACCAGTTTTTCAAAATTATAAAAATCCGTACTTGAAGCGTGAACCATATCTCCCTCGCGCCAAATAAAGTTCTGCTCTGGATGTTCAAAAATTTCAGCCAGTTCTTTTAAACCAAGCTCTCTCGCATCAAGAGCGATTTTCTCACTGTCCAACTTTTTATTTTTGAGCTGAAATGTCAAACTTTCCACAAGGCGTTTATTTAAATGCGAATTTTCTATATCGACGGTTTCCAATTGCTCCGAGATTTTAACTGTTTTCTGATTGGCTCTTTCCAGTGTTGTGAAGAGTTGCTGTGCTTCATCCACAACCAAAATACGTTCCTGTAAGAAAGTCTCAGGATAATCTGCAAGACGTTCAATTAGGTAAGCATGATTGACGACTTTGACTTGCGAAATTTCAGCTCGGCGTTGTGCTTTCAGCCAGAAGTCCTGTTCATAATGCAGTTGTTTATTGTTAACATAGCCATCATGCGCAATCTGAGCAAAGTACTCCTCATTGGTCATCACTTTGGAGAGCTCGTCTAGCTCCCCTGTAAGCGTCTCCGTCAACCAAACCAAGATTTTCATCTTAAAAATTTCGAAGTTTTTTCCTTCAGTATTTGCCAGCAAAAGCCGTGAAAATTTTTCTAAAGAAATATAATTCTTCGTTCCTAAAAGCTTAGAGAAATTCACACCAAATTTTTCTTTAAGAATAGGTGCTACACCATGAATCATCTGATTTTGTAGAACTTTAGTCGGCGTTGATACAACAATTTCCCGTCCTTCTGCAAGCAAAGGTAAAAGATAAGCATATGTCTTCCCGATGCCAGTGGGGGCTTCAATGAAAGAAGGGCGACTTTGTGTAAGTTCTTCTTTTATTTTTTCGGCAATCTTTTCTTGATTTTTCCGGACTTTAAGACCCAAACGAGAGATATTTTTAGCAAAAGAATTGGCAAGGGGCTGTCTGTTTTCTTTAACTTTTTCTCTACGGATAGCAATATTATGAACCACATAAAGATGCTCAACGTTGAGTGATGTATAGGGCAGTTGCTCTTTTAAGAATTCTTTCGTCTCATAGAGTAAGCTGTCCGAATGGCGAATAATCTCCTCTAAAACAGCACGCGGAAGCTCTCGAATCTTATCTTGCATCTTAAGCAGTAACTCTGCTGTAGCTAAAGCATCTGATAAAGCAGCGTGAGGCTGATCGTGACGTAAGTCTAGTCGCTCACTAAGAGCTTCCATTCCATACTTTTCAAAGCTAGGAAAAAGAACTCGTGCCAGCTCAACGGTATCTACGCGCGGTAACTCCAAATCCAAGCCTAAAGGAAAAAGACTTTTCATTAATAAAGAGTAATCAAAACGTGCATTGTGAGCTACAAAGATGGTACCTTCCAATTTTTGGCGCACTTCTTCTGCAACTTCTGAAAAGTCTGGTGCTTTTGACAAGCGACGGTCAGACAAGCCTGTAAGGTTAGCAATTCTCGGCAAAAGCGACTCATGTGGGTTGACATCTGTCGTATAAGTGTCTACCACTTCTCCACCCTCGACTAGCACAATACCTATTTGGATAATTTTATTCTGCGAGCTGTGCGCATCGGTGGCTTCTAAGTCCACCACAGCATATCGAGTCATTTTTTTACCTTTCAACTTCTATTTATTTTTATAAGGCTTTGCTTTACTTGGCCGTTTAAAAATAGATCTTTATAATTATACCAAATTAGATGCAATGAGGACAGCACATAGTTGCGCTTCTCAACATACAGCAACTTTGCCCCGCCACTTGATTCGTCAAAAACATGATTTTGCAGTAAGAAGACTGTGAAAATATCGCAAAGTACACTGGTATATGCATTTGCCTTGACACCTCGTGTTTGATTAAGCGCCTCCTGCGCTAAAACTAGACTCCAAAAATAGTTTTTCTTTTACAAATGCTTCAAATTAGAGTAAAATTAGAGTATAGTAAAAAAAAGAAAAGGAGTCCCACTATGCTCGATAATTACAAAAAAATCCTCGTTGGTCTTGACGGTTCTGTAGAATCAACAAAAGCCTTTGATAAAGCTGTTGCCACTGCTCTTCGTAACGATGCCGAATTAGTCATCGCTAACGTCATTGACTTGCGTGCATTTCAGTCTATCTCTGCTTATGATTCTGTCGTAGCTGATGATACACATAAAGGTGCTGAAAACCTCATTAATGACTTTGCAACTGAAGCGAAAAACGCTGGTGTAAAAACAGTAACTACTCGTGTCGAATTCGGCTCACCAAAAGTTATGTTGGGACAAACACTTCCAAAAGAAGAAAACATTGATCTTATCGTTCTTGGTGCAACTGGTTTGAGCTACATTGAACGTATCTTTATCGGTTCTGTTGCTGACTATATCATTAAAAATGCGCCATGTGATACCCTTGTCGTCCGTAAATAATTGTTATATTTCGTCCTCTCGTTGAGAGGTTTTTTATTAAGAAAAAGCACCGCAAAAGCTGCGGTGCTTTTATTTTTCAATCTTTGTCCGGAGTTTCTCAAGGATTAGTTTGTTTATCCCTTTAGGATTTTGAGCCTTCAACATAGCGTATGCATAGCTGAAACTGAAAGGTTTGGGCGCATAAGCGATATAACGCGCTTGCCAATCACTTGGATTCCATTTTTTCTTGGCTTGATAAAGCCCTTTGAAGCCATAGACACCATTCATATTTTCATAAATAAACTGGAAGAGCTGCGTTGTAACTTTGCTACTGTCCTCGTCATCTTGAATATTTGCCAAAGGGCAGAGACCGAGATTTCCCCAAGTTACTCCCTCCTCGCGCATTGTTTCAAAGGCTTGGAGAAGACACACTTCCATAGAACCATTAGGTACTTGCGCTCGGCGGCGCGTAACATCAGCCATATAACCTCTTTCCTCGCCTTCAGCATAAGGAACAAAAATTACAAAAGCCAACATTTTTCCCGCTTCATCACGACTGTAAAAATAACGGCGACCGAGAGGATTTTCTAAAGCCAATCCTCCTAACATAAAGCCAAGCTCGGGGCCTTTGGAGCCAAACCATTCATCTGAGATTTCTTGAAGTTCATTTTCAATTTTTATATCTCGTTTTGCGTTTGGCTTGTATTCTTCAACAGTAATGCCTATGCGGCGCGCGTGATTGATATTGGCACGAACCTTTGCTGTTTTCTTTCCTTTAAGGTTAAAGTCTTCTAAACGTAAACAGGCATCTTCACCAATCTTAATCATCGAAAAACCATACGATTCATAAGCAGGGCGCATCGTTTCTGTAATGTCCATAAACAAGATTTTCCATCCATTACGACGAGAAAAGTGAACCAGTTCTCCCATAAAACGAGCAGCATCTTTAGGGTCACAAACGATATCGCCACAACCAACGAGTACATTGTTTACGACGGTATACGCCAACATCCCCTCGACAGTAACACTGAAGAAATAAGATTTTTGACCATCAATAGTCATATAAGCCATCGGATTTTGACCATATTTTTCAACAAGTGCGATTGCTTTTTCTTTTTCACGCCCGCTCAATATCGGGTAATAAACCAATGGTTTTAAGATATAATAGAGTGCCAACATCACACAAATCCAAGTGATGATAATCAGGCCAACCATATAAAAACCATGTACATGAGAATTAAAATGCGCTTGGCGGATGTCCATTGTAAAAAGAAAATGCAAGGATTGCTTAAAGATAGAATAGACATCTGGATTTCCTAAATAATCGTGTTTCAAAAAACTTAAACTCAGTAAGGTGTTAAAGAAAGCCAAAACAAGGGGGATGAAACCAAGAAACACTGCCTTTTTTGCATAATTACGGTCCATTGTTCGACTAAAATCACGATAAGTAAGTCCGAGAACAACCAGAATGATAAGTGAAAGGAGTGAACCAATACTAAAAAACCTTTGAGTAGAAATAAAGTTCAAGCGCAGAATGACAAATTGAACGACGATCGTAATAATCCAAGCTGACCTTACCCGTCGGTAGAGATTGAGAGAGACCAAAAGGCCCAAAAGCCCTAAAGCAAAGCCTAAAATATAATGCGGCATGAAACTATAGGAAGGAAAATACTCTCTCAAAACAGGTGATCGATGCAAATAAAAAGCTAAAATTGCTCCAATATCAATCACTACGGACAGGAAGATTGCTAAATTTTGTGCAAAAATACGTAATCTATACATGAATAACTGTTCCTTTATGATAACTTGTAATTGTTAAACGATCACAGCATGTCCTTTTTGCGTAAAGCCCAAACGACAATGCCACAAAATATAAGCGTTAACCCTAAGATGGCCCACATGACCCAACTGATTTCCTGGCCAGGTATGGGGACATTCATTCCATAAAAACCGACAACAACACCTGGAATACCCAAAACAAAGGTTGCTGAAGTCATGATTTTCATGACAATATTCAAGTTGTTGGACACAATATTTGAGAATAAATCACGTAGATTTTGTAACAGTTTAAGCTGAATACGTGTTTCCGTGTAGGCCTGATCCGTTTCAATATAAATATCGTAAATTTTATCAGCAAAACCATCTTCATCTTCTTCACGCAGATAATCAATAAATTTCTTCAACACTTCGAGATTATTGTTCAAAGCATCTTCAAAATAAATAAGGCTGGCTTGAATACCAATCATATCAACAATTTGATCATTTTTTGTTGAGTTCTTGATTCCTACCTCAAGCCGACGACGACGGAGACGAAATTCCCGCAGATAATCATGGAAGTCATGTGTCATTTGATACATAACCTGATAAATAATTTCATGCTTATAGCGTGTAGAGCTATATTCTCTACCGAATATATGTTCTCCCTTAATGTCATGATTTAAAGCTAAAATGACCGCTTCATTTTTTGTCCAAATCAAAGAATAAGGAAATGTCCCTACCTCGCCATAGCTTGATGAGGCTGGATATTGTAAAAGTATCAGATTATTATCGATATCATCCGTTTCAAAACGGGCGTTTTCATAATCATCGAGAATGCCGCTAAGGTAGTCAAAGGGCAGTTGAAAGTACTCCGAGACACTACCAATTTCTTCGCGCGTCGGATTAAGTACGTATGTAAAATTCCTCATCTCTGCCGTAGAGACTAGCCGATGTTCAGCTGACAATTCATAGTTTTTAATCATAGTTATATTTTAACAGAAAATCTCTTAAATAAACGTCTCAAACGCTGTTTTCTCCCATGATTTTCACCTTACTTTTTTGAAAGCATTTTCTAAACCAATCAAGCCATGAAAAATATGATTTATGCTACAATTAGCTTAAAGTTAAGAATGTTCTGACATAAAATTTATTTTAAGGAGGATTTCATATGTCGACAATGGTTTTCGTCAACTTTCCGGTCTCAGATATTCAGTTTTCCACAGTCTTTTATGAAAAGCTTGGGTTCAAAAAGAATCCTGATTTTTCAGACGACTTAGTAAGCTGTATGGTCTGGGATGAAAATTTCTATATCATGTTACTTTCGCATGAGCGCTACCAAACATTCATTGGTGATAAAACAATCGCTGATACACACAAAGTGAGTGATGCCCTTGCTGCCTTTACTCTTCCAAGTGCGGATGCTGTCAAAGCATTCGGCAAACTTGCCAGTCAAAATGGCGGACAATCCCTTCATTTAGAAAATGGCATTCCTGAGGACGTCATGTATGGTCTTGAAGTTCAAGATCCAGACGGTAACTGCTTAGAGCCTGTATGGATGGCTATGTGAGTTAATACTTTTCCTACAAAAAAGACAGGATGTAAATCCTGTCTTTTTAATTCAATTGACTTAAGTAATCATCTGTAGCTTTAAAGAAAAACAACTTTATTATCCATTCGAACGGTGCCTAACTCGTTTGCTTGAGCATCATTTGCCCAAAAGGAAAGATAGCTTTCTTTCCGGAGATATCTACCAGATTCGGCAGTTTTGTAGAAATTTTGCTGAGAAACTATTTTTCAAATAAAACCTTGCTATACTGTTCCCCCTCAAGCATATCATATTGAATCAGCTCATAATCTTCTAACATTTCTTGATGAATACTTGTTTCCTTGTCCACTTTTTCAAGTTTATCCACAAACTGATAGAATACAGGAACTTTCGTATTTCCTTCTTTCATTGCTAATACAGCTAACCCTTCTGGTGTAACAGATTTGCTAACATTTTCACTCTTACGATTATGGTTTTTCCATACAAAATAAGGTGTTGAATGGTCATTAATGAGTTTATTTTCATCACTTTTGACAGGATACTTCATATAAACTGAATTATCAAGAGCAGGGTAGTGGTCGCCATACATGATAACAGTCACATTCCTATCCAAAGCTTCCAAAGACTGAATAAATGTTCCGAGCGCTTCATCTGTTTTCTTCACTCCTCTCGCATATAACGCTAACTGTTTTTGTTCGGCATTCAAATTATTACCAGAAATTAAGACATCCTTATTTTCTAGTTTTCCTTTTAAATCTTCTGTATAAGGGTAATGGTTTTGCATACTCAATCCGTGAACAAGAAGGTTCTTTTCAGTAGAAGAACTCACTTCATTTAGTATCTGATCAAATAAAGTATAGTCGCTTAAATACCCTTCAGCATAATAGACAGCTGAACTCGTTTCCTCCATTTTCAAGAGGTCTTCTCTGCCAGTAAACTTAGAAAATCCTAGGTTGGGTAGAACGTCAGCACGGTGATAACCTGTTTTCATATGCGTATGTATGGCGATATTATCACCTTTATATTGAGCAATACTCTGGTTTCTATCTGGATTTTGATTCATATAATCAAAGGCATTTATTTGTTGATTAAAAAATGAATAACTAAAACCAGTTAAGACACTGAACTCAACATTTGTTGTTCCACCACCAAACATAGTAGATTGTAAATAACCACCTGATGCATTTTGTAGTTTTCGAAAATTAGGCATGGGATCTTCTTTCCATGATATACCAGAAAAGCTTTTAGGATCTGCTAAAGATTCACTCAATACAGTAATAACGGTCTCATCGTCTTTACCAAAATTTTTCTTTGTAGAAAACTCTTCTTCATATTTTTTTACAATTTTCTCCATCTTCTCTTGAGAATACTGATTCAAAATTCCACTAGAAGACATTGCATCTACTTCTCTACTACTAATAAAATACACTAAACTTCCCTGTTCCTCAAAGCTTCTGGAATGAACTGTGGTCACAAAAACTTTTCCCACCAATACTAAAATAGTTACTAATCCTATCCCACCTATAAGTATCTGTCTCATCCGTGTTTGAAAGGTCAATATAGATATTTTCTTCGGGTGCATAAAGTAAAACAGTAACACCACAATAACAAAGGATAAAATAATATAGGGATAGTTTTGTTTCAAGTACATGTTCCATACAACATCCCAAAAAAGTCCACTGTTAAAGTCGGCCCACATGACAGGTACACCAGTCGTATTCATTTTAATTGAAGAGCCAATATAAATTAACGCATTTATAAGGGAGAATAGCAGTAAGCCGAACTGGTATTCGAATATTCCTACTAACACAATAGATAAACTCGTTAAAAGTAAAGCTGTAATCAGCATAAAAACTATGCTTTCCATTGTTATGCTATCTGCCAAACCAGAGTGCATGTAACAAATGGAAAAAAATAAAATCATAGTACCTTCATTTATTATGCGTATCCTGCTTGAATGAAATAATTTATAAAAGGAAAGTAAATAAATTGTCTCCAGTACTATTATAAGTATACTTAAAAGTATAAACAAAGGTTATTCCTCATTTGTATCAAGTAATTTTTAGTATAAACTACTTGATAAATTCTTTCTCTAAAATTTCCATAATCCTTTCTGATGAAAGTCCATCGCCATATGGATTTTGTGCTTTAGACATCTTCATATATTCACTTGTACTTTCTAAAAGAATTTTTATTTGTTTCTCAACCTGTTCTGTTTCTGTTCCGACCAGCTTCAGAGTTCCTGCTTTTACTCCTTCTGGACGCTCTGTTTCATTTCGTAAAACCAGAACTGGCACACCTAGTGAAGGGGCTTCCTCCTGAATTCCTCCTGAATCTGTTAGAATGAGAAAACTACGAGCGGCTATATTATGAAAATCATAAACTTCTAATGGTTCAATTAAATGTACATTTTCCACATCATCAAACGCTTCTTTCGCTGCATGACGTACGATGGGGTTAAGATGGACTGGAAAGACCACCTCCACTTCATCTTGGTAATCCTTTGCAATATTTTTGACAGCGTCAAAGACATCCAACATGGGTTGTCCTTGATTTTCCCGACGATGCATTGTTAACAAAATTATTTTTTTGTCCGTTTTCCCGATTTTCTCAAGAAGTGGATGATAATAGTTTGTTTTTAGAGTGTATTGCAATGCATCGATAACTGTATTACCTGTAATAAATATTTTTGATTCCTCATGGTTTTCCAAAAGGAGATTTGCTTTACTTTTTTCAGTAGGAACAAAGTATAAATCAGAAAGTACATCTGTTATCTGTCGATTCATTTCTTCTGGAAAAGGACTGTATTTATCCCAAGTTCTTAATCCTGCTTCGACATGCCCGATTGGGATTTGATGATAGAAGGCAGCTAAACTAACAGCAGCTGTCGTTGTGGTATCTCCATGAACTAAAACAATATCGGGTTTTTCTTTTGTTAATACCTCCTCCATTTCTTCTAATATCCGTGACGTTATTTGGGACAACGTCTGCTCTTTACGCATGATATTCAAATCATAATCAGGTCGAACTTCGAAATATCCTAGCACTTGATCCAGCATTTCTCTGTGTTGAGCTGTAACAACTGTAACCGGTGTGAAAGCTGAATTATACTTCATTTTTTTGACAATAGGTAACATCTTTATCGCTTCTGGTCTTGTCCCAAAAGCAATCATAACTTTTATTTTCTTCATAACTGTAAATCCTTATCTATAATGAATAAGAAACAGCCTAACCACTCTATTGATTGTAGAGTAACTTAGGCTGATTCAATAAATATTAATAATTTTTTTTAATTAAATACTCAAGAAAAAGAAGACGAGCATTGCGACTAAAAAACCAGTGAAAGCTACATTTAATTTTAGTTTTTGTTTATTTTGTTTTCTCATTTTTTATCCTTTTTTATTTCTCAAATGATGCACTATGTGCTGTTTTTTTCCAGTTGTTTTGCGGCTTAAACCATGTAAAGAATCCCACAATTTGCGCAAGCATATAAGTTAATGAATTCCATATGAATGCAACGATCAAGCGAAAGTAGAATAGAATACGTGCTACAATCCCATCTTTCTTTTCAAAATATGGCTCTGCCTCTTGAACAAAGTAAATCGTCGGCAAAATTAGGAAGTTCAAGATTTCAATAACCACCCAGAATCGGAGCAGTGAGAAAAGATCAGGGAAATAAGCAAACAGCCTACTATCTAAAGCTGAAAAAATCAAAATCATCAAAAATGCTATTGGACGAACCATCGAATAAGAATAGAACAAAGTCTCTAATTTGCTAAGAAACTCACCAAAAGAACGAGATTTGAACATAGTTTTAATTTGCTTAAGAGTTGTAGAAAAAGCTACAAACCAATGTCCCTGAGCCCAGCGTGTGCGCTGATTATGACTCGCAATGAATGAGTTAGGCTTTTCATCATGTACTATCGCAAAATGATTCCAGCCACTTTTCTTCCCAGCCATCGAAAGTTCCACTTGGAGTTCAAAATCTTCAGTATAGCTCCGTGGATTCCACCCTCTCTCGGCTAAATATTCCGTATCAAGAACAAAGCCAGTTCCGCCAATCGCAGCATTCCAACCTAAACGATAGTTTGCATATTGTACTGCACGGTTAGTGATAAAATATACAGCCGCATAGCCAGAAGCAGTTATTGATGAGGCGACATTTTTCATTCCTAAATATCCCTGAACTGCAGTAAATTCTGGATGAGCAATCAACTGCGAATTCATTTCTTTTAAATAGTTAGAATCGACAATATTATCTGCATCAATAAAAGCAATATAATCATAATTTTTCCAATGATTCGATGCAACGTATCTTGCAATGGCATGTGGTTTCCCACGCGGTTCATCAGGTTTCGAAATATTTTCAAATAGTGTAACCTGATCAAAAAGATTTAAAATATCTACAGTTTTGTCTGTACAGTTATCCGCAATGACTACAATATCATAAAGAGCATTGTCATAGTTTTGAGCAATCAAACTTTCAACTGTTTTAGCAATAACTGCTTCTTCATTATGAGCTGGCACGACAAAAACAAACTTCTTTTTGTCAGCAACAATCCTATAATCTCTTTTAGGTTTTTTCAATCCAAAAATTGAAAGAGATGTGAAATAGACAAGATTAGCAAATACGATAATTACTAAGATTATACTTATCCATTTCAAGGGTAGAAATAAATAATTAGGTAGGGTAAACATTTTTCTCCTTACTTCCATAAAAAAGTGTATCATTTCTGAAAATGATACACTTGTGATTAACAAAGTTTTTATTTAAGAACTTCTGTCAATAGTGTTTTTCCGTCAGCATCAGTATAAACTAATTCATAGGTATATTTGGCTTGATCTGAGTATGCATTTGGCACAATCGCTTGGAAAGATTGTGATTCATCTACATCTACAGGAATTCCCCATGAGCTTGCGAAGTTTTGAATGTTACGTGTGTCGACTGTTTCTCCTGATGCATCTTTGATGATTAATTTCTTAGTCACATCTGTGAGTTGAGCTGATGTATTCACATAACCTTCAAAGACCAATTGATCAGAAGTGTTCCAGTATTTATTAAAGACTTGAACTGAAGCTTCTGTATCTTTAGTGATAGTGAAACCTGGTTTGTTATCAATAACTTTTGGTGTTACAGTATTACGTTCAATAACAACTTCCTCAAGATCTGCATAGTTGTCATGCATAGGACCCATGAAAGAAACTACCTGATCCAAAGCTAAATCAATTGTTTCTTTAGTTTCTCCGTCAATGGCAACCGTTAATTGAAGTGTATACTCACCCGCATCAAGTTTACTCAAAACATCATTGCTAATAATAATTTGGTAACCGTTATAGCGTGATGAATCATACCAGTTTGTATTTGCAGCTTGGATTCCCTCTGTTACAACTTCACCAGTGGTGTGATTTACGAGTTGTGCTGTTTTTGTTACACGTGATCCATCTGACATATCCCAACCTTGATTGTCAATTTGACCTTCATAGACTAAGCCATAATTTTGCCAATAACCGTTTTTGAAGTTAGAAGCAGTTGTAAAGACTTGTTCTTGAACTTTCACAGAAGTTTCTGAACTGAGTTTATCTTCTTTACCTTCTTGATGCCCTACAACTTGCACAGAAACAGTTTGTCCTTCTTTAAGATCTACTGTTTCAGGTAAGGCAATAGTATAGCCAGCTTGGTTAGCCTCTACTTTATTGCGTGCTACTTCTTCTCCATCAACCTTAGCGATGATTTCATAATTTCGGCCATAAGAACTGTCTTCCTTTGGAAGTTCTCCTGTAATGCCATCAGCATGAGCGAAGATTTCATCTAGGGAAGCCGGAGCTACAGTCCATTCATCATAGTGAGACGAATCGCTGACAATTACTTCATCTGATGTTGCAGTTTTATCTGCCTTACCGCTTTGGTGACCAGTTACTGTAGCTGTAACTTTATCACCTTCTTTTAGTGAAATTTCTTTTGTTGCAAAAGTGCCATCAGCAGCAACTGTTGCAGCTCCTTGTGTCTCACCATTTACAAAGACTTCTACATCATAGGTGCGGCCAAATTCTTTATTTTGTTCACCGATAGTACCAGTAACAGCTACTTTACCATCTTCCAGTGCGTTAACAGTTGGTTTGTTCACTTTCCAACCTGCATAGTTTGAAGCATCACTAACGATTACTTCAGCTGATGTCGCTGTTTTATCTGCTTTACCATCTTGGTGACCAGTTACTGTAGCTGTAACTTTATCATCTTCATTGAGGACAATTTTATCAGCTTTAAAACTTCCATCGGATGCAACTTCTGCTTTACCTTTAGAAATGTTATTTACAAAGACTTCGACGTCATAAGTGCGACCAAATTCTTTGTTTTGTTCACCAATATTACCTGTGATTTCTGTGTCAGTATCTTTCAGTTGATTTACAGTTGGTTTGTTCACTTCCCAACCCTCATAGTTTGTGGCATCTGTAACAGTTTCAACTGTCGCTCCACTTTCTTTATCTTCACGATTATCTTGCGACCCAATCACTGTGGCAGAAACTTGTGAACCTTCTTTTAAGGCCACTTCTTTAAGTTCAAAAGAACCATCCGCTTTTGGTTTAACATAAATTGGTTCTCCACCGTCAATTGAAAGTGCGGCCTTATATGTCCGTCCTGCTTCAATATTTTGCTCACCAATATTACCTGTAATTACAGTATCTGTATCTACCATTTTATTAAGCTGAGGTTTATTTACTTCCCAAGAAGCATAACCTGTATTATCACTTACAGTTAATTCAGATTCAACGGTCTTATCATCATAGACGACATTATTTTCACCATTAGGTTGATGTCCTGTAACAACTGCTTTAATCTTATCACCATAATTCAATGTTCCCTCTTTAAGATCTTTTAAATCTGTAAGAGAGTAGCTGTAGTTATATGATTTTAAAGCAACATCAATATCTTTGTCATCAATGACAAGCTCATCACCAATGTAAACTTTAAGATCATAAGTGCGTCCAGCTGCACGGTTTTGAATCGGAACATAACCACTAATAACAGTTGCACCCTCATACAGTGGGCCATTAATTACTGCTTTTTGTACCTCCCAATCATCGTAACCTTCATTATCTTGACTCGTTACGACTGTGGTAATTTCAGAACTTTCTTTATCTGGCTCACCTGGTTGAGATCCAACAATTTTTGCTTTCACCACATCGCCTTCTACTAAACCACTAAGATATGGAACATTTGTGTCTGTTTCATCCTTAACAGCTTTATTATAAACTTCTTGATCGTTTACTGTAACAATCAGTTTATAAGAGCGGTTAAGTTGTTGATTTTGTACTGGTGCATGGAAAGGAATGATCAAGTCATCTTCATAAAGTATTGGAACAGATGGCTCCGCTACTTTCCAATCTTCCCAAGAAACAATGTTTGTTGCATCACTTGCATGTGTGGTAGCTGAATATTTTGTAGGTCGTACACCATTAATATTTTCATATTTTTCTTTACCACGTACACGTGCAGTAACCACATCACCAGGATTTAAATAACTTCCAAAGTCAAAATCCCAATCTCCTTTTTTAATAGTTTCACCACGAGAATTAGTTCCACCGTCTTCTGATGCCATCTGGATGTATTTAAACGGTGTGCCATTAACCATCAATTCAATGTCATAATCTGTAGGATGTTCATTAATTTCATCTTGAAGACCATTTCCATAGAAGTATGAATTCTTTTCAGTTAGATAATAAAGTGTCGTATCTTCTACCGGATTCTCAATCCATGAATCTAAAATGTCATCACTTGAGACACTACCAACAATTTTATTTGTGAAACCAATAGCCATCGAGTTAGCATCTGTTTTAGCTGTGATGCTATAGTTAGGTTTACGTTCTACCAGACGTCCTGTATCTTTAGCCCATTGTCCCAAATCAATATTCATATCTACTTCGATGTCAATACCAGAGGCAATTTGGACTGTATATTGTGCTGTTTTATAATAAATAACCTTATGTTTACTATCATAATTCATTGTTTCGGAACTAAACAATGAGCTTTTATCCCATAGATCTTTTTGTATATCAAAGGTTTTTGTTCCACCAAAGGCACTGTCTTTGGATCTTTTCACCGTACCACTGATATATTTTTGAAAATCTTTTGTATTAAAGAACTCATCTGCAATGTCTGAATCAATAGAAATCTCTTGACGATAAGCTTGTAATGCTGCTGTACCATTACCATGAGATTTTGTATGAATATGTAAAGTATCCGCATCTGCTTCTAATTCTTTGTACGTATCTTTGAAAGTTGTAAGACCGATTGCTGGTGAAATACCAGAGTAATTATTTGTTGTTGAATCTGCATTTAAAGCTGTAATATTTGCTCCAGATACTTGAGTAACTGGTGTGCTAATAATTTGTTCTTGTTTCACACCTGCCTTTTTATCTTCTGTACCATAAGTTGAGCTATATGCCACAACTCCTAATATACCTGGGATAAGCAAAACTCCTGCAACGTAATATTTACCATTTTTTTTCAATCTTGAATCTCCTTTTTATTTCTTGTGATTATTTAAGAAGCGGTTTTATGTGTTTTTCAATATAATTCGGATTTTTCTGACAATTAAGTGTTGAGAAGCTAGATTAAACCTGTTTTTTTGATAAATAACGAATATGGATAATTTTTAAACATTGACTCCTAATTCTATTTAATATAAACTAAAGAAGTGATTTTTAAGGATCAACACAGCCGTTACATTTTATGAGTATCAATTAAATCCGAATTATACTGACACACCTATCATCCCTGTTATACTGGGATTTTCTAAACATTGTTACTTAAATATTAAGATTTTTTTCTAATATTTCTTAAAAAAAAGAAAAAAAATTACCACGTATCAATTCATGGCAACCTCCGTTTTTTATCTTTTTTCACCCATAAAATTGAGTACCAAAGACCAATTTTTTTAGAGTTATTGGTAAAATTTTTTTATTTCAAAGAAGTTTGATATGAAAAAATAGATGAATTCTTTAATAAAATAATCTCAGATATAATATTTTAAACAAGTATTTATATCAAGTGACCTACTACAAATAATAATAATTAAACATTGATTTACTTAACATTTTTTTGCTTCCTACAAAAAAAGACAGGATTTACATCCTGTCTTTTTTAATTCAAACGACTTAAGTATTCATCTGTAGCTTTAAAGAAAACAACTTTATTATCCATTCGAACAGCGCCTAGCTCGTTTGCTTGCGCATCATTTGCCCAAAAATAAAGATAACTTTCTTTCCCGGAGGTATCAACCGGATTCGGCAGTTCTGTAGATGCTTCGCTGATGAGTGTCTTTTCATTCAAGTCCTTATTCGTTTTACTGATAAGATTGTAACCATTGGTTTGGATATAAGCTTCTGCTTCCGCTGTCTTAGCTACAATTAAATTCTTATAGGCGCTTTGAGGTGGGACAAGATGATAGAGAGAAGAGATAGACTGTTCACTACTACTTGTTGAAGTGGAAGATGGAGTTGTTTTAACTTCAGAGGAACTACTTGAAGAGCTCCTCTCCGTTTTGGACGTCGAGGAACTAGAACTTTCCTTTGCCATCGGTGTAGCAGGTGATTGAGTAATATTAGATATCCCTAAGGCTACTATTGCTCCAAGTAAGAACGAAAACATCCCTACAATAATATACTTTTTCATCTGTTTTTTCTCCTTTATTCTATTATACACAGTTTTTTCATTCCACTCGTCTCATTTGCTCTGAAACACAAAAGAAACTCTTCTTAGCTAAAATTTTGAAAGTGTTGCCTCTGTTTCTATCCTATTTTTTGGTATAATTACTCTAGTTAAGAAAGCTCTCAAAACACATTATGTCTTTGAGAAATGTCTTTCACTACTTATATACTATCACAAGGAGACAAAATGTGAACTACAGCCATATCAAAATAGGGCAAAGAACAATCAAAACAGCAATTTGTGCAACATTAGCCATTATTATTGCACAATTTTTCCACTTAGAATCTGCGACCAGTGCAGGAATCATTGCCATTCTCTCCATTACGAACACGCAGAAAAGTACCTTACGTTTAGGCTTTATGCGTGTTTTAGGACTTATCATCGCTACTTTACTCGCCTTCATCGTTTTAAATTTATTTAATTTTACACCTTTATCTTTTGGTATTTTCTTACTTTTATTTATTCCCATCTCTGTCGCCACAAATACTAGTGAAGGTATTGTCGTAAACTCCGTTCTTTTTTCCCACTACCTTCTAGCTCAAGAAATAACTTTTCCTCTCGTAGGAAACGAGTTTTCATTAATGTTTATTGGGGTAGGTTTAGCACTTTTGGCAAACATATATATGCCAAGTAATGAAAGATTATTAGAAAACAATCTCAATATTTTAGAAAAGGAATTCAAAAATATTTCAGCACATCTCGTGATCTGTTTAAATCAAAAGCAAGATCTCCAAGATCTTGTTGCTCAGTGTGACAACCTGTTGGAACTTATCGATGCCAGCAGTAAGATTGCTACTGAAAAATCAGAGAATAATCTTTTAAGAAATAATACATTTTATCAACGTTATTTCGACATGCGCCATATCCAAATTACACTGCTCAAAGATATTATTATGAAACTAGAAGAAATAGATGTGGACAGCACACATATCGCCGAAATTTCTAACATTTTTGAAACTTTGTCACTCACCTATGCTGCACATAATGACGGCAGTGAGCTCTTAAAGAAAATAGAAAATGCTTATTCTCATTATCGTCAGATGGACTTGCCTCAAACACGTGAAGAGTTTGAAAATCGCGCAGGTCTTTTCCAAGTGCTCCAGTTGCTTGAACTACTGATTCAAGAAAAAAATACTTTTGCATTGAATCAGACCAACAATGCTTCCTAAACTGAGAATATAAAAAAACCTTGTTACTCATATGAGCTAGCAAGGTTTTTTATATCTGCGTTATCACAAGTTGCGCTCCGACATGATCCTCTAAGATAATGCTCTTACTTCTTGTTTCATAAGTCCTTTCTGCTGCCTCCAGTCTTTCCAAAAGTGCTTCATAATATTCTTTTCCAACTTCAATCTCCCAAGCTAAAATACCATTTTTTTGTAGGTTTCGTTTTTCCAAGCTTGTTCCTTCCCAGAGATTTGTCGCAAAGTGATGATGGTAATGATTTTGCGAGTAAAAATGAGCTGTATTACCCACTCGCGCAACTAAATCCGTCTGAAGTATATTAATAAAGAGTGTATCAGCCTGTGCGAGAGAATTTCCTGTGAAATGGAGATGTCCAATACTCATTTTTGCCGGATAACCAAATGTTCCTTCTTTTTTTGTTGCTAAAACAGCCTCAACATCAACAGCAAAGGTCCCCATTTCCACCTGCCCCTCATCATCCCACTTCCAATTTTTCGGATCGCGGTCATGATAGAGCTCTATTCCATTTCCTTCAGGATCACTAAGATAGAAAGACTCACTTACGAGATGATCCCCCGCTCCTAGCGGGTATTTTGCCTTAATGAGTCGTTCAATAAGTCCAGCTTTTGAGGCACGATCGGGAAAAAGAATAGCATAATGAAAAAGTCCGGTTGTTTTTTCTGTACTAGAAATTCCCCCAAACTCAAGTTTCAAAAAAGGAACTTCTTTTTCTCTGAATGAGTAAGAAAGTGTATCTTCTGTTTCTTCTGCAAGATAAAAGCCTAATAATTCCTCATAAAAATAACGCATAACTTGTCGATTGGAAGCTTTCAAAGTAATAGTTTTAATATTAAAGGGTTGGGTGTACATAATTATTCTCATTTCTTTTGAATTTTACTTCGTTCTTTATATGTTGTTAGTATATCACTTAAAATTCAGAAAGCAAAAGACTTTGTTTACAAATGTAAACAAAGTCTTTTGTCGCTCTAAATTTATTTTGAGTCTTCTTTTGCTACAGGAAAGTCTTTGGTCCCAAAGTGCGTAGCAATGGCTCCACCACCATATTTTTGATAGCTTACAGTAGAAAATCCAGCCTTACTAAATAACAAAGCCAAAGCTTTTGCATCAGGAAAATTCTCCGCAGATTTTTGAAGCCATTGGTATTCTCTCAAAGACTTGGCAAAGACCTTACCCAGAAAAGGCATCACTTTTTTAAAGTAAAATTCAAATGCTTGCTTGTAAATAGGCAAAGTCGGATGAGAAGTTTCAATACACACTACTTTTCCTCCGGGTTTTAAGACACGGAAAATTTCTCGTAGTACTGTGAGATAGTCAGGAGTATTTCTCAAGCCGTAACCAATCGTAACTACATCAAACATTTCCTTTTCAAAAGGAATAGCCATAGCATTTCCTTGAATAAATTCAATGTTGTTGTTGTCTTTTTTATCAAGTTTAGCTTGGGCAACTTTCAGCATATTTTCAGAAAAGTCTAAGCCCACGACCTTACCCTTCTGACCCACAGCTTTTGAAAGGTCGAATGTCCAATCCCCAGTACCACAACACAAATCCAAAATAGTCATGCCGGACAAATTCCCCATTTTTTTCATGGTTTTATCCCGCCATAAGTCATGCTGTTTGAAACTTATGATTGCATTCATTTTGTCATAATCAGTGGATATATTATTAAATATTTCGTGTACACGTTCTTCGTTAACCTTATTCATGTACTCATTATAGCATAAGCTAACCTTTAGACCATTGCCTCTTGTCTCTCAATTTGCAAACAAAAAAAAACATTCCTCCTATGTTTAAAAATTAAGCATAGAAAGAATATTTCTTAAAGCATTAGTTGCTCTCTAAACCTTATTTTTTAAGGTTGTAGAATGCGTTAAGACCTTTGTAAACGGCAACTTCACCCAATTGGTCTTCGATACGAAGCAATTGGTTGTATTTAGCCATACGGTCTGTACGTGAAAGTGAACCAGTTTTGATTTGGCCAGCATTTGTAGCAACGGCGATATCTGAGATTGTTGAATCTTCAGTTTCACCTGAACGGTGAGAAACGATAGCTGTGTAACCAGCTTCTTTAGCCATTTCGATTGCTTCAAATGTTTCAGTCAAAGTACCGATTTGGTTAACTTTGATCAAGATAGCGTTCGCAGCTTCTTCTTTGATACCACGTGCCAAGTAAGAAGTGTTTGTAACGAAGAAGTCGTCACCAACGAGTTGAACTTTGTTACCCAAACGTTCTGTGAGGGCTTTCCAACCATCCCAGTCGTTTTCGTCCATACCATCTTCGATAGTGATGATTGGGTATTTGTTAACCAATTCTTCAAGGTAATCGATTTGTTCTGCAGCAGTACGTTTAGCACCACCTTCACCTTCGAATTTAGCGTAGTTGTAAACGCCGTCTTCGTAGAATTCTGAAGAAGCACAGTCGAAACCGATCATAACGCCGTTTTCACCAGCTTCGTAGCCAGCAGCTTCGATAGCTTTAAGGATAGTTTCTACACCATCTTCAGTACCTTCGAAACGTGGAGCAAATCCACCTTCGTCACCAACTGAAGTTTCAAGACCACGAGCTTTAAGGATTTTCTTCAATGCGTGGAAGATTTCAGCACCCCAACGAAGCGCTTCTTTGAATGTAGGTGCACCAACTGGTACGATCATGAATTCTTGGAAAGCGATTGGAGCATCTGAGTGAGAACCACCATTGATGATGTTCATCATTGGAGTTGGCAATACTTTAGCGTTGAATCCGCCAAGGTAGTTGTAAAGTGGAACACCGAGTTCATCAGCAGCTGCACGAGCAACAGCGATAGAAACACCAAGGATAGCGTTAGCGCCCAATTTACCTTTGTTTTCTGTACCGTCAAGAGCGATCATTGCACGGTCGATAGCTTGTTGTTCAGTAACTTCGTAGCCGATGATAGCTTCAGCGATTACGTTGTTTACGTTGTCAACAGCTTTTTGAGTACCAAGACCGAGGTAACGAGATTTGTCACCGTCACGGAGTTCAACAGCTTCGTGTTCACCAGTTGAAGCACCTGAAGGTACCATACCGCGTCCGAATGCACCGTCTTCAGTGTAAACTTCAACTTCGATTGTTGGGTTACCGCGTGAGTCAAGGACTTCGCGAGCATAAACATCAGTAATAATTGACATTTTTATCTCCTTATTGTTTTAAGTGCTTTCTGCACTTTTTAATACACTATGATTTTACTATTTTTCCGCCCTTATTTCAAGTGAAAAACAAGCTAAAAGGCTTTTTATACAAGGTATGCGGTTACATTTCAACTTTTTATTTCTGTGATATTTTTTTTATAAAATATCGTGTCTACCTCCATTCTTGGCATGTGTTCAGGCAGTATTTTTTCATTGATAGATAGAAAGCCATTTTTTTCATAAAAACGATGTGCCGCTTTGAATTGTTCAACAGTTCCAAGATAAATTTCTTTGATATTCTCTATGCGACAGTATTCAAACAAATTATCCAAAAGAAGCTGTGCAACAGACTTCCCTCTGTATTCAACATTGACAAACATCTTTTTCAGAACAGCTTGTCGTTCATTAAATTTGACGATACCAAGTGTCCCAACAACTCCCTTCTCTTCATCAACAGCAAGCCAAAATTGGCTGTAATGTGCATGAATATCTTGCAAGTCGGGTTGATCTGCCAAATCAACAGCAACTCCAAATTCTTCCTTCTGAATAGAAAGTATCAAATCAATAACTGCTTGTTTGTAGGTATCATTGTAAGCGATTAACTTCATAGCCATAGTATAACAGATTACTTTCAATTTTATAAACAAAAAAACTTCCAAAAGGAAGTTTTTAAAATTATTTAGCCAATGCTTTTTTAGCTTCTTCAGCAAGAGCTGTGAAAGCAGCTGCGTCAGCAATAGCGATATCAGCAAGCATTTTACGGTTGATTTCGATTTCAGCCAATTTCAAACCGTGCATCATTTTGCTGTATGAAAGTCCGTTCATACGAGCAGCTGCATTGATACGTGCAATCCACAATTTACGGAAGTCGCGTTTCTTTTGACGACGATCGCGGAATGCGTAGTAGTATGAGTTCATTACTTGTTCTTTAGCTGTCTTGAAAAGACGGTGTTTAGAACCGTAGTAACCTTTAGCGAGTTTTAAAATACGTTTACGGCGTTTGCGAGTTGCAACGCTATTTTTAACACGTGCCATGTGTGTTCTCCTTGTTTCTTAGAAAATTTTTATCCTGTCATCGACAGTTAATTTAAATGGTTGATTGATTTCGAGTGAAATCCTATAAGTCTTATGTAATGCTTATGAGTTAATCAGTCGTGAAATGTTACTGGGGAGAGCAATTGCTCTCATGCATAACAGTCCACAGGACTGTTATTAACGCATGTTCGCAACCATACGACGGATACGTTTGAAGTCACCTGCTGAAACCATACGGCCTTTACGGAGTTGACGACGTTGTTTTACAGTTTTACCGTGCATACGGTGTGAAGTGTAAGCGCGGAAGCGTTTAAGACCGCCATTACCAGTACGTTTGAAACGTTTAGCTGATGCGCGGTGAGTTTTTTGTTTTGGCATTTTAATTCTCCTTGGTTAATAATAAGAACTTAGTTCTTTTTGATTGGTGCCAATTGTAAGAACATTTGACGACCATCCATTTTGGCTTTTTGCTCTACTACAGCGATGTCTTTCACTGCTTCAGCAAATTCATCCATTACTTGACGACCCACATCTTGGTGAGTAATCATACGACCTTTAAAGCGAATCGAAACTTTAACTTTGTCTCCTTTTTCAAGGAACTTAGTTGCTTGACGAAGTTTTGTATTGAAGTCATTTTTATCAATGACTGGACTCAAACGAACTTCTTTCAAAGTAACAGTTGCCTGTTTCTTCTTAGCTTCTTTTTGCTTTTTCTTTTGCTCAAACATGAATTTAGTGTAATCCATGATTTTGGCAACTGGTGGTTCTTGATTTGAAATCAAAACCAAATCCATGTTAAGGTCCTCGGCCTGAGTAAGTGCAACAGCTGTAGGTGTAACACCAAGCTGCTCGCCTTCAGCACCGATAAGACGTACTTCGCGTGAACGGATTTGACCGTTCATCAAAGGTTTTCTGTTGTCTTGCTTTGCTATGTCTATTCTCCTTCTAAAAAATTTTTTAGAAAAACAAAAGCGGAACGCATAATGCGCCCCGCTAATGAAAACATTCGTTTTGTGAATAATTCCATTTTGTTGCCCAGGGCTATTACCACTCAGGCGAGAAGCGGGTGCTTCTGCTTTTCAACTTCTCTATTATACCACAAATATTTCTTATGTCAACAATAATTTTGTTTTTGTATGTGTCCGTGTTTTAGTTAGAGCCTGTAATTACTCGTATACCAAACTAAAAAGAATAGAAAACATTGAGTAAAATGCAAAAATATTGCTTGCTCAACCTTGACTATTCTTTATTTCTTTGTTAGAATATTCTAAGTTGAGTAAATCAAGTCCTATTTGCTTTACTCATGGAGGTTGTTGTCGCAACCTCTTTTTATTTCGTTTTTAACTGGCTTAATTTTATCATATTGTCAAATAATATACAAGCAACGAGAAATTTTTGTATCACAAAATACCACACTAAGTGTGGTTTTTTTACTTCTCTACTATAGTTCTATAGTTCCTGATCTCTTATAATTTTTAGACTTGCACCTACAGGATGATTCAAATCTTTAATCGGAGAAGAATAGCCTTTTTGTAAAAATTCACCTATAGGTATATCAATGGACTGATAATAAGCATATTCTTGCCTCCAAGTGCCAAAGAATAAATCTCGTAGGCTTTGATCATAAACTGCAAGTATCATTTTACTCATTGTATCCGCACCGCTCTCTGACCAATACATTCCTCGCTTTTTCATCCTATACGTTATCTTACGATGCTGAGTCTCCATCACCCCGATACCTCTGTGAGAAAATCCTCGTAGTTCTGCAGGTTTAGTATATTGAAAGTTTGCTAAAAGCCTGCTCCTGAATTTCACCAGCTCATCTAACTCTTTACCTTCGTCTAACAAGGACTCTGCTGTATCTAATATCGTTTTTGTTTGTCTCTTGCTATGCAATTGAATAGCTGTAAATAGACGATCTTGGAGATCATAAGGTAAATTTTTGAAAATTTGATTGATTTTCATATTGAGATGTTTCATATCCCAAAAATGTTCATGCTTGCAATTAAAAATACTGGCAATTTCTTTGAAGATATAAGGTGTATAGCCTTTTCCCATATCTGAGTTTGTGATTAAAAGGGTATCTGGAGTAATCTCATAATGATTAGATAATAAGTCCTCTAGCTTCTCTTTAGCTGCAGCATGACTCGTCGCAATGACCTCAGATTTATTTTCTAGTCTCCAACGTGTTTTAGACATTCTTTTACTTCCTGTATGAACCAAAAAGTGTGCCATATCAATTCCTCTTTCCTTGTCTTGTGCTTTGACCATTACCCCATCTCCTTCAAGGTAAACGGCTGGAGCTTTAATTCGTTCAATTACTTCATGTTCTTCCCAATACCTATAATCTTCCCGTTCATCAAGCAACTTTGCTACTTTTTTCGTAGTGGAATGTATTGTAGATTTGCTGATATAGAGTTGTGAAGATACTTCAAACTTATCTGACACTTGTCTCATTGGCATTGATGTTGCATAATTGGCAATTTGATACAACATTTCTGGAGAATACCTCCCTGATTTTACAATACCCAGTTCTTCATCGACAGGATAGCGCCAAATACCATCTTTGAAATAAGCACGCCTCCTATACCTTGCCACACCAATTGTAAATGTGACTGTTTTCTCTGCTGTTTTTTTATACTTCCAACCTTCAAGTTCCATTTGAGGACGTAGTTTATCATCTAAAGCTTTAATCCTAGTCAAAAATCTTTCAATATTTTTTTCCTGTAATTCCTTAAAGTACTGTCGTTCATCAAAAGTCATAACTACTCCTAGTTTCTCTTTAAAATAATTATAAGAAATGCTCTAGAATATGACAAATAGATTTTTGTTTCAAAATAAAAAGTGCGATTATACTTTTTCAATAAATTCATCTAAAAATTTTTTTATTTATTCTTTTTTTCATATTTAGTAAATAAAGTGTTTCGTTAATAGAGTATTTCGTATATGCTACTTTGGAACATTCCTATTTAGTTTGTTCCATTTGAACTGTTTCATTTGTATTGTTCAAATTCAACAATACGACAAAGCCCATGGTTAAGCAATTGTTGTTTTTTAGCAATACCAAATACACAAAAAAACCGACTGTTTTCCACAGTCGGTTTTTTTCTATATAATATCTCAAGACAATAATCCTATTACTCTACCTTTCATAAAAAATCAAAGATATCTGTTTGTTGTGAATTAAATTCTGGATCACTTGCAGCTTTATAGGCACGCATTATCAATTTGCCTAGAACTTCCGAATCACTCTTATCACCAAGTAAATCTGTTAAATCAGCTAATGCCTTACGTTCATTAGTCCGTAAAGAAAAATTATAGCGTTTTTTTTGAGGACGTGCTTTCTGCTTCCTTTGAGACGCATAAGTAATTACTGTTCGTTTAATCGTTTCTTGTGTGCCAGCCTCCTGTCGAGTTGCTCGGATAGCTTCTGCTCGACGTTTATCTCCTAATGCCATATCAATTCCTCAACTTTCTTATCCATACCATACATCACTTCTTCCAATTGATACTTAAAAGTCTGATTAGATTTTTCTCTCATAACACTTTCTTTTTCAAGTTGTGTCCAAATGGAGTGCTTTTTATCCGAAAAAGCCTGTGCAAATAATTCCTTATGAGGGATATAACCCACAAATCGATTGTCGTCCGAAATAAGAGAAAGCAATTGCCTTGACAACTTTGTATAATGCTTTCCAATTTTTTCAATATCTGTCCCCATTAAAAGCAATTCACAAGTTACTCGATCTTCCTTATGGCGTTTATCATAAGTATCTGCTTTTAAGTCTAAAAGTGCCTGTTCAGCTTTTGGAATCGCATTAGTTGATTTTTCTGTAGGCATGACTACACCAACTTGAGCAGTAGAAACTGCCAAAGCATTCTTTGTCAGCGTATCTGTATCAGGATGCGTATCAATAAGTAAATAATCAAATGTTTTGATTAATGCTTCATGCTCATACAACCAATCTTCAAGCAAAAAGTAAATATTTTGAGTTCCTTCTGCTCGAAGACGAGCAGGTTCATACTGTAAATTAGGGTGAGCAGGTAACAGCCAGATATTTTCTTCAACTGGAATAAAATTAACCTCCCCACCTTTAAAGAGATTTAATGAAGTATTCTTCGTTTCATAAACATCGTAAAGTTCTGTCAAAGAGCACTGATGATCCAAATCAATCAAAGCTACTTTATAACCTTGTTTAGCTTTCCATTCGCCATAAACCCGAATAAATGGTGTTTTACCTGTGCCTCCTGCAGGAAGTGCAGCAGTTAAAACAATTGGGAATTTTTCTTCTTCCATGTGAATTTCTCCTTCAAATAATTGATGGAAAATACACAAGTTTTTGCGCAATAACTTACATACTTTCGTGTGTAACTTTATATAACTATTATACCAAAAGAAAAGAGGCAAAAGTGCCTCAAATCCATATATATCAACTTTGTTAGTTCGCAACCATCCTGTAATATGCCTACTTCAAAGAAGGAATTTAGGACTATCAGATTTTATTCTTCTCTTCAAATTCTTCAGTCTTTATGCTTTCTACTCTCGTTTCTCAATTTTGCTTTAACATAGAGTGCGCCTGCAATAAGTACTAATGCAGCACCTGTTAACACAAGCCCCATCTCAGCTTCAGTACCAGTTTGAGGGAGAATGTTTTTAACAGCTTTCTTGACTTCTTTGACCACTGGTGGAACTTCTTTGTAAGACACAGTAATTGTTTTATCTTTAGCTTCATGATCGTAGTCGTAAGATTTTACAGTGGCCATATCTGAAGAATAACCGTCAATCTCAGGAGTTTTAACAGCTTTTGAGTGTTGATTGTCCGACCAAGTTGGCCCTGAAGTAGAAACTACATCTCCTGTCACATCATCTATGGTCTGAGTAAGTGTTGAGGTAAAGACAAACTTTTGAATATCCTCTTCAGGAGTTTTAGCACCTGCACCTTTGTACTGTATTTTTTGAGTCACAGTTTTTGACTCGCCATCCATGACTTTTTCGCTTGTACCATGTGTGAGATGAAGAATGACATCATATCCCTTTGTCTCCTCTGGTACAGGTAGCTCTTCGTTTTCAATGTTCCCTAAGACATACCCCTTATCTGTATAGGATTTTACAATGCTTTTGAGTTTATCTTGGTTATCTGAAGTATTGATTGGCTCAAGTACATGACTCAAGATAAAATCTTTTTTATCTTCTAAGGTTTTTTCTGCAGTATCGTCAATAACAGAGTAAGTAATAGGGGCTATCGTGCTAGAATAGTTCACTTCAAGTACAACATCGTCACTGTCATAGTTATAGTTCATAGAAGGAACACTTTCTTTATCTGCAGCGTAATCTTTCAAAGTTGGACTCTCAACGGCACGTGTAGATTGTTGTTCTGGCCAAACAGGTTTTGCTTCAGCCAAAACACGATGGGGCACATTATCAATGGTTTGCGTGATTTTAGAGGTGAAGGTCAGTACTTGAACATCATCTTGAGGTGTTTCGTTCCCTGCGCCCTGGTAATGAACAGTTTGTGTCACCTTTTTAGTTTCGCCATCCACCACTTGCTCGTAGGTAGCGTGAGTAAAATGAAGCGTAATGGTATAACCTGTGTTGTCTTTTGGTGTCGGAAGGTCTGCATTCTCAGAATTGCCTAACAGATAACCTTTATCCGTGTAAGATTTTATTAATTGCTTCAGCTTTTCTTGATTACCTGAAGTATTCACTTCTTCTCCAACAGTACCCATCGCAAAATCAACTTCCTTTTCTAAAGTCTTACCTGTCGTATCGTCAACGATGGTATAAGTAAGAGGGGCTAAGGTACTTTTATATGTTACAGTTACCTTTTTGTCGCTGCTGCTATGTGTGAACGATGAACCCTCGACCACTGCTTGGTCTGCTTCATAGTCTTTGATTTGAGGAGTCGTCACTTTAGCTGTTGTTTGTTGTTCAGACCAAACAGGCGCTTCTTCTGAGAGGACAGCTTGAGTGACACTATCAATAGTTTGTGTGATTTTTGAAGTGAAGGTCAGAGTTTGAACATTATCTTCAGGTGTTTCATTTTCTGCGCCCTGGTAGTGAACGGTTTGAGTAATCGTCTTTGATTTCCCATCAATAACAGCTTTATGTGAGTCGTGAGAAAGATGAAGCGTGACATTATAGCCCTTCTCATCCGTTGGAACAGGAAGATTACCATTCTCAATATTTTCTAAAAGATAACCTTTACTCTTATAGCTTTCTTGAAGTGCTTTAAGTTTGTCCTGGTTCTCCTTGATATTGGCTTCTTGGTTGAGTGCACCAGTCGCAAGGTCTTGATGTTCCTCTAAAGTTTCTCCAGTTGTATCATCAATAACAGAGTAGGTGAGGGGGACTTCTTTCACGTACTCATAAACCACATTATAAATGTTCCCTATATTACTACTGTCAAATTTTCCTTGTTGATCCACAACATTTGTAATACCGAGCTTATCGATAAGTGATTTGGGATTGACATTGAGCAGTCGATAGCCTTTAATCACAGGTGGGGTCACGGTATAAGCATCGCCACTTCCGTAATAAGAAGGTGTTTGAAGTTCTCCAATCGGATTGCCTTCTGAATCCATGAGCTGAAGTTGAACGGCAGCCTTTGTCGTATCCCCATTTCCTGCTTTTACAGGGTCAACGATGATATGATTGGTGGTTTTCGCTTTGCTCAAAGAATTCGTCACTGTAACATCCACTTTTAAAGAGAAGTTATTGTTCACAGGAACGAATGAGACAGAATTGACAGGATAATAGGAGCTAAAAGTCGTATTTTGATCTACATTTCTATTGGCCATAGCCTTTAAGTAATCTGTAATCCAAGAGGCTCTTTCTTTGCCGTTAGATGAACCGTAGGCTTCATTTTTGAGTAAACCTGCACCAAGTGCTTGCCAATCTGTTTTCTTATTGGATAAATCGAAAGAAAAGATTTGTTTTTCTTTATCATAAGAAGCATTTTTTATGACACTTTTAAATTCTGGGAATTTATCGACTGTTGCATTTTGTGCAATTGCTGTAATTGGTGCACCACTTGAACTTGAACCAATAGGGATATAAGTTTCAATGGAGAGCCCTTTAAAAATATCCGCTTCATTTTTAAACTTCGCATTCGAGACGACCTTTACTTCATAATGGTTCATGCTTTCATCGAGTAAGTTTTTTGTTTTTCCTTTTTTAAGTTGATTAATTAAAGGAAAGTTGGCCAAGAAATTTGTGGACGAGGAAGCTGTTTTCTGTGTGGTGTACTCTGCACCTTTGCCAAAAATGTCATTATTGTAGGCTTGTAAAGTTGTAGTGAAATCTATATCTGCAGTATTCGTTAACGTTTCACTTGTTTCTTTACCGCCAACTTTTACTTTAACGGTAGCGCCTGAACCTTTAGCACCATAATTTCCTGCGACACCGCCTTTAAGGGGCATAGGATTTTCTCTCAAAGGAACAGGTATCCAGTTATTATTGAGAAACAGTGTTAAACCAGAATAGTCTGTCAACCCTCGATCATCTAATGCCTTCACCTTTAAATTTCCAGTTTTATTGGCATAGTTGTAGCTGAAGCTCCCATCTTGAGAGGTGTAGTTCGTGCCGTTGTTTTGAGTAATATTTCCTTCATACGTATAACTACTTGAAGTGTTAAATATTGTTCCTGTAATGTTTAAAGGAATAAGAAGTTCTTCTCCTTTAGCCAAAGGTTGTTTTATTTTGAAAGAAAATTCGATAGGGGTATTCACATAAAAAGCGTTTGAAACAGTCAACTTAATTTTTGAGGTATCCGTGATCCAATTTGCAGTAAAACTTTCTACATTTTCTTTTGGATTTTGAACCGTAAATCCACTTGAAGTTCGTGAAACGCTCACTTTACTCCCTGCGACCGTTCCATTTCTTAACCCATAACTTCTTAGAAAATTTGAAGCTTCAGTATGATCCATACTGTCCATTTGTTGGGTAAAATTTTGTAAGGGCTCTGTTTCGTCCGCGAGAGCATTTACAGTAGTCATACTCATAATTACTGCACCACAAATTAATACACCATTCAGTATTTTTTTGTAACGTTGTATATATTGGTATGACATTATTTCCCTACCTTTCCAAGCTCTGTCACAGCTGTAATTTTCTTTGCACTTGTATCATAGGTCACTTGAAAAATATAATGGGGTACATTCGATTTTAAATCTCCAGCACTTGCAGTATAGTCACAATCTATGAATGCTGTAAGAGTTGTCCCCGTCTGTGGTTGAGCATAGACCTGTAAATTATTTAATTGACTTTGAATTGTTCCATAATCTGAAGTCATTTTGTCCGCAGACAAAGGGAAAAGTTTTTGTGCTACATCTGGTGTTACCCAGTCTGAAACTTCTTTGTGGCGGTCACTATTGGTAATTTTGCTTTGATCATAGTTGTAGTAAACCTTAAAAAGAGAGTCAGCTAAAGTTTCTAAATCTGCTACATTCTGATTATCTTTTCCCGTTTTTGCATTTTTAAGAGCCTCTTCAGCTTCCTGCAGTTGTGACTTCAAGCTCGATATTTCATCCTTACTTTCTGATAC
This sequence comes from Lactococcus petauri, assembly GCF_002154895.1. Lineage (GTDB taxonomy): Bacteria > Bacillota > Bacilli > Lactobacillales > Streptococcaceae > Lactococcus > Lactococcus petauri. The sequence goes on along the minus strand of NZ_MUIZ01000006.1, from coordinate 132,478 downwards.
AACATGAGCCACACTTTGTCCTTGTTTTAATCCTACATTTCTCCCAATAGGGAATATAAAAGCAATGAGCAAAGCAACGATAAGCCCACATAGAAACCCTGTTCCTAAAATAATACTTTTTTGTTTAATCTCCATTTGTTTGACCATTTTCACCTTCATTTTTACTTATTTCTTGTGTGTAGTATCTAATATAAATTTATCTTCTAAAATTAAAGGATAATCTGAGAAATCCAGCGGTTCTGGTTTTTTCGTAGGAATATCCACTTTAGACAAATAAGTCGCTCGTCCTTCTTGATAAGTTGTCCGTTTCATCTCGATTTTTGAATACTTTAACTTGAATCGGATCGTTTTGAACTTCGAACTTTTAAAACCTGTCTGAAACTCTTTCCCTTCACCTAAAGCATTACAGGCATCTTGTCTGGTTCTTTTTTCCACCTCATACCAACGAAACATAGGAATCCACTTTTCAAAAACATCGGGTTGATCAATCTTTCTGAATACTACAAATCGTACGATTTGACGAACTACAAAGAAAGAAAAACCAAGTAAGAAAGTGATCGTAGTTATTTGAAAAGATTGTGATATATCTCGAACAGTACCTTCTACACTTTCATTTCTTAAGCCCATCAAAATAAGCCAGAAACTCCAAATAATAAAGGCACGCTTTACAAAACGCCAACCATACCTAAAATCCGATTCCTCCATCCCCTTGTATGCATAATAAGTGATTAGAAAGGCAATAATTAAGAAAATAACACTAGAAATACCCGATAATACTTGTTCTCGACCTTCTACATTGTGTAAACTTGGCCATGCTTTTTGAACGAAGAATAAAGCCACAAAACTTCTAAAGGCAAATAGCCCACTTATCCAAAAGCTCAAAGTCATCATGATTTTCAAAATATTTAGGAGTTGAACTTGCCAGAAGTGTCTGTTTTTCATCATTTGTTTGAATTCAAGTTTTGCAAGCAACACCACTTCTTGAAATACTTGAATTTCTTTTTTTAATTCTTTTAATAGTTCTCGCATATTAATCCTTCTATTTTCCTGTTGGATAGACGTAAGTCAATGTTTTGGCTTCTTTTGCAGAAATTGTGCCATAAGTTTCTTCTGTTTGAGTTGCTGTTGCACGATCAAAACCGTTTTGTCCTGCCACAACATTACACTCTGATATAATCAAAGATCCATCTGGATTCACATATTCGACGAAAGCGACGTGACCTGGATCTGAATTCCCACGGTAGGGATCTTGCCCTGCCATAAAATTGACAGCACTATGAGGTTTGGGTTTTCCCACTTCAACTGTCAAACCAGGAGTATTATGTCCCCAAACTCCTCCATTTCCCATTCCTGTCACTCCCCAACCCATTTCTTTAGTACAAAATGTGACATACCATACGCATTGATGTCCATATGGAGCATTGACTTCATCATCTGGATAAGAAGAAAAATTAGCTCGCTTACCAATGGCTTTTTTTACCTCAGGACTCAGTTGCTTATAATACGTCCCCATAGGAATATCACCCTTAACTTGTTCTCCTGTTCCAGATCCTGCATCACAACCACTATTCGCTTCTTGATAAGTATCGTCCGTGTTATTATCTGCACCGTCATTGATTGCATCTTTAATACTTGATGGAATATTTTTTCCATCAAATGTTGTGTACCACTTAAGTGCATTGGCTTTAATTTCAGCTTCCTTCGTTTGTCCGTCCGCAAGCGAAACACCCTCATAGAGCACAGACCAGTCAAGAGCAGCTTTTTGCGGATCAGTTGCTTTACCAACAATAATTCTTGTTGAATTTTTAGAACCTTTTAACTCATAATCCAACAACTTAAACTGATTGGCTGACGTTAAAGTAGACAAATCACCTGATTTAATTGATCCTTCTGAGCTAATTCTGCTCCCATTGATAGTGTTGCCCCAGCCCGACCATTGAAACCAACCTGCAACGCCTCCGCCAGGATTGACAGCTTGTGGATCAAATCCAGACTCTCTCTCGGCAACCGCAACTGCTCCAGCACCTCCTGCTCCCGAAAAACCAATACTTTTAGTCAAATGTTCAAAAATAGCTTTGGCATTATTATTCGTGGTATTTTTATCATCTGAAGGTTTAGCACTTTCATTTTGAACATCACTACAACTCTGTGCTGAAGCAGCAGCCTCTCCTGCTCCTAAAGAGGCCGTCATCATTAGAAGTCCACCAAAAGAACCACCAATTAACAGAAAAAGAATCGCAAGACCAGCTAACCATTTCTTCATCAGTGCCATCCTCCGTATTCTGCTAGATCTGACGTTTCATAATCTTGTGAAAAAATAATGCTTTGTCTACCTGCGATATTCAAATAAAGCTGACCTTGCTCTAAAGTAGTAATGGCATCTAATTCATAGGGACTGATCTCTTCTTGTAAAATATCTGCCAATAATTGTTTATCTGCACTTGATGTTTGACCAAAGACACGATAATTCATCATTCCAAAAATAGCTTTCATAGCCGCTTGGTAACGCTCTGCCTTGAAACCAGATCCTCCAGAGTTCAAAATTGTTTGAAAGCTTCCTGCTTGGACAATAATCCCCGCATAGTTTTGAGACAAAGCATCAATCATCTGAAGCGTAAGTTCACTTGATGATGGCGTACGGGGATTAAGCATCTTACCAATATCTGTGATATTAACAATATAATGTTCCACCTCAGATTCTGATAGACGAGGATTATTTTTTAAACGCTCCCTCTGCATCTTTCCATTACGAATAACGTCATAAGAAATCAGTGCCATAACTGAAAAAAGCTGGACATTGAGATAATCTGGTGTTCCAATCAACCCAGATAAATCAAAGGTTACCAAGTGTTCTTCAGATAAATCTGTAAAATTCGTTGTTCCTTCAAAAACATCAGGTTTTGTATTCAATAGTTTTACAAAAGTAGAAAGAATGCGACGGTAAGAACGTTCCATTTCAGTAGTTTTGGCTAAAACGAGTTGCCCTTCAACATACCCCACAAAATCCTTAAGCGTTGGATATTCGCTTGCAGGTACTTTTGTTGCTTTTAATTCATTCAAGTGAAGTAGAGGATTACGATACCACAAAGGGTTATTTTCAGAAGGATATTGACAATAAAAAGCAGTGGCTAAATCTTCAAAAATATCACAATCATCTGCAGTTGCATCAGGTTTTAGTACTTCAAACATGTTTTTCAACTTTGCAATGTGAAGACTAAACGATTTTACTTCATCTGTTTCTCCTCTTTCATTGGTTGCGCCTTGAAAGACTTGAAAAATATTGATTTTATTTCGACTACCTGCCATATCTATTAAGATACCTAAATTATTTTCTGTATAATTGTTCAAAAAAGGAGATTGATCCAGATTAATGTTTCTAATAAAGTGATTTTGAGCAAAGTTATCATCAATCAAGGCAATGGAGAATGTTCCTTGCCCCATATTAGGTGTCCCCGAAATCAACATAAAAGGACGTGTACGAAATTTATTTCTCAAGAGCCAATCTAATTGAACAACACCATCAGTTTTCGTTTTTCCAAAATAGCTGCCTGTTTTATCTTCCAATTTTGTATGATCCAAGAAATAACCTCCTGCTAAATCTCGGCTTTTAATGGGACGATGAATCGGAGCATTCAATAATTCATAGTGAGACTCAGGACTTGTAAAAAGTGCTTCTTGTTCGAAGTATAACTCATCTAGCATCACTGTACTTTTGAATTGACTGGCTTCATCTCGGATTTTCTTAACTCGTGTCAACAACTTTTCTTCTGTTAAATCATAAACACCTAAACGAATTGAAATACCTTTCATTTTTTCGTGCTTTCGAGTCATATCATCAATCAAATCTAACAAATCGCCAACTTCTTGAGCTTCACGATTGTTATCTGTTGTTTTTGCATTAATATCAATCCGACTTTCTTTTTCATTGATTGATTTTGCGGCTTTTTCTTCAACTTTTTTACTATCCAAGGATTCTACAGCTAAAAAAGAAACTACATGATCTTGTTGGAGCAGTTCTTTCAACCACATTCTCCCCAAACCCTCTCTGGGATAATCGTAAATGCGCAAATAAGTTACACATCCATCCCCATACTGAATATAGTTTGAGAAATATTTAGATCCTCCTTGAGGCTGAACACGCATTAAAAAGTCAATGTCATAGCCTTTTTTCTCGTATTTTTTTAAATTTACCATTCGCTCTCCTTAGTATTCATTTTCTTGTGTTATCATTGGCTAATAAGTCGATTATATTAACCCCATTCATAATTTTGTATTCAAGTTATTAAGTTGGAAAAGTACCAGCTCTTTTTCCTTAGGTGTGAGCATAGAAAGATTAAAACGATAGGAGCGTGCTAAACCAACAAGTTGCTCACTCTTTTTATGTAAGTCTCGTGAAGTCTCTGCATAAAGGAATAACAAATATTCAATATTACTTAAGCGATCTTCCAGCTCCTTTTGTTTATCAATTTTCGCTCGAATCATATTCCTTTTTATTTCCAACTGTAAGTTCCCACGTTCACTTGTTGGTTTTGAAGTGGCAAGAACTTGAAGCTTCTGGCGTAAGTGAGTCACTTGAGAAGCTGTAGAAACAGGAAGTTTTGTTGTTTCAATGGTAAAGTGTTCATTTGTTTTAGATAAAAAAGTATAAAAATATGATAAAATCATGCGTTGCTCTTCGTAACTAACACTAGATGCTCCTGTACCTTCGATACGAAAAATCTGAAGCACCGTGTCATCCACTAAAACCAATTCAGCTTCTTTGGTCTTATTCAATCGCTTGTAAAATGTTTGTTCTAAAAAACTGGTCAGATTTTCCTTTTTTTCTTTTTGAACAGCCTGATCCTCTTTTTGTGATAATTTAGAAATTGGCATCTGTCTCTATTTCCTTTCCTTGAGCTTTCTTCAGGGGCTTGAATTGTCGTTTGATCCGACCTGTCTTAGTTCTTAAGAACAACAGTAAAATTGTATAATTACGTTTTCCTCCATTGGTGTGTATGATAAGAAAAATAACAATGATTGCGGTGATAACATCAAAAATAAGCATATTCAGCCATTGACTGATAGGAAAGAAACGATTAAGCCACCAATCAAATCCTCCACCTATAGCCATAACTCCAAAGTCCACACCATAAAAGATTCCCATCTTGAACTTTGCAAAAATATCCCGTGGCACACCATAATTGTCACTCCCTTGATTCATTGAATTACCTACTTTCATTTTTCTTTCCTTGATTTTATCCTGGATTCAAAATTTTTGCTCCATGCCCCCACTTCACTTCCAAAAAAGAGCAAAAAAAAAGAAGTCATCAATTGACTTCATTTCTTATCTTTTCTTAAAATAGATTTTCATATATGCTAGGTGCGGAGAATATATAAAAGTTTTATAATTCATTTCATGAATTTTTTCGCCCAATAGCTTTTTCTCTTTCAATTTTATTATGTTCTCTTTTATTTTGTCTTTTTGAAAATCAGAACGCTGTGAAATTTCCAGAGTATCAATCAGTAAATCAATTTCAGAAACAAACTCTTTCGACTTGATATTCACATAAAATGGGTACATAGATTTTATTTTTTTCAAGCTCAGAATTACCTCACCTAGTTGCCTATTCCATTCGCTTTGCATCGCAATATCTACGAGTGGTTCTGCGAGCGGAGAATAGTTTGTTCTGATTTCTTCTCTTCTTTGCTTTCCTACATTCTGAACCAGGCCAATTTGTCTCGTAAATTCATTTGCATTCCAAGCGTAATAGCGTACTAACAGATTAGGTGCGGCAAAATCATCCTGTGCCATATCTTCGTCAGTATTTTTGCTCTTAAGTATCTCTTCAAGTCTATAAATTGAAGGAATATACTCTTCTTTCATTAAAATTCTTTCACGCATAAAAATTTGAATAAGAGACACCAACAAAGTAATTATTGCAATTGCCAACGTAATCAGGGATATTAAAATGGTCATTATTATTTCTTTCTTAAAACATCAAATTCTGAGGAGACTCTAAAAAAACTCCATTCTTCTTAATACATATACAACTTTATTTCCATATTTTAATCCTCGATATTGTAAGAACTATTAACTATTTGTCATAATTTGTTAGCACTCAGAGAAACTTACAAGATAATACAATTTAACCTTCTCATTTATATTACTCTATTTCTCATTTCTAATAAATCAGCATATAAACGCAATATTAGGTGGTTCAAATCATCGGCAGCCTCTAATCTAGACATCGCTTTCAAATTCATAAGTAAATAATCTAACTTTCGAAAACTACTATCTAAATGTAACTTTTTATAAAAGTTGACTATTACCGGATTGCTCTGATATTCTTCACTTACAGATATGCCATATGTAGCCCCCCTCACAAAAATGCTTGTTACCGACTCGTGATCTGGATGGAGCAAATCGTACACTTCCGAAGTATCATAATCATGTTTTGCTTGGTTACAACCTCTACACGAAAAAACTAAATTTTCAACATTGTTAACAGAATTACCAGTAGGTAAAATCATTTGTGTTTTATTAATAAAGTGATCTATTTCAAATAAAGTTGTTGGAATTATATCAGTATTAATTCCACAATAGGCACATTTTGAATTATAAGCATTCACAAATAATTTATAATATCCTTTATTTTTTACACATATTTTTCCGTAGTGTTCCCCTCTTTTAGTCGTAACACGTACGCGCCTGTCAATCAAGTTTGATATATGTATCTTAGAATTATATAAAGACATAAAATTAAAGCTGTCATAACTCGTTAAACGATAATCCATTCCTATTTCTCTAGCTTCGGTTTAATCGTATCTTCTATCAATAAAATTAGCTCATCAATTTTATCATCGGTTAAATCCTTATAACTAGAACTCCCTTCCATCAATTCATCAATCTTATCCACTACTAGTGAATCCTTATAGAATTCCGAATTTCCCTTTAATTGTTCTAATATGCGCCGTTTCTGTAAGATTTCGTCACTAGCTATTTTAATTTTCTCACCTAAAACTTCATCATAATATTCAGTTGATGTCTTTGAGTCGGACAAACGTGTGTCGTATTTTTTTATGGTTCCAAATTTCTCTAAACCTTCATTTTGGGTTATTACAAATATTTTTGAGTAAGGATGTGCAGTAGTATATATAAGTTTAAATTCTTCTCCTGAAAATTTTTCTGTGACATCACCATCTTCAAATAATTTTGAGTCTATAATGACTATATCAGAAGTTTTCAGCGCTTCCTCTTCTAATAATAATTCAAAATTAGTATATTTATCAGTAAAGTGGATCTCCGTAGAAATAAATTCAAATTCACCATCTGAAAACGTAGCAATATATCTTGATAAGATATTATCTCTCTTATCATCAATGTATACTATTGAAATTGTATTTTTCATATATTTATCCTAAAATCTAAACTTCGCACATGAAGTAGCCTGAAATATAGAATCCTCCCTCTCCCTTGATTTCTAAAATTTCACCATCTAATTTATCAAGCGTATTATTTAAAATCCACATACCTAATCCATGTCCATTAGGCCTTGAACTTTCATGAACTTCTAATATACTCATTGGATTGGATTGATATTTTTTATCCAGTCCCTTCCCATCATCTTCATATGTAAATTCGAATCGGTCTGTTAGTAAAATTTTAATCGAAATTTTTAAATTTTGCTTCTGCTTATTTTGCTGTATACTATTTAATATTAAATTATCAAAAATTACCATCAAATAATCAGAAGAAATATAGCACTCTGCTGATCTATCAGTATCTATATATATATTTACCCACTTATACTGATACTCCCATTTATCTATAATCTTATGAGCAATCTCATCCATGGTATATAATTCTTTTTTGAACTTATCTTTTTCTGTTTCTTCCAAAATAGCATCTGCTAGATTTAAAATTTTATTAGTATTATCTTTTAAACTATTAAATAATTCTGGAATATTTCTATAAAATGGAACATCCTGACTGATTAATTCATCCCAATCTAGCTCAGTTCTTATTGCCTCCTCCAAATCAGAGGGGGTTTGAAATATAATATTTCTATCATTTTTCACCTCATGTCCAACTGAACTTATTTTCAACTGAGAGGTCGCTAAAACATTTAAAAGCTGTGACTCATAGCGGAATTTCTCCTCAAGCTCTTTCTTCTCTTGTTCTCTTTCAGTACTTTCTTGTTCTTTTCTTTCATATTCATTGATAACTTTACTTATTTCACCTTCAGTCAAACTCTTAATAGCTTCTGGATTATTACGAAGATTATTAAAAATATTCCTTACTTCTTGTTTTTCACTTGGTACAGTTTTTTTGGATTTAAGTTCTTTTATTTTATAATCATTGATTTCTCGAATAATTGATTGTCTAAAAGTTTCAAATGATTTTATACCCTCTATTATTATTAATTTCAGTAAACTAAAATAAATATTTTGTACTATCCCTTGTCTATTTGAAAGATCTTCAATATATTTATTTTTGTTTTTATCAATTTCTACATATCCAGATAAATTTCTAGGCCTCACTCTCCAACTACCAGTACGGTGAGTTGCTGCTGCTGGGGAAGATACAGCCCTATCATTTAACCCTAACCAATCTTTAGTACCTTCAAAAGAATCAATACTAAAAGCATTCCTATATAAAACTATGCCACTATTGTAAGGATTTTCCAATCTACTACGCTTATATTCAAAATAATCACTATTTTTCTGAGTGGTAGGAGCCATTCCGAAATAAAAGACTGCTGTAAAATCTCCTAATTTCGTCAATAGTTCTTTAGCCTCATTATCAAAATCTGTTTCATCAAGAACATCATCCTCATGATCTTCATCACTTTCAATAAGAAGCTTAATATCTTTTCGTAATACGTCAAACATATTTTTATTAATTTTATTGCTAAAAATTGACTCCTTGCTACTAATTTTGCTGACACTATCTTTAAATTCATCGGAAGTTATTACACCCGTTAAGCAATTGGTATCTGAAGCATAAGATAAAGTGATTTCACTTACATAGTTAATCCCAATCTTGGGTTCTTGCCATAGACGTGGGACTTTTTCTGATATAGTATTACCATACTTAATCTCCACAACCATTCTATCATCATTATAGATTATTGATAAATAATTTTTCAATGGCTCAATAGATCGACTAGTCCACCGATCTCTCAACCCTTTGATGATAAACTGAGTACCTTTAGTAGTAAGTGAGTGGTTTAATCTCAAAAATGCTTTCTCCCAATCAGTCTGCCAAGTTACACCAACGCTCCCCTCTTTTTTACTGTACATCTCTACGTCTTCTCCCAAGCGAGAAAGAGCAAATCTCCCAACCCCCTTAGATCCAGCATAAACCCGTTTTGTTTTATTGTCAAAGTATCCTCTCGTACTTTTTCCAACATGCATCCATGAATTTCTTATACTCTCAGTATCTAGCCCCTCACCGTTATCTGTAATGATTAAGATTAAACCAGCTACTGAGTTTTTAAATTCTAAAGTAACCTTAGTTGAGCCTGCATCATATGCATTTTTTACTAACTCTAGTATAGCAGCTTCTTTATTTGAAAAATTTTGTTTACCCAAAAGCTCCGCTAGTATCTTATCCTCAGTGATATAATGCAATTGTTCAGCATCCATATATTTGTATCTCCTAAAAAATTTACTTCATTTATATCAAATCATTTGGTATTTTAATTAACTTTAGTTCAGTAGAACTAATACTTTTATAACCTGCACTATAGTCCTTTGAGGAAGTTTCTAAATAGTTACTTACAATTTCCGAATTCAGATATGAGCAAATCTTTTTTAAGTCTATATTTTTAAACTTACTTTTTAAAACTATAGATAATCCAGATAACAGAAAACCCTCCTCAACTACTTTAAATGCCTCTTTTTTTAAATATGCTACTTTTGGGATGATTATTTTTTCCTTTTCATAACCATTGAACCCTTGAGTTCTACCAAAGTAGATGCCATATTTCTTTTGGTATTTTGGGCTAAGTTCACTGCTTAAATATTTATATGCCTCGGGAAATTTTTCTTTAAATTCCATATATTGTTTAAAAACCTTGCCATTTGTTATCCCAGTTCCCATATAAGGAAAAATTACATATTTCTCTTCTTTTGGCCTAGATACTCTTATTACTTTTTTTAAAAGTATCTTTTCCACCTTATGCTTTTTTCTATTTTTTTCAAAAATTAAATATTTTTTCGAATTTTCAATAACTTCATCTTGATTTATTATAAAAACCTTATCCTGTAATGTAGCTAAGCCATTTTTTATTTCTGCAATATCTCCGAGGTTTGTATAATTCTCTAAAGTAGGGGACAGAAACTCATGATTATATATTCTATATGAGTGCTTATTAAGTAAATCATTATATGAAACTTTTATCGTCTTATTACCTAAACTATCTTCAACAGTTAATTCATTATTATTTTTTGAAAACACTGTTATGGCACTATAAGTGGTTGCGTCTTCGAATAACATCTCATCTTTAAAGTCTATTATTCTTTCTATATAATAATTATCAATTATATGTTTTAGCATCACTTCAGCACTTCTAGCTTTAGTATAGCTATTTGGAGTAATATAAACCATCTTTCCAACTTTGTTCCATAATTTTAAACCGATTTCAATGAAATAGTAATACAAATCAAAATTGTATTTAGTACAAAAAATACTCTGATTCTTCAATGCCTTGATTGTTTGTTCATTCATGTTATGACGTGATACATACGGGGGATTACTTATTAAATAATCATACTCGCCTAAACTTTCTATTTCTTCACTATTCAAAGCATTATAATTTTTTAAATTCCATTGAATTTTTTCAGATATATACTTCTTAGAGACCATATCTAATTTTTTTCGACAAACTTCTAATGCGTCATATCGTATATCAAATCCTACTATATTATTTTCCAAGAACTTCTTCTTTTCCTCAGATGTTTTACTTATATTATTCTTAAAAAATTCTTCAACAACAACTGACAAAATGTGTCCTTCTCCAACAGCTGGCTCAATTAAAGAAAAATTTTTTTTATAATCAATTTCGAGGAGATTTACCATTTGAAAGGCTAATTTTTCTCCTGTATAAAATATCCCATTTTTTTTTAAAAACTGATATTGTTTTTCCATAAATATTAATTCCTATTTTTTTACACTTGTGGATTTAAGGACAATCCAAAAAATCACTTTATAAGCTTTTGGCTGTAATTATACCATATTTTAGACAATGCGACCTAGTTAGCCAGAAGTTACAGTCCGTGCCTTGTCTGTATAATCCCCTAGAATCTCTTTAAAGATATAGCCGTCAACATTTTACTACTCAGCTTCATAAGGGTTACCAATTATTTACCAAAATAGTCAAGCTTAAAGATTTGGTTTAATCAAATGATATAGCTCCACAAGAAATTCATCTTTTTAATAATCAGAGAGTTTTAGTACTTTCGTAAAATAATCAACATCCACATGCGTATTTGCTTTCAATTTTTCATCCATAAATAAATTGTAGCATATTTTATAAATAAAAAACTTGTCAAATTTGACAAGTTTCATGAAATTTTTATTCTTCACTTTCAATTGAGTTAATATGTGGTTCAAATTGTTGCATAGTTTGCCCCGCTTGACTGAGATTCTGAGAAGCTTTTTGAAGACGGGTAGATTGTTTTTGCTTACGAGCCTGCTTTGCTTGTAGTTTATCTCCTTTTTGTTTTTGTTCATCAGCTTGATTCATGCGATTTTCAAGATGATCAAGACGACTTGGAGAGGCTGGGGTATCTTCAAGTGACTCCTGTCCACCAGTCTGACTTGATGGCTTAGGTGCTTCTTGTGTCAAATCGTCTTGAGCCTGAGTAGAATCATTATAATTTGTGTTTGAACCTGACTTCTGCCCTGCTTTATTTTGTTGCATTTTTTCTCGAGCCTTTTCTCGACGTGATTTTTCAGGTTGAATAGGATTACTGTTAGCATTTCCAGTTGGCTCAAAAGGTTGGGCTTGTTGAGGTTTTTGCTCCTCATTTTGTGTATTTTTGTGTGTATCATCGTGTGTAGGTTGTTGTGCTTCTTTTTGTTGACCTGCCATCTGTTGTTCTTTTTTAAGAGCTTCCTGAGCTTCTTTTTGTCGCTGGCTCTCACTTTGACCACCTGTTGCATTTTGAGCTGTATTCTCTTTTGGAGGAATACCACTTGCTTGTCCTAGGGTTTCATTTGATGTTTTATCATTTTTCCCCGAAGTTCCAGGCATCATAGTTAATCCACGCATCCAACTTGCCATTCCTCTTATTTCTCCAGGTGTATTCTTAGTGGATGTCCAGCCAGCTTTGGCTGCTCCTATTCCTACTGGCGCAAGCATCCCTCCCATAAATTGTCCACCAGAGAATGCTGCACGTGCAACCATTGCTCCTGCCATAACTTGTTTCAAAGCATTACCATGTCCTGAAGAAACGCCTAAGAAGCTTTCCACAGCACCTATCCCTGCAAATACACCAAAGAAGACAACAGCATAGAGCACTGCTTTAAGAATTGCTACAACTAAAGCTGGTAAACCTGCATCAAAGAAAACTGTAGTGGAAGTTATCCAGTAGATTATTCCAACTGCAATAGCTACAATCAAGAAATCAAAGTATATCCCTAAAACTCCATGGAAGATATTGGCAATCAATTCTTTTACTTTCTTCGTATGGCTTGCCTTTATCGCAGCTAACACTGGGCCAGATATAGTAGTAATCGTAATTTGTGTGACTGAAAGTCCAACTTTAATAGTCATAGTTAAAAAGAGCAGGCAGATCGCTGCCAATGAGATAATTAAAGCCAGCCAATTCACTTTATATCGTAAATAATTGTCACCAAACCAAGCTTGTAAATCAAGGGTACCTTTATCAATCCCCGCAACTGTTTGCTTTCCCTGTAATTTTTTGCCATCTGACATAGTTTGATCAATTAATTTATGCTCAAAAATAACTGTTGCATTCGTTGCGCCTCCATTATTTTTATCCCCCATGCTCATCAATGTTTTATCTGTTACTATCCCTGCCAGTTCAGAAGGATCCCATCCATCAATAGATTTTATAACGTTGTAATCTGCAGGTTTTGCAACAGTACCATCTGACTGTAGAGGGACTTGCCAATTTAATGCATCAAAGGCATACTTATCAACAACATTGTTTTGAATTAAAGAAAGAGCAATAGATTTTTCACCAGAGGCTGTAGCTGTTTCTGTCACCGCATCTTCCGTGATGTTTAAAGTTTGTCCTACTGCCCAAGGGATAAAACTAAACACTAAGGTTGTTAAAAAGATAGTTTGCAAAATATTTTTAAAAATCTTGCTTTTCCCATTGAAAATAACAAAAACAGCGTAAATCACGATGCTTAGTCCAAAGACAATAATACCCAACTTTTGCATGAGCGAATAAAGCTTACCAATAGTTGTATTTTGATTCCCCAAATCATTAAGAATTGTCATAAATTTGATAGAAGCATAGAAGACTTGTTGTAAAATATCCGCTAAATGTGCTAATCCTTTAATAATAAATCCACCCAAAATAGCGATTGGCTTTGCAACAATTCCCCAAAATGGTTGTAAATAGACAGAAAAGTGTTGATAAAAAGCCGTTGCTTCAGGTTGATTGGAAATAGCATTTCCACCATTACCAAGTCCCGCAGATCCTTGGGGTATTGCCCAATTTTGTGTATTGTCTGCACTAACTACTAAAGGAAGGATCAACAAAAATAGAAAAGCCATCATCATTACTCTTTGTGGTGTTAATACTTTCTTGAATTTTACTAATCTTTTTTTTATTGAAATCATGCGACTACCTTTCTTGATAAAATTTGAGGATTCGGATTATTTCCCGCCATTAATTGTTGTTCATATGTCTTCAATTGCTCCACTTGTTCTGACCAGTCAATGGCAATACTTGATAATTTTAAATTGCGATGCTTGGTCTTGATAGGGATATCTGCCAGTGTTTTTTTCTGATCAAATTCTTCAAACAAAAACATATACCGTGAAGGAAACTCAAATTTCCCTGTAACTAAAATTGGATAGTTTGATGTCTTTTGACCTGCTTTTGTCTCTGCTTTTACCCCAATAGAGATGAATGCTTCGCCTGATTGCAATTTCTGAAGCTGATTCTTCGTAACGACAGGTTGTTTGATGGAATCATATGAAACAGAGACATGATCTCCTTTTTCTCCTGAAACAGATTTTTTACGTGCCATCACCGTTTTTTCTCCTGATAGTTCTTCAAATTTTTTCATGGTTTGTGTAGACACGGATTTGATATATTCATTGATAGAACAGTTCGATAGAATTGTTTCTGCTACCTTTTCACCATATACAGCACCAATTTGTTCTAAATTTTGAACAACTAGGTCAAAAAGAAGTCCAAACCCAGCACCAATAGACAATTTTGTATCAAGTGCAGGAATCATAGGTAAATTCCCAAATTCATCCAATAAGAAGTGGATACGAGTATATAGTTTCCTATCATTATCTAATCCCATATCATAATTTGCATTAAAAACTTGATCCACAAAGAGACTTACCATTGCACCAAATGCTTTTTTGTTAGGTGGCATTACCAGAAAAACTGCCGTTGGTTGTTCTGAATATTTGATTTCTACATCTTTTTCATCAATAGTAATCCCTTCAGTTGTCTGAGCTTTTCTTTTCTTAACCGTTCCTGCTTTTGTACGTGCTAATACCTCCGCGCTTCGTCGATCAATTTCAATAGATTTTATCTTTTTGAACTGCTTCTTGACGTTAATGGTTACTTTTTCATCAAATTTTTCTAATTTAATTTGAATCACAAAGTCATTCGGAAGTGTTGGCTCAATGGCAAAATTCAAGTATCCTGCCACATCCACAATGACTTTTTTCTGATTGATAATCGCTTTACCCTTTTTATCTAATATTGAGAGGTGTGCTATTTGATTGGCATACGGATTATCTTCTTCTAAATTCGTACTTTTTCTTAGTTTGACAGAGAGTTGACGTGGAAAGCCAAGTGTTGTAATATCCAAATTATTTTCACTTGTCATTCTCGCAATGGAATCATTCGCAAACAGTTTCAAGCCTTGCAACATACTTGAGAATATAGAACCTTTTGTTTCTTCGCCTGCAAAGTTAGACTGCCTAAAAGAATTATCTGCCATTGTTAAAAATGGTGACGGTTTCAATTTATTTGTTCGTCTTAAATCATCAAAATAAACCGTAATCTTACTCTTCTTCTCTAAGCTACCATCTTCTAATTGACTCTCATAAATTGCTCCTTCACTATCCACCCAGACAAATTCTGACCCTAGTTGATTCAAAAGGCTCATCATATTGGGAACAGTGACAGTTTCCCATTCTTTAGTCATTTTCGCCCGCCAAATCATTGCCATAAATAAAGCTGAAAAGAGAAACATTGATGAATCTTCCCAAAACTTCGCATTTCCCCCTGCTTCTGCTTTAGCTTGTCTATAAAGTGATTCTGCGACCACATCAACTTCTGTTTGTACTTTTTCGTAGTAACCTTTTTGAGCATAAGCTTTTGCCAGCTGTAAAGGATTATTACTCATAGAAAAGTCCACATTTTGATAGTTAAGTACCTGTACATTATAGCCTCGTTTTCTGAGCGTTCCTGAAGACATTTGAAAGAGTTCACCTTTAGGATCTCCGATAACCATTGAAGCTTGAAGTTGCGCTCTAGATAAAATATCTACCATGACATTGACAAACGTCTCTCCTTTTCCTGAACGTGTCATCCCCGTCAATAAAGTATTAACCGTTGATTGGTCAATGTAATAGAACCCGCTAGGATTTTTCACAAGGCGTAAAACTTGCTCACACTGTGAAATTCTTTTTCCTATCTTTGCAAGTTTTTTAATATGCCATTTATCATTGTCATTAACAAATTCGTCCGCATTCTCCTTTGTTTTGTTTTCAAAGTCAACCCGTGGAAAATGACAAATCATTTTACTTTTAAGCGCAAATTTACTTAAATCAAAGCCTGGTTTCAACTCATGAGCAATAGGAACACCCCCATAGCCCGCAAAGCGTTTTCCACGGTTAGGTATTTTCGTATAGGTTTTCTTCAATTCACGTTCTGTAATAAGCCGATCGTCTCCCTGCTCCTGACCATTATAATCACGATGCACATCGTAATATTTTTTAGCTTGCCTGTGAAAGATAAAACTGAAAGTCATCAAAAGAGGAACAACCAAAAGAGGGGATTGAAAAATCAAGGTAAAGTCAAGAGTATTTGTCAGACTGACCATTTGCCAATCCAATGTTGGCATCCCGCTTGTAGCTGAACTTGTCACAAATCCGATGATATAACGTATAAATGTTACAAGCCAGTTGGTAACAAGCCCAGCCATAACAATACTTCCGAAAGACAAAATAGGTAACATGGCACGGTTACGAATTTGAAAGAGAGGTCTGATTTCCTTCTTAAAACGTTTATCTGAAGTAAGCCGACTATAAACACTCCAAAAAAGAATAAAGAGAGGCGTCATTACTCCTAAATAAAATATCGCTTGAATTCGATCAAGTATTGAATTGTTTTTTAATTCCTTAGGATTAATCATTGAGTTCATCCATATCCCGACCAACAGGAGGATAATCCTGTGTTTGGTCTTCTGCTTTTTGATTACGATTTTTTCTTGAAAGTGCCATTTCAAGACTTTCACCATAATCATATTTATCTACTTGAAGGAAGGTATAATATCTCTTTTCACCATTTTCATCCGCATAGATTCGTGTGCCTAAATCTCCAGATAACGTCAAAGGACTTCCTTTAGACAACGTATCATAAAGTGTTTCCGCAGGTTTGCCATATATAATCACTGGAACAGCAAAGGTCAAATACTCGTCTCCTTCTTTGATTCGACTTTTTGCAATAAATGTGAAGGTCAGTTTAGGCTTTTGATTCTGTGTCTTTCCGAATACAGGCTCATTTGCGACACGACCAGTTGCAATATAATTATTCATCGTATTTTCCTCATTTTCTTTTTATTGATTATTTTTATTTTGCTAAATTGCTAAACAGCACCCAACCACCTGAGAAACTCAATAAGCAAATAGCAAGTATCGCAATGCAAGTCATTGCTGTTAAAATTGGATTTTGCTTATATCGAAGGCGTAATGTGGAGAAAATTGATTCTTTAGTTGCTGATTGCTCGTACATTTCATCAAGTTTTTCTTGAATCTGTGGTTCATCATCTTTATGGATATTTTCTTGTGTATTATCGTGCGTAAAAACTTGTGTAAGTTCTTCCAAGCGTTCCTGAGTGGCCTCTTGCTCACTCTCTTTTGAGACAGAAGGAGTATCATCAATTACGCTTTCTTGTTTGTTTTTTTCTATTTCTGGATAATTAAAGTCCCGAAATGTGCCAAACTCCTGAGCTTGTCCTACATTTTTAATAACTTCTTTTGGTTTCACCAGAGTATGAAGTTCAACATTTAGTGGTAACGCTAAACTCTGCTTGTAATAAGTTTCAATTGTTTTTTGTTGAGATTCAGACAAGCGATGCAGCTCTTGTTGTACTCTTTCTGCCTCTTTCTTCTTTTCAATCTGTAAATCTAACAATGACTCATCCAAAAACTCTTTTAGCTTTGCTGTTTCATCAGCAAGTAAATTTGAAATTTCATTGTGTACTTGGTTTTTAGATTCATTTTTCACTTGTTTAATTTTTTCTTCTAAAGCAAATGAACTTTCATGCTGGATGGTTGCCACACGTTGTTCGTATGCTTTTTTTTCTTCAAGTAAATCTAACTCTTCTTTATTTTTAGCACGCTTTGTTTCAAAAACTAGTGTCTCTTCTAATCTCCTTGAAGCATTATGGATCAATTCATTTTTTAATTGCACACGTTTATCTAAATTTTTTAGGTGGATGGCCAGTTGATTTTTCTTTTCTACTTCAAACTTTGCCATTTTTTTCTCAAAAATTGATTTTTGTAACGCATTACTCTCTCGATTCAATTGGTCAACTTCTTTGTTTATTGCTTCAATTTTTTCTGTAATTGATAATGGAACAAAAACATCAGGTGAAGTAGTTTTCATCCCAAAATAAGTAAAAGAACATGGCTTAAAGTCTATTTTTTCTTCCAACAGAATAATGGAAAGTGGATTTTTTGTTACCTCCTCTTCTTGTATTGATTTTTCAGAGGTTTTATCTTTCTCAAGCACCTCTTCAGAAGACTCCATAGAAATTTCAGAGATTTCTTTTTCTTCTAATTCGTGAGTTTCGGAAGTTGGTTTTTCTATAGGTTCATTCTTTTCAAACTCTTCGACTTGATCTTCAGCTTTGTCTCGATTTTGATAAAAGGGAACAATAAATTCTACATAATCTTCATCATCCCACTCAAAATCTGGTAACAATGGCAAATACTCTTCTCCCAATTGGGTACTTTCCTGCCAGGCTTCAAAAACCTCTTTGAGATAATTTAGTTTATCTTCAAAAGGAACTGCCGAAAAAGGCATCAAGTTAAACATGGCTTCAGAGAGGGGTTTTAGAATATTTTCATAGTCACACGTGATTTCGAAATCTGTCAAAAACAGTTCATCTTCTGTAGAGGTTACCCCTTCCTGATTTAAAACCAATTCTATTTTAGAAATAAAAAATGATTCTTCATCTGTCAACTGATTTGATAATTCATCAAAAATTCTCTCTACATTTTCAAAAGTAATCTGTGGGAAAAACCTTTTTTCCTCATCATTCACCATAAATGATTGTATTTTCTGCTTATTCGCTTTTGAAAGCGATAATTTTAGAAAATAGTCATCTTTAAGGGTAGTTTTCTTTTTAAATAATTGCATAGTTTTCCTTTCGTTTTCCTCTTTTCTTGATTTTATCTTGCATTACAATTTTTTGCTCCATGCCCCCACTTCACTTCCAAATCAAAAAAGAACCACTTTTCAGTGATTCTTTTTCAACTTATTTAAGATTCAAGTAGTTCATGTACCAGGCAATGAATTGTGAAGCACCAAAGATAATTACAATAGCAATGAGAATGCCCCACCAGTAACTTCGTACCCATTTCTTGACTGCTTTACCACCTAAAGCATAAGCAACTGCCGTTGCAACAACGACCAAGACAATGATGATTACAGACCATGTTTGAATTTTAGTTGTCAAATTTGCTGCATCTGTTTGTGTTTTCGCAAAGGGGTCTGTCGCACTTGCTGCAAGAGCAACATTTGCATTCAAGATAAAACCTGCAAGTAGTGTACTAAGTGTTGTCCAAAGTGTAAATGTCTTGCGTTTCAATAACGTCATTAAAAAATATCCTCCATTCTTGATATTCAGTTTACCGTATTTCAATTTTTTCAGCTTTATTGTGCCACTTCACTTCCATTATTTGAATGAGAACCTTGTTTGTCTTGCTGTTGGCGCTCAGCCATTTTTTTACGCTTTTCTGCAATCATTTCATCAAAAAATTGTTTTTGCTTTTCAGCAATATAACGTGCTTGGTAGTGTGCCATGACTTCTTTTGGATCTTCATCAAAAGCTTCCGCTACTTCTTTAAAGCGACGAGAAAGCTCTGTAATTTCCGCCGCTTTGTATTTTTTTCGATTAGGGCTTGGTAATGCCATTAGTACTCCTTTATTTAATAATATTGATTTTAGTATTTGGATCTTGTGCCTGAATACTCGCAATCGTTTTTTCTAATTCTTGTTGTACCCTTTCTTGTGTATCAACATGTGTATTTCCTTGTGTATGTTGTTGTATAACTTCTTGCATTTTTTCTGTTATCGGTTTCTGATTTTCTGATAAACTCCTCGCAATGGCTAGAGCTTCATCATAAGAAACAGTGGAGTACCCTGTAAAGCCGTTGTATGTTGCAGTATAAGTGACAGGTGATGTGACATGACCTTCCTGTGCTGTGGTGGTAACGGTTTGGGTTCCCTGTTTGGAATCCTCTACTTTTCCTGATTGTTCAAAAGAGCTTGAGGCACTTGTTAAAACCTCTGTTTTTTTCAAACTTGCTTTCTTTTCTGAAGCTTCAGATTTAGAAGTCTTAGAATCTCCTGTTGAAACTTGTTCCACAGATGAGGTATGAGTTGATTTAAAATTACCTTGTGCTGTTGAGTACTGCGATTTAGTACCTATTCCAGATAAATAAACAATTCCAGCGCCTAGGCTGCCCAAAAGTAGAAAAACTCCAACTATCAACACTAACAATACAACATTTTTTCGATTATAGAGGTCTCTTTTCATTTTTCCTCAACTTTCAACGTAAAGAATGAGATATACTCGTCTCTACTGATTATTTATTTTCAGTATTTCCCTCTGACTTCTTTGAGAAGTAACGGCGTTTAATGATATCTGCTCCACCCACAAAGAGTGAAAGTCCAAGCAATGTCATACCTAAGCGGGACAAATAATGTTCTGTCGCTTCACCTGTCTTTGGTAAAAAAATATTTGCTATGTTTGAAGTAACTGTCGCCATTTTTCCATACCATTTATCACTATCACCAACCTTCTTACCAGACTCCTCACCAATAGCTGTCACAGTGGCTTTGTCTCCATGAAGTTGTCCATTTGGCAATTTAGGGAGATCTCCTTTTCCAAGAATCACTTCACCAGGTTTCAGTATCAAAGACTTGCCATCTGTTGTTTCAAGAGAACCATCAGAGGCCACTTTAAGAGTCTTCCCATTAAATGTCCACACGATATTTTCCACCTTAACATTTCCTTCAATAGTTTGGTCTCCAGGCGTCACTTTATTTAAGTTTTCTGAACCATTATTGGTTACTTTGAAGAAGATTGGGATTTTCGTATTCCCAATAGTCGCAAAAGTTCCCTTAGTATCATGGTCATTTGGTCCAGCATTATTATCTTTATCAGTATTATTCCCTTTCCCTGCCTCAGGATAAGCTACATTGGATTTTTCAATATCAATACTTGGTTCTGGACTTGGTGTTTTACCATACCATTTGTCTTTATCTCCCACGGTTTCGTTAGAAGTCACTCCTACTCCAGTGACTGTAAATTCATCCCCATGTGTTTCTCCTGCTGGAAGGACAGGAAGGAGTCCATGAATTTCTAAGGTTTCTTTAGGTTGCAGAACTAAGAGTTTACCGTCCAGTAAGAACTCGCCTTTGTCATTAACAGTAAGCGTTTTTCCTTTGTAAGTGACTTTGATCTCTCCTACATTGACTTTACCCACCAGTGTTTTATCTCCAAAGATAATATGGCTGAGCGCTTCTTTTCCGTTGTTGGTAATCAAGCCAGAAATATCCGTTGTTTTATCTTTTTGAACGATTAATGCGGTTTTTTCCGTATCGTGATCATTCTCTCCAACGTTGTTATCCTTGTCAGAATAGTTCCCGTTTCCTGCTTGTGGCACTTCTTTCCCATTTGTTTTTTCGATATCAATACTTGGTTTTGGTACTTCTGGTGGAGTTTCTGGCTTGTTCGTTAAACTCATCTTAGATAAGGCCACAAAGGGATTATCTTCTGTGGTATCTCCCACCACGATATTCCCTTCATCATTGGGATTCTTGTCACTTGAATTATCAGTCACATTATAGGTACGAGTAGAGAAAGGTTTTGAGCCATCCTCATTGGTAGAAGCCGTGATCGTAAGCAAGTCAGATTTCGTATCATGACTCATATGGATATAAATATCTGGAATTTTATCATACCCATCAATTCCTTTGGTTTCAGACATTTTCCAATCGCCATAAACCAACTGTGTTGCTCCATAGCCGTCTTCATCAGTCGCTGGATTTACACCAGTTGTTACTTTAATTGGATCTGCAATAGTCCCTTCTTCTGGCGTGAATGTAAATTCAACCCCATTGTAACCTGAACCATTAGAGGCAGCTCCAGCCGTTTCCGCCAGTTTTTGGAAGGAAATCTTCGCTTTAATCGCTTGTTCTTTTGAAGTTAAACCAGGAACAACGATATTTGCGGTGTGGTCATCTTTTTTAGTGATTTCAAACTCATGTTTTGTAGAATCAGCGGTATAACCTTCCCCAGCATCCGGTTCTAGGAGATAATATTTTCCTTCAGCTAAATTACCAGCACCAATTTGAAGTGTATCGTCTTCCATATCAATCACAACGTTGTCCCCTGTTTTGACCACGTTCCCATTAATAACCATCTCAGTAACTTTGTCCCCTATTTGGAGTTGGGCTTTAGGAGTGTCGCTCCATTTCACTGGATCACCTTTTTTATGAGGACTAGAGCCTGTGGAATCATCATTATAGAAAAGTTGATATTTGGCATCTTTCATCACAGATTTACCATTTTGATTTTTGCCTGTTTCTTTATCTTCTTTGCTTAAGCTGAACTGACCTTTCACTTCCTGATTGGTTCCGTTCGCTTCATCAAAGACGAGTTGCGTCTTATTGTCTTTATAGGTCAACTCTACATCCACTGGTTTAAAGGTCAAGACAAATCCATTAGATGCTTTAATTTCTTCTACATGGTATTTTCCTAGCGGAATTTTATCCGTTTTAGCTTTTCCATCCTTATCAGTGGTCACAGTATAAGTGGTTCCTTTATCTGCACCATCCAATTTAGTAATCTTGAATTGATTACCTGCAAGAGAATAATTACCATTCCACAAATTTGTGCCAGATTCTACACCTTTTTTAATTATAGAGATTTGCCCTTGCACGGCATCATTGGTTAAATCCTTTCCAGAAACTGTTGTGGTTTTCCCGCCTGAGACATGAACTTTCACATCTGAACGTTGAGTTTGCCCCGTTAAAGACCACTTATCTGAAATTTCATGAAGTGTGTAATCACCTGGTGGCAATGGTTTTGATTTTTGAGATTTACCTGATCCATCTAAAGTCAATGTATCAACAACTTTACCATCTTTATTAATAACTTGGAATTTCAACCCCGTGAAGCCATAATTGTTATTTGGGAGATTGTCCCCGTACTGTGCGGTTGTTTTGTCAAGTTGTAAATAACCAGACGGGTTCAAAGTTGGGCCTTGGGTTCCAAATAAAGATTGGATGATTGATCCTTGAGTTTGATTGCCTAATGTATCATCAAAAACAAGGTTGACCATATTACTTGGTTGTACGGTGATATATGAATTCATAGATAAAGTAGATTTATCTTGTGAAACCGTATCATTTGTGGAAGCAGTTAAGACATTATCTTTTAATGTCAAATTTGTTGGATCAGAAATAAAATAACCCAAACTATTATCAGAAACTTTTGCAGACTGTCCCGCATCAATATCGGCAACTTTAACTACAGACAATGAGTTTGCAGGTAATGCTTGCCCTGTATTTTCATTAACGTAAGTGATCACAGCACTAACTTTTCTTGGAATACCAAGCGTACAACCACCATAGGTTGTTCCAGAGCCATTACCATCGCCTCCACCCTCGGAGCCACCACCATTGTCAACCGCTTGAACACCTGTCATGGCAACGACATAGCCTAGTGTAATATTTCCATTCCCATCGTTACGTGCTGCAACCATAAGCTTATAGCCGTCCCCAAAAACATCACGTGGCGTAGTTGCATCCTTTGAATCATAGTACGTCGCATCATTGATGGTCACTTTAACTCCAATTGGAACGTATTTCCCAGACGAAACTTCAAAAGCTTGACCAACATTATGAATGCCTACATATTGTCCTGCACCATCTACATAGTTGAAATTATCAGTATCTTGAAAACCGTCACTCGACATGATGGCGTTCTTAACAAAGTTATAGTTTGGAATGGACAAATCCGCAGGATTTGCGGAGGCAAGCGATCCTAAGCTTGATCCTGCATAAGAGGTTTGTCCGTTGTACCACCCAACCTTTTGTCCATTGCCATCAGAATCTACTGCCCCCACATAATAATCGGGCGATAGACCTTCTGTTAAAGCGTCAACACCTTTCTGTACATTTGACCATGCCGTATTCGAAGTTTTATATACAGGACTTGAGCCAATAGACCCTGCCTGTGTGAAATCAGACGGTAATGTTGCAGCATGGGCAATGGTTTGAATGAGTGAAGGATTCATAAGCCCTGTCATTACCACACCACCGACTAATACTGTTAAAACAGAAGCTCCATAGAGCCACCGTTTCCCTGACTTCCATTGACGAAATTGTGTCATTTTGGATTGAGGGAATTCTTTTCTCCATTTATTTTTCTTCATACAGAAAAATCTCCTTTATTATTTTAAGCTAGGAGATTCACTCTCGAGTGGTGAATCTCTAAACTCATTGTCATTTTATCTAGGATTTAAAAATCTTGCTCTATGCCCCCACTTCACTTCCAAAAAAAAGAGAAATAAAAAAAACGGATAAATAATAATCCGTTTTAATCATCTTATTCTATTTAGCTTGCTTTTTACCATTTGTCCCCTGGTTGTTTATTGTTTGCATTTCCTGTTCCTGCATTCAGCGCTGCTTCCCCTTGGGCAGACAAACCAGATGCTGAATCATCTTTCTGCGCCGCTGTTGGGCCATTTCCACCACCATTATTAGAAGGCGCTACTGCTCCACCGCCATTTCCGCCAGGTGTTGGGGGATTGTAGCTTGGTGCATTTTGTGCAGGAGCTTGAGCATATTGACTATAGTCACCTGCGCCTCCTGATGCTGCAGGTGCTTCTGCTTGTGGAGCAACTGAATTATTTACATCTGCAGCTTGAGCTTGGGTATCATTTTGGGGTTGCGCTTGTTCTTGAGTAGCTTGTGCTTTTTGTTGTTCCGCACTTGCTTTAGATTTTGCTTCCTCTGCAGCTTTTGCACGTTCTTTATTATTTTTTACTGCAGTTTTAACTTTATCCAAACGTTTTTGCAAGTCAGCTTTTTTAGACTTCGCAATATTATCTTTTATTTTATCAATAGCTGTTTGTGCTGTTTTCACATTGGCATCTTTTTGAACTTTTTCTGCATTGGCAACAGCTTTATCTGCTTTGTTCACTAAATCCCAGTTTTGACGAACTTTTTCAACACGTGCAACGAAAGCAGTTTTATCTTTTTCATCAAGTTTTTTGATAGCATCTTGTGCAGATTTTACATCAGCTTCAGCTTTAAAAGTTTCTGCTTTTTCAGTTGCATCTTTTGCAGCTTTAATCAAGTTGTCGCGAGCTGTTTTAGCTTCTTGAGCTGTTTTTTCTGCTTGGGCCTGTGCTTGGTTATTTGCTACAATCCCTGCGCTACCTCCAGCCAACACCAGGACTATGACTCCACCAATAATCCATTGTTTTTTTGTAAATTTCATCCTTTTCTCCCTAATATTAGTATAAAAATTATTTTGTTAAAGTTTCTTCTGGATCGTTGGATTTGTCCACTTTGACGATAATAGAATTTTTTGTTTCTTTAAAATCCAGAATCATAGTATTGTCTTTAGCCTCATCACTCACTTTTTCACCATTCCGTTCAGTGACAGCATATTCAATTTTATCACCTTTAATTTCATAAGTTCCAACAAACTTCCCAGCTCCCGCATCCATTCTCAGTTCATTTCCAGAAAAAGTCATGTCATAGATATGAGAAGAATTTACATCTGTATTTTTGTAAGTCCCTTCAAGCTTCTTATCTCCACAAGCAGTTAAACCTACTAAAGCTAAACCAGTCATTCCTAAAACTAATAATTTTTCCATAATCTCATTCCTTTTTCTTATATTCTTTTCTGTCACTATTATCTCTTAATCTTAAGTGATTTTCAAGCAACATAATGGACAATTCTCATTTATTTCATTTTTGTTGTGTTGCATCCATATTGTAACATTCATTGTTCTTTAAGCGGTTCGCTGTCCACAGAAAAGACTAACGTTCGTCGCTCCAGTGCTTCAGTTAGAGTAGGAGACTCTCCATTGACTTGAGCTGTGATAAAAAGCGCTTCTTCTTTTCCTCGATGCTCTAAAAGAATCTTTGATACTTCAGATGTCAACTTTTTAGTAATGAATCGTTCAATCGGACGTGCACCATTGCTTTTATCTGAGCCATTGTCCACGAGATAGTCCAACAACTTATCATCATACAATAAATAAGCTTTTTGCTTTTTCATTCGTTCTTGAAGAATTTCGATATTTTTTACGGCAATTTCACGTATCGTTTCTTTATCCAGCATATTAAAAATAATTTTATCGCCAATACGATTCAAAAATTCAGGACGAAAATCTGTCATCAAAGCATTTGTGATGCGTTGTAAAAATTGCATTTGATCACGTTCAGATAGCTCTGTTCCCATAATTTCCGCATTGTTTTTTATCATTTCAGCGCCAGAATTTGTTGTCATGATAACAATGGTATTCTTAAATGAAATCAATCGTCCTCGGCCATCTGTTAAACGTCCATCATCCAAAATTTGAAGCAGTAAATCATGGACTTCACGGTTACCTTTTTCAATCTCATCAAAAAGAACAATAGAATAAGGTTTCATTTTAACTGCTTCTGTCAAGAAACCTCTGTTTTTGCGAGTACCAATCAACTTTTCAGAAGAACCTTCTTGAGAATATTCGCTCATATCCAATCGGATCATCGCATTTTCATTATCAAACATCACTTCCGCAAGCGCCTTCGCTAATTCTGTTTTACCAACACCTGTCGTCCCAAGAAAAAGAAACGAAGCCAATGGTCGATTCTCATTTTGCATCCCTGCTCTTGCAATTTGTATGGCATGAGTTACGTCATTTACAGCTCTACTTTGTCCTTTAACACGTTTTTCTAGAATCTCTTGAACATGATCCAATCGCTCATTGTCGTCTTTTAAAATAACAGATAAGGAAATTCCTTTTTTACGTTGAATCACCCCTGCAATTTCACGTTCTGTGATTGCCTTTTTACCATCAATCACTGCCTCTGCACCTGCTATATCAATCAAATCAAGTGCTTTGTCAGGTAAATAAAGCTCTGGAATATAACGCACAGAGAGAGTAACAGCTGATCGGATGGCAGAAGGTTTAATCTTCACACCATGTATCTTTTCATCATACTTAGCCACAGCCCCTACAATTTCAATAGATTGAGCAACAGTTGGTTCATTAACAATAATCTGCTGAAATCGACGCTCCATTGCTTCATCTTCTTCAATATAATCATGAAATTCATCTGCTGTAGTTGCACCGATCAATTGAATTTCCCCACGTGCCAATGCTGGCTTGATGATATTAGCGGCATCAATTGCGCCTTGAGAACGCCCAGCTCCCATAATTGTATGGATTTCATCAATAAAAAGAAGATTTTTTTGCTTATACTCTTTTAACTCTTTAATGATGTTTTTGAATTTAAGAACGAATCCTCCATCTTCTTCACTCAAAAGTGATGAGAGTTCCAAATTTCTAACTACAACATCTTTCAAAAAAGAGGGGACTTCTTGTTTGAGAATAAGTGCAGCTAATCCCTCTACAATAGCTGTTTTACCTACACCTGCATCTCCAACAAGAATTGGACTGTTTTTGCGAATTCGTGTTAAAGCATTAAGTACTTCTTTAATTTCTAAATCACGTCCTATTACTTCAAAAGATTCCAATTTTTTTGAAATTTTCTCAGTTAGATTTTCTGTGTATTTGTCTAAGAATGGTGTCTCACTCATCGTCATCCTCTTCCAGTTCTTCAGCTTCAGCCAAGGCTTGTGCCCTTGCTTCGGCTAAAAGTTGTGCCTTTTTAAGTTTTTCTTGTTCCTCTGAATCCACCGTAACGTCAACTTCCTGTGCTTCCTCTATAACAGATCGAGATTCAGCAGTAAACTCTGCCTCAATGATATTGGGAATCGAACCAGATGCTTCCTGTGCTTTTTCAAAAGTAAAATTTTCTTTTATAATCTCTTCAGTTTTACTAGCCGCTTCTGACTCTTCTGTGCCTTGTGGTTCTGACCAGCCTTTGAATGTAGGACGTTCATTGATTGAAGGAGTTTTTTCATTACTCTTAGAATTAAACATTAATTCTTCATCAGAAATAGTGCTAGAAATACCTGGTATCTCCAAGTCAACACTTTCTGGAATCGGAGTATCTATCAATTCTTGAGCCAATCGTTTTAGTTCAGAAAAATCAGGTGGAAGTATTGAAGAGGACGCTCGCTCTTTTTCTTCAAAAGTTTCCACTTTATCTTTTTGTGTATTTTCTTGTGTAAGTTCTTGTATAGAATTCTCTAACACAATGAATTCTTCCATTTCATCCAACAGGTCTAGCGCATCATTCACACCTGCCTGATAAGTAAAATCATTTTTAGATTTTAGTTTTTTCAAAGCTGCTTTTAATTCTTGTTTATAGTACATTATTTTACTTGCCCTTTCACCGTTTCTCTAATTTCTTCTCGAATACCTTCTAAAAATTCGTGAGCTTCAAGTTTGCCTTCACCAATGAGCTTTAAAGTCATTTCCCACTCCGATGTTTTTTCTGGATTGGCAAACTGACTGCCTAGCTCTTCTAAGGCACGAATTGTTTTTCTTGCTTTTTCCAAGGGTTTATATTTCCCCGTTTTCTTATCCAGCTCCACAAACCCATCTCGCACCAACCCAGCAAGTATAGAAGCACGTGTGGCACTCGTACCAATACCATATTTGACAAGCACTGTCTTTAACATCGTGCTTTCTGTTAGTCTTGCAGGTGGTTGTGTTTTTCCTGCTTTAATTCGGTTCTCTACCTTAAGAATTTGTCCTTTCTCATAATTAGGGAGTGGCTCTTTTTCTTTTTTAGATTTTAAAGCCATGCTGTGCCATCCTTCTTCTAAGATAACCGTTCCAGACACAGAAAATTCTTTTCCATTGTCAATAGTAACTTTTGTAACAGCTAATTTTTGATCTTTTTCAAACATCATAAGCATACGAGTGGTCACTGTTTCATAAACCAAACGTTCATCGTGTGTTAACTCTGCTAAAACAGGAAGTGTTTCTGTTGGAATCAAAGCATAGTGCTCTTTTACTTTATCTGTATTCACATATTTTTTTCGTGCTTCTGTGTAAGCTGGAGGGAATTTTCTCCCTAGAAGTTCCTGGTACTTTTTAAGATTTACTTTCAAATAGGCAAACTCATATTCTGTAATAAGCTTGCTGTCTGTTCTTGGATAACTCATCACTTTCTTTTGATACAAACTTTCTGCCACCGAGAGTGTTTGTGCTGAAGAAAAATGATGATGTTGACTCATATAAGCTTGAAGTTGTGTTAAATTAAAAAGAAAAGGAGCTTTTTTATCTTCAACTTCTTTGATAACATCTATCACTTTTGCATTTTTAGATAGACTTACTAACACTTGTTTTGCATCCGATTCAGACAGAGAATTTTTATCTCCACCAAATACTTGTTCATTGGTAAAAATAACACCATTTTCATCTTGAACTTCTATTTTCCAAAAATCTTTCGGTACATGCGCTGCAATTTTATTATCATTTTCAATGATTAAATTCATTATTGGTGCCTTCACACGTCCCACTGATAATTTTTCATAGCCCTTTTTATTAGCTGTTTTCTTGATTTTTTGAAGTTGTCCTTTGGTTTTCAAAACACTTCTGACAAGTGGTGTGAGATTAGCCACACCTACTAACCAATCCGCAGTACGTCTCGCATCAGCTTCTACAAAAAAGTTATAAGTTTCATGTGCGGGTCGAAGATGATTATAAGCTTTTTGAATTCCATCTTTTGTCAATGAGTTCGCCCATAGGCGATATTTAACCTTTTTTCGATACTCTGGAAATTGATTAAGCAATGTATAAAAAATGCTTTCCCCTTCACGATCTGGATCTGTTCCAATAATAATTTCATCCGCCCACGCTATTTCTTTTTTTAGGTTGTTGTATAAAAATTTAATAGTCTTCAAATGATTATCACGGTCTGACTTTTTTGCGCCTTGTGGCTTAAAACCATACAATATTTCTTCTGGGAAATAGGGTAAGGGTTCTTTGTAAGCTGGTTCAATATCATTCACAATATCAAGGAGGTGGCCTGCAGCTGGTGCAATATGTAAGTTAAGCTTTGAAACAATATAACTTGCTCCAGATTTTCTGAATTTTCCTAAAGCTTGAGCATAGCTACTTGCCTGAGAATTTTTCTCTGCCACAATTAAACGTTTAATCATACTCGCCACCTATTTCCATTTCTAAAACAGGTTCATCTGTTTTTTGAATACGTCCCAAATGAAGGATGATTTGTACCTGTCTCGCCCATGCTTCATAAGTTTCTAATCGATCCACACAATTCACACTACCATCAACGCTTTCATAAAAGATAGCTAAATCAATTTGTGAAATAGATTTTACAATCACTTTTGTCATATCGTCTTCCTTTATTTTATTTTTGATGATTGTAGCATGTTAATGAAAATTTTCGCTTCACACCCCCACTTCACTTCCAAATTTAAATCAAAAAGCACTCAAAGTTGAGTACTTCTTTGAACTTCTTTATTTTGCTGGTGCCCTCGACTCTCAGACTTTACGTACTGTATTTGCTCATTCCAATCTTTTCCAATACTTGGCTTGTCTCGTTTAACCTTACCACCTTTTTCTTGATACTCTTTGATTCGCTTATCTGACATTACTTTTTTAACAAATAATTCTCCTGCTTCATCGTTATCGACTGACAAAATAATCTCTTCAGGCATTCTGCCATACCGCTTTTCATATCTCTCCATACTTTTATGAAGAATATTATCCTTTAATCCTTCCAGAGATTGATATTGAACTCTGGTATCTTTGTTAAATTGGTGTCCCTTTAGTTCAAAATAAGAAAGTGCGTCAATTGCGGCTTCAGTAAAAACCATTTTCCCTTGAACTTCCGAGTTTGTTGGCCCACTTCTAAAATTAAAACCGTGGCCTGTTGTTGAGTTTCTCCAAATTTGCTTTTTATATAGTCGTTGCTCTTTGATAAACTTTTGAGCAGCCTCTTCAGCTAAGACTTTGGTTTCTGTTTTTCCTGTTTCAAGTGGCTGTTCTAATCCTCTAGTACCAATTCCTACTTTCCACGTGAACTCTTTGATAAAATCACCCAAACCTGTTTCTTTTATATCTGAACGGTAATCTAGTGGTTTTGTGCCTTGAAGAGTTATTCCAACATCTTCAGAGCCATCCGCCCAAATAAAAGCAACCTCTTTGTTTTTAGTTTGCTTAATTAAACCACTCTTAGCAACCTTCTTAACTGTGGAAGATTCAAGTTTTCGTTCATTAACCAGATAAACCATAACCTCATTTAAACGGCTCCCTTCTTCAAAGATTTGTGGCATTACAAAAGGTTGAGATTGAACACTAGAAAAGTCAAATGATCTACTGCCATCTACCGTCACAATTTTTTGAATAGCTTGAGGAAAATTAACGCCATCAATATATTTTGCGAAATCAATTATATCTCCACCAGCGTCACTTGAAGGGTTATAGTCTTTGAAAAGGTTTTTTCTGATATCAAATTTCACATTTTTTTGATTTACCAGCTCATATTCTGAACCCGATGTTTTTCTTACTGGGATGCCATAATATTTTACATAATCCAGAATACTTGTATTCTTGGCTTGTTGCTTCATTTTATCTGTAATTTGAACAGACTGATTTGCATGTTTTTTACTTATTTGTTGTGTAGGTTTGTGTGTAAACTCTTGTGTATTTTTTAACTGTTGGCTCGCCTCTATTCCAAGTTCTTTATGAAAATATTGTAACGTAGAATAAGTATATATTTTGGGATTAAACCCTAGATTCTCTTTTGTTTTATCTTTTAACGGTGTAGAAATATATTTTTCATAATCTCTAACATATTTTGAAAACTTATTAACGATTTCTGTTTCTTTATTTTTAACAAAAAATTTTTGATCTGGAAATACAGACTGGTTTGCTAAAATAAACCCCGCTTCAGTGTCAGACTGTACAATTGGAATAGCATGTTGAAAGTCTAAACCAGCAGTACTATACCCCAATTGTTCACTAGGAACTTGGTAGCTTGCATCCTTTAAAAACGGAAAGCGATTAATTCTCAAATCGTGAGTGAAAGGGACATAAAAATCAATTTTCCCAACTTCCATAATCAATCCATAGGGTCTTTTTTCATTTTTATTCCACAAAATTTCTCCATTTGTCTTTTTTTGTAAATATTTGAAGTATTCTTCTGTTAATGTAAAATAGTTAATCATTTGATTTTTTCTCCAAGTCTTGATAAAATAAGAATTAAGGAAATTAAAAGAATTGGGTATTCTTCTAATTTTACAGTGTTGTGATGTTTGAAGAAGCAATATTCCTCACGCTAATTTATTAAATAATTGCTTCAACCACCTACGAACCTACGGGTTCGTTTTTTATATTTCTTCAAAATGTGTGTAATTTATACACACATTTTTATGTATTCATCTACCAATTTCCTGTGCAGTTTTGTGCACATTATTGTTTTTAGATATTGGATGTTCCGTATGATACCCTTTGATAAATTCACCTAAATTTTCTTTTTGTCTCAAACCAAATTCCTTAATATTTGCTTTTTGGAAATCATCAGGCTTAGGATTAATAAAAAATTTTTTAGGGAGAACTGCTTTATCTCCTGACTTAGTGTAATCAACCATAATCTCAAGTTCTTTCTCAAGAGGATCTTTACTGATTGATTTTTCTTCATTCAGTTCAATCATTCCATCTGAACCAGCCTCTGAAATCATATTTTGAAGTTCCTTTATTCTGTCACCTACGTTTCCAGCATGCCAAGGTTTCGTCCAAGGCACACCTTCTTCAGTGTCTTTTGGATCATAAATCCAAACTTCATCTTTTTCTCGAATTACTTCTTCGCTTAAACTTTTACCGTCTATTTTCTCAATATAAGATTCAAGTTCAAGATAATCTTCAACAAAATAGTCCATGAAAGCATCTAAATCTTCACCAGGAATATAAGGCCCATCTGTTTTAAAATAAGATTCCTCTGCGGCAAATTGGAGTAAGCTAGGGTTAATTCCTTCAGCTTCCTGCAAATCAATCATTGCTGCAAATTGTTTGCCTTGAGTGTATTCTGGATTTTCATACTCTTGATAATTAAAACCTTCAAAAGTAATCTCCAGCTCTCCCAGAGCACCTTCAACGTAAGTAATTTTATCCGAGGCTTCATAGATATTTTCAGCACCTTGAGACAAAACTTCTGCTTTGAATCTTTCTTGGGCTTGAGCAATTGCATTTTCTACCTGTGCTTTAGATACTTCAAATTTAGCTTCAGACGATTCTGGTGCTTGAAATTTTTTATTTTCTTTAACTACATCACGACACTCCTCTTGTAAAGGCCGCAACATCTTATCCAACTGCAAAAGTTCTGATTCATCACGACCTGTAATGAAAGGAATTGTCGGTGTAAGCACATTACGATTGAGAAGTTCTTTGGATAGTTCAGAGAAAGAAAAACTTCCAGCTTCAAAATCAGCTTTCCATGTAAAATAATCGCTTTCCTCTTCGTCACGACTTGAATAATAACTTTTTACCTCTTCTGCCGAACTTTTCAGCTGGTTTAACTGATTATAGGTTAGTGCTGCAAGCTCCTGATCACTCAAGATTGACAAGTCAAATCCCTTAATCCACTTGTCGTGAGAATATTCCACATCGTCGCCAATATCAAACCCTTGAATGGCTCCCGTTATTTGATTGGTTTGTTGATTAAATCTTAATTCCTTGTCAGTCACATACTCTCTTTCAGCTATTAATTGAGCCATTTTTTCAATAACTTCACCCTTGGTTATATTTGTCATCCTCTCAATATCATATGGATAATGAATCTCATTTCCAACCATTTCAATGGCTGTGATAGGCTTATTTTCTGTACCCATAAACCGATTTAACCGAACACCCAATCCTTTTTCACTATCTTGAAAACTTTGAACTTCAAAGAGATCATACAGTCCTAACTCTTCTTGGATTTTTTGTAAAATTTCTTGATTTTCTTCCATCGTACGTTCTAATTTTTGAGTATCAATAAAATCAATTTGTACTTCGTTTTCCATATTCCTTGTCGCTTCCTTTTCTAAAAATTTTTCTTGATGATTTTCAATCCACTCGCTAAGACTATTATCTGGAAGATATTCTTCAAAATAATCTTCAAAGGCGGGATGATTTCCCAAAGTCTCTAAAAATTTTTCTGGATTCTTGCCTAGATATAAAGTTTGTTCGGCATTGCTATCCATGAGTTTGAACTGCAAATCAGAAATCTCAACGTATAGTTCCATAGGTTCAAGTGCCGACTCCAAATTGACACCATTTGGAAGTTTGAGATTATTTAACTTTTCAAGTGTTTCCTTTGCTCTAATTTCATAATTGTTCGCTTGCTCTTTGTATAGCGGTTGATTTTCTTTCATTTTCTATCTTCCAATCTCTTGTTTTTCAGGCTTAGATTTCTGAACCGTATTTTCTGACTTGTTTTGAGCACGTTGATGGGCTTGCTCCATCTTCTGAGTTTTTTTCAACTCAGGATCGAGGCTTGCATCAATTGTTTTAATCATTTTTCCAGCTGTTCGTTGAATTTTTCCTAGACTTTGACTCATTTCCTTATCATCAAAAATCTTGGCGTTTTTTGTCCATTGTGCGATGTAAGGAACGGAACGTTCTTGAGTATCTATACCATAGTGCTTAGAAACCACAAATGCGGTCATTTCAGCTTCTAACTCTTGTTTGGCATACTCTTCTGATTTTTTTTGAGTTGAGCCTTTCTGGTGAAGTGTTGCGTGGGTCAGCTCGTGTATTAAAGTTGCAACATTTTCTCCTGGAGTATTCAAATGATTCATAATAATCTTATTAGCTTCAGGATAAAATGCTCCACCTGCATTCCCTAATCGGTTAACTTCTCCAGCCTTTGTCCATTCAATAGGTACAGGTTGTTCCAGTGACTTTGCATAAACCTCAAGGCCAGTTTTTATTCTATTGGCTAACTTTTCATCATGCTCAAAGTTAATATGACGATTAGGCATTACTTTGGGCATTGCTTCAGGTTTTAAGTTGGTTTGAGATATTTCAAAAACTTTATATCCATAAAACTTGTTATAAGTAGAAACCTGAATCTCATGATTGTCTACTTTCCGCTTTTCTTCTTCGGTCCAATATTTCTCATAATGATGTTGGAGTTTTCCATTACGTTCTTTCTCAAAATAACGCTGCTGATTGATTCCAATAAGTGTTATTTGAGATTTTTCACCTGATCGAACAGATAAAGTATCCATTTTAAGAGTTTTTGATTCTCCTGTTTTTTTATCCGTAATGGTGCGGGTAATTCCCTCTACATCATTTGATTTAATTCCCAAAACTTTTGCCATATTTTTTCGACTATCTGTTGTTTTTCCATTCCATTGGTCAAATGTTGCGACTGCATTTGCTCCACGCCACTGTGAGTGGATGAGAGCTACGTTTCTTGGGCTCAAATCAGGAAACTTACTCATAAACTCTAAATATTCAGCCATGGATTTAGGGTCTTTTGACCAGTTTTTAACAAGATTAAGGGCATGTTGAGAAAGCTCCATAGGATCTTTAGGTAATTCTTGTGTAGTTTCTTGCGTAACTTCTTGTGTATGCTTTTCCATGTTGTTTTTTTCTCTCCTATAATTTTCTGGATTTTCAAATAACGGTGTTATTTCAAAACTCCCATTTGAAAAAATACTAGCGACTTTGAGATATTCACCTTTTCCTGTTGCAGAGCGGACTATCTGTCCTGTCGAAGCATTATAAAAAACATCAAAAGTATTGTCTTTGAAATTAGCTCTTGCATAGCTCCGTGCATCATTCGCAATCATTTCAAGTTCATCCGCAGATGCTTGTGTTATTAGATAGTTTTTCCTATCTTCTGGATACATAGGTACCACATTGATATTTTTTTCTGGAAATAGCTCCCCTCGCAGTCTCTTCTCAATATAATTATTTCCACCCCGAATAGATTTATAAAATTCCTTCTTTTCTCCTTCACTCAACGCATCATAATCTGTCTTTGAATGCTTAATATTTAAAATGAGCCACGCTAACCGATTTGCCTCTATGTTGACACGATATTTTTCGGGATTAGTTCTTTTTAAAGTGGGACTATCATTGAATTTAGCTTCACTATATTTGACGTAATCTTCACGAAAACGAGGTGTTAATTCTGGAATCTCAGTTTGTGTTCTTTTTTCTACCATTTTTTCTCTTTCACTTTCTTTTGAAATATTTTTAATAGCTTGAATCTCCAAATTGTTTAACGCTATTTCATAATCTTTTTGAGCTTGTTTTCGCTTTTCTTGCTCTATTTCTAAACGTTTTTGATTTTCAAGTTGGAGTCTCTCTTCTTTTTCTGAAACAATGGCTTGGATTTGTTTATTTTCTTGTTGAGCTACATACAGAATTTCTTCTAAAGTGTCAAAATTTTCAATGAGATATTTTCCAAAATCATACTCCGTTTTCATCACAGTTCTACCGTTGATGATATACTCAGCTTTAGGCTTGGTTAGAGGTTCACCCGTTTTCAAGCTATAATCTCGTTGACTTACGGCAAACCTTGGATCAGAAATGGATTCAGAATTATATTCATCTGTAAATAACATACGAACCACATGTTCTTTTACCTTAAAAATTGCTTGAGAAGGTTCTGTTTTTTCTTCAAACCAAGAGTAGTAATCCTTAATATCTTCAAGTGTACTTGCCTGCCGCTGTTCCACCACTTTACGTTTCTCAGTTAAATTGGGAAGATAACCCAACAAACTGTCTCCAAGTTCAATTTTTTGCATAAAAAAATCCTTTCTTAATGTCTAAGAAAAGGATATTATGAATCTGATTTTCTTGCCCTATGCCCCCATTTCACTTCTGTTTTCGTGTGTAAATAATTGTGTATATTCGTGTGTATAAAATAAAAAACAAGCCGTTTTTAATGACTTATTTTTCTTTATATGCAGTAACTGAAATATTTACGGCTGCTTCTAACCAATTATCTTCTTGTTTGATATCTGCCAGTAATTGATGGTTTTCTAGTATTAGTTCTGTTAAATTCATTGTCCCTAAAATCTCTGCCATCGACAATGTTTCAAATCCATCTTCTTCACTTGTTTCTTTTATCCATAAAAAGAAATCGTGCGGTGTACTCCAAGCTGAATCTCCCTGTTTCCATCCATATGATTCTATTTCTGTTCTGAAAAATGAACTTTCAAACTCTTCAGGAATACTTTTACTTATTTTACCATTAACAATGTTGCAGATTTTAACTTTATATTTTTCTTTCATTTATCCTTTTATTCCTTATACCTTGTTATGTATTTATCTGTTTACTCCTCTACTTCGCCTGTTACCGTATGAACTGCCGCTTTTTTACTAGGATAGATTTTAATTGCCATATCTTTTTTTAGTCCGTCTTTTTTAACATCTCGAAATGCCACATTCTCATAAGGAATTGTATGAGGTGTTTCTGAGGTCATCCATACTTGAGTATATTTTCTAAAATCGACACTCAACTTATAAAATTCTCTCTGGGCATTTCGTTTAGTATAGGCTGAGAGAATAACTTTAGGATCAATTAAAGTAACTGTAAAATAATCTCCAATATGGTGATCCACCTTAGCAACCTCGGAGTACCCCTCTAATTGAAATCTTTTCACTGCTAGATTCTCTGCTTTTTTGTTGCTTGCTGGTCAATGTATTGTTGTCTTTTTTGCTGCTTAATCTCAGAAGATGTCTGAAAATAAAGCAACACTACTCCTCCTAAAATAAACCCAAGTATTATTCCCAGGTATGGAGCAAAAATAATCAAAATTTTCTTCAATTTGTTCATTCTAATCCTTTCTTTTCATGTATAATTGGTCATTCAACCTTCTGAAATAACATCAGAATGGCAATCTCCACATTACTTTTTCCTCTACTGAGTAAAAGTGAACAGTCTCTCTGTTCTTCCACGATTAGCCACATATAAATTTATCGTCCTCTTTCTTCCTCATCATCAGATTGTCGTTTCTTTTGTTGAGCACGCTTAAGTTCATTATTATTGAGTGATATCATATTTTGAAAAGCTTCATGACCATTTTCCAATACCTTTTTAAATGAACGCTTCGTCTTAAATACAGGTAACTGGTGCTTTTTTATATACTTTTTATTTTTTCTATAAAATCGTCGATGCTGCTGTGGACGTTTTAATTTGAATTTTTTCTTTGAGTTCTGCTTAATTTTATTTTTGAAACGATTCCTACTTTCCTCTTCTCCATAAATTTTCTTCAGTTCTTTCAATAAAGGAATGTTGTCTTTTTTATTTTTTTCAAGATTATTATGATAAATTTTATTTTTTATTTGTAAAATTTTCTTTTCTTTTTCTATAGAAGCAAGAACTTGTTTTCTATCTGTATCATAAATAAATTGAATTAAAGTTTTATCTCTGGTATTTTTTACTAGATGCTCCTCCACTTCTAATTTTTGGAACTTCTTCTCAACTTGTTGATCAGTGGATTGATCAATAGAAACTTGTCGTGCTGTTTCAACTTCTGATTTTAAATGTCTCTTCTTTTCTTTTTCAAAATCTGATAAATCCTTACTCGAAATTTGTTTGAGTTGTGCCAGCTGAATATGTTGTTCAAATTTTCTTTTAGAGAATTTTTTTAAGCCAACATTGCTTTGCATGTCCTCAAATTGATCCAATCCCCGAATTTGTTTCCTGAAATATTGCTCTTCTGCTTCCGCATAAGATTTTTCTACTAATCCTTTGTACCTACCAAGTTCTTTTGATGAAATTTTAGTTTTCTTTAAATCTTCAACCACTTGTTCTAATTCTTTAGAATTTAAGAAGTCTGAAGTCATAGCTTCTGAATGATTCAAGGAATGTTTTTTTAGTTCTTTTAGAATACGATTTGCCAATGCTATTTTCAAAGTTTTCTGACGTTTTTCAACTTGTTTTTCTAAATCAATTTGTTCCGCCTTAGAATAAACTTTATGATAATCTTTCAATTGTTCACGAGTAGCTCGTGTAAAAGCTTCATATTCTGATTTGCCAACCGTTCGAATATACTCTTCTATAAATGCCGTCAAATACGCTTTGGATTCTCGAAATTCCTTTCTATTGGAAGAGTAATTCAATTTTCCTTCTTTGGGAAAATGTCTTACTGTTTCTTCTAAATAGAAGTTCAACAGTGTAGAATCATAACTATCTGTAACTTGATCCAAAATCAAATGGCGATGTTTCCCTACTTCAACTTCTTTTAGAATTTTTAACTCTTTTTCTTCATCAATTTCAAGAAAATGGAAAAGGTTACTTTTAAACCGTGCAATATTTTTTTCTTTGAGCTTGCCCCGAGGTTCTTTGATTGTAATAGTTTTTCCATTAATTTCTTTTTGAACTTCCAAAATTTTACGGCTAGTTTTTGTTTCAGAAAACGAAAGATGTACATGAATATGCTTTGTATTAAGATGTACACTTCCCCACCAAAATGTATTTTCATCAAAACCTTCAGATTTTAAAAATTTACCCATATTTTCTTGCATGGCTGCTTTTAGTTTATCTTGATTCACGACACGTTTTTTTGCCTCAAGTTCCAAAGCTTTTTTTGCCTGATATATTTTCTTCGGATTTTTTGGTTTCTCTTTTTCAGCTGCCTTGAAAACTTTGTCTAGTCGGTCAATCTTTTGTTCAAGTTCGGGATTATATTCCAAAATACCAACTCTAATCATATAAGCCACATCAAAAGAAACCACAGGATTCCATAAGTTGTTACCAAGAATTTGTGCTTCATTCAATTTTTCTTTTAACTCTTCCATTTCATTCACAGAAATATTATTGCTCATTTCAGTAAATAGGCCTGTACGACGATCGTCTTTATTTACAACTGCAGTGTCCCTCTTCATATAGCTAACCATTTTCTCAAAGTCACTTGAAACTTCCAAATGATTTTCAAAAGCTTCTTCCACATGATCAATTAAAACTGCGGACTCTCGATCACTATAATCTACGTAGCGTGCGAATTTTTCAACTGATGTTGCTGTTTCAAATTTGAAAGTCACAATAATATCGGGAGAATCTGAACC
The DNA here is from genome assembly GCF_002154895.1 of Lactococcus petauri. Lineage (GTDB taxonomy): Bacteria > Bacillota > Bacilli > Lactobacillales > Streptococcaceae > Lactococcus > Lactococcus petauri. The sequence goes on along the minus strand of NZ_MUIZ01000006.1, from coordinate 92,630 downwards.
AACTTTTTTATTTCTCATCTCTTATCTTTCCCACTTTCTGCCACTCGGAATAGCCATGCCTCCTGATTGTTCCTCTATCAATATGCATTATTTTTTCTATTTCACGCATCGAAAAACCAAGTGCAGCTAGCTTTCTTTCTTGCTCCAGATGTTTTTCATCTAATCCTCGATTCCGCTCACGAGTGATTCCTTCATTATAGAATGCACTAAGCTTACGAAATTGTTTGAAATACATCCTAGCAACAACTATCATTTCTATTTCATTGGAAGTATAAAAAGTTTTTGTTCTAGGATTTTTCAAATTTGTAGCTGCTTCTAACCACCGTTGTGTCCGATCGTCGTATTCTCCTAAATCATCTAAATCTAATCCAATGCCTAGCAATACTGATTCTGCTTGATGAAAATAATCTAATGATTTCATTTGCACGTCCTCTCTTCTTGATTATTTTTCCTGTGAATTTTTAAGACTATCCAAAATATGCTCCACTTCTTTTTGGATTTTTTCAAAGAAATTTATCGACTCATGTTTAACTTTTTTCTGAGTCCCTTGCTTCACTCCAGCTTGTGTTGCAACATCATTTTTAGTGAAAAAATGATACACACTCATCCGTACAGGAGTCTGTAAAGCCAGAATAAGGATTATCACAATTCCAAAAATTAATTTGCCATTTTTCTTTTCTTTCATTTGAGTACCTACTCTTTTCCAATTTGCTTTTTAAAATTCTAAGCTACTTATTTTGAAATCAAAAATGTCTTCTTCTATTATTTTTATCCAACCAAGACTCATAATCTAATTCCGTTTCGCCTGTATAATAAAGTTTTTCCCATTCCTCATGCTCCTCTCTTTCAAACAATTTAATTTGATCATCACGATTTTCTTGAATATTTTCCGTATTTTTTAGAGCTTGACCTGTATATTTTTTATAGTACTCCGCAAATTTTAAAGACTCTTCAGGAGAATAACCAAACATCATTTGCTGCATCCCTCTTAGAATTTCAACTTCTTCTTTTAATTCAATCACTTGTTTTGTTAGAGTAGAAAAAGATTTTCCAAAAGCTTTCGTGTTTTCTATTTGCACCTCTGCTAAAATTTTTTGAGCATTGGTACTTGCGTTATAACTATCGATCACTTGTTGCCAACGGTTATCAAAATAATTTTTATTTTGTCCAAGTTCTAAATCAAAAAGATAATCATTTAGAATCTCAGCCACTTTTTCATTAGCATTAATTTTTTCTTTTTTTGCTTGTTCTTGAATTCTTTTTTTTGTTTCTTTTGGAAAATTTTTCAACTGCCATAGTTCTTTTTCCATTTTTATTTCTCTTTTCTATGCTGATTTATTCAGCTTTATTAATAGTGCTTTGCACGAGAAAGTTCAGATATACCGAAATTATCGGTATATCCAAGAAACCCTTGCACTGCAAGGTATAGACGCCTGCGGATATACTGTTTCTCTTATGCTCCTTGGACTAAAAACATAGAAATCTATGATTTCGTGAGGTTTGTTGTCCTAGTGGGTCTGGGCAAAGCCCAGCCGCTTTTTTCTCTTTTCTTTTGTACTTCCCATGTGATATAATTTTATTAATAACTCTTTTGTATTGGAGGCTTCCCTTGGACTTTACTCATTCAAAAAATAATTTAGACCAGCTTAGAAATAATGTTGGCGTACCATTTCGTTACGACTATCAATATAATAATATTCCCAATTTGACAGATGGTGAAGTGGGGAATATTTCTATTTTCTTCAATTACGAGAATAGTTCCTGGAAAATTATTATGATTATCGAAAATGAACATAATCAAAGTGCTGCAAAACCCATCTATATTCTGGAAAAGAATGATGAAACTTTTTCTTTTCATGGTTTTTGGGAATCTATTTCTTATAAAGAAGTTAGTAAAATTATCTGCCAAGATCCAAAATGGTTTTTAACAAGATTTTGGGAAGACTTTGTTGATCGAATGGATGCTTTAACAGATAGCATGGTTCAACAAATCTCTAAAGAAAATTTCGATAATTTCACTAATTCTGTTGCTTCTGAACAATTAAATCGTCATAAAAAACGAGTCTCAAAATCTAAAAGTGATGAATTAAATATCTATCCTTGGTATTTAAAACAGATGAGGAATCCAATTGATAATAAGCGATTCAATAAGTTGAAAAGTTTGTTTGGTTGGGATGTTGCCAATTGGTTGAGAAATGAAAAACTTAATTTAATTCTCACGTCTGATATAACCCGTTACCATAAAATTATTATCAATGATCTCGAAAAATCTCTCTAATTTTGCCCATAATAATTTTATCCACTTGAATTTTTTTGTATTTATTTTTATGAGAAGCTAGCCACCAATACTCTTGGCTTCCAACTATTTTTTTGCATAGATATATTTTTTGATTATTCATGAGTTCCTGAATCTTTGCTTCATTGAGAAAATCTTGATGCAAGCTGATTCTCTCAATCTTCCCTGATAATCGCTCTATCTTCACCACAATATATCGCCCTCTCTTCATACCAAAGAATGGGTGTTTTTTATTTTGGATAAACAAATTCTTTTTCTTTTGGCGCTTATTCATTAAAAATTTTTTCCTTTCTTACGCAATTCTATGAAGAGTTAAATCTGTTTTGGACGCTTGATTACGGCCTTCTTCAAAAGCAACAACCACTTCTATAGGAGGAAGGTCTGTAGAGACCTCACCCATCTCTTGAGAATATTCCTTCCATGCTTCGACAACCACTTGAGGGATCTCAGTTAGAATCATCAATTCATTGCTCATTTGTTTAAATTGAGCTTTTTGTTTTTCAAACGCTTGATTAAGCCCAAAGATAAAACCTTGTAAATAACTATTTTTCACATCAGCAATTTTATATGTTCCATATTCTTTTTTATATAATTCAATAAAATCTTTATAAAAAAACATCATGGCATCATCCGCAAGAATGAACATTTCCTTGGCAAGTTCCATATCAGATTCCAGCCCATAGAACTTAATACAACTCTTTCTTTGTCCATCCTCTTTATTCACATACTTAGAAGAATAAAAATGCTTTACGCGAAAATTTCTTGAGATTACTCCAGCGAGTTCTTTTTCCCACCAAAACAGTTTTTTATATACAGTAACTGCTCGATGTGAAATAGAGTCAGACATCTCGTCTGTGATTTCTGACTGATCAATATGATATTGAATCATCAACTTTTGTGCCAATAAGAATGCAGACTGACATTCTTCATCATCTGCTTCATCTTTTGCTATGGCGAGCAAGCCTTTTACTTTTTTTATGATTTTAGCTTTTACACTTTTTTCACCCATTTTCATTTCTCCGATGCTATTTTAATAATTAATTTTATTGGTTTAATTTTTCCGTCAATCTTGTTCAGTTCACCACCAGCCTATGAAAAATTTTTTTGATTATTCACTTTACTTCATTTTTTTTGATTTTACATCATCCGTAAATTTGAATTTTCCTAATTGAATATCTGAAATTTGTTTTTTCATTTTAGTGATAGCTTGTGTAATTGATTTTTTATTTTGTTGTGCTTCTTGAATTTGTTGAGCATATCCTGCTATGTCCGCCTGTAAGCTTGAAATTTTCGATTGGTTGTTACTTAAATTATTTCCTGTTAGATATTGATTTTTTACCTGAAGCTCTTCTATTTTTTGAGAAGTTGTTTTCTGATTCTTCTTCAAATCATCAATAGCCACATCCATTTTTTTCTTTTGAGAATTTTGAAAATCAATTTCTGATTGGATTGCTTCAACTGCATAAGCTGCTTGTGATTCAATTTTTATTGGTCTTTTTGCTTGCTTTAGATATGGACTATTACTTGAAATAAAGAAATAAACTAAGTCAGATGGTTCTACCTCTGAAGACTCTGTTTGAGCACTATTTGCAATCTGAGCTTCTTGTGAATTATCATAGATTGTCGTATCTATCGATTGATTAGATAAATCATTATTTTGGAAACTCAATGATAAAGCTTCAAATTCATTTGAAATATTCTTGATGAAAATTTCAGCTTTATTGTCAACAGTCGGGATATACTGCATACTACCTGTCCCATTTTTTACAAAAAGTTTGGGTGTTAATTGACTCATAGATATATCTTCCGTTGCCTGCAAATCTAATCTCATGATTTTATTTTTAGAATCATATTCTTGATGAGTGATTTCAATTGTTCCTGAGCCATCAGAGAAGGTCTGAGAGGTGACTAACTGACTTGGGGGTACAATTTGTTTATCATGAGCAAAAAACGTCCCCAGGAGCAGTATTCCCTGTAAAGTAATCAAACCAATGAAAATCCAAAATTTTGTGGCTGCAACATTTTCTTTCATCTTCCGTCTTATTTGTTTCATTTGAGTTCAACTTTCTTCAATTGATTATTCATGATATTTAATCACTGCTTCTGTAAGACTTTGCATGAATTGTTTGAAATATTCCACATCTGACCGTGTACTTTTCTGGGGCTTTGTCATCAAAGAAACAGCAAAAGTTGTTTCACCTAGCATAGTCATCATTTTTTCAACATCACTTGGGCCATCGCTTTTCAATTTTGCTTTGATAGATACACCAGCTTCAGGTAATTTGTTGATCAATATAAATTCTTCTTCAAATTCATCTTTTTTCTCAGTTCCATCTTCAATGGATAAAACTTTAACATCTAATTCTTTGACCTCACCAGAATCCGTAATTCCTGTAACAGAAAAATTTTTGTGATTTTCAGTTTGTTTATTCATTAGTTCTCCCTCATTATTTTGATTAATTATGATATCGTTCCTTATGTTTAAATTTGTTATTTTCCCCAGTAACTGTTGATATTGCTTTTCAGTGTTCAAAAAGAACTTTATTTCTTTTCCCCTTCGACGTATTCCCATATTATTATCTAGCGCCCATTTTACAAGAAAATTACCCTTATCTACTTCTAAAGTCGCAATATATTTAGCAGTTTTTTCATTTGCAATTATTATTGAACTCATAATTTTTATCTTCTTTCTTGAATTTTCTTCTCTTTTTTCAACTAAAAAATTTCATTATATTCTTATTCATAAATTACTTGTCCAAATGCTTTTTTGATATTTCCTGTCAAAGGAATATACTGTCCTCTATCGTTCTTATCCGCATAAGCAACTACAGCTTCTGTGGTAATGTCATTATTTTGTTTTTGTATAATCACTAAAGAACTGGCATATTGAAGTTCATATCTCCGCTTCAATTGCTGCCCATTTTTGCTCTCTGTATTAACATAAAATACTGGAAAATTAGCTTGTTTTTTAGCTTCTTCAATCTCAGTTTTTGCGACTTCACAGTAAGGACAATTCTCCTTAAAAAATACTAAGATAACTTTTTGATTCGTCTTTTCACTTTCATTGAGCTTTTCCAGCACATTTGAGGTCTCTAGGAGGTCTCTAGGAGCGTTTGGAACCCTATCATAGTAAATTATCCTACTTATACCCAAAAGTAGGATAATGGCTAAAACAAGCCCTAAAAATCCCCTCTGAAAAAATTTTTTCTTATTCTTAATGTAAATCTTCATAGTTTCAACTTATCTCCATCCCCTCTAACAAATCCAATATCTCTTCCTCTGTTAACTGAAAAATTTTCATAGCTTGAGGAATTTTTTTCTTTTGACTTGCAATTGACTTGATCTGTTTGGCGTTACAAATCACACCTACAATTCTTCCAAAAGTAGCAAAATTATTTTTAAGATTCGACGAGAGCAAAACAAACTGTCCTGCTTCCACATGATAGAAATCTGGCTGATGAGGTTCAATCTTAAAGAAATGTTCTTCTTGATCAATACCGTTAGATAAGACAAATTTAACTCGAAGCAGCTTATACCTTGGAATATTGATGGTTGTCATATTTCATCCCCTCCTTCTGCAATCTTGTCCCAATCCCCCCTTTCTCTAAGAAAATATCTTCGATTAGCAATCGCACTTACTGAGCGATCTATCATCAAGGATATTTCAGAATCAGAGAAACCCTTGGTAGAAAGTTCATACAGTTTCTTTTCTTCGGATTCATCCCAATTTCTATATGTCATGCCAGCTTCAGTTTTACGTCGTGTTCTGCTTGCCATTTATCTTACATTCCTTTCTTAAATTAGTTTTTTAGGTAATAAGTAATCCTTTAATCGTACTTCTATTCCTTTTTTGAAATAGCCTACCCAGTCATATTGACAATAAAGCTCGTTTGCCAAAAATTGGTCGTCAAAAATCCTTTCAAAAGTAGAAATCCTTTCTCGATTATCATCGAACCGTAGGTCAATATCCACACCTACGTTATAAAGCGTTTCGACAATATCTTCAATATCAGTTTCTTTCAGCTTCTTATCTTCTAGTCGTTTTAAAGATGACAAATACTCTGGGAAGTCTCGAACAAAATTCTCAACATTGTTTGATGCTTTTTTAAATGTTGCTTTACTTTCTTTCTCTTCATGATTACTTTCTTCTTTTTCAAAGGCTTGTTCTTCAAAGGTTTGACTTGGATAATCTTCTTTTAATTCTGATTTTTCATTTGGTAATCGATCAAAGACAAATTGTGCTAATGTTTTTCTCAACTTATCTAAACGCTCTTTTTCCTCTGTATCTGAATCTTCACTAGGAAAGAGAAATTGTGGCAAAGCTGCTTCAATATTTTCCATGGTACGATTGGCAACCTGATAGAGTGTTTTATCATAAAAGAGATAACCTGCCGACCATTTTTCTTCAAAGTAAGCCATTAAGTCAAAATCGAAAAATTTGAATTCATCAAATGTGTAATTATATGAATCTTGAGTACTGTTTGTGGAGTAATTTTTGAACGCAATGATATAACCTGCTTTAGTCGCTTTTTTCCATGCTTTTTCAACAGTTGCACGTCCCCACTCTCTATGCAAGACAGATTTATATACTTCAAAAGTCTTTGAATAATGTAAAAGATGGCTCATTAGTCCAATACCTTCAAGCCCTAAACTTTTATCAGTCAATAATTTATTGTCAATTTGTGTAAAACCTGGTGTCCGTTCAACACGTTCCACTTTTCCAGATGGCATAATTCTTTCTTCCTTTTCCTTTTATATTTAAATCGATTAAACAATCCAACTCTAAAAAAATTAAATCTTAGAGTTCAAAATCTATATCTTCCAAGTCATAAGGAAAAAATGGACTTTTAATTTCTTCTTTTATTCTTCTGATTATATTTTTTAGTAACTGCATAATAATTCCTTCCTAAAATTTGTATCAAAAAAGAGAATAGAAATTTTTCTATTCTCTTCATTCATTGATATTACTGAGTTTTCAGATTTTAACTAAATTTAGGACACTTACTTTGTTTTTTCACTTAATCTTCAAAATTACTTATTTTTTGCATCTTTGTTCATTCTTTTTTTAAATAAGCTTGCACAAAACTTTGCATTTTTTGTTGGATTTGACTATCTGTATAATCTCCAGCTTCTTCACCCCAAAAAGTAAGTGCTGAACCTATAACGTTTTCTGTTGAATTTACTTGTTTTCCACTGTTCAGCTCAAATTTTGAAAGATCCCAATTTGCAACCAAATCGTTAATCGTATAGGCATAACTTTCTGGCTGCCACATCCGCTGACCCGGCAAGAAGTAGGTATAATAAGCATTGTAATTTAAAAGCTGGAAACCTGCATCTAAAAGTTCTTGAGCGCTTGCCGTATATTGTCGGCCGGAGCTTGCGCGCTCATCAGTGCTATTAATATCCCAACCACCAATTTGTGACCAATAGGTAATCTGGATATCTTTATTATAGTTCGCAAGATCTGCCTTAGCCACTCGATCATTCCACATCCTTGTAGTATAACCTTGATGTTTTAAAAAATTATCCAAAGTATTCACATAGTTCACTAAGTTCCTATTTGATTCTACGGGCAACCAGTCAATTTCATCAACGCCGATATGAAAATAAGCTTTCGCTTGCCCAGCAAAAAGTGGTGTGTATTCTGCTAACATCTCTTGGACAAAATCAATAGCTTCTACTTTTGTGTAATCAATTAGATTAAACTGTTCTGGCGCTCCATCAGGTAATTTAATAGCCTCATACCGCTTAGGATCATTGATCTTTAAAAGTTCGAGGATAGCTTGCATATGTGCCGGAGCTTCTATCTCTGGAATTAAAACAACGTTCTTTGATCGGGCATAGGAGACCAAATCCATCAGATCATTTTTCGAAAGAAATGGCCGTTTGGTTTGTGTATTCAACCATTGTCCGTCTTGATAAACCGCATTTTTATCTGTTGTTTGACCGACCGTAGCCATCTCCACAGCTAAATTTTGATTATCAGACATGTGTAACTGGAGAAAACTATTAGGATAGTTGCTTAAATTGTCTATGAATTGTTTGATAACTTCTGCTTTATAAAACTTACGGGAAATATCTAAAGCAATTCCTTTTTCTGGTAGTATTTGAGTTAAATTTTTTTCCGCTTTTACTTCTGTTTGATTTATCATCGTCATTAAAAATACAACTATCCCTACTACCGCACATACACTGAAGACTTTTCTATTATTCATAGACACCTTTTCCTTATCCAACTATATAAAAATTATAACAAAATGAAAATAGAACAACAAAAACCCCAATAAAAAAGCGTCCGAAGACGACTTTTTATTTTGCTTTCAATGCGCTCAAAATTTGTGTACGCATGTCTTCTATACCATCTGCACTGGCTGGAAGGAAGATTGTAGAATTTCCGGCATCAGCAAATTGATTAAGCGTATCAAGGTATTGGTTGGTTAAAAGAATCGACATAATCTGGTCCTCTGTTAAACTTGCCCCGGTATTTTTAATTTCAATAATTTGTTGAGCGAGTCCATCAACAATAGCTTTACGTTGTTCAGCAATACCCACACCACGTAAGCGATCTTTCTCCGCTTCGGCTTCGGCCGAAGTAACGATTTTTATTTTTTCTGCATTCGCAAGCATTTGCGATGCATCTTGTTTACGTTGCGCGGCATTAATTTCATTCATCGATTGCTTAACTTCGGCATCAGGTTCTACACGTGTAATCAATGTTTTAACAATAATATAACCGTATGTTGTCATTTCCTCTGCAACTTGATGCTGTACTTCCAGAGCGATTTCATCTTTTTTCTCGAAAACTTCATCCAAAGTCAACTTAGGCACAGCAGATCGAAGCGCATCCTCAATGTAGGCTTGAATTTGCTCAGAAGGGTTCATCAGTTTATAGTAAGCATCTTTAATATTTTCTTCATTGACACGGTATTGTGTTGCGATATTCATGGTCACAAAAACATTATCTTTTGTTTTTGTTTCAACGGTCATTTCGTTTTGCAAAAGACGAAGTTGAATCCGTGCCGCAACACGATCAATTCCCCAAGGTAATTTCACATGGAAGCCAGCCGAAGAGGTCGTTTGATACTTCCCAAACCGTTCGATGATTGCAACCGTTTGTTGTTTAATAACATAAAACAATGTTCCTGCACTCGCCAAAATGATAATAATAACGAGCACGGTAATAATAAGTGAAACTGTTAACATAAAACTCTCCTTTCTTTTAATTATACTTTAATCTTTAGAATATTCCAATCAAAGTCCTTTAGAAATGTACATGTAGCACTTATTTTGCTCTGCTTGATACAAGAGAGGGTGAATATAACGAATTTTTTCAGCTTGAAGCACCAAATCCTCAAAATTATAGCCCGTCAAACGAATATAGTCCTCATTTTCATCAGCCGTTGTCAAATCTGATAGTTCTTGTGCATCAGTGAATTGACCTTCAAAATTCGCTTTTCTCATAATGATATAATCGCCTTCTTGTTTCAAAACATAATGTGGAAAAATTTGTGCGACTTCATAAATGATTTGAGCCGTCATCTTCAGGGGAAACTCACTAAAGACAACTGCTTCTTCCTGGGCATTGCGGTAGCAAAAACCAAAAGATTTACCTGATAGATTTAAGCGCATAAAGCGGAAATTTTCTGTGCCTTCTTTTCCTTCAAGATGAAAATTTGGCTGGTCCTGAAACATCTCCAGATCACGTGACAACTCAAAGAAATAGTCTGTAGCATCTTGTGGAGAACGTTTTTGATAAAGCTCTGCAAAATAAGCATTGATTACACTTGATGGCGGAGTAACCAACAGCATTTTCTCCTTTTCATCGTCTAAATTTGCTAAACGATTTTCCAAAAAAACACGATCTTGAGCCATGTAGCCTCCGTATTTCAAACCTAAATCAATATATTCCTTATTTTTCACTTTTTTCCTCCATATTTAAAAATTCTCTTGCACATATTATAGCATTTTCTGGATAATCTTCAGCAAAGACATCATAAAAATTGACATTCATCCGGTTGCGGAACCAAGTCAATTGACGTTTAGCATATCTTCGTGAATTTCTTTTTACAAGTTCCACTGATTCTTCAAGTGAAATTTCTCCTGAGAAATAAGGGAAAAACTCCTTATAGCCAATTCCTTTTGCAGCTTGAACCTCTGGGTGTTTTTCAAATAAAGCTTGTGCTTCTTCAAGCAAGCCTTGCTCTAACATACCGTCTACCCGATGATTGATTCGATCATAGAGTGTTGCTCTTTCAGCATTCAGACCGAGGAGACAAAACTCATAGTTAGACATTCGATTTTCACCTGTACCAAAAGCTTCTAGCTCAAGAAAACGCATTGCTCTTCTCCGATTTAGCTCAGGAATATTTTGGGGAACACGCGCAAATAACTCTTCATCAGAAAGTTCCTCTAAGCTTCGCCGCAGCTCCATCATTTCCTCATGATTTTCTTGCCCTCCCAGGTGATAGCCCTCAACAAGACTCTGAATATAAAGTCCCGTTCCACCAACAATAATTGGAAGCTTACCGCGAGAAATAATTTGTTCTATACAAACGGTAGCTTCTTGAACAAAGTCAAAGGCAGAATAATTCTCATTTACATCTCGTACATCAATTAAGTGATGCACTGCTGCGGCCTGTTCTTCCAAGCTTGCCTTGGCTGTACCAATATCGAGGCCACGATATACTTGTTGCGAGTCACCTGAAATAATCTCACCATCAAAAACTTGGGCCAGCTGAATTCCCAAAGCTGTTTTACCTACAGCTGTTGGTCCGACCACGACAATTACTTTATTTTTTTTCATATATTATTTTTTTCTTATTTCTTTTGTCCTGTGTATGAAGATACATTCTTTTATTATAACATTTTTCCGTTTAGTGACTCTTTTACCATATAAAAACCCTCATATTACACATGAGGATTTCATTTATCGTGTTGCATTATAATAAACATGAGAATTTTCAAGTTGGCCACGTGCTTGTATGAGTTGATTGACTGTGACGAATGTGTAGCCTTGATTTTTTAACTTTTGAATAACTCTTGCTGCTCCATCGACAGATGTATCATAAATATCATGCATGAGGATAATGGAGCCATCATAAACTTCATTCATGACAACTTGTTCAATCTGATCCACATTTTTACTTTCCCAATCTAAAGAATCCACACTCCACTGAATAATCGGAGTTTGTGCTATTTTATTAATTTGAGGTGTTGTGGCACCGTAAGGAGGACGTAAACCTTGAGGACGAATCCCCACTGTCTTCTGCATCAAATCTGAAGTTTTTTTGATTTCATCTTGGGCTTGTTTTGCTGAAAGCTGTGGCAGATTCTCGTGATTATAAGTATGCGATCCCACTTGATTTCCTAAAGCATGTTCCTTTTTAACTAATTCTGGATACAGTTCAAGACGATTTCCGAGTACGAAAAATGTCGCAGGGACATTTGCCTTCTTTAAAATGGAAAGCAAGCGTGGTGTCGTCTGTGGATCTGGTCCATCATCAAAAGTTAAAGCCACTAATTTCTTATGAGCCAGCGCTTTACTTTGCACTTGTTGGGCAGAAGGAATTTTTATTTTCGAGTGTTGCGCTTCTTCTTTTAAATTTCCCACTAGAATCTGCGGTTTGACTATCTCTCCTAACTCACTCAGGGGCACTGAAACTTTCGTATATAAGTTTGTGCTACTGTTGACTTGACCAGGTCTCAAAAAGAAATCCAGGCATTTATTATCCAAGATAAAGGCATTAAAATTTTCCTCAATCGGCTGTAAGCCCTCGCTTAACACCTGCTTAGTTCTCTGGTTTGAATTCTCTTTGAGCTTCACCATTTTCTCATAAATATTTTGTGCGACACTGCTGAGATCTGCCTTGTCCTTAAATAAATCAGCAAGCTGTAATTCCTTATTTTCTTTCAAATTATAAGTTTTAGTGATGACTTGGTTTTCGGCTTGGACACGCGCATTGCTTCTGCGCATCACATTAAATTTGAAACTTACGATATCTGGGGAAAACTCATAAGCTTCAAAAGATTGAAACAACGAACCCTTCTCAGCTGTATCCTTTTCTGGTGTACAGTTTTTAAAAGAAGATAGTTCTTTATTGGAAAATTCTTCCAACTTTTGATTAATCACTTTATTTTTTGTCTTGGGATAATTCATCAAGATATGATAGCCTTGATCTTCCTCCTTCGTTTCAATACCTACTCCTTTAGACGCTGTACTTCGAATATAAGTATTTTCGGAAGTTTTCTTGTTTTCTTTTTCTGTTATTTTTACCAGTAGGCTGGCTGCTCCAAAAACGATCGTAAGCGCGAGTAAGACACTGCCTGCTTTCAGCCATTTCTTCTTCATAATTGCCTCTTTTTCTCCTCTATTATCTCTACTGTTAAGATAACAATAATTTTTGACACTTTCAAATATTTAGTATACTTTCTAGGAAAAGAAGCTTAAAATATTGGGGATAGAGCCTTACAAATGTTATAATAACTTTATAAGTTTATCAAAGTGTAAGATTATTGTAGACTATAAGGAGGAAAGCATGAATAAATATCTTAAAGGCTACCTAATAGGTAAAGCCATTGAAATAACAGTTGCCGGTACTGCGGTAATGGTTGCTAAACATAAAGGATTAATTGATGCGGAAATGCGTCCTACCTTTAAAGAAGACGCTTTTGCTGAAAATCAAAAACGCGCAAAACGCAAACGACTTGCGCGCTAAAACTTACTAAAATTACTTTTGGAGGTCTACCTATGAATAAAAATCTCATCACTGGTTTCGTTGCCGGTAACATTGTCACTCTTGCTGCTTTGTTCACTGCAGGCGCAATCTACAAAAAACGTGTTGTTGACCCGATTGAACACAAATGGGAGTTTGCACAAGAAAGTCGTAAAAAAGCAAATCGTAAACGTATTGCTCATTAATTAAAAAAATGCGTACTACTTAGAGGTAGAACGCATTTTTTTATTTGTCAAAATTCTCTTCTTGATCAAGCAAGCTATCACTAAATGCGGCAACGTCTTTTCCTGTAACATCAAGCACAACTTGATTGCGCTTCACACCGTCTTCAAAAATTGTAAGCAATTCTTCAAAAACCTGAAGATCAGATACACCAATCTTAAAATAGTATCTCTGAATCTCCTTATAAACAATACTATAATCTTTCGGCAGTTTTTTCACTGCATTTTGCAGAGTGTACCACTCTTTTTTTCCTTCGATGATTTCCTTGAGCTTCATTTTATTGCCTCCCTAATTTTTTTGCTACATTTTGATTAAGTTGCTCTCGGCATTTGTCTCGGTAGGATTTATTGGGGATAGGTCGCCGTTGGTCGAACAGTTCCGCAACAAAAGCTTCCTTATCTTCACCAATCACAGCCGATACATCTTCATGGTCAAATGCTGTTTCTTCAAAAAAATCAAGTAAGCTACTCATGATGGGGATCAGATTTCGACCTGTCAAATCACTATATCTTTGGATTTCTCCATCAAGCTCTGCCCATATGCGTTGGTAACTCTCCGGCAGACGTTTCACTCTTTCTGAAAAATCTGTCCTTGCCACAGTCATATCTTTTCCTGTTATTCGCTCCCAAAAATTCATCATTTCTCCTTACTTCTTATCTCAGAAAGTTTTTCTGAGATGAAATCCCAACGTAACCAAAAAGCTACTAGTTCCTCTTTTCCTGCAGTATTCAATTTAAAAAACTTACGTGATGGACCTTTCTCTGAGGCTTTTTTTTCCGTTTCCAGTAAGTTTTGTCGTTCAAGGCGAGAAGTTATCGTGTAAACTGTGCCTTCTGCTACATTTGTAAATCCTAATTCTTTTAATTGCTGTGTGATGGCGTAACCATATGTTTCACCTTGGCTGATGATTTGCAAGACACAACCTTCTAAAACACCTTTGAGCATTTCCGTATTATTTTTCATTACAACTCCTAATATGTATTACTTAGTACATCTATATAGTAACACATATTAGTGGTATAACAAAGTAAAATACTTTTTTTATGCTATTTAAGCTTTATCATTTGATTTCTCATCTAATCATGGTAGAATAGTAAAAATTATGAAAGAGGTTTTAGAGACTTGAAACAAGAAACAACTTTTGCTCACACTAAATTTGCCAATCCTTTTATGAATGCATCTGGTGTACATTGTATGACTATCGAGGATCTGCAAGAATTAGAAAAATCTGATGCTGGAGCTTATATCACTAAAAGCTGTACCTTGGAAAAGAGAGAAGGAAATCCTTCTCCTCGTTATGTAGACTTAGCTTTAGGAAGCATTAACTCTATGGGTCTTCCTAATCTAGGTTTCGACTATTACTTAGATTATGTTTTGGAAGTACAACAAAATCAAGATAAGCCAACCTTTTTCTCCATTGCTGGTATGAGCCCAGAAGAGAACCTTGAAATGCTGGATCGTATACAAAAGAGTGCATTTTCAGGTATAACTGAACTTAACCTCTCATGTCCAAATGTACCCGGTAAACCTCAATTAGCCTATGATTTCCAAGCAACAGAGCAACTGTTAGAAAAAGTATTTGCTTTCTTCAAGAAACCTTTGGGTGTGAAGCTTCCTCCATATTTTGACTTGGCACATTTCGATCAAATGGCTGATATTCTTAACAAGTTTCCCCTCACTTACGTCAACTCTGTCAATAGTGTCGGAAATGCCCTCTATATCGATACGGAAGAGGAATCTGTTGTAATTAAACCTAAAAATGGCTTTGGTGGTCTTGGTGGCCAATACATCAAACCAACAGCTTTAGCCAACGTACGTGCCTTCTACACGCGTCTTAAACCAGAAATACAAATCATCGGAACAGGCGGTATCGAAACAGGACAAGATGCATTTGAACATCTTCTCTGTGGTGCAAGCATGCTCCAAATTGGGACCGCCCTCCACAAAGAAGGGCCAGAGATTTTCCCAAGAATCATTAGAGAACTTCAAGAAATCATGGACAAAAAAGGCTACCAATCTATTGATGAATTCCGTGGTAAACTCAAAAGTCTTTAATATAAAAAATTAAACTAAGGTAAAGCCTTAGTTTTTCTTTTTCAAGTTATTTATAGGGCACCCTATAAATAACTTGACTTTATTTAGTATGTGCTGTAAAATAGTATTTAACACTTCATACAAGAAATTCTTTTTACTTTTTAGAATTTATGCCCTTCCATTTTATGCTAAGACAGAGCAGGAAGAAAACAAAATTTATAGAAAGAAATGTTAAGCTACATACCTTTCACACTACCTCAGTATGAAGTTTATTTTTATATACCCAAATTTTCAAAACTCAAATCACGCTATCGACACCAAACTAAATCTTGGGCGCCAACAGTAGCTCACTGTGAACTTTAAAAACAAGGGAAATAATGTTAAAAATTTCAAATTTATCCGTCGAGTATAAAGGCAACCTTGCCTTAGAAAATATTTCACTGCACATACCTGAAGGCTCCTGTACAGGAGTTATTGGACCTAACGGTGCGGGCAAATCAACTTTGATGAAAAGTATCTTAGAGATGATTCCAACCAAATCCGGTTCTGTTACTATCAATGAAACTCCACTCAAGAATTTCAAGAGAAAGATTGCCTATGTTGCACAACGTAGTGAGATTGATCTCAGTTTTCCAATCACGGTCTTTGATACGGTTTTGACAGGTACATATCCAAACTTAAAGCTCTTTCAAAAGCCCCGTAAAAAAGAAAGACAAAAAGCCGAACATGCACTTCATAAACTTGGGTTGGATGATTTTAAAGATCGCCAGCTAAGCGCTTTGTCAGGTGGACAATTGCAACGTGTTTTCATCGCTCGTGCGTTGGCGCAAGAAGCTGACTATTACTTTTTAGATGAACCTTTCGTTGGTATCGATATGATGAGCGAAAAAATCATTATTAACATACTTGAAGAGTTACGACAGAACGGTAAAACGATTATCATCGTACACCACAATCTCCATAATGTTAAAGCGTATTTTGATTATCTGATTATTCTTAATAAAAAACTGATTGGCGCTGATTATACAGCCCAATGTTTCACTAATGAAAATCTTCAAAAAGCTTACGGTGAAGCCCTAGGCAATATCATCATCAAGGAAAGCGAGGGCTAAGTCACAGTGGATATTTTATTTTTTCTTTCAGATATAACCGGCCTTACTGTAACCATGCTGAGTGCTTTTATCGCTTCCATTTTGTTAGGGATTATCTCCGGAATTTTAGGGAGCTTTATCGTTTTGAGACGTCTTTCTCTTATGGGCGATGCTTTATCTCATGCGGTCTTACCAGGTGTTGCAATCTCTTATATGCTAGGGATAAATGTTTTGATTGGCGCAACAGTATCTGGGATTTTAGGTGCAATTCTGATTCAATTTATCATCAAACATAGTAGTTTGAAGACAGATGCTTCGATTGGTATTATCCTGAGTAGCTTCTTTGCTCTAGGAATCATATTAATTACAAAAGCTGAAAGTGGTGCGGATCTTAATCATATACTTTTTGGAAATATCCTTGCTGTTACACCGCACGAACTTGTTCAGTCTTTCGCTTTATTGGTTGCTGTTGTTCTGGTAGTCAAACTCTTCTTCAAGGAGCTGCTGATTACTTCCTTTGATCCAACTATGTCTAAAGCCTATGGTTTAAACAATACTTTTTATCACTATTTACTGATGATTTTGCTGACGCTTTTTACTATTTCTGCTTTGTCACAAGTCGGGATTGTACTTGTAGTTGCGATGCTTATTATACCTGCATCAATCTCTTATCTGTGGGTCAATAAATTGCCACATATGATTGCGATGTCTTCTATTTTAGGTGTATTATTTGGTGTTTTGGGCGTTATTATCAGTTTCCAATATGATTTGCCAACAAGCGCAACTATTGTAATCGTTGGAGCACTCACCTTTGCCCTCTCCTTTTTCCTCAGCCCTCGCAACGGATTTATCCGCTATCCTAAGAAAGGATCTCAATCATGAACCGCAAACAACTCTCTTTAATTACCATTTTAGCATCACTTCTTTTATTTCTTACAGCATGCTCGCCCAAAAAAGAAGAAAGTAAGGCATCAGACACACTTAAGGTTGTAACCACCTACTCCATCATTGCCGATATTGCTGAAAATATCGGAAAAGACCATGTTGATGTTTATAGTATGGTTCCACGTGGTATTGATCCCCATCAGTACGATCCCAAACCCAATGATACTCAAGCAGTTGAAAAAGCCGACCTTGTCTTTTACAATGGCCTCAATTTGGAAACTGGAAAAGGTTGGTTTGATAAACTGATTAAAAATAGTCGTAAAGAAGATTCAACCTTTATGGTCAGTCATGGTGTTACTCCCATTCACTTAAGTGAAAAAGGCAAAGAAAGCGAAGAAGATCCGCATGCTTGGCTTAATATTCAAAATGGCATTATCTATGCCCAAAATATCGAAAAAGAGCTTTCAAAGAAAGATCCCCAGAATAAAGAAGATTATCAAAAAAATCTCAAAGTATACACGGATAAATTGCAACAATTGGACACAGAAGCAAAAGCTAAGATTGCAACCATCCCGCAGGAAGACCGCATCTTAGTTACCAGCGAAGGTGCATTTAAGTATTTCTCAAAACAATATGGTCTGACAGCTGAATATGTCTGGGAAATCAATACAGATAACCAAGGTACACCAGCCCAACTCAACCGCATTAACACGATTGTCAAAGACAAAAATGTCAAAGCACTCTTTGTGGAAACCAGTGTTTCACCAAAAACGATGGAATCGGTCTCTAGACAAACTGGTGTAAAAATCTACTCAAAAATCTTTACTGACTCTCTTGCTGACGAAGGTCAGAAAGGTGATACCTATTACGATATGCTCCAATGGAATATTGAGCATATTACCGATGGGTTGAGTGGTAAGTAATCGTCATTTTCTTAAGAATATCAAAAAACTACCAATGTCTTGGTAGTTTTTTGATTCGTTTTTTCAAAACATGAGCTTTAGCTCAGCAAGGTTTTCCCTCTTAGTCTTCCGTATACCAGTCATAGTGGAAAATTCCATCCATGTCTGTACGTTCATATGTGTGCGCACCGAAGTAGTCACGTTGTGCTTGGATAAGGTTTGCTGGCAAGTTTGCTGAGCGGTAGCTATCATAGTAGCTGATTGCACTTGTGAATGTTGGTACTGGGATACCGGCTTGAACAGCAAGGCTTACAACATCACGTACTGCTGCTTGGTAACGTTTTGTAATATCGATGAAGTATTCATCCAAGAGAAGATTTTCAAGGTCGGCATCTTTGTCAAAAGCATCTGTAATGTTTTGCAAGAATTCCGCACGAATGATACATCCCGCACGCCAGATTTGAGCGATTGTACCGTAAGGAAGATCCCAATCGTATTCCTTAGAAGCTTGACGAAGTTGGGCAAAACCTTGAGCATAGCTCATAATTTTTGAGAAATAGAGCGCTTGACGGATTTTTTCGACAATTTCAGCTTTGTCGCCTGTAAATTTCACTTCTGGACCTGATAAGATAGAGCTTGCTTTCACACGTTCATCTTTATAAGTTGAGATGAAACGGGCAAACACGGATTCAGTAATCAATGGCAATGGAACTCCCAAGTCAAGTGAACTTTGTGACGTCCATTTACCTGTACCTTTATTACCGGCTTTATCAAGGATTTTATCCACGATATAACCGTTTGTACCTTGATCATCTTTACGTTTAAGTACTTCTTTTGTGATTTCGATAAGGTAGCTGTCTAACTCACCTTCATTCCATTCTTCAAAGATCGATTGGATTTCAGCATTATCAAGACCAAGTACACGTTTCAAAAGATCATAAGATTCAGCAATGAGTTGCATATCGCCATACTCGATACCATTGTGGACCATTTTTACATAGTGACCTGCACCATTAGGACCCATATAAGCCACACATGGTTTACCATCTTGAGGTGCTTTACCTGCGATTTGTTCAAAGATTGGTGCAATCAAATCGTAAGCTTCTTTTTGTCCGCCAGGCATGATTGAAGGACCTTCAAGAGCACCCTTTTCACCACCTGAAACACCTGTACCGATAAAGTTAATGCCTGAGTCTGCAAGCTCTGCATTACGACGCATTGTATCTGGGAAATGTGTATTTCCACCATCAATCAAGATGTCACCTTTATCCAAATGTGGTAAAAGTGCTTGAATTGTCGCATCAGTTGCTGGACCAGCTTGTACCATAAGCATGATACGACGTGGTTTTTCAATCGCAGCTACGAATTCTTCGATTGTTTTTGTCAAGACAAAATTTTTATCTGGATGTTCAGCTACAACTTCTTCTGTTTTTGCAGTCGTACGATTAAATAAGGCAACCGTATATCCACGTGATTCAACATTGAGGGCTAAGTTTTTACCCATTACGGCCATACCGACTACGCCAAAGTTAGCTTGAGTCATTGTAAATCCTCCGATTTTTTATTTTTGATAAAACCATTATAACGCAATTTCTTTACAAAAGCTCAAATAAACACTGTAACATTTTTACAAAAAGAAAAACTGCCCGTAGACAGTATCTCTTTTACCACTCTGTACCTGAGAGGTCTTTAGCTTTTTTTTCAAGCTCTTCAGCTTCTTCAGAAATCTTACCAAAGTCAACATTATCTTCTACTACTTCTGCAGCATCTTCTTTAACATCTTCAACCTTATCTGCTACAGCATCCGCACTGTCATCCAACTTTTCTTTAAACTCAGCAGTTTTTTCCACTACTTCGTCAGTAATTTCTGATTCGTTTTCATCGAAAAGTTCTTCGGTGCCTTCTTTGGCTTGATTGATTTTATCAACAATCGCATCACGTGTACTATTGAAAAATTCGATAACAGAGTCTTTTGAAAGTTCACCTGAGTCAACTTTTTCTTTAATCAGATCACGTTTGCTTGTCAAATAATCTTTTGCTGAGTCTGCAGAAATTTCTCCTGATTCAAAACGTTCTTTAATATCATTGAATTTTTCTGTCGAAAAATCGCGTAAGTTGTTCAATGCGGCTTCTGGATTATCTTTAAAGTCGTCGTACATCTTGCTCGCATCTTCACGCATTTCGCTTCCTTTTTTAGGGGCGAAAAACAAAGCTGCAGCGGCACCAATCAAAGCTCCTGCTAAAAATCCTGATTTTTTAGACATATTATTTATCCTCCACTTTCTTTTTCTTGTTCTTCTTCATAAATTTATTTGCTGTTTTAGCCAATACTAAGGTTGAAGCTGAACGACCGACGGTTCCCGATTTTCTTGAGAAACGTTCAACCATGTCGCGACTGCTCTTATTCACCGCAGTAACGCTCTCTGAAAGCTCTGCTACTGCAACGAAGAGAGGGTCAATTGTTGCAACTTTTCCATTAACATCGTCTAAAAGAACATTGGCTTTTGCCATCAAGCCATCCGCTTGGTGAAGCAAAACATCGACATCACTAGAGACGAGTTTCACCGTACGATTGGCTTCCTCAACAACTTTTGAAACTTTAACTAAAAGTACAATTAAGAAGATAACCAAAGCTGCAAAAGCAATTGCAATGATCAGCCAGGCTATATTTTGTACACTAATTTCTCCCATACTTCACCTCCGAAACCGCTTAAATTCAAACGGTAATTTTACTTTATTATAGCAAAATTAATATTTTTTATAAACTAATTTGGCACATAAATTTCTCCTCGGTATTTAGGGCACTCGTACCAGCGTTTTGGGGGATTTTTAGCTTTATTCCTTTTTTATTCTTTCCTCAGAAAAAAGCTCGTCCTTACCTTAAAAGTTTATGTGAGAGATTGCCAGCTTCTTTGACAAGCTCGGTGATGAAAGTGTAGCTTTTGCTGTAAAATTTTTCGGAATTCTTGGCTTCTTGTATAGGTGCTTCTTTTGGTCCTCTTTCGTCAAGCAATTTATCTTTATCTAGTGAAACGCTTCGTTTTGTTATATTTTGGGTATAAATGTTAAGCGCATCTTTATTTGTCTTTTTCAGTGGGACAGTTGTTTTGTGGATGTTGAGAGTATCTGAGGGAATGGTACGGACGGTCCTCGTTTGCTGATGGAGTATATTAAAAATACCAAATGTGATGAGTCCAACAGTTGTCACAAGTGCAAGTGTACGTTTCATTTTTCGCTCCTCTTCTCCTCTTAATACCTCTATTTTACGCTTACTATCCTGAAGTTGAACTTACTTTTTTGTAATATAAAAAAAAGTGTATCTTTTGCCTTGCTACAAAAGATACACTTTTACATTCTTTTCTTAATCAATTTTTTTCAAACGTCTGATAAGCACAAACGCTATCCCGGCAATAATCATTAAAGCTGAGAAGACCTGTGATACGCGGAATGCTCCCCACATCAGACTGTCTGTCCGCATGCCTTCCACAATAAAGCGTACTGCCCCATACCAGATAAGGTAGAAAGCAAAGATTTCCCCACGCTTGAGCCCTGGAATACGATGACGGAAAATCATAATGAGGAGGAAACCTGAAAAGGTTCCGATACTTTCATAGAGGAAAGTGGGTATTCGATAAGCTCCATCAATAAACATCTGCTCCCGAATAAAGGTCGGCAGATAATTTAAGTTGTTTACCGCATCGCCATAGGCTTCCTGATTAACAAAATTTCCCCAACGTCCAAAAGCTTGGCCAATAAGTACACCCGGAATACTCACATCCAGTAAATCCAGAGGATTAATCATCCGATAATAAGAAAAGACAAACAGGACAATTGCTCCTGCAATCAGTCCGCCATAAATGGCACCACCGCCGTCCCAAAGAGCGATAATTTCACTTGGATGTTGGCTATAATAATCCCATTGAAAAGCAACATAGTAGGCCCGGACACCGATAAGTCCGACGGGGAAAGCCCACAAGATAAAGTCAATCACATCATCTGAGGTCAAACCTCGCCGCGGTGCTTCCTTACACGCTAGCCAGACACCGAGAGCAGCCCCTGTCACAATAAAAATCGCATACCAATGAATGGAAAAAGGGCCCAACTCTAAAGCAATCTTATTCATTGCTAAATATGGAAAATTGTTCACTTTAACTCCTTAGCTATTGTTTTCGATTAAATGTGTCAAACGATCTTCAAAAAGCGCTGTTGCATCATAGCCCATGTCTTTGGCACGGTAGTTCATCACAGCAGCTTCAATGATAGTCGAAACATTACGCCCTGTTTTGACAGGAATCTTAATCTGTGGCACTTCAACATCGGCGAGGATAATATTTTTCACACCATTACCCAAACGGTCAAATTCGCCCCCAACTTCGTAAGGCTCAAGATAGATTGTTAAATCAATATCCGTCTGATCTTTGACTGCACGCGCACCGTACAAGCTCATCACATCAATAATCCCGACACCGCGAAGTTCCAAGAAATTTTGCAAGACTGGCGCAGGTTCTCCTGCTAAAGTAAAGGCATCTCTTTGGAAAACATCAACACGATCATCAGCTACAAGTCGGTGATTACGCGCCACCAAGTCCAAAGCCGTTTCTGATTTCCCGATTCCGCTTGCTCCCTGAATCAAAACCCCAACACCATAAATATCCATCAGCACACCGTGTACACTGACACGCTCTGCCAACTCTTCATCTAAGTAAGAGGTCAGAATACTGTTCAGACGGCTAGTTGTCTCACGTGATTGCAATAAGACAATATCATGCTTACGTGCAGCATTCACCATCTCTTCCGGAATTTCAAGATTACGTGCCACGATAACGACAGGAGTTATCTCTGTCATTACTTTTTTGAGTATATCATAACGCGCATCGCCTACCTCGTTCATCATGTAGGACCATTCCTTCATCCCGAAAAGTTGTATCCGTTCAGGGGTAAAGTATTCAAAATAACCAGACATTTCCAAACCGGGGCGTAAAATATCTGAGGTGGTAATTTCTTTTTGAAGTGCTGTTTCTGTCGAGTAGATAACATTAAACTTGATTTTTTTGATGAGATCTTGCACTGTGACTGTCATATCTGTCTCCTCTTGTCTTTTTCTCCCCTTATTATATCAAAATATAGATAATAATCCTTTTTGCTTAGGCTAGAAAAGTGTAATATTTGATTCCAATTTGATAGCTAAAGTATAACTTAGCATACTGGTTCATCTTAGAGCTAAAAATAGTAAAAAAAATAATGGATGTTATCCATTATTTGATTTTGCTGAGTTTTACAAACTTGTCTACTTTATAAGCCACGTAAATTCTGCGACCTAAAAGGAAGCTTGCGATAAAGAACCAAAACCATTGGGCCTGGAAAAAGGCGATGGAAAAAATCCATGCTTCAATGATTGTTCCAAGTATAAAAGAGTAAAATCGTGATTTTAACATAGATTAACTATATCATACCCAAGAACTGAGGTCAAATATGCTAAACGAAATTTCCATCACAACGTAACTTTCTTTACAATAGTTTTTTCCTTCGCTTCCTGATAGAAAAAAGTTTGGGGATACTGTATAATACATTATGATCATAGCACATCAGCAGCTTTGAGATTAACTTTAGAAAGAAGATTACTTAATGGAAAAAGTACATGATGAAGGTCCTTTCTACCATGGGACGAAAGCCAAACTTAAAATAGTGGATTATTTAAGGGCGGGTTTTGCCTCTAATTATGACTCACGTGTGACTATGAATCATATCTATTTTACAGCATTAAAAGATGGCGCTGGCTTTGCTGCACAAATCGCTGCTGGAAAAGCTGAGGTAGCGCATGTCTACCTGGTGGAACCAACAGGCCCTTATGAAAATGATCCCAACGTGACCGATAAAAAATTCCCTGGTAACCCAACTCGTTCTTATCGATCTACTGCACCCCTAAAAATAATTGCTGAGGTGACCGATTGGGTGGAGCAACCTCAAGATAAGATTGATAGTTTACGTGAAAAAATAGCTGCACGTACTACAAACAATAAATCAACTATCATTAATTAAATCCCACTTACATCCAACTAAATTTTAAAGCGGGTTAAAGCAAAAAGATAGCTCTCGGTTTGAAATAGATATTTCATTTGTAGCTATTGATTTTCTTATTGAACTCAATACACAGCGTATCATTAAAGGGAACGATATAACACGTGATGCCTTCAAGCAACGCTGGTCTTTTACCACAAACGGAGATAAACTAAAAGTTAATAAGATTAAAGCCTTAAAAATCTAAGGCAACTGAATCTTATTCTCCTATATCATCTAGCAAAAAAACTACAAATTTGGTAAAATGAGGTGCTATGGAAAAAATTAAAAACTTTGCTAAGACTGAAGCTTTCACTTATCTCGTCTTCGGTGTCTTGACGACCCTTGTCTATTACGTCTTTATGCAGTCAAGCTTTTACCTGCTTAATCACCCTGGAATAAACGCTGGGGCGATTTCAGAGGCTATCGGACAAATTGTTAGTATTATCTTCGCTTTCTTTACCAATAAAATTTGGGTTTTCAAGCATAAATCTACGCACATTTTCCGTGATTTCCTTAACTTTGCTGCCGGACGTTTATTCTTCATGCTTTTGGCCATCGTTCTGAAGTGGTGGTTTATTGATAGTCATCCAGAAATTTTGATGGATCTCTTGCACTTGAAAAAACCAGTAGTCGTTCTTGCCCTTTCACTGGCAATCCAAGTATTGAATATTGTCTTGAACTACTTCTATTCTAAATTTATTGTTTTCCGTAAAAAAGCGAAAGTATAAATGCATAATAAAAAAACGTCTGCCAAAACAGAGCGTTTTTTTTATTTTCTAATTTCTTTAATAAATGCAACAATCTCACCACGTCGGGTTTCGATTTGACCAAAGGACTTTTTCTGATAAGTAGCATTGAATACTGCTCCGATGATAATAACTTTAGCAATAAAAATAAACCAAATCATTAAACCAAAAATAAGCAAGGAACCAACCAGTTTAAAGTCACGCATTTGCCCTAAAGCTCGACTTAAATAGGCCCCAAAAAAATGAGGCAGTGCCACAAGGACCAAGGTAGAGAAAATGGTCCCCGGCATAATATAGCGGAGTTTATGTATTTTGACATTGGGTAAGACAAAGTACAGTAAAATCAAAGAAATAAGCACCACAATGATGACAACTGGTAAGGTAGCTGTTTGCAAAGTCCGGTACAGTCGATCATCAAAGGCAAAGAGGTTCTCATGCACATAGGTCAAAATCACCTGACCAAATGTTGAAATTAAAATAGTTAAAGAGAGCATAACCATGAGCCCCAAGCCAACAACTAAACCAATAATTCGGCTGAGAATGAAGTCTCGATGTTCTGAAACCTCATAAGCTTTATTCATAGCCATCTGTAAGGTCGCAAGTGCACGGGAAAATGTCCAGAAGCCAGCCAAAACGGAAATCGAAAGTAATCCTGTATTGGGATTTTCCAAGACATTTCGGATAAATCCAACACTCATATCATAAATCTGCTCCGGAATCTGATCATGAAGCACATCCAAAATCATATCAATATCAAGATTTAAGAAGGGGAGAATGTTGGCAAAAATCAAAAGTAGCGGGAAAATGGATAAAAGCAAGTAATAAGCCACAGCAATACTTGATAAGGACATCTCTGAACTTTTATAAAAGTTCATAAAGTCCTTCAAAGTTTGCCAAGACGACACACGTTGAAAAAGAGCTTTCATCTGGTCTTCTCCTCCTTTCATTTTTACGTCTTAATAAATAGGAGAAACTTATTAGTAAGTGCCTTCTTCTCCTTGGCTTGTCAAAATTACTGGGCCATCTTTGGTAATGACAAACTGATGTTCATATTGACATGATAAACCACCATCCAATGTCTTATGCATCCAGCCTGTTTCCATATCCGTATCAATTTCCCAAGTTCCTGTCGAAATCATTGGTTCAACGGTCAAAACCATACCCTCACGCAAACGTAAACCACGTCCAGCTTTTCCGTAATGAGGCACAAGTGGATCTTCGTGGAAGGTTGGGCCCATACCATGTCCGACAAGGTCACGAACTACGCCATAACCACGACTTTCTGCATGTTCTTGAATAGCTGCTCCAATGTCCCCGATACGGTTACCAACGACAGCTTGTTCGATTCCAAGATAGAGACACTCACGTGTCACATCCATAAGATTTTTAACTTCTTCTGATGGTGTGCCTACAGCATAAGCCCAGCAGCTATCTGCAATAGCTCCGCTGAAACCTTCGGTATATTTCTTCATCTCAGGAACATTATCAAAATCAAGTTTTGAAACATCGACAGAACCATCTTCAACCATGCCCAAAACCATGTCTACTTTGATAAGGTCGCCATCTTTTAATTTCATGTGACGAGGGAAACTATGCGCAACCTCATCGTTCAATGAACAGCATGTGGCATAAGGATAATCCATAATTGAACCATCTACACCGATTTGGAGAGGAAGAGTATTATTTTCTTTACATACTTTTCGTACATACTCTTCGATTTCCCACATGTCGATACCTGGTTTTATCAAATCACGCAAACCGATGTGGATACTTGCCAACAAAGAGCCGGCACGATCCATTTGATCTATTTCACGTTGAGATTTTAATGTAATCACTATTTTTACCTTCTTCTAAATATTTCTTTAATCGCAATGATAATCCTATTTTATCATAAAAATACTGTGGTAGAAAGCCCCGAAAAATGCACAGGAGCTGATTTTTCTGGAATTTCTTGATATAATTTTGTTATATAAATTTCACAAGGGAGCAAAAAATGGCTTTAGCAAAAGTAGTTTATGCAAGTATGACCGGCAATACGCAAGAAATCGCGGAAATTGTCGCTGATAAATTGGAAGATTTAGGTCTTGATGTAGATTTGGACGAATGTACTTCAGTTGATGCTGACGAATTCGAAGATGCGGATCTTTGTATCGTTGCCACTTATACTTATGGTGATGGTGAATTGCCAGATGAAATCGTTGATTTCTATGAAGACTTGCAAGATGTTGATCTTTCTGGAAAAACTTTCGGTGTCTGTGGTTCAGGGGATACTTTCTATGATGATTTCTGTATTTGTGTCGACATGTTTGAGGAACAATTTGCACTTACTGGAGCTGAAAAAGGGGCAGAATCTGTCAAAGTTGACTTGAATGCTGAAGATGAAGATATTACAAATCTTGAGGCTTTTGCGGAAACATTAGCGTCCAAAGTTCAATAAAAGAAAAAACTGCTCTTGAGCAGTTTTTTTATAGACTAAACATCAAAATTCCCGCCGCAACGGCGACATTCAAAGACTCTGCACGTCCAGGCATCTCTATATGGACAAGCTGATCGGCCACCGCGACTGCCTGAGCAGAGACACCTGCGCCTTCATTCCCCATAACTAAGGCAAAATCCTTTTCAGCTACAAGTTCTTTATGACTGATGGACTGGTTAGATAAAGTGGTAACATAAAGAGGAATGTGCGCTTTTTGCAATTCCGTAAAATCTGCCACAGACAAAATAGGAATGTGAAAGTTACTCCCTTGCATACTTCGCATCACTTTTGGAGCATAAATATCTGCCGTATCTCCGAGACAAAGTACTGCTGAAAATCCTGCAGCATCAGCTGTCCGAATCATCGTCCCGACATTGCCAGGATCTTGGACATTTTCAAGTACTAAGTACTTACCGTTCTTCAACTCAACTTTCACTTCTTCGAAAGCTACCTCAGCGACAACACCTTGCGGTGTTCCAGCATCCGATAGGCTTTTAAGAACTTCTGAACTCACTGCGATAACTTCTTCCAGATGTGCAACTTGGTGATATTTGTTTTCTTCGACAAAGATTTGTAAAATTTTCGCTCCCGAATTGACAGCTTCTTCTAGCAAATGAAAGCCCTCAATAAGATAAGAATTTTTGCGATATTTTTTCTTTGTCAGCAGCTTACGTGCTTCTTTTATTTTTTTATTGTCTTTTGCTGTAATAATTTCCATTTGCTATAATTATAACATAGAATACATGAAGATTTTTATTTTCCTATAAGGAGGTGTAAGTATGTATAAGGTTAAAATGATTGCTCACGGACAGGTACAAGGTGTTGGTTTCCGTTATGGTACAGTCCAAATCGCACGGCAACTCAAACTCAAAGGGCGCGTATGGAATAATTCTGATGGCACTGTGGGGCTTTATGTCCAGTCTGATAGTCAGAAAGCTTTGTCAGACTTCGAAGATAAACTTCGGAAAGGCCCCACTCCTTTTGCTTCAGTCACAAAACTCGAAACCTATCCAGACGAATTCCCGGACTTTAAAAATTTTGATATTAAATATTAATGAACAACCAAAAAAAGACTGTCTTAAACAGGCCTTTTTTTGTTTTACCAGTTAAAAAGATTAAGAAGCATCAAATGCCATTTGACTTCATTGGCATAGTACATATTTCCCCCGTTAACGTAGAGTTTCCCTCCGCTATTCATTAAAGAATCGACCGTTACATGGTAATAGGTTGCACTCGTGGTGTTTCCCAAGCTAGGTGCTACAACTGTACGTGAATACTTTTCAGCCAGTTCTAAATTATTTTTTCCACCGTTTTTCGCAACATAATCTATATATGCTTGACCAAAGTTATATGCTTGAACTCCTGTCCAAATATCAACTTTTTTATCTTCAGCGTACTCTAAAACTTTACAAAGATTGGAAACACCTTGCGCAATACTTTTATCTTCATCTGAAATACTATTTTGATTGCCATTCAAACTCTCGCTTGACTGCATAACATCCGCAGCATTTCCTTTTGTCTCTGTATAAATAATAGCCAATGCAAGCTTTGTATCGCCCTCTAAGCCTTGAGCTTTCAAGGTTGCATCAACCGATTTTTCATATTGCATCACATTTTTTACGTTTCTATAAGTTCTGTGCACGTAAAAACCTGCTCCGACCACTGCTGCCAGTAGCGCAAGCTTGATGAATAGCTTCAAAATTTTCAACATTTATCTATTCCTAATCATTTTTTCGACGGCTCATGTCTCAATTCCAGTTGTTATTATATGCCATCTCATGTTAAAAACTTCTCTAGCATTTCCACCTTTATTTACTTATCACTGTTCATTTTTATTCGGTGGTGGAAATTTTGTTAAAAAAGTCGTACTTATATTCTAGACTAAAGGAAACCCTTTTGTCAAATCTAATGCAAATTGGCGAACCTCTTGAAGGGCAAATTCATCATCTTTATTTGATAATGCTTTAATAATTGCTTGTGCAATCTTACGACTTTCTTCTTCTTTCATACCGCGGCTAGTGATTGCCGCTGCACCTATACGCACACCACTTGTTTTAAAAGGACTAAGCTCCTCACCAGGAACAGAGTTTTTATTGAGGGTGATGTTAACAGTATCAAGGAGATTTTGTGCTTCTTTACCGTTAATGCCAAGCTCTGTTACTTTGACGAGGAATAGATGGTTGTCTGTACCATCTGAGATAACGTGTAAACCGGCTCTGCTAAATTCATCAGCCATAGCTGCTGTATTTTTCACTACTTGATCAATATAGATTGAAAAATCTGGTGACAAGGCTTCTTTAAAAGCAACTGCTTTAGCAGCAATGACATGCTCTAAAGGACCGCCTTGTAAACCTGGGAAGATAGCGCTGTTGATTTTTTTAGCTAGCTCCGCATCATTTGTCAAAATGAGACCACCACGTGGACCACGTAATGTTTTATGTGTTGTAGAAGTTACTACATCTGCATAAGGGAAAGGACTTGGATGGTGACCTGTAGCCACAAGACCAGCAATATGAGCCATGTCTACCATCAATTTTGCACCAACACGGTCTGCAATCTCACGGAATTTTGAAAAATCAATAATACGCGAATAAGCTGATGCTCCAGCAACAATAAGTGCTGGGCGATGCTTTTCAGCTTGTTCTGCAATTTCGTCAAAATCAAGCAACTCTGTTTCTGGATTAAGACCGTAAGAAACAAAATTATACATCTTGCCTGAGAAGTTGACTTGAGAACCATGAGTCAAATGACCACCAGAATTCAAGTCCATACCTAGTACAGTATCTCCGGGCTCAATCAGTGCCATGTAAGCTGCTGCATTGGCTTGTGAGCCAGAATGTGGCTGCACATTAGCAAAGTCTGCATGGAAGAGTTCTTTGGCGCGCTCGATGGCCAAGTTTTCCACCACATCTACAGCTTCTGTCCCGCCGTAATAACGCTTTTCCGGATAACCTTCTGCGTATTTATTTGTTAAGACAGATCCCTGAGCTGCACGTACCGCTGGGGATACGATATTTTCTGAGGCAATTAACTCAATTGTTTCTTGTTGTCGAACTTCTTCGGCATGAATAGCAGCCCAAAGTTCTGGATCAAACGCTTCAAAATTATAAATTTCCATGTATGTCTCCTTTGCCTTATACGATGCTTACCTCAAGTTTTTTTGATTGCGTGGGTAGCTTTTGTACATCTTCCATTATATCTAAAGCAAAGTGCCGAACCAAATTATTTGTTCAGACAATTTCAGATAATTCTGGAACCGCATCAAGAAGTTCTTGCGCTGTAATTGCCCCTTGACGTAAAATTTTGGGCTTTTCACCAGAGAGATCCAAAATCGTTGTATCTAAACCATAAATACTGTCATCTTGAAGTGCAACAGCTGCTTTATCAAGGATAGCAGATGTTAAATCCTCATAGAAACGTGGACTTGGTGAGCCCGTAAGATTAGCAGATGGACCAACTAAAACCCCTAAAGCTTTAATTACTTCTTGTGTGGCTGGAATTGAAGGCATTCGGAATCCAACAGTAGTTTTCCCCACATGTATCCACTCGGGAACTTCCGGACTTGCTTCTAAGATAATTGTCAAGGGTCCAGGTAGAAAAGTTTTCACGAGTTTTTCAAGGTAAGCAGGTTGATGTACTGAAAATTTTAAAATTGTGTCGTAATCTGCTACGTTCATATTCAACGCTTTTTCAACAGGACGTCCTTTTACAGCATAAAGTTTTTGCACCGCTGCTTCGTTGGTTGCATCCGCAAAAATGCCGTAAACTGTTTCTGTCGGTAGTACTGCCAATTCTCCTGCTTTTAAAGCTGCTATTGCTTTTTCAACTGTCATTTTATAGCTCCTTTCTTAAGTAGCATTTATCTTTAAGTCGTTTTCCATCTTCGTAAATCGGAAAACTATAATGGTCAATAAAATAATTTTTTATCTTATGGGTGTATGTAAAACCACAAGCTTCATAGAAAAGAACATTTCCAGATTCCTCGTCGGTTCCAACGGTCATAACGCCTTGGCCTTTGTACTTTTTAAAAAGGTAATCTAAAAGTGCTCTCCCATAGCCTTGTCCTTGTGCTTCTGTAGCTACAGCTAGATTTTCAATTTCGAGAGTCGGGCTAACTACACATACTGCCCTGACTTCGGACTGATCCATCAGCACAAAAAGTTCACCTTTTGCAAGATAGCTCATAATATGCTCGTGATCATCAGCTAAAAGAAGTAAAGGGAGATAGCTCTCTTTCTTTACTTCTATACGTTTTATTTCCATCTATGTCACACTTATCATACGATCTTTTTCAAAAATATCACGGTGCACACATACTTTTTTAGCAGGAAAAGCCTTCTCAAACAAGTCTTTCACTGCTTGACCTTGTTTATATCCAATTTCTAAATATATTCTTCCTTGTGGCTTTAAAAATTGGTGAGCTGCTTCAGCAATTTTCTGATAAATTGCCAGCCCTTGCTTTTCAGCAAAGAGTGCACTATCCGGTTCAAAGCGAATGACGGATTGATCCATTTCATATGTTTCATCAAAGGCAATATAGGGAGGATTGGACACAATAATATCGTACTGACCTGGGATATTTTCAAAGACATCAGAGAGAATGAAATTAAGAGAAAGTTGATGTGTTTTTGCGTTCAATTGAGCAAGTTCAAGTGCTTTTTCTGAAAGATCAGATGCAGTAATATCCCACTGTTTTCTTTTCTGAGCGAGCGCTAGAGCAATAGCACCCGATCCTGTACCAATATCTAAAACCGCGCGTTTATCTTGCTCATTTTCAGCGAGAATCATCTGCACCAGCTCTTCTGTTTCTGGACGTGGAATCAGAACACGCTCATCCACAGCAAGTTTTAAATCACAGAATTCAGCCCATCCCACAATATATTGTGGCGGTTCATTATTTTTTAAACGTTGCGCGACAGATGTAAGTGCAGCTAAATCCGTATCTGAAATCGTTTCTCTTTGTAAATTTAACCACTGTAATTTTGTAATCTCGTGTAAATTTCTCCAGACGAATTCCAGAGCAAAAGGCTCTTCCAAACCTTGGGATAATTGGTGCACAGCCTCAATCCATAACATTTTTTCTTTCCTCACTTTCCTCTCATTTTAAAGGAGAGGGAAAACACGCCCCAATAAATAAATGATGATGGGGATTTTCAGATTATCTTTTGCAAAAAGGACACCATTTTCATTCCGTGTCCTATTTTTCTCATTGACAATATTTTCCAATCTTCCTAGAGCCAGTGCATCAAAGCTTTTCATAATTTCCGTCACTGATTGACTGCTGTATTCGCCAAATTCTGTAAGAGAAAGAACCTTTTTACGTTTGCTCCAATTGTCTCCTTCTTTGAGCTCTTGCCAAAGACGACAATAAGCATTGTCCTTATAAAAGTCAATGCTCATCCGTACACGTCTATCCAATCTCTGAAGATGCTTTGAAGGACTCTCAACATTTTCAATGGTGATCCAATAATCTTGGTTAATTGCTTGGCAATAGAGCAAATCAAAGTGCGTTTCTTGGTTACTAACTTCAAAGATAAGGACTTTTGTCTCAATGTCCTTCACTCTCTTTGCCGTTTCCATACATCTTTGCTCTTCTGCGCGCAGCCGAATATTAAATCCTTCAAATTGAAATTTGGTCATTACTTGTTAAGCTCCGCCAATTTTTCCGTTTGATCATAAACCACAAGTGCATCAATGACTTCATCCATTTTACCTGAAAGGATGGTATCCAATTTTTGTAAAGTTAGTCCGATACGGTGATCTGTCACACGGTTTTGGGGGAAATTGTAAGTACGGATACGTTCTGAGCGATCACCTGTTCCGACAGTGGACTTACGTTCGGCATTTTGCTTATCCAACTCGATTTGTTGATAGTAGTCAAATACTTTCGTATTAAGCAATTTGATGGCTTTATCACGGTTTTTTTGTTGTGTACGTTCTTCTTGCATTTCAACTTTGATACCTGTAGGTAAGTGAACCATACGTACAGCTGTCGCAACTTTGTTGACATTCTGTCCACCAGCACCTGAGGCATGGTAGATATCAACACGGAGATCTTTTTGCTCAATTTTCATCTCGAATTCTTCAACTTCAGGCATGACAAGAACTGTTGCTGTTGAAGTATGTACACGACCTTGTGTTTCTGTTGATGGCACGCGCTGGACGCGGTGAGCGCCAGATTCATATTTTAGTTTGCTGTAAACAGAAGTTCCCGAAACAAGAGCTGAAACTTCTTTATAACCCCCAATGCTTGTCACACTGGCTTCCATGATTTCAAATTTCCAACCTTGTGACTCTGCATAATGTTGGTACATATTTAGCAAATCGCCAGCGAAAAGAGCTGCTTCATCACCACCTGCTGCGCCGCGAATTTCTAAGATGATATTTTTATCATCATTTGGGTCTTTAGGAAGCAAGAGAATTTTAATCTTTTCTTCCAGTTCTTCTTTAGCTGCTTTTGCTTCTGAAAGCTCCTCTTTGAGCATTTCTTTCATGTCCTCATCAAGGCCACCTTCACCAAGCATTTCTTCACTGTCAGAAATAGTTTCAAGCACTTTTTTATATTCATTATAAGTAGCTACAGTATCTCGCAGATTCGCTTCTTCACGTGAAAGTTCCATAAAGCGCTTTGTATCATTGACAACCTGTGGATCACTGAGTAATTCGCCCAGCTCCTCGTATCGTCCTACCATCGTTTCAAGTTGATCAAACATTTTTATTTTTCCTTACTTCTTTTTTATATCTCTTCTTTTATACGATTACTATCCATCTTTTTCAAAGGGTGAAAATAGTGCTTACGGCACACTGGAATGTAACTCTCATTACCACCAATCTGAAGTTGCTCGCCTTCATAGACAGGTTCGCCTTCAACCATGCGTAAAACCATCGTTGCTTTTTTACTGCAATACCAGCAAATCGTTTTAATTTCTTCGATTTTATCAGCCAGAAGCAATAAGTATTTTGAGCCTTCAAAAAGTTCATTTCTGAAATCATTTTTTAAGCCAAAAGCCATCACAGGGACATTTAAATCATCAACCACACGTGCCAAATCATAAATATTTTGTTTATTAAGAAATTGAGCTTCATCAATCAACACACAAAAAGGCCTTATTGGCAAGCTTTCGATATATTCATAGACATTCATGGTCTCGTCAATCGCTACAGCTTCGCTACTCATACCAATACGACTGGCGACTATACCAACACCGGCACGTGTATCTAAACTAGAAGTCATAATCAAAACAGGTTTTCCCTGTTCTTCATAATTATGAGCAACTTTCAAGATTTCGATACTTTTGCCTGAATTCATACTGCCGTATTTGAAGTACAATTGTGCCAATTTTCTTTCCCCTTTATAAAAATGGCTTAAAAGCCCTATTTAATAGCATTTTCCAGTGACATTATTATTTTATTTTCGATAATAATATCATTAATTATCACTATTTTTCATTCATTTCTGCCCACTTTTTTGCCCACCAAATTTGCTTAAGAAATTTTGTTAATTCTATTCATTTTTTGGTTTAATTCTTTAGACATATTAGGTGTGACATGAGTATATATATTATTAGTAATAGTGGATGTTGCGTGACCAACTCTTTGCATCACCACTTTTTGGTTTATTCCCATTTCTGCTAATAATGAAATATGAGAGTGGCGCATACAATGGCAAGAGAATTGCTTATCTAGCCCCGTTTCTTTTCCATAATACTTAAAAGCTCGATTTAGATGACCAATATTATATGGCTGACCTGAACGAGTACAAAAAATGTATCCATGATTTTTATAACCTACATAAGTATTGTCATGATTAGCTTTGAGATACTCTTCGATAATTTCGATCGCTCTATCATTGAGATCAACTTCCCTATAAGAAGATAATGTTTTAGTCGTGGTATGAGTATGTTTTGTCACACCCTTAGTATAATCTAAGTTAGTTTCCACTTTAATTATACGTTTTGTGCGGTCATAATTTTCTTCTTTTAACGCAGCTAATTCACAGTATCTTAAACCAGTTAAAAACAGAAATTCAATAGTTAGAGCTATAAAGTACGTGCGAGGATTCTCAGAACTTCTCATCCTATTTAAGACCTTAGCTAAATCTTCCACTGTAAACAGTTTTCGATTCTGCTTTTTTATATCTTCCAAAGTTTTTTTGGAAAGACTTAATTTCACATTCAATGTAGGATCTTTAGAAATAATCTCCATTCTCTTTGCAAAATCAAAAATAGATTTACAAGTTAAAAAATAACCTTTTACTGTACCTGATTTTAAATTCAAACTATTAAAAAATACCTGAATTTGGAAAGTTGTAAATTGTGACATTTCCTGCTCTCCAAATTCATCAGCAAAACGTTTTATTTGTTTTCGCCTATTATTTAAGGTTGACGGCTTTAGCCTTCTGCTACAGTCATTTAACCATAAATTAGCCACAGAAGAAAAAGTTAATGAATTAATATTTAAACTCGAATTTAATATATTTAATTCACTTTGTTCAATTTTTCGCTTAGCCTTTGTTAACAATATTTTTCTAGCTTTTGTTTTAGCTTGATTTGAATTAGATGTCAAAGTTACAGAAACTTTATCCTCAGATTTTGTAACTATATTAAAGTATCTCATACGCCAGAGGAACTTGTTTTTCCGAGATTCTGACCATAAACTTCCTATTTTTATATCTTCAACTTTCATATTTCCTACCTTTTCTTTTGGGAAAAGTGCAGAATAAAAATCATACTTATTATATCATTTTTATCTGTATTTTTCCTCGTCTTTTATTTTTAAAAATTCATCAAATGCTGGAAACCATACACGTCCGCTCATTCTAAAATAATCCCCTTGCATAAATCGTTTGTCTTTTTTCATTTCGCAAATTTTATTTCTAGCGGTCGAAACCTCTATAGAATAAAAGTTTGAAATACCTTCAGCATCAATCATCTTATTATCCACGGTTATTCCTGTTCTACTCATTCTTCCCTCCTATATACAAAAAAACAAGGGCGAGATTTCTCCCCCCCTTCATATTCACCGATTTTATTTTAGCTACTTACAATTCTTGTCTTACAACTTTCCTCTCCTTATCTCTTTTGATAATAAATTTCTCTACTATTTCATTTTTACAGTAGGCTATCACCCCTCCTATATAATTAAAGTTTCTATCTAATGAAAAAGACACATAATCATATTCAGGATAAACAGACCTCTCAGGTACATCTGAACAGTACAAGCTCACAAATCTATTTCCTCTTAATCTGTAAACAATCATTGCCCCTCCAATTTCATCGGTCAATAATTCTCCAAATTGCAGAAGATGCATTATCTAAACTCTCTTCACAAAAACCATGACCAGTAAAGTCAAAAACAATCTCCTCGCCAAGAATTTCTTATACTTGACGAACCAATTTATTAAATGCCCCTTACCTCGTGTCAAAAATTCATATGAATCTTCAAATTGTCCGCCCAAACGAGTGATAGAATAAGCAATATTATTGAGTACATTTTTATTTTCTTCCGTAAGTTGTTTCATAGTCTCTCTTTAAACCTCCAATTTCAGTTGATAAGATTTTCCATTAATCCAATGCATAGACCCTAACTGTCTAGCCCTATCTAATGTAACATTTATTGAAAGACCGTTTTTTTCTAGATCCTCCGCATAACCTCTCACATAACGCACACAGTTATCTAAGAAATTCAAAAAGACTTCCAAACGTTGACTATATCTTTGATCTAAACTCACTAAGAAACTCACAAACTCTGACATAACAGATATTGCCCTGTTGTCTTTACTTTGATAATCGTATATGTTTTGTTCTAATTTCCCCCATTCTTCCTTTGATAAGGTTTTTTGATTTTCAACTAAGGTTTGAGTAGTTTCGTTAACTTTTTGTGTCAAATCAGTAACTTGAACATTGGCATTGTAAGCGGAATAACCCAATCCTACAAATAAACCAATAATCAGGATAACAACGAGACGGTAAATACGCAGTGCCTTACCTTCCTTTACTGTTTTAGTTTTAGGAATTTCAGGTTCTTTAGTTTTTTTCTCATATTTTTTTAAACCAGAGAAAAATCCCTTAAAAACACTTTGTTTCCCTGCCCCTTCTTCTTTACCTGTCGCACCAGTTGTTATCAGATCTTCAGGTATCACAGACTCTAATTTTCCTCCTGCTTCATCAAAAGCCAAAAATAGCAAATCTTTTTCTTCAGATGTTAACTCTGCAGCGATACTTTTGACTTCAATTTTTTGATTTTGAGCAAAAAAAAGGAGCGCTTCTCTATCCACGCCCAATTCTCTTGCCAATTCATAAATTTTCAAATGTTACTTCCATATTTTTTTACTCCACCAACCCACCACTTCACCGATTCTTACGGTCAATATTTTAAAATAAAACAACTTCCCAAATTTTTCATATTTTATACTCTTTTTTTTCTTTATAAAATAAAAAGAGGTACTTTTCCCTCTTTTATTATGATTATTTATTCTTTTTGAAACGAAGCACTG
Source organism: Lactococcus petauri (assembly GCF_002154895.1). Classification (GTDB taxonomy): domain Bacteria; phylum Bacillota; class Bacilli; order Lactobacillales; family Streptococcaceae; genus Lactococcus; species Lactococcus petauri. The sequence goes on along the minus strand of NZ_MUIZ01000006.1, from coordinate 54,690 downwards.
CAAACAATGACCCTAATACAAGTAAAGATAGTCCTGCCATAAATGCAATTGCTGAGAAGTGTTCCCCAGTTTGGGGTAAAATCTGATTCTTTTGTTTAATTTGTTCTTGATTATTTTGTACATTTGTCAACAGTACACCATTATCAAGTGAACTATCTTTATCAGAACTTCCTGTATTATTTCCTGAATTGTTAGATTCAGATCCCGATCCATCAGTTTCTTTATCTTCTTTAGACACAACGATTTTTGCAGTAGCTGAGTGAACTCCTTCTACTGAAGAGGACTTACTCCAATGCTCTTTTGGAATTGTATAGGTTACTTCATAAGCTCCGGCCTTTTTAGTATCTACACTTCCTTCCACAATAATGTCTGAGAACTTTTCGACTTTTCCTTCAAAATCTGTAGCTTCATCAAAGTTATCTTCTGGTGTCCAGTTATCTCCAACTTTTAGGTCTGAATCATGTACAGTAATATGCGATAAATCTTCTTTAGCTTTAATCACTTCAATTTCAGCTTTTGTCTCTATACCATCACGTTTATATATAACTTCATATTTTCCCTCTTTACTTGTATCCACATTACCAATTATTTCAATATCTTTGATATTTAATGGATTTCCTTCTCTACCTATAGCAATATCAATATTATCTTGCGGTTTCCACTCATCACCGATATAAATAGTTGAATCAAAAGCTTCCAAAGCCGTCTGATCCCATATGTATGTATCAGGAACACTGCCGTCATAATTAGTCATAAAATCAGTACTTGAACTATAGTAGTTTCCTGAGTTAAGACCTATCCATCGACCATTATATTGACCTGACGACACATCTACTTCAGGCAACGCAACTTGCGGATTTAATATCGTCTTACTTCCTAGAGTAATTTTTTTCAAAGTTGTACCACGAAAAGCGTACGTCCAAGATGTAACATTGCTTGTATCCCAGCTGCTTAAATTTAACTCTTCAAGTTTTGAAGAGCCTGAAAAAGTAACAAATAATGATGTCAAATTACTCGTATTCATTCCAGATAAATCTAATGAGGTGATATTAGGCATGTCACAAAATGTAGAAGAAAAAGATGTTACATTATCAGTCTTCAAATTAGATAAATTCAAATTTGAAATCTTAGTCTTCTGAAACATTCCTTGAAGAACCGTACATCCGCTAGTATCTAAAAGTTCTATATTTTCAACGGCTTCAATATTCTCCATCATCCTAAATAATGCAGAGTCCCCTGTTACATAAACAGGACCATCAAAAATTACTTTTTTTATTTCATCCTTATATTCAATCCAAGGAGAAGCATTCGGAGATATTTCATTTGTAAACGTCCCACTTCCAATATGTAATTCATTGCTAGCTGTAATATACCAATCCGAAGTTCCGAATGTTCCTGATGCAATATCATTTCCTGATTTCGTATTATATCTAATATCTTTTTCAAATGCTGCAGATTCTTGTGGAGTTATTTGGACAGAATCTGCAGTTGTTTCTTTTCCTTCTCCATCAGTTTCTTCCGAAGTATCTGAGGGCTCTAGATTCTTAGTACTACCAATTTGTTCTGCTTCTTCAATTTCTTCATTAGTATCAGTATCAATAGCTTGAGAAACATTAGGTTCTTCCGTTGATGCGGTAACTATTGTAGAAATACCCGGTAAGGTAGTTGAAGTGGTAAGTAATCCAACAAGTAGCCATTGCGAAGCTGTTCTTAATCTGTATTTAATCATTTTGGGTGTTTTATTCTTCATACTCCCATTGTAATAAAGATACCCTAAATAAATAGACACAAAATGTAACTTACCAAACACTTATTCGGGTGCGTTTTTCTTCATTGTAAATAATTTCCGAAAGAATCTAAGAAGCTAACTATTATTTGAGACTACTTTTTATTTTTATTGAAAATATTTTTGATTTTTTCCCGACGAGCTACTGCAAATGCTACAAGGATTGCGCCAATACCTACTAAGCTCCAAACAGCTTTTTCTTCACCTGTTGATGGGAGAATACTCTTGGAGCGTCAGGAGTTTTTGGTGTTTCTTTTTTAGGTGTTTCAGGTTTTTTCACTGTAAATGTTTCCTTTTCATCATCTTTGTTATGGTGAGAGATCAGTGGTGGCTCTTCTTCATTTGGTTTCTCACCATGCCATGCGTCCTCATAGAAGGTAATCTTATGCCCTACATATTTCTTCGCATCTACTTTGACAGGAACTTCCACAGTACCTGAAGTATCTTCAGCTTTGAAGGTCAGACTACCGTCTACATCAATCACTTTTTTCAAGTTATGGTCATAAGCTTGTGTGATTTTAACGGTGTACGTATCGCCTTTAACCAAGCCTTCATAGAAGTATTTGTCAGTCACAGTTGTTGTTTCAGGTGTAATTTCCTTATCCTGTACTTCTGTGTGACCATTTGCTTCGTCTACTTTGAGAGATTGGGAAGGATTATCTTTGTAGTTGTTTTCTTCAACTACTTTATTTCCTTCTTCATCTGTAACAAGTTCAGTGACGGTGTAGTCTTTGTTTTGGCATTTCCTCCTAAGTTTATGAAAAAGCATCTAGAATCTGACGGACTGTTGCCGCATTTGAATCTGTACTTAAATCATAAAAAGTTCCTTGAATTTCAGTTTGATCTATAACTACTCCATAGTATAGTGTCTGCAAAATTTTAGTTTCTGGAGTAATTTTTTCATTTTTATACCATTCTTCAAAAGCTTCTCTAGTTTTGTAAGTATTAACCATAAAGAATATTGTTCGGTTATTATGGATATTTGGAACTAATTTCCCTTCCGCAAATTGTTCATCTCTTTCCGCTAGAAACTTTTTAATATCGGCTACTGTGGCTCCACGAGGATCATTCGCATAAACGGGATCCACAATCACTCCATTTTTAGCTTCTCCCCCCATTAACTGATCATTTTTTCCAGAAGACGAAACCAGCCAGCCACCAGGCTCTCCTTTATTATCCAACGCAACAAGATAAGCATTATCCATATAGCCTTGCTCGTTTATTTGTTTTTTAAATTCTTCTAGTGTTGAATATCCACGTAAAACATCAGATATCGTAAAATTTCTTTCAGAAACATCTGTTTCTTCTGTCTTTGCTGGAGATGTTTCAGGGGGATGCTTTTCAAATGGATTTCTCTGAGGCAAGAAAAATGTCGCGAATAACAAAAGACATCCCATGACTATTGCACTCAAGCCAATCACTACTTTTTTCATTTATTAAACTCCGTATTCATTTTTCTCACCTGCACATACTGTACAAGCCAAAATATTCCCCATATGATTAAATAACTGGAAATAATCCACATTATCGGTTTTACTATATCCCACGGGATAAATGACGTCTTAAAATATATTACAGCTATCTTTAGTGGAAGTCCCAGTGGTACATAAGAAAATAAATAGAGCAAGAAAAACCCGGCAAATGAAAGTAAGAAATGAAAGAGATTTGGAAGTGTAAATCCGAATCTATCTGTATTATACAGCCAAATAATCGACCAAACAAATACTCCAATTAAGAGATAAACGATGGTAGAAAATGTTGCGTTATCAACTGTTTCGTAACTGACTTTTTTTAAGGGATTCATAAAGACAAACCAATATCTTCCCCGTAAATTAAAATACAACACATTTAAAATAATTCCTAGAGAAAGACTAATACTCATTGCAAGGCCAATATCTTTAAGATGGTCAATTTTATTTTTTTTCATAGCCCTAAATACTCCTTTATCACTTTATAATAGCTGCGGCTCGACATTGAAAATCTACCACCTTTAAACCATATTTTGATTTTACCTCCATATGTTAATTCAAAATGAGAAATTTTTTCGCCATTAATTATTTCACCATTTGAAATTTGGACAAAATTATTAGGTAAATCTTCTGATAAAGTCTTAATCGTCTGTCCTACAAAAAACTCGCGCCCGTTTTCTATCAAGCAATAAACTTTTTTATTTGAGGCATAAATACTTATTATTTCATCTAAAACTATTGGATATCTCTTCTCTTCCAACATTCCAACTAATTTATAATCAAATTTTTGTAATTGAGAGATAATTTTTTGAATTTCTGGAGTCATTTTATGTATCAGAATATCAACCCGCTCCTCTTGTTTTTCATTAATCGTGATGTTTATTTCCATCGGCCACTCCTTAATTCATATTACTTATTATTACAAATTTTTTTCGATAATGGAAGAAGCTCCCGATAAAAGGCTTCTTTTGAGAGACAAAACACACATTATCTGGATAGTTTGCATCTTATATGGATAATTGATAACTCCGACAAAAAATTTATAGATTGGATGCAAGGTCAAATTAATAAAAATTTTATTCATATTTTTTATTGCAAGCGCCCTTAACATCCCACAACTTTGGAAGTTTTTTCAAAATAAAAAGAAGCCATAATCGCTTCTTCCTTCATAATGTGCTAACCCATAATTTGATACAAACTTTCCAAAGCTGGATACATATGAATCATAAATCATCGATATGACACCATCAGTCTGAGAAATTTCTGGTTGCAGTTCAATACTAATTTTCAGAATCAAATTTATAATTTTTTGTTATAAAGTATAAGCCTGCAATAAAAATAATACTAAAAGGTAGCAAGAAGATTCTTTCAATTAGATAGAATGCAATAACTCCAGCAATTCCCATAAGCAGATACTGCACAATCAGTATGATTTTCAATAGTTTCTCCTTTTTTGTTCTGTATAACCTTAATAAATAAGGTGCTAATCTTCTTTTTTTATTTGTTTTATCCAGAGAGAGCTTTTCAAACCTAAAAACGAAAATACCCAAATTAGCATAAGCTTAGTTGTAGCCAAAGGTATATACTTAAACTCTATAAAATGAATTCTTAGTTGATTTTTATAAAGTTAACGCTCTAGTCACTTGTCCTCAAAACACTTATACTTTAATTTTGATTTACCTCGAGGTACAAGCTCTCGTCTTAATTCATCAAACACAGACGTATCATCATTTCTCAGAATAAAGTATCTTGTTTTCATTTTATGAATGCTATGGATGAAGATATAATTTTCTAGAACAACCACATGACGTATACTTTTCTTGTAAATATCATTCCACTCCATTTCAAATAAAGTATCTACTTTTGGCAAATTTTTCAAGAATATCGGATAACAAATCATAGAAATAGTAAACCCGACATCAATTATAAGTGCTAGTATAGCTAAGACGATAACAAATATCTCTCCTTTTGCTTGAAAGCCTGATTCTATTAATCTATGAAATGAACTTTGTAAAATCCATATGAAAAGAGGAGTTGCACAAAGAATCCAAAACCATGAGTATACAATTGTTCCTTTTGTTTTTTGTTTAATAAGTTGTTTCAGTTGGGGAATTATATTCTCCAACTCTTCTTTAGATATATAAGATTTAATCACCCTCTATTCCTTGGTCCTCAAAATACAAATATCGTATATACTGAAAAGTACTCGGTCTTTGATTTTTTTTAGAATAATCCACTTTCATTTTTTGATAAAATTCTGGATTATCTGCTTGTTTTAAAATGAAGAGTTTCACTTTTTTATTTTCTTTAAACAAAACACAAATAGTATCAACAAAAACCCATGTATATATTGTATTTTTCACAAATTTTTCATCATACTCAATAGCACTAACTAAATATTTTTTTAAGAAGTATTTCTTAGTATAGCTTTCCTCCCTCAGTGCAAAAACAGATAGATAGGTCATTACAAAACCAGACATCAAAAGTATTATAGATGCCACTAATACCCCTAAGTTAAATCTTCCAGTAATCACTCCATATGTAATTATTATGAAAAGAAAAGCACTCGAAATTAGTACTACAATTGCCCAGATAAGTCCAAGCCTTTGTTTGATAACTAGCTTCTTTTCCTTTTCTTTGATCATCTCTTGACAACTAATTTGAATTAATTCAAACTCTTGATCAGAAACTACACTGCTTTTTATCATTCATTGTCCTCATCAGATCACTTGTCCTCAAAACACTTATACTTTAATTTTGATTTACCTCGAGGTACAAGCTCTCGTCTTAATTCATCGAATATCAAGTGGTCATCGTTTCTCAAAATAAAATATCTTGTTTGCATTTTATGAAGAGATTGTATAAAAATATAATCTTCCAGAAGAACAACATGACGTATAGTTTTCTTGTAATCCTCTGTCAAGTCCATTTCAAAAACTGTGTCTTCTTTTGGCACTTTTTTCAAATATATAGGATAAAAGAGCATTCCGTAAACTAGTGCTATAGCCACAAAAAACACTACCAAATTTATGATAAAGAGAAAAATGAATAGCCAAGATTGAAAAGTCCAAAGAGGACTGTCATGGATATTTCGCAATAAAAATTGAAAAAACCAAATACAGTATGGCACTGTAAAAAGAAGCCAAAGCCATGAATGTATGATTTCTTTTTTGCCTTTTTTGCGGCAGACTTTTTTTAGCTGTGGGATAAGTCTCTCCAATTCTTCTTTAGATATCTCTGACTTAATCTTCATTTTTAAACATGCTCCAACGTTATTTTGTTAACACACTATAATCAAAAGCTAGACAGGACGGATGATTCTTTATCTCTGAAAAAACATTTTCATCTGTTGTTTTCCGTAAGATGAAAAATTTTCCTCCTGCCACGCTCCACTGCTTGTTATTCTTGATATAAAAAATTACTGCAATATCTTCAAAAACAAGAATCCATCTTACCTTCGGCGAGAAAATTTCGTCATAGCTAGAAATAAATGTTGTCTCTTTCTTCCGTAAACGCTCAAGTTCTAAAGGAAACATTAAAGAGATTAAAAATAATATAGCACAGAATACACTCGCAAAAACGCTAATGGTATAAAGTCCCGATAAAGAACTCAACTCAATATAATCCAAACTCGCAAAAATGTTCGAAAGAAAAGAAGAAACCAAGGCAAGTCCTATTGTACAAATAAAACCTATGCCGAATAACAGCTTTAGTGATTTTACTCTTGCTTTCTCCACCTCACGCCACTGCTTTCTCAAAGTTTTTTTTACAATAGAAATTTCCTTTTTAGAAAATTTTTCCTCTAACTGCATTTACTACTCCTCATCATCCTCATCCTTTCCTGGATCCACAATCCCAAGAAGCGCTAACAATGACCCCGCTACTGCTGTGACAGTAGCTGCAGGCCCTAAAACTACTACTCCTGCCCCTGCAAGTACAATTACGAAAGCAGTAACTTTTGCCTTGGCTTGAATAGTAATCCAATTTATAAGTCTCACAAAGGCTGCGTTTAATAAATTATTTCCCGAATTTGAATCATAATCAATAAAAATATCAAATTGTACACACGCCCCCACTTTTACATTCTCACTAGAAACTTCGGGGAAATTAATAGTCACTCGAATAGTTTTCTGTCGATTGGCATCCGTTACATAAGATATAGTCATATTCGCTGCACTTATCCCTGCAGAAAACTCATTAATTTTAGCTGTTGCTTGTGGCCCAGCTTGTATACCTATTAAATCATTAATAACATTGGATGCATCTGTACTCAGTTCCCCATTACTGATATCAAAGCTAAACTCTGAATTAGCATCAATTTGATTTTCTATGTGTAAACTTGCTTCTATTCGAATAATACCAGAGTTATAGATAGTAACACTAGGACCATCCCATGTAAGTTGAGGATTTAAGCCTCTAATATTCCATGAAGACTGATTAAGCCAGTAATCTTCTTCCACTTCCATTGCATCTACAAGTGAGGAAACTCCCTCATCTAAACCTGAGACATTGACAAAATCAATTGCTTCTACACTCGCATAACTTGATTCATAGAATTGGTCAAACGCCCAATTCAAAGGTTGAGAAAATCCTAGGTTTCCTGACCAACCACTTGACATATTTGAGACATAGCTGAACTGAACATCTGCTTCATTGTAAATTCGAGTACAAACATTTCGTGTACCATAAACTCCTATTTTATATTGAAATTCTAGGTTGGCATTTTTCCATATATCCTGAATTCCCCAGAAATAAGGACGAACATATGCATCAATATCCGTATCTAAGGCATCAAAATCTACCGCAAAGTAGATAACACTTCCATTTGGAATCCCTAACCGTGCTGCGGCAAAATATGCACGCATTGCATCACTTTGTCCCTGAGAATAAGTATAGTAAGTATTTATCGGATAATTGTCTTGATAAATCGGAATAATATTCAACCCAGCTGCCAAAAGAGCGTCTGCTTCTTCACGTGATAAAAATTTATCCCGTTCATTCTCTCCAACTCCCACAGTCCCTGTCAAATATCGCCCTACATAGTTAACATCAAAGGCCACTAAATCCGCAATGTTCTGGTCTGTCAATTGGATTGAAGTATCCACTGCCCAAAATGTACGATTCGGATCCCCATTCGAAGTCATTAAGGACCAAGCCGTTCTTAAGTCTGGGCTTCCCTTTACAACTGGCGATAAACGTAAGAAATCTTGGAATAATGAGAGTCCTTGTGCTGTAGCACTATCTAAGACACCTGTAAACTCTGGTGCAGGTTGCCCCGCTACTTCCCAGAACTCAGACATGTTAGCGTATAAGCCAAACTGAACAATCATACTTAAAGCACTGCTCCAATTTGAGTTATAGGCTTGTTCGTAAAGTTGGCGTGTTGTAGGGCCAAAAACACCATTGGCTGTTTCAACATCAAGACCAACCTCTTTTTGAAGTGCGTAAATAATTGCCGTGTTTGTTGCACGCTGATAAATACCGTCTGTAGGTAATATGCCTGTATACTGATAGTAATTGGCATTCAGATATTGTTGCATTTCACGCACACGAGGATCTCTAACGAGAACAAAAGCACTCATGTCAAAGAGAGCACGCGCCCACATTGCACTCAATACGCCATTCTGTGTGGTAAAACCTGCATCCCTTTGTAAGACCTTCACTGCCGCATCTAAGGCTGAAGTTTGAATACCATCAAATCCTCCAGGACTAATCCCCTTACACCAAAAGGCACCTTGAATCAAATAGACCACATTGGTCGGTAGGTTGTTCCAATTCGGTGTAATTTGTTGTTCATAAAGTCGATACGTTGTATCGCCAAAGTTTGGAGACAAGGCTGTGATGCCAAGCTCTACTTGAAGTCCCTCAATTAAGCTATAGATGGTTGACCATCCCGTATTCCCATCTTCTGGTGCTTGATTAAAGTCAGGAATGTGCCCATAGGTTCTGTTTAACCATTGTTGTGTTGCGAGTACAAGTTCGTCTGCCATATTTTTCTCCTTCTTCTAATAATTAAAAACAAGCCCAAAAAGAGTCCTTTGGGGCTTGTTCATTCTTGCTTTTTTTAAAATATATTGAATTGCAACTTTCTCTCTACCAGATACTCTAGTCTTCATAGATATTCACACTTCCTAAAAACTTATTAATTACAATAATTTTTGTACTGTCCACTCCCTAATAGTTAAAATTAGGTCTAAAAGTATATTTATTATTTTTCCACATATAATCTAAGCTTTTTCAAATCTAAAAATTGGGAAGCTGGAATATTTTTAGATTCAATTGCTTCGGCATTAGTTGCATTTCTAGGTCTATATATTGTTAATGAGGCTTCATCATTATTCCCATCTAAAGAAAAAGTAATCATATCACTATTTACTTGTAGGTCTTGAAAATGTACAATCAAATCCCCATTATCAAAATCAATATTCGATATTTCTTCCTTTTTAAAAAGTCTAATTTCCGGGTTTTCCGTTATTTCATAAACGTACTCTATCACTAACTCTTTTTTGCCAACAGATGCTCTCTCATTATTTATGGAATTATTTTTAAAAAAGTTCACCCACAGTAAAAGTGTTAATCCTAAAACAGAAATTAATACCACTGAAATCTTTATAATTCTTCTATACATCTTGATGAGTCACATATCCAGAAAATACAAAGTCGCCTTGACTATAAAATTCAAAATAGAAGCGAGAGGTTGAGGAGTTCATATTTAAAAAATATTGATAAGAATATCCTCTTTCCAAAACAAAACTGTGTAAAGTAGCTCCATTAGCAGAGTTCTTGATGCTAACCCGAATATCATTTAGACCCTCATTAAAAAAATAATATGGATAAAAGGTATGCCCTGTTACATTATAATTGGAATAGAGATAATTTCCTCCACCCCAGCTTCCTTGCATGTTATAAGCTCCTTGTGTTTTAACATTCCAATTCGCTGTCGGTAGACTTCCTCCTTTTTGCAGTGAACTTACTAAATTATCTAATATCGGAGAAGATGGATCAAAGCTCTTTCTAATATTATGCTTTTTCTTCGCTACCAATTTCACACTCACACCGTCAACTGAGTCTGATACTTCATTCGCAAATGTTGGGTTACTATTCAATAGAATGGCTAAAATTGATAATACTGAAATTACAAGCGCTAAACTTCCTCTTTTGTTCTTTATCATTATCTTTTCTCCTTGTTTTTACCATTTCTTTTATGCCATTGAAATAGCTGTATTAAAAAACTGCTTTCTTACTTCTATTCTTTTTGCTAACTTTATTTATTGTAAGTAACCCTCCTTCCTTTTTATTACAATAAATATTTTTTGAATTCTTTTTTCAAAAGCATTATAACACTTATTTCATATTTATGCAACGTAAATGTAATTAAATAACAATTATAAAACATAAGTTATATAAATTATGTATTTTTCATCTTTTTAACAAAATATTCTCTATTGAACTTGCATGATATAAAAAATAAAAAAATTTCAACCACCTTAAGTTGAGGTGCTTCTATCGTAATCTGTTAATTTTTAAATTCTTATAAATCTTCACTCGGTAGTTCTCAGATGTGTTCTTATATTTTTAAGACGAGTGTTAAAAAATTTCAAAAGACATTCAAATTTTTCCCCTAACATGCTTCGTTAGAAACTGATTTTTTCAAAACTATTCATGCGATTTCACACCGTTCCATAAAAGTAAGGATCCTGTAGCCTATCTTGGCTGTGCAGATTTAAGTCCTGTCTTCCGGCTCTATATATGAACATTAGTTTTCATTTTACAAAGCTATTTTTACATTTTTATGGAGTGTGCCAACAGTGTACGTGTCCTACGTGCAATTTCAGTTACTAAGAAGTTATTTTGCACAATAAATGTAAATAGGATGGACTCTGATGTTTCTATTAATAAAAATTATTGATAGAAAATCTATAATTGACTAAAAAAATTTACCCTCCCTTAAAAATCTACCATATTATATTAACTTCTATTTAATTAGTTACATCAAAATGCTTCAAGCCGGATTAGACTTGAAGCATTTTTTTATTGGTAAAGTCTTTGTTTAAGCTCTTACTCAGTTATCTTTCATTTCCTAGTCATCAGAAGTCTTTTCTTACTTCTTCTTTGTCACATAAAAAAAGCCCCCTACACTTTTGTAGAGGCTTCTTCATATCTGTTTACTCACTATCTCGGTGCTTTTCTTGGTGCCTTTTGAAGAAAAAGGGACACGAATACCGTTCTTATCGCATTGGGTACAATTGTGCCAACTTAATACCAACAGTTGTAAAGAAATTTATCGAGTAGCTAGCCAGGCACTGAGTGCTTCCACTGCAGGCATTATAGCTGCTTCTTTTGGAGACATCTTTTCGTGATGTAAGGGATAATCTGATTGAACACCGAGCCAGAGCATCACACCAGGTACTTTATCTAATAAGTATCCAAAGTCCTCCCCTGTCATCAAGGGGGAAATTTCTGAAAAATTAACTGTTGGCTTTTCTTTCAGAAAAGACATCAGTTGGTCTGCAAGATTTTTATTATTAATAACAGGAAGATACCCTCCTTGTTTTAGTATAATTTCCGCTTGGCAGTCAAAGGATTGCGCAATACCTTCAGCGATTTGTGTGATACGTTTTTGTGTTAGTTCGTTCATTTCCTTCGTCAAGGTACGAATGGTTCCGTGAACTTCCGCTGCTTTGGCAATCACGTTATTAGTCATTCCAGCACGCATCTTTCCAAAAGTCACAACAGCATTTTCCATCGGGCCAACATTTCGCGAGATAATTGTCTGCACTTGCGTTACAAAATGACTCACAGCAACTACCATATCATTACTATTCTGGGGGAACGCTGCGTGGCCTCCTTTTCCAGTAAACTTAATACTAACCTCACAAGTTCCTGCAAATAAAGTGTGATTATTCGTTGCTAGTTGTCCGGCAGGTAGTTCTGGATGAACATGAAGTGCATAAAACTCATCCGGTAACCAATCCGCAAAAACGTTTGCCTCATATAAAAGTTTTGCGCCTGAGAGATTTTCTTCAGCGGGCTGAAAAAGAAAAAGACGGTCATTTTTACTTGGCGTTTCAATAGCGATTTTTAATAAACCAAGTGCTACAGCCATGTGTATATCATGTCCACAAGCATGCATTCTTCCTTGGTGCTTTGAACTGCATTCTAAACTTGTTTCTTCATTAACTGGAAGCCCGTCCATATCTGCACGCCAGCCTATAATTTTGTCTGAGTCAAATCCTGTTATTTTGACTAGAACGGCTGTCTTCCAAGTTCGAATTTTGACATGCTTAACTGTTTGTATCATTTGCTGTATTTTATCTAATAGATAAGCCTGTGTTTCAAATTCTGTCATACCAAGCTCAGGAATTTCATGCAATTCCCGACGTATTTGAAGCAATTCTTCATTTGTAAAAGGCACTCTACACCTCCTTATTAAGTCCTTTAGGTTGTCAATTCTTCATATAAGGCGACTAAAGCCCTTTGATAATGCTTATTGGCAACACCGATAATGATATTGATTCCACGCGGGCTTTGTGTAATAAGCTCAATATCGATATCTTCTTTAGCAAGTGCTGTAAAAATTTTGTTCGTAACTTTTGCTGAGCGTATAATTTCTTCACCTACAACTGTCAAAAGCGAAATATTTTCTTTGACTGTGACATCATCTGCTTTCAAATCTTTTTTTAGGCGGTCCAGTAAATCAAGCAAAATCTCTTCTACTTCAACCATTTCGACGATAACTCCGATTTGATTGATACCTGTAGGGAGGTGTTCAATATTCAAATGATAATCATCAAAAATTTTCAAAGTACGTTGTAAAAAACCAACCTCTGTTGCCATTTGATTTTTGACAATATTAATCGAAACATAGTTTTTTCTGCCTGAAATTCCTGAAACTTGTGTCGTATGCGTACGGTGTTCTGCCAAAATCAAAGTGCCTTCGGCGTCTGGAGCATTCGTATTTTTAATATGCAAAGGAATATTGAGTTCACGAATCGGATAAATCGTCTCAGCATGCAGCACACTTGCCCCCATATAAGACAATTCACTCAACTCTTCATAAGTCAATTCACTGATCGTTGCTGGATTGTTAATAATACGCGGATCTGCCATCATTACACCTGATACATCTGTCCAGTTTTCATATTTATCAGCACCTAAACAGCTTGCCAGAATTGCGCCTGAAATATCTGAACCACCACGACTCAAAAGTTTGATTTTTCCATTTTGGAAAGCACCGTAAAATCCTGGGAGAACAATTCTCTCAATTCCAGAGAATTGTTCCTGCAACAAACGTTTTGACATTTCCAAATTGATACGACCGTTACCTGAAAAGGAAATTACTTCAGCCGCATCAATAAATTGATAGCCCAGATATTCCGCCATTAGATGCGCTGTAAAATACTCGCCACGACTCACCAGATAATCCTCTGTAAATTGACCCGAATCCAGCTCACATTTAAGTTCCTCTAAATGTGATAAGATGTCGTATTTAAGCTGCAATTCTTCTTTGACTGCAACAAATCGAGCAATTAAATTATCCCAAAGTGCTTGGTAAGAAACTCCGTGTTTCACATGAGCCGCAATGAGATAGAGCAAGTCGGTAACCTTATCATCAGATGGATTTTTACGTCCAATCGCCGAAACAACGACAATTTTTTTCGTTTCATCTTGGCTGACAATATTTTTTACTTTTTGAAATTGGCTTTCTGTAGATAAGGATGAACCGCCAAATTTTGCAATGGTTAATGTCAAATTAAATTCTCCTGGATCATATGCTCCGCAATTTGAATTGCATTTAGTGCTGCGCCTTTACGGATATTATCAGCTACGCAGTAAAAGAGTAAACTGTTTGCTTGCGCCAAATCTTCACGAATACGTCCAACATAAACATTATCATTACCATTTGCGATTGTTGAAACTGGATATTCATGATTTTTAGGGTTGTCGATAAGAGTTATACCTTCTTGGTTTGCAAAAACCTCACGAACTTCGCTAAGCGTGAAAGGCTGATCCAATATTACCTGGATACTCACACCGTGACTGTTTATTACTGGAACACGTACACAAGTTGCTGAAACAGCCAACTCTGGCTTATGTAAGATTTTACGTGTTTCATTGACCATTTTCATCTCTTCTTTGGTATATCCATTTTCAAAGAAAACATCAATCTCAGGAAGCGCCGTTTCAGAGATATTATATGGATAAAATTCTGGTGTTTTGCCTTGACGTGTCCGAAGTAAATCGTCACGACCTTTCTGTCCGCTTCCACTTACTGCTTGGAAAGTTGTATAGTTCACTCGTAAAATACCAAAGGCTTTTTCCAAAGCATAAAGCGGTAAAACAGATTGAATCGTTGAACAGTTTGGATTGGCAATGATTTTATTCATTTGCGTATCTTGGATGTTAATTTCTGGAACTATCAGGCCAATTTCAGGATTTTCACGCCAAACTGATGAGTTATCAATGACAACCAACCCTTTTTCTCGTGCAATTGGGGCAAATTGTTCAGAAGTATCTCCGCCAGCACTAAAAAGGGCAATATCATAACCGTTAAATGAATCAGCCGTTAATTCTTCAACTACGTATTCTTGACCCGCAAAAGACAAAACTGAACCTGCTGAACGACTTGAGGCTAATAATTTCAAATTTTTAATTGGGAAATTTCTTTGTTCTAAAATATCGAGAAAAGTACGACCAACAAGTCCAGTTGCACCCACAACACATATATTATATTTTTTCATTTTTATCCTTTCTTCTTTGGATATAAGATACTCGAAGATAAAGTTTGTACACTCTAAAGTTAAATAACTTTGGCGCTATTTGAAGTGCATGGACGATATACTCCATTTATTAATAGCGTACGAAGCATCATGTATGTTGATAAATAGTCTATCCTTATGGCATTTTTACAAATTTCTCAACGCTTCTTCCAGTGCAGTTTTTTGCTGTGTTTGAGAATCAATTTTCTTGATAATATGGGCTGGCACACCAGCAACAACTACATTTTCAGGAACATCTTGTGTCACAATAGCACCGGCCGCAACAACTGAACCTGAACCGACTTGTACACCTTCAATAACCACTGCATTTGCACCCACAAGTACATTATCCCCAATACGCACAGGCACAGATGAAGCTGGTTCAATTACACCAGCAAGTACTGCGCCTGCACCAATATGGGAATTTTTACCTACTGTTGCACGTCCTCCTAGAACAGCACCCATATCAATCATTGTACCAGACCCAATTTCAGCACCTATATTAATAATTGCTCCCATCATGATTACTGCATGATCACCAATTACGACATGTTCACGGATAATTGCACCTGGCTCGATACGTCCATTGATATCGCGAATATCAAGCAAAGGCACAGCTGAATTGCGGCTATCAAGCTCAACAATATAGTCTTTATTTTCAGTCATATCAGCCAAAAGAGGTTGAATCAAACTCCAATCTCCAAACAAAGTATTGCTGATTTTGATGATTTCTTTTGGTATTTGACCTGTCAATTGACCTTCAAAAGTTACTTTAACTGTTGTTTTTTTCTCAGCATTTCCAATATATTGAATAATTTCTTGAGCCGAAATTTTTTGTACTTCCATAAATCTCCTTCTTATGTGTAATCCTATAAAAACTAAGTTTTTTAAGGAATACCCAAAATTTACTTTATTGTTTCTCTTCTATAAAAATAGAACTTAATTCACTCCGTCTTTTCCAAAAAGAACTTCCTCCATTGAATACATCCCACTTTCTTGATGAATAAGCCAATTCATCCCTGTGATCGCCCCTTTTACAAAAATCATTTTCGAAAGAGCTTCATGCTTAATCGTAAGAAGTTCGTCGCTTCCTGCAAATATTACTTCATGTTCGCCAACGATTGTCCCCCCTCGAACAGCATGTACTCCAATCTCTTTCTTCTCACGTGGCTTTATACCTGAACGTCCATGAACAACTTTATAGTCCAATGTTTCATTGATACTGTCAAGTAACATATTTGCCGTACCAGATGGTGCATCTATTTTTTTATTATGATGTTTTTCAATGATTTCAATATCAAAACTGTCCGATAAAATATAGGTCATTTCTTTGACTAAACGATTCATCAAGATAACTCCAATACTAAAATTCCCACTAAATAATACAGGCATTTTTTCAGAAAGGTAATCAATTGTTGCCTTTTGTATGTGGTCAAAGCCTGTTGTGGCAATAACTGTGGCTGTTGGATGCTTTTCTAGATATTTAGCAAGATTATTGAGATTCTCAGGGTGTGAAAAATCAATGATCACATCGAATTTTTCTTCTGGAATATCCTTTGTTAAGGCTACGGCTGTTAATTCATGCTCTTTTTCTAGCTCTGCCGCAAGCAGCCCGCCCATTGTACCTGTTCCAATTTGTAAAACTTTCATTATAAAATCTCCAATTCTTTAAGAAGTTGAATTTTTGCCCTTTCGGATGGCTCGTCAAGTGGCAACCGAACAGAACCGACATTATAACCGAGTTGATTCATCACAAATTTGACCGGAATTGGATTTGCTTCTATAAATAAGCTGTCAATCAAGTTCAAATATTTTTGTTGCAGACTCAAAGAATGAGCTGGATTGGTCGCAAAAGTTTCGATTAACTCCTTAACTACATCTGGCATGAAGTTAGCCCAAACACTGATTACACCCGAAGCGCCTAAACTCAGGCATGGAACTATCATATCGTCATTACCACTATATAATGCAAAATTATTAGAAAGATAGCAGCTAATTTTTTCCACATAGGCAATATCACTTGATGCTTCTTTTAAGCCTGTAATATTCGGGTGTTTCGCCAATACTTCTACGGCTTCAACAGAAAGATTCACCCCTGTTCTACCTGGTGCATTGTACATGATAATCGGAATATCGACAGACTCCGCAATCTTAGTGAAATGCTTTAACATCCCTGTTTCATTGGTTTTATTATAATAAGGGGTAATCACAAGCAAACTATCCGCTCCTAACTTTTCAAATGCTTGAGCAAATTCCACTGCTTGTGCTGTGTTATTACTTCCTGCTCCAACATTGATATGAACACGTCCAGCAACCTGTTTAACTACAAACTCAACGATTGCTTTTTTCTCCTCAAAACTAATCGTCGGTGCTTCTCCTGTTGTGCCTAAAATAGAAATAGCCGCACTTCCATGGCTAATCTGAAATTCAATCAGCTCAGCTAATTTCTCAAAATTTATAGAATTATCATCATTAAAGGGCGTGATGAGCGCCACAATTGAACCTTTAAGCATTATTTTCTCCTGTAGATTTATTTCAGAAACCTTTGACGAGTGTTGCAATAGAAGAAAAGGAAACTACTCATCGTATAATTTTCTTTCTCTTGAAAAACATCTCCTCTTCGCCTTGTTCTTACTCCACTCCTTTAATTTGTATCCAAATATTATTTATGATTTTATCAGTGGTTAGAAGTAAAAGCTGTTACAAGCATTCACCAGCTAATTCTCGGTTAGATTTCAAACTCAAAGCCATCCAATGTTGCAAAATAGTCTTCAGGTCGCTCTGCCCGTCGAATCATACGTGTGCTCCCATCTTTCTGAAGCAATAATTCGGCACTTCGTAATTTTGCATTATACTGATATCCCATCGAAAAACCATGCGCACCTGTGTCATGAATGACTAATAGGTCTCCCTCATCAATCACAGGAAGTTCGCGCTGCCTGGCAAATTTATCATTGTTTTCACATAATGAACCTGTCACGTCAACAATTTCTTTCACTTTATCTTCCTCCTTTCCTATAACAGTAATATGATGATAAGCATCATAAAATGCTGGTCTCATCAGATTAACTGCGCTCGCATCCACACCAATATACGTCCGATAGGTTTGCTTTCTATGCAAGACACGTGTGACCAGTAAGCCATGAGGCGCCAACATAAAGCGTCCCAGTTCCGTATAAATTTTGACTTCTCCTAGGCCATTGGCAGTTAGAACTTCATCATAAACACGATGTACTCCTTCGCCAATGACAGCAATATCGTTAGGAGCTTCATCCGGACGATAATTAACGCCGATACCACCAGAAAGATTTATAAAATCAAGAGAAACGCCTGTTTTTTCACGAATTTCAAGTGCTAATTCAAATAATTGCTGTGCTAATTTTGGATAATATTCATTTGTCACAGTATTTGAAGCCAAAAAGCTATGCATTCCAAATTTCTTCACACCCAACTTTTGCAAATCTCTAATTCCCTGAATTAGTTGGGCTTTTGTCATTCCAAATTTTGATTCTTCAGGATTATCCATAATTTTGGTACCCATTGTAAAAACTCCACCAGGGTTATAGCGTAAGCTCATTGTTTCGGGAAATTCAAATCCTGCCAATGTGGATAAAAATTCAATATGGTTGTATGCATCAATATTAATCGTAGCCCCTAGCTTTTTGGCTAATAAAAATTCTTCAGCTGGAGTGTCATTTGATGAAAACATAATTTCAGACTTATCAAAACCACATTTATTTGCCAGTATAAGTTCAACATAGCTCGCGCAATCAGCTCCACAGCCTTCTTCTTGCAAAATTTTCAAAATTGCAGGCGTTGGTGTAGCTTTCACCGCAAAGAATTCTTTGAAACCTTTATTCCAAGAAAATGCTGTGTTTAGCGCCCTTGCTTTTTCACGAATTCCGTGCTCGTCATATAAATGAAATGGTGTCGGAAATTCTGCAGTAATTTTATCTAATTGATCTTTAGTAATAAATGGTACTTTCATTTCATGCTCCTGTGGACTTGCTATGCAAATCTTTTTCTGAAGATTTCGGTAGTTTCAATGCTCTGGAGGCTTGTCAAAAATTGTAACTGAAAGAAGGAAGATTTTACTTTTAGTCTACCAAATGATATTTTTTCCCATCTCAATCTTTAACTCTGTCTCCAGTGCCCTTTGACCACTGATATAATGAGTTTCGATGTAAGAAGCAGAGTTTTTCTTATTCGTTGACTCGCTAAAACATTATTCTATCGTTGTCGCGCTTCAACCTACAAACTCACATCGTATAAAAACAAAAGGCACTTGTAAGTACAAGCGCCTTTTATGTCGTCATGAAAATAGAGTTAAAAAAGAATTCTATATTATTCGGTTCGATCACTTAGCGCCAGACTTATTCAAGTCCGAGTGGTATAGGTGTTTCCTATACCCCCACGCTAGCCAGATGCCTCTGTTGCTAACGTTCGGCAATGATTACCTTTCGTACACGGTCGTCGGATGCCTCCTCTCGTGTAGTACTCATTTGCATTGCTACCTCTAATTTATTTTTCACAATTATAATATTTTCAGTATTGTTTGTCAATTGAAAACTTTTCAAATTTTTGGTATTGACTTATTTTTTTCTTTAAAACTGCTTTAAATCAAGGTTTACAAGGTGTATTTTTTATCTGAACTTCTGAACCTCCAAAATATTTTGCAACATTGTTTTGTGAATTTTTAAAATAAAATGCTATAATACAAATTTAAAACGACGAATATACGGAGTTTTTGCTTGAAGCCAACTTTAACTATTGACCTGCGGAGGTGCTATATATGGATTTATCAAATAAATTTAACACTAATCTTGGAAAAATTGAAATTTCTAAAATTCGTGAATTTGATCAGGAAATTTCCAAAATACCGAATGTTTTGAAATTAACACTTGGTGAACCAGATTTTCCGACACCTGAACATATCAAAAAAGCTGCAATTGATGCGATTGATGCCGATGAAAGTCATTATACTGGCATGCGTGGCCTGATTGAACTCCGTCATGCAGCCAGTCAATTTGTAGCTGAAAAATACAATTTGCATTACGATGCTGAAACAGAAATTTTGACCACAGTTGGTGTCACAGAGGCGATTGCTACTTGTCTCCTTTCAATTATTGAACCTGGCGATAAAGTTCTAATCCCAGCACCTGCTTACCCAGGTTATGCGCCTGTAGTAAGCTTAGCTGGCGGTCAATTGGTCGAGATTGATACCACAACTGATAAATTTGTCTTAACTCCTGAAAAACTTGAACAAGTATTGAACGAAACCGAGAATATCAAGGCTATCATCCTTAATTATCCTTCAAATCCAACGGGCATAACTTACACTCATGCCCAACTTAAAACACTTGCTGAAATCATCAAAAAACATGAAATTTTTGTCCTTTCTGACGAAGTTTATTCTGAAATTAACTATAGCCAACATGTACATACTTCTATTTCGACCTTTTTACGTGATCAAACTTTTGTACTTAATGGCCTTTCAAAATCACATGCGATGACGGGTTGGCGAATGGGGCTTATTTTTGCAGAAAAACACTTGATTGATCAGCTTGTAAAAACACACCAATATCTGGTTACTTCTGCCTCAACACAATCGCAATGGGCAGCAGTTGAAGCTCTGAGTAAAGGAAAAAATGATGCTGAGCTAATGAAAGTCGAATACCTCAAACGGCGGGATTACATTATTGAGAAAATGACTGAACTTGGCTTTGAAATTATCAAGCCAGACGGGGCTTTCTATATTTTTGCCAAAATTCCAGCAGAATATAACAGCAATTCTTTTGAATTTTTATATGATTTTGCAAAGAAAAAACATGTAGCATTCATTCCAGGCTCAGCCTTTGGTCAATACGGTGAAGGCTATATCCGTTTGTCCTATGCAGCTTCAATGGAAGTGATTAAGATTGCTATGGAGAGATTGAAAGAGTATCTTTCGGAATAACTTACTATTATGGTTGTGCTATACTCAGAGTTTATCTTTGCTTTAATGTAAACCTTCTCAAAAAAGACGAGAAAAATCTCGTCTTTTTTGTTATATATTCATTCTTGTTATTAATTAACGAAAATAGGTTTGGCTTGTAAAAATGAGATTGTTTTAATGTGTAAATCCATATACTTTATTTTTAGGATTATTATGGTATTTAAGATGTGCCTTATTCAAAAATTCAATAGCTTCTTGCATATCTTGCACGTAATTGTATGCCATATTCATTCCAAAATCCGCTCGAATTACTATCCGTTGTATAATATTATCCTCTAAGTTTTTTGGTAAAGGATAGGCTGGCACTTGCCATCCTTTCATTAATAAACGATCGGCTAAGTCGTATAAATCCCAGTCACAATTTCTGTCTTCTCTTAATTTATAGCATACAATTGGAAGTTGTGAACCATCATTTACAATTTCAAATAAACCTGTTTTTTCAATTGATTTTGCTAAATACATTGCTACTTTATGCGTTCTTTCATGTATAGCTTTGTATCCATCAAAACCATAACGTACAAAATTATAATATTGTCCTATCAGCTGAGCCGCGCTATGAGAAAAGTTAATAGCCATGGTTGGTAATTCTCCTCCAAGATAGCTTACTTTAAAAATTAACTCCTCTGGTAGATATTTCTTATCACGCCATAATACCCAGCCTACTCCAGGATAAACGAGACCGTACTTATGACCTGATGTATTGATGGAAATGACATTTTTTAATCGAAAATCCCACTTAAGATGTGGTTCAACAAATGGTGCATAAAGTCCACCTGAAGCAGCATCTACGTGTATGTACACTTTATAATCTGTACGTTTGTTGTGTTCTTCAACTAACTTATCAAGAGCCTTGATATCGTCATATCTTCCTGTATACGTAATCCCCATAATCCCTACAATACCAATAGTATATTCATCAACATAATCCATAACCTTATCTAGATTAATTGACATGTGATTTTTGTCCATCGGTACTTCACGCATTTCAATATCCCAATATACACAGAATTTTTCCCAACAAACTTGATATCCAGAAGAAATAACGAGATTTGGTTTTTTAGCATTAATGTCCAAGCCTAACTTTTCTGCTCGTTTACGCCAAGAGAATTTCATTGCCATTCCTCCCAACATACAAGCTTCTGAAGAACCAATTGTTGATGTTCCCATAAACTGTTCGTTTTCACTTGCATTCCAAAGGTCAGCAATCATATTTACACAACGGTTTTCGATTTCGGTTGTTCTTGGATATTCTGATTTATCTATTGCATTTTTCTCAAGAGTTTGACTCATTAGTTTTACTGCTTCAGGTTCCATGTATGTTTGACAAAAAGTGGCTAAGTTCAACCGCGCATTCCCCTCATCTAGCATCTCATCTTGAACTAATTGATAAGCTACCCGAGGTTCGATCGATTTTCTCCCTAATTTATATTTGGGCAAATCAACTTGCTCACTTTCGGAGCCAAATATTGGTTCTAAAAATTCTGCCTCATCACGATTTTCTTTTCCATATAACATATTTACATCCTCCAATTTCTTTAATGTTTTAATATATGTTCTTCATTCTTTACAATATGATGCTCCCCTCGAGCTGCCGGATAAACGGCTGGATTCACTTCTCCTGCTTTGAAGTGAATTGGTTCTTCAAGAGATCCATGACTCTTTTTATCATGTAGTTCATAAATAACAAATGGTAAGATTACTGTAACAGCAAAGCTTATAAGTAATATCATTTGATAAGTTCGTGTCTCACTTTGAGCAATTGATTCCGGTGGGACAAAAGAAATTAATAAAGCAAACAGAGATAATAATAACCCTACTCCTGCAATAATTGATTTGCCTATCATTTTCCCTGGAACATTATATGTTCGTTTTAAATTCTTTTTCTTGTAGATTAAGACGAAATAACCTAAGAAAAATAGTAGATAACCAACCAAATAGATAACTACAGTCAAAGAAATTGCTACCAAGAAGGACAAGTTATTGCCGCCACCACCAAAGGTTAAAATCGCTCCCCAAAGAGTCACGATGACACCTTGAATCATAACTAAAGGCACGGGAACATCATGGGTATTCGTTTTTCGTAAAAATTTTGGAAGTAATCCACGTTGCGCTGCTGCAAACATTCCTCGAGAAGGCCCAACTACCCATGAGCTTACTTCTCCCATGACTCCAAACGCAATCATTATTGCAATTATTTTGACCAACCAACTTAAGTGGTTATTAAAATGTAAGATCAGCGTTTGAAAAGTCTGAATCACACCAGCGCTTAAAGATAACTCTTTTTGAGGTATTACTGCAGCCACTGTAAAGCCCCCAAGCGCATCTAAAGAAATAGCTAATATTACTAATAAAACCATTGCTAAAGGATAATTTCTTTTTGGATTTTCTAACTCATTGATATGAGAAGCTGAAGCTTCAACTCCCATATAAGCTAAAATAAACGAAACAAAAACTACCAATGTTGAAAGCTGTGAAAAGTCTGGAATAAAAGCTGCCTTATTGATGGGGATTTCTATAGGATTTCCTCCTACAAAATAAGCTACTGCTAATACAAATAAGATAATGGATGGAATTACAATCCCGATTATAAATCCCGCTTTTACTAATTTTGCAGTGCGCTGAGTCCCACCTAATTGTGAAAAGGTCAGTCCCCAAAAAATGACCAGCAAGCCTATAAATTTAATGAGTGGATCTGAGTTTAAAGCTTCAAAATTTAATACGTATGAAAGTGCTCCTAAGATAAAGTATATCATTGTTACAAATCCAACTGTAATTTGAAACCATTGGAAAAAAATTGCCGCAAATCCAAAACGCTCTCCTAAAGTTTGGCTCACCCAGCTGAAAATGCCTCCATTTTTCCACCCTTCAACTGTGGACATTTCTGCAGCACATAGGGCAACTGGTAAAAACCATAGTATTCCGCCTAGTAGTAAAAAGAAAACTAAGTGCAATTTAGAAGTGGCAAAGGTCGGATACTCATATACGGTCAAAACCATTGAAGCAGTTAAAGCAAAGAATCCGAATAATGTTAATTTTTTTTGATTCATCATACCTCCTTAAAATATGTGGTAACAATTTTCAAAATAATTGTTGCCCAAATCTAGTTTTCATCTCCTTTCTATATCAAGTATATTCTCTTAAAAATAAAAAAACTCTCTGTATCTGTTGCTTTAAAGCAACAGATACAGAGATTAATTTTTTAAAAACTTTTCCAACCTTCTTTGATAAAATTCTTTCAATCGTAAACCTCCAAATTCCTCCAAAGCTCCCAGAGCACAATTAATTTTTTTACGTCCTAAATCCTTATCTTCAAAGTTAAAAATAACAATTCCTGTTGCCAGATGCCTTAAAACTTCAGCATATAAATCCACTCCCATTTCCCGATATTTTTTGGTAATTTCTAATATATTTTCAGCTTCACTTCTTTCCCCATGCGCTGCAAAAATAGCCGCACTTTGATACGCAATCTGTAATAATCTTCGTCTGTACTTTAATAATCGACAATATTTTTCACACCTTTTGTCAAAATTGGCCAGAAGATTTTCCAGCTGATCAATAGCAATATGATCTGAGACAAAATAAAATAATGTGAGCTCAAAATAGCCCCATTCTTTAACATTACAAAGATAATTTTCAATCTCTCTCACTTCCAGGGTACTTATATTTTCAAGTCGAGTTTTTGCAGCAAGTGACAACATATGTTTTCCTGCTTCACGCGCCTCAAGATATAACTTTTGAATTTTATTTAGATCTTGACTAAAGTCCGCTTCTTCTAGTTCCAACAAGAAAAAATCTTGATAATTGGGCATAAAGTTATTTACAATTAACTCGTACTCTGCTAAGGGGACTTGCATCTCTTCTAACATCAAGTCAACGCGCTCAAAACTCATCATACTTTGCCCTCTTTCAAATCGAGATAAATTTGCTCTATTTATTCCAATCTTACTAAAATATGAGAGTCCCAAATTCTTTTGGTTCCTTAACTTTTTAAAACAATCTCCATATTTTTTATACACAGTTAATGACTTCCTAATTTTGTTTTTAACGTTATGATAAATAACAATAATTACATTTATGCCTAAAAAAATATGCACGTGAAATTATAACTCATTTACAAGTTGGTCGTCAAATATATACTCAATTAAGGCTATCAGGCATAGGTTTTTATGTTCAAAAAACTTCCTTTTAAATCTCTATATGGCGAAATTAATTTATCTCTGTGAGTTCAAAGCATTGACAGTTTTCTTAGAAAATGATATTATTACTCCTAATAAAAACGAAAGGAGCTGTACAACCAATGATCAACTGTTATTCTACTCAACTTTGGCAAAGATACAGGTGTATGTATGGCTTCTAACTGAAGAAAACCATAGATACAAATTTTAGTGTACTTTCTAAAACCTGTATCTATGCTCAAATTGGATGATTAAAGCATAGAAGTTTCTATGCTTTTTTTGTGTTATAGAAAGTACTCTGCCTTATCATTAAAAACTAGAAAGAGGAACTTTTATGAATCAAAAAAACAAATCATCAAATACTATTGCACTTACTCCGATCTTCATTATACTTGGTCAAATTTTGAATATTATCACTCCCAGTATCGCTGGAATTATTCGCCCGGATTTTTCCTTGGCCTTTTTATTCCTCTGTATAATGATTAAACCTACACTCAAACAAGTTTTCTTGGCAAGCGGTCTTGTTATCCTTACTTCCATGATTCTTGGTGGTAATCCGATTTTCCAGCTGCCAGCTGCTTTTGACCGTACCTTGTCAGCCTTGGCATGCTTACTCTTATATAGGTTAGTCCTAAGAATTTCTCCCAAATTATTTTTAGCTAAAATAGGGGTAATCTATTTCTTCGCCACATTGATAAGTGGTTGCGTGTATGTTTTTGCTGTATATCTTTTGGGAACTTTACTTCACATTTCGGAGCTTATGGTTGTCTTTAAAATGGGCCTTCCTGTTCTTTTAATTACGATTTTTTCTACGGCATTTGTCAATTATTTCCTGGGAATTTTGCTCTACAAACTTGTTTCAACACTTTCCAAAGGAAAATATCTTTTCGCCGTTTCTTAATGAGATATGAAAAAGACTTCTCTCTATAAAAACATAAACAATTTAATTGGTATAGACTTTATGCTATGTTAAAATATTTGAGGCGAATCGCCAATTCAAACAAGGAGGTCTATACTTTTGAATTTTTTACGTGATAATAAAAGAGAATTCATTGTATTAACTATATATATTTTATTTGTCCCCTTCCAACTTGGAATGATCCCCTTACTCTTTCTATCTGAGTTAGCTCAGACAAATTGGGTAGAATCTGATTTTTTAAACTTCGCAGTTGGTATAACAGTCTCTGCACTGACAGCACTTATTCTCTTCCGAAAAGAATTAAGAGAAAGTTTTGGCTATTTTAAGGAGCATTCCTTATGGAAAATTTTAAGCCTCCCCTTATGGATGGCAGCGATACTTCTGGTGGAATCTCTGGCTCAAGGTATTTATGGAAAGGGATTAAACCCTGAAAATCAAGCTGCTCTCTCAGAAATGAGTAAGCAAATCCCTTTATTCTTCACCATCCTTATTCTTGGTATTTTAGGCCCCATCATTGAAGAGATTATCTTTCGCCATATCTTCCTTAATAGACTCTCAAATTATACAGGAACACTAATTGCAGTCCTTGTTTCTACTGGTTTATTCACCGTTATGCATATGCAGCAACCTATGGATTTTGTCCTCTATGCACCTGGAGCAATGCTTTTAGCTTTAGCTTATTTAAGCTCTCAGCGTTCCTTAATTTTTGTTATTTGTCTTCATATGTTGAATAATATTTTAGGCTTATTAAGTTAAGGTATTTATTATATATAACTAAATAGTTGCAAACGCAACTATTTTATTTTATAATCAATACATCCTCTTTCATGAAAGGAGAAATACTATTCCAAATAAT
The DNA here is from genome assembly GCF_002154895.1 of Lactococcus petauri. GTDB lineage: Bacteria > Bacillota > Bacilli > Lactobacillales > Streptococcaceae > Lactococcus > Lactococcus petauri. Next base: position 27,731 of record NZ_MUIZ01000006.1, on the reverse strand, counting down.
ATTTTAAGAGATATCGGTACTATAGCACGCGCCTTAGATTCTATCAGTAATATTGAATTCAAGGAGCTGAAACTTGCAAAAGGACAATACCTCTACCTCAGTCGTATTTTTGAAAATCCTGGAATTAATCAACAACAAATTTCTGAACTTTTATGTGTTGATAAGAGTACAGCAAGTCGTGCTATCAATCAATTGGTAGAAAAAAAACTTATAAAAAAAGTTGAAGATACTGGAAACAAAAAAAATAAACTACTATATGTTACTTCTCATGGCAAAGAAGTTTACCCTATATTAAACAGAGAGCTTCACTATTCTACTCAAGTTGCCTTATCCGGTCTTAATGCACAGGAGATTACTCAAGTAGAGAATTTACTCGGAAAAATCAGTCAAAATATCGTGGATAACTGGATCGATGTTAAAAAAGGAAAGAAACGAATCTACTAAAAGGAGTTGGTGTGAATATTAGAATTTCCCGCGTTACTATGCAGGATCTACATGTCTTACAAGACTTAAGTATAGAAACCTTCGCTGAAACTTTTGGGGAACAAAACCCACCAGAAGATTTAGAGCTTTATTTAGAAAAGGCTTTTAATCCTCAACAATTAACCAAAGAATTCAATGACTCTAACAATAGTTTCTATTTTATTTTCCAAGATGGTTGTCTCGCAGGTTATATCAAGTGGAAAAATGCAACTCTTCCAGAACACTCTACTTTAGGTGAGGCTCTTGAAGTGGAAAGACTATATGTTAGAAAATCTTACCAGCACTTAGGCTTAGGAAAACATTTATTAGATTTTGCTTCCGAGGAAGCACAGCGCACACACAAGGAATATATCTGGCTCAGTGTCTGGGAGCACAATCCTAATGCTTATAGTTTTTATAAAAATCAAGGCTATGTGGAATGTGGGTCACGTCATTTTCATTTAGGGACTTTAACGCAAACAGATTTAATCATGAAAAAAGAAATAAGGAGAACTACTATGCAAACTGTTACTGTGGATAAAAACTTTTGGGAACTTTTTCCAGAAGCTCAACTCTATACCTTAGTTGTAAACAATATTGACAATCATGTTCATGATTTAGGCCCCTACCAAGAGCTTCTAAAGGAGGCATTTAAAGAGTCTGAAAAATTTTTAGTTGAAGATGATTTTAAAGAAAACTTTGTCATCTCCGAATGGCGTGATATTTTTACACAGTTTAAGAAGAAAAAAGGTGCACGCTCTTCTATTGAAGCTCTTTTAAAAAGAGTGGCTCAGGGCAAAGAGTTAGAACCAATCAACCCACTTGTGGATATCTATAATAGTATTTCTCTTCGTTATGGTGTACCTTGTGGCGGTGAGGACTTAGATAAAATCAACGGCGATTTACATTTAGGCTTAGCCAAGGGGGGGGAAGATTTTTATCCTCTGGGGGCGCAAAAGAGTGAGCCAGCTCTTGCGCAAGAAATTATATATTATGACCTTGATGGTGCGATCTGTCGCTCTTTGAATTGGCGTGAAGCCCAACGTACCATGTTGACAGAAGAAACTACAAATGCCATCTTGGTGATTGAAGCAGTAACCCCTTCTCAACAAGAACGTGCACTAGAGGCTCTCCAAGAGTTACAGGCTAAAATTAAGGATATTCTTGGTGTTGAGGGAGAAATTCAAATTATCAACAATAAGTAAGAAAGAAAGATAAATAATAATAAAAAAGTGCTAGATAATCTAGCATCTTTTTGTTATTTAAATTCTGTGATTTTTTCAGCCGCTAATCTTACAGATTCATATCCTGCTTCTTTGGCTTTGCCGACAGATAAAATCATTACTGGCACGTAACGTTTTTCGTCCAAACCAAAAGCTTCTGCCAATTGGTCTGCCTCGAATCCGCCGATAGGATTTGTTTCGTAACCATGAGCGCGTGCGATGAGCATAAATTGCATTGCAGCTAAGCTTGAATCAATTTTGACAACATCATTCATTTCTTCTTTACTAAAGCTTTGGTAGTAAGGAATAATCGCTTCTAACTGTTGATCACGTACTTCTGCTGGCATCTTGCCTTCTTCTACAGCTTGGTTATAAATTTCTTCCCCTAATTCATAACAGAGAAGATCCCCAAAAATAAGAACCATAGCCGAAGAAGTTTCATTTTGACGGGTATTAAAACGAATTAAAGGTTTTAATTTTTCTTTTTCTTCATCACTTTCAACAACAACAAAACGCCAAGGTTGCATATTTACAGATGATGGTGCTGTTGTTGCTTCTTGGATCATTTCAAGCATTTCTTCATGTGAAATTTTATAAGTTTCATCATAAACACGCACGGATTTTCTTCCAAATGTGATTTCTGAAAAATCATTATTTACAATACGAGTTGACATTTTATTCTCCTTTATGTCCCAATAACTTTGTGAGCAGCTCAAGAAGTACGTCTTCTTCTTGAGCTGTGAGTGCTAGCTCTAAACTTTTCTCAGAAGAGTTATTATAGTTTCTTTCACAACGTTCCAAAGCCTCTTTTGAGCTATCCGTGATTTTAACAAAAACTTCGCGATTGTTTTGTTTATTTCTCTCACGGGTAACATAACCTTTTGCTTCGAGCAATTTTAGATGCCTTGTAATAGCTGCACTATCTATTTTTAACTCATTCTGTAATTGCCCTTGAGAACATTGACCGTTTTCCTTCAAAAACATCATAAGCTCATAACGGGTAATACTAAAGCCAGTTTCTTTTTCAAACTTCGTTGTCATCTCTTGATTCGCTAGTTTTAGCTTGTAAAAGAGCTGACTCATTTGTCTAAGGTTCATTTGTCCCCCTTTTTAAATTGACCGGTCAATCATTGACTAGTCAATAATACTACATTCCTATTTTTTTGTAAACTATTTTGATTGCTGCTGTGTCAAAATAATTAGCTTTGATTTTTTCTCTCTCTTACTTGTGGTAAACTTAAACCATGTATAATTCGCTGACCTATATAACGACCCTTTTGAATGATTTAGGCTTATCCCCAAGTATACCTACAAAAGATACTTATAATTCTGAATACGAAGGTTTTTGTTTTCAAGCAGATGGACTATCTTTTCGAAGTCGTCGCGCTAAAAAAACTCCTAAAAAACAAGGATATTTTGTAGCATTTTGGGAAAAGGACACCAACAACAAAAATATCCCCTTTAGTTTTGAAGCTTTTCCCGATAAACTTGTCATTTCAGTCATTGATGGACCCTTGAGTGGCCAGTTTATCATTCCCAAGAGCGTTCTTCGAGAAAAAAAGATTTTAAAACACAAGGGAATTACTGGAAAAATGGCTTTGCGTTTTTACCCATCCTGGGAAACATCACTCAACAAAACCGCGCAGGCTGCCCAAAAATGGCAATGCGATTATTTCATTGATACTACTAATATTATCCAAAAAGAAAAATTAGCCCAATTGTATTTTTCTTCTACATCCATAAACAATAAAAAACCGTAGTTTTGAGCTTACGGTTTTTTATTGTTTATTGCTGCGCTAACTTTTTACTAAAAAGCATTGCAGTTAAATCGATTCGATTTTGACCAAAATCAAGTTGAATATCTCGAGCTCCGGCCATATGAAAACCCTTGTATTCATAGAATTGATAAGTACAGCCCGTATCTGTGAAGAGGAATATTTCTTTTCCAGCTTCCCGCGCAGTAAGCTCATTGATTAAAGCGGTACCTACACCTTTGATTTTTTTCTCGGGATCAGCAGCCAAATACAAAATTTCGCCCTCAGGTGATGCTTCACTTTTATACGACCGTAATAATTCTTTATTCGTAGCTTCATAAGTGTCTAAGCCTTTGTTTTTAGAAAAGGTCCGCAAAAAGTTAAAAGTCTTCATGTAGGCTTTTTGGCCAAAGGTTTGTTTCAGTTTAGGTTCTCCATATATCTCTGCGAGCAATAAGCCCACCATTTCACCATCAACATAGGCAGCAATAGCTTGCGTAGCTTTTGACAGCTCAAAATATAGAAAATTTTTGGCATACATATTGATGATGGTTTTATTATTACTGTACCTATCAAAGCTCATCCCTTTAACAGCAAACTGGATTGCTTTTTGATAATCCTTTGGATCAAATGCTCTTATTTCAATTTTCATCTTTTTTATCCTCCATAACTCTCTGTGCTTTTTCAAGCAAGCTTTCGGTAAAAGTTTTCGTTTGCTCCAAAAATACTTGTGTGTTCTTCAAGCCGAATTCTTCTATAACTTGTGTTTCAAAGATATCTGTTTGCTCCTGAATCTCCTCAAAAACTTTTCTTCCATTTGGAGTGAAAACGATAAATTTTTCCTTTTCATTTTTTCCTTTAGTGAGTTGCAGAATATCTTGCTTTTGCAATTTCAAAAGTAAGCTATGTACTGTTGATTTCGGCAAAAATAAGATTTCACTTATTTCTTTTTGGGTGACAGTATCACTTTCATCGATAATATAGAGCGTCATTAGTCCATTAAAAGTCAGATTATATTCATGCGCCACAAGCGCGTAAGTCATATCAAGTTTGCCAAGCGCTGTGCTAAATTGTGTCATTATTTCTCGATATTTCATTTAACCGCTCCTTTTTAGTGCGAAGTCGTACCATTTCATTATAGTACGATTCCGCACTAAAGTCAAGGCTTTTCTAAAATAAAAAGGCAGATTAAAACCTGCCTTTTATTTTTCATCTATTCAGATCATTCAGCTGCCGTATCAAGAATGATTTTACCCAAACTTCCTTTGTTTTCCATGATATAATCTTGCGCTGTCGCAGCTTGCTCGAGTGGGAATACTTTATCAACGACAGGTTTAACACCCTCACTTAAACCTTGCAGTAACAAGTGTGTGTTTTCCTCCACTTCTTCTGGTGTGATATTTGCCAACATTAGACCTGTGATATGTGCCCCTTTCATCATCAAGACACGAGGATTAATGGTTACTTCCCCTCGATTACCAATAATAACAATTCGCCCGTTGCTGCCAATAGCATCTAAGTCTTTCTGTAAATTAACATTTGCAAGCATTTCGATAATCACATCAAGACCATGGTCCTTTGTCAAGTCCTGTATTCTCTCGATATATCCTTCAGCATGATGGTTAAAGACATAGTCTGCACCAAGCTTTTTCAATATCTCAAGGCCCTTTTCAGAACCTGCTGTTGCAATAACCTTGGCACCATACAGCTTGGCAAATTGAAGGACAAGTGTCCCCACTCCTCCAGTTGCACCATGTATAAGTATATATTCTCCAGACTTAAGGCCCGCTTTTTGCTTAAGGGCATAAAGGGCGGTTAAGCCGCTCGATCCTAGTGCTGCTCCTTGACTATAAGTCATAATTTCTGGGAGTAAGGTCGCTTCTGTGGCCTTGCATGTTATTGCTTCCGCATATGTTCCAAACTGAGCATCACTCTCTACAGTCACAAAGACACGATCACCTACCTTAAAGTTTTTTACTTGTGCACCTACAGCTTTGACAATCCCAGCTCCATCTTTTCCTGGGATATAAGGGAGCGAAGGCAGTTGCGCGTATGTTCCTTGGCGCACATAGGTTTCAACTGGGTTGACCGCTGCAGCTTTGAGGCTGACATAAATCTCGTCATCTTTCATAACTGGGTCTTTAAGCTCTTTATACTTAAGAACGTTACTGTTACCAAATTCAGATACTTCTATTACCTTCATATTTTCCTCCTTATGAATTACAGGTTTCTATAGCACTCATTATATAGCAAGATTTACTATTTGTATAGTAGGTACTCCGAGGTGCCTTAGATACTTTGTAGTAACTCTTCAACAAGTGACATGACAAAAAAACAACTGGAAAAATCCAGTTGTTCTGGTTAATTGTATCTATACTAATAGCTTATGTCTTCTTCACCTTCATCTTCTAGTTTTGGACGTTCTTTGATGCTCAAATTATATACATCTGATAATATTAATGGCACCCGCTCAAGTGACACTTCCGAAAATTGTAAGCCAAACCAGCGATCTGGTGTTGCTGTATAGCGCTTGATTCGGGCTTTTGCTTTCAAGACGAATCGATCAAAAGCTGGAAGTTTTTGTGCATTTGTCACCCGTTCCTCGATAACTACAAATCTGAAGTCACCAACATCCCTACCAGGCATTGTGGTGTATTTTTGCTCTTGTTTAGGCAATCGTCCTGATTTTATTAAATCTTTAACAATCGTCCGAAGATAACGGGGCACTTCTTGTTTCATGCGAAACCCTAGATACAAATGAACTTTAACGATATAATCTGTTCCCATCATATCAACTTCATATTCGGAAGTCCATGGTTCATCAGTAACTTTCACATTAACAAACCAGTAAACTTCCGCCTTTTTAGGACGTTTATCAAGTATTGAATATAGGATAGAACGGTCAATAAAATCACCTTCCATTTTATTACTCAAATAAACGAGATTGGTTTGATAGAGATCCATCTCCTTGTCTTCTTTGAGTTCTTTCAATTGTCCTTTGAAATCATTGAGATCCAGTGACTTAATATGTTTGTTCACACTTTTACTTGATTGGAACCAAACAAACATCACAAATATAATCATGGCCGCCATAATCACTACAACATAGCCTCCATGAACAAACTTGGCTGCTGAGGCAATAAAGAAAATCAATTCAATACTAGCAAAGAATGCAGCAATCAAGTAAGCCAAAGGTTTCTTTAAGCCTCGGTAAATGAGATAATATGCCAGAAGTACTGTTGTCATAAGCATAGTGACAGTAATGGCTAGACCATAAGCTGCCTCCATGTGCTCCGCGCTTCTAAAATAAAGTACAATCGCACTTGTCGAAAGCCATAAAATCAAGTTGACTGCTGGAATATAAAGCTGACCTAAAGTTTTCCCTGGATAGTAAATCCGCATCATCGGTAAAAGCTTCAAGCGGATGGCTTCTGAAACTAAGGTAAATGATCCCGAAATCAGAGATTGTGAAGCAATAATAGAAGCTAAAGTCGCTAAAACAACGGCATAGATCATCATGTCTGTAGGGATTACGGCGAAGAAGGGGTTCATACCTCCCAAATCGCCACCTTTATGTGCCAAAAGCCAAGCCCCTTGTCCACAGTAAGATAAAACAATTGCAAGTTTTACAAAAGGCCAGCTGACATAGATATTGCCTCTGCCCACATGTCCAAGGTCAGAATAAAGGGCTTCTGCTCCGGTAGTCGCCAAGAATACCGAACCTAAAATAAAGAGCCCTGCCTTATTTTCTGGACTTAACAAGAGATGGACAGCATAGTAAGGATTGATTGCTTTAAAAATTTCAAGATTCGCAAAGGAATTTAAAAGACCTGTGATAGCTAAAAAGCTAAACCAGATAAGCATTATCGGTCCAAAAAGTTTTCCGACTAGGCCGGTTCCAAAACGTTGAATAAGGAAGAGTATAGCCAGAATGATAAGCGTTGTAACAATAACCCATGACTGGTTGGCGTAGATTTCTCCTAAACCAGGAACTCCTTTTAGGCCCTCGACAGCAGAGGTAACTGTAACTGCTGGAGTCAAAGCCCCATCTGCAAGTAAGGTGGCCCCTCCTATCATTGCTGGGATAATCAGCCATTTAGCCATCCGTCGAACTAAGGTGAAGAGGGAGAATATCCCACCTTCTTGATGATTATCGGCCTTGAGGGCAATCAGCACATACTTAACGGTTGTAATCAAGGTCAGTGTCCAGATAACTAAGGAAACCGCACCAAGGATAAAGTCCGTTGAAATATTTTGCAAGCCTCCTTGTCCAGTAACAATAGACTGCATGGTATACAAAGGGCTTGTCCCAATATCACCATAAACTACTCCAAGCGCGATTATAAAGCCCGCTGAAGTAGCTTTGTTAAACGATTTTTCATTCGCATAACTCATACAAAAACCTCTTTCATTTTTATAAAAGGTAGAAGTACATACTTCTCCAGAAACTTTACGAGAGGATAAAATAATATTGTCTCAGTTTCTTAGAATCATTATATCAGTTTCCCTCAAAAACGCGAGGAAAAAACTTTTATATATCTGATTTTTTTATAGTACAAATAGTGAGGATAATTTCTCGCAATAAAATACTCTGACCTTATAAGAAGTCAGAGTATTTTATTACGATTTTCATGGTGTTCAGTGTTTAAAATGCTGATCGATAGCATCAAGTATTTTTTCACTGGCATGTCCATCACCATAAGGGTTTTTAGAGTGGCTCATTTTATTATAGGCTTCTTCGTTATCAAGAAGTTCCCGTATGGCTTGATAAACATCGGTTTCATCTGTACCGACTAATTTTAAGGCGCCTGCTTCTACGCCTTCTGGTCTTTCTGTTGTATCACGTAACACAAGGACAGGCACACCAAAAGAAGGTGCTTCTTCTTGCACACCACCTGAGTCCGTCAGGATAAGATAGCTTTCGTTTTCCATACGATGAAAATCAACCACATTTAATGGTTCAATCAGTCGCACATTCGGCAAGTCGCCAAGAATGCGATAAGCAATTTCTCTCACTTTTGGATTTTTATGAAGTGGATAAACTACCTCAAAGTCGACATATTCTTCGGAAATCGTTTTGATGGCACGGAAAACATTTTCCATTGGTTCACCCAGATTCTCACGGCGGTGCATCGTCACCAGAATCTGGCGACGATCCTTTTGAAGATGTGCTGGTACAGTATATCGTAAAGCATCGATAGCAGTATTGCCTGTCACATAGATATTCTCATCCGGATGATTTTCTTTTAATAAATTTTGTCTGCTTTCTTCAGTTGGTGCAAAGTAAATATCGGAGAGCACATCTGTGACTTGACGGTTCATTTCTTCTGGGAAAGGTGAATATTTGTCCCAAGTTCTCAATCCTGCTTCTACGTGTCCCAAAGTTACTTTATGATAGAAAGCAGCAATAGAGGCTGCAAAAGTTGTCGAGGTGTCTCCATGAACAAGCATGATATCTGGTGCTTCTTCTACCAGCACTTGATCAATGGCGTCAATAACACGTGTGGTGATTTGACTAAGGCTTTGATTTTTTCCCATGATATCTAAATCGTAATCAGGTTGAATGTTAAAAATATCGAGAACTTGATCCAGCATTTCTCTGTGTTGCGCTGTGACCACCGTTACAGCTTCAAAACGTTCATCTTTCTCGATAGCTTTGACTAAGGGTGCCATTTTAATTGCTTCTGGTCGTGTACCAAAAACGAGCATTATTTTTTTCATGTCTACTCCATTTCTACTCTTCTTTACATATAGAAGACTTGATTTTTCCCGTTTGCTTTTGCGACATATAAGTTTTTATCAACTTTATCAATAATGTCCTTCAGACTTTTTTCATCTCTTATTTCTGAAACACCTACAGATATAGAAACATTTAATAAGGTATCATTATAGATAAAATCTTTTTCCGAGATATTTTTTTGGATATCATCCATTATTGCTTTGACCTTATCCCCAGACTGGTTTCTAAAGAGCACAAAGAACTCATCACCACCATATCGAAACAGTTGACCATTATTATGCTCTTGAAGTAAAGTATCTTTAATGCCATAACTTATCTCCCGCAGCACATAATCTCCTGCCAAATGTCCATAGGAATCATTGATACATTTAAATGAATCCACGTCAAACAAAGCAATCGAAAAAAGTGGAACATTCTTACTGTCTAAAATTTCCTTCAAGACTTCTTCAAACTTTTTACGATTATAAGTATCGGTTAAAGCATCTATATAAGCATCTTTCTTTAAATCCGAGTACATCAAGGCAATAATACTGATTAAATGTATCGCGATCTTCGCGATAACTAGCACAGCTAATACCTTTCCTAAAATACCAAGCACATAGCTCATTGGAATGTCAAATTGCGAAAAAGCTACTAATATTGCTGCAAGGGTAATAAATATACTAAGGAAAAAGTAGGAAATGTAATATTTTGAAATCAATTCCTTATAATTACATAGCACATAAATCACAAGCCAAAATATAGTCAATCCGGAAAGCACTAAGAGAGAGGATTGGATATCAAAACCGTAAACATGCAAATAAAGTCCATAATATATAATAAACTGTGGCAACACCTCGTATTCAATATTTTTGGTAGGGGGTGCAACTAAATAAACGACCGAAATCGCAATAAAGACTAAAGAAATATCACTAATAATATAACCATAGGGCGAACCCTGGTCAATGTCGTTAAACAGAAATTTAAGTAAAATTATAAATAAAGCAAAATTGCTCGAATATAAGATATAAGCAGTGACTTTATTTCGATCCAACTGGTAATACTGAATCATATACTTAGCAATAAACATCATACCTAGAACGGTAGGCATTAAAAAAATTTTATCAATAAAGTTACTGCCTAATATGTCATCAATATGAATCATCTTTTTTCTCCTTTATTAGAAGCTATGCGGTCTATCATAGTAATAAGTTTGTTGGAGCCATTCTTTTGGAAAACTTGCGAGAAGCTCTTCCACCTCAACTCCTTCAATTACAATCTCCTTCTTAAGAAATTTAATCGTATCAACAATTGAAAATATAAAATCCTTTAACTTAGTAGGTGATAAATAACTGTTAAAATCTAAGGCTGAAATCTTTACACGATCAATATAATCATCTAGGATGAATAGCGTTTTATAATGATTTATCCCCGATAAAAAATCGTCTAGAGCAATCGCATATCCCAAATTCTTAAGCGTTTGGATGGCTTCAATCGGCAAGAAGTCTTCTTCATTTTGACAGTTTACGGGCAAGCGCTCTGTGAGTTCTAATCTTAACCTGTTCCTATATTTAAATGTCCTCAAAAATTCTACCGTTTCTTCAAAATAAAGTTCTTGATAATCCAGATTCAGGGAATAAATATAATCATCCTTACTGAGCTGTTCTTCCAAGAGGACTTCCAGCCTTTGAAGGTATAAATTATGGAGCTGATGGTCAGAAACAATCTCATCAAACATCTCCGACGGGAAATAACAAACATCAGCATGTTTATATCTCAATAACAGTTCGTATTCTTCTTTGTCATTTTGAGTAAAATCACAAATTTTTTGTCTATAAAAAATTAATTCGTCAAATTTCAAGCCTACTTTTCTCCTCAAATATACTGAAAAGCTCTTTCCTTCTGTTCAGGGGTAAAAAGTTTTCTCAGTCAATCACTGCTTGAGGTGGGCCATAAAGATAACCCTGCCTCAAATTGATGTCTAATAAATCAACAAGTTTTTCATCTTCATCCGTTTCAACACCGGATACAACTAACTCAAGTTGATATTTATTGGCAAGTTTCTTCCAAAACTTAATGGTTAAATCAATCCATTTTTCTTTATCATTAAAATGTCGCATATCTAACTTCAATACATCAATTAAAGGAAGCAAGCGATGAATGTTGCGGGCAAAATAGAATTCGGCTCCAAGATTATTGATAGAAAAATTGATACCATAGGCTTTGCACTTTGTAATTCTACGACTGACACGTCTTAGACTCTTCTTCTTTTTCACAATCTCATTATGAGATATTTCAATAATAAGGTCAAATGGTTGGAGTGACTCAGCAATCGTTTTGATATTCTTTTTAAACTTGCGACTCAGAAATTGTTCAAGCGTAAGTTTAATGACAACTTTAAAATGTTCGGGATTCGCAACTTTGATGCTTTCTTTTACATTATCTTTGAGTATGAAAAAAGGTAAGTTATCGATATTTTGTGGAAGGACCCATTCTTGCTTATCATTTTGTTCACGAAGCACGCACTCCACTCCTTTTATACTATGCGCATGATCATATATTTTATTATAAAAATAAACAAAATTATTCTCTTGTAAGATATATTTTTTCAAGTTGCATCCTTTCTTTTTACAATTTTTTATGAAAAATTAAGCTTGACGTTTCGTTTTATCCCATGTATTTTGCGATCTGAAATATCTGAGTGTCGCTTGCGGATAGATTTGACTGAGAACAATCAAAAACTTGGTCAAATAGTAAGCATCGCTTAAAACATGGCCCCATCTGAATTTTTCCTGAGAGTTTTTATTATACAGGACTGCCCAGACAACATTGATAAGGAAAATGTAGAGTACCATCAAGGCAAAGATTATAACAAAGCTTTTCACTGCATCGTTTAAACCAAAAAGCAGCAATGTGCCAAATAAAACAACGCCTGTGTAAATAACGACTACATATTCTATAGCCATCAACCAAGGTTTTATCAGGGTAAAACACAGCTCTAATTTTTGTTTGAACTCTAAATTTTCTGATTTGATAATAGGGAATATGTACTTAAAGGTTTGGATATTGCCTTGTGCCCACCGCACGCGCTGTTTAACTAAGGACATCGTATCATCATAGATTCCTGTTTGTTTGATTTTAATATCATCATATTGGACATTACGTACATTATATATATCAGATAAAAAGAGACGTAAAGAAAGGTCAAAATCCTCTACTAGCGATGTTGTCCATGGTGCTTCATGCAAAGAATAAAGAGTGCTAAGTTTACAAAACTGTCCGTTTCCACCAAAGGCTACTGTATTTGTTTTACTACGCAAAGATTGAGTCGCATTAATAATCTCACCAAATTCCAAATCTTGTGATGTGTCTCTGTTACGGTTGATTACTTGTACTTTTGATTGTAAACCAGTCAATTCAAAATCCGAGTTAAAGACCAAATTTACCTTGTCAAAGTAATCTGTTGCCACACTTGAGTCTGCATCAATAATAGTGATAAGTGTTTCTTCAAAAATATAACCTTTATCAATATAAGAATCCGTTATTTTCTTATAAGCCCAATTGAGTGCCTCACCTTTTCCTTGCTGCGCTTGAGGCTGGAATCTTTGGAGAAGATGGAATCTCTTATTACCTTGGAATTCTTGAACTTCTTGCACCGTATTATCAATGCTGGCATCATCAATCACATAAATATCAAGATTTTCATAATTGGTATTTAACAAGCTTTTCACAGTGTTTTTGATGACTAACTCTTCGTTCATACAAGGAATTAATACAATGATCCGATAATTCGTTTCAATCTCAACATGACTGAGATCACTCGTATAGCTTTTTGTACTGTAAGCATACCAGAGCAAGATTGTTTCTATCGTATAATAAATAAAAGTGAGAATTGAGAAAAATACTGCAAAAAATGTCAATTTACTAATCATGATTTCAAAAATCTCTTTCAAATAGCTCATGCCCCAGAATTTATTTTCGAAAAGAAAAACAAGTGGCAAGATAGAAACCAAGTAAAGCAGTATTTTATTGTATGGCTTAAAGTAATTGGAAAGACCAGTATAGATGCTTTCGATAATCAATGAGATTGCCATAACGATTTGGACAAGCAATAAAAAGCGGGCTACTAGCTGTGCATTGACGTCAGCCTGTAGTACATAGAAAAGAATACCTCCAAAAATGCTGAGAAGCACTACCGTAAAGCCCCAAGCAAAATTTCCAATACTTTTTCTTAATTTATTAAATAAAATTACACCTGAAAGACCAAGCAATAAAAGTTGAACACCCAAGGTCAGTACAACTAAAAAGATACGAACATTGCTGTATATTTCAGTTGGAATTTGATTTACCGTAAAAAAACCAAAGATGAGTGCAAGGATAAGATAAAATCCTGAAAGTCCAAAGGTCCATCTTTTCAAAGTAGCCAACTCCATTGTCCACTTCTTTTCTAGGAAAATTCTTATGAGACCTGTATATGCAATCACCGCTAAAACATTGAAGAGCGGTGTTGGACTTAAGCCGTGCCCAATCACAACGCCCGTTTCAAGGACAAAAATTAGAAACAGCATTAAAAACAAAAGTGCTGTTTTCCACGTACTCTTTCTACCACTTTGCGTCGAAATGATATAAACCATGATCAGGATTGGAGCTACGAGCAATAGAACTGAACTTAAATTTTCATAAAGTGTGCGTTGACTTAATGACAAGAGCACATCAAAGGTTAAAGTTAAGCCCAATAAGCCATAAATCACCCTCGATACATTTAATTCAATCTTTTTCACTACTAAACTCCCTACTATATTACTTCTGTATTTTGGCGGGATTTAGAGTATATATCTTTTTAGAAAAACATACTGTTCTCTTTCATATGTCTCATAAATCCCTCCTTATTGCATCTATTATAACTTAAACGAGTTGATTGTTCAATTTAATCATTTTTTAAGGTTTAAGAATATCTCACTCATTTTTTTAATATAGACTGCTTCCTTCTTTGATTTTTCTCTTGTTCACACAACTCCCTGTTATCTTTATAAGCAACGTGATATAATAATTCAGATAATTCATTTTGTTTCTTAGCAAAAATTTAGAGGTAGAAAAATGAGAATTAAAATACGTGAAATAGCTTATGATTGGGGAAAGTCAATGTTAGTGGTTCTTTCCAATACCGTTATCATGGTGCCCTTCTTGCTTTTTCTTAGTTTAAATGATGGAATAACTGAACGTTCTGTTTTACCCTTCGCTTTATACTATACTTGTCGTATCCTTGGCGTCTTTCTGGTCCGTGCCATTAAAAATACTATTTCTAGTTTAGAACTTCTTATTCTATCCTTGTATACAGGCCTTGCAGGTTCTGTGTTTGCTTTTATTGGCCCCTTGAATTCTTGGTTATATCTGCCTGCAGGTGTTCTTATTGGTTTAAGCGCCTCATGGCTTCCTACTGCGACAGTCACACTTAATCACTTTCAGCCAAATACGGAAAAGAAAACTTCCTATCCTCTTCTTCTCTTAGCTTTGATTGCTTTATTTGCAGGATTGACCCTTTCAGGGACTTTGGGACTTTCCTTATCATTTGGCTTATACATTTTGTTTTATGCAATTGCTCTTGGATATGCCTATGAAGCCGTAGGTAAACAGGTTCTCACTAACAAAATGAAACCCGAAGCCGCTCTATATCTCTCTAAAAAAGACCTATTTATTTTTACGGGGCTCTGCCTTCTATTAATCCTCTTACGTACGGGAAGACTTCTAAGTTCTGCCTTGGCTATTGGGGTTTCATTGCTAGGTTTTAGTTTTTTCTTTGTTTTTCTTATTTACAAAACGAGAAAAGAATACCGGAATTATCAAATACCACTTTCCCTAAATATCTTAACTTTTCTTAACGGTGCAATTGGTAATTTTCTTTTTCTGTTCGGTTCTCTCTATGTCATCAATATCTTTGGTAAAGGTTCAGAAAATCTTTTATTGTACCTGCCTTATGCTTTAGGAATGGTCATCGCATTAGCAACTTATAAGAAAATCACTCAATTGGTCCCACACATGGATAATTTCATTTTACTGGGATTAGTGCTTGGGTTATTGATGACGTTAGTACCTTCTGCTCTGAGTTTTAGTTTTTTCTTATTAAGCTATGGACATTTTCTCCTAAACAAATGGCTCAATAACCAGTATTTCATGGCACTTCATATTCCCGAAGACCACCGTATTCTTCTAAAAAACACAACTCAAAAAAAAGGTTCCTTGATTCATCAATTCTTTCTCATTATTTTCCTCTTGTTTCTTACTGAGAAGCAAAATAATTCAAAAACATTTTTCCTACAATTAATTAATCCACAATCATCACATCTAAGTGCTGCGCATATTTTTTACGGTTTAGCTCTTCTTTCGATTGGCGGTTTTCTTATTCTCATCGTCTCTTACTTCTATTTAAAACGTCGTAAAATATAAACCGTAAAAAATGAGGGAAAACTCCCTCATTTTTTATTTATCCTCCCTCAAGGATTGTCTACCTTAAAGAGGTTGCCGTCTTCAATACGATATACGCTGTCACTATTTTTGATCATCCGCGAATCATGGGTGACCATAATAGTGGCTTTATTTTTTTCATGTGCTTCTTTTCTTAAAATATCCACAACCTGATAAGCCCTTTCTGTATCTAAGCTGGCTGTCGGTTCGTCAGCTAAAATCAAGCTTGGATCATTATAGAGTGCACGTGTGATTGCAACACGTTGACGTTCCCCACCAGAGAGTTCCCCAGGATATTTATCTTGTAGCTCTAAAATATCTAAAGAGTCGAGCATTTCATCTATTTTGCCTCGATTAATGTTCTTTTTATTTATCTTATCCACAAGTTTCAACTGTTCTTTGACAGTCAAATAAGGTATGAGATTCGAAGCTTGTAAGATAAAACCTACTTCTTTAAATCTTACTTTTGAGCGTTCTTTTTCTGAGAGTTTATTAAAATCAATCGTATTGATTTTTGTTGTCCCTGTTGTTGATGACTGAAGCCCTCCAGCAATTGTTAGAAAAGTACTTTTACCAGAGCCTGAAGGACCAATGATTGAGATAAACTCCCCAGCTTGTACCCGTAGATCAATGCCTTTCAAGGCTTGAACTTCTGTTCGCCCCTTACCAAAGCTCTTTGTGACTTTATCCATATGTAGAATATCTTTCATTATTAACCTCCAATCGCTTGAGTAGGATCAATTTTTCTAATCGTATACAGTGAAAATACAGAACCCAGTATTGATACGACAATCAATATGAGCCCATAAATTGTCCATATAGAAAAATCAATTGCAAACGGCATAGCTTGTGGTAGCACGAAGCTTGTGAGATAGCTCCCACCAAAAGCTGCAACTACACCGACCAATGCTAGCCAGAAACTTTGCCATAAGATCGACTTCATGATAAGGAAGTTTGAAATCCCTTGCGCCTTCATAATCCCAAAGATTGGAACTTTTTGAAGCGTAATAACATACATAAAGACAGCAATAATGAGCAGCACAATCAAGAACAAGAAATAAATCATTGCGCTCAGTGTTGTTTTCTGTGCAGAATAACCTGGGATATTGTTGATAAGTTCAGAAGTTGTGATGACTTTCAATTTATCTGAACTTGAACCTTTCAAGGTTACTTGACCCGATTTTACGATGACACCATTAACAGAATCATCTGCGGCTGCTGCGTTCATGTTTTTAATTGCGGAAAGCGTAGCAAATGAACTGTAGACGACAGGTGTTGCTGAGTAATAGGTCGGTTTGGCGATACCAACGATTTTTAACTCTGTATCGTTATTCCCTACCTTTATCTTGTCTCCCACTTTATAGCCCTTGTCAGCAAGATTTTCTGGGATGATGATTTCTTTCTTGTCTTCTGAAAAATCAACGCCATCCTTGACTTGTGGTAGAATATCGGAACCTATTGGGAGCGCCATAACCGTAATATTCTCTCTTTTATCCTCTCCCTGATTAATAGAAGTTGAAAAAACTGAAACGGGAGACAACTCTTTTCCATCAATATTATCTAACTCTGCTTTTGAAATCTGCGAAGCAGACAGAATGTTATTCGAGCTGTCTGACAGAACAATCTTTTCTGCATTCCAGTCCACTACAGCTTGTTTAAACTGGCTGGCAAGGCCAGTTGATAGGCCTGACAATATGAAAACAACATAAGAAACCAAAAATATGATTGTTGCAATCAAAGTGTACCTTGTCTTGTAATAAAATATTTCTTTAAGTGATAAAAACATAATACAACTCCTTGAAGAACTCTTCGTTCTCTTCTTTATTGATGATTTTGACTGCCTGAGAGGCCATTCATAATCACTGCGACTTCACTGTCATAGTGCGCAACAAATTCTTGATCACTCCACTCTTCTGCAAATAGTCTGTAAACAAGATCGTGCACAACTGCTTTAAACACAGAAATCATTGGCGAAACAGGCTCTTTACTTACAAATGTTTGAGGATTATACTTTTTCCAAGCTAATGTCAATTCGTGATTCCAATCTAAAAAGCGATATTTGTATATGGCGTAATTTTCATTATGGACGAGTTCCTTTAGTAGCAAATGCTTGTATTCATCTAAGGCTTTTTCAAGCGGATATTTTGTAATCGCATCTAAGAAAAGCTGGTGAAGCTCACTTGTCTCTTGAGACAGGACATAGATATAACAATCTGTTAAATCTTCAAAATATTGGTAAAAACTGCCCCGAGGGATTTCTAAACTTTGCACAATATTTCTCACCGTGGCTTGATGGAAGGGTTTATCCGCAAACTCGGTTTTACAAGCCGCATAGATGCGTTGTTTTTTTTCTTCTGGAAGCTTTAAATATGTAGCTTTAGGCATTTTTTCCTCCCTTGATTCTATAAATGACACAGTGTCACTTTAGGATAAATTTTAGCAGTTTAATCTCACAGAGTCAAATATAGTGCATTAGGTTTTCTATAAAAACTGTCATACATCAGAAAATCCTATAAATCAGGTGCTTAAAAATTTACGAGTTGAATACCTTGCAAAAGGAAACAATAACCAGTAGAATAAAAGTATAAACAACAAGGAGGTATTTTTTATGGTCGACAGAGGTACAACAGACAAACTCAAAGGTAACGCTAAAGAAGTTGTTGGTGATGTTACAGGTGACAACAAGAAAAAAGCTGAAGGCGTCCTTGATAAAACAATCGGTAAGGTGAAGGAAGTTGCTGCAGACATTAAAGATGCATCAGAAGATGCAGTTGATAATGTCAAAGAAAAACTTGATCACCACAAAAAATAAAATAAAAAAAGCACTATCTACATAGTGCTTTTTTTATTTTATTCAAGCTCTAAACTCGGAAAGGACAAAGTTACTTTAAACAAATCTCCATCTGTTTCTAAAAGGAAACGTCCCTCATGTGCTTCCACAATCGACTGAGCTATAGCTAGCCCCAAGCCTGAACCTGTTGTGTTCCTCGATAAATCGCCTCTTTTGAAACGCTGCGACAATTCTTGACTATTTTCTCCAAGTTCTTCACGCGAAATATTTTTAAAGACCAATTCAATTGTGCCATTTTCACTTTTATGTCCTGAAATATAAACCCTAGTGTTTTCCATAGAGTATTTCAAGATGTTATGGATTAAATTTTCGAAAACACGCCACATCTTATCCCCATCCACTAAAGCCAATAGTTCCTTATCCGTTTGCGTAACAAACTTGAGGGAGGAATCTTCGATTTTCTCAGAAAGTTCAGCCAGTGATTGATCGAGCAATTGCACAAGATCAATTCTACTTTTTTTCAAATCAATATTACCACTGGCCATTTTGGAAACCTCAAAAAGATCATCGATGAGAACTTTTAAACGCTTTGATTTTTGATCGATAACTGCAACATACTTATTCTTTTCTTCTTGGGACAGATCGGCATTCCGCAATAAATCAACAGAAGTAATGATTGAAGTCAAAGGTGTTCTTAAATCATGAGAAACATTTGTAATGAGCTCGGTCTTCAAACGCTCACTTTTTACTTGTTGGCTTTTGGAAGTTTTCACTTCCTCATTGATGGTTTTGAGATTTTCAGAAACTTTACGAAAAACTGTTTTCCCCTTGGGCTTGACGTTTAAGACTTCCGCATTTTTTCCTTGAGCAATCTCCTCAATAATTTTCACAGTCTGATTAAACATGACCAAACGTCGCAGCAGATAAATCGAAATCAACAAAAGATAAATCACAAGCACAAACAAGTAAAGAATAATTCCTTGTCCTCCCCACATCATTGCCAGCAGGAAACCAACTACTGCTGCTCCCATGCTCCAGAAAATGAACCAAGCTTTTGACCCTGTTGAAAAATTATCCGCAGCATCTTTTAAGAGTCTTATACTTCTGGCCAGATAGGTTTGTTGCCAATTTTCACGCTCCTGTGCTTTATGATAAATTCCCCAACTCACAATTGCAAACAGATAGAGAACTAAGAATGCCCAACAGAATTTTTGGAGCAATGGAAGGAAGCTCCATGTAAGGCTAGCTTCACGTGTAAGTGACAAATAAAGGAGGAAAAGAATCAAAGCAAGGAAAATCTGCCCATCAAGCGCTATTTTATCCCAAGATTGAACTTTTTCCAGAAGTATATCTTCTCCTTTTTCCGTTTTCTTCCAATAAACAAGAAAGGCTGCAAAACTCAAAATACTCATACAAAGAAGCCCAATGGTTAGATTTTTCATTTCAGTAAAGCTTTTAACAGATGCTCTTTGGTTGAAGTTGCTATTTTTTAATATAATAATTTGACCATCAAAGCGATTTTGACCATCAAAATTAATTTGGCTGATATTGCCCTTGAATAAAGTTTTTGCTGTAGCAAAGGTTTTATTGTCAGACAGATTGTCTAGATATTTCCCCGAGTTAATTTCAGTCACTTGATAATGAATATCTGAGGAAAGTTCTTTATATTGTGGCATCCAATCTGTTTTTTGCTGCGCAATAAGTTCTTTCTTATGCTCCTTTACCTTCTCTGTGACGTATTTGTCATCTGTGAAAAACTTTTCTACTTCATTTAACTTTTTATTTTGTTGGTCCTCAAGTTTCTTGATTGCAGTTTTGTCACCAGCTGCTTTCGCATCCTTGAGTCGTTCAAGAAAGACAGGATCTTCTTTAATCACACTTACTTGCGAATACTTGTCCGGTTGACTCATACGATATTCTTCAATATCTTCTGCTGTTACCTTTATCGGTAAATTTGGATTTACCTGAGTATTGATCAGTGCTTCTTCTAAAGTTGCAACCTCTTGCTTGAAGTATTTCGACTGAAAATAGTCGTTAAAAATGTATTGTTCAGCATTCAAGGCTGTAAAAACTAAACTGTTCACTCCCAAAAGTAGCAAAGCTAGTCCAATACTCACAGCGAATTTATTTTTCCATTTTGTAGCCAATGCCCCACACCACCTTTAAATATTTTGGATTTTTTGGATTTACTTCTATTTTTTCACGGATTTTTCTTATATGTACAGCTACAGTATTTTCAGCATTAAATCCCGGCTCTTGCCAGACACGTTCATAGATTTCCTTAATAGAGAAAACTTTTCCAGCATTACAAGCCAATAATTCTGTAATTTTGAATTCTGTGGGTGTTAATTTTATCAGTTCCCCGTCTACTCGTACTTCCTTACCGTCTTGATCAATAGTCAAGCCATGAAGCTGGATAGTACTTTCTGCTTTTTCATAGCTCCCTAAGGAGGTATATCTGCGTAGCTGTGACTTGACACGAGCGATTAATTCTAAAGGATTAAAGGGCTTTGTCAGATAATCATCCGCCCCAATTTGTAGGCCCAAAATTTTATCTGTATCTTCACTTTTAGCACTCAGCATCAAAATAGGGATCTGTTGTGATTGGCGTATCTTAAAAGTGGCTGCGATACCACCGAGCTTGGGCATCATGATATCCATAATAATTAAATGAACTTCTTCGTTATCAAGAATTTCCAGTGCTTCAACACCATCCTTTGCCTGAATCCCATGTATCCCCTCATTATTTAGATAAAGTGCAATCGCTTCACGTATCTCTTTTTCATCATCTACAATTAGAACGGTATGCTTCATCTTTTCCCTCATTTCTACTTGATGCCCTCAGTATAACAGAAAGTTATTAACAAATTTTAGCTTGATTTCTTAATACTTTCTTAATTTTTTAGTTTAAAAAGCATAAAATAAAAAAGTACGCATTCGAAGTTGTACTTTTTTCCTACTTTCACTGCATAATTTTATCAATCTCTGCCAGCACAGCTTTTTCCCTATTACTGCCTATAACCTTCTTTGCCTTGGCCTTCGCTTGAGCATTAGCATTGGCTACGGCATAAGAATAACCAGCCATTTGCAACATTTCGAGATCATTATTGGCGTCTCCAAAAGCCGCTAAATGTTGCGGCGAAAGTGCAAGTTCTTGCAAAACTCTCTCAATAGCTGCTCCCTTATTACTGCCTTCAAGGACAATATCCAGATAGATATTCCCACTCGTTACCGCTTTTATTCCTTTTTTAAAACGACTATTCAATCTTGCCGTGACAGCAGTTAATTCTGCTTCCGGGATAATTGTAGCAAATTTAACTACTGTATCATCGGGTAACTTATCAAAAGAGGAGATAAGTTCCAGTTTTTCGTAATATTTATGGGCGAAAGTTTCAAACTCTTCTGAAACACTCTCTAAGGTATAGGCACTCTTGGCACCACACACAACAACAGGAATCTCGAGTTCTTCAAGTAACTTTAGAACTTGACTTACCTCTTTTGCATCAAAACTTGCGACCATTTCCATCTCATCATTGATTGTGATAATCCCACCATTTTCAGAGATAAAAATAATATCTTTCGTATCTGAAAAATAAGACTTTAACTTGAAGTATTGATTGCCACTGGCCACAATGAAGCGGATTCCCTTGGCATTCATTTTCTGTTGGAGAGTAGAGAAGTACTTTTTATCATAAGTCGATTTTTCATCCAAAAAAGTGCCGTCCATATCTGTTGCAATAGCTGTTATCATTTTATTTACTCCTCTGTGTTCTGCATCTATTTTATCAAAATAAAAGTTTTTCTGTTAATTATATTTGCTCCTTCAAGTCAATACAGTTGTTTTCATAAAATAAATTTGTTAGAATTTTCAACAGACTGAAAAAGTCAATTTTTAAAATAGAAAGAAAACAAAAAGGAAAAATACTCTTATATGAAACGAACAATACAAATATTGCTCATTTTTTTTACCGCTTTTTTTGGTTTGATGCTCCATTCAAAACATGCATCTGCTGCAGAACTAAGCAACACCAACTTTATCGATAGTCTCAAATTTTCAAATACTAAACTGACACAAGGTCAGACGACTTCTGTCAGAGTTGAGTTCAGCAGCAAGGATAACCTCAAGGTAAAAGCTGGTGACACGATTACTTTCACACTTCCTACCGAGTTACAAGGAATGACAGAAAACGACGGTTCTCCTCGTAAAATTTCTTTAGGTGAATTGGGTGAAGCACTCATATATAAAGACCGTGTCATTGCCACCTTTAATGAAAAAGTTAATCAGCTTGAACATGTCAAAGGCTATTTTAATTTTGGATTACAGGCAACAAGAACTAAAAATCCTAACGATACAAGTATCAAAACAAATTTAAGCACCACTGCAACAGCCCAAGAAATTACAATTCATGGTGACCCTGGAAATACAGGGCAAATAGGAACTCGTCCTTTCTTTTGGAAGAGCGGTGACATGCTAGGCGAAAAAGGAAAAGTACGCTGGTTTGTTAATGCTAATATGACAAAGGAAGAACTCTCAAGTGATATTGTATTAACTGACACGCATGGACTTGGGCAAAAACTTGATGCACAATCATTTCGCGTTAGTATTGAAAATTATTTAGGAAACTTCCAGATAACCGGCGATGAGTTTGTAGCTAAAGGATACGGTAGCATAGAGATTCTTCCCGATGACTCATTTAGCATTACAATTAAACGCGAACATGCGCGCCTAGCCTCTTTTAGCTTCATGTATAACACAATCATCACTGATAACACTATCAGATCCTTTACTAACACGTGCAATGTGAATTACCAACCCTATGGTCAAGAAAAGATTCAAGATCAAGGAACTTCCGATGTTGTAAACCTTTTTGCAGATGGTGATGCCAATGGTGAACAAGGAATCAAGGAAGCGACTGAAGAAACACTTGAAAACAACTTTGAAGAGCTTGAAGAAATACCTGCTATTGAAACAGAAAATGCAAACTCTTCTGTAACAGAAAATGAGACCAATCAAACAGCAGAAAAGCATCAAGTCGATGTACATGTTGCGCCTAGTCAGGAAGTTGTGCAAGACGAATCAGAGCAACTCCAAGAAATACCTGCTGTTGAAACAGAGAACGCAAACTCTTCTGTAACAGAAAATGAGGCCAATCAAACAGCAGAAAAGCATCAAGTCGATGTACATGTTGCGCCTAGTCAAGAAGTTGTGCAAGACGAATCAGAGCAGCTCGAAGAAATACCTGCTGTTGAAACAGAGAATGCAAACTCTTCTGTAACAGAAAATGAGGCTAATCAAACAGCGGAAAAAAATCAAGTTGATGTACATGTTGTGCCTAGTCAAGAAGTTGTGCAAGACGAATCAGAGCAGCTCGAAGAAATACCTGCTGTTGAAACAGAGAACGCAAACTCTTCTATAACAGAAAATGAGGCCAATCAAACAGCAGAAAAGCATCAAGTCGATGTACATGTTGTGCCTAGTCAAGAAGTCATTGTTGATGAATCCAAAAAAGTGGAAGATGTTCAACAGCCACAGTTTGAAAAAGTAAACCCCGTGATAACAGAGAAAAAGAAAAGCACGAAGACAGACGTACAGACAACGAGAACAAGTAAGTCAAATAGCCCTGCAATGCCCGCTGGAAATCATTCAGAAAAAGGGAAAAAACAATCTGGTAATACTTTACCAAAAACAGGTGATGACAATGGACTTACCTCTGTCCTTTCTGGATTCGTTCTACTCATTCTCTCATTTGTAGCTTTTTCGCTACGTCGAAATAGACAAGCATAAAATAAAAATGCTCTCGTAAAGCGAGGCATTTTTTCTTTTTTACTCACAATTTCTAAATTCAAAAGATAAATTTTCATCAAAAAAGAGCAGACTTACTAATCTACTCTATTATAATTAATCTTCGCTACCCATAAATTTAGCAGCTACTGCAGCAATTGCCGCACCTACCAATGGTGCCAATAAGTACACCCAATAGTGTGACAATGCCGAACCGCCTGCAAAGACAGCAGGTCCAAAACTACGTGCGGGATTCAATGATCCACCTGTTAAATTCAAAGCTACAATAATCAAGAATGCTAAAGCTAAACCAATAGCAATTGGGGCTAAGCCGGCATTCCCATATTTTTCACTGGTAACCATCAAAATAACAAACACAAATAAGAAGGTAATAATAGCTTCAAATAAGAAAGCTTCTCCAGCTGTAATATTTGGAAAGTCTGTTTGTCCAAAACCATCTTTAGGAAGGTTCAAGGCTTTAATGAAAATTGACAATACTGCAGAAGCAGCAAGTGTACCTACAAATTGTGAAATTACATAAGCAACACCATCTTTAATTGCCAAACGCTTATTAATTACCATAGCAAGGGAAACAGCTGGATTAAAATGTCCACCTGAAACACCTCCTACCGCGCACGCCATAATCGTTACGGCTAAACCAAACGCTAAACCAATGCCTAAGTAACCAATAGCGGTTTCTCCAGTATTAGCAATAGCTACAGTACCTGTACCTAAAAATACAAGAACAAATGTTCCGATAAATTCTGCAAAATATTTTCTCATAAATAAGTTCCTTTCTCAACCACTATTATAACACTCTCTAATATCGTTCAGATAATTTAATGCTTACAGAATAAGAAAATTTCTTTCTTTTTATTCATATTATTAGAATTTGTCTATCTACATTTAATTTTTATCCACAGTAAAATAAGTTGTTTTTGTCAAGAATATAAAAAAAACAAACCCCAGATTTTCACCCAGGGTTTTGAAAAGAAAGAAGAAATAAATCGCTTCAGTTCCCACTATGATATATCTTAGTTAACATCTTTTTTTCTTCTTAAATTTGTAAGTAAAAGGCTTAGAAAAGCTAAAAGGCTAAAACCAATTACTGTTGGCAGGGTGTTGTCACTTTCCCCTGTTGCAGGAAGAGTTACACTCTTGGCATAAGAAGCTGGCAAGCCATTTGAATATTGACCTCCACTTCCACCAAATGTCACTGGTACAACGGTATTAGATGGGATTTGAAAATGGCTTGGCGCACTCTCGTTACCTGCTGCATCTGTTGCTGTAATATTAAGAACATCCCCTGGTTTCACACTACCAGCTGGTAATGTAATGTGGAAGTACCCAGAATCATCTGTTTTACCACTGCCAACCACATTACCATTGCCATCCGTAATCGTAACCGTAGAACCTGGTTCTGCAGTTCCACCTACATCATAGCCTCCGTCAGGATTCTTAGTGACGTCCGTAACCTGAGGTGAATCTGGCGCTGTAGTATCCTTTGGATCTGCTGGCGTTTTGCCGGCTGTTGGTGCACTTACATTGCCGGCCGCATCGGTTGCGGTAGCTGTGATATTAGCGTTTGGTCCAACTGAAGCTGGTAAAGTTACGCTGTAGTTGCCAGAGCTATCTGCTACGGCGCTGCCAATAAAAGTACCTGCCGCATTTTTAATCTTCACAGTAGAGCCAGCTTCGGCTTTACCTGTCACGACATAGCCCTTTGTAGAATCTCCTGTGACTCCAGTAATTGTCGGTGCATCCGGTGCGGTACTATCTGTAGGTTCCTTAGGATCTGCTGGCGTTTTACCTGCGGTTGGGGCACTCACATTGCCGGCCACATCTGTCGCTGTCGCTGTGATATCAGCGTTTGGTCCAACTGAACCCGGTAGAGTTACGCTGTAATTGCCGGAACCATCCGCTGTGGCAGTGCCAATAACTGCGCCAGTGGAGTCTTTAATTTCTACTTTCGAACCCGCTTCGGCCGTACCTGTGACAGTGTAACCGTCTGTGGAATTGCCGGTGATGCCGGTAATGACTGGTGCATCAGGCGCTGTCGTATCCACATCGGCTGGGGTTTTGCCGGCTGTTGGTACACTTACATTGCCGGCCGCATCGGTTGCGGTAGCGGTGATATCAGCGTTTGAGCCAACTGATGCCGGTAAAGTTACGCTGTAGTTGCCGGAACCATCCGCTGTGGCAGAACCAATGACTGCGCCAGTCGAATCTTTGATCTCTACTTTCGAACCCGCTTCAGCCGTACCTGTGACAGTGTAACCATCTGTAGAGTTACCTGTCACATTAGTAATAGTTGGAGCATCAGGGGCGGTAGTATCCGCATCGGCTGGCGTTTTGCCGGCTGTTGGCGCGCTCACGTTACCAGCCGCATCAGTTGCAGTCGCTGTGATATCAGCGTTTGGGCCAACTGAACCCGGTAAAGTTACGCTGTAGTTGCCAGAACCATCCGCTGTGGCAGAACCAATAATTGCGCCAGTCGAATCTTTGATTTCTACCTTCGCACCTGCTTCGGCCGTACCTGTCACTGTATAGCCATCTGTGGAATTGCCTGTCACATTAGTAATAGTCGGCGCATCAGGGGCGGTCGTATCCGCATCGGCTGGGGTTTTGCCGGCTGTTGGTGCACTCACATTGCCGGCCGCATCGGTTGCGGTAGCGGTGATATCGGCATTTGGGCCAACTGATGCCGGCAAGCTTACGCTATAGTTGCCAGAACCATCTGCTGTGGCAGAGCCAATGACTGTTCCGGTAGAGTCTTTGATTTCAACCGTAGATCCCGCTTCAGCCGTACCTGTGACAGTGTAACCATCTGTAGAGTTTCCTGTGATGCCGGTAATGACTGGTGCTTCAGGCGCTGTCGTATCCACATCGGCTGGGGTTTTGCCGGCTGTTGGTACACTCACATTGCCGGCCGCATCGGTTGCGGTAGCGGTGATATCAGCGTTTGGGCCAACTGAAGCTGGTAAAGTTACGCTGTAGTTGCCAGAACCATCCGCTGTGGCAGAGCCAATGACTGTTCCGGTGGAGTCTTTAATTTCTACTTTCGAACCCGCTTCGGCCGTACCTTTGACAGTGTAACCGTCTGTGGAGTTGCCGGTGATGCCGGTAATGACTGGTGCTTCAGGCGCTGTCGTATCCACATCGGCTGGGGTTTTGCCGGCTGTTGGTACACTCACATTGCCGGCCGCATCGGTTGCGGTAGCGGTGATATCAGCGTTTGGGCCAACTGAAGCTGGTAAAGTTACGCTGTAGTTGCCAGAACCATCCGCTGTGGCAGAGCCAATGACTGTTCCGGTAGAGTCTTTGATTTCAACCGTAGATCCCGCTTCAGCCGTACCTGTGACAGTGTAACCATCTGTAGAGTTTCCTGTGATGCCGGTAATGACTGGTGCTTCAGGCGCTGTCGTATCCACATCGGCTGGGGTTTTGCCGGCTGTTGGTACACTCACATTGCCGGCCGCATCGGTTGCGGTAGCGGTGATATCAGCGTTTGGGCCAACTGAAGCTGGTAAAGTTACGC
>NZ_MUIZ01000059.1 GCF_002154895.1 Lactococcus petauri | reverse complement strand
CACATTTACCGCTGTTTGCTTGTCTTTAACTGTGACTTTGGCTGTACTTGTAACGCCATCATAAGTATAAGTAACATCATATGTTCCTGCTTTAGAAGTATCAACTTTTGAAGCATCTACACTAACTAGTGAGAAGTCGACCGCATTTCCATCTTTATCCAAGGCGGAATCAAAGTTATCTTCTGCTGTCCAGGCATCCC
>NZ_MUIZ01000058.1 GCF_002154895.1 Lactococcus petauri | reverse complement strand
GTCATGCACATTTACCGCTGTTTGCTTGTCTTTAACTGTGACTTTGGCTGTACTTGTAACGCCATCATAAGTATAAGTGACATCATATGTTCCTGCTTTAGAAGTATCAACTTTTGAAGCATCTACACTAACTTGTGAGAAGTCGACCGCATTTCCATCTTTATCCAAGGCGGAATCAAAGTTATCTTCTGCTGTCCAGGCATCCC
>NZ_MUIZ01000057.1 GCF_002154895.1 Lactococcus petauri | reverse complement strand
GATGCACTGTCTGATGTACTTGTAGAATCACTCATTGATTCTGACTTAGAATCTGAAGCTGAACTTGATGCACTGTCTGATGTGCTCATTGATTCTGATTTTGAATCGGACATTGATGTCGATGCACTGTCCGATGTGCTCATTGATTCTGATTTTGAATCAGACGCTGAATTTGATGCGCTATCCGAGGTACTTGTGGATTCACT
>NZ_MUIZ01000056.1 GCF_002154895.1 Lactococcus petauri | reverse complement strand
GGGGGGGGGGGGGGGGGGGGGGGGGGGGGGGGGGGGGGGGGGGGGAGGGGGGGGGGGGGGGGGGGGGGGGGGGGGGGGGGGGGGGGGGGGGGGGGGGGGGGGGGGGGGGGGGGGGGGGGGGGGGGGGGGGGGGGGGGGGGGGGGGGGGGGGGGGGGGGGGGGGGGGGGGGGGGGGGGGGGGGGGGGGGGGGGGGGGGGGGGGGGGGGGG
>NZ_MUIZ01000005.1 GCF_002154895.1 Lactococcus petauri | reverse complement strand
TCAGACCATGATTTGGTATTCATTGCATAGGAGATACACCTGTTCCCATGTCGAACACAGAAGTTAAGTCCTATTACGCCGGAAGTAGTTGGGGGTTGCCCCCTGCGAGATAGGGTAAATGCCAAGTGATTGGGAGTTTAGCTCAGCTGGGAGAGCATCTGCCTTACAAGCAGAGGGTCAGCGGTTCGATCCCGTTAACTCCCATAGGTTCCGTAGTGTAGCGGTTATCACGTCGCCCTGTCACGGCGAAGATCGCGGGTTCGATTCCCGTCGGAACCGTTTCAAGTAGATAGACTTGAAAGGTAATAAAAGAAATAGACTCGTTAGCTCAGTTGGTAGAGCATTTGACTTTTAATCAAAGGGTCGCTGGTTCGAGCCCAGCACGGGTCATACTTTAACAATAGGTTGAGGTATAAAGCGTAAAAGAACTTGTCAAGCGGATGTGGTGAAATTGGCAGACACGCTAGATTTAGGTTCTAGTGCTTTAGGGCGTGGGGGTTCAAGTCCCTTCATCCGCATTTCTTTTATAGCCGACTTAGCTCAGTTGGTAGAGCATCTGATTTGTAATCAGAGGGTCGCGTGTTCGAATCATGTAGTCGGCATTCCTTTAACTGTTGGACCTAGTGTAGTGCAGCTAGAGGTATTTAGAAAGTTTTTCTTTCTTTAAGCGTTGCGAACGTAGTTCAGGGGTAGAACACAACCTTGCCATGGTTGGGGTCGCGAGTTCGAATCTCGTCGTTCGCTTTGTTAGTTCTCCCTTAGTGGGGGATTTTCCATATTTTGCCGGGGTGGCGGAACTGGCAGACGCACAGGACTTAAAATCCTGCGAAGGGTAACCTTCGTACCGGTTCGAAACCGGTCCTCGGCATCAGTTAAACCAAGAGTTTTATGACTCTTGGTTTTTTTATATAATTTTTATTAATAACTAGGTTAGTGACCTAGTTATTTTATTGACAAATAAGTTTGTTTGTTAAATATCAGAGAATTGTTATTTATTACTCTAAGATGAAAAGATACGTGCTAATATTCTAGTTTTTTTGATAAAATGTCAATTTATATTCTGTAACTTAAAAAATGTCCATAATTTCGATTATGTTTTAGAAATTTAAAAAATAAAAATAATTTGATAATTGTATTTAATTGAAGCTATGGTATTCTACTATATAGGAGTAGGGCATATCACAAAAGGAAGGGGGAACATAATAAATTACGATAAGTTGGAAGTTATTCTAGAGGGGAGAAAAAAATATAAGGATGGAGCATAATTTAGATATGGAGCAGCTGGAAGAAATATTTCATTCTGTCCAACATATTGTGTGGAAAAGCAGTCGTTTAATTCCGATAAATTTTTGGACGATTGATGACTATCAGCAGGAAGGGCGCTTGGTATTATATGACTTGCTTAGCGACGGTGTGACACAAAGAAATTTATTTTGCCATTTTAAGGTGCGCTATAAGCAGAGACTTATTGATATTAAAAGAAGGGAGCGGGCTTTTAAAAGGGGTTTTGATTGTGGGACTGGCTTAGACATATACGAATATTCGGATGCTTTAAAAGGTAAAGCGGCCAGTCCAGAACATACGCTGATTTCTGGAAGTTTACTAGAAGAAGTTTTTGAAAACTTAAGTTTACGTTACCGACGGCTCCTGAAAAGTTATCTCGCGGGCGATGAATTGCATCGTATGGAAAAGTATCGTTTGAAAGAAAAAATAACGAAAATATTGTATGATCAGCAGTGAGTTTATTGATAATGCTTGGAGAGAAAGTTTTGCCTAAATTGTGATATAATTACTTTATTACTAAATAAAAATTTATAGGAGATTTCCAGAAAATGGCAAAATTGACTGTTAAAGATGTAGATCTTAAAGGAAAAAAAGTTCTTATTCGTGTGGACTTCAATGTCCCACTTAAAGATGGTGTAATTACTAATGATAACCGTATTACTGCAGCTCTTCCAACAATTAAGTATGTACTTGAACAAGGCGGACGTGCAATTCTCTTCTCTCACCTTGGTCGTGTTAAAGAAGAAGCAGATAAAGCTGGTAAATCTCTTGCTCCAGTAGCAGCAGCTTTGGGCGAAAAATTGGGCAAAGAAGTGGTCTTCCCAGGAACTACACGTGGTGCTGAATTGGAAGCTGCTATTGCTGAATTAAAAGATGGCGATATCTTGCTTGTTGAAAACACTCGTTTTGAAGATGTTGATGGTAAAAAAGAATCTAAAAATGACCCTGAACTTGGTAAATACTGGGCTTCACTTGGAGACGGTATCTTCGTAAATGATGCATTTGGTACTGCTCACCGTGCGCACGCTTCAAACGTAGGTATTTCTGCTAACGTGGATAAAGCAGTAGCTGGTTTCTTGCTTGAAAACGAAATTGCTTACATCCAAGAAGCTGTTGAAAACCCAGTTCGCCCATTCGTAGCGATCCTTGGTGGTTCAAAAGTTTCAGATAAAATCGGTGTTATTGAAAACTTGCTTGGTAAAGCAGACAAAGTTATCATCGGTGGTGGTATGGCGTACACATTCTTCAAAGCACAAGGTATCGAAATCGGTGATTCTTTGGTTGAAGAAGACAAACTTGACTTGGCAAAAGAATTGCTTGAAAAAGCAGACGGTAAACTTATCTTGCCAGTAGACTCAAAAGAAGCAAATGCTTTTGCTGGTTACACTGAAGTAAAAGATACTGAAGGTGAAGCAGTCGATGCAGGTTTCCTTGGCCTTGATGCTGGTCCTAAATCAGTTGAACGTTTTGCTAAAGAGCTTGAAGGTGCTAAAACAGTTGTTTGGAACGGTCCTATGGGTGTCTTTGAAAACCCTGATTTCCAAGCAGGTACTATTGGTGTTATGGATGCCATCATTGCTCAACCAGGTGTAAAATCAATCATCGGTGGTGGTGACTCAGCAGCTGCAGCAATCAACCTTGGCCGTGCAGATAAATTCTCATGGATCTCTACAGGTGGTGGTGCTTCTATGGAACTTCTCGAAGGTAAAGTTCTTCCAGGACTTGATGCTCTTACAGAAAAATAATGCAATAAAAAACAGACCCTGGTCTGTTTTTTTGATACAATAATACTATGAAGAAAATCACAGTAAAAAAGCAGGCTGCACTTAAGCTTCGTCGCGCTTTTCCCTTAATTGTTGCCGAAGATTTAAAGTCTACTCCACAGGAAGATGGGTTTATTGACTTTGTTGATGAAAAAGAAAACTTTTTAGGAAGAGGCTATTTATCGAAGCAAAATAAAGGCGCTGGTTGGCTTTTAAGTCAAATCCCAGAGGATATAAATCAGCGTTTCTATGAAAAGAAGTTTGAGGAAGCTAAGCGCGCACGTCTTTCTTTTTTCCAAGATGACCTAACAACAGCTTTCCGGATTTTTAATGGTGAAGGCGATGGCTTAGGCGGTATAACTGTTGATTATTATGCCGATTATGCTGTTTTTAGCTGGTACAATCCTTTTATCTATACGCAAAGTACAGACATTATAGCTGCCTTTCGCTCTGTTTATCCTGAAATCAAAGGAATTTATGAAAAAATTCGTTTTGATGGACTAAGTTTTGAAACGCGACATATAGGCGGAGAAATTGCCCCAGAACCATTGGCCGTTAAGGAAAATGGTGTGACCTATGCAACATATATGAATGAAGGGCTGATGACAGGGATTTTCTTAGATCAGAAAGAAGTGCGTGGTACTCTAGCAAATGGTTTAGTGGCCGGTAAGACTCTTCTTAATATGTTTAGTTATACAGGCGCTTTTTCGGTTGCAGCAGCGTTTGGAGGAGCAAGCCAGACAACTTCAGTAGATTTGGCCAAACGTTCTTTGGATAAAACGCGAGAACAATTTACAATGAATGGCATTGAGCCAGAGAGTCAACGTATCTATGTTATGGATGTTTTTGGCTATTTTAATTATTCCAAGAAAAAAGAATTAAGTTATGATGTTGTGGTTTTAGATCCACCAAGCTTTGCTCGCAACAAGAAGAAGACTTTTTCGGTGGCAAAGAATTATGGGGAACTCGTTCAAGAATCAATCGATATTTTAAATAAAGAAGGACTTTTGATTGCCTCTACAAATGCTGCGAATGTTAGCCGTGAGAAATTCCGTACAATGGTAGAACAGGCTCTGAAAAATAAAAAAGTTAAATTTGATATTTTTCAGGAAGAGCACTTGCCTGCCGACTTCAAGGTGGCTTCTTCTTTCCCGGAAGGTGATTATTTGAAAGTCTTGTTTATTCAAATCAAAAAATAAGAAAAAACTGTTGGAAAGTTGCTCCAGCAGTTTTTTAATAAGCCATAAATTACTGAAATGTAAGAGTGGATGTACAATTTCTCCTTTATAATAAAAAGGTATCAGTTTTTTTAAAAAAAGCCGTCTCAGTAGAAGCAGTTTTCTTGATTCTTAACTATCTTCAGCTAGGCTGGTTTCTTCTAGAAAATCTGTTTCACAAATAAGGGAGAACAGAGTATGAAAAAAATTTTTTCTAGCTATGATTTAAAAATCATAGGTATAGTATTTATGGTTATCGACCATATTAACATTTATCTTGGAAGTTATTTGGGCTTACCTACTTGGATAGGCTTTTTAGGGAGATTTGTCGCACCACTATTTGTCTTTATGATGGTCGAAGGCTTTCACTATACAAGAAGTCGAAAAAAATATTTTTTAAGGCTTTTAGGTGGTGGTCTACTAATGTATGCCATCAATATTAGCTTCAACTTGCTGACACGGAGCAGTTTTGAGGACCCATATGGGCAATTTGATATATTTTTACTTCTTGCAGGTCAAAATATTTTCATGACGCTGGCGCTCTTATTTGCTTTAATCTGGGCAATTGATATTATTCGTAAAAATCAAGGGACGAAGCTTAAGTGCTTTTCATATAGTTTAGTCATTATATTACTTTTGCCCCTTATCCTGTTGAGTGAGGGTGGCCCATATGAGCTTGTATTGGTCCTCATTTTCTATTTTTTCCGAAGAAGATGGGCAAAAATTTCAGCAGGGATTATTACTTTTAGTCTTCTTTTGCTTATATGGAGTTTGGTGGGCTATTTTACAGGCAGTGCAGCAGGCACGCTTTACCAGGTACTCAGTTTTTCAAATGAATTTATGATTATTACTGTTTTACCTTTCGTTTACCTCTACAATGGTCAACGTGGCGGTAATGGCGCACAGTGGCAAAGAGATCTTTTCTATTATTTTTATCCCGCACATTTGCTTATTCTGTACATCTTACGCTATGCCTTGGTAGGTGTAGTATAACAAAAACACACGGTCATTCATTAACCGTGTGTTTTTATATTGGTAAAAAGCTATATAATAAAGCGAAGAAAACAAAACCAATGAGGCTCATAACCCATATTTTATTGTGTGATAAGAGGGCCACGTATTCACGTATGAGGGCTGTGGGTAAGAAATAAAGTGCTGTTGGTGCACCAACCCCTTCAGCCTTAAGATGCACTCTACGGGCATATAAACGTGCACGGAGTACATGATAATTATTGGTTGAAAAGATAATACTTGGCGCTGGGTGGCCACCCTCAAATCTTGTGAGCCAATCTTCTTCAATAAGCTGTTTTGAAAAAAGCATATTTTCATAAGTTGTAGTTGATTGATCTTCTAAAATAATCATATTTTCAGGAATATGCTGAGAGAGGAGGT
Organism: Lactococcus petauri; assembly: GCF_002154895.1. Taxonomy (GTDB): domain Bacteria; phylum Bacillota; class Bacilli; order Lactobacillales; family Streptococcaceae; genus Lactococcus; species Lactococcus petauri. The sequence continues at coordinate 219,053 of NZ_MUIZ01000005.1, read as the reverse complement.
ATTTACGCATAGCATAAGCTTCAGAAACAGGCTCATCAGCACCTTGCCCACCACTCACAACAAATTTCGCATTCGGATTTTTGTAGAAATATTCAATCCCTTTGTCCAAGCGGCTTTTAAGAAGCGGTGGAACGTCTTCACTAGAAATACCAGATCCAAGTACAATAATATAGTCAATATGCTTTTTAAGCGGCAGCATCTGGTACATCCAAGAATAAAAGAGGTAAGCAATAAAGATGAAGGACAGTATTAAATCAAGTAAGAGGATAAATAACAAAATTATATCCAGAAAAAGTGGTAGTTTGAACATACCTGTGATTAAAAATAGAAAAAGAGGGAAACTGATGATTAAATTTAAGCCCATGGCAGCGGAGAGCTTTGCAGTTAAACTTTTTCCTTCTTTAGTACGCATCGTTTGTGAATTGAAAATGAGATAGATGCATACAGCTAAAAAGATGAGAGGGAGAAGCAAATAAAAAATTGCTAAAGCAAGCATTGAACCATGAGAGGAGGTTTTATCAAGGAAAACGAGTCCAAGAATTAAAAGGGTGAAAAATGAGAGAATCAACCCAGCAGCAAAAAGCAGCCCGCCCAAGATACTGCGATCTTTAAATTTTATTAGCAAATAGCCTATCCCAGAAATAGCGAGAAAAAAAAGTAGATATAGCATAAAGTCCTCCAATAGATAAAATTAGTATACCATGTTCGCGCCTTGGTAAACCAGTATTTTGTATTACTGAGGAGGTATTTATTTGAAATAAGAAATATAAAAAAATACCGGAAAGAAACCGGTATTTTTACGATGCGGAAGGCGGGACTTGAACCCGCACAGCCAAGATAGGCCACAGGATCCTTAATCCTGCGCGTCTGCCAATTCCGCCACTTCCGCGAATTGGTACTTTAATATAATACCATTTCACGAGAAAGAATGCAAGAATGAACTTAACTTTTAGATGTTTTTATAAAGTATGTTCAGTATTTCATATAAGAGGCCATTTCTGCAGCATGGGCACCTGCTACATGACCAGTCACAAAAGCACAAGTGATATTATAGCCACCCGTATAACCGTTAATATCGAGCAATTCCCCAGTCATATATAGACCGGCTGTTAATTTACTTTCCATTGTCTTTGGATTAATTTCTTTAAGCTGAACGCCTCCACCAGTGACAAAAGATTTTTCAATCGGAAAAGTTTTATCGATTTGGATTGGAAATGCTTTAAGGATATGAGAAAATTTCTCCAACTGTTTTTCGGTCAATTGCTTTGCAGGTATATCTGCGTCGATTTGAACTTTATCCAGTAAGAAAAGTAAATAGCGTTCCTGCGTGAGCGCTGCAAAAGCATTTTTAACAGCCTTGCCATTGTCACGCGCAGTATTTTTCAAGTCGTTTAAGAGTTGTGCTACAGATATGTCAGGGAAGCTGTCCAGCTGGACAGTCACACTTTCTGCGCCTTTAGCTAGTTCTTGGTTGATAAAGCTAGAACAGCGAAGTGCTGCAGGGCCACTGAGACCAAAGTGCGTGAAGAGCATGTCCATTTGATGTTCAATGATGATTTTCCCTTTAGCATTAAGTACACTTAATCGGATATCTCGAAGAGAGATACCTTGTAAAGTTTTCTCACTAATAAATGTTTCAGAAGAAATTAATGGGGATTCTGTCGGATAAAGTGTTGTGATTGTATGACCAGCACTTCGTGTTAATTTATAACCGTCACCAGTGGAACCTGTCGAGGGATAGGCGCGTCCGCCAGTAGATAAGACAACACAAGAGGCTGTGAAGCTATCTGTTTCTGTTTCAAGTCCTGTAATAGCACCATGTTCTATATTGAGTTCAGTTACAGCAGCGTTTGGAAAATAGTCCACATGAAGCTCCTCTATTTTACTGAAAAGGCCCTCAACAATTGTTCGAGATTTATCGGTTACAGGAAACATTCGACCATGGTCTTCCTCCTTGAGTGGAATACCATTTTTTTCAAAGAAGTCAATAATATCTAAGTTTGAAAATTGAGCAAAAGCACTGTGCAAGAAACGGCCATTTCCAGGGACATGGGTGATAATTTCGTCCACCGAATGGCTGTTGGTAACGTTACATCGTCCGCCTCCCGTCATCAACAGTTTTTTTCCTACTTTTTTGTTCTTATCAATTAAAGCTGTATGTGCACCATTTTCTGCAGCAGCTATTGCTGCCATCATACCCGAAGGTCCGGCTCCAACAACGATTACATCATATTTTTTCATAACTTCATTATAGCATAGTTTCAGGTGCTGATTTCTTGCGCTCGCTTATGAAATATATAAAAAGAACCCTTATGTAAGAGTTCTTAAGCTCAACCTTTAAATCAAACTGTGTTTCACTAAAAAGTCATGTGCCACGGCAGCAGGATCTTTTTGCTCAACATTGACGGCGTAATTCATATCAATCATTTCCTGATTGGTAATTTTTCCTGAAAGTCGGTTTAAAATTTGCTCCAATTGGGGGTATTTCTTAAGGAGATTTTTATTCATCAAAGGAGCTGCTTGATATGGTGGGAAAAGATTTTTATCATCATTCAGGACGGTCAGTTCATATTGTTTGATTTGACTGTCTGTGGAATAAACTTGGGCTAAATCAATGCTGTCACTATTCAAGGCATTGTAGATCAAACTTGTTTGCATTGTCTTCACATCAAAATTTAGTCCATATAAACTTTGAATGCCAATATAGCCATCTTGGCGGTGTGCGAATTCTAAGTCAAAGCCAGCTTTAACTGAAGGAAGCCCTTGGAGATCAGAAATATTTTTAAGGTGATGTTTCTGGGCGTAGCTATTTTTCACAGCTAAAGCATAAGTATCTTGAAACTCCATAGGTGTAAGATAGGCAAAGTTATCAAGTTTAGCAATACCTGTGCGTGCCTCTTCGTAAACTTTTTTGGGGTCGGTGGAGGTTGTGTTTTTTTTCAAGAATGTCGTTAAGACTGTTCCAGAAAATTCAGGATAAATATCAATTTTATTGGATTTTAAAGCATTGTAAAGGAAGGTTGTGTCTCCAAAGTTGGACTTGAGTGTGACTTCGATATCACTGTTCTTTTCAATGACTTCCTTGTACATATTTATCAAAAGTGTCGGCTCAGCTCCGAGCTTTCCAGCAATGGTAATCTGTGGATGAGTATTGGATTGAGGTTGATAATACGACCCTAGCAAGAGTAAAAGACCAGCAAAGAAGCTAATCAGAATGGTACGAATTTTTGCTTTTTCCAAGAAGCGGAGTAAGGTTGAGAAAATAACGGCCAATAAAGCAGAAGAAATCGCTCCAATCAGGATAAGGTTAACATCATTGGAGTTAATGCCCAAGAGGATGAAGTTTCCGAGTCCGCCTGCTCCAATAAGTGCAGCTAAAGTTGCTGTCCCAATAATCATGACAGCACTTGTACGAATACCAGCCATAATAAAGGGAAGAGCAAGTATCAGCTCAAACTTCATCAAGCGCTCTCGTCGGTTCATCCCAAAAGCAGTTGCTGCTTCAATTAAAGACTGATCAATTTGCTGAAGACCGGTATAGGTGTTTTGAATAATAGGAAAAAGAGCGTAGACAACTAATGCGACAATAGCTGGCAAAGAACCAATCCCAATAAAAGGAATCAATAATCCAAGTAAGGCCAAACTTGGAATCGTTTGGAAAATTCCGGTAAGTTGCAGTACTGGCTCAGCAATTTTGGGGTAACGTCTTAAAAGTAAAGCAAGGGGAAGAGCGATTAAAATAGCGATAAAAAGAGAAACCAAGGAAATTTGGATATGCTCTAGAAGAGCAAGCCAAAACTGGTGCTCTTGCTGTTGAAAGGTAGAAATCAAATTATTCATGAGCATCGTCCTCCAGACTATTTAAGATTTCCCCCAAAGGCGTTTCTTCCGAAAAATCATGAGTTGCAAGGACTTGTTCAAGATTTTTTAATTTATATTGAGACAAGTCTTGCTGATAATCAGTGAAGAAGTCCGCCACAAAAGTATTTGCTGGGGCATTTAAAATTTCTTGGGGACGTCCCACCTGTTGAAGTTCACCGTCTTTGAGAATTGCGATACGGTCAGCCATCGCCATTCCTTCAGACATATCGTGGGTAACAAAAACCGTTGTGATTTTTAAGGTTTTCTGCAAATCTTTGACCAGTTCCTGTAGCTGTTTACGGGAGATAGGATCCAGAGCGGAGAAAGGTTCGTCCATTAAAATAATCTTTGGTTTACAGGCGATAGCACGCAAAATACCAATCCGTTGTGCTTCACCTCCAGAAAGTTCATGAGGGTATCGGTTAAGGTACTTTTCAGCATCTAGACCCACTAAAGGAAGGAGTTCGAGTACGCGCTCACGCGTTTCTCTTTTGCTCCAACCTTTCATTGTCGGGATGATACCAATATTTTCTAAAACGGTCATGTTAGGAAAGAGCGCAATTTGTTGAAGCACATATCCTATTTGAAGACGCAAGTCTCTTAAGTTAATTGTTTGAATATCTTGATCATCAATGAGGACCTGCCCTTCATTGGGTTCGATGAGCCGGTTAACCATCTTGAGTAATGTTGTTTTTCCGCCACCAGAAGAGCCTGCGAGAACAAAAAACTCGTGACTTTCAATGGATAAGTTGATATCTGAAAGTACGGCTTTGTCTCCGTATTTTTTAGTGACATTTTTAAATGTAATAGTCATAGTGTCATTTTAACATTTTATCTTTCAGTTCTTTCAGGAAATGGATTGCTATTTTTATGGATGGAAGGGTATAGAAAAAGCCCTCAAAGAGGACTTTTTATTTAAAGCCATTTTCTAAAGTTTCAATAACTGTCAAAATTTGATCATCCGAAACGAGTTTTTCAGCTCCATTCACGAGTGACTCATAAGCTGCATCATAGACACGACCATAATCGCCTGAAACCGTAGGAATTGACTTTTCAATGCGATCGCCATTTTGATTGTAGTATGTCAATTGAGCAAAATCTTGCGGTGCATCGGCCCCAAAACCGTCACTTCCCGGGAAGATTCCCACCTTCAAATCATTTTCCTGTTGGTCAACGTTTTCTTTAATTAAAGTTCCTCTAGAACCATAAAGCACCCATTTGGGACGTTTGAGTGCAGCCAGTTCAGTGGCTTGAACTGTTGCTCGGAAATCGGTGTAAAGCAAGTTTACAGAGAAGTAATCATCTACAGCATTTGAATCGCGTGTTGAACGAATATCGTATTGTACATCTTTTGGCTGTCCAAAGAGTGAAACCATTTGGTCAACCATGTGTACACCATGGCCATACCAGGCGCCATCAAAGTTTTTACCAGCAGTTGCATCTGCTGGACGATAGTGATCCATAGTGACAGTAATGTCAAGCAAATCTCCTAGGTAACCCGTATCCAAAACTTTTTTGATTGTCAAAAAATCACTGTCAAAACGACGGTTTTGGAAAGGCATAAAGAAGAGCTTCTTTTCTTGAGCGATACCAACTAATTCTTCGGCTTGTTCTAACGTTTCTACTAGCGGTTTGTCACAGATAACGTTTTTTCCACCCAGTAAAAGCTTTTTACTGGTTTCATAGTGTGCAGCACCTGGAGTGACGACAATGACTAAATCAATTGAATCATCTTGAATAATATCATTGATGTCTGTTGAAAAAATAGTTCCTTCAGCCTCAAGAATAGCTTGCTCAGGACGTTTGCCTAGGCTACGGTTGACAATGCGCGCAATGTTGAAGTGCTCACGGATTTTAACATAAGGAATATGATAGCGATTGGTGGACTTCCCAAAACCAACATAAGCAATGTTTAACTTTTTCATGCTTTCTTCTCTTTTTTCTTTTTCGCTTGGTGTTGTTTTTTTAATTCTTCGATTTTTGACAATTTATCTGTCTTTTTATTTGAATTTTTTTCGTGGAATTTTTGGACAGAGGCTTGCCCTTTATAATCTAATTGATACTTTCCCATGGTTCTCTTTCTCTCTATTTTACAAGGCGACGTTCGAAAGCATCCGAGGAGATACCTTCACTTAAAATTTTCTTCGCCCATTCTTTTGCTGAAAATAATGAGTGATCGCGATAATTTCCACATTCTTTTTCGGCAACCCCTGGGACATTATCCCAAGTGAAACTGTCTCCTGCGAGCTCTTCCAAAGATGAAGTGATCACTTTAGCAATCTCCTCAGCAGTTGGTTCGCCCCACATAATCATATGGAAGCCAGTACGACATCCAAAAGGAGAAAAGTCAATCATGCCATCAATACGGTCACGAATCAAACTTGCCATTGAGTGTTCGATAGTATGTAGCCCACTTGTCGGGATTTCACCGTGATTAGGTTGCACAAAACGGACATCAAAGTTGGTGATGATGTCACCTTTAGGACCAGTCTCTGTCCCAATTAGGCGCACGTAAGGTGCTAAAACTTTTGTGTGATCGAGCTGGAATGATTCTACTTCAGCCATATTTTCTACCTCCAGTATTCTTAGTATTCTTCTATTTTACCATTTTTTGAACCAAAATTTTTTTGTCTGACCTCGTAAAGTGATAGAATGAAGCTAGAAAGTAAAGAAAAGGAGAAATTATGTCACTTACAGAAACTTACACTCTCGAAAATGGTATGACAATTCCAAAAGTTGGTTTTGGAACATGGCAATCTAAAGATGGTGAAGAAGCATATCAAGCTGTAAAAACGGCCTTAGAAGTTGGCTATCGTCATATTGATACAGCAGCTGTCTATGGCAATGAAGAGTCAGTGGGACGCGCGATTAAAGACAGTGGAATTGCTCGCGAAGACTTGTTTATTACAACGAAGCTTTGGGCTGTTGGTACAACAGAAGATGCCCGAGCAGCACTAGATGAAAGCTTGGAAAAACTAGGTTTAGACTACGTGGACCTTTATCTTATTCACTGGCCAAATCCAAAAGCGTTTCGACCAAACTTTGCCGAGCGTAATGCTGCGGTTTGGAAAGCAATGGAAGAAGGCGTACGGGACAAAAAAGTTCGAGCTATCGGGGTGTCTAACTTCCATCCACGTCACTTAGAACCTTTACTGGAAGTTGCTGAAATTAAACCTGTTGTCAACCAAATTATGGTTAATCCTTCGGATCAGCAAGAAGAGGTTGTAGCTTTCAATAAAGCACACGATATTTTGACAGAAGCTTATAGCCCACTTGGCACAGGTAAAATTTTTGCGGTTACTGAATTGACGGATATTGCAGATAAATATGGTAAAACAGTTGCCCAAGTCGTTTTACGTTGGAGTTTACACAAAGGTTATCTTCCTTTACCTAAGTCTGTGACGGCAAGCCGTATTAAAGAAAATGCGGATATTTTTGATTTTGATTTGACCGAAGAAGATATCACCTTTATTGACAGCCTTCATGGGAAAGCAGGTCTGGCACGCAATCCAGACGAAGTGGACCACTAAAATAAATTTAAGGACATTCAAATTGTAAGATTTGAGTGTCTTTTTTTATAATTGACAGAATATAGACAGGAAGAATAATAAAACGTTAAAAAAGTGTTTTATTTCACAATAATAATTGCTAAATGAATATGAAAGTGCTATCATTTAATTGATAAAGAATTCACAAAGGAGAAACAAAATGAAAATTGGTGTAATTAAAGACCCCAAACAAGGTGAAGCGCGTGTAGGGATGACTCCAGAAAACGTAAAAATTCTCGTTGAAGCAGGTAATGAAGTACTTGTCGATAGTAATGCTGGTGCAGGTTGTGGTTTTACAAATGACCTTTATGAAGCGGCTGGAGGACAAATCGTCGATACAGAAACTGCTTGGGAAGCAGAGCTGATTGTTAAAGTCAAAGAACCAATGGAATCTGAATATAAATATTTCAAACCAGGCCAAATTATTTGGGGATTCTTACACTTGGCAGCCAATAAAGCTTGTGTGGAAAAAATGATGGAAGTCGGTGTAACAGCTATTTCCGGTGAAAATATCTCAATCAATGGTGTGCTTGAGTTGCTTAAACCAATGTCAGCTATTGCGGGACGTCGTGCAGTTAATATTGGGCAATATTATCTTGAAAAACAACATGAAGGGGAAGGAATTCTTCTTCCTGGTATTGAAGGTATCGAGGCTGGTACAGTTGTTATCTTCGGTGGAGGTAATGCTGCAGAAAATGCTGCCGATATGGCTGTTGCTTTGGGATGTAAGGTTATTATCATTGAACTTGGTGATGCGCGTATCGCCCAACTTAAAGAACGCTATGCAGGAAAAACAGTTGAAATCGTTAAATCAACAACAGAAGCATTGGAAGAAAATATTAAACTTGCAGATGTCTTTATCTCAACAATCTTAATCCCTGGCGCTAAACCACCAAAATTAGTCAAAGAATATATGGTTAAATCTATGAAACCAGGTTCTGTTATCGTGGACATCGCTATTGACCAAGGAGGAACTGTTGAAACAATCGATCATGCAACAAACCATGCGGATCCAGTCTTCATCAAACACGGCATAATTCATTACGCTGTGCCAAATATGCCAGGAGCAACACCTCGTACAGCAACAATTGCTTTGGCTCAGGGCAATATCTCTTTCCTTAAGGATATTTCAGTCAAAGGATTAGATGAGGCGCTGAAATCAAAAGAACTCTTATCTGGGTTGAGTGTTTATAAAGGAAAAGTTGTTTCTAAAGCACTTGCTGATTCAATTGATGTCACTTATACGGAACTCTAAAAAGAAATATAAGGAAAAAGAATTATGCCAAATTTAGCAAATCTGCCAATTACAATTAAAGATATTAAAAAAGCTCAAAACACTGTTAAACAATATGCACGTGAAACACCCTTGATTCAGTCAATGTTCTTGACTGCTAAAACAGGTGGCGAAGTTTACTTGAAACTTGAAAATATGCAATTAACAGGCTCATTCAAGTTCCGTGGCGCTTTCAATAAGATTGCTCAATTATCTCAAGAAGAGAAAGATCGTGGAGTGATTGCGTGTTCAGCAGGGAACCATGCTCAAGGTGTGGCTTTAACTTCAAAACTTCTCGGTATTAAGAGCATTATTGTTATGCCAAAAGGTGCACCTCAAGCTAAGGTTGATGCCACACGTGGCTATGGTGCAGAAGTAATGCTTGAAGGTGAACAGTTTGATGACTCAAAGGCCTTTTGTGAAGCTTATGCTAAGGAAAATAATATTACGTATATTCCTCCATATGATGATGCAGAAGTAATGGCTGGACAAGGAACAATCGGTCTAGAAATCTTAGATCATCTGTGGGATGTTGACACAGTATTGGTGCCAGTAGGCGGTGGTGGTTTGATTTCAGGTGTTGCGGTTGCCTTGAAATCTTTTAACCCTAATATCCAAGTTATTGGTGTGCAAGCTGAAAATTGCCATGGTATGACTGCATCTTTTAGAGAACGTAAGAAAGTGCACCATGATGAAGCACCAACGATTGCAGATGGCTGTCATGTGGCTTATCCAGGTGAATTGACTTTTGAAGTAGTCAATCAAATCGTTGATAATATGGTTCTTGTAACAGAAGCAGAAATCGAATTAGCCATTAAAGATTTGATTCAACGTACGAAAATCGTGGTGGAAGGTGCTGGCGCTCTTGCAACAGCAGCTATTCTCTCAGGTAAAGTTGATGATTATGTGAAAGGCAAAAAAGTTGTTTCTATCGTTTCAGGAGGGAATGTTGACTTGGCCCGTATTGAAGATGTTGTGGATCATTTTCTCATTGCCAATGACAACGATCAATAATTCTTACAAAAAAAGACTTTGAATTTCAAAGTCTTTTTTTGTATAGTTCAGTCTTTTTTTAATCGTGAGATAATTTACTCTGACATCACGAAATTCACAAAGACATGTAATTTAAATTAAAGTTTAATCAAAGTGCAAAAAATCCTTGCAGGAGTAAAAAAAAAGTGTTAAACTTACTGTAAACGGTTACAAAGTGTGTAACTAAAAATTGAAAGAAGGTTATAGAATGACTTCAAAAGTTTTAACACAGTTCCTCGAAAATGGGCTTGGAGACCTTAAACAAAAGGGTTTGCTCAACACAATTGACGTTTTAGATAGCGCTAATGGTCCTGAAATTACAGTTGCGGGCAACAAGATGATTAACCTTGCTTCAAATAACTATTTGGGATTTGCGACACGTCCTGAATTAATTCAAGCAACAAAAGATGCAACAGATAAATATGGAGCTGGAGCTGGTGCAGTACGTACTATCAACGGCACTTTAGATATACACATTGAATTGGAAAAAACAATCGCTGAATTTAAAGGCACAGAAGCCGCGATTGCGTTTCAATCAGGTTTCAATTGTAATATGGGAGCGATTAGCGCCGTAATGAAAAAAGGTGATGCGATTCTTTCAGATGAACTAAACCATGCCTCAATTATTGACGGATGTCGTCTCTCAGGTGCTAAAATTATCCGTGTTAAGCATCAAGATATGGCTGACCTTGAAGCAAAAGCAAAAGAAGCGACTGAGTCTGGTGAATACAATAAAGTAATGTACATCACAGACGGTGTGTTCTCAATGGATGGGGACGTTGCTAAATTGCCAGAAATTGTTGAAATCGCTGAAAAATATGATTTGATTACTTATGTTGATGATGCGCATGGTTCTGGTGTTATGGGCGGCGGAGCCGGTACAGTAAAACATTTTGGCTTGCAAGATAAGATTGACTTCCAAATCGGTACTCTTTCAAAAGCGATTGGTGTAGTAGGCGGATATGTAGCGGGATCAAAACTTTTGGTTGATTGGCTTAAATCACAAGGACGTCCTTTCCTTTTCTCAACTTCATTGACACCGGGTGCAGCAGCAGCAGCAAAAGAAGCCTTTGTCTTAATGCATGATCATCCAGAATATGTCGAAACACTTTGGGACAACGCAAAATACTTCAAAGAAGAATTACAAAAAGCCGGCTTTGATACAGGTGTATCTGAAACACCAATCACACCAGTGATTCTTGGAGATGAAGCAAAAACACAAGAGTTTTCTAAGAAATTGATTGAAAATGGCGTCTATGTTAAACCTATCGTCTTCCCAACTGTACCACTTGGAACAGGACGTGTACGTGCGATGCCTACAGCAGCGCATACGAAAGAAATGTTAGATGAAGCTGTTGCTGTTTTTGCCAAAGTAGGTAAAGAGATCGGCTTGATTTAATTTCTTGGGGCAATAAAAACTTTCTATTACAAGTAAGTATACAACAAATATATTGGAGAAAATATAATGAAAAAAGTACTCATCACAGGCGCACTCGGACAAATCGGATCAGAATTAACAGAACGTCTTCGGAAAGATCTTGGGGTTGATAATGTTATCGCAACAGATGTACGTGAAGTTGAAGGTAATCCAGTTGTGACTGACGGCCATTTTGAAATTTTGGACGTCATGGACCGTGACAAAATGATGGCAATTGCTAAAGATAATGGTGTGGATACAATTATCCACTTGGCTTCACTTCTTTCAGCTGTTGCAGAAGCAAAACCACAATTTGCTTGGAATTTGAATATGGGTGGCTTGGTTAATGCCTTAGAAACAGCGCGTGAACTTAACCTCCAATACTTCTCACCATCATCTATTGCTGCCTTTGGACCAAGCACTCCAATGGACAACACACCTCAAGTAACTATTCAACGTCCAAATACAATGTACGGTGTGACTAAAGTTTCTATGGAATTGCTTTGTGATTACTACTACACTAAATTTGGTGTTGATACACGTGGTGTACGTTTCCCAGGTTTGATTTCTTATAAAACATTGCCTGGTGGAGGAACGACAGACTATGCTGTAGATATTTATTACGAGGCAATTAAAAATGGTCATTACTCAAGCTTTATCGCTGAAGGAACAAAGATGGATATGATGTACATGCCTGATGCTATCGATGCTATTGTTGACTTGATGAATGCCCCTGCAGACAAATTAGTAAACCGTAACGCTTTTAATATTACTGCGATGAGTTTTGAGCCTGAAGAAATTGCTGCATCAATCAAAAAATTCATGCCAGACTTTACAATGGATTATGATGTAGATCCAGTCCGTCAAGGTATTGCAGACAGCTGGCCAAACTCTATCGATGCAACTTGTGCCAAAGAAGAATGGGGCTTCAATCCTAAATATGATTTAGATGCAATGACGAAAGAAATGCTTGAAAAACTTACAGAAAAATTAAAAGGCTAAAAACTAAGTTCATCCCATCACAAAATCTAAAATTATGTTAAAATAAGAGAGTAATCGGTTACAAGATTACTCTCTAATGCTGATGTTAGGAGTCAGCATTGTTATTATTAATCTTATCAAAAATTTATCTTTGAAAGAGGAGCTCTTATGGAACAAAAAAATGAAATGAAGCGAACGCTTGGTTTCTTCCCTGCCCTTACAACAGTAATGGGTACGGTTATTGGTGCAGGTGTATTCTTCAAGGCCGGACGAGTTGCGGAACTCACAGGCCAACCAGGATTGCACATATTGGTTTGGATACTTGGTGGTATCATTTCAATTTGTGGGGGATTAACTGCTGCAGAACTTGCTGCTGCTATCCCTGAAACAGGTGGGATGATTCGCTATATTCAACGTGGTTTTGGTAAACGTTGGTCATTTCTCTTAGGTTGGGCACAGTCTATTATCTACTTCCCTGCAAATATTGCAGCACTCTCTGTTGTATTTGGTACACAATTTTTAAATTTGTTTGGGATGAATGTGAGCGCAGCTAACACTGCAATAGTCGGTGTAATTGCAGCAATTACAGTTACCTTAATTAACTTCATTAGTTCTAAAGCTGCGGGAGGCCTTCAGTCCGTTACAACAGTGATTAAGTTAATTCCGATTGCCTTGATTGTTGTTGTTGGGTTACTTCGTCCTGGTGGTGTTGATTTCCAATTGCTTCCTATTACAGCAGGAGAAAATCTATCCTTGGCGTCTGCAATTGGTTCAGGTCTTTTAGCAACTATGTTTGCCTATGACGGTTGGATTTATGCTGGTAATATTGCCGGTGAAATGAAAAACCCTGCTAAACATTTGCCTCGTGCGATTATTCTTGGTATTGTTGCTATCATGTTTGTATATGTCTTTATCAATGCAGCTTATATTCGTACTTTAGGTATTCCAACCTTGATGGAAAATGATCCGAATCTCCCTGCTATTGTTGCCAATACAATTTTTGGTGGTATGGGAGGTAAACTTGTCACAATTGGTATCTTAATTTCTGTTTACGGTACAATTAATGGTTATTCAATGACAGGAATGCGTGCATCATACGCTTTGGCAACAGAGAAATCTTTCCCTTTCTGGAGAACGTTTAAAAAGCTCTCAGCGAGCGGCGTGCCCGTAAACTCAGGTATTCTGCAAGTTGCAATTGCAGCAATCATGTTAGTTGTAACAATGCTTTCAAGCGATGCTTTTGACTTCTTAACAAATATGTTGGTCTTTGTAATTTGGATTTTCTACACTATGGTTTTCATAACGGTCTTTATCTTACGTAAGCGCGAACCAGAATTAGTCCGTCCATATAAAGTACCACTTTATCCAGTTATTCCAATTATTGCAATCATTGGTGGTGTCTTCATCTTAGTCATGACCTTGATTAGTTCAGACTATATGAGTAACCAAGTTCCAGCCTTGGTTGGTGTTGTCTTTACTTTAATTGGTCTTCCTGTATACAACCATCTAGACAAGAAGTACCATCGTTAATATAGAAAAAAACTCCGAGTATGGAGTTTTTCTTTTGGAGCTGGAAGGAGAGCTTATTTTTTATCAGTATTTGCTTTTTAAAGTAAATTTGCTATAATTTGCTTATGAAAAAATTACTGGTATTGATTGACTTTCAAAATGATTTTATAGATGGTTCTTTGGGCACAAAAGAAGCGCAAGCTATTGTTCCAAGGGTTATTGAGAAGTTGGTGTCTTACGCTGAAAGTGAACGACTGGCTACACAAGATACACACTTTGAAGATTACCTAACAACTCAAGAAGGACAAAACTTGCCAGTAATTCACTGTCAAAAAGGTACTCAGGGTTGGGAAATACGTAAGGAAGCACAAGTTGGCTTTCAACGTGTGTTCGAAAAAAATATCTTTGGTTCAGTAGAGCTTGCAGAATATATCCGCAATGAGAATGTGGAGCAAGTGGAACTCATTGGTATCTGTACGGATATATGTGTGGTTTCAAATGCTTTATTGATTAAGTCATTTGCTCCAGAAGTAAAAATTACTGTTGATGCCTCATGTTGTGCGGGTGTAACTCCAGAAAGTCATCGTGCAGCTTTAGAAACAATGAAATCTTGTCAAATTAATGTGATTAATGACTAAAAAGAGCAAAAATAGCTCTTTTTTTATTTTTGGCCTCAACACTATATATAGTGTGCTTTCTTTTGTTTTCATAAAAAATGATACTAGATATAGTGGAAAAAGAAAAATTTATTTGATAGAATAGAAGCACAAGGAATTAAAAAATGGGGGAACGAAACAATGAAAATGGTTGAGGAAAGCACTGTTGTAACAGATCGAGAAATCAGTGTGATTAAGCGTGATGGTCGCTCCGTAAAGTTTGACAGCAGCAAAATTTTTGAGGCGTTGCAAAAAGCTGGGGATGAAATACTACCTCCGGCTTCAGAGGAGCGTATAGCAGAAATCTGCGATCGTGTAGTGCACGAAATATTCACACGTTTTACGGATAATGTTAAGATTTATGAAATTCAAAGTATTGTGGAACATCTGTTGATGGAACTTGGTGAAACAAAGTGGGCGGAAGTTTACACAACTTATCGCACACAACGTGATCTTGAAAGAAGTAAGGCAACAGACATTAACTTTACCATCGAAAAATTGATCAACAAGGACCAAACGGTTGTCAATGAGAATGCCAACAAGGATAGCGATGTTTTCAATACACAGCGTGATTTAACTGCAGGTGCTGTTTCTAAAGCCATTGGTTTAAAGATGCTCCCTCCTCATGTAGCGAATGCCCACCAAAAAGGGGAAATTCATTATCATGACTTAGATTATTCTCCCTTCACAACGATGTCAAATTGTTGTTTGATTGACTTTAAAAATATGTTTGAAAATGGCTTTAAATTAGGGAATGCTCAAGTAGATTCACCTAAGTCCATTCAAACAGCAACTGCTCAAGCTTCACAAATTATTGCAAATGTAGCTAGCTCACAATACGGCGGCTGTTCATTTGACCGTGCTGATGAAATTTTAGCACCTTATGCAAAATTAAACTATGCGAAGCATTTAAAAGATGCGGAAGAGTGGATTGAGCAACCGGAAAAACGCGAAGCCTATGCTCAAGCAAAAACTAAAAAAGATATCTATGATGCGATGCAATCTTTGGAATATGAAATCAATACGCTTTTTACTTCAAATGGGCAAACACCTTTTGTTACAGTTGGTTTTGGTTTAGGAGAAGACTGGTATGCACGTGAAATCCAAAAAGCTATCCTGAAAGTCCGTATCGGAGGTTTAGGAAAAGAGCATCGTACAGCTATTTTCCCTAAATTAATTTTCACCTTGAAGCGTGGTTTGAATCTTGAAGTCGGTACGCCAAACTATGACATTAAAAACTTGGCACTAGAGTGTGCCACAAAGCGTATGTATCCAGATATCTTGTCTTATGACAAGATTGTCGAGTTAACAGGTTCATTTAAAGCAAGTATGGGATGCCGTAGCTTCCTTCATGGTTGGAAAGATGAAAAGGGCAATGAAGTAACTGCGGGCCGTAATAACCTCGGAGTAGTAACGGTAAACCTTCCACGTATTGCACTTGAAGCGGCAGGCGATAAAGAAAAGTTCTGGGAAATTTTTAATGAACGCATTGCCATTGCTAAGGATGCTTTGGTTTTCCGTGTTAACCGTACAAAAGAAGCCCAACCCAAAAATGCCCCTATACTCTTTATGAATGGGGCCTTGGGTCGCTTGAAAGCTGAAGATTCAGTCGATGAGCTTTATAAAAATGAACGTGCAACAGTTTCCCTTGGCTATATCGGCCTTTATGAAGTTGCAACAAGTTTCTATGGACCAACGTGGGAAAATAACAAGGAAGCAAAAGACTTTACTTTGGAAATCGTAAAACGTATGAACCAAGATTGTAAAGACTGGAGTAAAGAAACCGGTTATCATTTCTCTGTTTACTCTACACCAAGTGAAAGTCTGACAGACCGTTTCTGTCGTATGGATAAGGAGAAATTTGGTTCTGTTGCGGATATCACCGATAAAGATTACTATACGAACAGCTTCCATTATGATGTGCGTAAAAATCCAACTCCATTTGAAAAATTGGAATTTGAAAAAGATTATCCCGTTTATGCCAACGGAGGTTTTATCCACTATGCGGAATATCCAATGATTCAACAAAATCCTCGTGCACTTGAAGCCGTTTGGGACTTTGCTTATGATCGTATCGGCTATTTGGGAACAAATGCACCGATTGACCATTGTTATGAGTGTGGTTTCGAAGGAGACTTTACTGCGACTGAGCGTGGCTTTAAATGTCCCCAATGTGACAATGCTAACCCACAAACATGTGATGTGGTAAAACGAACATGTGGGTACCTAGGTAACCCTCAAGCTCGCCCTATGGTTCATGGTCGTCATAAAGAAATATCAGCGCGTGTCAAACATATGAATGGCTCTGTAGGTGTTCTTGAAGATGGCGAGAGCATTGACAGTGAAGTTGTAGATCATGCAAAGAGCAAGTTTGTAAAATAAAGTAAAAAGTGAATCTTAGGATTCATTTTTTTTATGAAAAGATAAAAAAGCAGGGACAAATTTAAAATTTTAGTGAAAATTCAAGAATAATATTGACAGTGTTTAAGTTTTATTTTATAATTTTAATGCAACCGCTTTTTTACATTTGTAAAAGGCGCGTAAAAAATTACTTTGTCTTGTCCGCAGAGTGATAAAAAATTTTAAGGAGTAATATGGACACTAAAAAAATTAGATGGTTTACCGTCGCATTTATCGCCTTCAACATGGTTTGGGGCATGGGAAATGTGGTCAATAACTTCGCCCAGCAAGGGATCACAGTTGTTACCTCATGGATTTTGATTTTGGCGCTTTACTTTGTACCTTATGCACTTATTGTTGGGCAGTTAGGCTCAACTTTTAAAGACAGTAAAGGAGGCGTAAGTTCGTGGGTTGAACAAACTTCAACAAAACGTCTTGCCTATTATGCAGCCTGGACATATTGGGTTGTGCATATCCCTTATCTGGCCCAAAAACCTCAAGCTATTTTGATTGCCTTTGGTTGGATTGGTCGTGGAGATGGACAACTTGTAAGTTTGATGTCTGTTCCGATGGTTGCCATCATTTCATTGATTATTTTCCTTCTCTTCCTCTGGCTCGCAACAAAAGGCTTAAACACGCTTAAAGTTATTGGGGGACTTGCAGGAACAGCAATGTTTGTCATGAGCTTGCTCTTTATCGTGATGGCTGTCAGCGTTCCTTTTATTGCAAAAGACTTTGCAATCGCAACGCCAGATATGGGAAATATCAACACATATATCCCTAAATTCGACTTCAGTTACTTCACAACAATCTCTATGCTAGTCTTTGCGGTTGGTGGTGCAGAAAAAATTTCACCTTATGTCAACCAAATGAAGAGTCCTGCACGTGAGTTTCCAAAAGCAATGTTTATGCTTGCTGCAATGGTCGGTGTCTGTGCCGTTCTTGGCTCAGTTGCGATGGGTATGCTCTTTACAAGTGGTAACTTGCCTGATGACCTCATGGCCAATGGTGCCTATGCTGCCTTTCAAATGCTTGGCGAACACTATGGTATTGGCAATAGCCTGATGTATGTTTATGCCTTTACACAAGGTATCGGTCAAATTGCTGCGCTTGCCTTTTCAATAGATGCGCCATTGCGTATTTTGCTTGCGGATGCAGATCCACAATTTGTTCCAGCTTGGCTACGTAAAACGACTGCCAAAGGAACACTGATCAATGGTTTCGTATTGACAGGAATTTTGGTAAGTATCGTTATTTTGATGCCTTTGCTTGGAATAGGAAACATGAACGAATTGGTCAAATGGCTGACAAACTTAAACTCAGTGGTGATGCCAATGCGCTACATGTGGGTATTCTTCGCCTTTATCATGCTTAATCGTGCGATCAAACACTTTACTTCTGAATACAAATTTATCAAGCAAAAACGCTTGGCGATGTTTGCTGGTATCTGGTGTTTCTTGTTCACTTTAGTAGCATGTGTCCTTGGTATGGTACCAAAAGTAGATTTTGCTGCCGACCCTTCGGCTTGGTGGTTCCAATTGACTTCGAACATTTTGACACCAGTTGTCTTGATTCTTTTAGGAATGCTCCTTCCATTTATTGCGCGTCGTGAGCAAAAAAAATCAAATGATTTAGTCTAAAAAGTAGTATAATAGAATGAGTAGTTTCGGAAGAAATTGCTCATTTTTTGATACGCTACTCTCATTGCCCTAAAGGGTCTAATGAGGAACGTCAAGCTTTATCAGGCTTGTCTGCATGATATCCTCTTCATTGTGATTAAGAGGATGAATTGTGAAATTTTAGATAAAATAGAGATAGGAGTAATGGCAGATGAATAATCCAAAACCACAAGAGTGGCTTGCTGCGGATTTGGAACAGGGCTATGTTTCAGATTATAAGCCTTTCAATTTTGTTGATGGTGAAGGTGTACGTTGCTCGCTTTACTTATCCGGCTGTAAATTCCACTGCGAAGGATGCTATAATCAAGCAACTTGGAATTTCCGTTACGGTAGTCCATATACAAAAGAATTAGAAGAAAGAATCATGGCTGACTTGAGCCAGTCTTATGTTCAGGGATTGACATTACTTGGTGGTGAGCCTTTCCTCAATACTGGCGTTGCTTTACCGCTGGTCAAACGTATACGCGCAGAACTTCCTGAAAAGGATATTTGGTCTTGGACGGGTTATACTTGGGAAGAGCTTCTACAAGAGGATGAAACCAAACTTGAGCTTTTGCGAAATATTGATATACTTGTTGACGGTCGCTTTAAACTCAGTAAGAAAAACTTATTGCTCCAATTTAGAGGCTCTTCAAATCAACGAATTATTGATGTGAAAAAATCCCTCGCTGAGCATCGAGTAGTCATCTGGGAAAAACTTAATGACGGTAAAGCAGCTGTAGAACAAATTCATAAGGAAAAGCTAATATGAAAACTGTGTTAGTAATTTGTGAATCAGGCTATTGGCATGACTTACGTGAAGGATTAGCAGCTGTAGAAATTGGCTTTCTCGGTTTTGACAAGAAAAAACCTAGGCGTTCCGAAATTGACCAATTAGTGGCGCAAGCTGACTTTGTGATGATTCGGAACCTCAATGTCGCTCATGCTTCAGTTCGATTTGCAAAAGAAGCAGCAAAAGCGAGTGATACACCTTTCTGGATAGGCAGTAATTTCGGTGTAGAAAAGATTATTGAAAAGCTTAAGCTTGCCTTTCCGGAAATAAAATTGTCCGAAAAAACTATGAAGCCAAAAATGCCAAGAAAAAAAAGTCCGCAACAAAAGTTGGCTAATCCTTCTACGAACAATTCTGAAGAAAAGTACCAGCTACCCAAGAAAGCAAAAAATCTTGCCTTAAAATCGGCTCTGAAGGACTTCAAAGTTACTGAAGAGGAAGTTGATTTTGCAAAAATGTTTAAGCCCTGACATCAGGGCTTTTTTGCAAAAATGAGAGATAGCGAAAATGCAAGTCATTTGGTATAATTAGTTTTATGAATAAAATCCTCGAAGTAGAAAATCTAACTTTCAAATATGAAGAAGATCAAGAAGCGCCCACTTTAGATGGGGTATCTTTTGCTGTCCAAGCAGGAGAGTGGGTTTCTATCATTGGTCAAAATGGTTCAGGAAAGTCAACCACAGCTCGTGCTATTGACGGTTTACTTGAAAATGTATCTGGAAATATAAAAATTGACGGACAAATTTTAAGTTCGGAGAACGTTTGGGCACTTCGTCAAAAAATAGGAATGGTTTTCCAAAACCCTGATAATCAATTTGTTGGAGCAACTGTTGAGGACGACGTCGCATTTGGAATGGAAAATCAGGGTATTCCTCGTGAAGAGATGATTTTGCGTGTGGACCAGGCTTTAAAACAAGTCAATATGCTAGAGTTCAAAGGCAAGGAACCTGCACGATTATCTGGTGGACAAAAACAGCGTGTTGCTATTGCAGGGATTATCGCATTGCGTCCAGAAATTATTATTCTTGATGAGGCAACTTCCATGCTTGATCCGACAGGACGTGCTGAAATCATGCGCGTTATCCGTGAAATTAAGGCAGAATATAATCTTACAGTGCTCTCGATTACTCATGACCTTGATGAAGCTACCCTGTCTGATCGTGTATTGGTCATGCGTGCGGGTAAAATTATCAAATCCGCCAAGCCAGAGGAACTTTTTGGTTCTGGTGAGGATATGATTAATATTGGTTTAGATATGCCTTTCACATCGAACTTAGCCGAGGATTTACGAGCGGACTTTAACTTGCCAGAAAAATATTTAAATGAAGAAGAACTGGCAGAACTCTTAGCAGAAAGACTGAGAAAATGATTAAATTTGATAAGGTAAATTTCACTTACCAACCGAATACTCCCTTTGCGAGTCGAGCGCTCTTTGACATCAATTTAGAGGTGGCAGAAGGAAGTTATACTGCCCTTATTGGCCATACAGGTTCAGGGAAATCAACACTATTACAACATCTTAATGGCCTGTTGCAACCTACAGAAGGTAAGGTCAATATTGATGATATTGTCATTCAGGCCAGCAGTAAACAAAAAGAAATCAAGCCAGCACGTAAAAAGGTGGGGGTTGTTTTCCAGTTTCCTGAAAGTCAGCTTTTTGAAGAAACGGTTTTGAAGGATGTTGCTTTTGGTCCACAAAACTTTGGTGTTTCGCAAGAAGAGGCGCTTAAAATTGCGCGTGAAAAGCTCGAGCTTGTCGGTCTAGCAGAAAAAAACTTTGAAAAATCGCCTTTTGAATTATCAGGTGGACAAATGCGCCGTGTTGCCATTGCGGGAATTTTAGCAATGGAACCTAAAGTTTTAGTTCTTGATGAACCCACTGCTGGATTGGATCCCAAAGCCCGTATCGAGATGATGGAGCTCTTTAGTCACCTGCATCAAGAAGGACAGACAGTTGTTTTGGTCACACATAATATGGATGATGTGGCCGAATATGCAGACAAGGTGTATCTCTTAGAAAAAGGACGTGTTATTTCATCAGGTAGTCCTCAAGACGTTTTTCAAAATGTTGAATTTTTGATGCAGCATGAGCTTGGTGTACCTAAAACAACGGAATTTGCTGTCAAGTTAGAGCAGCGAGGTGTGGTCTTTGACCGCTTGCCTATCAAACGTCAAGAGTTGATTCAAATGCTGAAGGAGGCGAAAAAGTAGAATGCAAAATATGCTTATGGGACGTTACATCCCTGGAAATTCGCTGATTCATCGTCTGGATCCTCGAAGCAAACTTTTAGTCATGTTTATTTTTGTTATCGTGATTTTCTTTGCACATGACTGGTTAGGCTATTTACTCTTAATTCTTTACACTTTTGCTGGTGTCCTTTTATCAGGAATTTCTATTTCTTATTTCCTTAAAGGTCTAAGACCGATGATTGGCTTGATTTTATTTACAGTTATTTTTCAGATGCTGTTTACACCTGGAGAACATATTATTTTTCAATTTTGGATATTGAAAATATCAACAGAGAGCTTAATTAACGCACTCTATATTTTCTTCCGCTTTGTGTTAATTATCTTTATGTCAACAGTACTCACATTGACCACGCCGCCGCTAACCTTGGCAGATGGTATTGAAACTGGTTTAGCACCTTTGAAGAAAATCAAGGTACCGGTACATGAATTAGGACTTATGCTTTCGATTTCACTTCGCTTTATTCCAACATTGATGGACGATACAACCATGATTATGAATGCCCAAAAGGCAAGAGGTATGGATTTTGGTGAAGGGAATCTCTTGCAAAAAGTCCGCTCGATTATCCCGATATTGATTCCGCTCTTTGTTTCGAGCTTCCGACGTGCAGAAGATTTAGCAGTTGCCATGGAGTCACGAGGCTATCAAGGAGGCGATGGGCGCAGTAAATATCGTCAGCTCAAATGGTCGAAAAATGATTTTATTTTATTACTGAGTATTTTTATATTGGCTGCTCTCTTACTGTCATGGAATACCTTTAGTCGTTAATTCGCACAGCTACTTTTAGAATAAAAAAACTGAATAATTTCGGTTTTTTTTGTTTAATTATGAGTTTATTCTTGCATTCGCAAAGTTGATTTGCTATAATAATCAAGTAGTTAAAAAACGCACCCGTGGCTCAACTGGATAGAGTACCTGACTACGAATCAGGCGGTTGCAGGTTCGAATCCTGCCGGGTGCATAATAATTAATTCGGGCTTGCCCGTTTTATTATTGTAAAAAATTTTCATACCTTCGGGAAGTAGCTCAGCTTGGTAGAGTACTTGGTTTGGGACCAAGGTGTCGCAGGTTCGAATCCTGTCTTCCCGATTACCGACTAACCCTAACTCATCTTTCGTAGATGAGTTTTTTTGTTGGAAATGAAAACTGAGCCTGTATTGTGGTTGGAGTTAGTGAGTTAAAGAATAGATTCTTTGGAGTCTATTTTTTGTTTTGCTTTGATTTGGTATTAATATTGTCACTCTAGTATCAGGGCGTGCTATATAGAACAAAGCAAATAGGACATATCAAGAAGTATTGCAATTCTAGAAGTAGCAGTTAAAAAGTTTTTTTGATTTTTTTGTTATATTTAATATTTTTTTACGGATAATAGTGTGCCATGAATAAAATTTATTGTGAATAGGAGGATGTGAAGTCAACATTGCAGAACAGATCAAAAAATAGTAGAAAACAGACCTTGAGAATAAAAGTACTAACTGAAATGAGGCTTTTTTGAAAAAAAGAATTTTAAAATTTAATCTTGCTATTCTTCTACTCAGCATTTTATTTGGAATGTTTATTTTTCAGGTAGAGCAATATTCAAGAGATAAAGTGACAGACTTTTTTAGATATACGTATAGTTATTCTCCTGTAAAAAAACCTAAAAAAATAACGAATAAAAAAGAGAACGACAGCGCGATTGATATTATAGAAAAAATTTCAAAACAGGAGGGATTATTTACACTCTATAAAGTTGTAGACCAAGGGTACTTTATCAAAGAAGGGATCAATTTTAAGTTCCTAGAAAAAGCAGAGATAACCTTGTATGTACCTCAGACGCATCAAAAAAGCGTGTACAGCCCTCCATTGAGTAAATCAGTCTTAACTATAGACGGTATAGATAATTTAAAAAATAAAAATGAATTTGAGTGGCAAGTTTTTATAAAAACAGAGGATAAAAACAAATATAAAGATACGGTAGAACAGATTAAAAATACTTATAACAAAGCTTTTGATGAGAACTATACTTACAAAGATTTTGCAGATTTTGAAAAAAGTGAAAGTTATGAATTATCATCGGGTAGGGACATTTACAATATTTCAAGCTATTTAAAGATTGGCATAACCTTTTTTACGGTGATGTTGAGTTTTTGGATTTTTTCGGTTCATAAAAAAATTCATATTTTACGACAAAATGGCTATTCTATCGTAGCGAGTATAAATAACTTTATCGGCAAGGGGTATGCAACTTGTATTTTTGCATCCATTGCTTTACTTACCTATTTATTAGGAAGCATTTCACGCATCTATTGTGTTAATTTTATGATAAATGTTGGACTACTCCTAGCCTTGAGTTATGTTTGGTTGATGATGATGGTTTATGTCGTGGAGAAGTTAGGTCGGAGAAAAAAAGAGAGTAAAAATAAAGGAGAAAAGTTATTTATCAACATATTGCCAACAGCGATAAAACTTATTTTTCTGATGATGCTAGTCGCAACTCACCTAGATTTAGCAAGGATTATGTATCAAACATCCAGTATCACCTTTAATAGTAAAGTGCCTAAAAAAATAAGTGAAGATAACTATCATGTTTTTTACCCCGTTGTTGTGGGAAAAAATCAACTTGAATTTGACCATGACAAGGATTCTAGAGCAGAAGAAGAGGAGGAGATTTATCGCTATTTAAACCAAAACGGGAGCTTGCTGGTAAGTATACAACATTATAATATAAAAGAGAACGAAGTGTTTGGACGAACGATACAACTCAACCCTAATTATTTAAAAAAATTCGAGATTTTAGATGAAAATAATCAGAGAGTCCTTATAGAAGAAAGTGAAGAAAAAAGGATATTACTCATTCCCGAAAGATTCAAGGGAAGTGATGACTTAAAGAAGATAGAAGAATACTATTTTAAAGACTTACTCCAATTTGAGGATAAATTAACGGAGATTATCTATATCAAAGATAAACAACCTGTCTACAGTTTTGTTCCCAATAAGCCATGGATTGATGACTATCCTATTTTAGATATTTTAACACTCAAAAACAGCGACAGTTGGGAAAGGAATATTTTTAGTGGTGCTATGTATCCGCCAATCAAAATAAAAACAGCTGGGCAGTCAAGTGAAAAGCTTAGCGGGCTTTTAGAGAAAAACAAGTTAACAGATAATTTACCTTCTTTTGTCCCCTATGAAAAGTCAGAGATTACGCTAATAAAAAGCCTGTCTGGTTCGCTCAGCTCTTTATTAATCAGCTCCCTATTGACTGTATTTGTCTTTTCCATTGTTTGCTTACTCACCACTGCCTATTTTTTCCAGTATCATAATAAAAAATTTTATTTGCTAAGGCTAAACGGTTATTCTTTTTTTGAAGCTTATGCCTCAGTCTTTTTATTGTTGCTATTCGAACTAATGATGGGTTTATCTATAGCTGTATTCTTGTCTGAAATCAGCAAAGAATTTGTTATTAATATCTTTCTGGCCATGGTACTCAATGTCATTGTAGTCAGTATGACTTTGTTTAGAGTTGAAAAAAGAATGTCTAATTAAATCTTTAAAGGGGAAAGTGATGAATAAAAACGAAACAGTCTCTCTATCTAACATCCAAAAAAAGATACAGGATAAACCCATTTTTTCAATCAATGCGTTTACTGTAAATAAGGGTGATTTTGTTACCATCAAAGGTGTCAGTGGTTCTGGAAAGACGACGCTGTTAAACATACTAGGGATGAACGACACGGTAAGTTCAGGAGAATATTTATTTGAAGGTATTGAAGCGTCAGAGCTGAAAGGAAAAGAAAAGCTAAAAATCAAGAGAAATAAAATATCATTTTTATTTCAAGATTTCGGTCTAGTTGAAGAAGAAACAATTAATTTTAATTTAGAAATAGGCTTAAAATATAGCAAATTAAGTAGGAAAGAGAAAGTAAAACAAAAAAAGGAGGCACTGAATGCGGTCAATTTAAATAAAAAACTATCCACAATGATTAGCAATTTATCTGGAGGAGAAAAACAGCGCGTTGCACTCGCGCGAATTATTTTAAAGCCATCCATACTTATCTTAGCGGATGAACCCACAGGTTCTTTAGATTCGCTCAACAGAGATATCGTTACGGATATTTTATTTCAACAATCAATAGAGGGGAAAGCAGTAATCATTGTCACTCATGATGAGGAACTGGCAAAGAAAGGGAATAAAAGCATAGAGCTTTAATTTTGCGCTGCCCTTGTTTAAAATCAACCCTACACAAGATCATGAACAATCCTCGGCTTTAAAATTATCGGAGACACAGCAACATTGTATATAAAAAATATTTTGGAGGTAAATATGAAAAAAACGATATATTTAGCAACGTTGGTACTTTCTTTTGGACTGTTTGGAAGTTTATTGGGTGGTTCAGTTGCCTTTGCGGATAAGCAAGAGCCATATGGGGATATCACACACACATCAGATTCTGAGGGATATATCCATTTTGACCCTGAAGGTAATATTGTAGAAAGTAATTTAGGGTCTAACACCAATAAGAAAGCAAGACCAGCTATTAATCATGCTTCAGGGAGATGGGTATATTTTTCTGACCTTTATGATTGGGGAAGAATGAAAAGAGGACATTCTAACCATTACAGCTCTAGATATCAAAGACATGGTGCTAAAGCTAAAGTAGGTACGAGAAGTCAAGTAGCAAATGCTGGATTTAAACAATGGGCACTTGCAACTACTTATGGAAGATCTTCTGCTACATTTTCTTGTTGGTATAACCCAACAAACTGGTATTAATTTTTAAGGAGATTGTTCATGGTCTTCTGTAAGATTGGTTTGAAAAAATAGCAGTGGATAAAAAGCTGTTGTCTTCTGACAGCCATTGAGTTGTGTTTGCTGAGAAGTTTTCGTAGCTGAGTTTTTTGTTCTTTAATTCATCTAAAGAATTACATTTGCTTAACAAGCTCCTAAAGTCCCGCAAATTGTTAGGTGTGTAGAAGTACTTAAAGTATAATAGTGCATAACACTAAAAAAATTAGTGAATATATTACTTAAGGAAGATATTATATGGAAAAAGACTTGAAAAATGATGTCGGTTTTTTCGGAGCCTTATCTATCGTTGTCGGAACGGTTATTGGAGCAGGAGTATTCTTCAAAATTGCTGCGATGGTTGCAGTAACCCAATCTGCTTCGCTAACATTGCTTGCTTGGGCAGTGGGTGGTATTTTAACGATTTGTGCGGGTCTCAGTGTTGCTGAACTTGCAGCTGCCATTCCGGAAACAGGTGGTGCTGTAAAATATTTAGAGCGCAGTTATGGAAAACTAGTGGGCTTTCTTTTTGGCTGGGTACAAGTATTAATTTATAATCCTGGAAATATGGCAGCCCTAGGAATAATCTTTGCCACACAAGTTCTGAACTTGCTTGGCCTACCTCAAGGCTTATTATTACCTATCGCTATTGCCTCTATTTTAACTATCATGTCTATTAATCTATTGGGTTCACGTTTTACTTCACGTTTTCAGCAAGTGACTTCGATTTTAAAATTAATCCCAATCTTTTTGATTATTATTTTTGGTTTGACAACCAATTCGCAAGTGGATGTGCAGTTATTTCCGATTCAGGCGGGACAAAATATCGGATTCTTTGCCGGTCTTGGTGGTGCTTTGGTCGCGAGTTTGTTTGCCTTTGACGGCTGGATGAATGTAGGGAATATCGCGGGTGAGATGAAAAATCCGCAAAAACATTTGTCGAAAGTTATCACCATCGGTTTATTGGTTATTTCATTTATTTATATTGCCATTAGCTTAGGGTTTTTGAAAGTTCTGCCTCTGGATCAGATTGCAGGAAATGCAAATACAGCTTCAGATGCTGCACAAAAATTATTTGGTGTAAATGGTGGTAAGCTCGTAACGATTGGGATTTTAGTTTCTGTTTATGGCACGCTCAATGGCTACACAATGACAGCAATTCGTGTGCCTTATGCTCTAGCTTTAGAAAACTCACTTCCTTTCTCAAAACACTTGAGTAAACTCAATAAAAATGCCATTCCCTTTGTTTCAACGGCCTTGGTTGGGAGTTTAGCTTGCATCTTTATGGCAGCAGGTTCCTTTGATATCCTGACAAATCTGGTCATCTTTGTAATGTGGTTTTTCTCCTTCTTGTTAATTCTTGCAGTATTTATCCTCCGCAAAAAGGAGCCAAATTTGCACCGTCCATATAAGGTTGTACTTTATCCTGTCCTTCCTGTCATTGGAATGTTGGGTGCCTTGTTTATCATGTGGACGACTATTACACAGCAGCCCGTTCTTGCGATGATTGGGATTGCTATTACGCTTTCCGGTATTCCTGTGTTTTATTACCAGACGAAAATGAAGCGAAGCAGCGATAGTATTGCAGCAGTTGTTAAAGTAAAATCTAAATAAGAAGAATACTGTAAATGATTCACTTGTCATGTTGACAGTTTTTAATAATTTTGCTAAAATAGTAAAGTTGAATATAGCAGTCAGCTAGAAAACTCGTCAACATTTCCCTTGTTACGAAGTAACCGAAGCTGTAAGGCGAAAGTGAAATGCACGAATTCGAGGCTGTCAATATTCTTCAAAAAAATTTGAAGGAGACATTTACATGTCACGTTATACTGGTCCATCTTGGAAACAATCACGCCGTCTCGGCATCTCACTTACAGGTTCTGGTAAAGAACTTGCACGTCGTAACTACGTACCTGGTCAACACGGCCCTAACAACCGTTCAAAACTTTCTGAATACGGTTTGCAATTGGCTGAAAAACAAAAACTCCGTTTCACTTACGGTGTTTCTGAACGTCAATTCCGTAACTTGTTTGTAGCAGCTACACGTGTTAAAGAAGGAACTCTTGGTTTCAACTTCATGACTTTGCTTGAACAACGTTTGGATAACGTTGTATTCCGTCTTGGTCTTGCAACTACACGTCGTCAAGCACGTCAATTCGTAAACCACGGTCACATCCTCGTTGATGGTAAACGCGTTGATATCCCATCATACCGCGTAGCACCTGGTCAAGTTATTTCAGTTCGTGAAAAATCTATGAAAGTTCCTGCAATCCTTGAAGCTGTTGAAGCAACTAAAGGACGTCCAAACTTCGTATCATTCGATGCTGATAAACTTGAAGGTTCACTCGTTCGTCTTCCAGAACGCGATGAAATCAACACAGAAATCAACGAAGCACTTATCGTCGAATTCTACAACAAAATGATGTAATCTCGTTTCACACGAGTTATAACTCTAAGTCAGATTGACTTAGAGTTTTTTGTTTTCAATAAAACTCTCAAAAATATTGAACTCAAAATAAAAAATCTGCTTAAATGCAGATTTTTTATCACCGAATTTCCATAATATCCTCAAGCCCCAAACGAAAGCTTGGTTGGCCAGTTTCCTCAGAAGTTCCAAAGGGGATGATGAGTTCTGGACGGAATTTTTTATCGACGTTGAGAATCTCATTGATTTTTTCTGTGCGTTTATAGCCAAGGACAACATTGGCCTTATAACCTTTATCATAGATGGCATAGAGCAAGTTCATTGTGACAAGGCCAGTTGTCATAGACATATAGGTATTGAGATATTCAGCATCAAAACTATTGACATAAGCTTGATAGCGTTGAGTAAAGCGTTCAATGTCAAGGCTTGAAAGTTCTTCACTGCCACGCTCGCTAATAAGTTTAAGGCGATCGGCATATTGACTGTCCGCAAAAATCATAATCAAGCCACCTGCTGTTTCAATCTGCTCGTGATTTGAAGGATTGACTTCTTTTAAAAGTGCGGCTTTGGCTTCAGCTGAATCAATAACGACAAAATGCCAACTTTGTATATTAATGCCTGAAGGGGCTAAACGAGCAGTTTTAATAATGTCTTTTATCTCTTCAAGAGGAACTTTCTTCCTATCAAACTTTTTGACGGCATGGCGTGTTTGGGCTAATTCTAAATATTCCATTTCTTCCACTTTCTAATTTTTTACTAGAGCTATTTTAGCAAATAAACATCGAAATCACATGAATTGAAAATGGTGATAATATGGTAAAATGGAAGAATGGAAAATACGCAAAAAATAGCTGAATTACTAAATATTAAAAGTTCACAAGTTCAAAAAGTACTTGAACTGACAGCAGAAGGTAACACAGTACCTTTTATTGCCCGTTATCGAAAAGAAGTTACGGGCAGCTTAGATGAAGTTGAAATCAAAAAAATTATTGACGAAAATGATAGCCTAACAAAACTTAAGGATCGAAAAACAGCAGTGCTGTCCAAGATTGAGGAGCAAGGCAAATTAACGGATGCGCTTAAGGCTCAAATAGAAGCAGCTGAGAAGCTATCCGAAGTTGAAGATTTCTACCTTCCTTATAAAGAAAAACGCCGCACAAAAGCCACAGTGGCGAAAGAAAATGGTCTTTTCCCGCTTGCACAACTCATTGTTAAAAATACACCAAGTCTTGAAGCAGAAGCAGAGAAATATACGAATGAAACTTTCGCCACAGTAGCAAAAGCGCTTCAAGGTGCCATGGATATCCTGGCAGAGGCGATCTCTGAGGATGCTAAATTGCGGAGCTGGCTATTGAGCGAAGTGAAACAAAATAGCCTCTTAGAAAGTCGTCTGAAAGAGCAAAGCCTTGATGAGAAAAAAGTCTTCCAAATTTATTATGAATTTGCGGAGAAAGTATCTGAGCTTCCTAATCATCGTGTACTCGCTTTGAATCGTGGCGAAAAGATGGGCGTTCTTTCTGTAAAATTTGAACATAACGAAGATAAGATTTTACGCTTTTTTGAAAATCGTTTTGCTGCGCGAAACAACAAATATATGAGTTTAGCCATTAAAGAAGCAGTGAAGAAAAAGCTGCTTCCAGCGATGGAACGTGCAGTACGGGGGGAATTAACAGAAAAAGCTGAAGATGCAGCCATCGAAGTGTTTGGTGAAAATTTGAAAAACCTACTCTTGGTGGCACCGCTTAAAGGGCGTACAGTGATGGGTTTTGACCCCGCGTATCGTACAGGAGCAAAGCTTGCCATTGTTGATGCAACAGGTAAACTTTTGACGACGACAGTTATCTATCCCGTAAAACCCGCTAATGCGAGTCAAATTGCCCAAGCGAAAAAGGAGTTAGCAGCACTAATCTCTAAATATAAGGTCGATATGATAGCTATTGGTAATGGAACAGCCAGTCGTGAATCCGAAGCCTTTGTGGCCGAAGTTTTAAAAGAAAATACCCTGTCTAATGTCTTTTATGTTATCGTGAGTGAATCTGGGGCTTCTGTTTACTCGGCTTCAGAGTTGGCGCGTGAAGAGTTTCCGGACCTGACGGTAGAAAAGCGTTCGGCTATTTCCATTGCAAGAAGGTTGCAAGATCCTTTGGCTGAGTTGGTGAAAATAGAACCGAAAGCTATTGGTGTAGGACAATATCAACATGATGTTGCAGAGAAGAAACTTACCGAAAACTTGGACTTTGTTGTTGAAACGGTCGTCAACCAAGTTGGTGTCAATGTAAATACAGCAAGTCCAGCGCTACTTTCACATGTTGCTGGTTTTAACAAAACCTTAGCCAACAATGTCGTGAAGTTTCGTGAGGAAAATGGAGCTCTCAAAAGCCGTGCGCAGTTGAAAAAAGTTCCACGTTTAGGGGCGAAAGCTTTTGAGCAGGCAGCAGGCTTCCTTCGTATTCCTGAAGCAAAGAATTTCCTTGATAACACTGGAGTCCATCCAGAGTCGTATCAAGTGGTCGAAAAATTACTTGAAACACTTAATATAGCAGATCTTGATGCGAATTCCGCAGCAATTTTGAAAAAAGTAAATATTGCCGAAATGTCAGAAAAACTTGGTGTTGGTCGCGAAACATTGACAGATATTATTGCTGATTTGACAAAACCAGGACGTGATTTACGTGATAATTTTGATGCACCAATCTTACGTCAAGATGTTCTTTCCGCGAGCGATTTACGTGTGGGCCAAAAACTTGAAGGAGCAGTGCGTAACGTTGTCGATTTTGGTGCCTTTGTGGATATTGGTATTAAAAATGACGGATTGATTCATGTTTCTGACCTGAGCAAAAACTTTGTGAAAAATCCTCATGAAGTTGTTGCTGTCGGACAAATCGTAACCGTTTGGGTAAAATCAATTGACCAAGAGCGTGGTAAGATTAATTTAACTTTGGTTGAGCCACGTGAACAATGAGGAATTAACAGACCATGTGCGTCAACTTTCTGTAGAGAAATTTGCGCGCCCATTTCTGCATACTGCTCAGTGGAATAGTCGGTTACGCAGTACGGGGGGTCGCTTTTTTCCTAAGGATATGCATTTGGATTTTAACCCTAAAATGGCAAATCGAGCAGAGTTTGATGGTATTATTCTCCATGAGCTGGTTCATTATCATCTCTATGACCAGCAACGAGGTTATAAGCATAAAGATAGGGAGTTCAAGGATTTACTTGCTCAAGTAGGGGGGTTACGTTATGCTCCATCAATAAGAGAGGCTAAACATACTTATGTGTGTCAAAGCTGTCATCAGATTTATCAACGTCAACGTAAAATTGATATAAAAAAATATGCCTGTGGCAAATGCCGCGGCAAACTAAAAGAACAAGGATAACTTCTTGTTCTTTTTTCTTTGCTCTTTTTAGTGTTAATTTTCATTTTTTCTCGTATTAGTTAGTGAAAGATTTATCACGATTTTTAAGGAGAAAGACGATTGAAAAGTAAAAAAAGATGATGACGTTTTTAGGCTTAAGTTTGCTACAAATACTTATTGCTGTGTTTATAGTTGTGAAAAGAGAGGATTTTATTTATATATTTCCCGCAAAGGAGCCGGAAAACTTAAGAGACTTAGCTTACGACAAAGATAAACGTTTGGGCTACACCGTTCACATTAAGGAAAAAGGTAAGTTAGTGCCCTATCTGGTGCTCACGAAAAATTATATTGATCAAGGCAATGTTCTGTTGCTTCGAAAACATCTGCTGGATCCGCCCATGCCCTTTCAAGAGGGCTGGAAAAGATTTTATTACGGGCATAGTATGATTGATGCCTTTATGAACAAAGAGTTTATTAATCGTTTGACTAAAAATGTGCAAGAGAATATTCCCCTCATAGAGCTTGGGATAAAAGCTCTAAAACCTAACTTTGAAAGTAGGCATATAGATAAAATAAAGCGTAAACTTTTCTTGCTTTCGGATATTGATGTAGGGAACTTTAAGCAAAGAATTCTTTTGGAAGAAGAGGAAAATTTGTTATATTTCAAGAGAAAGGATGGAGACAATACGACCAGACTTGCTTTTTTAGAAGGCGACCTTGTTGCTTATACTTGGTGGCTTCGTACTGCTTTTGCGACGGATTCAGTAGTTGCGAAAACGATTGATGATGGGATGTTTTCAGGCAACGGTGTTGTCTATTCCGCCCATGTCCGCCCAGCCTTTACACTTCCACCTGAAACAGAGGTGGAAGAGAAAGAAATCAATGGGCATAAGGAATATGTGCTAAAAATAGATAAGTAAAGAGGTTGGGGTAAAAATTAACATTGGACTCCTTTCGCTTAAAGTTTCAAAAATAAAATCGCTCACCAATGCTATGTAAGAATATCGTGTTCCAATATCTTTTTTCTTGACGAAAAAATTTGCATGTCGTAAGAAAAAAGCGTAAAATAGAAAAAATATATTTTTATGGGGGCTCTAATCTAATGCTTAATTCAGAAATCATTGCTTTAATGCCGAAAGTTGAACTTCATTGTCATCTTGATGGTTCACTCAGTTTGTCTTGTATTAAGCAGCTGGCTAATAACATAGGGTACGATTTTAATATGAGTGATGATGAAATACTGAATTGTGCACAAGCGCCAGAAACGACTCAAAGTCTTTTGGAATATCTGGAGCGTTTTGACTTCGTTCTTCCGTTACTACAAAGCTATACTAATCTTGAGCTGGCAGCTTATGATGTGGTTCGTCAAGCTGCTGAGGATAATGTCAAATATATTGAAATTCGCTTTGCACCTGGTCAGCATCTGGAAAAAAATCTAGAACTTGAAGAAGCTGTAGAAGCTGTTATTGCTGGTGTTTCTCGTGCTGAAGAAGACTTTGATATTGTCGCAAATGTTCTCCTCTGTGGTCTTCGTCAGGTGCCAATCGAGCGTTTGGAAAAGTTGGTTCCGCTTTTTGATGAAATCGATGATGAGCATTTGGTTGGCTTTGATATGGCAGGCGATGAGGTAAACTACCCTCAAGTAAAATTTAAAAACTTGCTGGATAAGGTGACGTGTCGTGGGATACAAGTCACACTGCATGCAGGTGAGTGTCCAGGGTGCGAACAAAACATTATTGATTCTGTCGAGATGGGAGCAACACGTTTGGGACATGGCATCATGACGAAAGAGCTTCCAGACTATCAACATATTTTGATAGAGTTGGGTATTGTTTTGGAAATGGCACCAACCAGTAATTTTCAAACAAAAGCTATCCGCCATCTTGAAGAATATCCTTTTTTGGAATTGTATAAGAAAGGTCTTCATGTAACCATAAATACTGACAATCGCACAGTAAGTAATACCAATTTGCAAAAGGAATATGAGAAAATTGCAGAATGGTATGATTTTCAGGTGATTGATTTTGAAAGAATCAATCATTATGCTATTGATGGCGCCTTTATTAGTGAGGAAGAAAAAGAAACTCTCCATCAGCGGTTTTCCATTGAGTATGCCCAAATAAAAAAAGCTGATTAACATCAGCTCTTTTTAATGAAGTAAAAGAATGAAAGTAAAGAAGAGAAGAAAGCCACCAAAAAACAAGCTTACTAAATCTTGTCTTCTTTCGTTTTTCTGAAAGGCATGATAAAGCAAGAGTCCCATCAAACCACCGGAACTATTTGTGATGATGTCGGTTATATCGGTGGCTCCGATGCCGAAAATATATTGAAGGATTTCGACAAAGAGACTGACAAGGAAAATTGTTCCCCATTTTCCAAGAAAGCTCCGTTCTGAAAAGCGACCCATAAAAAAACCAAAAGGAATAAAAATAAGGATATTAAAAAGGATTTCTAAACGTCCACCAGAAGCATCAAAAGGTGAAACATTTAAGCTACGTGAAGGGAACAAATGTGCTGTATTTATCGTATGTGTGATATCAAATTTAAAAAGAATCCCCCAAAATAGAAATAGAAGATAATAAGCAAAGATAATTTTGGAGAATTTATACATGAAAGTCCTCAGATATTCAAACGTTTTTTATCCTTAATTATAGTAAAATAACTGAAAATAAGCTTAATGCGCCTAGAACAGGAAATAAAAAACCACATCGAAAGATGTGGTTTTTGTATTATTTTTCGTCAGGTGTCATAATCATCGGAACGATAAGTGGACGACGTTCAGTTTGTTTATAGAGGAATGGAGCCAACGCTTCACGCATTGCCCGTGCCACAACAGCTTCATTAGCATTTTCGGTATTGAGCATGGCTTCACGGATAGCATTGAAAAGTACACGTTGACCATTACGGATCAAATCCCCAGACTCACGCATGTAAATAAAGCCGCGACTTAACATATCAGGACCTGCAAGCACTGTTTTATTTTTGAAATCCACAGTAGCAACAGCAAGAACAATACCATCTTCAGCAAGCTCATGACGGTCATGAAGCACTGCATTACCGACATCACCAATCCCTGAGCCATCAACATAAGTATCAGCAGCAGGGAAATGATCAGCATAACGTGCTGAATCAGCAGTTAAAGCCAGAACATCTCCATTTTCGAAAATGAAACAATTTTCTTTAGGAACACCAGTGTCTTGAGCGAGCCCGGCATGAATTTTTAACATGCGGTACTCACCATGGACAGGCATGAAGTATTTTGGTTTAATCAAACGGAGCATCAATTTTTGCTCCTGTTGTCCACCGTGCCCAGAAGTATGAATATTATTCATCTTACCATAAACCACGGTTGCACCAGCTTCGGTGATTGTGTTAGCCAACTGGTTTACACCATGTGTGTTACCTGGTATCGCGTTAGATGAGAACACAACGGTGTCTCCCATTTGTAGTGTGATATGACGGTGCATACCATTAGCGATACGGCTTAGAGCAGCCATTGGTTCACCTTGAGAACCTGTACACATAATGAGTAGCTCGCTTGAATTGTATTGGTTCACCTCATTTGGTTCAATAAAAGTTCCTTTAGGGGCTTTTATATATCCAAGTTCAAGTCCGTTAACGATGGCTTTTTCCATAGAACGACCAAAGACAACAATCTTGCGTCCGGTTTTCACAGCACCATCAACAGCTTGCTGTAAACGGAAGATGTTTGAAGCGAAAGAAGCGAAAATAATGCGTCCTTCAATGCGTTCGAAAATCTTCATGATATTTTGGCCAACAACTTTTTCAGAGTGAGAGAAGATTGGAATTTCGGCATTGGTTGAGTCAGAGAGAAGAAGCAAAACACCTTCTTCACCAAGAGCCGCCATACGATGTAAATCAGCGGGCTCACCAACAGGCGTAAAGTCAAACTTGAAGTCACCTGTGGCTACAACTTTACCTTGAGGTGTTTCCACAACAATACCCAAAGGTTCTGGAATGGAGTGAGTTGTACGGAAAAAGTTAACACTTAAGTTGTTAAATTTAATTTCGCTGTCCGCATGAATTTCAAAGAGTTTTGCATCACGCAAAAGCCCGTGTTCTTCCAATTTTCCACGAATTAAAGCAAGTGATAACGGACCTGCATAAATAGGGATATTCGCTTGCTTAAGCAAGAAGGGAATACCACCGATGTGGTCCTCGTGTCCGTGTGTAATGAAGAGCCCATTGATACGGTCGATATTTTCGACAATATAACTATAATCTGGGATAACATAATCGACACCTAATAGGTCATCTTCTGGAAATTTTATACCGGCATCGATGATGATAATTTCATCTTGATATTCGACACCATATGTGTTTTTTCCGATTTCGCCCAGTCCGCCAATAGCGTAAACTGCGACTTCGTCGGAGTTAATTTTTAATGGTTTAATCATTGTTTTCTTTCTATACATATTTGTATGACAAAATCACTTTAGAGTGGTGACTTTTGTCCCTTTCTAAAGTGTTTTGCAGTAAATCTTTTGATGATGCAGGTTGCAAGCATCTTTTTTTAATTAAAAGCTTGTAATTTCAAGGCCACCGTTTTCTTTTTCATATTCAACGGCTTCGTCTGAAAGTGAATCGATGAATTCAACGTGATAGTCTGTGTTTGCAGCTAAAAGTTCGCGCGCTAAGATGACACCTTCACGTGTATCTGTAACATCAAGGTCAAGGTAGAGAACCTTAGTTGTTTCACGACGTGGTGAACGTGTTTTGTCTTCTTGGTAAAATGCTTTGAAAATCATATTATATTTGAGCGAATAAAAATTCGCTTTCCTTTCTTTTGTTTCCGAGTGTTTCAGTTTTACAGTTACTTTCATTTTAGCATAAAATGGAGATAATGAAAAGTAAAGGTTTATAGAGCCAAAGCATTTAGAACAAGAAGAGCTTTTTCAAAGAAGTAAAAGACAGACAAAAAGTTGAGTGAAAATAACAGTAATACTTTTGTCAGTGATAAAGAAAAATACAAAATAGGAAAGCGAAAAATTTCAAGAAATATAAAAAATGTTATAATAGATGCTATCGTATACTTCTAGATGTTTAAAAGAGCTACACACTTTGTTCTGACTTGCATATTCGATAGTGTGAAAAGTAATTACTGAGATGCAGATATTAGGGTATAATAAAATAAGAAGAATGGAGAATAGAATCTCGTGAAAATTTTAGCTTTTGACAGTTCAAGTAAGGCCTTGTCTGTGGCACTTGTCGATAATGATGTTTTGTTGGGAGAGATTACTCTAAATTTAAAGAAAAATCATAGCACTACTCTGATGACATCTGTTGACTTTTTGATGCACCAATCAGCAGTAGAAGCGAGTGAACTTGACCGCATTGTTGTAGCCCAAGGTCCAGGATCTTATACAGGATTGCGTTTAGCAGCGACTGTCGGGAAGACGCTTGCCTACAGTTTAAATAAGGACATCGTTGGTGTCTCAAGTCTTTTCGCTATTGCAAGAAGATTGAAAACGGACAGAGCCGTTGTTCCTGTGATGGATGCACGTCGTGGTAACGCTTATGCTGCGCTTTACCAAGAAGATAAAGAAGTTGTCATAGGACAGCATTGTGTCTTTCGTGACTTCTTAGCAAACTTAGATAAGAATCTTCCGCTTGTATTTACAGGGGAAACAGAAAACTTTGTAGCTGACATTGAAGCTGCAGGGTTTACAAACTTTGAAATTATTGAAGACAGCTTAGACAAACTACCTTCAGCTTATCAAATCGCCCTATTTGGCAAAAACCTAAAACCTGTAGCGGTTCACGGCTTTGCTCCAAATTATTTGAAAAAAGTTGAAGCAGAAGAGAAATGGTTGGAGACACATGAAGAATCTGAAAACGCTACTGGCGAATATGTTCAAAGGATTTGAACCACGTCGTTATCTTAATATGGATGAGGTGGACTTAAAGTCAAATATTGACGGTGTAGATTATCGCTTGGCAGAACGTAAAGATATTGTAGACATGCTTGCGATTGAGCGTGATGTTTATGATGGAGAAGTTCCGTGGACTTTTTCGCATTTTGAACACGAGATAGTTCAGGATGAGAATGCCTTCTTTGTTTCAGCAGTCGTTGATGATAATCTTATTGGTTTCATTGGGGTTCGCCTTACGGAACGTGGTAAAGTCGTGCATATTACAAATCTTGCAGTTGCTGTAGCCTATCAAGGTAAGGGTGTTGGGAGTAATCTCGTCAACCAAATGATTCGTCTAATGACACTTCTTGGTAAGCAGCAGATGACGCTTGAAGTGCGGCGTGACAATACAAAAGCTCAAGGTCTTTACCGTCGCTTAGGTTTTTCAACAGGGAAGCTGATTTCTCACTATTATGAGGACGGCGGTGATGCTGTGTGGATGTCAAGACAGTTGAGAGCTGAACATGAAAATTGAACGTTTTGATTCTGCAAAGTTTGATACGCAGGACATAGCCTGTAAGCTAAAAGAAATTTTAGAGCTTTGCTATGGAGAATCACCTTGGTCTGAATCCTATCTCCTTAGCAACCTGAAAAGGGATATCTATTTTCTAGCTGAAGTAGACGATGAGCTTGTTGGTTTTTTAGCAATTCAAGTGATCATGGAAGAGATGGAAATTACCAACCTTGCAGTGAAGCCAGAATTTCAAAGTAACAAAATAGCCAGCACGTTGATGGATCAAGTTGCTGATTTTGCTGGTACCCTGTTTTTAGAAGTACGGGAATCTAATAAACCAGCGCAAAATCTCTATAAAAAATATAATTTCGAGGCCTTCTATACTCGGAAAAACTACTATTCGCACCCGACAGAAGATGCGATTCTAATGAGGAAGATACAATAAAATGAATGACAAATATATATTAGCTTTCGAAACCTCTTGTGATGAGACATCTGTCGCTGTTTTGAAAAATGGCACAGAACTTCTCTCTAATGTTATTGCAAGTCAGGTGAATAGCCATAAACGTTTTGGTGGAGTAGTCCCTGAGGTGGCTAGCCGGCATCACGTGGAACAAATTACCGCCTGTATTGATGAGGCCTTAGAGCAAGCTGGTATTACTGCAAAAGAACTCTCAGCTGTAGCTGTGACAGAAGGTCCAGGACTTGTTGGGGCTTTACTTGTGGGTATCATGGCCGCTAAAACTTTTGCCTGGGCCAACAAGCTTCCATTAATTCCTGTCAATCACATGGCTGGTCATCTTATGGCTGCAGCTTTAGTAGATACTATTGAATACCCAGCCATGGCTCTTTTAGTCAGTGGTGGGCATACGGAGTTGGTTTATGTGGAATCTGAGGGAAACTATAAAAAAATTGGTGAAACACGAGATGATGCAGCAGGGGAAGCCTATGATAAAGTCGGCCGTGTCATGGGGCTAACTTATCCTTCAGGGAAGGAGATTGATGAGTTGGCACATAAAGGAGAAGATACTTATGCTTTTCCACGTGCAATGATGACTGCAGCAGATGGTTTGGAAATGTCTTTTAGTGGTCTGAAATCGGCATTTATCAATCTTGTTCATAATGCAAAACAGCAAGGACAAGATTTGGTGGCTACAGACTTAGAAAATTTAGCTGCCAGTTTTCAAGCAGCGGTGGTTGATGTCTTAATTGCTAAAACCAAACGTGCCCTTGAACAATACCCAGCTAAAACCTTAATCGTTGGTGGAGGAGTATCCGCTAATCAAGGTTTACGTGAGCGGCTTGCCACCGATATGAAGGATATTAAAGTCATATTGCCTCCCCTTCGCCTCTGTGGTGATAATGCTGGAATGATAGCAGCAGCAGCAACTATAGAGATGGAAAGGGAAAACTTTACTGATTTATCACTTAATGCGCGCCCGAGCCTTGTTTTTGGTGATATTTGAAGCAAAAAAACTCAGAGTATTTCTGAGCTTTTTTTATTTTTTAATGACCGGTAACCAAATCTCACCGTAATAACTGCCATCAGGTCGCTCTTGACGATAAGCAAGATGTGGACCACCAAGATAGGTATAGTCCATAACTTTGGGGAGAATTTTTCGAAAAGCTTGATGTGACAAATGTTCAAAAATTTTTCCCTTAGCTGCTGTATCAGAAATTACAATATAGTTACTTTCAGGAAATTTGAGTAAACGACAGTCGTCCTTTAGCTCTTTGCGACTCTCCACTGCAAAATAATTCCAAGGTTTTCCGAGGTAATCCGTATGAACAGACCACTCCCGCTCATTTTTAGCTCTTTTCTTGAGCTTTGCTAAGCGGCCATCATTTTGCAAACTCAACTCAAATATTTCTCTTTCGAGGCCCAAAGAGCGGTAGTCTTGCAGCGCGGCTTGAATGGGAAAACCATAAGCCGCTAAGATGAACGGGTTTTTATGCTCTAGAGTATAATCAATCATAGTCGCTCCTTAGCTAACAACGGTTAGTTCATGGATTGAACGTCCTTGGTCATCAAACATTTCCAACCAACTATTTGTTCCTGCAAAGTAGAGAAAATGTCCGATTTCATTGACGGAACGCAGAATGATGTCTTCAGTAGTGGTCCAAGTTTCAGGATCGAATTTTTCTTGATTTTCTTCCCTAAGGTTTAACGTAAATTTTGCAGTGAAGCCAAGGGTACCATCGGCCCTTTTAGGCGCTGCCTCATTAGGTAGCATTTTTGCACCTGCAAGCAGCCGCATTTCGGTAGATTTTTGCCAGATAACTGTGCCGGATGTTCCTTCATGTTTAATATGAAATGGAATATCTGAGATAGCCTTTTTCCAGCGGTGTTGCGCTTTAGCTGAAAAAGCTTTCTTCTTTGCGAGTTTAAAACCGAACGCTTCAAGGCTAGGCAAAAATTCATCAGCAGCTTTACTACAGATGGTATAGACATTTGAGGGGAGTTTAATCCTTTCAGGAAAGACGGCTAACTTCATAGAAGCTTCTTGAGCTTTGTCGAGGAGAAAAGCTTCAAGATAGGCAGTGTCTATTTCATATGCCTTAGGATCAAGGACAATAACTTTATCAAATTCCAACTTAGGGATTATTTTTTTATCGGCAGCAATCATAATAATCTGGCTTT
The DNA here is from genome assembly GCF_002154895.1 of Lactococcus petauri. Taxonomy (GTDB): domain Bacteria; phylum Bacillota; class Bacilli; order Lactobacillales; family Streptococcaceae; genus Lactococcus; species Lactococcus petauri. Next base: position 178,100 of record NZ_MUIZ01000005.1, on the reverse strand, counting down.
TTTTCGTTAGGAAAAATATTTCGCCTTTTTTGAGGGCAAAACGACTATTATTACTATCAAAGATACGGATCGTGGCACCAGAGGAAAGTTCAAGAAGGAGTTTTCCCTTCTCATCAATCGTTGCTGAAAACTTTGTTTTTTTCATAACTTTATTTTAACAGAAAAGTCTATTTTTTCATCTTTTTTTGAATACCCTTTATCTAATTAAAGAGTTTCTACTTATTTAATAAACTTTTTTCCTATAAATGAAAAATAGACCATTTAATAATTTATGTAAGCACCTTTAAAAATTAAATGTGGGAAAGCAAAGCTTTTCTCGAAATTTTCTAAACAATTTGCTATAATTAAGTAAACTAACGAAAAAGGAAGCGAACAACATTATGGCAGTAAAACGTTTAATTGAAACATTTGTACCAGAAAATTATAAAATTTTCCTTGATATTGACCGCAAATCAAAGACCTTCAAAGGTCAGGTGGCAATCAAAGGTGAAGCTAAAGCTGAAACTATTTATTTCCACCAAAAAGATTTGAATATTACTAAAGTTTCTGCTTTTAGTGTTGAAGCAGACTTTACTGTGGATAATGCCAACGAAGAACTTACAGTTAAAGTGGGCCAAAAAGGTCAAGTGACTGTTTCCTTTGAATATGAAGGTAAAATCACAGATAACATGATGGGCATTTATCCTTCATATTACGAAGTAAACGGTGAGAAGAAAATGCTTATCGGTACGCAATTTGAATCACATTTTGCTCGTCAAGCTTTCCCATCAATTGATGAACCAGAAGCTAAGGCTACTTTTGACCTATCGGTTAAATTTGATGAAGAACCAGGTGATATTATTATTTCCAATATGCCAGAACTTCTCAATATTGAAGGAATTCACGTATTTGAACGTACAGTTCGTATGAGTTCTTATCTTCTTGCTTTTGTCTTTGGGGATATGCAGTATAAAAAAGGACGTACAAAATCTGGTGTTGAAGTAGGAACTTTCTCAACGAAAGCACATTCTGAAGATGTTTTAGATTTTCCTTTGGATATTGCGATTCGTTCAATTGAATTTTACGAGGATTACTATAAAACCCCTTACCCATTGCCACACAGCTGGCACGTTGCACTGCCTGACTTCTCAGCAGGTGCTATGGAAAACTGGGGTTGTATCACTTACCGTGAAGTCTGCATGCTGGTTGACCCAGAAAATGCAACAGTTGCCAGCAAACAGTATGTAGCAACAGTCATTGCGCATGAGTTAGCCCACCAATGGTTTGGTGATTTGGTAACAATGCGTTGGTGGGATGATTTGTGGCTCAATGAATCATTTGCCAACAACATGGAATACGTGGCAATTGATGCTATTGAACCTGATTGGAAAGTTTGGGAAAGCTTCTCTGTTAAGGAAGCCAGCCTTGCTTTAGATCGTGATGCTACAGATGGTGTTCAATCCGTTCATGTGGATGTGAATCATCCTGACGAAATTGGTACACTCTTTGATGCTGCTATTGTCTATGCTAAAGGTTCACGCTTGATGGTCATGCTCCGTAAATGGTTGGGGGATGAGGACTTTTCTGCAGGACTTCGCAAATACTTTGAAACGCACCAATATGGCAATACCGTAGGTGATGATCTTTGGGATGCACTCTCAAGTACATCAGGTAAAAATGTGGGCGAATTTATGCATTCATGGGTAAACCAACCCGGTTATCCTGTCTTGACTGCGGAAGTTGTTGATGACACACTTATTTTAAGCCAACAACAATTCTTCATTGGTAAAGGGGAAGACAAAGGGCGCTTGTGGCAAATTCCATTGAACACAAACTGGAAAGGCTTGCCAGATACGTTGACTACGGAAAAAGTTGAAATTCCGGGCTATGCAGCACTTAAGGCTGAAAATGAAGGCCAACCGCTCTTCTTCAACGAAGCACACGCAGCACATTATATTATTGATTATAAAGGTCAGCTTTTAGATAACCTTTTGGCCGATCTTGAGAAACTGGAAGATATTACGAAATTCCAAATTCTTCAAGACCGTAAGTATCTTGCTAAAGGTGAGGTTATCAGCTACGCTGATGTTGTGAATATCTTACCAGCCTTTGCCAATGAAGAAAGTTACATCGTCAACCAAGCGCTTAACCAAATCTTTAGTGAGCTAGATATCTTTATTGATGATGAGTCAGCTACAGAAAAATCTTACAAATCACTTGTGGGTAAAGTTTTTGCTAAAAACTATGCACGTTTGGGATGGGAGAAAAAAGCTGGTGAATCAGCTGGAGACGAAACTTTACGTGGGACAGTACTCTCACGGACTCTCTACTCTGAAAACCCTGAAGCAGTAGAAAAAGCGAGTGAGATTTACGCAGCGCATAAAGACAATGTAGCAACTATTCCTGCGGATATTCGACCAATTGTCTTGAATAACGAAATTAAAACAAGTAATTCTGCGGAACTTGTAGCTTCTTATATGGATACTTATGTGAAAACAAGTCTCCAAGAACTAAAACGTGAATTAGCTGCAGCTGTAGCCAATGTCCGTGATGAAGCAGCAATTAAAGGACTCTTGGAAGATTTCAAAAATGCGGATATCGTTAAACCTCAAGATATTGCATTCTCTTGGTTCTACCTCTTAGCGAAAGACTTCGCTCAAGATGCTGCATGGACTTGGGAGCAAGAAAACTGGGATTGGATTGCCGAAAAACTTGGCGGTGATATGAGCTATGATAAGTTTGTCATCTATCCAGGTAATGTCTTTAAGACAGCCGAAAAGTTTGAAGAATATAAAGCTTTCTTTGAACCAAAATTGAGTAACCCAGGACTTAAACGTTCAATCGAGATGGCGATTAAACAAATTGATGCACGTGTATCATTGATTAATAATCAAAAGAGTGCAGTCGAAGCTGCCATCGTAGATGTAGAAAAAGAATTGTAAAAAAGACTTCTTAGAAATCAGAAAGAGCTGAATTCTAAGAGGTTTTTTCTGTGTAGCAAACTTCTGTAAACATCTAAAACCCAATGTAAAAGAAAAGCCTTGAAATTGAGAATTATCTGAACAAGGTATGTGGTAAACTATAAAAGTAAAAAAATTAACAGAGTAGGGCCAATGCGTTAAGTGCTGTGAAATGGGATGTCGTTCACAGACGAAACTTGAATTTTTCAAGTGCGGTAGAGGCTTGCATCCGCTGATTCTCATATAATCAGTTACTCACCAGATCCTTGGGAGGTACTATATGAAAAGATTTACTGTGAAGCTGTCACTCATACAGCTTGTTTTTTTGGCGATTTTGCTGGCATTGTCCATCATTTTACGTTCTTTCACTTTTGGGAGCAGTTTTTGGAAGTTATCGCCAGGATTTATTGCTGATGGTTTGATTGGCTTCTTTGTTGGCCCTTTATGGGCAGGTTTAGCTTTAGGGCTGGGTGATATATTTGGCGTTTTGTTCCGAGGAAGTATTTCCTCGCCAGGTATGACTATAACAGCAGCTCTAGTCGGATTTATCTATGGTTGGGCTTTTTATAACAAGAAGTTCAGTCTAACACGAGGTAAAGATTGGCTCTACATTTTAGCTGTTGTAAGTGTAACAATGGTTCTCCAAACCGTGTTACTTAATACTTTTTGGCTTTCGCTCATGTATCAGACACCTTTTAAGGTTCTATTAGCTACGCGACTTCCTTTGCTTGTACAGATTCCTATAAGAACGGTTATTTTCATGTTGGTATTTGATAATATTCAACGTTTACCGCAGATTATGAGACGTCTAAAAACATAAAAGAAAACCGTCATTTTTGACGGTTTTTTGTTTTGAAAATTGTCAGAGCAACGATTAACAGGATAACTCCCATGCAGGCAGGAGCCGAAGAGCCGAAGAGAACATAAAGTTGTCCCCCAATAATAGGACCTAAAATACGCGTTAGTGCTTGTAAAGCTTGGCTACTCCCTTGAATCTGTCCTTGTTGGTGTTCAGTGACTGATTTAGAGAGAGTTCCATTGAATGGTGGGGCAAAAATCGAATCACCAAAACCGTAGATAAAAATACCAATTACAAAATAGAAAGGGTGCAGGGTAAAGGCAGAGACAGCCATAAAAATATAGCCAAAGAGTTCCGCAACTATCGCACATTTAATGATGGATTGGTCCGTCAATTTTTTTAATAGAAAAGGCATAATGAGCGCCTGGCTAAAAATATCTTGAAGTCCCATAATAGAAAATAGAAGACCGATTTGTACGGGTTGCCAAGAGAAGTTATCTAAAGAAAACTGAGCAACAATAGCTTGTAATGCACCATTTGGAAGCCACAACAACAGTGCAGCTAGAAATAAACGGTTCAGTTGTTTTATCTCAAATAAGTTTTTGAGAGGTGCAAAGGGATAAAGCTGATGTGGATCTAGCTTAACAAGTCTTTCTTTTGGTGAAAGACTTTCAGGCATAAAGAAAAGGCCGTAGAGGAGATTGAATAAGCTGAGAACAGCAGCAAAATAAAAGGGAACGCGGTTACCATAATGAGCTAACAGTCCTCCAAAAGTTGGACCTAACAAGGTTCCGACTCCAACAAGGGCAGAAATCCATCCGAAGATTTTAGTGCGGGAAGCAGCTGGCGTAATATCGGAAAAGTAGGCAAATAAAGTGGCAATATTTCCTCCGGAAATACCATCGATGATACGGCCAAGGAAAAAGAGCCATAGTGCTCCAGCCATGCCAAAGATGAGATAACCCAAGGCAGAGCCAAGTAAGCAGAAAAGTAAAATCGGTTTACGGCCATAGCGATCACTCAATGTTCCTAGAGCTGGCGCTGCAAGAAAAGTGCATAAGGCATAGATAGAGGTCAAGAAGCTGATGACTAAGGGTTGATTTTGTGATGAGGTATAGGGCTCCAGTAAAAAAGGAACCACAGGATTGATAATGGTAAAGCCAAGGCCTGTAAGAAAAACGGAAAATAAGCCAAAGCTCAATGCGTGTTTATTTAGTGTATGCATATAACTCCTTATTAATGTTTCCACGGAAACTATAAAAGTATAACTTATTATTGTTTCTTTGTCAACAAAAACTAAATTAAGAAAAACAACCCCATTCTATATGGAGTTGTTACGGAGTTCTTTATCAAGGTGTTGATTGTAAAGTTGAGTAAACTCTAGTATCGTTTCTAATTTTTCAGAACTGAAGGAATCAAAGACTGCTTGATCATTGAGTAGAAAAGCTTTGTGAAGATCTTCGTGCTGCTGATTTATTTTTCTTCCTTTTGAAGTCAGTTTAAAATAAATTTCTTTGTTGTTGTTGGGATTTCTAAATGTTATAATGTCTTGTTTTTGGAGGAGTTTTTTTGTTGCTTTACTAATTGCTCCTCGAGTGACATATAGCTCTTCTGCCAACCGTGTGACATTTGGGTTATTAAGCTTGGCAATGAACTCAATGCAGGCGATTTCCAAAAAAGAATAACCTTTGAATTTTTCGACCATTTGAGGTTTTCGAAGTTGATCCATTTTATTAAAGAGATCTGTAAGGCTCAGCATAATTTCTTCTTGTTGTTTCATACTAGCTTTCTCCTGTCACTTGACGATAAATGCAACGCCAATATTCATTTCTGCGCCAGATACTTGATACAGTGTAACTTTTTTGATTGTCCAAGTAATGATAGGTGAGGATAAATGTCTTTTTGCTGACTTGCTCTGCTTGGTAATTTTTGATGGCTAAATCTTCTGTTTCAACAGCACTTGCTATATATTCTTCCTGTTGAATAATTTTACCCTTTGTCGTAATTGCTTGAAATTGAGGCGCTAAAAGTTGATCAAGATGTTTACCGTTGAGAAGGGTCTCTTCTTTGGGCAAAAGCTCTAATGCACGTGAAGCAAAGTGTTCTTCTTCAGGTAACGCAGCGGGTTCGACATGGACATCAACATCATAAACATCAAAACCAGCCATGAGCATGCGTTCTATTTTTTCGGTAGCGGCATGACTTTCATAGACAGAAAGATCACGGGACATCTCAACGACAACATCCAGAAAGATATTACTCCCGTAGGTACGACCCCGAATCATCTTTACAGACTTGACTTTGTTTACGAGCTCAATCGCTTCTTTATAATCTGCTAAAAGATTGTCATCAAAACCATCGGAAAGTGAAAAAACACTATCACGGAAAATATCATAAGCCGTTTTCAGGATGAAACCGCAGATAACAAGAGCCATAATACGGTCAAGCCATATCCAATGCAAGGCAGCTGCCACAATGGCGACAGTTGTACCCAAGGATGTTAGTGCATCACTAAGGTTATCTTTACTGGAAGCTTCAAGTGCTTTCGATTGAGTTTTTTTCGCTAAACGGCTAGAGTAGAGGTAAACGCCAATCATCACAAAGGCAGAAAATAAAGCCACTGCTGCACCAACGGGGTTGATTTCAGTGGAACTTCCTTCTATAAAACCAACGATTGTTTGGCGCAAAACTTCAAAGCCAATGAAGAACATGATGAAACTAGAAATCAGACTAGCAATTGATTCAACCTTCCAGTGCCCATACGTATGGTCGTTATCAGAAGGGATACGCGCAATACGTAAACCAATCACGATAGCAATATTTCCTAAAATATCGGTGACATTATTAAAACCATTCGCGAGAAGGGAGGCTGAATTGGTGATTTGAGCTACACCAAGTTGTAAAAGAGACAGAAATATATAAGCTGCTATACTGACCCACACGCCTCGTTCGGCGAGTTTAAGGTTATGAGAGCGTGATATTTTGCTATTATTCATAAGCTTAATTATAACAAAAAAGCAGAGGAGCTGCTTTTAAAGGACGAAATAATGTCCCATAAGGTCGCATTTTGGCTTTGAACGTGGAAGCTTTTGAGCTTAATTTCTATTATAAATAAGTTGTCGCAAATGATTGACACTCTTATTAAAAAACGGTAAAATTAAATTGTTAGTTTATTTTTGTTATAAACTAAAGAAAAGACTAATAGTGTTAGTTATTAGCATTGCAAAATAGATGCTTAAATGTTATAATTTTTCAGCTAACGTATTTATTCTTGTTATTTTTGACAAGAAAATGAAAGGAAACTTTTTTATTTATGGTAATGAAAGCCATCGGCAAGTACAAATTGCTTGTCTTCGCTGCCCTTGCTACCATGCTTCTTCAAGTTGGTGCCGCTCTTTGGCAGCCCCAATATATGAAGAACATTTTGAGTGTTATGGCAGAATCTATTTCGATATCGGACAAGGTCGATAAAATTAATCATTATGGGGTATATCTTCTACTTATAGCCGCTGTGGGATTAATTGGTTCTATCCTTAATACAGTAACTGCTGCAAAGATTGCTCAGTCTGTATCGGCGGATATCCGTGAAGAAACCTTCCGAAAAATCCAAACTTTTTCTTATGAAAATATTGAGAAGTTTAATGCAGGTAATCTTGTTGTTCGGATGACTAACGATATCAACCAAGTGCAAACACTTCTAATGATGACTTTCCAAGTCTTGATTCGAGTACCGTTGCTCTTTATTGGTGCTTTTATCTTGTCTATTATCACGATGCCAGAACTTTGGTGGATTATTATTGTGATGGTTGTTCTTATTGTGTTAGTGACGATGTTATCCATGAAATCTATGGGTCCTCACTTTATGGTTTTCCAAAAATTGATGGACCGTATCAATGGAATTGCCAAAGAAAACCTACGTGGTGCTCGTGTCGTTAAATCATTTGTTCAAGAAAAAGATCAAATCCAAAAATTTGATGCCACATCTGATGAGTTATTGGGTCATAATATGGCTGTAGGTTACACTTTTGCTGCGATGATTCCCGCATTTACAATCATTTCACAATTGGCTGTTTTTGGCGCAATTTTACTGGTTTCTACTTATGTAACACGTGATTTGAATACCGCCGCTAATACGCTTGGTGGGATTATGTCCTTTATCCAATACATGATGCAAATCATGATGGCGATTATCATGGGCGGTATGATGTCAATGTTTGCCTCTCGTGGTTTCGTTTCTATTGGACGTATTAACGAAATTTTAAAAACTGAACCTGCGATGGTGTTTGAAGATGTTGCGGACGAAGAACTTAGCGGTTCTGTTAAGTTTGATCATGTCTCTTTTGCTTATCCTAACGATGAACATCCAACCTTACAAGACATCAGCTTTGAAATTCAACCTGGACAAATGGTTGGTATTGTCGGAGCAACGGGTTCTGGTAAGTCAACCCTGGCTCAATTGATTCCGCGTCTTTTTGACCCAACTGAAGGTACAGTAAGTGTAGGTGGAAAAGATTTACGCCATGTTTCTAAAGCTACTCTGAAAAACACAATTTCAATTGTCTTACAAAAAGCAATTCTTTTCTCTGGGACAATTTCTGGCAACCTGAAACAAGGGAAAGCAGATGCGACCTTGGAGCAAATGAGCCGTGCAGCCAGCATTGCGCAGGCAGCAGAGTTTATTGAAAAACTGCCCGATCATTATGAATCACAGGTTGAAGAACGTGGGAATAACTTCTCAGGCGGACAAAAGCAACGTATGTCGATCACGCGTGGTATTATCAAAGATCCTAAAGTCCTTATCTTAGATGACTCAACATCAGCGCTTGATGCCAAGTCAGAAAAACTAGTACAAGAAGCTTTGAGCAATGACTTAAAAGATACGACAACAATTATTATCGCTCAAAAGATTTCATCTGTCGTTCATGTGGACAATATTCTGGTCCTTGATGAAGGTAAACTTGTGGCGCAAGGCACACACGCAGAGCTCGTTGAGAATTCTGCAGTTTACCGTGAAATCTATGACACACAGAAAGCAAAGGAGGACTAAATTTTCATTGTTCTTCAATTGTTTATGAAAAACAAGAAAATGAAAAAAGATTATGAATGATACATCTCGTGCATTGAAGTTCTTCTATCTCTACTTCAAAAAATATAAATTACAATTCCTCGTGATTGCGATATTTATCATTGCGGCTACTTATCTGCAAGTTAAAGCGCCCGTACTTCTCGGGGATTCTATCACACATCTTTCGACTTACGTTGGTGATTATTTTAGTCATCAACACGCTGATGAAGCGATGAAAGGTTTACAACAAATAGCGGAAGGAGCAAACCAAGCTCAGGACGCCTTGCAGCAGATTGCTGCGCAAATGGGGAAAGCTACTGGACAAGTGGTTGATTGGCATAGTCTGACATCTGCTAATGTACCAACTGCGGTAACTTCTAACCTTCCTTCAGGAACAACAATTGATAGTCTTCAAGCCATGGCTAAGATTCCGACTGATTGGCACCAGCTTACAGATGCCAATGTTCCAGAAGCTATTCGTGCTAACCTTAACGGTCAGTCAATTTCTGACTTGATGAAGGTAGCTACATCACATGCACCAAGCAAGGCTGACTTTATGCGTTCAATGTGGATGCTACTTGCTTTTTACGTGATGACAGGTATTGCGCAACTTATCTATAGCTTGCTCTTTACACGTATCGTTGCACACTCAACAAACCGTATGCGTAAAGGTCTCTTTGGTAAGTTGGAACGCCTAACAATTTCGTATTTTGACCGTCATGCGGATGGAGATATTCTCGCCCGCTTTACCTCAGACTTGGATAATATTCAAAACACATTGAATCAAGCAGCAGTGAACGTTACCACTAACTTTGCCCTGTTCATCGGGATTTTGTATATGATTTTCGACCAAAATGTCAAGATGGCATTAGTGACAATTTCTACAACTCCTGTGGCCGTTCTCTGCGCTGTGATTATCATTATTCAAGCTAAGAAATACACGGATAGACAACAAAAAGAAGTCGGCGAACTTAATGCTTATATGGATGAAAAAATCTCTGGGCAAAAAGCGATTATCGTTGAAGGACTTCAAGCAGATGCAATCGAAGGTTTTGAAGTACGTAATGATAAAGTACGTAAAACAACCTTCGCAGCTCAAGCTTGGTCAGGTATGATTTTCCCATTGATGAATGGCTTCTCCCTCTTGACTTTGGCTTTGGTTATTTTTGCAGGTGCTAATATCCTCCTTAATGATGCTTCATTATCAACTGCTGCAGCCTTTGGTTTGCTTGCTACATTTATCCAATATGCGCAACAATATTACAACCCAATCATGCAGATTTCTTCATCTTTCGGTCAATTGCAACTTGCGGTAACTGGTGCAACACGTCTGAATGTGATGTTTGATGAAAAAGAAGAAGTACGTCCTGAAAATGGTAAAACTTTTGAAGGTATTTCTGAAGGTGTACACATTGAAGATATTGACTTTAGTTATCTTCCTGGCAAGCCGGTCCTCAAAGATGTCAACATTAATGTAAACAAAGGCCAAATGGTTGCCTTGGTTGGTCCAACAGGATCAGGTAAAACAACTGTTATGAACCTCATGAATCGTTTCTATGATGTGGACAAAGGGGGAATAAAGTTTGACGGTACCGATATTCGTGAATTTGACTTAGATTCATTACGTTCAAAAGTTGGGATCGTCTTGCAAGAATCTGTCCTTTTCTCTGGAACCATTGCGGACAATATCAAGTTTGGTAAAAAAGATGCGACTATGGATGAAGTTATCACAGTAGCCAAGACGACACATATCCACGAATTCATTGAGAGCTTACCAGATGGCTATGAAACGCTTGTGGATGACGACGATAATGTTTTCTCTGTAGGTCAAAAACAACAAATTTCGATTGCCCGTACTATCTTGACTAACCCTGATTTGCTTATTCTTGACGAAGCAACATCAAACGTTGATACGGTGACAGAAGAACAAATTCAAATGGCTATGGAAGCAGCAATTGCTGGTCGTACTTCATTTGTTATTGCCCACCGTTTGAAAACAATACTTAATGCAGATAAAATTGTTGTTCTTAAGGACGGTGAAGTTATTGAAGAAGGAAACCACAATGAGCTTGTAAATCTTGGTGGCTTCTACTCTGAGCTTTATCACAACCAATTTGTCTTTGAATAAAATTAAGAAGTATCTTAATATAAAAAACGCTCGTGCTTTAACGAGCGTTTTTTTAATGTAGTCAAGATTTCCTAAAATAAGGGAAAGTACTGATCATACTCAATCAGGATATTTGCTCGAAAATAGCGATAATATCGACAGGACCAATACCAGCAGGAATAATTAGCTGTTCTTTGCTTAAGGGAGCATCCTCTACTTGCCAGCCGACAAAGTGATAGTGAGGTAATTTGACTTTGGCTGGTGAGATGTAGCCTTGTTCGATGCTTCGCATACCTTCAGGATGGTCCCACTCAAGTGGTTCATTCCAAATCGTTTTAGCGCTGTAGCGTACAGGATATTTGATTGGTGTCCATTGTGCATGAAAGTCATAGATTTGCCCAATAGGCTCGAAGTGATGTTTTTCTTGAGGTTTCCAGAGGAAGCTGGGATTATAGACTCTGGTGCGATGAATAACTGAAGTTGGCCCAGCATACAGTTGGGCTTGTTCCTGAGATTGGGGGTGAGCAAGCACATTGTGACGGTTACGGACTTTAGCCCATCCTTCAAAGGTATAGCCGTGGAGCTTTAAGGTTTTGTTCTTGAGAGAATAGCTTTGACTTTTAGGAAGGAGTTCCGAGCTCATGCCAATCCATTTCCCTTCAGCACTTATTATTTTATTATAAGCTTGATAATCTGCTTCATTAAGAGAAGGCACTGGACTTATTTGAGCACGTTCCAAATGGTTGAGCATGTCATTATTAATATTGAAAAAATAATTTGCTTTAAAAAAGGTTGCTTTCTTTTTGTTTGGGATGAAAGAAGTTTTGAGTGAAAAATTCATCATTTATCCCTTTCTTTATTTTTTGTGTCTAATGTTATATTATCATTTTTTTCTAATGTTAAATAATAATATACAATGAGATTTTAGACAGATAAATGAATACATTTCATAGATGAAGATCTGCGAAGAAAAAAGGATGCTTTTCATCTATTCAAAAGACGGGAAAAATGGTAGAATAGAGGGTACATGTATTTCATGTCTCAAATAAAACAATAAGTGATAGAGTAATAAATTTATGAAAAAAATAGTAATCAATGGTGGTAAAAGTATCTCAGGGAAGGTAACGATTTCTGGAGCTAAGAATAGTGTAGTTGCCCTTATTCCGGCAACGATTTTAGCTAACGATATTGTTACACTTGAAGGCGTTCCCGATATTTCAGATGTTGCAAGTTTGGTTGATATCATGGAAATCATGGGCGCAAAAATTCAACGTGATACTGATGCGGGTATTTTGACGATTGATACACGTGACGTTGTTTCAAAGCCATTGCCCTATGGTAAGATAAACTCTTTGCGTGCATCGTATTATTTCAATGGAGCACTTCTTGGTCGTTTTGGGAAGTCAACGGTTGGTTTGCCCGGGGGATGTGATTTAGGTCCACGTCCTATGGATCTTCATGTTAAAGCTTTTGAAGCTTTAGGAGCAGAGTTATCTTACCTTGAAGATGCCATGCACCTTGAAGCTAAAGAAGAAAAATTACATGGTACAACCATCTATATGGATATGGTTTCTGTAGGTGCAACAATTAATACAATGCTTGCAGCGAGTACAGCAGAAGGTGTAACCATTATTGAAAATGCAGCACGTGAACCAGAAATTATTGATGTAGCTACACTCTTGAATAACATGGGCGCAAAGGTACGTGGGGCTGGCACAGATGTGATTCGTATTACAGGAAAACCAGAAATGCACGGTGCACGTCATACGGTCATTCCTGACCGTATTGAAGCAGGAACTTATCTTGCTTTGGCTGCAGCTATGGGAGACGGTGTCATCGTTGACAATGTTATCTACGAACACTTAGAATCTTTTATTGCTAAACTTGAAGAAATGGGTGTACGCATGACCATTCGTGAGGACTCTATCGAGGTTCATCGCTCAGAAAACTTAAAAGCTATCAATATTAAGACAGTACCTTACCCTGGTTTTGCGACTGATTTACAACAACCAATCACACCGTTATTACTGAAAGCACAAGGCCGTGGTTGGATTAAGGATACGATTTATGAAAAACGTGTCAACCATGTGCCAGAAATGGCACGGATGGGTGCTACAATCTCAACTGTAGATGATCATATTATTTATGAAGCACCTAATAAGCTTCAAGGTGCTCATGTTCGTGCTACCGACTTGCGTGCAGGAGCAAGTTTAGTTTTGGCTGGTATTATCGCCGAAGGTACAACAACGATTGAAAATATTGAATTTATTCTTCGAGGTTACGATAGTATCATAGAAAAAATGACGGCTTTAGGTGTTGATATTCAACTTATTGAAGATTAATTGTGAAAAGTTAACACTTTTTACGTATCATTAATATAGGAGGTGTATATGGCTGATTTAAAATTTGAAATTGAGGAGCATCTTATTACTCTATCTGAAAATGCTAAAGGCTGGACAAAAGAGCTTAACCGCGTGTCATGGAATGGCATGGAAGCTAAGTATGATTTGCGCCAGTGGTCGCCCGACCATGAAAAGATGGGCAAGGGAATTACGCTGACAGATGAAGAATTTGCTGTTCTTTTGAAAGAACTCGGAAACAAATAAAAAAACCAGTTTTTCTGGTTTTTTTTATGAATCATATATAAAAAGAAAAACCATTAGTATGGTTCTTTTATCAATGCATGTAAATCATGACAATCATAGCGATGTAAAGAGCAAAAGTAATCACAAAAGTAATGCGCCAAAAAAGCTTAAAGAAACGTTTATATTTGAAGTCTTTAAAATAGAACAAATCTAATAGCAACAAGACGAGAGCTAAGAAGGAAAGAATCAAAAAGTAGTAAGGCAAAATATTGATAGCAGTAAATTGCTCTGAAAAAAGTTGGAGTCCAAAAATTAAAAAGAGGACAAAAATATCAGGAATGCGAAGTTTTCGATTAGTCAAGTGGCGAATACGTAAAAATTTAAAAGCGAAAACCAATACGATCCAGCTGAGAAGCGGATATAAAGTGGCAATAATCTTAGGTAACATAGCTTAATTTTAGCGGTTTTGGGTACTTTTGTAAAGTGTTATTTGTCGGAACAATAAATCGAGATGTAAAAATAAAAAGAAAAGCCATAGTTAAGCTTTCCTTTTTATTTAAATTTCACGAATTTCAGCAAATTCAGCTTGTACAAAAGTTGCGAGTTCTTTTGGATTGAGGCGTATAGAACGGCCGACTTCACCGGCAGAAACAATGATTTTATCTGCATCCAGTGCGATGGTATCGATATAGATAGGGAACCTTTTGGTTTGCCAGATACCGACAGGATTATTAGCACCATGGATGTATCCAGTGGTTTTCTGCAAATCTTTTTGAGGAATCATGTGGACCTTCTTATTTCCAGAGACCTTTGCTAATTTCTTTTCAGAAAGATGCTCTGTCAGAGGAAGAATCCCTACGATTGGACCCGTTTTATCTCCTATAAGTGCGAGCGTTTTATAAATGTCACGACGTTGGATGTCTTCAGGCATGAGCTCTGCTTCTAAAGCATTGAGAGCAAGCCCTTCATGATTGACTTGACCTTTGTCCAGAATTTGTTCAACTAATGTTTTTTTCAGTTTCTTTTTCTTGCTCATGCGTTCATTATATCACTTTTTCGCTTGAAAAATCTGAGGTGCACTCTTGGAGAGCAGAACAAGGACTAGAGCAGCAAGAGCTGCGGTCGCAATTCCACTTATTCCATTGACAACAAATGAATAGGGAATAGCCCCCCAGCCTTTCCAAGCATATTGTCCCCAAAAGATAACACCAGCGACAAAGTGCCAAAAATATTTGATAAGAACGCCGAGAAAAGCTACAGCAAAGATTGTGCGTGTTTGGCTAGAGTCCTTTTTGCGCAAAACACCAGCTAAACCAAGAGAAATCGGTGCAACGATATATTCAAGCAATGCCTGTACTGGAGTCAAGATAGTGGCTTGACCTAATACAATCAGAAGTAGACCAAATACTAGCCCGCCTGTCATGCCCCAAAATACGCCGCGGCGCAAGGCTAAGACCAGTAAGGGAATAACTGCCAGCTCAAGATAAAAAACTTGAGCATAGTTTATCGATATGAAACTCAAGACAAGAGCTAATGCAGCAGCAATAGCTGTTTCGGTAAGTTCTAAAACTTTAGAATTAGACATAAAAAATCTCCTTTTGTTGGCACAAAGGAGGGTTAGAGAGAATTGAAGACAGCAGTCCCCTATACAAACACATTCCTACGCTGGTACTAACCAGATCAGGTCAAATGGTGTTTCTCAGCTCTTGGTTTCCCTTAGAGCACCCATTGTGCAAATTTTTAATTTTACAATCTTAATATACCATAAGATGTTTACTTTAGCAAAAATGTCATACTTATTCCCAGAAAATTCCAAGCCATATGAATGGCCATATTGAGGTAAAAATTTCGGTATTTAAAATAGAATGTGGTTAACACCAGACTCATTGAGCCATAAACAAGCCAACTGTAAAGATCTGTTGGACTGTGCATACCTGCAAAAAGCAGAGCTGCTGTCATGAAAGCTAAAAATTTATTTTTTGTGAAGAGAACTTCGAAAGGGCCAACACGGTAAGTGAGTTCCTCAAAGAAACCGGCAAAAATCGTTTGGACAGCAAAGATGCCTAAAGGAATAACCTGGGCGAGACTATTCAATGCCTCTTGATTTTCTGTACTTGCGTGTAAACCAAGCGCCTGTGCTAAAATGTTGACACAGAGTGAAACTAAGAAAAGCGCACCAAATCCGAGGGCGATTTTGCCCAAGGGAAATTCTTTGACAGCAACCGGTGGAATAATATTACGGCGGCGAGCAAGAAAGTAAGATAAGCCAAGAGCAATAAAGAAAATCACAAAAAAGATCACTTGGTCAAGAGAAGAAAAAGCTCTTCCAGAATGCAATTGGCTCATGAGTGACGTAGCAAAACTTGGCAATAAAGAAAGTACAAAGAAAGCAAGCCAGATTGATTTTTTATAAGTAAAAATTAAACTAATTAGATAAAGAAGGAGGCTGAGTCCTAACCATTGCCCCCAACCAGCCCGTAAAGAAAAAGGAAGGGCAAAGAGAAGAGCAGGAAGAATTGTCCAGGTCCAAGGTTTTTTAATAAGGTCTCGAAATTTAATCATAGAACAATTCTAACATATAATCATTGATAATTTGTATAAGTTTTAATAAAATATAAGAAGATAAATGGAGAATCAGAATGAAAGAATTCATAAATAATTTAGAAGTTTGCTTACCAGGCTACCGTGTACTCAATCGCGAAGAAAATTTAAATTTTTATCGTGATGTGCTTGGCATGAAAGTCTTGCACGAAGAAAATGCAGAAGTTTTTTTATCTGGTTATGAAGCAAAGCAACCAAGGTTAATCTTAGAGGAATCACCAGGTGTAGTTCCAGTTCAAGGTGTGAAAAAACATGGACGTACAGTCATCCAAGCTGATGAGGATGAAATCGAACAGCTTTTAGCGCGCAATCTGGACCAAGTCACACATCTTTATCAGGTAAAAGATAGTTGGGCTTTTGAAGCTGTTTCTCCAGAAAGTGATGTTTTTCTGATGGTATCTGTAAATGATTGGTCAGACTTAACGGAAGTTGCTAAATCTGAAGTTGACTTTGATGAGGGAGAATTTACAGGATTATCCGATTTCGCTATTAAAGAGGTGCAAATTAATATTGCTGAAAAGTCTATTATTTCAGAGTACGAAAAAATTCTTGGTGTAAAAGCGCAAGGGAATCTTTTAGATCTTGCTGGCTTGCATCTGGTCTTTTGTCAAAATGATGGACCTGACTTGACAGCTAATATGGATGAAAAGCTAGACCTGATGCTTTTACGTTTTCAAGTGTCGCCATCTTTTGATTTGGCTCAGTTTGCAGATGATTTACCTGATGAAAAATTGTATCTGGATAAAAAAGCAAAGACATTGGCTATTGACATCCCACACCACATGGAACTTTGGTTTACAAAACAAGGCCTATGAAAAGTGAAGAAGAATTTTTAGCGACAATTGATGACTATGTGGCAGAAGCAATTTTCCCAGGCTGCCAGATTGCTATTGTAGAAGGAACAAAGGTTCAAGAGTTTGTTCGAGGCAATCAAGCAATACTTCCACAAGTCGAACCATTGGTTGCAGGGAAAAAATGGGATTTAGCTTCCGTTTCAAAAGTTGTAGGTACAGGAACAGTAGTCATTAACCTCGTTTTATCAGGAAAGTTAAGTCTGGATGCTCCGTTTACGGATTATTATCCTGATTTTCATGATGAGAGCATCACTTTGAGACAGCTTCTTACTCATACAACAGGTATCAATCCGTTTATTGAAAACCGTGATAAGTTAGATTTTAAAGGTTTAAAAGAGGCGATTGACCATATCGAGGTAACGGAAGACAAAAGTTGTCACTACACAGATATTAACTTTATTTTGTTGGGCTTTATGCTTGAAAAGCTTTATGGGAAATCTTTAGACGTAGTTTTTAAAGCAGAGGTTTTTGAAAAATGGGACATGTCTGCCACATCTTTTGGTCCTGTTACCAATGCTGTACCTACAAGTCTAGATACGAGAGTGGGAACAGTTCATGATCCAAAAGCAAAAGTGTTAGGAAAACATTGTGGATCAGCAGGGCTTTTTGCACCGATGAATGATTTGGTGAAATTTGTTCAAGGTTATTTTTCAGACACAAAATATTTGGCCCTACAGAAAAATTTTGCAGCGGGTCAACGTCCAAGAAGTTTAGCTTGGG
Source organism: Lactococcus petauri (assembly GCF_002154895.1). Lineage (GTDB taxonomy): Bacteria > Bacillota > Bacilli > Lactobacillales > Streptococcaceae > Lactococcus > Lactococcus petauri. The sequence continues at coordinate 160,430 of NZ_MUIZ01000005.1, read as the reverse complement.
ACTTCATACATGACCAATGGTTACTGCACACAGGTTACACCGGAACTTTCATCCTGATGAATCTGGAAGCAAAAAAAGCGGTGATTTTCTTATCCAATCGTGTGCATCTGAAAGATGAGCGGGCACAATGGATTGCAGATCGCGATGTATTGATTGAAACACTCATAAAAAATTTAAGCTGACAGTCCTGTCAGCTTTTTTTACTACCACATAAAAAAACATTTTCCTTTTTAAAAGGAAAATGTTTAATATTTCTTAACTGATATTGTCTACAGGATCGTTCTTTTTCCGATAACTGATCAATATAATAAAGTAAAGTAGTGCGGTAAAGAGGGTTACTCCAACAGGATTAGTAGTAAGGATACCAAAGAAAATCAATAACAAAGCAATAAGAGCAATAAGACTCATGCTCATGGTACCTAAAGCTTTGGTCTTACGCGCTAATAAGAAGCCTGCAAGACTAATTAAGAACCAAACTAAAAGGACAGTGTAAGATAAAGAACCAGCGAGATAGTTGAATAAGCTGTCTCCTAAGAAGTAAGAAAGAACAACACCAATATACAATGTCCCAGAGCAGAAGAGCACAGCTCTTTGAGGAACCTTGCTTTTATTTAAAGTAGCGATTTTTTGCGAAAACTTCCCTTTATGATTTTTTAAGCGGAAGAATAAAATTCTTGAAGAGGCATAAATGCCAGAGTTGATTGAAGAAAAGAGCGCCAGAATAATAATGAAATTAATGATGTCTGCAGCAAATGGAATATGCATTTTGTTAAAGACCATGACAAACGGGCTCATTGTTGATGTTGCCAAGTCGTTCCAGTTGTAGATAAGGAGCAAGAGGAACATTGGGACGATATAAAAAGAAATGATACGTCCAATAACGCCTCGGATAGCGCGTGGGATAGCAGTTTTAGGATTTTCTGTCTCACTAACGGTAATGGCAATGAGTTCAGAACCACCGTAGGAATAGATAACAATCAATAAAGAATTGATAACGCCTTTAAGTCCGTGTGGCGCAAAGCCACCATATTTTGTCATCCCTGAAAATGCAGATATCAAGTTGGTATTAAAAATGTTTTGTGCAACTAAAATGACACCAAAAATAATAAGAAGAATGATAACGCTGATTTTGATAAAAGCAAGCCAGTATTCTGTTTCGGCAAAGAATGTTACTGACAGTAGGTTAATAAGTGACGTTAGGATAGCGATGAGTAAGACAAAAGCCCATGAAGGGATATTAGGAAACCAAAGCTGTATAAAGCTAGCAGCAGCGACAGCTTCGGCAATAATATTAATCATCCAAAGTGACCAATACACCCAGTCGGTAAAGTCGGCCGCATGGTTACCCAGATAAGGTTGAACCAAACCTGAAAGGCCATGTGGTTCATCCGAGCTGAGAACTAATTTTTCTAAGCTCTTCATCACGAAGAATAAAACCACGCCTCCGATAAAGTAAGAAAGAAGGACAGCAGGACCAGCAGATTCTATAGCGGAAGCGCTCCCTTTAAAGAGTCCAGCCCCAATTGCTCCACCTAGAGCAATCATAGTGATATGGCGTGTTGCCATTCTCTTTTGTAAATTTTGATTATTTTCCAATTATAAATTCCTCTCGTTATAAAAATAAATATTTTTAATTTAAAATTCTAAGTCAAATTAAGTCTCCTCTCATTTTATTGTCACGTTTGAGTAGCAATAATCGTTAAAAATAAATTAAAAAAAGATGCCCAAAGGGACATCTCTTTGCCCCTTTTTGACCAACGCCAAAGAGGACTCACACCTTTACTTTCCAGTACTTAGTGTGAGCCCATAATCAACAACAAAACTGTGTGATAAGCGTTAATCATTTTTTGAGCCTCTTTATTTTAATAGTGTAAAGTATAATACAAATAATACAAAAATTCAAATTTTTGCACAAATTAAAAAATTAAAAGTGGACTTAAAAAATTTTTATGTCAAAAGGTTTTTACATTGACTTACACTGAAGGAACTAAGTCTTAGAAAAAATTTTTATTGAAGACGGACATACGTTTTTTATTAGGGCATTCGTGAAAAAATTAGCCAAATATGGTATAATGTATGCACATTTTAAAGGGATTTAGAAGAAAAAATAGACGGAGAGTTGGTGCAAAAAGGCATCAAAAATAGGATAAAGATAAAATGAGCAGAATGATGCCAGCACGTGTACGCAGTGAAGGAATAGCCCTGTATAGTCAGGGGCTTTTAATTGATCCGTCAATAGAAGATTTTAAACTTTCTGCAGAGGTTGCAGGAGAACAAGTAATTTACGATATGGATGGAGCGCAGGACTATTGTTCTTGTGCTGATTTTCAGCGTAATCATCGCTATTGTAAGCACATTGCTGCAGTAGAAGAATACCTCAAGAATGAAAATAAAGAAATCGAAGACGATAAAAAAAATATAGAAAAGATTGAGCTAGTGGCAAATGATGAATTGGCTGCCAACGCTGCCTTTTTAGATGCCTTGAATGGGGAAACACAAGTTAATTTCGGAGCAGAGCAATTTTCGATTGAAGTACATGTTGAAGATAATTCGCAACTCTATGATGTTTTTTCTATGGATTACTTCATGTATTTTGACTTACGCTTATATAGCGAACGCTTAGGTAGGGCTTATGTGATTAAGGATATTCCATATTTTTTGAGAACATTGCAAAACTTTGGACAATATTCGCTTGGTGCTCTTCACTATGTTGATCTCTTTTTTGATAATTTCGATGAAGCCAGTCAAGACTTTTTGAATTTCTTGCTTAAAATACATGGCAAACTTGATGCCCAAATGGCCAATCAACTATATATTAAAAATGGACGTTACCTTAATTTCCCTTATCTTTTTATTGAAGAGGCAATGGATTTGGCTTCTAACTTGTCACGTTTTAGCTTGAGATTATCAGGTGCATTGGTTAACTATTTCACCTTCGTTACTCTTGACGAGGATTCAGAAATTTTTAAATTTAGTGTGACAAGCCAAAGAGACTTTATTGAGTTAAAAATCGAAGATAATGCTTTCAGTTCCTTTTACAGTGGTTCGCTTTTATATTATAATCACGTCTTTTATAAGGTTGATCATGAACAAAAACGGTTGTTGCAGCTGGTTCAAAAAGAACTTGAGGGTGAAAAACATAATCAATTTTCATATATGGATAAGGACAAAGTAGCACAAGCACTGCAACAACTTTCTAGTTTAGGTCAAATCTCAGCTCCTGAAAATTTTGTTATTCGCCCCTTTACACCGATTTTTAACTTTGCTAATCCTGATGGACAAAATATAGAACTTTCGGTTCAATTTGATTATGGAAATTTTAAAGTGGAACACTTCCATGAATTAGAAACACTCGAGTTTTCAAGAGACTTACGCCTAGAAAATAAGATATTTACGCTCATGGCTCGTTTTGGTTTCACACGTTCTTTTACAAGTTCTGTTACGCTTTCGGCACAATTTGCAGAAACTTTCTTTATTAAAATTTTGCCCCAATTCCAGAAATTAGGTCAAGTAAAACTGTCTCCTGGACTAATGGATATGAAAGTCGATGAAGTGCCGGAAATCATGATTGATCGTCGAGGAGGCTTGTTGGATATCGCCTTTGAAATGCCAAGCATCGGCGAAAATGAATTTGCAAATGTTATTGCACAACTGCAAAATAATGCGGAATATTATGTCAGTGAAAACGGAAAATTATTTATCTTTGACCAGAAGTTCAGTGAGTTGAAATCAGCTTTACGAGAACTGGATGATAATTTTACCATTAGTGGAACGAGCTTAGAAGTCAATGTGACACGTAGCTTCCAAGTTTCTAAAATATTTGAAAATATTTCAAGTAGCAATTTTTCGAATGAATTTAAAGCCTTCTATGAGCACTTAACGCACCCAGAAACCTTCCCTTACGAAAAACCTGAGCATGTCAAAGCAGAGCTGCGAAGTTACCAGGAAACAGGAGTTCGTTGGATGTCTATGTTAACGCACTATCACTTAGGAGGTGTGTTGGCAGACGACATGGGGCTGGGTAAAACAGTACAAGCAATCACCTATTTACTATCAAATCTAAAAGAAGATGAAACAGCCTTAGTCACTGCTCCTGCTAGCCTTATTTACAACTGGGCCAGTGAGTTTGAGCAATTTACGGACACGGTAGATTATGTGGTTGTTGATGGGATGAAGGCCGATCGTGATGCTTTGATTCACGGGAAACATCAAGTTTATATTACAAGTTACGGAAGTTTCCTTAAGGATTTCGATGATTATCAAGACAAGAAGCTTAACTATCTTCTCTTGGATGAAGCACAAGCTGTGAAAAACTACAGCAGTAAAACAAATAGAGCACTTAGTCAACTGAATGTTGAGCATACTTTTGCTTTATCAGGAACGCCGTTGGAAAATCGCTTAGAAGAAATTTGGGCTATTTTCCAAGTGGTCATGCCTGGCTTTTTACCAAAACGGGAAACATTTAATAAGATGTCGCCAGAAGTTATTGCCCGTATTATCCATCCATTTATTATGCGTCGTAAAAAAGAAGAAGTTCTGACAGAGTTGCCTGATAAGATGGAAATGACCTTACGCAATAACATGGTTGAAGAGCAAAAGCTCTTATACTTAGCCCAATTGGAATTGATGCAACAATCTGTCCGTCAAATGGACAGTGCGAGTCTTAAGAAATCACGTATTGAAATTTTGGCAGGAATCACACGACTCCGTCAAATATGTAATACACCGGCACTTTTCATGGACAACTATGAAGGTGGTTCTGGGAAGTTAGACAGTTTGATGGAGCTTTTAGAGCAAGTCAAGGCATCTGGTCATCGCCCTTTGATTTTCTCACAGTTTACCAAAACCTTCCCTTACATTGAAGAAGCCATGGAAAAATTGGATCTCACAGCTTATAAGCTAACGGGTTCAACTCCAGTCAAAGAACGGTTAGAAATGGTGCAAGCCTTTAATGCTGGAAGTCGTGATGCTTTCCTCATCTCACTGAAAGCAGGTGGTGTAGGTCTGAACCTTACAAGTGCTGATGTTGTTATCCTGGTCGATCTCTGGTGGAATCCAGCGGTTGAGGAACAAGCCATTGCAAGAGCCCATCGTATGGGGCAAAAGAGTACTGTTGAAGTCATTCGCTTGATTACACAAGGAACGATTGAAGAAAAAATCATGGAGATTCAGGAACGTAAGAAAGATTTGATTGCAAATGTTTTAGACGGTGATGTGATTGATAAGACGCTCAGCGAAGCAGAAATCAGAGAAATTTTGGGACTATAACTTTAAAAATCACTGAAAATGCGATATAATAATAATTGAAACACTTACCTAAGAAAAAAATAAGATTAAACAAACTTTTTAAGGAACGTAGAGGAAAAGTTTCAAGACAAACAAAAAATTAAGTAGGGCAAGCAATGAACGAAGGAAGAAGAGTCGTATTTCCAATCATCGATGATGATGAAATGCTTGAAAAAGACACACGCGTCATCATGACAAATTCACAACTGATTACTAAGAATCCTAGTCAACAAGACGAGGCTTCTTTTGGTGGTGTTCAAATGTCTGATAAAAAACGTTCAGATGTCTATAAGCCAATAAAAACAAAGGTCAGCTATAGCACTCAACATCGTCCATTAAATAGCAATCATAGTGGGTATAGTTCTTTTGATAAAATGCCTAAAAAAACGAGTGTTGATGAATCAAAAGAAAAGGCCAAAAGAGAAGCAGCGGTACCTCCTAAACGTCCAAAAGGCTATGTTCATCCGCTAGAGCGTGATAAAGATGATTTTTCTTTGCGCCGTTCATCAGCAGTACTTAATGCAGCGAAACCGGCATCGAGTGAAAAGAAGACAATCGAACAAAAGCCGATGTCTCCAAGACGTCCAGCCACTAATAATCCGATTCGGGATATGAAAAAACGAGGATTAAACCTCGATGAAGCTATTATTTCTGGCTCTCCTCAAAAAGGAGAAGATAAGGCTAAAACTGCAAAAAATGAGTATTTCGATAATAAACGGAAGAACTTATTTGACCGCGGACTTTAAATAAAAGAAGGAGAAAAGATTTCAGTTCCGACTGAAATTTCTTATTTATCATGGAAAAAGTATATCATTTTATAGGAATTAAAGGCTCAGGTATGAGTGCACTCGCTCTTATGCTCCACCAAATGGGTAAAAAAGTACAAGGTTCAGATACAACTGACTACTATTTTACACAACGTGGACTTGAGGAAGCGGGTATTCCTATTCTTCCTTTTGACGAGAAAAATATTACACCAGAAGTTGAGTTGATTGCAGGGAATGCTTTCCGTACGGACAATAATGTAGAAATTGCTTTTGCTGAAAAAAATGGCTTCACTTTTAAACGTTACCACGAGTTTTTAGGTCATTTCATGGAAGATTTTATCAGTGTTGGGGTTGCGGGGGCGCATGGTAAAACTTCAACGACAGGAATTTTAGCTCATGTCATGAAAAACGCTGTAGATACGTCATACTTGATTGGTGATGGTACAGGACGTGGAAATGCGGACAGTGAGTATTTTGTTTTTGAATCTGATGAATATGAACGTCACTTCATGCCTTATCATCCAGAATATACAATTATTACAAATGTTGATTTTGACCATCCTGATTATTTCCAAAATATCGATGATGTAGCCTCTGCATTCCAAGACTATGCTCAAAATATTAAAAAAGGTATTTTCGTTTTCGGAGAAGATCCTTATTTACGTAAAATTACAGCAGAAGCACCGATTTACTATTATGGTTTTGAAGATGGAGATGATTATCAAGCAAAAGATATCATTCGCTCAACACGCGGCTCATCTTTTGATGCTTATTTCCGTGGTGAAAAAATCGGACACTTTGTCGTGCCTGCTTATGGGAAGCACAATATTGCAAATGCCTTAGCGGTAGTTGGTGTAACACATCAGCTTGGCTTGGATATGAATGATATTGCTGATCATTTGTTGACTTTCTCTGGTGTAAAACGCCGATTTACAGAGAAAAAAGTTGGCGAAACAATCATTATTGATGATTTCGCACATCATCCTACCGAAATCGAAGCAACGATTGATGCAGCGCGTCAAAAATATCCGGATCGTGAAATTGTAGCCGTTTTCCAACCTCATACATTTACACGAACAATCGCCTTTGCAGATGAGTTTGCTCAAGTCCTTGATTCTGCAGATACTGTATATCTTGCTGAAATTTATGGCTCTGCGCGTGAAGTTGACCACCATGAAATTACAGCACAAGACCTTGCGGATAAAGTGCGTAAGCCTGCTCGTGTTATTTCAGTGGAAAATGTTTCGCCACTTTTGGATCACAACCGCGGCGTTTATGTTTTCATGGGCGCAGGTAATATCCAACAATATGAAGCAGCCTTTGAGGATTTGCTCAGTCAGTTGACAAAAAATACATTGTAAAAACAAAAAGACTTCCTTAACAGGAAGTTTTTTTATTTGTTAAAGTAGAAGATAAATGATTTAAAAGTAACAATCATTATCCCAAAAAACTAGCACCATTAAATTATATACCCCAATCTGTAAACCTATACCGCTTATCAGCTCTATGATATAATAAAAGTATGTTAACATTTCCACTGGTCAATGATACGTCACGAAAAATCATCCATATTGATATGGATGCCTTTTTCGCTTCAGTAGAAATACGGGACAATCCAGAATTAAAAGGTAAGCCAGTAGTTATCGCACGGAATCCACTGGAAACAGGAGGACGTGGCGTTGTTTCAACGTGTTCCTATGAAGCTAGAGCCTTTGGAATCCACTCGGCTATGAGTGCAAAAGAAGCTTATGAACTCTGTCCACAAGCTGTTTTTATCAGTGGAAATTATGAAAAGTATCGTGCCATATCAGAACAAGTTCGGGAAATTTTTAATCGTTATACCGATGAAGTAGAAGCGGCATCCATTGATGAAGCTTATCTGGATGTTACGCGAAATAAGATCGGATCAACAAGTGCAATCAAAGTGGCGAAACTTATACAGCATGATATTTTTATTGAGCTTGGTTTGACTTGCTCAGCAGGGGTTTCCTATAATAAATTTTTAGCAAAAATTGCTTCGGATTATGAAAAGCCCCATGGTTTGACTGTCATCCTGCCCGAGGCAGCAAAAGATTTTCTAGCAGAACTGCCAGTGGAAAAATTTCACGGTGTGGGTAAGGCTACTGGAGCAAAGCTGCATGAGCTGGGAATTTTTACCGGCGCGGAAATTCAAGCAGCTGACCCATTACTCTTGGCTGAACGCTTTGGGGTTTATGGCTGGAATCTTTTTTTGAAAGCCAATGGTATTCATCATGCTCCAGTTGTGACAAGTCGTCAAAGAAAGTCAGTAGGTAAAGAAAGAACTTATAGCAAACTCCTCTATAATAGTGAAGATATCAAGCAGGAACTCGCTAACCTCTCCGAACGCGTCTCTACTAATGTGAAACGCCATCAACTTCTGGGTGATACAGTTGTACTCAAGTTACGTTACTCTGATTTTAAGACAATTACGAAACGCAAAAAACTTTCAGAGAAGATAAATGAAGCAATTACACTTGCACATGTGGCTCAGGATTTACTGGAAGAGATTGATTATGATGAAACAATAGGAGTCCGCCTTCTTGGAGTGACCCTTACGGGATTTGGGGCAGAAGAATTACGATTAGATATGCAAAACTGAGAAAAGGAATAAAGGGGAGTTTTTTCCTTTTTTTAATGAGTAAAAAACATAGACCAAACATACAGGCCAGTTGGATAAGTAGGAGGATTTCTTCTAAAGATACAGAAAAAGATACCAAGAAAAGCCAGAGGAAGTCGCCAGCACCAATCCCAATATTGATAAAAAAAGAAACAAAAGCAAGACCGAGCCAGAAATAGCTTATGGGACTGATAGGAAAGAAAATAAAAAAACAAGCAGTAAAGCCTAAACCAATATTTAAAGGATAAGAGTAAGTATCAATATCAAATTTGCTCAAAAGTAAGCTTATGAAGAGGGTTAAAAAGTGGAGTAAGTCTAAATCAAACCAAAGTGCACCAAAGAGAATTCCGGTAAGAAATTCTAAGATAAAATAACTGTAAGAAAATTTTTCTCCACAAAAGGCGCACCTACTTTTAAAGATGAATTGAGAGATTAAAGGAAGGAGTTGCCACCATTTGAGGACTTTTTGGCAAGAACTACATTGTGAACGCCCAAAAATAATTGAGGCTTCTGTATCCCAGCGCTCACTTACTAGACCGAGGAAAGAGCCAAAGATGGTCCCGATAATGAAGTAAAATATAAGCATATTTATTAACACGATAAAAAGATAAAAAACTCACAATCTTAAGCAGAATATTTTATAATTGACCTCTTTTTTTATATAATTGTAATAGAAATAAAAAATTGGAGGTTTCTATGTCTAAGGAAAAAACACAAGAAGTTTTGAATCAAACAGTTGCAGATTTATCTCAAGCAGCAGCACTTGTTCATCAAACACACTGGTATATGCGTGGTTCTGGTTTCTTGACTTTGCATCCTAAAATGGATGAGTTCATGGATGGACTTAACGAGCATTTAGATGAATTTGCTGAACGTTTAATTACGATTGGTGGTTCACCAGTTTCAACGCTTAAAGAGTTTGATGAGAAGTCAAAAATTGAGCTTCAACCAGCAACTTGGGATAAATCAATGTCTGAACGTTTGCACGGTGTCTTAGATACTTACAAATACTTGGCTAAACTTTTCCAAGAAGGCATGGATATTGCTGAATCTGAAAATGATGCAGTTACTGTTGACCTTTATACGGTTGCACTCGGAGATGTTGAAAAAACAATCTGGATGCTCGAAGCAGAACTTGGATAATAAAAAAAAGACCTTACACACGCGGTAAGGTCCTTTTTTATTATCCGTTTTTAATTTTTCCAGGCCAGTTGTTCAAGCCAGTTTTAAGAATATAAACTTCTGGTACGCCAGCTTTTTTGAGTTGTTTAGCAACTTTGACTGAAGCTGTTGGTTTACCATTTTCATAAAGTAACACAGGTTTCTTTTTGTTGATTGCGTTCAAACTTTGTTCTATTTGAGAAGCAGGTAAATTACGAGCACCAAGGATGTGTTTTACTCGGAAATCTGCTGCTTCGCGTACATCGATAAGTTGCGAAGTAGCCATCAAACGTTCAAATTCAGGTGCTTCAACAACTTTGGCGTTACGTTTGAGTGTCCAACGTGGATAGAGAAAGAAGACAACAATGAGGGCTAAAAGTATAAAGTCAATGATCCAGATCATTTAAGTTCTCCTAAGATTATTATTTGAATTTTAAAGCAAGGCTTGCGGCACCGATGATGCCAGCATCATTTCCGAGCTCAGCAAGTTTAATTTTTGTAGAATCACGTACTGTTGAGAACGAATATTTTTGGAAATAAGTTTCAACTTTAGAACGAAGAAACTCTCCAGCAGCAGAAACGCCACCACCGATGACAATAGCAGCAGGATTCAGGGTACTTCCAAGGTTAGCACAAGCAAAACCAAGGTAATAAGCAAATTTATCCACAACGCTAAGTGCAAAGGCATCACCTGCTTCTGCTGCAATAAAGATGTCTTTTGAAGTTACTTCGTCACCATTGTCGATACTTGCTTTAATTTGGCTGCTTCCTTCGTATTCTTCAGCGAATTTTCTTGCAAGACGTACGACGCCAGTAGCAGAAGTAACTGTTTCTAAGCAACCATGGTTTCCACAAGTACAAGCAAAACCATCATGTGGTTCTACTACGATATGTCCGATTTCACCGGCAGCGCCAACAACACCGTGGATAAGATTTCCAGCAGCAACAATACCGCCACCAACTCCAGTTCCTAAAGTGATAAAGACAACATCTGGCTGATTTTCACCAGCTCCGACCCAACGCTCGCCTAAAGCTGCAACATTTGCATCATTGTCAAGAATGAATGGTAAACCGACACCTTCGCTAATAGGCGCACCAACTTCTTGAATATCGGCCCAGTTAAGGTTAAATGCACCTCGGACAGTAGCAGCTTCAATATCTACTGTACCAGGCGTGCCCATTCCAATACCAATAAAGTCAGACTTATCCAAGTTGTAAAGATTTAAACGGTGATTGATAGACTCAATAATATCAGGGACAATATGTTTTCCGTCACTGAGAATATTTGTCGGGATAGCCCATTTATCTTGAACTTCACCTTCAAGTGTTAAAATACCGAACTTGATAGAAGTTCCGCCGAGATCGATACCAATAATTTTGTTAGCCATTTAGTTTTTCCTTCTCAATTCTTTCTTCACGACGTAAAATAAGTTGGGCAGTGAGGTATTCTTTATCACTTTTCTCAAAAATCCCCTGTTCAACCATATTTGTAAGTTCCTGTTGCATAAAATAAATCGCATCTAAGCGATTGGTCATGAAATTAATAAAACCGTATTTTTTTAACAATTCCTGTACATCATAAAGTGTTTTCATTGTTCTATTTTACCCTAACTGTAAGCGGTTTTCAAGTGTTGATAAGTTTTTACGTGACTTTTTAGTTGTTATTTTTCTTAACCAACTGTTAACTTGTTTGGACTATTTCAAAAATATAAACTAATTTTCATAGTAGGAAGTGAGTCAAATTTGTTAATTTTATCCCTTAGAAAACTTGTAAACGCGTGCATTTTCGCCTTTGACAAAAAGTGTGCTATAATAAATCTGATATATTGTTTGGGCGCACCATAAAAGCTAGCGTTCAAGCTACGGAGACGCGATTTCCGTATGAATTTTTCGAAAGAATAGGTAGAAATAAATTGACTAAATTACGCGAAAACATCAGAAACGTTGCGATTATTGCCCACGTCGACCACGGTAAAACAACTTTGGTTGATGAGTTACTTAAACAATCACAAACGCTTGATGCCCGTACAAACCTTGCTGAACGCGCAATGGACTCTAACGCCCTTGAACAAGAACGCGGGATCACAATCCTTGCTAAAAATACAGCTGTAGAATATGGCGACACACGCATCAATATCTTGGACACACCAGGACACGCGGACTTCGGTGGTGAAGTAGAACGTATCATGAAAATGGTCGATGGTGTTGTTCTTGTCGTAGATGCTTATGAAGGTACAATGCCTCAAACACGTTTCGTGTTGAAAAAAGCTTTGGATCAAAACTTGACACCAATCGTTGTCGTGAACAAGATTGATAAACCATCTGCACGTCCACAAGAAGTTGTAGATGAAGTGTTGGAACTTTTCATCGAACTTGGTGCCGACGATGATCAATTGGACTTCCCAGTTGTTTATGCTTCAGCTATTAATGGATCATCTTCATTGAGCGATGATCCCGCAGATCAAGAAGCAACAATGGATCCAATCTTTAATACAATCATCGAACACATCCCGGCTCCTATCGATAACTCTGATGAACCTTTGCAATTCCAAGTTTCTCTCTTGGACTACAATGATTTCGTGGGTCGTATTGGTATCGGACGTGTTTTCCGTGGAACAATTAAAGTTGGGGACAATGTAACACTGTCTAAACTTGATGGTTCAACTAAAAACTTCCGTGTAACAAAACTTTTTGGTTTCTTTGGCCTTGACCGTCAAGAAATCACTGAAGCAAAAGCAGGTGACTTGATTGCTGTTTCTGGTATGGATGATATCTTCGTAGGTGAAACTGTTACACCTACAGATGCCATTGAACCATTGCCAGTTCTCCACATTGACGAACCAACACTTCAAATGACTTTCCTTGTAAATAACTCACCATTCGCAGGCCGCGAAGGTAAATGGGTAACTGCACGTAAAGTTGAAGAACGTTTGCAAGCAGAACTTCAAACAGACGTATCACTTCGTGTTGAAAATACTGATTCACCAGACAAATGGATCGTTTCAGGTCGTGGAGAATTGCACTTGTCTATCCTTATCGAAACAATGCGTCGTGAAGGCTATGAACTTCAAGTTTCACGACCAGAAGTTATCGTTAAAGAAATTGACGGTGTAGAATGTGAACCATTCGAACGTGTACGTATTGATACACCTGAAGAATACCAAGGATCAATTATCCAAGCCCTTTCAGAACGTAAGGGTGACATGTTGGACATGGAAATCACAGGTAATGGTCAAGCACGTCTAGTCTTCTTGGTTCCAGCACGTGGTTTGATTGGTTTCACAACAGAATTTATGTCAATGACACGTGGATATGGTATCATGAACCACACATTTGACCAATATATGCCAATGGTTAAAGGAACAATCGGTGGACGTAGCCGTGGTGCTTTGATCTCTATGGACCAAGGTTCTGTAACATCATATGCTATGGGATACGTACAAGAGCGTGGTGTTCTCTTTGTTGAAGCGGGTACAGAAGTTTATGCAGGTATGATTATCGGTGAGCACTCACGTGATAATGACTTGACAGTTAACGTTACAAAAGCTAAACAACAAACAAACGTTCGTTCATCTAATAAAGACTCAACTTCAGTCCTTAACGCTTCTAAAATCTTGTCTCTTGAAGAATCATTAGAATTCTTGGGTGATGACGAATACATGGAAGTAACACCAGAATCAATCCGCTTGCGTAAACAAATTCTTGACAAAGCAATGCGTGAAAAAGCAACGAAAAAGAAAAAAACTGCTGAATAAATAATAGTTTGCATATGGCGCTTGAAACAGCAGAGGAATTTGAGGAAAGACTAAGAAGCCAAAAATAAGGAGAAAAGCATGTTTTATCTGATACTTTTAGTTTTATTTGCCTTGGGCTATATCTTTTTAATGCCGAAGGATGTGAGAAGAAGTGCAGATATCTTTGTTTTTGCATCTGTGTCTGTCCTCATCGTGGCTGTAGCCATCGGTCAAGCGGTCAGTCACCGTGCTGCTTTATATGAAATTGCAATGGTGATTGCACTCTTAGCCCTCGCTGTTAAGGCTCTTGTGGAAATTGAAAAATTATAAAATAAGAAATAGTTTGTCTCGGGCAGACTATTTTTTGGAGGTTACATGGATATAGAGAAAATCGAAAAAGCCTTTGGATTAGTTCTTGAGAATATTATGGCAATTCAAGCAGAGCTCTTGACGGATTTTTATGATGCTTTTGTGGAACAAAATGCAGCTTACTTAGGCGCTTTAGAATTTGCGTCACTGACGAAGGAAAATAATGATAAGGTTCGTTCAATGAACCTCACGAAAAGTGAATGGCAAAAGCTGTTTCAGTTTGTTTTGCTTCAGGGGTCACGTGTCGCACCAATGCAGGCAAATCATAATTTAACTCCGGATTCTATTGGTTTCATCTTTAATTTCATCATTGAGGAGTTACACAAAGAAAGAAAGATTCGTTTACTAGAATTTGGCTCAGGAACGGGGAATTTGGCGGAAACGCTTTTGGTTCACATGCAAAAAGAAGTAGACTATGTTGGTTTTGAAGTAGATGACCTCTTGTTGGATTTGTCCGCTTCAATGTCAGAAGTCATGGGAACAGAAGCAAGTTTTCTCCAAATCGATGCCGTTAAACCACAGCCCTTGGAACCTGTGGATGTTGTGATGAGTGATCTTCCAGTTGGTTATTATCCAGACGATGAAACAGCCAGCCATTTTCAAGTGCATGACAAATCAGAACATACCTATGTGCACCATTTAATGATTGAGCAATCCTTCAAATATCTGAAAGAGAGTGGTTTTGCGCTCTTCTTAGCTCCAGATAATCTTTTGACAAGTGCACAGTCTGAGTTTTTGAAGGCTTGGATTAAAGAGCATGCGCATGTTGCTGCAGTTATTACATTACCTTCATCACTCTTTAAAGGTGCAGGGAAATCAATTTATTTATTAAGTAAAAACCAGACAAATACACCGACTTTTGTTTACCCCTTGTCTGATTTAGCAGACCGTTCTATTTTGCAAGAATTTATGTCTGAGTTTGTGAAAAATGTTAAGATTTGACCAAAAACTCTTGGCCAGTCACTGCCTTCAAATTGGTTTTGTGATATAATTTAAGAGAAATTTGAAAGAAGAAGGATAGATAAAATGACAAAAACTCTTGCGGTTAATGCTGGTTCATCATCAATGAAATGGCAAATGTATGAAATGCCAGAAGAAAAAGTTCTTGCAAAAGGTTTGATCGAACGTATTGGCTTGAAAGATTCAGTCACAACCGTTAAATTTAATGATCAAAAAGAAGAACGTGTGTTGGATATTGTAGATCATACACAAGCCGTTCACATTTTACTTGAAGACTTGAAACGTTTCCATATTGTTGAAGAATTTTCAGAGATTACAGGAGTAGGTCACCGTGTTGTCGCTGGTGGAGAGTTATTTAAAAAATCTACTTTGATCGATCAGGAAGTACTAAAACAAATTGAAGAGCTTTCACCGCTTGCTCCCCTTCACAATCCAGCAAATGCTGCTGGTATAAAGGCTTTCTTGGAGTTGTTGCCTGAAGCAACAGCGGTAGCTGTTTTTGATACGGCTTTCCACACAACAATGCCTGAAAAAGCTTTCCGTTACCCATTGCCTAAAAAATATTACACTGAAAATGCAGTGCGTAAATATGGAGCACACGGAACTTCACACATGTTTGTGGCACAAGAAGCTGCAAAAATGTTAGGCAAAGATATTAAGGATACAAAAATCATTACTGCTCATATCGGTAATGGGGGCTCAATCACTGCTGTAAAAGGTGGCAAGTCCATCGACACTTCAATGGGCTTTACACCCTTAGCAGGCATTATGATGGGAACACGTACAGGCGATATGGATCCTTCTGTTTTCCCTTATCTTATTGCTAACGACGATTCACTCAAGGATGCTCAAGACGTTGTCAACATGATGAATAAAGAGTCAGGACTATTTGGTGTTTCTGGTTTGTCTTCTGATATGCGTGAAATTATTACTGCTCGTGATGCTGGGGATACAGATGCAGCCTTAGCATTCGAAATGTATGTTGATCGTATTCAAAAATTCATTGGTCAATACTTGGCTGTTTTGAACGGTGCCGATGCGATTGTATTTACAGCAGGTGTAGGGGAAAACTCAGCTCCAGTACGTGAAGGCGTCTTAAAAGGTTTGTCATGGTTTGGTATTGATGTTGACTTCTCTAAGAATGTTTTTGGATTTGAAGGAGAAATGTCAACACCAGAATCACGCGTTAAAGTCTTTGTTATTCCAACTGATGAGGAGCTTGTAATTGCACGCGATGTTGAAGCGGCAAAAGCGAAATAAAATAAAACGGCGTGTAAAATGCCGTTTTTTTAATATTTCTTTTAAGATATTTTTTAAAGTTATGTTATACTAGTAAGACAAAAAGAAAACACTTACATATTGAAGGGATTTTTAAAATATGGAAAAAACACTCGCTGTTAACGCTGGATCATCATCACTAAAATGGCAACTTTATGATATGCCAGAAGAAAAAGTTATTGCTAAAGGTATTTTTGAACGTATTGGTTTGAAAGATTCTATTTCAACAACGAAGTTTGATGATCAAGTGCATAAAAGAGAGCAGGATATTGTTGACCATCGTCAAGCAGTCTTGCTTTTGATGGACGAGTTGATACATTTTAAACTCATTAGTAGTTTCCGTGAGATTACAGCTATTGGTCACCGTGTTGTTGCGGGTGGAGAATTTTTCAATACGTCTACTGTAATTACTCCTGAAGTTTTAGAAGAGATAAAAAACCTTTCAACTTTAGCCCCTCTCCACAACCCAGCAAATGTGCTAGGGATTGAGGCTTTTAAACGATTACTTCCAGATGCACTTGCTGTAGCTGTCTTTGATACAGCTTTTCACACGACATTGCCAGAAAAAGCCTTCCGTTATCCCATTCCAACAAAATACTATACCGACTATGCTATTCGTAAATATGGAGCGCATGGAACTTCACACATGTATGTGTCACGTGAAGCAGCAAAAGTTTTAGGGAAACCACTAGAAGACTTAAAACTTATCACCGCTCACATTGGTAATGGTGCTTCGATTACTGCTATCGAAGGCGGAAAGTCTGTTGATACTTCAATGGGCTTCACACCACTAGCGGGTGTTATGATGGGCACACGTTCAGGAGAAATGGACCCTTCGGTGATTTCTTATATGCTTGAAAGTGATCCTAGCCTACGCTCAGCGCAAGATGTTATTGATGTGCTCAATAAAAAATCTGGCTTACTTGGTGTATCAGAGTTTTCAAGTGATATGCGTGACCTAGAGGAAGCACGTAACGCTGGCAATGAAAAAGCTATCCTAGCTTATGAAATGTTTATTGACCGTTTGAAGAAATTTATCGCACAGTACTTCGGGGTCCTCAATGGAGCAGATGCACTTATCTTTACAGCAGGTATTGGGGAAAACGATACTGATGCTCGTCGTGATATTGTAGCAGGCTTGTCTTGGTTTGGTATGGAAATTGACCCAGAAAAGAATGTTCGCGGGGCGAATGGCATCATTTCTACTCCAGAATCAGGTGTTAAAGTTTTGGTTATACCAACAGATGAAGAATTGGTTATTGCGCGTGATGTTGAAGCTGCAAAAAATAAATAATCTTGTTAAAAGACCATATGGTCTTTTTTTCAGCTAAATTTTATGGTAAAATAGTAGGGATAAAAAAGAATAGAGAAGAGATAGGTAACTATGGCTGATATTAAATATAAACGCGTACTTTTGAAACTTTCTGGCGAAGCTTTAGCTGGGGAAAAGGGTTTTGGAATTGATCCTGAAACAGTGAAAAAAGTTGCTGAAGAGCTCAAAGAAGTATATGCTCTTGGTGCAGAAATCGCCATTGTTTGTGGCGGTGGAAATATCTGGCGCGGCGTGACCGGTGAAAAAATCGGTATGGAACGTGCCCAAGCAGATTATATGGGCATGCTAGCTACGATCATGAACGGCTTAGCTCTTCAAGATACACTTGAAGCACTTGGTGTACCTACTCGTGTTCAAACAGCTATTGAAATGAAAGCTGTCGCAGAGCCTTATATCCGCCGTCGCGCTGAACGACACCTTGAAAAAGGTCGTGTCGTTATTTTTGCAGGTGGAACAGGTTCGCCATACTTCTCCACAGATACAACATCAGCACTTCGTGCAGCAGAAATTAATGCGGATGTTATTTTAATGGCTAAAAATGGTGTCGATGGTGTCTATAATGCAGATCCAAAACTTGACGAAACAGCAGTTAAATTTGACAACCTTACACACATGGACGTCATCACAAAAGGTCTTCACGTTATGGACTCAACGGCTTCAACAATGTCAATGGACAACCACATTCCTCTTGTTGTCTTCAATATGAATGAATCTGGAAATATTAAACGTGTTGTTCAAGGTGAAGAAATCGGAACAACTGTAGAATAAATTTATAATAAAATAAAAAGGAAAAATCATGGCAAACGAAATTATTGATAATGCAAAAGAACGTATGAATAGCTCATTGAACAGCTTGCAACGTGACCTTGGTCACATCCGTGCAGGTCGTGCCAATGCGAGCTTGCTCGATCGCATCTCTGTGGAGTACTATGGCGCACCAACACCACTAAATCAAATGGCATCAATCACAATCCCAGAAGCGCGTGTTTTGATGATTACACCCTTTGATAAAACAATCTTGAAAGATATCGAGCATGCCTTGAATGCCAGTGATATTGGCATCACACCAGCAAATGATGGTTCAGTTATCCGCTTGGTTATTCCAATGTTGACAGAAGAACGTCGTAAAGAGTTGGTTAAAGAGATGGGTAAATACATCGAAGGTGCTAAAGTTGCGATCCGTAACATCCGTCGTGATGCTATCGATACAGCGAAAAAACAAGAAAAAGCAAAAGAAATCACAGAAGATGATTTGAAAGTACTTGAAAAAGACATTCAAACTATAACAGATAATGCTGTTAAAGAAGCAGATAAAATGGCTGCTGAAAAAGAAAAAGAACTTTTGGATGTTTAAGTTTGTATCGTCATTTGATTGTAAAAGATTTTATTCTATATAATCGAGAGAGAGCAAGAAACAATCAGAAATAAACGGCTCTGCGGAGCCGTTTTTAAGGAAACAGAATGAATAATTTATTAGCAACAACATTTTCAGCGATTATTACAGCTGAGAATGATCAATTTTACTTTTTGCAGAAAGATGATAATATCATACGCCTTGCAAAATCAGAAGGCGAACATCAGGTAGGGGATATCGTCACAGGTTTTGCCTATGTGGATAAATCTGACAAAATGTGCATGACAACGCAAGAACCAACAGCAACACGCGAAAAATTTGGCTGGGGCACAGTGACCGATGTTCGTCGTGACTTGGGCGCTTTCGTTGATATTGGTTTAGCTGGGAAAGATATTGTGGTCTCGCTTGATGATCTTCCACTACCAGAAGATAAAGATCAATGGCCTAAAAAAGGGGATAAGCTCTTTGTTAAAATCGTCGTTGATGCGAAAGATCGTCTTTGGGGTAAATTAGCTTGGCACCAAGATTTCTGGGAAATGTCAGGACCGGCCTATGACAATATGCAAAACCAAGACTTACGCGGGATTGTTTACCGTAACAAAGAAACGGGCTCTTTCGTCTATCTTCCAGATAATAATATGCTTGGTTTCATCCATCCTAACGAAGCTTTTGGCACACTCCGTATCGGGCAAGAGCTTCAGGTACGTGTCATTGGCTTCCGTGATCAAGACCGTAGTTTAAACCTTAGTGCGAAACCACGTGCTTATGAAATGTTGGATGCTGATGCACAGATGATTCTCGCATATCTTGAGAGTATGGGTGGAAAAATGCCTTTTAATGATAAGTCAGCACCAGATGATATCAAAGCGACATTTGGTATATCTAAAGGACAATTTAAAAAAGCGCTTGGCGGTTTGATGAAGAATAAAAAAATTAAACAAAGTCCAGAAGGTACAGAGCTCATTTGATAAAAACACTAAAAAGTTGGATTCATCCAGCTTTTTTTTTGAACTTTAAAGCTTATTTTTCCCATAAATAAACGCCGTTTGGAATTTAAAGAAAAAAATAAGTGCATGAGAGAAGGACTTTTGTTATAATATCTTCAACTAAGAAGAACGAGGAGACAAGGATGAGTAAAGAAAGAGCAATATTTGCCGGTGGCTGTTTTTGGTGCATGGTGCAACCTTTCGAGGAACAAACAGGGATTCTTGCTGTGACAAGTGGTTATACAGGCGGTCATGTTGATAATCCAACTTATGAGCAAGTTTGCAATCATCAGACAGGCCATACTGAGGCAGTGGAGATTATCTTTGATAATGAAAAAATCACTTACAAAGATTTAGTGGAACTTTACTGGGAGCAGACCGATCCAACCGATATGTTTGGGCAATTTGAGGATCGTGGCGATAATTATCGTCCAGTTATTTTCTATACTGCTGACTCACAGAGAGAAGTCGCTGAAAAGTCAAAAGAAGCACTTCAAAATTCTGGACGTTTTGATCAGCCTATTGTTACCACAATAGAACCTGCACAAAAGTTCTGGCCGGCAGAGGATTATCATCAAGGATTTTATAAAACAAATCCTGAGCGTTATGCTTTGTCTAGCCGTTTACGTCATAAGTTTTTGGAGGAAAACTGGAAATGAGACAGCCTTTTTATACTTATTTGATGCGTCATCGGGCGCCAGTTGAGGTGGATGACGTTACACGTTTGGCTAATCTTGCCTTTGCGGATACACAGTTTCCTAAACAATCGAAAGACTTTGACGAAGTGTCCACATACCTGGAAACCTATGCCCCTTTTTACTTTAACTTGGGACTTTTTGACGATATCTGGGCAATGTACCTAGAAGCCTAAAAATGGAGGAAAACACAATGAAAATGGCACACACCTGTTACCGCGTCAAAGACTTGGACGCTTCAATCAAGTTTTATCAAGAAGCTTTTGGTTTTGAAGAAAAACGTCGTCGTGACTTTTTAGAATATGAATTTACTTTAGTTTATTTGACTTTACCTGGTGATAACTACGAATTAGAATTGACTTATAATTACAATCATGAAGCGTATGATTTGGGTAATGGCTATGGACATATTGCTATTTCGGTTGATAATTTGGAAGAACTGCATACAAAACAAAAACAAGCAGGATTTGAAGTGACAGAACTTAAAGGCCTTCCTAACTCCGACACACGTTATTACTTCATCATTGATCCAGATGGTTATAAGGTTGAAGTGATTGCAGAGTGAAATATAATGTAAAAAGACTGAACAGTTTCGGTCTTTTTTTAATTTCCGTCTGAATATAGCAGCAGTATTTTTCAAGCTTAAAGGATTTCTGTTTTTTCATAGAAACAACATATAGACGAAAAGATAGAAGCACCTTATTATGTTAGACTGATAAAAGAAAATAGAAAACAAAGGAAGGAAATGAACAAGTACTGTTAGGTTAGAAAAAGATTCATATTTGAAGGGAGATTTCGATGAAGATCAAAAAAATTCTTGCCGTGTCAACTTTAGGGCTCACTTTGTTTGGTGGAAGTCAGATGACGACTGCTGAAAAAGCCTCTGCCGATGGTGTTTTTGGCGACAGTGTGGAAAAGCTAGAGCGCGCAGTCCGTATTTTGCAAAATAATTTTACGAAATACGGACGACAAGTGGCATATTATAAAACTTTTCCAGATGCTAGTTGGGGGAAAAAGACCTTGACAGCGGAGTATTATAACTGGGCGGTATCTCATCAAAGTATGGCGTATGTTCGAAAAGGTGGGCGTACCTATAGTGGTTGGTATCCAGCAGGTTATAAAGTTTGGACATCTTCTCGCGGGGACCATTATGATCCCTATGATTAGGGCTTTTATGCTCAGGGAAATCGATGGTAATCTATGAATAAAGTTTTGAAAATTTCGCTATTACTCCTTTTTTCAATCTTGTCTCTGATGCTTGCCTACATACGCTACAATGATAAAGAAGCAAATAAACTGATAGAAGCTGTTTCTTTTGCAGGATATTCCCAAATTTATCAACCAGAAAAATATATAGAAAATTTTTCGGAAGGTTCAGAGCATGAATTTCTGGAGCGTAAAGATTTTATTCAAGTGATGGAAGAAGTCTCAAAGGAGTTTGATACTTCTTTTATCGTTCGTTCACGCTTTATTGGTGCAGAAAATAATGGAAAAGGCAGGGTTGATTTTTCTCAGCCACTCTCAAAGATTACTTTTTTTAAAACAGACTTTCAATCTTCAAATAAAAAGTTTTTCGAAGATTACGGTGATAAGGTCAGTGTTGAATATGCACCGATAAATAAGCTGACTGATGAAAAATACCAAGGAGCAGCTATCCTTTTTAAATCAAAAGTAAAAGAAGATGTATTACAATCACTCAGTCAAAAATTAAATCAAAGATTTTCCTTGAGAACGACACCAACAAGTTTGGTTACACAACCCAAGTGGTATGTGAATATGCCGCCTAGTTTAGGGAATAATCAAAGACTTGAGTTTTTTATCAAATTTATTCTCGTTTTTTACTTCGTCCTCTTACTCGTGTGGACAATACTAAGGAATAAGGAAGTGGCTATTTATGCTCTTAACGGTATGTCAGCTTGGGAGATTATTAAGCGTATCTACCTTAAAGTTTTTCTTGTCACACAAACTTTAGTTGTTTTATTTGCCAGCACGATTATTTTGAGGAGTCTTGATATTCATTATCTGTCTCGCATGGTGTTTCTTTCTATACTGAGTATGCTTCTTATGAGTGGGATTATCGGACTTGTGACTAGAAATTCTCTCGTTAATCAAACCAATGATAAGTCTTTTTTGAAAAAAGTAAATATAGTTGTTTATATCGCAAAAACAGTTTCTTTTGTAGGGAGTGTTTATGCCTGTATGGGGCTTATCTTTTTACTTAACAGTAGTTTAGGCTTATTTCAGAAGTCCCCCATAGATGATTATGGAATATTTTATAAAAGTAGTCTAGGCTATTCAGAAAGTTACGGACAAGCTGTGAGAAGTAAAAATATCTTTACTTATTTGGAAAATAATGGCGGTTTACATGCTGTAAAAAAATTTCTACCTCAGAAATCTTTAGAAAAATATCAAGCTGTGGAGATTAACTCTGCTTATTTACAAAAGTATACCATTAGGGATATCGCAGGAAGACCTGTAAACATAGATAAACATACCAGTGAGGGAATCGTTCTGGTTAATGAGCGTTTCAAAGATAAAATGTCTAAAATTAAAAAGGGATATAAAGAGCTCCAAGAATTACCAGATGTTTGGTTTCATGGAAAAGAAGTACGTTACCTCTTTATCAAAGACAATCAAAAAATTCCTGTTTTTGAAATGGACGAGACGGGCTTCTATGAGGCAAGACAAGAAAAAATTCAACCAGATTTGGTTGAAGTACATACAGTAAAAAATGCAGGCTATAATACCTATATTAACATGTTTCAAGGTGCTAACCCTCTGGGTGTATTGGTTCCCATTAAAGAAAATGTGGAGAAAACTTATCTAGAGCTTTTGCCAGCTTTAAAACAAGACAAGATTGCTAGTATATTCACATCTTTTGTTCCTGTAAGAAAAATAGCTGCAACAGATATAAAGCATACTATAGGAAAGCCATGGAGTTGGGTATTTAGAAATCTCTTGGTTTTTATTCTTTTTCTTTTGATGATTTTTTCTACAACGGTAATTTATTTCAAAAGCAATAGAAAAAAGTTAGCTCTTTATCGTGTACTGGGTTTCTCATTCATAAGAACTTACAGTGTACTACTTGCGATGATTTTTATTCAAAACCTTGTATTTGCACTCCATTCAAGGGCTATTGGCTATGATACAGAAGTTATCCAAGCTTATTTGTTGTTTACAATCATCGAGATTACCTTAGTCTTCCACCTCCTCACTCGTCTCGAAAAGAAAGAGTTAGTCACCACCTTGAAAGGAGCATAAGAAAACATGATAGAACTTCAAGAAGTGAGCAAAACGTTTGGGAAACATCAGATTTTTGATAAATATTCCTTAAATATTTCAGCTCAGAAAATGACAGCGATACTAGGGAAAAGTGGCGCTGGAAAGTCAACGCTTCTTAATTTGATAGGCTTGATTGAAGAGTCAGATTCAGGAAAGATTCGTATAGCAGGGCAGAAAGCACCTAAGATAAACAGCAAAGAAGCCTTACTTATGCGGCGCAACCTGATAGCATTTCTTTTTCAAAACTTTGCCTTGATTGAAGATGAGAGCATTGAGCGAAATCTCAACATTTCGCTAGTATATGAAAAACTCCACGGCAAAGAAAAGCGCCGCAGGATGAGAGAGATTTTAAATCAAGTCGGTATTACTCATAAGCTGAGTGAAAAAGTATACGCCTTGTCTGGCGGGGAAAAGCAGCGTGTAGCCTTGGCGCGTGCTTTATTGAAACGCAGTAAGATTATCTTGGCTGATGAGCCGACCGGATCTTTAGATGAACAAAATAGAGCCTTGATACTGGGATTGTTACGCCAAGAAGTGGAAAAAGGAAAAACAGTCATCATTGTCACGCATGACCCAGCTGTTGTTGCAGCATGTGATGAATTCGTTGAAATATAGAGACTTGACAAAAACAACTATATTTGGTAGACTGTTTAAGTATGTTTTTAGCATATAGGCGTGGAAGATAGAATGGTCTATCATCATACCACATCACGAAAACAATATTATAAGGAGAAATTTATCGTGGCTAAACAAGTAGAAAAACTCGTTAAATTGCAAATTCCTGCCGGTAAAGCAACACCAGCTCCACCAGTTGGTCCAGCTTTGGGTCAAGCAGGTATCAACATCATGGGATTCACTAAAGAATTCAACGCGCGTACAGCTGACCAAGCTGGTATGCTCATCCCAGTTGTAATCTCAGTATATGAAGATAAATCATTTACATTCATTACAAAAACTCCTCCAGCAGCAGTTCTTTTGAAAAAAGCAGCTAAAGTTGAAAAAGGTTCAGGTGAACCTAACAAAGTTAAAGTTGCAACTGTAACAAAAGCACAAGTTGAAGAAATTGCAAACACTAAGATGGCTGACCTTAACGCTGGTTCACTTGAAGCAGCAATGTCAATGATCGAAGGTACTGCGAAATCTATGGGATTTGTAGTAGAAGGTTAATTTTTAATTAATCATCGCTCATTTTCCACACAAGTGGAAGGCTGTTATAATAACAGACAACCGATATTACCACAAGGAGAAATATAGAAATGGCTAAAAAAAGCAAATCAATGCGCGCTGCTATCGAAAAAGTAGACGCAACTAAACTTTACAGCGTTGAAGAAGCAGTAGCACTCGCTAAAGAAGCTTCAATCGCAAAATTTGATGCATCTGTAGAAGTTGCATACAATCTTAACATCGATACTAAAAAATCTGACCAACAAATCCGTGGTGCAATGGTATTGCCAAACGGTACTGGTAAAACTGCTCGTGTTCTTGTTTTCGCTCGTGGCGAAAAAGCTAAAGAAGCAGAAGCAGCTGGTGCAGACTTCGTTGGTGCTGATGAACTCGTAACTAAAATCAACGGTGGTTGGTTGGACTTCGACGTTGTAATCGCAACACCTGACATGATGGCTGTTGTAGGTCGTCTTGGACGTGTTCTTGGTCCACGTAACCTCATGCCAAACCCTAAAACTGGTACTGTAACAATGGACGTAACTAAAGCTATTGAAGAATCAAAAGCTGGTAAAGTTAACTACCGTGCTGATAAAGCGGGTAACATCCACGTACCAATCGGTAAAGTTTCATTCGACAACGAAAAACTTATCGAAAACTTCAAAGCTATCAATGCCGTAGTCGTTGCTGCTAAACCAGCTACAGCTAAAGGTACTTACATCACAAACCTTTCAGTTACTACAACTATGGGTGCTGGTGTTAAAGTTGATACAACAAGCTTCTAAGTTGAAATTCAAAAAGGCTCCTCAGAGAGCTTTTTTTGTATATCTTAGAAACGAATATGTAATTTTCGTAATTTAAATTAGAAAAACATGCTTTTTCATGTTACAATAGTAATATGAAACGGATGACTCTATTAATAGGCTTTATAGCAGCTGTTTGGATAACTATATATCTCGGAACGGTATTTGAATTTCCCTTAATAAGTTTACAAATAATTTCATTATTGTTACTTTTTACGACTTTTCGCTTGGTGAAACTTGATGGAAATCGTGCTTGGCCCTATGTACTCATTATTGATATTTTCTTGGTGTTTTTCCTTTTTACCTTTTATAATTCTCGTTATTTTTTCACATATATACAATATGATAGTGATGTGACTGAAATTTTAATTATCGCTGGATCATTTATCATTTCTCAAATATTAGGGATATTTTGGGGCAGTCAATTTTATATTAATCCAAATAAAAAGTAGTGAATCATCCTTCACTACTTTTTTCTGAAAGTTTCTCTAAAATTTCATTGATTTTATCAACTTTAGGTTGAGCAAGGGTTTGAAATTCGTTCACTTTTCTTTGAATTTCTTGTCCGGTAAGCTCAGCCTTTTTTGCTTCAATTTTTACATTTTCTAAGTTCGCTTTGACCTCATCTATTTCTTTACTTAACCGTGAAAAGATTTCTGAGACGTCATTGATGAATTCTTTCATAAGATTTCCTCCGCAATTGCATTAAGATCATAAGTATGTGCTGTGAAAGCAGCAGAGAAACCATCATCTTCAGCATAACGTGGAATGAGGTGTACATGAGTGTGGAAGACAGTTTGCCCAGCTATTTCCTCGTTGTTTTGCAGGATATTCATCCCTTTGGCGCCTAGAGAATCCACAAGTTTATTGGCGATTTCTGGAATTTTAGAGAAAAGCTGAGAGGCTTGCTCGGGTTCCATTGCCAATAAATTTCGTGTATGTGTTTTAGGTACAACTAAAGTATGCCCTTTTGTGGTCTGTGTGATATCAAGAAAGGCTACCAAGTTATCGTCTTCGTAGATTTTCGTACTTGGAATTTCACCCGCAATTATTTTACAAAAAATACAATTATCCATAAGAAATCTCCCTGTCCATTTGTAGAGTCTCAAAAGTTGAGCACTACTTTGTTATAAGTAAATTATAACAAATTCTTCTGTTTTTGCTTAGTGTAACTTGTTAAGAAAATTTTTTAGAAAGCGTTAAGACAAATAAATAGTTTTTAATGTTTAAAATTGGTATTATCATGGTAAGAAAAACAAAATAGGAGGTAAAGTCATGAAAAAAATTTCAAACCAATTATTGCTTTTCATCCTCATGTTGGGGAGCATTTTGAATCTTACCCCATTGGTGAGTGCTGAAACAACGTCTCCAAGTGCAATACAATTTGTAGATCAAGTTGTTCTAAGCAATAACAATGGTCCAATAACCTCAAATAAAATAAGCGATGCTTCTTTGGTCAACGCTACCTACACGCTTAGTATTCCAAACGGTACAGTCATTGATACGGCGCAAAAGTACTCAATGCCATTGCCACAGGAATTAAAGTATACAGGAACTGCTCCAATTTTGCTGACTAAAGAAGATGGTACATTGTTAGGTTCAGTGACTATCCAAAATAATATGCTTAATATTGTTTTTGCGCCTGTTATCAACAATTTATCTAATCGTACATTATTTTTTAACTTTTGGTCTGGCTTTAATAAAAATACTTTAAATTATGATGTGGGGAATGATTTAGCCTTTCCGACAAAAAATAATTTAAATAATAGCATTCACGTTAATTTTTCAAAAAGTAGCTCAGGTGAAGGGTCAAGGAACAGTGCAATTGCTAAAACGTTGCACTATGAAGCAAATGATATAGTGACTTGGACTATAACCATAAACAATGGTGGTTATGAAGTTTCCGATGCGAATTTTGCTGATACGATGAGCAACACGCAGGACTATATACCGGGTTCGACCAGTATACATTATAGAAACTATAAAAATACTGTTATTAAAACAGAGTCAACGGATTTGGTTTTTAATCCTAATGCAGATGGGAGTCAATCCACCTCCTTAAATCTTGGACATCTCCATGGTGACACAGAAGCATCTCTCACCGAACCCAATTCAGTCGTCATACATTATCAGACAAAATTAAAATCTAATCCTGTGAATAATAAATACCCTAATCAAGCTTTTTCCTATGATGGGACAACTCTAATTGATAGTGCAGTTTCCACTGCAACTTATCATGGACAAGGTGGAGGAGGAACAGGTGATCTTGCTGGTGATGTACTTATCAAATATGTTGACGAATTGGGAAATAAGCTCATAGATAATATTACACTCAAGGGAAACATTGGTCAACCTTACACTTCCGAGCAAAAAGAAATCGAGGGTTATACCTTTAAAGAAGTACAAGGAAATCCTACAGGAACCTTCACAGATCAGGCGCAAACCATCACTTATGTTTATACTAAGATTCCTGCTGCAGTAAATGGAGATGTTACAGTTCAGTATGTTGACGAAACAGGTAAGAAACTTTCAACTGACGAGAAACTGACTGGAAAAGTCGGAGATCCTTATATATCAGAGCAAAAAGAAATCGAGGGTTATACCTTTAAAGAAGTACAAGGGAATCCCACAGGAATCTTTACAGATCAGGCGAAAACCATCACTTATGTTTATACTAAGATTCCTGCTGCAGTAAATGGAGATGTTACAGTTCAGTATGTTGACGAAACAGGTAAGAAACTTTCAACTGACGAGAAACTGACTGGAAAAGTCGGAGATCCTTATATATCAGAGCAAAAAGAAATTGAAGGTTATACCTTTAAAGAAGTACAAGGGAATCCTACAGGAACCTTTACAGATCAGGCGCAAACCATCACTTATGTTTATACTAAATTACCAGTAAAAGGTGAAACAGTAACTGTAAAATACACAGGCGATGATGGTAAAAAAATAGCAGAAGATACAGTTCTTACAGGGAACATTGGTGAAGAATATGTTTCGACACCAAAAGAGCTCCTAGGTTATAGTATAAAAGGCGTACAGGGAAATCCAAAAGGTGTATTTACCTCTATCAAACAAGAAGTAAAATACTTGTACGCGAAAAATCAAACGTATCAAGCTAATCTTCCGGCGACAGGAGAAGATAATGGAAAATTTTTGACCATCATTGGTGTTATTCTCTTATTTTTAATAGGAGGAGTAATAGTCTTTGTGCGAAAAATAAACAAATATAAGTAAGGCATCCTACCATTTCCAACCATAAAAAGATAAATAGATTAAAAACATTAAAAAAATCAAATCTATGTTATAATAATTTTTAATAAATTATAAATAAGGAGAAATTTAATATGGATGCGTATATTTTTGACTTCGATGGGACATTAGCAAATTCGGGGAGTACGGGTATATTGGCAACACAAGCTGCTTTTCAGCAGTTTAACTTAAGTATTCCCTCAAACGAGACAATTAACTACTACACAGGTATTCCGATTGAAAAGTCTTTTAAGAAAATGGCTGTGGGGCATACATTTAAGGAAGAAGAATTTGATGAGTTGTTAAGTGCCTTTCGAAAATACTATAAGGCATATGAGCAAGAAAATCTTACACTTTTCCCTCAAATAAAAGAAGTGCTTCAAAACCTGCGCCATTCCGGTAAAAAGCTTTATGTGGTCTCAAGTAAGCACTCTACAGCTTTAAAAAGAAATTTAGAATTTCTTGAGATTGCTTCTTATTTTGAAGGTGTGATTGGTTCAGATCAAGTAGAAAATTATAAACCTGCACCAGATGGTGTACTCTACATAGTAAAACAATACGGCTTGAGTACGCATCAGACCGTAATGATTGGTGATGCCATTTTCGATATACAGATGGGGAAAGCCGCAGGAGTACAGACATGTGCTGTAACTTGGGGTGCACATGATGCTGCTGAATTAGCAGGCCAGCATCCCGACTTTTTGATAAAACAAGTAGACGAGTTGCTGAAACTTTAAGGGAGATGTATGAATAAAACTTTTAGTTATTTAACTTTAGGGGAATGAGTTTTATGATTTACAAAAAATACGGGGAAATCTTTAAAAAATTACGTGTCCAACATAAACTTTCTTTGCGTGATTTTGAGCGCATTGGTTTATCAAAGTCAACTATATCTTCCTTTGAAAATGGAAAAACACTGATTTCATTTGATAAACTAGATCTTGCCTTGCAGGAAATGCATACAACGTTCAGATCTTATATGCTGATGCTCAATAATGATGAAGAAGATTATTGGTTAAATCAGTTTAAGAAAATAGAGCAGGCTTATTTTAACAAGAACTTCTCTTTATTAAAGCAAGTCTATTTAGACAATATTGAATATGATTTAGAAGAAAATAAAGTTATTGCACTTTCTGCTAAAGCTTGTTATAGTCATTTATCTCCAGTGGAAGTTTCTTATATTGAAACCAGATTAAAAAGCTATCATATTTGGCATAGTTATGAACTCTATATTTTAGTGAATACCTTAGAGGAGATTGATCCTAGGTTATTGCAAAATCTTGTAGGGCAAATGCTTTCCCAAAACGAACATTACTTGAAAGAAATAACAGAATTTAGAAATCTGCTTATTCGTGTTGTTCTCCGAGCGACACTTGTAATGATACGTCACGGCTACAGAGATGATTCAGAACGGTTTCTCAAAGCGTTTGAAGAATTAACGATAGTCTTTGACACCTATGTTCGAATATCCTCCCTTTTTGTAAAGGGATGTTGGATATACGCGTTTGAAAACCAAATTACGGGTAAAAAACTGACTGCACGTGCTTTAAAAATATTATCCGAAATCGGTGCTTTAGAACTACGGGAAGTTTTCCAAAAAGATTTTGAGAAAATCAGCAACAAATCAAGTGCATGAATGATAAGGGACTTTTCTACATAGTCCCTCATTTTTTTAGTAGAAAAATTAAGAAAAAGAGATTACATTAGAGGAAAGCAAAAGAAGTTGGGATATGATAAAATTAACTTATACTAAATTTGATTAGAAATGGAGATATTAATGTGGCTCTAAAAATAAATAACGTGACTGGAGGCTACTTTGGTAATCCGGTTCTTGAAGATGTAAGCTTTGAGATAGCGGATGGAGAACTGGTTGGACTTATTGGTCTTAATGGTGCGGGTAAATCAACAACTATTCAGGAAATTATGGGACTGCTCACGCCTTACTCAGGTCAGATCGAATTGGATGGAATTACGCTCCAAGAAGATCTTGAAGGTTATCGTAAAAAGATTGGCTTTATTCCAGAAACACCAAGTCTTTATGAGGAACTAACTTTGCGTGAGCACATTGAGCTTACAGCTTTAGCTTATGGAGTTCCTGTAGAAGAAGCAATGCCTCGGGCAGAAGAACTCCTAAAAACCTTCCGTTTGGAAGATAAGTTAGACTGGTTCCCGGTCAATTTTTCTAAAGGAATGAAGCAAAAAGTAATGATTATTTGCGCCTTTTTGACGGATCCAAGTCTTTACATTATTGATGAACCCTTTCTAGGATTAGATCCTTTAGCGATTCAAGATTTAATCACACTTATGCTTTCCATGCGTAATGCTGGTGCTTCGATTTTGATGAGTACACATATTCTCTCAACAGCAGAGAAATTCTGTGACAAATTTGTCATCCTTCATGAAGGTAAGGTATTGATTACGGGAACGATGGAAGATTTGCGTGCCAAATTTGGCAAGGAAGATGCCAGCCTTGATGAAATTTATTTAGAATTGACGAAAGGTGTAAATGCTCATGAATAGCTTATTTGAAGAACGCCGCAAAGTATACTATCGGCAAAATCTCAAATATTTGCGTTATGTGTTTAATGATCATTTTGTTCTCTTTTTGATGATTTTATTGGGCGCTTTAGCCGTACAGTATGCTCAATTTTTACAAGCTCACAGTTTAAATACTGCTGGAAAAGTTGGTTTAGTTCTTTTAATCACCATTTTAAGTCAGATTTTTGGAAGATTGGCCAGCTTCGTGGAACCTGCGGATAAGGTGTTTCTCTTACCGCAAGAGAAAGCAGTGCGCAAACATTTACTTCTGTCTTGCTTGCGTTCGCTTCTTTTCCCTGCGCTTATTAGTCTTATTTTAGTCGGAATTGTAGCGCCTCTTTTAAAATGGTCTTTCTTCTATCTTTTGCTATGGTTTATTCTTTTAGTTTTGTTAAAAGCAGCTGGTTTAGGCCTTCGCTTACGTCAACTCATGCCCAATGGAATTATTTCTTGGGAGAGACTTATTGCTTACGAAGAAAACCGCAAAACGAATACATTACGCTTTTTTGCCCTTTTTACCAATGTTAAAGGACTGAAAACACAAAGCCGTCGTCGCAAATATTTAGATTTTCTCTTACCGAAAACGCTGCGAACCTATGAGTATCTCTTTAGTCGTGCTTTTTTGCGCTCTGGAGACTATCTCTCGCTGACGTTGCGTTTGATTGCTCTTAGTGTACTTTCTTTAATTTTTATTGGTAACCCGATTCTTGCGGTTATTTTGGCATCGGTCTTTAATTATTTGTTGCTTTTTCAACTTTTTGCCCTCCAAGATTCTTTTGAGTACCAAGTGTTGACGCGAATTTATCCACTCCGTCAATCATCAAAATTTGCAGCAATTAAAAATGTCCTCTCACGTATAATGCTTTTCGCGACAGTCGTAGAAGTCATTTTTGGTTTAGTCTTCCTGCAACCACGCCTTTATCTGATTGTACTTTTACTGGTGAATTTCCTGTTAGTGAAATTTTATATAAAAATGCGTTTGAAGGGCAAATAAAAAAACAGCTTAAGCTGTTTTTTTTTATTTTGCAATAATTTTTGTTCCATGGACAAAGTTTGTACCTGTTAAGTTTGCGTATTCTTCATAGTTATCAACAGTTACTCCACCACCAATAATTATAGCAATTCTTCCTTTCGCATATTTAATAAGATCTGCAATTTTTTCGGTATTGAGTGGCTTGTCGAGACTGTCTCCATGCATAAGAATTTTTTCGACGCCAGCTTCGACCAATGTATCGATGGCTGCATGCTGGTCCTCAATCTCATCAAAGGCCATGTGGAAGGTTACAGGAAGTCCTTGAGAGGCCACCATGAGTGTTTCAAGGGCTTCAACGTCAATTTGATTATCTTCTGTTAGAGCGCCTAAAACGAGATTTTGTGCACCAGCTTCGATAGCTTTGAGAATATCATTTTCCATGATTTTTAATTCATAAGAATTATAGACAAAATTGCCTCCACGTGGGCGGATGATAACAGCTAAGGTTGTCTTTTGGTCTCCGATAAATTCAGCGGCTTGCTGAATGACGCCATAGCTTGGTGTTGTTCCACCCACAGCAAGGTTATCACAAAGTTCAATACGCTCGACTCCTGCAGCAATTGCTTGAGGAATTTCAGTAAAATTTTCAACACAAAGTTCACGAATAATCATTGGCTTCTTTATTTCCTTTTCTGACTTTTTCTTTATTATAACAAAAAAAGTAGCTTTGCTGTTTTTAATGAATAAAAAGCTAGTGTATAGCAAACGAGGCATGCGATTTGATATAAAATACTGCATAAATAGAAAAAATATTTTCTTGGATATTTGTGATTCCTACGCTTTATGGGATTACTTGGATTCAGAAAAGTTAAAGCATCTGATGAAATGCTATAATAGGTTTATGTTAAAAAAAATTGAAAAAGCCTATGTTTATTTAGAAAAAAATCTCGAAAGTCTCAGCTTTCCTTTATGCCGCGCTTCCTTTGCTTTGGAGCCTTATGCACTGCGTTGTGAGAATAAGCATACCTTCAATTTAAATAAAAAAGGGTATGTTAACTTTTTACAAACAAAAGCAGATACGGAACATTATACAAAGAAGATGTTTGAACCCAGACGTCGCTTAATCGCTGCTGGCATGTACACACCTGTACTTAAGGAAATTGAAAAAGCCCTTTTACCTGGCAATTTGTTGGATGTGGGCACAGGTGAAGGCAAGTTTTTGGAGTTGTTGTCTTACCAAGGGAACAAATTTGGCTTTGATATTGCAAAAGATGGTATTGAAATGGCGACTGATTTGCCTTTTTCAGCTTTTCTAAGTTTGGCAGATTTGACAAGACTACCTTTTGCTGATGCTTCTATTTCGAGTGTCTTAAATATTTTTACACCTTCAAACTATAAAGAGTTTAATCGAGTGTTACAGTCAGGGGGGAATATCATCAAGATTGTACCAGATCAATATTATCTTCAAGAGTTGCGTAAAGTATATGGCTTTCCAGTTAACTATGACAATACAGAGGTTATTCAACGCTTTGAGCAGGAATATCCTAATGCCGTGGAAAAAGAACTTCATTATAGTTTTGAGATTCCTGAGGCCCTTCGTTTAGATTTTCTGGAAATGAGTCCTTTAGAATGGGCGGTATCCTCTAAGATAAAAGAAGCAGCAAGAAAAAATCCCCCCACCCAGGCAACTATTCATGTGCAAGTTTTAATCGGGCAAAAATAAAAAACCTCTTCTTGAGGTTTTTTCTGTTAGAACATAAAATTTATTATTTCATGAGGAGGTGTACAATCTTTTTGATTCCTTTTTTACAAACAAGGAAAACGATAAAACCAACAACAAGAGCAGCTGGAACAGCAACTAAACTGCTTGTCATTGTAATAAAAATATAGACCATCATTGCCATGATGACTGAAAAGCTTGCGACATTAAGAAAGAAAGTCAGCTCGTGCACACGTTTGGTAAGATGGCTTTCTTGTTCATGTAGCTCATCATATGAATAGTATTCTTGCTTCTCATAGAAATCGTTTAAATTTTTTAATTCCATAGTTTTTTTCCTAAGTTTTCCTGATAATTAAGCTCTATACTACATCATAACAAATTATGTAAATGTTTGCAATACAATTTCATGTCTTATATTACTTTTTTGTTAATCGGAAAATAAAATAAAATGAAAATCTGACGTGTCAAGAGCGATAAATAGTGATATAATTTAGTCTATGATTAAAATTACTACTACCGCAGAAAGTGTGGAGCAAGCCAAGGCTCTACTTGCTGCTGGAACTGACAACCTTTATATTGGTGAAGCCGAGTTTGGGTTACGCTTACCTACAGCGCTTAGCTACGATGAAATTCGTGAGATTACAGCTCTTGCACATGAAGCAGGAAAAACAGTGACTGTTGCTGTAAATGCATTGATGCACGTTGATATGATGGCTAAAATAAAACCCTACTTAGACTTCTTGCAAGATATTCAAGTAGATCGCATAGCCGTAGGAGATGCAGGAGTTATCTTCGTGCTTCAAAGAGACAAATATGACTTGCCTTTTACTTATGATGCTTCTACCATGGTGACTTCAAGCCGCCAAATCAACTTCTGGGCGGGCCAAGGTGCTGTCGAAGCTGTGTTAGCACGCGAGCTTCCCAAACCGGAACTTGAAGCCATGACAGGAAACTTAGATGTACCCGGCGAGGTATTGGTTTATGGAGCAACTGTTATCCATCAAAGTAAACGTCCTTTAGTGCAAAATTACTACAATTTTATTAAGACAGAAGAGACAGGAAAAGATCGTGAACGTAATCTTTTTGTTTCGGAACCCAAAAAGGAAGATACCCACTATAGTATCTTTGAAGACAATCATGGTACACACATTTTTGCTAACGATGATCTTAATATGATGAGCGAGCTCTCGGAACTGGTAAAAATGGGCTTTGACCATTGGAAACTGGACGGTATTTTTACACGCGGTGCGGATTTTGTGGCCATTACGAAGTTGTTTGTAGAAGCGAAAAAGGCCATTGAAGCAGGAAATTTCACTGCAGATAAGGCCTTTCAGCTTGAAGAAGAAGTGCGTAAACTTCATCCAGCAGGCCGTACTTTATCACATGGTTTCTATGACTTAGACCCAGGTAAAATTAAATGATGAAAGCTTTGTATTTTGAAGAATTTGGGGATAGTGATGTCCTTCAATATGGCAAAGTTCCCTTGCCACAAGTGCTAGAAGATGAAGTTTTAGTCAAAACGGCATATATTGGTCTCAATTTTGCAGATATTTATCGTCGCCGAGGAGGCTATCATATCGAGGAACATCATCCTTATATTAATGGATACGAAGGTTCTGGTGAAATTGTCGAAGGGAAGCAGAAAGGAAGAAAAGTTCTTTTTGTCGATGTTCCCTTTGCTAATGCTGAATATGTTGCTGTGCCTAAAGAAAAGCTGATTTATTTGCCTGATAATATTGATTTAAAGTTAGCCGCCAGTATTGGTCTTCAAGGTTTGACTGCAGATTTCTTAGCGCATGATTTAGGGAAAAATCAAATAGGGGACAAAGTATTTGTTACAGGAATTAGCGGTGGTGTCGGGCAGATCTTGTCTCAAATTCTTGTGGCAGATGGTATGGAAGTATATGGTACGGCATCAAATGCAGAAAAACAAGCTTTGGCCCTTTCTCGTGGAGTGCGTCAAGTCTATCCAAGCCGAACGGATGAGTGGCGACAAGCGTTGTCTATTAAATTTGATACGGTTTATGATGGTGTGGGCAGCACTGTGAATAAAAATTTAGAGCTTTTGAGGAACAGAGGAAGCCTGATTTTCTTTGGTATGGCGGGAGGCAATCCACCACAAATTGATCTCGTGAAGATGATGTCTCAATCCAAAAATATCCTAACGGGTGACTTATGGGATTTTTTGACCAGCTTTTCTGAAAGGGAACGCCGAAGTCAGCGTCTCTTTGATTACTTTGAAAGAGGAAAAGTTGAAACAGCGGAAGCAATTGTATTTCCCTTATCTGAAGGTAAGGAAGCTCATCAGTATTTAGAGTCTGGAAAAAATATTGGCAAAGTTTTATTAAAACCATAGTTTATTTTATTAAAGAAGTTTTGGTCGGCAGACCTTATCAAAAATCTTATCTTGAAAATAGGAGAAAAAATGCAAGAAAATTATACAAGACCTGAGGTACTTTCACCTGCAGGCACACTGGAAAAACTTAAAGTAGCGATTGATTATGGCGCAGATGCTGTATATATCGGTGGACAAGCCTACGGTTTGCGATCACGCGCAGGTAACTTTACCTTTGATGAGATGCGTGAAGGCGTAGAGTATGCTTCAGCCCACAATGCTAAGGTATATGTTGCGGCCAATATGGTCACACACGAAGGGAATGAGGAAGGTGCAGGCGAATGGTTCCGTACACTGCGTGATTTAGGAATTTCTGCAGTGATCGTTTCGGATCCTGCATTGATAGCAATTTGTGCAGCTGAAGCACCAGGTTTACCAATTCATCTCTCTACGCAGTCTTCAGCAACGAATTACGAAACTTTAGAATTCTGGCAAGGTTTAGGACTGGAACGTGTCGTCTTAGCCCGTGAAGTTTCTATGGAAGAATTAGCAGAAATCCGAAAACATACATCTGTGGAAATTGAAGCCTTTGTCCATGGTGCTATGTGTATTTCTTATAGTGGACGCTGTGTACTTTCAAACTATATGAGCATGCGTGATGCCAACCGCGGTGGCTGTTCACAATCATGCCGTTGGAAATATGACCTCTATGATATGCCTTTTGGTAGTGAGCGCAAATCAATCAAAGGTGAAATTCCCGAAGAATTTTCAATGTCTGCTGTTGATATGAGCATGATTGAACATATTCCTGATATGATCAAAAATGGTGTAAATTCCTTGAAAATTGAAGGACGTATGAAATCTATTCACTATGTTTCAACAGTTTCAAATGTTTACAAAGCGGCCATTGATG
Source organism: Lactococcus petauri (assembly GCF_002154895.1). GTDB lineage: Bacteria > Bacillota > Bacilli > Lactobacillales > Streptococcaceae > Lactococcus > Lactococcus petauri. The sequence continues at coordinate 122,892 of NZ_MUIZ01000005.1, read as the reverse complement.
CTTATCTAGAAAGTCCGGAAAAGTTTGAGGCTATTAAGCCAGATTTGGTTGATGAACTTTGGAAAGTGGCGCAACGTGAATTGGATACAGGCTTTTATTATGGTATTCCTGATGAAAATAAACAACTTTTTGGTGCACGTCGTAAAATTCCAGAATACAAGTTTATTGGCGAAGTTGTTGCTTACGATGAAGACAGTAAGGTTGCGACGATTCGTCAACGGAACGTCATTACAGAAGGTGATACGATTGAATTTTATGGGCCTGGCTTCCGTCATTCTGAAACAACAATTAAAAACTTACGTTTGGCAGAAACAGGAGAATCTATCGACCGTGCACCAAATCCAATGACCCTTTTACATATTGATGTGGAAACGCCTGTACAACCTGGAGATATGATCCGTAAATCAGGTGCAGGCTTAATCAATCTTTACGAAAAATCAGGTGCGGCTAAAACAGTGCGTGCTTAAAAAGATCAAATAGAGGAGCGTAATGACAGAAAAGACAAGATTAGGCGTTTATTTTGGTACTTTTGCTCCTTTTCATAAGGGGCACCAGCAACAGATTTACAAGTGTGCTGCACTTAATGATCAGGTTCTCTTAGTCGTATCAGGCTATACTCATGATCGAGGTGATAAGATTGGCTTGCCTCTAACCCTACGTTATCACTATTTACAGGAAGCTTTTGCTGATGAAGAGGACATTGAGGTTGCAATGTTAGATGAAACGGATTTACCTCCGATGCCACAAGGATGGGATGCTTGGTTTAAACGTTTGTTTGACTTATTAAAAAATTACCAGAGCCAGGAAATTACTTTTTATGTGGGAGAGCCGGAATATGTAACTGAGCTCAGTGCACGTTTTCCGCAAGATTTGCGTACCTATAAGGTAGAAATGGCTGATAGGCAAGATATTAAGATATCCGCAACAGACATACGTGAAAATCCATTGTTGCACTGGAACGAGATAAATCCCGCTTTTCGTAGACATTTCACTAAAATTGTTGGTATAATTGGTGGCCGACAAAGTGGTAAATCAACCTTGGCTAGACGTTTAGCACGTACTTTTAACAATGCCCCCTTTGCAAAGGATATTGAACAGGCTATCACTTCAGCCGGAAATCAAGGTATAATCTTTATTGATAATACTCTATCTCCGGATATGGATCTGGTGCTTTTAATTCCATCTGATAATGACGAAGCACTTTTAAGGGAGATAGCAGAGCAAGGACTTGCTGAAAAAGTTGTACGTTTAGATGATGAAGAAACGACGCGTGACACACGCGCTTATCTCGGGCGCTATTATCATGCTATTGATGCAATTAGTCAGTATACAGGGATTCAAATTGACCGTTTAAAATATTAGGAGAGGAAACATGGTTAACCAAAAGTTATCAAGTGCCGAAGCCTATACATGGCAAGTAATTCAAGAGCATTATGATGAAATTCCCCAACTTTCTATTACAGATTTGGCAGAATTAGCTCATTGCTCTTTATCAACGATTAATCGCACAGTGAGGAAAAAAGGTTTTTCGGGCTATGCCGAATTTCGCTATTCGATAAAAGAAAAGCCACTTCCCAATATTAATGGTTTTTCAAATGAAGTTTTGGCCGCAATTGGTAAAAACGAAGAAGAACTCCTACGGACCATTCATAATATTTCGGCTCCTGCTATTGAACAAGCCGTGCGTGCTATTGACCAAGCTGGTGAGATCATTCTCTTTGCGCGTGGTCTTTCCACTCATGCTGCTGTAGAGATGATGAAGAAGCTTCAACTTTTCCATAAGCCAGTGACACTTCATGATGACTATAAATATATGACTTATTATGCAAGTTTTGTCAAAGAGAACAGCTTAATCATCAATTTGTCCTTGAGTGGCGAAACTTTAGAACTGATTGAAGCAACCGAAGTGGCAAAAACCCATGGTGCAAAAATTTTGACCTTGACTGTAACGGAGCAAAGTCCATTAGTACGTCTTGCAGATGTCTCCCTAATTGGCTATAAAAGCTCTTTAGAAGTTAATTATTTTGATCTTGATGTCCATAGTCGACTGCCCCTGTATATTTTAGTACGTGTCCTCTTTGATGCTTACTCTATTTATAAAAAACAATGAAAAACAAATAATAAGCAAAGCCAAGGAGCTTTGCTTTTATTATCGTTCTTTTTGCTTTAGCAAATTAGAACGATAATACGCAGGGAGCGAAGCGAGTTGTGAACAACATAAAGTTCTTTTTGCTTTAGCAAATTAGAACGATAATACGCAGGGAGCGAAGCGAGTTGTGAACCACAACTTACATTCTTAGCTTTTGTAAGCGGTGTTTTAGGAAGTATTTCCTGCCTTCTTTACCCAATGGGAAACTTTTCCAAATAAGAAAATGCTATCATATTAATGTAAGCGATTTCGGTGTAAGGGAATCGAAAAAGGAGGTTCCCGATGGAGGGAGGAAAAATGAAACAAAGAATTTCGTATGCTTTAGGTGCTTTGGGTCACGATACCTATTATGCAGCAATTAGCGTGTTCTTTATTGCTTTTGTTACGAGTCAAATGTTTGCAGGTAGTGAACATAAAGATGCAATGATTGCCCTTGTGACATCACTTGTCGTCATTATTCGATTGGTAGAAATTGTTTTTGATCCCATTATTGGGAGTATTATTGACAACACACGCACGCGTTGGGGAAAATTTAAACCTTGGTTGGTTGCTGGCGGTTTAATATCATCTGTAATGATTGTATTGATGTTTTCAGACTTCTTTGGATTAGCCAAAAGTTCAAATACAACCTTATTTATTATTGTCTTTATCATTTCTTTTGTTATTCTGGATGCTTTTTATTCCTTCAAGGACATTGCCTTTTGGTCAATGATTCCTGCGCTCTCTGAAAAGAATGAAGAACGTGAGTCACTCGGAACATTTGCCCGTTTTGGTTCAGCTATTGGTGCTCAAGGAACAACTATTCTCGTTATCCCGATTACCTATGGATTCACTCAACTCATGACGGGGCACCATGCCCAAGGTGCATCAGGTTGGTTTGCATTTGGTGTCATTGCTGCGATTGTTTCAGGTGGAACAGCCTTAATTACAGCTTGGGGTACCCAAGAAAAGGATTCTGTTATCCGTCAACAATCACAAAAAACAACAACCATTGATGTGTTTAAAGCTTTATTGAAAAATGATCAGCTGATGTGGTTGTCATTGTCTTATATCTTGTTTGCTTTAGCCTATGTCGCAACAACAGCAACTTTGATTTTGATGTTTACCTTCGTTTTAGGACAAGCTGCACTGTATTCAATTACAGGGATTGTCGGCTTTATCGGCTCTATCGTCTTAGTACCACTGTTCCCTGTCTTAGCGAAGAAATTTGGCCGTCGTAAAGTTTTGACAGGTGCAATTCTCTCGATGCTTGTCGGTTATGCTTTCTTTATCTTTGGAAGTTCAGTGCCAATGACAATTCTCGGTCTTATCTTTCTGACTACACCTTATCAGCTTGTGTTCTTATCAGTTTTGATGACAATCACAGACTCTGTAGAATATGGTCAATGGAAAAATGGTGTGCGTAATGAAGCAGTCACTTTGGCAATGCGTCCGTTACTGGATAAAATTGCTGGTGCTTTCTCAAATGGGATCTTTGGGTTTGTGGCGATTGCAGCTGGTATGACCGGATCAACTTTTGATCCACATAAAGTTTACGGGGTAACGACCTTTAAGCTTTATGCCTTCGCTCTTCCAGCCGTTCTGATGATTATCTCACTCACGATTTATCTTCTTAAGGTAAAATTAACAGAGAAACGTCATAAAGAAATTGTTGCAGAACTCGAAAATAAATTAAAATAAAGATAAGGACTAGCGGTGACGCTAGCTCTCCTTATTTAAAGACAGGTGAATTATGGAAATAACAACAAAAGACTTTGGCTTAGGCGCGCATTTGATTTGTTTAACAAACAAGGCAGGAGATACGCTCTCATTGAGCAATTACGGTGCCCGAATCGTGGATTGGACAGTCAATGGTAAGAAAATCGTTTTGGGCTTTGATTCTACACAAGAATATGTCGAAAAAGATAACTATCCTGGTGCCACAATTGGCCGAACAGCTGGCCGTATCAAAAACGGTCAAGTGAAGATAGCAGGCAAGAACGTACAATTGCAACAAAATGAAGCTGCGCAAACCTTACATGGAGGGCAAGATTCCTTTGAAAGTAAACTCTGGCAGTTTGAAGTTTTTCAAGAAGCAGAACAAGCAAAAGTTCAATTTTACTTGACGTCAAACGATGGTGAAAATGGCTATCCAGGACAGATACAAGTCACTGTGACTCACAGTTTTGATGAAAATGGCGCTTGGTCCATTGAATATGATGCCGTTTCTGATAAAGACACGGTGTTTAACCCTACAGGTCATGTTTACTTTAATTTGTCCGGAGATGTAGGTCAAAGTATAGACAACCATTTCTTGCGTTTAGGCGCCTCTCGTTTTGTTCCTTTGTTAGACAAGAGCGAGGTAGTACATGGAGATATTGCGGAGTTAGCGGGTACAGACTTAGATTTGCGTTCAGGCAAAAGGCTCTCGGAAGTCTTTCAAAGTACTATGGAGCAAGTGATTTTGGTTGATGGCCTTGATCATCCTTTCCTTTTAGATGAGCCAAGCATAGAGAAGGAGCAAGCACGTTTAAGCTTTGAAGAGTTAAGTATCTCTGTTTATACTGATCGTCCAAGTATTGTTATTTTTTCAGCAAATTTTGGCGAATCTGGTGCAGTATATCAAGGGAAAAAAGAAGTAAATCATGGCGGAATCACTTTTGAAACACAAGTGGCGCCAGGCAGTCAACAAATTCCGGAGTTGGGTGATATCACACTCAAAGCAGGTGAGAAATACTATTCAAAAACAATTTATAAACTCCATAAAGAAGAGAAAAAATGAGGAAAAGAAAATGACAACAATCGTGGAAAACAGTAAAGTTTTAACAGCATTAACAAACAGTTTTGAAAAAGTATTTGGGGATACAGAAAATGTGGAATACTTCTTTTCGCCAGGTCGTATTAACTTGATTGGTGAACATACCGACTATAATGGCGGCTACGTCTTCCCAGCCTCAATTACAATTGGGACAACAGGTTTGGCCCGTTTACGTGAAGATACAAAAATCCGACTTTTTTCACAAAACTTTCCAGAAGCAGGTCTTATCGAATTTGATTTAACAGAGGTCAAGGAAAAAGATGATGACAGTTGGTCAAATTACGTTAAAGGAATGATAGTGATGCTTCAAGGTGCAGGCTATACCATCGATAAAGGTTTTGAACTACTTATCAATGGTGAAATTCCAACAGCTTCTGGTTTATCATCTTCAGCTTCTTTGGAACTTTTAGTCGGTGTAGTTTTAGACGACCTGTTTAATTTACAAGTCCCACGCTTGGAGTTGGTACAACTCGGACAAAAAACGGAAAATGAATTTATTGGCGTCAACTCTGGTATTTTAGACCAATTTGCGATTGGTTTTGGTGAAGTGAAAAAAGCGATTTTATTGGACTGTAATACTCTTAAGTATGAAATGGTGCCGGTAGAATTACGTGATTATGATATTGTCATCATGAACACAAACAAACCACGTGCTTTAACAGAATCAAAATATAATGAGCGTTTTGCTGAAACACGTGAAGCATTGAAACGTATGCAAAGTAAATTAGCTATTGAATCACTGGGTGAACTTTCTAATGAGGAATTTGATGCCAATACAGACTTGATTGGTGATGAAACCCTGATTAAACGTGCGCGCCATGCCGTATATGAAAATAACCGTACAAAAATAGCACAAAAAGCTTTTGTTGCTGGTAATTTGACAAAGTTTGGTGAATTACTTAATGCTTCACACGCTTCCCTCAAAGACGACTATGAAGTGACTGGGATTGAACTTGATACGCTGGCTGAAACCGCACAAAAACAAGCAGGTGTATTAGGCGCACGTATGACAGGTGCAGGCTTTGGCGGTTGTGCAATTGCTTTAGTCGCTCATGATAAAGTCGCAGATTTTGAAGAAGCAGTTGGAGCGGAATATGAAAAAGTAGTTGGCTATCCAGCAAGCTTTTATGTCGCCCAAATTGGTTCAGGATCAACAAAACTGGATGTGGAGTAGGAAAAGTAAAAATGGAAAAATATCAAGCTGTTCAAGAATTTATTAATTTAGCAGAAAAAAATCATCGAATTGAAACGCTTGATAAAATATATTGGCGTAATCAATTACTCCATTTCTTGGGGATGAACGATTGGGACGAACCACAAGTTACAGAAGAACATGATGCACTAACTTTAATGGATCAGCTCATGATCCTTGCACGCGACAATCAAGCTTTTTCGCCAGAAGAAGAAGAATTTTATGAAGCGGCTCTGATGGACTTTATTAGTCCAACACCAAGTCAAATTAATCGTGAGTTCTGGAAGAATTATCAAGAGAGTCCTAAAAAAGCAACAGATTATTTTTATGGACTGACTCAGGAAATTAATCAGGTCAAGACGAGAGATATCGCAAAAAATATCGCCTTTAATTATCACTCAAAATATGGCGATTTAGAAATCACAATCAATCTCTCAAAACCGGAGAAAGATCCAAAAGCTATCGCTGCAGCTAAATTAGTCAAGGATTCTAGTTATCCAGCCTGTGCGCTCTGTATTGAAAACGAAGGGCTTTATGGTGGAGGGAATAAAGCTGCACGAAGCAATCATCGCCTCATCCGTTTAAAATTACAGGATGAAGAATGGGGCTTTCAGTATTCACCTTATGCTTATTATAATGAACACTCAATTGTGCTTAACAACTTGCACAAGCCAATGAAAATTAATCGCCAATCTTTTAGTAATCTCTTGGACTTTTTGGATTTGTTCCCTCACTATATGATTGGATCCAATGCTGATTTACCAATTGTTGGGGGGTCTATTTTGACCCATGATCACTATCAAGCAGGACGTCATGAATTTCCGATGGCTAAAGCTAAGTTAAGAGAACAAGTAGCCTTTAAAGCTTTTCCAGAAGTAGCAGTTGGCATTGTGAATTGGCCTATGAGTGTGTTACGTTTGTCTTCTGAGGACAAAGGGCAGCTTTTGACACTTGCGGACTACATTTTGAAGAAATGGCAACAGTATTCGGATACAAGCATTGATGTCATTGCTCATTCTGCTGATGGTACGCCACACCATACGATTACGCCAATCGCTCGTAAACGTGAGGGGGCTTACGAGATGGATTTAGTCTTGCGAGACAATAATGTTAATGAAACATATCCTGATGGGATTTTTCATCCTCATGCAGACCTGCATCATATCAAGAAAGAAAATATTGGCCTGATTGAGGTCATGGGTTTGGCTGTTTTACCTCCGCGATTGAAAAATGAACTGCAAGAAGTGAAACAGTATCTCTTAGGAAAGCCACATCATATGAAAGATATGCACTTACCTTGGGCACAAGAGTTAAAAAATCAAGGGGGGGTTACTGAAGAAAATGTCTCAGAGTATGTCCGTGAAGCAGTTGGAGCTGTCTTTACAAGAGTATTGCAAGACGCGGGAGTATTTAAAGATGACAAAGCAGGATATGCCGGGTTTAAGCGCTTCATTGATTTTATAAATGAATAAGGTTATACTTGTAAGTGATTGATAAATAGTATTTAAAAACTTTGTACATCAAAGTAATGGAGGATAAATAAATGACAGTCTTAGTACTTGGAGGCGCAGGTTATGTAGGTAGCCATGCTGTTGATATTCTAGTATCACGTGGTTATGATGTGGCCGTTGTAGACAATCTTGTGACAGGACATCGTGAAGCTGTCCCAGCAGATGTACGCTTCTATGAAGGAGATGTGCGCGATCAAGCTTTTTTGGCTGATGTTTTTACAAAAGAAAAAGATATCGAAGGTTTAATGCACTTTTGTGCCTATTCATTGGTGGGTGAATCAATGCAAAAACCCCTGATGTATTTTAATAATAATGTTGGTGGGGCACAGGTTATTCTTGAAACCATGGAAAAATTTGGTATTAAGCATATTGTCTTTTCGAGTACGGCTGCAACTTTTGGAATACCCGAAGAAAGCCCTATTTCTGAAAAAACTCCACAAAAACCAATCAATCCTTATGGCGAAAGCAAACTCATCATGGAAAAAATGATGAAGTGGCAATCAGAGGCAACGGATATGACTTATGTAGCACTGCGCTACTTCAATGTTGCTGGTGCTAAACATGACGGAAGCATTGGTGAAGCACATAAAAATGAAACGCATTTGATTCCGCTTATTTTACAAACAGCTTTAGGCCAACGTGAGTTTATCACTATCTATGGCGATGATTACAATACGCCTGATGGTACATGCGTACGTGACTATATTGACATGGAAGATTTGATTGAAGCACACATCAAAGCCTTAGAATATCTTAAAGCGGGCGGTGCTTCGGATCAGTTTAATCTTGGCTCTTCAAAAGGCTACTCTAACCTTGAGGTCTTGGAAACTGCACGCCGTGTTACCGGTAAAGAAATTCCATCACAAATGGGAGAACGTCGTCCTGGCGATCCAGATATGTTGGTGGCAGACTCGACGAAAGCAGGAGAAGTCTTGGATTGGCACGTGAAAAATAATTTAGAATATATTATCGAGAATGCTTGGAAATGGCATAGTAATAATCCAACAGGTTACGAAAAATAGCATTAGAAAAGCCCGGTCCTATCTATAACCGTGGCTTTTTCTTGAATCATTTATCTAAGTTTTTCCCATATTTTTTCCCATTCTGTTATTGTTTTTCATCATTTTGGGGAGTTATCTCTTTATCAATAGAAGAAATATTAATTTGTCCCTTATGGTCGAATAATCTTTTTATACTATCTATCTGCTTTACAATATTCTCATCAATAGCGTGCCCATAAATCTTAATTAACATCATCATATCTTTATGACCTAGTAATTTTGAAACTACGTCCATGGAATATCCTTTAGCAAGAAGAACTGATCCAAAAGTGTGCCTTGCTCCTTTTGTGGTAATGACGGGCTCTATTTTGAGAGACTTTAAAACTTTTGCAAGATGGTAATTTATGGCCATACTATGAGGAACTCCATGGGGGTTATATGGATGATAAAATATCATGTCATATTGATTTTCATAATCAAGGGTTTCTAAAATAAAATTTTGCTGTTTCTGAAGCTCTTTTAAAATTTCTAGGTCGCTAGGACTAATTGGAACTTTTCTTATTGAAGTTTCGGTTTTTGCAGGGACATACTTGTTTATGTTGGTGTTAAAACGTCTATGATTATTAAAGTAACCTGTTTTAAAATCTATATCATGCCATGTTAAGCCGACAAGCTCACCATATCTAAAGCCTGTGCGGAATAAAAAATATAAGATATGGTTATGTGATGATTTTTTATAATCAAGATTTTTACGAAAATAATTAACTACCTTATCATAGTCTGCAAGGCTGTGAAGATATTTTTCATCAGCAGTTTGTGGTGTGAAATTAGATTGAATCACAACATTGACAGTGAAATCTTTGATAAAGACATCATCATCTTTAACCATTTCAATAGTTTGCCTAATTACAGAGTTAACACGAATAAGAGTATTATAGCTAACTTTGTCTTCAGTACCTAATTTATTCATTATTTTTTGATATTGGCTTGGCTTAATACTTGTTATGGGAATACCATCAAAATTATTTTTGATAATTTTTCCAAAGTAGCGATATTTATAGAGTGTCTGTTCAGAACGTCCACTATGAAGAACCTTTAGGTTATACCATTCTTGATAAAGTGTAGGCAAATCAGTTTTTTTATCAATAGTTAGTCCAGTTTTAAACTCTCTGAGAATAGAGAGACCATCTATTTGAGCTTCTTTCTTAGTAGAAAATCCACTTTTTGATTTTAAAGTCTTATCAGCGTGACGTATTTCATAAGCCCAAGTAGTTCCCTTTTTAGATTTTCTCTGTCTGTACCTAATAGAAGCCATGATTAAAGCTCCATTCTTAAAATTTGAGCAACTATATCCCTTGGCACAACTCCAAGACGTTTATTTGCGTACCATTCATATCCTTGAGTAACTAACTGCTCTTTTGCCAATCTTACTGCCTTTTTTGCTGTCGCAGGCTGCAAATGTAGTTCGGTAACTAATTCATTAGCAGTTATTCCTTGCTTTTTATTTGACATAATTTTTATCCTCTTTCTATGGTATAATTTTTTATAAGTATTTTCTAAGTCGTCATTGCCGTGGCGACTTTTCTAGTTTTCTTGATGTATCAATAAAATAACTGGCTAATAATTTATATTTGCTTATAACTTTGGAATATTTCCCGAAAGCATTGAAGTCATAAAATCGAAAAAACTAACCATACAAGGCTCTTGATTGAATATCTCTGTATAATCTAAAGCATTTTGAAAGAATACATTGAGATTTATTTCAGAAATACTCTCAGCTAATTTTTTGTATTTTGCAACAGTTCTTTTATCTGAATCAGCAAATAATTCGGGTTTATTACGTAATGCAAAAAGATAAATTTTTTCGTTAACGCCCAAATTGTTAAACTCTAATCCCTTAAAATTCTCAATAAAGACAGGAACCTTTGCCAAAAAGGGAAGCCCATTTTTTAATTCTTTTTTGATATTACCTTCATTATAAAACTTATATTCTATTCGCCATAGATTTTCATATTGCATATAAATTTCTATCTCCGCCATATCTCCACTATCAAAACGCTCTTTTAGTTTATTGTATGCAGTTAAATGATAGTTTCCCTTAGGGGCTCCAAAATCCATTGTTTCTAATTTCATACCTTTATAGATAGGTCTATACATAACTTTAGGCCAATTGACACGTAGGGAAGATAAATCTCTCTCAAAATCATATGCTAAATGGAAAGTAGATATAGCTATATTCCTCATATATGGAAATAGTATGTGGAATACTGAAAGAAAATGTTTTTTTGAGACCTTTGAAGGTGTGAACTCAATCTTCAAAGGGCGCTTATTCATCTTAATTGAAGCAATGGGAGTATATTCTATATACCAGTTTTCTTTATTGTTATCGAAGAATTGCCCTTTATAACTGGATAATTCGCCATCCCTTGTTAAATTTGGTTCAACAATTCCAAAATAATCATAAAGTAAAAAAGTACCATTCAAAATATCTTTATAAAAGTCTTCAGTTACATCGGCAGTTAAACTCAATTTATCAAGTTTTAATCCTACGAAGCCATATCTATAAGAAACTTCATCTTGGAACTGCGAATATGATGGTTTTGACATTTCATGTATCGTTATCGGGCTATTAGAGGGAGCCCGATTTTTAAAATCATCTTTCAAGATTCCTCCAATAATTTTTCATTTTTCGAAAGCACAAAGCACTTTCATATCTCTAAATCTTAGAGCAACAATGTCGCTCCGCTGAACCCGCTCTGCTTGCCAGCTCTGCTGGCAGTTCCCATTCTTGTTCTAAGATAAGAGATATAATACTATTTGTTTTTTGTTATCTCAATTAGTTCTTCAAAAGTACCAATTTTACGAGCTTGTAAAACCTCATACTGTGGATTTTGTCCAAACCCAGCATTATTAGCTAACTCTACATCATAAAGACCGGGGGCAACAAATATGTTGCCAAATTTTAATTTGTCAAAGTGCATGCCAAGGTCGCCCCAGGAATCTCGTAAAGTGGCAACTTTGAGCCAGCCCTTTTCCTTTTTAGTGGAAATGGCGAGTACTACAATTATTTCTTTCATATCGAAAAAACCTTTCTTTCAGCTTTTACTGTCAATCAGTTCTTTTTGGACATTAAATTTCAATTTTTCAGCTTTTCAAGCTGACTGCCCACACTCGGCAGCCCCGTGCGAATTGTTCGTACAGTTGATTCAAAAAATCACTGAATCAACTGTACGAACAATTACTTTTAGTTATAAATTTTTATTGTTAGCTGGCTAAGGTTATTCTAATTCATTGTCTGCCAAACATTGATAAGCTCTAGTTATAATGCGTGACAAAGCAATATAGGTGATATTTTTTTCTATCAATGCAATAGTTCTCTTATCTGGCAGAATGATTTCTAGTTTGATATCAGCATGTGTCGAAACATCTATTTCTTTATCTTTATCAGGATAAAAATAATTAGTGAACCCTGAGAAAAATAGCTGCACATCTTGTAATATTTCGAGGATACATTTGTAAGGATTATCATTATACTCAATATCACTCATAAAGCTACCATCAGATAGTTGAACGCTAACTGACATTTGATACATCATATCTTTCATTCCTTATCTATATAAAGATTTAATTCATTTATAAAGTCAAATTGATGAGTGTCTAAGAAAGGACTTTCCCAATACTGTGCTGTTTCTTTACCTGCGCCTTGTTTAAACAGAAATCCTGAACCTTTAACTTCAATCGGTTGTGGTTCAGGTGTTGCAGAACCGAACACCATGCGATATCCTTCGTTACTGTTTTGCCCTAGAGCTACCCTTAGACCGAGATTATCCCTAAGGTCAGTGTTGAGCGTATTTGCTGACATCTGCTGAGCTGAAATCAGAACAAATACTCCCGCTTGACGACCCAAAAGAATAATTTGTTTAATACCGTCCATAACTTCGTTGACCACTGCTTTAGAATTTTTATCCGTGCCACTTGCTAAAAAAGCTCCCATCTCATCAAATATCAGCCAAATAGGCTTAAATCCGTGATCATTGAAATTAGTTCCATATTTAAAGTTTTTCCTCATTTCACTATAACGCTCATGCATCTCTGTAACAGCTAATCGGATAATTCTAGCAATATTATTAGGAGTTGTAGCTACTCGCTCATTACCTAAGTAATAGGCTAAACTGCCCAAGTCAGAATTCTTAGGGTCTGCTATATAAATCGTCGAATTTCGCTTCAATAGCTCTAATATCAGAAAACTTATAAATACTGACTTACCTGAGCCTGTACCGCCCGCAACGAGTATATGCGGGCATGTTACTGGGTTGTACTTTACACCATACCCTAAATTAATCTCCAAATCATCTATACTTTCTTTTGAACTAGATTTTAAAACTAAGCGTGCTGGGCGCTCAAGAATAAATTTGTATTCAACAATCGCAGGCCTGATTATTTTTTCCTCCAACGGTAAATTAAAGAGCGCTGAGAGCTCCAAGTCGAGGTTCTCAAGTTTAGACGATAGTCCCCCAGCTTTGTATGCATAGATTATTAATTCCTTATCTGTTATTTCATATGATAATTCAGCACTCTCTAAATTATATTTATCTTTTAATAATTCATTATCGACTAGAAAATTTAATAATAAATAATCAAATCTATAAATATATCGAATTGATTGTTTTAGAAAGTTAAACCATTCAAATTGCTTTAACAGAAGAAATATAAAGGAGAAACCGAGTACTAAGCTTATTAATTTTGTATTAGCAAACCAGGATAATATGAATATTAGGAAACTGACTAATATTAACAAAGCTCGTAGGAATTCAATGTATTTGGGGAAATTCAGAAACAAATTTTTATTATTCAAACTTACTTTTCCTACAGGATTTTCTTGATGTTGCTTCTTATAGAATTCAACCCAAAATAAGAAAAATTTCATAATCATCTCATTTCTCTAAAAAAAGAAATAATACTTTTTATTTTCTGCTTTATCATGTAGTAAAAGGAGATGATAATGAGCACTACTCCTATCAAAGCAGCAATCACTTGCATAGAACCAGTAAAGGGAATACAAATCAGTAAAGAAATAATTGCTACAGCAAATGTAACGTTACTTTTAAATTTATCACTCATTAGTGTTTACCATCTTTCTTTTCTAAATATTGATTTAAAAATAAAGGTAACTGGAGAAGTAGGAGGATTACTCCGAAAATTAGTGAGATAATAGAGGCTTTAAAAGGATCAAACATTAATACTTTGATAGATCCTGAAAATCCTGATAGGAAGGCTATAACGCCTAATAAAAATATTGTTGATATAGTCCAACCATTGTAGTTATTATTTTTTTTCATTTTTCTTCCCCTTTTTTTCTAATAAATAATTGTTAAATTCTAAAATCAAGTATATTACTGTACAAATGATGAGTGCCATCAAGCAATTTCTAAAATCAAAACCGTTAATTAAAAATTTTATACGTTGCTGAGGGTTTGAAGTTAAGAGAAATTTAGGTTCTATTCTTACACCACTAATAAGTGTTAAGAGGCTTAAAGAAAATAGAGTATAAATTTTAAAAACATTAATTTTCATTTTTTACCTTTTACTTTCTAAAATAAACCTATATTTCAAAACTGGAAGCTCTTTTTACTGACCAACCTTTCCCTGTCAAAAGATATTGATACATTGAAATTGTATGTGTTTCGATATCTAAAGCAATCTTTGAATATGCGAACCGCAACAGAAGCTTTTCCTCAAAAGGGGTGGTGAAATTTTCATACTCCTTTAAATAATTTTTAAACTGATTTTTATCTAAGTCTGTCAAACGTTTTACAGCTTCACCAGCTTGTACTAATTGCTCTTGAGTAAATCGAATAACTCTGAGTTTTTCCATTATATTCATGTTTAGTTCTCCATTTTTCTATTTTTATTTTTTGCTAGTTACTATAAAAAATGTTGGTGCTCTTGCCTGTTTAGCGTTATTCATTATCTTTTGTTCCCTTCAAACTTATAAATTATCATCATATTCCCAATTTAGTAATAGGCTTTGTTCTAATGCTAAGTTAATTTTTTCTTTCATTTTTCTATCCTTGATTTTTTTATATCTACAATTTATTTGTTAAATGAAAATAAACCATATAAAATTTATAAACCAGCTTATTTAGTTTTAATAAAACGGAAGAATATTCTACCGTTTATTTTTTATTATCATTGTTAACCAAGTAGTAGTTAGCAATATGATCAATAACTTGTCCTTGAGTTGGAGCAAATCCGAATTCTCTAACGAGTTCACCAGCGATAATTTCCAAGTTTAGTTTGGTAGATTTATCAATTACCGCTGAAATTTTAGTAGGTTCTTTAAAAATACTTTCTGCTGGAACAGGTTTTCCACGAGCCATAATTTACCTCTCTTTTTAAAATTTATAAAGCGTATAAACTTCTTTATCTTGCTTTATTTTAGCATGATATTTTCTAAAATGCAATATAAAAGCTATAAATAATAGTCTTTTTTGTGTACTGTATTATTCAATAGGACAGAATAATAAGGTTAAGTAATTTTTGTAGAAAAATTAAGGTTATGAAATCATGATATAATGTAACTATGGATTTAGATAATTTATTATATTATAGGCATTTAGAAAAAGAAAATATTGAGAATAAAGAACAGTTATTAGGAGTTATCAGTAATATTGATGATAGTTTTACTGGACGCTCAGATGTAATGTCATTGCATGTTTTTTTTATGGAATCAGCAAATATGTTAAAAAATAGTATTAAACAATTTGAATTAGGTTTTTTTGACGCTGCATTTTATAGTGTTCGGTCGGCTGTAGAAATTTCAAGAGTTCTTGTAAGAGTTTCAATTGAAGATGTTCCTATAGAGAGTGAACTTTATCAAAAGTGGATTAATCTTCAGAACTTCCCATTTGATGGAAAAATAAAACAGCAATTAAAGGAAATGAATCTAGTATATGAAGAAATAAGGTGTTCTTTTTCAGATTTTTTTTCTGAACAGTATGAAAGATTAGGTATAGTTAACAAATATATACACAAACAAGGATATAAAACATTTTATCAACCAAATTCGATTATGGAAGTTTTAAATAAAAGAAAAGAAGAGAGAAAGTCGTTGTTTGTTGAATTCATAAATAATTCGATAATTGAAATTATTCTTTTAAGACTGTGTATAGATCCTTTTCCTTTACTTCTTAATGATGAAGAAATTATGTATAAAATACATTTTCAATCGATGACCTTTCCTTTTAAGGAAGATACGCTTGAATTTTTGGGAAAAGATTTTATAGATAAGTATAAGAAAACAGAGTTTTATAAAGGTCATTTAAATATGTTTCAAGGTAACGAAAGTATGACTGAAGCAACATACAACATAGTTAATCATGAGTATTATGAGCGAGAAAAATGGGATGAAGTCAGGGAACAATTACACTTGCTAACTAAGAATGCAATTCGCGCAGTTAAAATTTTTAACTTACTTGAAGATGCAACACATATATATTTTGTTAATGGGTTCATATCGTATTATAGCAATACTCCCTCTCTTAGAACGGAACTTTCATTTAGTAGTAAAAAACTGACAGATTTAAAGTTAAAACAAAAAAAGATTAATACCGACTATGATGGAGCTTTTTTGTCATATTTTGATAGTGATGGTGAAGATATTTGGGTGGTGCATAATTCTGAACTTGATCAAAATCAAATTGAAGATATTCTAAAAATAAGATAATGTGGATGAAGTATATAAAATAGAATCTAAAAAAATATAGACTAATAATTCCCATAAATTTCCCACTTTCATTTATGGGATGGGTAATAGAAAAAAATCAAATCATTAAAAAACGAATAAAGGTGTATTTGGAAGTTTAAAATATTTAAAATATCTTGAAGAAATGCTTGGAAATGGCATAGCTCTCATCCAAATGGATATTAATACAAATGGAAAAAGCAATCTTTTAATTTGGGTTGCTTTTTCGTTATTTTTGTAAGAAAACGCTTCGAAATGTAAAAATATAAAGAAAACAGGATTGAAAGCAGATGAAAGTTGCATGAAAATGCAAAAAATGTTATATTAAGAAAATATTTCAATATAAATAAAATGGAATTATAGGAAAAATAAATGGAAAATAAAAAAGGGATGGGGCTGATAGCCCTTGTCTCCATCGTTGTCTCCAGTGCTATTGGTGGTGGGGTATTTAACCTTTCCAACGATTTAGCCAATGGAGCTACTGCAGGTGGTGTAATCGTAGCATGGCTCTTCGTTGGTTTAGGGCTTTTAGCGCTTGTCTTGAGCTTAAACTATCTGATTATTAACAAACCACAACTTTCAGGGGTTTCTGATTATGCGCGAGAAGGCTTTGGCGATTTGGTAGGTTTTCTTTCTGGGTGGGGTTACTGGTTGTCCACATGGTTAGGTAATATTGCCTTTGCCGTGCTCATGATGATATCTATGGATTACTTTTTCCCTGGTAAATTTGCAGATGCAAATGGAAGTCTAAGCGTTTTTGCAGTAGTGTCCGTATCGATTCTTTCTTGGCTTTTAGCTTTGATGGTGAGTAAAGGGGTCGAATCTGCAGCGATTGTGAATACCATTGTTCTGGTTTGTAAATTAATCCCAATCTTTGTTTTCATGATTACAGGAATCTTTATGTTCAAAGCAGGAGTATTCACTGCAGGTTTTTGGAACAATATTACAGAAAATGCTCAAGGCTTGGTTCAAGCTCAAGGGTCAATGACCGCTGGCGGCTTACTCGATCAAGTGAAAAGCTCTCTTATGGTCATGATTTGGGTCTTTGTCGGGATTGAAGGTGCGGCAATGATGGGCGATCGTGCCAAGAAAAAATCTGATGCAGGCCGCGCGACAATCATTGGTCTTATCGTTTTACTTTTTATTTACATCTTGCTTTCACTCTTACCTTTCGGCTATTATGATCAAGCAGAATTAGCTGCCATGAAAACGCCAGGCATGGTTTATATGCTAAAAGATATGCTTGGTAGCTTTGGAGGCGCATTGATGGCCAGCGGTCTTGTTGTTTCCGTTTTAGGGGCTTGGATATCATGGACGATGCTTCCAGTGGAATCAACAACACAGTTGGCCAATCAAAAATTACTCCCAGAATGGTTTGGGCGCTTAAATAAACATAACGCTCCTGCAAATTCTCTTTGGCTTACACAAATCTTTGTTCAATTTTTCATCATCGTTACTTTTTATGTCGCAAATGCTTATAATGTAATGGTGTACCTCTGTACAGCATGTATCATGATCTGTTACGCTTTGGTCGGTGCATATATGATGAAACACGGTCTTGAAGAAAAAAATACAAAAAATATAGTCATTGGCTTTGTGGCCCTTGCTTTCCAAATTTTAGCGCTGTGGCTTTCAGGCTGGCAGTATGTTTGGATGGCTTCGATTCTCTATGCAATTGGTTTTATTTTCTACTACTTAGCGAAGAAAGAAAATGGTAAGACACTTTCTCGTGTAGAAATTATTGTTCTTTTTGTAATTATCGGTTTGTCTATCTTTGCAGCTTTTGGCTTGATTGGCAATCATTATGGTTTAAGAGAGTTACTTGGCTTATAAATAACGTAAAAAAAATTCGGAATTAATGTTCCGAATTTTTTTGCTCTAATTGTGAGTAATGGCTATTTTTGATATGAACCAATACACGTAAATCTTCTTCGAGTTTATCTTTTTGTTGACGTAATTCACGTTCTTGTTCAACAAGAAGTGAAATACGCTTTAATAACGTAGAATCCCCTTCTGCCTCCAGTGCCTTAAATTTGATCAGGTTATCCTCAGTCAGTGGTGGTTCTTTCTTGTCCATTTGTTTCAATTTCTCCTTGCTTCACATTGAAAATACTTAAGTTTTCTGGCAGGTTTTTGAGGTGGTCAAGCGTCGTTGTAGTAATAAAGGTTTGTGTTTTTCCGAGCGTTGTTTCTAAAAGATCCAACTGACGGCTATTATCGAGCTCACTCATGACATCGTCGAGCAAAAGAATAGGATATTCTCCAGTCTCTTCAAAAATTAAATCAATCTCAGCGAGCTTGACAGATAAAGCAACGGTTCTTTGTTGGCCTTGGCTGCCAAAGTCCGCAACATTAATACCATTGACAAAAAAAGTCAAATCATCTCGGTGAGGACCGACAGAGGTCTGATGACGAAAGATATCCTTATCACGTGCGCTTTTCAAATCTTCTAAGAGAGCTGTAGAATTAACTTTATAATTAATCTGCAGCTCCTCAAGCCCATGAGTGAGTTGAGCATGAATTTTTTGTGCCAGCTTTTCCAGTTTGTCAATAAAATTTTGACGTTCAGTACTAATCTTCTGACCGTGTTCTGCCAGTTGGCTGTCTAAAACATCTAAAAAAGTAGTGTCAATTTGTTTGCGTTCCATCTTGAGGTAAGCATTTCGCTCTTTTAAAGCGCGGTTATAGCGCACCGAATCATAAAGATAAACGGGACGTATTTGACCAATCTCCATATCAAGGAAGCGACGGCGAATGCTTGGTGCACCTTTGATAAGTTCTAAATCTTCAGGTGCAAACATGATAAGGTTCAGCTGACCGATATAGTCTGCTAAGCGGTTTTCTTTCAGATGATTGACATGAGCCGTACGTCCTTTAGGAGTTAAAGCAACTTCTAGAGGGATATTACTGTGGCCTTTTGTGACAGTACCAGAAACCTTCATTTCTTTGGCATCCCACCGAATCAGTTCCCGATCATGATGGGTGCGGTGGCTACGTGTTAAAGCAAGAAAGTAGATACTTTCTAAAAGATTTGTTTTACCTTGGGCATTCTGTCCTAAAAAGATATTGAGATTGGGATGAAATTCAAGGGAAAGCTTATCATAATTTCGGAAATTATAGAGCTGTATATTGTTAAGTTTCATGCTTATTTAGCGCCGGGGAATCTTGGCTTGGCCGCTTTTTTGGGCTTTTGAGTTTTGACTTGAGCGTTCATTTTCTTGACAAGTGCTTTGACGCGTTCTTCCTCGGCCTTATCTTCTTCACGTTCAGCAATTTCTTCTTCAGAAGCGTGGACAAATGTGAGAATCAGTCCAAATTCAGGAATCTCCAAAACATCTCCCGCACGCAGTTTTTTGCCACGGCGATTTTCAGCTTCCTTGTTTAAGAAAATATTGCCTTCATTTTCAGCGAGAAAAAGCTTAGCTTGGCCTCCTGTATTGACAATGGCCAATTCTTTAATGACTTGTCCTAAAGTGATGTATTCTTCAAATAAAATGTAATTTTGCATAACTCTATTTTAGCATAAAGAGTCTCAAAAATAGTGGAAAATTTGCTATAATAGAGATATTACAGCTCCTGCTCTTTTTAGGATTAAAAGAAGTTCCTTTAAACTTAAAAAGAGGAGTAGACAAGGGATATCTATGAAACTAGCCAGCGGAGTAAATCTCCATGTTATAAAAGAAACAAAATTCAAAACAATACGTCTCATGGTGCGCTTTCGTGAAGAACTTTCGCGAGAAAATATTGCTAAGCGTGTGATTATCTCTAATTTATGGGAAACGACCAATGCAGCATACCCAACAGCTCAAGCATTTTCAAGCCGCTTGTCAGAACTTTATGGGACATCTTTCTCAACTGCAGTAAATAAAAAAGGCAGTCAACATTTGTTGAGCATTCATATGAATCTTGTTAATCCTAAGTTTGTTGATGTGGATACTTTGGCAGGTGCCGTTGACTTTATGCATAAAGCGCTCTTTAGTCCAGATAATAATGTTGAAGTTTTCCAGCGGGAAAAGACAAATCTCATCAACTACCTTAAAGCTATGAATGAAGATCGCTCTTATTATGCCAGCCGTCAGTTGGCTGCCCTTTTCTTTACGGATCCAAAACAATCTCTCCCAGGTGTAGCAACGGTGGAACTTTTGCAGGCAGAAACAGCAGAAGCTGTTTTTAATTATTACACTGAAATGCTTAATCACAATCTGATTGATATTTTTGTTCTAGGTGATGTGGAAGAAGCTGAAGTTGTACGTTTGTTCCAAAACTTTGACTTTAAGGATCGCCAGGGGCATTCTGAAATTTTTTATAAGCAAGAGCTCAAGGATTATCAAGAAAAAATCGAAGCTAAAGAGGTGCAACAGTCTATTTTACAAATGGCCTTTGCGCAACCGACAACATATGGCAGCAAGGATTACATGACTTTACAAGTGATGAATGGCCTTTTTGGTGGTTTTGCACATTCTAAATTATTTATGAATGTGCGTGAAAAGGCAAGCTTGGCTTACTATGCAAGTTCAGCTTTTGATAGTTTTACAGGCCTGCTAAGAGTTAATGCAGGAATTGATGCAGGAAATTATCAACAGGCACGAGAGCTGATTCTAGAACAACTTCAAGCCATGCAATCTGGAGACTTTACCGCACAAGAAATTGAGCAAACTAAAACAATGCTAAAAAATTCTTACTTCATGTCGCTTGACTCTTCTTCGAATCTCATCGAACAAGCTTTTATTCACGAAGTTTTGCCTGAACTTTATGTTGATGAAGCAACTTTTTTGAAAGCATTAGAAGCTGTGAGCAAAGAAGATATTATGCGCTTGGCGCAAAGTTTAAAACTACAGGCTCAATATTTCATGAAAGGAGAAGTTTATGCAGAAGAAGAGCTATGAAAAAACGGGTGAAATCTTATATACTGATGTTCTAGCCAACGGTTTAACGGTTTATTACTTACCGAAACCTGATTACAATCGGACCTACGGTCTTTTTACGACAAACTTTGGGTCATTGGATACCTCTTTTGTCCCTATGGGAAGTCAAGAGATAAAGACTTTTCCAGAAGGTATCGCTCACTTTTTGGAGCATAAACTCTTCGAGAAAAAAGAAGGGGATGTAATGTACAAGTTTGGTGCCTATGGGGCGCAAACCAATGCTTTTACAAGCTTTTCGAGAACGTCTTATCTTTTTTCGACACGTGAAAATATCTATGAGTGTGTGAACTTACTGCTTGATTTTGTGCAAGAACCTTACTTTACGGAAGAAAATGTTGTAAAAGAGCAAGGTATTATTCAACAAGAAATCCAGATGTATCAAGATGATAGTGACTGGCGTTTGTTTGCAGGGCTTTTAGCTTCGCTTTATCCTGAGTCACCATTGGCAGATGATATTGCTGGTACTCCACGTTCGATTAAGGAAATTACCGCAGCTGACTTGTATGTTAACTATGAAACTTTTTATCATCCCTCAAACATGAACCTCTTTTTAACAGGTCCTTTTGATGTGGATTACATGGCTGCATTTGTAAATGAGAATCAAGAGAAGAAAGCTTTTGTTAAAGCTGAACCCATACAGAGAAAAACTGTTGAGGGGAGTCAGCCGATTGCAGGAAAAACTCTTGCGTTTGAAGTTGCGATGCCCAAGTTGGCTCTTGGTTTTCGTGGAGAAGATGCTTTACCAACTGATGCCCGCGAATTATTAGAATATAAACTTTCAAATCAGTTGCTTCTCGATATGCTTTTTGGGAAAACGAGTCATCGTTATGAGGAAATGTATAATGCAGGTTTAGTTGATGATTCTTTTGGCTATGGTTTTGATATGGATAAAAGTTTTCACTTTGCGAATATTACCGTAGATACTGAAAAACCAGAGCAAGTAAGTAAAGTTTTGCAGGAAGCCCTAAAAAGTTATAAAATAGATAAGGATTTTGAAAAAGAAAATCTAGAAATACTGAAACGCGAAACACTAGGGGACTATTATAAATCCCTAAACTCTTTAGAATATATCGCCAATCAATTTTCATCAAATATTTATGGCGAGATTAACTTCTTTGATCTACCTGAAATTTTATCAGGATTAACCCTTGAAAAAGTCAGCAAACACGCTGAAAAATTTGTTGAGAATATGCAAACTGTAGATTTTATCATCTACCCTAAATAATACGAACAGTTATGAATAAATCCATGTATTTCATAAAGCTGAGAGGAGGACATGGTGGCAATTAAAACAATAGGCGAAGTCCTCAAAGACAAGAGGACGGAACTTGGCCTCGGGCTAAGTGAAGCCGAAAAACTTACAAATATTCCGAAATTATATATTATTGCTTTAGAAACAGGGGATTATAAGGCTTTACCCGGTGATTTTTATATTAAAGCTTATCTTAAACAATATGCAGAAAAGTTGGATCTTGATGCAGATCAAATCATGTTTGCATATGAGAAGGATGGATCAATGTCTGTTGAAGAACACGAAGACATCCAAGAAACTTATCGATTTGTGAAACCAAGTGAACGCGTAGAAGAGGATGAGGAAGAGGAAGAAAGTAATAAGCCTGCATGGCGTCATTATGTTCCCATTATCTTGCTTTCTGCTGTTGCACTAGCCATTGTCGGAAGTGTCACAGCTGTTGTATTACTTACGCGCCCGCCAAAGCCAGACTTGAGTGATACGTCTTATACTTATAAAACGAGCGAAACAAAAAAGGCAACAGAAGAACAAAAGAAAACAACAGAATCATCAGAAAAGCCTGTTGAATCAAAACCAGAGCCCCAAAACCAAATTACGGTTACTGGAAGTGGTGCGCAGCTTAATGTCAAGGTAGAAAATGCTACGAGCCCAACACAAATTGTCTTTACAACAGCAGCTGGGGCAGTGACAACTGTTTCATTGACCAATGCGGATTGGGCAACAGTACGCACGTTATCTGATGCCGAAAACACAGCTACAGCAACGCTCGGAGCAGGATTAACTAACTCCTTGATTAACCTGTCCAATACCCAAGGACTTACAATGACAATCAATGGTAGCACTGTCGATTTGTCTGCTCTTACAGTAGGCGTTCCAGTTCAAGTGCAATTAACGGTGACTTATGCAAGCACTACAGCACCTGTAACACAATAAAAAGTTGAGCCACGAGCAGGCCAACTCTAAGAAGCGAAGAAAGTAATTATGAAAAAAGAAAAACTCCCTAATCAACTAACGATACTAAGAATCTTTATGATTCCTGTCTTTCTCATTGTCCTTTATCTGCCACATGGTGCAGCTGTGGGTACAAGCTATGTTTCATGGATTGTTGCAGCAATTATCTTTGCTGTAGCTTCAATTACAGACTGGCTTGATGGCTATTTGGCGCGCAAATGGAAAGTTGTTTCTAATTTTGGTAAATTTGCAGATCCTTTAGCGGATAAAATGTTAACAATGGCTGCATTTGTGATGCTAATTGCTCTAGGCTTAGCTCCAGCTTGGGTTGTTGCAATCATCGTATGTCGTGAACTTGCTGTGACTGGACTTCGCCTTTTACTGGTTGAACAAGGTGGTGCAGTCTTGGCTGCAGCTATGCCAGGAAAAATTAAAACATTTACACAAATGTTGTCTATTATTTTCTTACTAATTGGTGATCCCATTTATATTGGCACAATCTTACTTTATGTTTGCCTTATCTTCACGATTTATTCCGGCTATGATTACTTTGCCAAAAATATGCAAGTTTTTAAAAATTAATGTGAATTTAAAGCTTGAAAAAAATAGAAGTCTGCGTTATACTTAAACATACAGAGAGTAAGACTTGGCTGAAAGCTTACAAAACCTAAAGTGACGATAAAAAACGGTAGCAACGTTATAGCTAAACTGAGGTTCTGGAAGACAGGACAAATTTAGGTGGTACCGCGATAAGATTACTGACGCCCTAGAGCTTTTATGCTTGGGGCGTTTTAATTTGCTACCAGCATTGCACCTAAAGGTGCTAATGCTGAACGGCAAGGCTCACAAAGGCTTTCTTAATAATGTTTAAATCATAAATGTATTCGATACAAAGGAGATAATATGAAATTACAAAAACCAAAAGGTACGGCAGATATTCTGCCTCAAGAGTCACAAAAATGGCAATATGTAGAAATGATGGCACGTGCAGTATTTGAAGATTATAATTTCAAAGAAATCCGTACACCCCTTTTTGAAAGTTATGAGCTGTTCAGTCGTGCAACAGGTGAAACAAGTGATATTGTGACGAAAGAAATGTATGACTTTGACGATAAAGGTGGACGTCATATTGCCTTACGTCCTGAAGGAACTGCTTCAACTGTTCGCGCTTATATTGAAAATAAACTCTTTGCCCCAGAAGTGCCAAAACCTGTCAAAATGTATTATATGGGTTCAATGTTCCGCTATGAACGCCCTCAATCTGGACGTTTACGTGAATTCCACCAATTTGGTGTAGAGTGTTTCGGAGCAAAAAATCCGGCAATTGATGTCGAAATTATCGCCATGGCGCAATCATTATTTGAACAAATCGGTATTTCTGGTGTGACACTTCACTTGAATTCTCTGGGGGATTTAGAAACACGTAAGGCTTATCGTACAGCTTTGGTTGATTATTTGACACCTTTTGAAAAACAACTTTCAAAAGATAGCCAACGTCGTCTTCACGAAAATCCTCTTCGAGTACTTGACAGCAAGGAAAAAGAAGACAAAGAAATCGTCAAGGATGCACCATCTATCTTGGACTTTCTTACAGAAGAGTCTCAAAATCACTTTGACATGACACGTGATCTGCTCGATGGTTTAGGCATTGAATATGTCATTGATACTAATATGGTTCGTGGTTTGGACTATTATAATGATACAATTTTTGAATTTATCGTAGATGTCAAAGGACAAGAATTGACGGTTTGTGCAGGCGGCCGTTATGATGGTTTGGTTGAATACTTTGATGGTCCAGCCACACCAGGTTTTGGATTCGGACTGGGTGTAGAGCGCTTGTTGATGGTTGCTGAAATGCAAGGTGTTGATTTCCATGAAGAAGATACACTTGATGTTTATATTGCCGTTATGGGGAATAAAGCCAGCTTAGCAGCGACACAACTCGCAGAAAGCCTCCGTGCTCAAGCCTTTAAAGTCGAACGTGATTTCTCTAATCGCAAGCTTAGCGCACAATTTAAATCAGCAGAAAAAGCAAAAGCAGAAGTGATAATTACGCTTGGGGATAATGAAGTGGAAACAGGTGAAATTACAGTTAAACATAACCAAACGCGTAAAGAAGTGAAAACAACTTTGGCAGAAGTTGCGAAAGGATTTGCGCCTATCTTTGAGGAAGCGCTTGGAGAATAACAAAGTTCAGTAGTTCTAGAGAACACGAGTACTAAAAAACATAAGGAGATTAAATTTGAAGAGAACAAACTATGCAGGAAATATTACCGAAGAATATTTAAATCAAGAAGTTACCGTAAAAGGTTGGGTTGCGAAGCGTCGCAATCTTGGAGGCTTAATCTTTATTGATTTGCGCGACCGCGAAGGTATTGTCCAGATAGTCGTTAACCCAGAAACAGCAGCAAAAGAAATTGTTGAGGTAGCGGATAAAGTCCGGAACGAATACGTCCTTGAAATTACAGGTAAAGTTGTTGAACGTGCCAGCAAAAACGAAAATATTAAAACAGGTGGAATTGAAATTGAAGCCAACCAAATGCAAATTCTCAGCACTTCAAAAACAACGCCTTTTGAGATTAAAGATGGAGTTGAGGTGCTTGATGATACACGGTTGAAATACCGTTATCTCGACTTACGTCGTCCGGAAATGCTTAATAATATTACGATGCGTCATGCGACAACACGTGCTATCCGTAGCTACTTAGATAATCAAGGCTTTATCGATGTTGAAACACCTTTCTTGAATAAATCAACTCCAGAAGGTGCACGTGATTACCTTGTTCCTTCTCGTGTTAATAAAGGCGAATTCTATGCTTTACCACAAAGTCCACAACTTATGAAACAATTGTTGATGACTGCGGGCCTTGATCGTTACTATCAAATCGTGAAATGTTTCCGTGACGAAGACTTGCGTGGTGACCGTCAACCAGAATTTACCCAGGTCGACTTAGAAACAAGTTTTCTTGGGGAAGAAGAAATTCAAGATTTAACTGAAGGCTTGATTGCGAAAGTTATGAAGGACGTTAAAAACGTTGATGTAACTTTGCCATTTCCGCGTATGAAATACGATGATGCTATGAATTTCTATGGTTCAGATAAGCCAGATACACGCTACGAGATGCTTTTGACAGATTTGACAGACCTTGCGAAAACTGTAGATTTCAAAGTGTTTAGTGAGGCGTCAGTTGTTAAAGCCATTGTTGTTAAAAATAATGCCGATAAGTACTCTCGTAAAGCTATTGATAAATTAACAGAGCAAGCCAAACAAAATGGTGCCAAAGGCTTAGCTTGGATCAAATTTGAAGACGATAAATTGGCAGGTCCAATTGCTAAATTCTTGACAGATAAAACATCAGAATTCGTTGAAACTTTGGGCTTAGAAAACAACGACTTGGTTCTCTTTGTGGCGGACAGTTTAGAAGTGGCAAATTCAGCACTGGGTGCTTTACGTCAAACGATTGCCAAAGAGCAAGGCTTAATTGATTATTCGAAATTCAATTTCCTCTGGGTTATTGATTGGCCAATGTTTGAATGGTCAGAAGAAGAAGGGCGTTATATGAGTGCGCATCACCCGTTCACTTTACCAACTGCTGAAACACAAGGGGAACTTTCAGGAGATCTTAGTAAAGTGCGTGCGCATGCTTACGACATTGTTTTGAATGGTTACGAACTCGGTGGTGGTTCACTTCGTATTAATACGCGTGAATTACAAGAAGAAATGCTCAAAGCGCTAGGCTTTAGTTTAGAAGATGCCAAAGAGCAATTTGGTTTCTTGTTGGAAGCTTTAGATTATGGCTTCCCACCACACGGAGGATTGGCCCTTGGTTTGGACCGTTTCGTTATGTTGCTTGCAGGAAAAGACAATATTCGTGAAGTTATTGCCTTTCCTAAGAATAATAAAGCCACAGACCCGATGACACAAGCGCCATCAGTAGTCAGTGAGAGCCAACTGGAAGAATTGAGAATTAAACTTGAAAAACTTGACTAAATTTATCAACATGTTTGGTGGCTGGGAAAAGTTGACACATCGTTTCTCAGCATCTGTCTTATATGGAATCACATCTGCTTTTGCATTGAACTTCTTTTATCAACCCGGAAGAGTTTATGCAAGTGGCGCGACAGGGGCAGCACAGGTGGCAACGGAAATTTTAACACGAATTTTGGGGCACAACTATCTTCCCATATCAGCCACGCTCTTCCTGATCAATGTCCCCTTAATGATTTTAGCTTGGTTCCGTTTAGGGAAACAGTTTACTCTGTTTACTTTGTTAACGGTTACCATGAGCTCCATTTTTATCCACTTTGTTCCTGAAACAACGCTGACACCTGATCCAATCATCAATGCCATCTTTGGTGGTACCATCATGGGTGCAGGTGTTGGATATGCCATGCGTAATGGTATCTCAAGTGGTGGTACGGACATCATTGCCCTTTATATCCGGAAGAGAACAGGCCATAATGTTGGTACACTAGGTTTCATTGTCAACGGAGTAATTATCTTTACTGCAGGCGTACTCTTTGGCTGGGAATATATGCTGTATTCTATGATTGCTATCTTTGTGAGCTCACGTGTCACAGATGCAATCTTTACGCGTCAAAAACGTATGCAGGTGATGATAGTTACCGAGAATCCTGAAATCATCATCCGCAAACTCTTTGAAAAAATGCATCACAGTGCAACAATTTTGAACAATGCTGAAGGTGCATACTCACATGAGAAACGGACAATTTTGTTTACGGTTATCACCATGTATGAGTATCAAGATTTTAAAGAAATCATCACAAAATATGATCCGAAAGCTTTTGTCTCTATCTCAGAAAACGTTCGTGTAATAGGGAACTTTAGTGAGATTACTGATTAAGTTGACAAAATGACCGTTTTAGTATAAATTAGAGAAGGCCTCTGTCAACTGTGACAGAGGTTTTACAAGAAATTATAAAGCCATTTTTATAAGGTAAAAATGGTATTAGATTGGAGAGTTGTATGAAGGATATGAGCCTCATTAAAATCCATTTTCGTAACTTTATTGCCATCAGCTTAGGCGCAATTATCTTTGCTTTTGGTTTTGTAAAGTTAAATATGGCCAATCAGTTGGCTGCAGGTGGCCTTTCCGGTATTACCTTGATCTTGCACGCATTATTCAAGTTGGATCCGGCCCTAAGTCAGTTCATTCTGAATATCCCCTTGCTTTTTATTGGTTACCGTTTCTTAGGACAACGGACCTTTACCTATACGGTCTATGCGATTGTTAACATCTCGCTTTTCCTTTCAGTTTTCCAAGCATTTGATTTTAGTATTAATCTTTTGCATGATAACTTAGTCGCAGCTCTCCTGGCCGGGGTATTTGCCGGAACGGGGATTGGGATTATCTTCCGCTTTGGCGGAACAACTGGAGGTTCAGACATCATTGCTCAGCTGTTGCAAATTAAGCGAGGCACAGCAGTGGGGCGTGTGATTTTCACAATAGACCTTTTTGTAATGACACTTTCTCTCACTTACATTGATGTTAATCATATGGTTTATACATTAATTGCAAGTTTCGTAAGTGCTCAAGTTATTAACCTTATCCAATCTGGTGGTTATACCGTTCGTGGGATGCTTATTATCAGTCCTAAGTATCAAGAAATTTCAAATGCCATCCTGGCAGAACTTGGACGTGGTGCAACATTCTTACATGGTGAAGGCGCATATTCAGGTACAGAAAAACGTGTGGTCTATGTGGTGCTTAACCCTCGAGAAGTCATGACGGTTAAAGCTCTGATTGCTGAAATAGATCCTCAAGCCTTCTCAACAGTAATAAATGTTCATGAAGTTATGGGAGATTTTACTTATCCACAAAGTAAATATAAACGTAAGAAAAAATAAAAAAAGAGCCAGATTTTGGTTCTTTTTATTTTAATGGCTATTATTGAAAAAGTTTTGAAGTTAGACGT
Organism: Lactococcus petauri; assembly: GCF_002154895.1. Classification (GTDB taxonomy): domain Bacteria; phylum Bacillota; class Bacilli; order Lactobacillales; family Streptococcaceae; genus Lactococcus; species Lactococcus petauri. The sequence goes on along the minus strand of NZ_MUIZ01000005.1, from coordinate 93,433 downwards.
TCGCCTTCAAGTCGACCTACAGAAGAAACACCTTCTACATCAGAAGAATCAGCATTAACGCCGTCCTTAAGAATTTGTAAGCGATCGATAGCTTGATTGATTTGAATGAGGCTTTGAGTTTGGTTTTCAAAGCTATAATTACTAATCTCACGTTTAGCTTTCTTGAGGTGAATAATTGCCTTTTCGATTTCGACAAGAGCTTTTGATGTACGCATAGAGTCCCTCCTTGTTTTATGATACTAACCTTATTATAAACAAAAAGACTGGCAAAAGCCAATCTCTTAATTTTGAGAAACGAAATCATCTAAAATCTTGACAATTTCTGCTTGTGTTTCTGCTTGATTTACAGCTACTTTAACTTTTGCAGCACGTTTTGCACCTTTGAGGTAGTAAGCTGCATGTTGACGAAATTCGCGTGACGCTAAGTTATCGCCTTTGAGGTCAACAAGACGTTGCAAGTGAATCTTAGCGATACGCATTTTTTCATCCACAGTTGGTTCAGGGAGTAGTTCCCCTGTGCGAAGGTAGTGTTCCGTACGGTGAAGCATCCACGGATTTCCGAGAGCTGCTCGACCAATCATGACTGCATCAACACCTGTTTCATCAATCATGCGTTTAGCATCTTCAGGTGTTTTAATATCGCCGTTACCGATGAAAGGAATGTTAATATTGCTTGCTACTTTTTCAAGCCATGTCCAGTCAGCTTTACCTTCATAGAGTTGAGCGCGTGTCCGTGCGTGCATTGCAACAGCTGCACCACCAGCTGCTTCAATAGCTTTGGCATTTTCGACAGCGTAGAGATGATCAGAATCCCAACCGATACGAATTTTCACAGTGAGTGGTAGATCAATCGCAGAGCTGACAGCTTTCACAACATCGTACACCTTATCTGGGTCAAGTAGTAAGCGACTTCCCGCTTCATTTTTTGTTACCTTCGGAACAGGACAGCCCATATTGATATCAATGATGTCTGCTACTGTATTTTCTTGAACAAATTTCGCTGCTTCAACCAGTGTATCAACTTCACCACCAAAAATCTGCATGGAAAGTGGATGCGGAACACCTTCAAAGTCCATCATTTGAAGCGTTTTTTTGTTACGATGCTCGATACCTTTATCAGAAATCATTTCAGTAACAACAAGTCCGGCTCCAAACTCTTTAGCTGTTGTCAGGAAGGCTTTATTATTAATTCCCGCCATTGGAGCGAGTACAATTTTATTAGCAATTTCTATATCCCCAATTTTCCATGGGCGTGTGTATTTTGAATCCATAGTCATAGAGAATATTTTACCATTTTTTAGGGGATTTGCTAAAACTTTGCACTGGAAAAACCTTCGTAGATAAATAAACGAAGGTTTTTTAGCTTAATCGGTAAATAAGTGCTTTATTTTTTGGCGTACAGAAACTTCCTGAGCTTGAGTGGTTAAAAAGGTTGCAACATCTCCAGCATGGAGTAGTGTATCTCCTCGTGGAATAATTTTTTCACCATTTCTTTGAATAGCAATCAGAAGACTATCTTTAGGAAGATGGAGATTTTGAACCGGTTGATGGTCAGCTTCCGAATCAAACTGTACCAAGGCTTCAATCATAATATGACCTTCTTTTTCAGTAGCTATTTCCGAATCAACAGTAAGTAGATTGTGGAGTAATGAGTGGTAGATTGGCTCAGAGTGTAAAAGCTCGGCCACAAGATAGGAAATTAGAGAAACAAAAGCCAGAGGTAATAAATGATCAAAGGAACCTGTCATCTCAACTAAAAGGAGAATTCCAGTCATTGGTGCACGAACGATAGCAGTAAAAGTTGCAGCCATCGCTAAAATAATAAAATTTGGGAAAAGATTGGGTGACAAATGCAAGAGAGGAATGACTGTTGTAGCAAAAATGCTACCAAGACTAGCACCGAGTACTAAGAGGGGGAAGAATATTCCTCCGGGAACACCTGAAGCATAGCTGATGAGGGAAATCAAAAACTTTGCAGCAAAGACCAGACAGAGAAAGGCAAGTCCCCAGGTAAGCGTCAATTGGTCAATCAACTGGTGACCACTGCCGCTGATTAGTGGAAAGAAGAGTGCGACAAGAGCAGAAGCAGCAAAACTGAACAAGACACGAAGAAAAGGACTTTTTATCTTCCCCTTCATGAGGCTTTGACTCTTTAGAAGAGCAGCATTATAAACTGCACCAAAAATTCCCATAAGGATACCTAAAAGTAAGAGTAGCCAATAATCTGAGAGGGGAAAGCTGCTCACGATTTGGAAATCAAAGATACTGGCTGGACCAAAAATAATACGCGAAACGGCATCAGCCATAATAGCAGAGCTCATACAAGTTAATAATATCAAAGGTGAGAAGTATTTGAATACTTCTTCAAGCGTAAACATGATTCCCGAAAGCGGTGCATTAAAAGCAGCAGATAAACCAGCGGAAGCTCCCGAAGCAATCAACAAACGTTGGTGTCGCTCAGTAGAGGAAAATCTTTGACCAAAGGCTTGTCCCATCGCAGCCCCGAGCTGGATTGACGGTCCTTCACGACCTAAGGATAACCCAGCAAACATGGCCAGTGTTCCTCCGACAAACTTAGCCCAAGCCGTTGAAAACCAGTCTGGTTTAAAGTAGCCCAGCAATTGCCCTTTAACTTGAGGGATTCCGCTACCAGTCGACATAGGGTATTTTTTCATCAAGGTACTGACAATAAAGACAAGGAGAAGCAATGTGGGAAGGAGGAAAAGCCCATAAATAAGATGAATACTGGCTTGATGGTAGAGAACAGCACCTAATTTTTCAGCTAGAGAAAGGGCCAAACGATAAAAGCTGGCTAAGAAGCCAGCTGCCAGTCCAACCAATAGACTTAAAAAAATTAAACCTATATTTTTGTTTGACGATTGTGAAAGATCTTTAATCAATAGTCTCATTTTTGAGCAGCTCCCAAGATTAAATCATTGAGTTCTTTTTCTGTAAATTCATATTTGCGTCCGCAAAATTGGCAGAGGACTTCAGCCCCATGATCTTCTTCGATAATTTCGGTGAGTGCTTGACTACCGAGGCTTTGCAATCCTTCAGCAAATCGATCCTTTGAACAGTCACATTCGAAGGCTAAGGGTGATTCAGCTAGAATCGTATATTCAAGCTCACCATAAAGTGCAGCAAGCATGGCTTCGAGCGGATTTTCTTTTAAAAGCATTTCCGAAATACTTGGCATTGCTTTAATATTTTTTTCCATTAGTGTGATTTCATCATCAGTTGCATCGGGCAAGGCTTGGAGCATAAATCCCCCTGCGATTTTAACACTGTCCTCCCCATCATTGAGCAAGACATTTAAACCAACAGAAGAAGGTGTTTGCTCACTAGAGAGAAAATACCAGGCCAGATCTTCCCCAATTTCTCCAGTAATTAAATCAGTTTGGCCTGTATAAGGTTGACGAAGTCCCATATCTTTAATGACGACAAAGAAGCCATTGCCAATGAAAGGAGCAACAAGTACTTCTCCTGTCGAAGCTTTTTTATAGTCTAAATCTTTGTTTTGAACATAACCTTTAACATTTCCTTTAGCGTCTGCTACGGCAACAATTGCACCCATAGCACCATCACCCAAGATTTTGACCGTAATTTTACTGTCCCCTTTTTCATTAGCGCCTAAAATTTGGGCAGCAATCAAGGTACGACCAAGGGCAACAGTAGAAGTAGGCATCGTTTGATGACGTTCCTGAGCTTCACGGACAGTTAATGTTGAATCAAGAGCAAAAGCACGAAAGTGACCATTTTTTGAAATGGATTTTAATATTTTATCAGTCATAACTTCTTCTATTTTAACATATTTTTAACGTCATGGATTGTTAGGATTTTATTTTGACACTGATGTTTTATAACGAGAACGAAGGTAGTCAAAAAAGTAAGATTATTAGAAAAAATAGAAATAAAGTTAGATATTTCCGAACAAAATAGTAGTTTTATAGAAAAAAACTCGTTTCTTACTCAAAGTAAATTATATTTTTTGCTATAATAGGAATAGTGCGATAGGAGCTTTTCAATATCAAAATGCCAGCTGTGCCTCTTGAAAAGGAGACATAGAGCGTACAAATATTAAAAGAAAAGAGAGCTATTATGCCATCAGTTGTTGTTGTAGGAACGCAGTGGGGAGATGAAGGAAAAGGTAAAATTACTGACTTCCTCAGCTCAGACGCAGAGGTTATTGCGCGTTACCAAGGAGGGGACAATGCCGGTCACACTATTGTTATTGACGGCTTTAAGTACAAACTCCACCTTATCCCATCTGGTATTTTCTTCCCAGAAAAAACATCTGTTATCGGTAATGGTGTAGTCATCAACCCCAAAGCCCTGGTAAAAGAAATTGCTTACCTCCACGAAAACGGTGTAACAACAGACAATCTTCGTATCTCAGACCGCGCCCACGTTATCTTGCCTTACCATATCAAGTTAGATGCCCTTCAAGAAGAAGCTAAAGGCGATCAAAAGATTGGTACGACAATCAAAGGTATCGGCCCAGCTTACATGGATAAAGCGGCACGTGTCGGTATCCGTATCGCAGACCTTCTTGATAAAGAAATTTTTGAAGAACGTCTACGTACAAATCTTGAAAATAAAAACCGTGAATTTGTTAAACTTTACGATAGTGAAGCACTTGATTTCGATGAAATCTTTAACGAATATTATGAATACGGTCAACAAATTAAAAAATATGTAGCGGACACTTCAGTAATCTTGAACGATGCGCTTGATGAAGGGCACCGTGTCCTCTTTGAAGGTGCACAAGGTGTTATGCTAGATATCGACCAAGGAACTTATCCTTTTGTTACATCTTCAAACCCATTGGCAGGAGGAGTAGCTATCGGTTCAGGTGTTGGTCCAACAAAAATTGATAAAGCAGTTGGTGTATGTAAAGCCTACACTTCACGCGTTGGTGATGGTCCATTCCCAACAGAGCTTTTTGATGAAACAGGTCACCAAATCCGTGAAGTTGGACATGAATATGGTACAACAACAGGTCGTCCACGCCGTGTAGGATGGTTTGATGCGGTCGTTATGCGTCACTCACGACGTGTTTCAGGTCTGACTCATCTTAGCTTGAACTCTATTGATGTTCTGGCAGGATTACCAACAGTGAAAATCTGTGTCGCTTACGAACTTGACGGAAAAGAAATCACTCACTACCCAGCAAGTCTTAAAGAATTGGAACGTTGCAAACCAATTTACGAAGAAATGCCAGGATGGTCTGAAGATATTACTGGAATGCGTACTCTGGAAGAACTTCCAGAAACAGCACGCAACTATGTTCTTCGTGTTGCAGAACTCGTTGGTGTCCGTATCTCAACATTCTCTGTTGGTCCAGACCGTGACCAAACAAACGTTTTGGAAAACGTTTGGGAAGCCTAAGGAAATAAATCTAAGAGCAAGCAATCATTGAGTTGATTGCTTTTTTTGGTGCCTTTTTTCTCGTATTAGTTGCTAAAAATTAATTATTGATTTTTGGAGGAGAATATTATTGAAAAAGAGAATAAGAGTAGTGCTGTTTGTGAGCCTGAGTTTTGTCCAAATACTTATTGCTATGTTTATAGTCGTGAAAAAATGGCTCCGTACGGCTTTTGAAACGGATGCTGCAGTAGTAAAAACGATTGAAGATGGGATGTTTTCAGGAAATGCCGTAGTCTATCCCACCTATGTCCGCCAGCTTTCAATCTGCCACCAGAAACAGAAGTAGAAGAAAAAGAAATCAATAGGCGTAAGGGGTATATCCTTAAAATCAAGAAGTAATAATTCTTTGAAATTGTTAATAATTGTGGAAAATGCTTAAGGCAGCGATAACCATTGACAAATGAGATAAATCTGCTAAAATAAGAACATATAAAGAATGAGAAGAGTAGGTTACTGGAACGTTTAAGGGAGTGATGTCGTCGACTGCAAATCATCACACGGAAAAGTTATTGAAGTTCACCTCGTTCTAATTTAAAATAGTCTTTAATTAAGTGATAAAATAGGATGGTACCGCGGTTTTCGCTCCTTTGTGTAGGGGTCGAAATCGTGGTTTTTTTGTCAACACGGTTAGAAGGTATTAGGAGAAAAAATGAATTTACAAGAAAAAATTGAAGCTTTACGTGAACAAGCTTTGAATAATTTAACAGCAGCTGTTGAAGAAAGAATGCTGAATGATTTGCGAACAGCAATCATGGGTAAAAAAGGTGAGCTGACAGAAATCCTCAAAGGGATGAAAGACCTAACAAATGAAGAACGTCCAGTTATCGGTGCTCTAGCTAATGCCTTCCGTGACGAATTCGGAGCGAAACTTGAGGAGAAAAAAGCAGAGCTTGAAGCAGCAGCCATGAATGCAGCCTTAAATTCTGAAACTTTAGACGTGACTTTACCCGGTCATGCATCTAAAAAAGGTGCGCGTCATATTTTGACTCAAACAGCAGAAGAGATTGAGGAAATTTTCTTAGGTATGGGTTATGAGATTGTTGACGGCTATGAAGTCGAAACGGATCATTATAACTTTGAGCGTATGAATTTGCCTAAAGATCATCCCGCGCGTGATATGCAAGATACTTTCTATGTAACAAACGAGGTATTATTACGCACACATACATCGCCAATGCAAGCGCGCACGATGGACCAACATGACTTTAGTAAAGGTGGTTTACGCATGATTGCTCCAGGTCGCGTTTACCGCCGTGATACGGATGATGCTACTCACAGCCACCAATTCCATCAAGTTGAAGGCTTAGTTGTGGATAAAAACATTACGATGGCCGATCTTAAAGGTACGCTTGAACTTGTCATTCAAAAAATGTTTGGTGCTGACCGTGAGATTCGTCTACGTCCTTCTTACTTCCCATTTACGGAACCTTCTGTTGAGGTCGATGTAAGCTGCTTCAAATGTGGCGGCAAGGGATGTAATGTCTGCAAATATACTGGCTGGATTGAAATTCTCGGTGCGGGTATGGTTCATCCTAACGTTTTAGAAATGAGTGGTATCGACAGCAAGGAATATTCTGGTTTTGCTTTTGGTATGGGACAAGAACGTATCGCAATGCTCCGCTATGGTATCAACGATATTCGTGGCTTCTATCAAGGTGACTTACGTTTCTTAGAACAATTCGGAAAATAATTTCAGAAGTAAAGACATAAAAGAAAACGGAATAAAAGGAAAAATAAAATGTTAGTATCATATAAATGGTTAAAAAAATTAGTCAACGGTCTTGATGATGTTCCTGTTGCTGATTTGGCAGAAAAAATGTCACTTTCAGGTATTGAAATTGAAGGTGTAACTGTACCAGGACAAGGTTTGTCAAAAATTGTTGTCGGTCAAGTCTTGACTTGTGAAGATGTACCTGAAACACATCTACATATTTGCCAAGTTGATGTTGGTGAAGAAGAACCGCTCCAAATCGTCTGTGGTGCTCCAAATGTCAAAGCTGGAATTAAAGTCATTACAGCACTTGTGGGTGCACGTATCGCGGATAACTATAAAATCAAAAAAGGAAAAATCCGTGGTATCGTTTCCTTAGGAATGCTGTGTGCACTTGATGAAATTGGTATTCCTGAATCTGTTAATCCAATGAAGCATGAAGATGGTATCTATATTTTACCTGAAGATGCAGTGATTGGTGACAGTATCTTGCCATATCTTGACTTAGATGATGAAATTATCGAACCCGATATCTTGGCCAACCGTGCTGATGCAATGTCAATGCGTGGTGTTGCTTATGAAGTAGCAGCTATCTATGGTAAAACAGTCAACTTTGAAGAAAAAACGGTAACCGAAGTAGCCAAAAAAGCGGCTGACAAGGTAGCTGTAAAAGTGGAAACAAGTACAGAACAAGTTCCGACTTACAAAATTCGTATGATTGAAAATGTCAAAATTGCTCCATCACCACTTTGGCTACAAAATACCTTGATGAATGCTGGTATTCGCCCCATTAATAATGTCGTTGACGTAACCAACTATGTTTTGATGTACTACGGCCAACCGCTTCATGCTTTTGATTTTGATAAGTTTGGTGCAGATGAAATTGTGGTGCGTCAGGCGGATCAAGGAGAGAAGATCGTTACTCTCGACGAGCAAGAGCGTGAACTTAGTCCTGAGGATATCGTAATTACAGCTAATGGACAACCGGTAGCTCTTGGAGGTGTCATGGGTAGCTTTGACAGTGAAATTACTGATCAAACAGTCACAGTAGCTTTAGAAGCTGCACTTTTCAACGGCACTTCAATCCGTAAAACTTCACATAAGTTTGCCTTACGTTCAGAATCTTCAAGCCGTTTTGAAAAAGGAATCAACCAAGGTACCGTACGTGAAGCACTAGACTTTGCAGCAGCCATGATTCAAGAACTGGCTGGTGGAGAGATTCTCTCAGGTGTGGTAGAGTCAAATGACTTCATGCCCAAGCTTCAAGAAGTTAACATTACTTTGGGCCGTATCAATGCGGCTTTAGGAACATCACTTGAAGATGCAGAAGTACTTGCGATTTTAGCGCAACTTGGTTTTGAAACACAAGAAAAAGAAGGACAATTTAATATTCAAATTCCTTCACGCCGTTGGGATATCAAGATTGAAGCCGATATCGTGGAAGAAGTAGCTCGTATTTATGGCTATGATAATTTACCTAGTACTCTACCTTCAGGTGCGACAGCAGGTGAATTAACTGCCATGCAAAAATTACGTCGCAAGGTACGCACAAACGTTGAAGCGGCAGGACTTTCAGAAGTTATTGGTTATTCTTTAACCACAGCAGAAAAAGCGCAAGAATTTGTAGAAAAACAAGGGCCAACAACATCGTTGATATTACCCATGACAGAAGATCGTCAAACCTTACGTGGCAGTCAAATTCCGGGTCTCTTAGATATTGTTAATTACAATCAAAACCGCAAAAATGCAGATGTTGCAATTTATGAAGTAGGCAATATTTTTGTAGCGACAGATTCTGAAGATACACGTCCTCTTGAAATTCCACATCTTGCCTTTGCTATTTCTGGAAATGTAGAAGACAAAACCTACAGTTCTGATGCTGTAGCTGTGGACTTTTATTATGCAAAAGCTATTGTTGAACAACTCTTAGCAGGTTATGACAACCTTGCTTTTGAAGCTTATTCCGAAGTCAAAGAAATGCACCCAGGGCGTACTGCACGTATTCTTTTAGGTGACCGTCAAGTTGGTTTCGTTGGGCAAGTTCATCCTGCAACAGCAAAAGCTTATGATGTGAAAGAAACTTATGTGGCTTCACTGGACTTGGATGCAATGCTTGAGCTTGCACCAGCGCAGACAGTCTTTGTGGAAATTCCAAAAGTTCAAGCTGTGCATCGTGACATTGCGATGCTAGTTGATGCAGAGAAAACACATGCTGAAATCGTAGAAACAATCACTTCAAGTAAAGTTAAAACATTAAGCAAAGTTGAGCTCTTTGATATTTATCAAGGTGAAAACTTACCAGAAGGTAAGAAATCAATGGCTTATAGCTTAACTTTCCAAAGTCGTGAAAAGACAATGACAGAAGAAGAAATTGCAAAAGCAATGGCAAAAATCACGAAAAATCTTGTAGAAACTTTAGCGGTTGAAATCCGTTAAATGAAAAACCTTAGAAGTATATTCTAAGGTTTTTATTATGAGTTTTAAAAAAAGTCAAGAGATAAAGTATTAATAAAAGCGGTTTACATTAAGTTTGTATGTCTCTGTGTAATGTATTTGACATCAACCTGCGTTCTTTTTGTGTTAAAATAGTAAAATATGAAAAAGAACAATTGGAAAAAAGGTGCAACTTTACTTGGACTGTCAGTCGGAATGCTGACAATGGGCCTACAAGTTGCTAAAGCTGACGAAAGTACGATTAATAAAGATATCGAGAACTTTCAACAACAGCTCAACTCAGAACTTTCTCAGACAAATGCTATCTACGCAAAAGCAACTGATTCGCAAAATAAGCTAAAAACAACGCAAGAAAAGATTGCAAGTCTGAATCAAGAAATTGAAAGAACTGAGGGAAAATACAATTCTTTAAAAGAAACAGTAGCGAAGCAAATGCGTGCCATGCAAGCTCACGGTGGAGCTTCAGCTTCTGTTCTTAATGTAGTATTGAATGCTAATGATTTTCATGAAGCAATACAGGCTTGGACAAACCTGAGTGTGATATTAAGAGCTGAGGATGCGCAAGCTAAGGACTTAGTTGACACGCAGAAAAATTTGGAAACAATGCAAAGCTCACTTATGCAAACCAAAGATGAGTTAAAAACTGCTCAGGCAGACTACCAAGAGCAAGCGGAGAACCTTGAAGAGAGTATTCATACCCTAAAAAATAAAATGGCTGATAACCAAAACATACTGGAGGAGATGAAAGCCAAAGCAGAAATGGCTAAAGATACAACAGTAGACGAGAATGCAGATCAGCCTAAAATAGAGCCGTTGGCTTCAAAGAAAAATGAAGCACCTCAAGTTTCGGAGCCTAAAGATACGACGATTACAGCTCCGAGTAGTGATGGTGGAACTTCCTTGACTGTTTCGGCTACAGCTTACTCCTCAGATAACGGCTTAGGTTTTATCACAGCTACAGGGATTAACTTGCACCAAAATCCAATGTGTATTGCTGTAGATCCTTCTGTCATTCCCTTAGGAAAGATGGTTGAAGTCCCAGGTTATGGCATTGCTATTGCAGGTGATACAGGAGGAGCTATCAAGGGAAATATTATTGATGTTCACCTTCCAACAACAGCTCAAGCGCAAGCTTGGGGTCGTAAAACAATTCAGATTAATGTACTTGCTTAACAAACAAAAGCATATCTACAGTAGCCTTTCAAAACTACTTTAAGTATGCTTTTTCTTTTGCATTTATGAGTACTAAAAAAAGCACAAGAAGAGGTTATTCAAAGTCTTCTTGGGCTTTTTTTTGTGAGCTAAGGCTGCACTTATCTTTCTTTCATGAAACTTTCTGACCAGTTTTTAACTTTATCGCCGTTGGCAGAGTGATGAATTTTTGAGCTTCAACTTGTTTTACTTTTTTAGTCTTACGAAAATCTCGCTCCTCAGGACTGAACCAGAGGGCTATTTCATAGAGCGCCGCAAAACCTAAGCCCATTCCACCAAACATTAAAACAATTTCTATAAATTCCATTGTGACCTTCTTTTATAATATTCTTAGTTCTCGATTAATTCGGGGGTTATTTCTTCGATACAATCAACGACAGGGCCGACGATTCTTGAAGTTTCTTCATCTAAGTAAAAATCCTTGTATTGCGGATCGGTGTTGAGTGAGTGACAGCGGAAACTTTCTCCGTCTCGAAAAACTTGCTTGCAATACAGCTGTTCTTCTCCGGGTCCGCCCTCTGAAATGACATAAATATCGCCATCTCTATCAAAACCAGTCGTAACAAAGGTGACAATAGAGAAGTTAGGATACTCTGGTTGCATAGAGTCTCCTTTGATGCGTGCAGCACCGTCATAACGGCCTGGACGTACATCTGTAAAGATGGTGTAAGTCTCTTGGGTGTCATTCAGAGCCTGACCAAAACCAGCAGATAATTGCTCATCAGCTACCTCAATCGTATATAGTTCCTCACGACGGTAAGTACGTAAAGGAATGATATTATCTGAGTCAGGAATAGGTTGTGGTTTCTGACTGGCAAGAAACTGTGAAAAATTCAAGACATTCTTTTGCTGTTCAGTATCTAACTGTTTGTAAATATCGAGAAGCTCAATAAAAGGAGAATGCTCTTGATTTTCGTTGAGGATAAGATCAATAGGTGTTTTGTAAATATCTGCAAGTTTAGTAATCATTTCTAAAGCAGGATTACTGGTTTTCTTCTCCCAAAGCGCATAAGTCCCTTGAGTGATGTCAAGCATCTTGGCAATGTCTTTTTGAGTAAACTGATGTTCTTTACGTAGCTTTTTTAAGGTTTGTCCTAGATTCATGCTTCCATCCTCTTTTATTGAATTTATCAATATTATAAGCTAAAATAGAATAGAAGTCAAGCTAAAAAATTGAATGAGTCAATAAAAGGAAGCGGGCTTGCTTCCTTGCATTTATTAATCTTCTCGATATTCAAGGAGATCTTTAGGTTGACAGTCGAGTGCTTTACAAAGTGCTTCAAGTGTAGAGAAGCGTATTGCTTTAGCCTTACCATTTTTTAAAATAGAAATGTTAGCCATTGTGATACCCACTCGTTCTGAAAGTTCAGTCACAGACATTTCACGCTCTACAAGCATTCGATCTATATGTACTTTTATTGCCATTTTATACTCCTTTCTTAAACCGTGAGGTCATTTTCTGACTTAATCTGAATGACACTTTGCAGGAGCTTTTCAATTGTTGCAATAAAGATAGCAACGATTAAAGGAGTAACACTAATGGCTACACCAATAACCATAATTACCGGTGCATGAATCACCTCGATGATGTGATAGGTCATAGGTAAAATTCCAAGAAGCACAAAGAAAGTTGCAAATGATAATTTTTTAATAGTAGAAATTATCTTTAAGGCCGGCTCAGTAAAGGCTGTACCACGCTCAATAAGTAACAGTATACGATAGACAAAAATCGTTACGACAAGAGATAGGGCCGCAGCTATGTAAAGCGCCAAATAAAAGAGAATTTTTACAAAATAAATATCATGATCAGAGTAGGAACTGATGAGCCCTTGTGTCAAAACAACAAAGAAAAAAAGGATAAATGCAATAACAGGTACAAGTGCAACCTTGAGAAAGGTGGTCTTAATTTTCGATATTTCTTTCATGTTGTTCATTATAAGTGATGGATGATTGATTGTCAAGATGAAAATATCGTTTTGCGATATGAGTTGACTATGGTTTTGTACGTATAGATGTATCATTCAAAGAACAATTGTTTTTTATAAGAGAGATAGTCGTAAGGGTTTCAAGGAGCAGAGAATAATAATTATATGAAATGTGTTAAAATATCAGTATGGTAAAAAAAGGACGTATTATTAAATCTTTAGCAGGGTTTTACAATGTAGAATCTGAGGGACAAGTTTATCAAACGCGAGCGCGTGGTAACTTTCGTAAGAAAGGGATGAAACCAATCGTTGGTGATTTTGTGGACTTTTCAGCTGAAGAAAATTCAGAAGGTTATATCTTAGATATACACAAACGCAGAAACAGCTTGATTCGTCCTTCCATTGCGAATATCGATCAGGCTGTCATCATCATGTCAACGGTTAATCCTGATTTTTCCTTGAACCTGTTGGATCGCTTTCTTGTGTTTTTGGAACATAAAGATATTCAGCCTCTCATCTACATTTCGAAACTAGATTTGCTTGAGGATGTCAGTGAGTATGAACAGTTCAAAAAAAATTATGAAACGATTGGCTATCAAGTTTTCTTTGACTGGAAAGAACTGACAGAAGTATTAGCAGATAAAGTTACGGTCTTTATGGGGCAAACGGGCGCTGGAAAAACAACTTTGTTGAATCTAATTGCGCCAGGTATGAACTTGGCTACGGGAGAAACTTCAGACAAACTAGGACGTGGACGTCACACTACGCGTCATGTGGAATTCTTTGAAGTGGCATCAGGCTTAATTGCAGATACCCCAGGATTTTCAAATCTAGACTATGATGTCTCTAACCAACCCGATTTAAATGCGGCCTTTCCAGAAATTTTACGAGAAAGTCATGGGTGTAAGTTTAGAGAATGTACCCATACACATGAACCTTCTTGTGCTGTCAAAGAAGCACTTGAAGAAGGTAGGATTTTAGCGAGCCGTTATGAGAACTACCTACAATTATTAACTGAAATAAACAACACGAGGGAAACTTATGCCAAACAAAGAAAAAAACAAAATTAAAGGGAACATTTGGATGAAGCAAGCCGGCTTTTTAGGTTTAGTGATTCTTTGGGGCCTTATCATTCTGTTTAAAAATAGTTTAGGAGATTGGAAGTGGCCACTTTTTGGCTTGCTTGTTGTCTTAACTATTTGGGGTTTATACCAAATCAATAAAGCTTTCTTTGGCTTGAAAAAATAGGAGGAAACATGAAACAATATACAAATAAAATCGCACCATCTATTCTCGCTGCTGACTTTGGTGCTTTTACAGCAGAAGTCGCAAAGATTAAAGCTGCTGGTGCTGATTATGTACACATTGATGTTATGGATGGTCATTTTGTTGACAACTTGACTTTTGGCTCTGGTGTCGTTGCTGCACTTCGCCCACATACAGATATGGTTTTGGATGTGCACATGATGGTCGAAAATCCAGAAAAATACGTCACAGAGTTTGCGAAAGCTGGTACGGATATCATGAGTATTCATGTTGAAGCAACAGCACATATCCATGGTGCATTGCAAAAGATTAAAGCAGCCGGGATGAAAGCAAGCGTGGTTATTAACCCAGGAACACCTGTTTCAACGATTGAACCTGTTCTTGGCATGGTGGATATGGTCTTAGTGATGACTGTCAATCCTGGTTTTGGAGGTCAAGCCTTTATCCCTGAAACGATGGATAAAATTCGTGAACTTGTGAAATTGCGTGAGGCTAACAATCTAGAATTTGATATTGAAGTTGACGGTGGCATTGATGATAAAACAGTTGATCAAGCACGTGAAGCAGGTGCCAATGTATTTGTGGCTGGATCTTTTGTCTTTAAAGGCGATGTAGCTGATAACATTCAAAAGTTAAGAGATAGATTATGAACGTCGTCATTATTATTCTTTTGATTTTGGCCGTTCTGATCGGAATTGCTAATTTTTTCAAAAAGCCAACGTCTAACACCAAACTGAATGCGCGGGTCGAAAATCTGTCTTCAAACCTGACAGAGTTACGTATAGAAATGTCGCAACAGTTGGGGCAAAATCGCCAAGAAATTTCCGGAACAGTTTCAAGCTTATCGCATAATATGAATGCAAACTTAGGAAATCTGACAGAAAATATCAATGCTAAATTTGATTACCAGTTTAAGGATTTACAAAGTTCCAACGAGCAAAAACTAGATAAAATTGCGCTTAACTTAGCAGAAATGTCAGCAGCTATTACGGATAAATTTGACCGTAAGTTTCAGGAGCTGCAAGAAGCCAATGATAAAAAGCTCAGTCAAATTCAGAATACGGTGGATGAAAAGCTTCAGGAAACATTAAACAAAAGGATTTCCCAAAGCTTTGAACAGGTCACAAATCTTCTGACTTCAGTTGATAAAGGATTAGGCGAGATGCGTAACCTAGCCAGTGATGTCGATAGCCTACAAAAAGTAATGACGGGTGTGAAGACACGAGGTATTATTGGCGAGGTACAACTTGGCCGTATCTTAGAGCAAATTTTCACCTCAAGTCAGTACCAGGAGCAAGTCAACATTCAAGACCGAAATGCAGTAGACTTTGCGGTTATCATGCCTGGTAAAGTAGCAGGCAGTGATGTTTTATTGCCGATTGACTCAAAGTTTCCTTTGGAAGACTACCAACGCCTGCAAACTGCGCTTGAAACAAACGATATGCTAGCGATTGAAGCATCACGAAAAGCCTTGTTTGCCGCGGTTAAAGCTCAGGCAAAATCAATTTCGGAGAAATACATCTTACCGCCAAAGACAACCGACTTTGCAATCATGTTTTTACCTATTGAGGGGCTTTTCATGGAAGTGGTAAATAACACAGAACTTTATGAGCAACTCAGCCGTGATTATAAGGTAAATGTTACTGGTCCAACAACCATGACAGCAGTCTTGAATAGCTTGCAAATGGGATTTAAGACCTTACAGATAGAACAAAAATCAAGTGAAGTTTATGAAATGCTTGGGGCTGTTAAAACCGAATTTGGTAAGTTTGAAACCTCGCTTAAGAAAGTTCACGAACGTTTGCAACAGTCCGAAAAAGAAATCAATACGCTGATTACGACAAGAACGAATGTCATGAATCGTAAATTGCGCACGATTGATGCCGTTGACAAAGACACGAGTGCTGCGCTTTTAGAAATAGAAGGGGACTAAGATGGTTCTGATAAAAAACATAGCTATGGGAGAATTTTTTGAAGGATTCTACCTGATAAAATCAGTCGAGCTTCGTCGAACACGCGCAGGTAAGGATTTCCTTGCGATTGTTTTTCAAGATCGGACAGGAACAATCTCGGGCAATATTTGGGATGCCAATCCTAAAGCTGTTAAGCAGTTTGTTGCGGGGCGTGTGGTTCATATGAAAGCCTTAAAAGAACTCTACAACGGTATGCCGCAGGTCAATCGAATTAGCCTACGTTTGCCGGAAGGTAACGAACCAGCTAACCCTGCAGATTATCGTGAAAAATCACCGGTAAATGAGACGGATCTCCGTAAATATGTTGAAAGTATTGTTTTCCGTATTGAAAATGCAACATGGAATCGTATCGTTCGTCATATCTTGAAAAAATTTGACCGTGAATTTTATCAGTTTCCTGCTGCGAAAACCAATCATCATGCCTTTGAAGGTGGATTAGCTTATCATACAACCACGATGCTCCAACTGGCCGAAAAAGTATGTGAAGTTTATCCACAGCTCAATGAATCTTTGATGTTTGCAGGTATTCTTTTGCATGATATGGCCAAATGTTTAGAGTTTACTGGTTATGAAAACACAAGTTATACGTTGCGTGGAAATCTCTTAGGACACATCGTTCTTATCGATGAAGAAGTCAGTAAAGCAGCGATCGAACTTGACATCAGTGATGAAAAAGAGGACTTGCTTTTACTGCGTCATGTCTTACTGAGTCATCACGGCCAGTTAGAATATGGCAGTCCTGTCCGCCCTAAAATCATGGAAGCAGAAATCATTCATCAGATTGATATGATGGATGCTAGCATGATGATGATGATGACCGCTCTAAATAATGTTGAACCGGGACAATCAAGTCAACGCGTCTTTGCCTTGGAAAATCGTAACTTTTATAAACCATTAGATAACTAAAGAGAAGAAGAAAAGATGAAACACACACTTAAAAATAATACATTAACGGTTGCAGTTGACACTTTTGGTGCAGAATTACACTCTGTTCAAAAAGAGGATATCGAATATCTTTGGCAAGCAGACCCAGCGTTTTGGGGACGTCATGCTCCTGTTCTTTTCCCGATTGTTGGGAAGTTAAAAGACGGACATTACAGCTACGCAGGTAAAAACTATGAGATGTCAGGACACGGCTTTGCACGTGATACAGAATTCAAACTCGTACAGGAAAAAGAGGATGAGTTGGTTTATGAAATTACCTCGAATGCTGATACACTTGCACAATATCCTTTTGAATTTAGCTTTAAGGTAAGTTACAAATTGACAGGAAATCAAGTGCGCGTACGTTATCAAGTGGAAAACAAAGATGAAAAGACGATGATTTTTGGCGTGGGTGCTCATCCAGCCTTTAATGTTCCTCTCGAAAAAGGCAGCTTTGAAGATTACACCTTGACGATAGCCCCAGCCGAAAAACGTACATTTATTCCTTTAGATTTACCAACGGGTACGCTTAAGAGAGAAGAGCAATCTGAGGTTGAGGTGAGTGATATAGCACTGAACCATGAACGCTTTTCTAAAGATGCGCTCGTTTATACATCATCAGATGAGATGTCAGTGGCTTTAACAAACCGTTTAGATAGTCGAAGTGTGAAAGTCACTTGGGAAAATATGCCTTTCTTTGGTCTTTGGAGTCCCTATCCAGCTGAAGCTCCTTTTGTTTGTATCGAACCTTGGGCTGGTATAGCAGATGAAGTTAGCACAACAGGCGAACTTACCGAAAAATTTGGGATGAATCAACTTGCTCCACATGAAACTTTTAGCTGTGAATATGTCATTGAAATAAACTAAGACAAAAAGATAGACAGTAAGTCTATCTTTTTCTAAATTTTTAAGAAAGACCGCGAGAAAAAGCAGCTGTAAATTGCTATAATAGAAAGTATGAATGATATTTTCCAACTTACACTGATTTTAGTGGCTTCATTAGTCGCAACTTTAATCGCAAGAAGAATAAGAATTCCCGCAGTAGTCGGTCAAATACTGATTGGTATTGTCTTAGCACCTGCTGCTTTGGGATGGTTGCAAGGAGGACACACCATTGAGGTCCTCTCCGAAATTGGGGTGATTCTGCTCATGTTTCTGGCAGGGCTAGAGAGTGACCTAGGGGTCTTAAAGAAAAACTTTAAACCTGCTTTACTGGTTGCCCTAGCGGGTGTCCTTGTTCCTTTACTGGTTTTCTGGGGCGTAACAACGATGATGGGCTATGCCTTCTCAACGGCTATCTTTTATGGTATCGTCTTTGCAGCAACCTCTGTCTCGATTACAGTTGAAGTTTTGCAAGAATACGGTAAGCTTTCCACAAAGGCAGGCTCTATTATCTTGGGTGCGGCTGTTGTAGACGATATTCTGGCTGTTTTAGCTTTATCTATCTTCACATCTACACAAAGCTCTTCTGGCAACTTGCCAAAGCAGTTTTTCATGGAATTTCTCTTCCTTCTTTTCCTTGTCTTGGTACACAAGTCAATCCCTAAAGTTTGGCGCTTTGTGGAGAAACTTCCGGTCTACGCAAAAAATACAACAGCGGCGCTCATTCTTTGTTTGGTTTTAAGCCTCCTTGCTGATGCAGCGGGTATGTCAGCTGTGATTGGTTCTTTCTTTGCTGGATTAGCTTTAAGTCAAACAGACGTTTCTCATAAGATTGAGGAATACAGTTCCGCTATTGCTTATGTCGTCTTCATCCCAGTTTTCTTCGTTTCCATTGCGATTTCCGTAACTTTCGAGAGCATCTTTGAACATCCAATCTTGATTCTCTTCTTTACTTTATTAGCCGTATTGACGAAGTTTATTCCGGCTTATTTCATCGGGAAATCAACAGGACTTACAAGCTCAGACAGTGCCTTGGTTGGTACAGGAATGGTTTCTCGTGGTGAAATGGCTTTAATCATCGCGCAGATTGGTCTTGCTTCACAAGTGATTAATAGCGATATTTATTCAGAGCTGGTTATCGTGATTATCCTCAGCACGCTGATTGCACCGTTCCTAATCAAGCTCTCTTTGAAAAAAGACTAAAATAACAATAATAACAGACTTATGACAAGAAAAATGATAAAATAGTCAAAGTATATAAAATGAAGGGGTTTCTTATGTCAAACTGTCAAGTAGTAAAACATCCACTTATCCAACACAAACTTTCAATCTTGCGTCGTGCAGACGTTTCAACAAAAGAGTTCCGCGAACTCGTTGACGAGATTGGTATGCTTATGGCTTATGAAGTATCTCGTGACTTGCCTGTACAAGATGTCGAAATTGATACTCCTGTTGCGCACATGACTGCGCAAGAACTTGCAGGGAAGAAATTAGCAGTTGTGCCAATTCTTCGTGCAGGTATCGGTATGGTAGATGGTATCTTGAAACTTATCCCAGCAGCGCGCGTGGGCCACATTGGTATGTATCGTGATGAAGAAACGTTCAAACCAGTTGAATACTTGGTTAAACTCCCAACAGATATCGCTGAGCGCCAAATCTTTTTGGTTGATCCAATGTTAGCTACAGGTGGTTCAGCAATTCTTGCAATTGATAGCCTTAAAAAGCGTAATGCTAACAATATCAAGTTCGTTTGTCTTGTTGCAGCACCAGAAGGTGTAAAAGCAGTACAAGAAGCGCATCCAGATATTGATATCTATGTTGCAGCACTTGATGATCACCTTAACGAACATGGCTACATCGTTCCAGGACTTGGTGATGCTGGAGACCGTTTGTTCGGAACAAAATAATAAAACTTTAAGACGTTGGAGAGTAAAAGCTTTCTAGCGTTTTTTTTATAAAAAAATAATAATCCTGAGCTAAATAGTTTACAAACGTAAATTTATGTGTTAAGATTACACTTGTAAACATAAATAAGAAAATAAAAGGAGACATTACTATGTCATTTATCAACTCACTCAAAAATCGTCGTTCAATCTACGCACTTGGTAAAGATGTTAAAGATCCAGACCAAGCTATCGAAACAATTAAAGAAGCAGTAAAACACAGCCCATCAGCTTTCAACAGCCAAACAACACGTGTACTTATCGTTACAGGTGAGGCGCAAGAAAAACTTTGGGGCCAAATCGTGGCTGACGAATTGAAAGCAACAATGAAAGCACAAGGTGTTCCTGAGTCAGCTTGGGAAGGTACAAAAGCAAAACTTGATGGTTTCAAAGCAGCTTATGGTACAGCCCTCTTCTTCGAAGATCAAGACGTTGTAAAAGGTTTGCAAGAACAATTTGCCCTTTATGCAGACAACTTCCCAGTATGGAGCGAGCAAGCTTCAGGTATTACTTCAGTCAATGCATGGACTGCGCTTGCAGAACTTGGTATTGGGGCAAACTTGCAACACTATAATCCAGTTATTGATGAAGCAGTTGCTAAAGAATGGAACGTTCCAGCAAACTGGAAACTACGTGGTCAACTCGTATTCGGTTCTATCGAAGACGAAGCAGGAGAAAAAACTTACATGGCAGATGATGATCGTTTCATTATCGTAAAATAAGTTAATAAAGGCCTTAGGGCTTTTTTTTGTAGGAAAAATGATAATTTGCTATAATAAAAGAAAGTAATACTACTCGAAAAAGACTAGCGTTGCTACTGTTTGAGGCAATAAAATATTTTGAGATAATCAAGATATGAGCCAAAATATGATTTCGAAAAATTCCTTAGAACTAAGGACGCAAGATACAGCACATAAAGGAGAAGATATGGAAGCAAAATTGCTCAATAAAGTAGTGATAAAACGTAATGGTCGCGTTGTCGATTGGGATTCATTTCGTATACAAACAGCAGTTTTTAAAGCTGCAATTAATGGAAAATACAAAGACAAACCCTTGCATGCCAATATGATTGCCAACAATGTTGCCAAGGTTGTTGAGAAAGTCATCGCTGAAATTCCTTTTGATAAGATTGAGATTGACACAATTCAAAACCAAGTGGTCAATCAGCTCAATGACTTTGACAAAGAAGTGGCAAAAGATTTCCTTGAATATAAAGTGAAACAAGAAATTAATCGTAAGCACTAATAGCCAGACTAGATTGAACATAAAAAGCAGATTCTCAAAGAATCTGCTTTTTGTGTTCCTTAATTAAAAATAAATGAGTGTAATATTACTTCTTTATAATTTTAATCTTTGATATAATTTGTAATATGAGAAACATTACGTTATATCCGAGCGGTATCATGAGATTCCCCAAAGATTTCAGGAGAAGAATATATGACAGAAAGAAAAGTAATCAAAGCAAAGAAGCAAGCCATACGTCGTGCGCGGCTTAAAAAAGCAGGCACTGTCGCTGCAATGTTGCCACTTGTAATGTCCAAAGGTGCACCTGTAGCTACACTCAGCCGGGGCCGACATGATGAAGAAGTGCCCGGTATCGAACAAGTTGTCGAAATGCCTGAGCAGGAAATCGCAGACGTTGTCTTGCCAGAAATGCCTGCTGAAGCAGATTATGAAGAAGAAAAAGAAACCGAAGTGTTAGAAGAACTGGAGATACAGGAAATTTCCGAAACTCCAGCTACTTTTGAAGCGCCACAAAAATTTGAGGCACCACGTTTTTCTGAAGGGGGATTGACTCAGTTTGAGGCCAGTGATGCCTATGTGGGGATTGTGCCTTTGGCAGGGGATTGGGCGGTTAAAGATACATGGCCTTATGCGGCTATTCTTAGTGTGCAGTGGGCTACCCAAACTCGTGTTAGGATTGAGTTTTCAACAACTCTTTCTGACGGCTCTACAACTCTAGGTGGTGGTCAGATTAAGGACATGGAATTGAGAGTAGGGATAATAAGCAGTGATGGTTTCTTGGATGTGCAACTCGTTGGTTCAGAAGGTGGTAACACATATGCTATTGTTTTGGAGGGGATACCGCAAGATTCCTTTGGTGATATCGGCATTTATATACGTGATACTCATCACAGACATGATAACTCCTTCCGCCTCCATGGCGGTGTCTTACCACCTAACCCTTTCGTACCAATCGCTATCACAGAGGAACATATTCGTCTTGGTAGGGTTGCAGACAAGTTTGTCAATGACCCTCTAGAAGCTGACGTTATGCAATGGCCGTACTTGGAATTATCGGAGATAGGTTTTAGTGGAAGTCTTGATTTTACCGATAACATAGCAGACATCGTCTTTGCAAGCACAGCTACTGTTGGACCGTCACAAATCAATTATGGAGCTGTTGATTGGGAAAAGATACGTGGAGCTATTGAAGACGAACTTTATGACCAAACCAATCTCCCAACAGGGCAGTACTATCAAGTCGACCTTTCTGCCTTACAAAATTTTACTAACACAGGTCTTTTCGAGCAAGCACAAGTCCGTGAAAATGTACCTGTGGCGCTTCAAAATATCGTGGTCAATCGTGGTCGGGTAGAGACACGTCCTTTCGATGCAACTCGGACAGTAAAACATATCGAGGAGCACCTCTCACTTGCCTTTGAAATTGAAATGGCGAACGGTGAAATTATTGATGACACCCCACTGTTAACGATTGAACTGCCCGTAGAGAGTTTGCTTTACGATCAAGCAGGACTTTGGGCCTCTTTCGTTCATCTGGCAGGACATGGCGATCAGCGTGCAGCAGTTCAGGAAGCTGTAGCGCAAGCCGTTGCTGAGGTTTCGCTTCCAGAAGAACTTAGCGAAAAATTGCTCCAACAACTGACCGAGAGCATCATCGCTCAGTCAATGGTACGTAATCAACCTAACGCAAATGGTCTCTACGACGGTCAGATAAGCCTTGCTGATGCCAGTTTTACGCCAACGACTATTGGTCAACTCCAAAGTGTGCCCAATAAGGTTTTTGATAATACTGACCTTGTCGTGGGTGCCCAAGACGAATATGTCTTTGAGTTTGCAATCATGGGAGATAGTCCTGGTGGAACGCAACGTTTTGCCACAGCAAGCTTGGTTATCGAGCGTGAATATTTGAAATTTGCCGGCTCTCATGCAGGCACTCACAAAATCATAATCTCGCCTTATGTTTACACGACCTTGGACTTCACTGCTGGAGCAACTGATGCTTTCAACGCAGAAGATTTGACAGTTTTCGAAGCGGAATACCGTGAGGAACTCGAAGCGAAAATTCAGACTCTGGCAGAGAATGGCGGACTCTTTAGCGATGCAGAAATTACACCTCGACCAGTCCCATGGACCGTAGGAACTGTCGCTGACAAGGATTATGACGGGACTACGAATGTAATAAGATTTGTAGCACCTGAATTAACTGGTTTCGTTGATGGTGACGATAATATCATTACTGTTGACTTTGGTACTAACTTGGCAGAACGTTTGCAGTTTGCTCAAAGTTTACCGGGGACGTGGAAGATTGAAGGGCTTTATTTCGATGAAAGTATGCTCAATCGTCTGGATGAGAATATAGCTGGTAATTTCAACTATGAGATTGTTGGCACTCCGACCTTTAATCCTGCGACCATTCATCCTTTGGTTCTAGATGTTGACGATATTGACCGCCTTGTTTTTGATAAAGCTCCGGTTAATCGTGAATATGATGCAACAGATGTTTACACGAACAATTTGCCACGAATTAATGTTTCTATTACAGGTGTGTATGATGAAAATACCTATCAGTTTGTCTTTGAAGCAGCTGCTCTTCTACGTTTTCCTGAGCGACATGTCACATCTGGTTTGGTTTCGGTAGTTTTGGAAAACTCAGCGATTGGTTTACAAAGTCAGGGAAGTACGGATCAACCTGTTCAACTTTCCTCAGACTTGCAAGAGGCTCTACGTGGAGAACTTTTCCTCGGCAAAATTACGCCACGTGAGGTTTTCTGGGGCATGGGTGAGGTGAAAGACAAGGATTATGATGGAACTGACACAGCCGAGATTTCAGTATATCCACAACTTTTGGTAGCAAGTGATGGAAGTACTGGTATCTTTGCTATAGATGAAGATGGTTCTGAAGCTCTTGTCGTAAACAGAGGGTCAGCTGCATTCGCGTCTAAAAATGTTAGGCGTGAAAATCGCAATATTGTGGCACAAGAAGTTACTGCTACAGGAGATTGGAGCATTGGAGGAGGTACCAATAGGAAAAACTATATCATAGTGGTGCATCCAGATGCAAGGACGATTGGCTTTGACATGCCAAACAATCTTTTCGGTCAATCTGCCTTCGGAATGCCCAACTTCTTGCATAACGCACTTCTGAACCCGAGCTTTGCTGATGCAACGATTCACCCGCTAGATGTTCATTTCACCGGTGGCTCTTTACAGAACGACAGCAGGGAATATACAAGTATGCCGATAAACCCAGCAAGAGACGAGTTCAATCTGCCAACTTTACGCACGGTTCTTGATGACAAGCAAGTCGTATTAGACCAAGAGTTGGGGAGTAGAATAACGGCAGTTAAGGGTGATTTTACGCATGTTAATAATCTTAACGCAGGTACGGCAAGCTCGAAGTTGGTAGGTTGGGATATTGACGGACCTTACCATACCAACTATCGCTTAGGAGATTCTCCCACTATTGAGTGGGAAATAACTGCTCAAGAGGTACAGCATTGGGGAGATATAGCTGGTGCACAAGCAGGTTTTGCGACCAAACTCTTTGATGATACAACTCATGTTACGGAAGAGCATATCTCGCATCTGCCACGCTTGTCTGGCGAGAACTTGGAGATTGACAGTTGGGAGCTATCCTTTAACGATAACAATGTGATATTTGCGAATACACTGACTATTGGAAATGATGCAGGTGTTCGTGAGCAACTGAATGACTTGATTGGTCCTAACCAAAAGCTTGCTGATGACTTTAACTTCGACAGTCTCTTTGAGGCAAAAATCACACCGCGTGTCCTGCGCTGGGAGGGCGGTCGTATACCATCACGTACGTTTGACGATACGGATGAAATTGATATTAGGGAAGTTGTCGCACCAGACTTAATCCCAGCAATAACAGGACATGATATCCTAGATAATCATGTGGGTGTAGAGTATGATGCAGATGGACTTGCTTTCCCAAATTCAGTGGTAGGAAGCTATGAATTTAGCTGGCACGATGATGTGGCTTTAGAAGTCGTATTTGATGACCCAAGGCATGAAAATAACTATGTCGTTCCAGATTCTGGTACTACTTGGGCGTCAATCTTACCACTAGACATTGAAAAGTATGATATGGTTTATAACTTTACTGTTGAGAGCCGAGAATATGACGGTACAACTGACATTGCTGAGAATAGCTTTGTGGCTACGATTGTTCTTGACGGGGGTTATGAGATTCAACTGCCTTACCGTGTGAAAGGCCTGCACTTTAAGGAAGTACATGCTGGCACAAATGAGCTTAACTTTTACGATATTGTCTTTGATGAGAAGCTCTATGAATTCTTCGGTCCAGCGGATGAAGGAGAGATTCGTGAGCATACTATACAGGTAATCCTAGACTATCAAGAGGCACAAATCACACCACGTCATATTGAGTGGACAGTCGGCACAGTTGCCAACAAGGAGTGGGATGGCACTGATGAAGTACACCAAATTCTTATCGAACCTGAATTAGGACGTCATGGCAATAGAAATGAAGTCTCTATCGTTGCGCGTGACCAAGATTACATTACTGTAGATAAAGGCTGGGCAAGATTTAACCAGACAGCAGTCGGCGATGATATTGCGGTCCATTCAGATGGTAACTGGAATCTGTTGACAGAGGACGCCATTAATCATCCACTGCAAAATTATACTTTTGGAAGTCCTTACGAGGCAGGAGAAATAGACCAACCAGAGTTCAGACCAGCCAACATCAAGCCAGTTGCTGTCACAGAAGTACGCCCAATGCCAGCAGATCCAGATGAGATGGAAGCCAACGTCCTTTACATCCAGACAGGCTATATCCAACGGCAATATAATGGTAGCGCTGAGATTGACCTCAACGAAGATGTGCGGATCGAACCTGTCTTTGCCCTCCGCAATGCACAAGATAAAGAAATCGCACTTTCACTAGCTAACTTGGTAAATCTTGATGTCCGTTTCTTTGACAAAGATGTCGAATACGACAACGGAAATATTATCGACAAGGACATTCTCACAAGTGTTGCAGGCTTTACGCATGACAACATCACTCTTGCTGACAATGGCTTACATGAGATTGAGCGCCTGCTCTTCACCGGACGAATCACACCGCAGGAACTTACAGCGGAAGACATTCGGCTTGGCGGAAATCGCACGATTCATAAGATTTACGACGGCGAAACAGATTGGGAAGTTGCAGAACGGCCTGATCCAGTTAATCCAGGACAGACGATTAGAGCTTTCCCAGAGCTTTGGGTTGAGATTAAGGAAACGGACGAAAGAATTTCTATCCGTTTTGACGAAAACAATTATGCGATTGCCTTTGCGGATCGTCATGCAGGTAGTGAGAAGACAGTCACAATAGACGGTTTCTATCTTGATTCACGAAATGTAACCTTGAGCAATGACCTCAAAGTATGGATGAGTGACAACTTACTGACGGGAACCATTAGTCCAATGTCGATTCGCTGGACACAAGGACAGGTCGAGAGGCGTTCCTATGATGGCACTGAAGATGCAGTGATTTCGTCTATGCCAGACTTGCCTATCCTGCCTATCGACCGTGAAGATGATGGTGTTATTATCCAGAGGGGCGAAGCGCGCTTTGATGATAGGAATGTACGTTTTGATGATGCGGACAATGTTGTTGCTATGCCGGTTCATGCGACAGGCGAGTGGAGTATTTCTGGAGTAAACTCGGGCAATTATCATTTACAATTGCCACTCCACCGCGTACTTCATGCAATGATTCCAACAAGCCAGACTCTTTCGACTATCATGCCACGACCAGAACAACGTGTAAATCCATTATTTGAAAGCCAAATCATTGACCCGCTTTGCCTACGCTTTAACGGTCGGAAAATAGCAGAGCGTGTCTTCAATTACGATTACTACTTCACGGTAGAAGATAAGTTTTACGAGTACGGTATCGAAGCTGGTTTTACTAATCCAGAAAAATGGACAAATGTAGAAACCGGCCAACCGATGAACGTGTTGGGCGACTACTATTTAACGATAGTTTTTGTGGATCAGATGTCACGCTTGGCAAATGGTCAAGCACACGTTGGCGAAGATGAGTTGGTCTTTGTTGACGAGCAAGGCAATGAAATCGGAAGAGCAGATGTTCGTGTAGAGTTGCGGGATGAGCAAGGTAATGTCAACCGTAACTATCAGTATGTTTTTGATGAGAATGTTGAAACGATAGGGCGTATTACCAAGGCTCAAGGTTTACCAGTCACGCGACCACAAGCGGCACGCATCACTGAAACAGAGATTGAACTTTTCCACTCAACTCTCACGAAACATCAACCCTTACTTGAAGAAATGCCTTTCCTCTTTGAACCTTTCAGCTTTGGTGATGCAGATACAGCCGATGGAAGAAGTGAAAATATTTTTGCGCCAACTACAGCCTTTGACCCAGGGCCTTACGAGATTGAATATGCGGTTTCATTGTCAGATAATCCAGAGGACTTAGGAGCAGCTGATTGGCAGACGTCAACGCTCTTTACAGATTTGACACCAGCTACAGAATACTTCCTCTTTGCCCGTCAAGCGGATCATCATAACCGTTATGCTGGAGCGATTATTTCGGGGCTTGCTTCGGTAGTGACACTTGAACAAACAACTGTCACGGACGTGCGCCCAATGCCAACGGACCCAGAAGATATGGAAGCCTTTGTCCTTTATATTCAATCGGGGCATATCGTACGCCCATATGACGGCAGTACTGATATTAATCTAGAAGATATACAGATTGAACCCAAACTTGTCCTACGAGATGCGCAAGGGGAAGATATCGAATTTTTACGAGCGAATTTGGAAGAACTTACCCTTCGTTTCCTAGACAAGAATGTCGCCTACGATAATGGCAATATTATCGATAAAGAAGTAGTTACAAGTATTGAGGCCTTTACACATGAGCGTTTCGTACTTACTGATGAGCAATTGTCTAAGGTTGAGGACCTCCTGTTCACAGGTCGAATCACACCTATCCGCCTCAGTCTTAATGATGGTCGAAAAATAGCCGAACGTGTCTTCAACTATGATTATCGCTTCATGCCAGAAGATATGTCTTATGATTATGATAGGCAAGCCGGTAAATGGCGCAATGCGGACACCGGTCAAGTGCTGGACCTTATCGGCGATTATTACTTGACGCTAAGCTTTGTGGATCAAATGTCCCGTTTGGTAAATGGTCAACCGCACGTTGCTGAGGACGAATTGGTCTTTATTGATGCGCAAGGCAACACTATCGAAAACGCAGATGTACAGATAGAGCTACGTGACGAACAAGGCAATGTCAACCGAAACTATGAGTATATCTTGGATGACGAAGTGGAAACGATTGGACGAATTACTAGAGCACAAGGTTTACCGGTAACGCGACCGCAAGCAGCTCGTGTCTCTGAAACAGAGATTGAGCTTGCTCCATCTGAAGTGCTGACTTTCCGCTTTGACCCATTTGCCTTTAGGGAAGCAGGTGCGGAAAATCTCTTTGTCGCCACAGCTAGAGCTTTTGACCCAGAACCTTACGGACCTTACGTGATAGAATATGCGGTTTCAAGAACGAATAACCCAGCAGATTTAGGCGCAGAGGATTGGCAAGAGTCAACAACATTCACAGGTCTGATACCGGCTACAGAGTACTACCTCTTTGCGCGTCAAGCAGAGCACCATAATCGTTATGAAGGGGAGGTTAGTGAGGGGCTTGCTGTTGTGACTTTGGGAGAAAGAGTTCCGACTCCAGTACCAACACCAGATACAGTTCCAAGTCCAATTCCTGATAGGAAGGTAGATGAAAGAGCAGAATTACCAAGGACAGGAGATATGGTTGCCTCTGGACTTGGTATCCTTGGCTTAGCAGCTCTAGCCAGCGCAGCTATTTTACGAAAAAAGAATAAAAAAGAGTAAGCTCTACTCTTGAAAAGAATGTTTCAAAACGAGAAGATATACGGATTTTCTCGTTTTTTTCTTGCCATTTTTGCTCTAAGTCATAGATTTTCTCAAAATATTAATGAATAACTTATGAAATTCAGGTAAAATAGAAAATAGGATAATTGGATTGTCCGTTGAATTTTAGAAAATACAGGAGACATATATCGCATGAAAAAAAGAGGCATTCTCTTAGTTAATCTTGGTACACCTGAGAATACATCGCCCCAAGCTCTAAGAAAATATCTGAAGAAATTTTTATCTGACCGGCGCGTGATTAAGACTCATCCTTTGCTCTGGCAACCGCTTCTCAATGGTATCATTCTTAATACTCGGCCGAAAAAATCAGCTAAGCTTTACGAAAAGATTGTCAAAGACGGCGCGTTTCCACTGCTTACCTACACAGCAGCTCAGGAAAAAAACCTGCAGCAAATCTGTCCTGACGTTGAAGTAGCTATGGGGATGTCCTACAGTGAACCAAGTATTGAAAGTAGTCTGGAAAGTCTCTTGAGTAAAGGTGTGGAGGAGTTAACGGTTCTTCCTATGTATCCACAATATTCAGGGACAACAGTAGGTTCGGTCTTTGATAGTGTCATGAACTTTTTTTTGAAAAAAGATCATATTGTGGATTTAAAGTTTATACGCTCCTTTTATAAAGAACCTCTCTATATCAAATATTTTGCTGAGAAGATAAAAGAAACCCTTGCAAATGAAGAGGACATTGAAGCTGTGGTCTTTTCTTACCACGGTATCCCGCTTTCTTACGTAACGGATGGAGATGCTTACCCAGACGAATGCACGGAAACGACACGTTTAATTATGGAAGAACTTGGCGATTTCCCACATTATCAAACCTATCAGTCAAAATTTGGCCCCGCCGAATGGCTGACTCCCGCAACCGATGATACCTTGAAGAAACTTCCAGGACAAGGTGTCAAAAAAATTCTTATCGTTGCACCTGGCTTTGTAGTTGACTGTTTAGAAACGATTGAAGAGCTTGAAGAGGAAAATAAAGAATACTTCCTTGAAAATGGTGGTGAAAAGTATGTCTATGTCTCACCGTTTAATGAAGATATGGCTTTTGCTGAGCTTGTCAAAGAGATTGCAGAGGAAAAATAAATATTATTTTCTAAAAAATCAAAAAACTTACTCAAAAGGACTTGACAAAAGATAAAGAAAATCCTAAAATGGTCATTAGAGACAAGTCTTTAACCAATTCTTTCCAAGAGAGCGAGTGTGTGGTGCGAACTCGTATTGTGATTGCTAAAGATACCACTCTGATAATTCTTTCTGAGAACAGAAAGCGTGGCTGACACGTTACGTCAAAGATGAGATATTTTTGAAGCTTTTTATGCCGAAAAAATTAAGAAGGTGGTAACACGCAGATCGCGTCCTTTAGAGGGAGTTGATCTGCGTTTTTTTATTTCCTCAGTGCTCATCCCCAAAACTAAAATATGTTAACAAAAAATTGGAGGCTTATATGATTAAAATCACTTTCCCAGATGGTGCTGTCAAAGAATTTGAGGCAGGCATCTCAACACTTGAAATTGCGAAATCAATCTCACCTGGTTTGGCTAAAAAAGCCTTGGCTGGTAAAGTCAACGGCAAACTTATTGACGTGACCCGTCCAATCAAAGAAGATGCAACTTTTGAAATTGTAACACCGGATCATGAAGATGCTTTTGGTTTACTTCGTCACTCTGCAGCTCACTTATTTGCTCAAGCAGCACGTCGTCATTTTCCAAATATTCACCTTGGTGTAGGTCCAGCTATTGAAAATGGTTTCTACTACGATACTGATAATGAAGAAGGACAAATTTCAAACGATGATTTGGAAAAAATCGAAGCAGAAATGCGTCGTATCTCAAAAGAAAATTTCCCTTCAATTCGTAAAGAAGTAAGCAAAGAAGAAGCGAAAGAAATCTTTGCTGGTGATCCTTATAAGCTTGAGCTTATCGAAGAACACAATGAAGATGAAGGCGGCTTGACAATCTATAGTCAAGGCGAATACACAGATCTTTGCCGTGGCCCACATGTGCCATCAACTGGCTTTATTAAATTCTTCAAATTGCTTAATGTGGCAGGAGCTTACTGGCGTGGAAATAGTGATAATGCAATGATGCAACGTGTTTACGGTACTGCTTGGTTTAATAAAGAAGACCTCGAAGAAAACTTGAGAATGCGTGAAGAAGCGAAAGAACGTGATCACCGTAAGCTCGGTCGAGAGTTAGATCTCTTCTTCAATGAAGCTTCTTTGGGAGCAGGTACAGCTTACTGGCTTCCAGATGGAGCAACTATTCGCCGTACAATCCAACGTTTCGTAGAAGACCGTGAAATCGCTGCAGGCTACTTGCACGTTAACACACCAAACTTGATGAACTTGGACATTTATAAGCAATCAGGTCACTGGCAACATTATCATGAAGACATGTTCCCACCAATGGATATGGGTGATGGTGAGCAAATGGAGCTTCGTCCAATGAACTGCCCATCGCACATTGCTATCTATAAACACCACGTACACAGCTACCGCGAATTACCTATCCGTATCGCTGAGTTCGGTACAATGCACCGTTATGAAAAATCAGGCGCACTTTCAGGTCTTCAACGTGTACGTGTGATGCAACTGAATGATGGTCACACATTTGTGACACCTGATCAAATCCAAGAAGAATTTGGAAAAATTCTTGAATTGATTATGGAAATGTACCGTGATTTTGGTATCGACGATTACAGCTTCCGTCTGTCATATCGTGACCCGGAAGACACAGAAAAATATTTCCCAGACGATGCAATGTGGGAAAAATCACAACGTATGCTTAAAGCAACAATGGATGATATGAATCTTGACTACGTTGAAGCTGAAGGCGAAGCAGCCTTCTATGGACCAAAATTGGACATCCAAGTTAAGACAGCTTTAGGTAATGAAGAAACACTTTCAACTATCCAGCTGGACTTCCTTAACCCTGAAAACTTTGACATCACATATGTTGGTGCAGATGGTGAGAAACACCGTCCAGTCATGATTCACCGCGGTGTAATTTCAACTTTGGAACGCTTTACAGCTTACTTGATTGAACTTTATAAAGGTGCGTTCCCAACTTGGTTGGCACCTACTCAAGCAATCATCATTCCTGTAAACAACGAAATTCATGCCGATTACGCATGGGAAATCAAAAAACGTCTCCAAGAAAAAGGATTGCGTATCGTTGTTGATGAATCAAATGAAAAAATGGGTTATAAAATCCGTCAAGCCCAAACACGTAAAGTTCCTTATCAAATCGTTGTGGGTGACCAAGAAATGGCAGATGGTACTGTAAACATTCGCCGTTATGGTTCAACAGATACCGAAGTTATTAGCTTGGATCAATTTATCGAAAATATTCAAGAAGACGTAGCTAACTACAGCCGTACTAAATAATAAAAAAGAGAGGAAACTCTCTTTTTATTTGTTATTACCATAGGTTTTATTTTCTAAAAAAACCAGAATACAAGCGCATTCACGACTTATAACTAGAAAAATAGTTCACAAAATGCTATACTAAGACAGTAATAGAAAATATTCGGAGGAATTTGAAATGGCAATCGTTTCAGCAGAAAAATTCGTACAAGCCGCTCGTGACAATGGTTACGCTATCGGTGGTTTCAACACAAACAACCTTGAATGGACTCAAGCTATCTTGCGCGCAGCAGAAGCTAAAAAGACTCCAGTACTTATCCAAACTTCAATGGGTGCTGCTAAATACATGGGTGGTTACAAAATGTGTAAACTCCTCATTGAAACTCTTGTAGAATCAATGGGAATCACTGTACCAGTAGCTATTCACCTTGACCACGGTCACTTTGATGATGCTTTGGAATGTATCGAAGTTGGTTACTCTTCATTGATGTTTGACGGTTCACACCTTCCAATCGAAGAAAACCTTAAACTTGCTGAAGAAGTTATCACAAAAGCTCACGCTAAAGGTATCTCAGTTGAGTGTGAAGTTGGTTCTATCGGTGGTGAAGAAGACGGTATCGTCGGTGAAGGCGAACTTGCTCCTATCGAAGATGCAGTAGCAATGGCTAAACTTGGTGTTGACTTCCTTGCAGCTGGTATCGGTAACATCCACGGTCCTTATCCAGAAAACTGGAAAGGTCTCCACATCGATCACTTGACTAAATTGAACGAAGCACTCGTTGAAGCTATGGGCAAAAATGTTCCTATCGTATTGCACGGTGGTTCAGGTATCCCTGACGATCAAATCCGCGAAGCAATCGCTAACGGTGTAGCTAAAATCAACGTAAACACAGAATGCCAACTTGCATTTGCAAAAGCAACTCGTGAATTCGTCGTTGAATTTAACGCTAATGAAGCTGAATACATGAAGAAAAAACTCTTCGACCCACGTAAATTCTTGAAACCTGGTTTCGACGCAATCACTGCATCAGTTGAAGAACGTATCGACGTTTTCGGTTCAGCAAACAAGGCGTAAGCCTTGTTCTGCGAAGCAATCTCTGATTGTGAGCAAACAAATATAGTTTTTGATTTGCGAAGCAATCTCTGATTGTGAGCAAACAAATATAGTTTTTGATTTGCGAAGCAATCTCTGATTGTGAGCAAACAAATATAGTTTTTGATCTGCGAAGCAATCTTTGATTGTGAGCAAACAAATATAGTTTTTGTTCTGCGAAGCAATCTCTGATTGTGAGCAAACCAAGATTAATCAGTTTTTTGAAATATGATTAAAAGAACGCTTGTCACTTTTGGCAAGCTTTTTTTGTGTGAACTTCGGAGTAGGAAGTAAGTGAAGTCAGATTGAGTCAAAAATTTGAAAGAAAATGTTAAACTTAAAGAAGAGCAAAGAACATACGATTTGCAGGATAAATCTGAAACTTAGATCGATGAAGCTCAGACAATAAATAGTGAAGAAATGAGGGGGAGAGATGATAGGAATAAAAAAACGTAAGAATACAGAAGTTTCAAAAGAAATGAACGGACAAATACCTCAAACGGTAAAAAAATCTATAAGTAGTGATAAAGCTTCTAAGGTTCATAGAACAATTCACGGAGCCTCGATCACTGCTGCGGGCGTAGGTGCTCTGCCGATACCTATTGCTGATGCTTTAATTTTAGTACCTATTCAGTTAAAGATGCTGAAAAGTATTTATAATATTTATGACGTGAAGTTTAGTGATAAATTTGTCGTAAACTTTATAAGGGTGACATTGATTCCGTATATAGGAAGATCATTGGCTACTTTGATTCCAGGTGTAGGTAGTGTGGTCAATGCTTCAATAGCTGCGGTAATCACTGAAGCGATTGGCTGGAGTGCAGCTGCTTCATTAGAAAAAGGCATCGATATCACGAAAGATACTGAAAAATTCGAAGGAATACTGACAGATACACTTAAAACTTTAATTCAACAAAAAAAATAAAAACTGCTAGTCATTAGCAGTTTTTTTTATTTTAAAATTTATCCTTGACAAGATTTTGATAATACAGTATACTAATATAAAAGCGGTTTCATAAAAACGGATAGTGATTATTAAGTTAAGCTAGACCTTATCGTACTCTATTTTTGTCATAGGGGCGATAGGGTCTATTTTTGTGAAATGAGGGGTGAATTGTGGAAATCAGAAAAATCCTAAACAATAATGTGGTCATAGCAATTAATAGCAGAAATGAAGAAATCATCCTTATGGGGCTTGGTATTGGTTTCAAGAAAAGAATAGGTCAAGCAGTTGAGGTTGATAAAATCGAAAAGATTTTTGGTTTAAAAGCCAGTTCAGATATACAGAGTTTTTCGGAGATTTTAAACGAAATTCCGAGTGCTATCATTGAGCTTTCGATGGTGACTTTATCCGAGGTTAAAGTTAAGTTTGATAAGGAAGTTTCAGATACAACGCTTGTTGCTTTTGCGGACCATCTTCATGCAGCGCTTCTGCGTACTGAAGAAAACATCTCGGTGAAGAATTTTCTGCTCTGGGATATTAAACGTTTCTTTCCAGAAGAGTTCAAAATCTGTTTGAAAGCATTGGAAAAGGTCAAAGAACAATTTGGTGTAGAGCTGCCAGAAGATGAAGCAGGTTTTCTGACGATGCATATCGTTAACGGTACCCTTGGTACTGGTCATGAGTATGCGATGCAGCTGACCAAGCTTATGGAAGAAATTTTAACGACATTAAAGTATACTTTGAAAATCACCTTTGATGAACAAGATATTTACTTCCAACGCTTCATTACACATTTAAAATTCTTTACGGAGCGGATTTTAGCAGGTAGTGCTAGAGTAGAAGAAACCGACAAGGAACTTTTTGCTCTTATTGTGCGCAAATATCCCAATGCTTATCTTGGCACACGTAAAGTGAGCGAATTTTTAAATCAAACAAGGGATTATGAAGTCTCTGAAAGCGAACAGATTTACATGACTGTGCATTTGGCACGTATCTTGGAGAAAATCCAATAAAACTAAACTTTGGTAACAAATGGATCGTGACATTAAGTTGGCGAGACCTCTAAAAATATATTATATTATGGAGGTTTGTGATGGGCAAATATGAAGCTCTTGCAAAAGACATTGTAGCAAATGTGGGAGGGAAAGAAAACATCCTCTCATTGACAAATTGTATTACGCGACTACGTTTTAAGTTGAAAGACGAAAGTCTCGCGAATACAGAAGTACTGAAGAAGATGAATGGTGTTGTCACTGTCATGCAAGCTGGTGGACAGTACCAAGTTGTCATTGGGAACCATGTTCCTGATGTCCGCGCTGACGTAGATAATGTTATCGGTAAGCTAGAGATGGATTCTTCTCAGACGAAAGCCAAGGGAAATATTTTCGATAAGTTTGTCGAAATGATTTCAGGAATTTTCCAGCCTATTTTAGCACCCTTAGCGGCAGCAGGTATGATTAAAGGGTTGAACGCGATTTTATCCTTTGCATTGGGTGCAAGCTTCCAGGCTTCATCAACCTATGCTGTCCTTAATTCTATGGGCGATGGACTTTTCTTGTTCTTACCAATTTTTATCGGCTATACAGCGATGAAAAAATTTAACGGTTCGCCATTTGTTGGGATGCTGATTGCCGCAGCCTTGGTTTATCCTGGATTTGTGGATGGTTCAGTCACAAAAACTTTCGCTGAGAGTGGAGGGCTAAACTTCTTTGGAATTCCATTTTCAGTGCCAGCAGCAGGTTATGGTTCATCAGTTATGCCTATTATCGCTATTACAGCTTTTGCGGCCTTTCTTGAACAACAGCTCAAGAAAATTATCCCTGACGTGGTGAAACTTTTTCTAGCACCTTTCTTTACAGCTTTGATTGCAATTCCTTTAGGTTTTCTCATTATTGGGCCAGTCATGAACATTGCTTCTGATGCTTTAGGGAAAGGACTTCTCGCCTTACAAGGATTCAGTCCAATTATCTTTGGACTTGTGTTAGGCTTTACGTGGCAAATTTTGGTTATGTTTGGCTTGCACTGGGCAATTGTGCCTTTTGCCATCATTTCTTTAGCACAAGGTGAACCAACTGCATTACTTATTGCAGCATCAGGTGCTTCATTTGCTCAGACTGGTGCAGTGGGAGCAGTAATGGTGAAAACAAAAGATAAACGATTACGTGAGTTAGCAATCCCTGCTTTCATTTCAGGATGGTTTGGCGTAACAGAGCCAGCAATCTACGGGATAACACTTCCAAAGAAACGTCCTTTCTGGGCTTCATGTGTGGTAAGTGGTATTATTGGTGCATTTGCTATGGGAATGGGTATTAAAGGATACACAATGGGCGGCTTAGGTGTCTTTAGTTTCACAACAAATATCAGTTTAGATGGTGATATTTCGGGAGCAGTTAAGATGATTATTTTAGCAATCATTGCTGTAATCGCAGGTTTTGCCTTGACATGGATTCTTGGTTTTGAAGATGAAAACTCAGAGGAAGAACAACCAAAAGAAACAACAAATAATCAAACTCGTGTATCACAAGCAGTAGGTGAAGAACATATTACGACTCCTTTAGAAGGCAAAGTCCTTCCGTTATCTGAAGCCAATGATGCAGCTTTTGCTGCAGGTGTGATGGGCAAAGGAGCAGTAATTGAGCCAACACTTGGTGAAGTTTATGCCCCATTTGATGGACAAGTGATGACTGTTTTCCCTACAAAACACGCTATTGGTTTAATTTCAGAGCAAGGAACAGAACTCCTTATACATGTTGGCATTGATACCGTGCAGCTAGAAGGAAAATATTTTGAATCCTTTGTTTCACAGGGACAAAAGATTCAAAAAGGCGATTTATTGTTGAAGTTTGATATGGAAGCTATTGAAGCTGCAGGTTTCAGTACACAAGTGCCGATTATTATAACTAATAGCAGTGATTTTGCAGATATTGTAATCACTGACAAGACAGTTATTCATAGAGCAGAAGAGTTATTAACTGGTCTTGTAAAAACAGCTGATGGTTTGGTTGTTCAGCCGGTATAAAAAAGGAGAGAGAAATGAGCTTTAAAAAAGACTTTTTATGGGGTGGAGCTATCGCGGCCAATCAGGCAGAAGGTGCTTATAATGTTGGTGGCAAAGGACTATCTGTAGCTGATATGAAAACAGTAG
The DNA here is from genome assembly GCF_002154895.1 of Lactococcus petauri. GTDB lineage: Bacteria > Bacillota > Bacilli > Lactobacillales > Streptococcaceae > Lactococcus > Lactococcus petauri. The sequence continues at coordinate 55,958 of NZ_MUIZ01000005.1, read as the reverse complement.
GTGGAAAAAACAAGGAACGTCATTTTACACCAGTGCTTGACGAGGAGACATATTACCCTTCACATCGCGCGATTGATTTCTATCATAATTACAAAGAAGACATTGCTTTATTTGCAGAAATGGGCTTTAAAACATTTAGACTGAGTATAAACTGGTCGCGCATTTTCCCTCAGGGAGACGAAACGCAACCTAATGAAGAAGGTTTACTCTTTTATGATCGCGTATTTGATGAATGTTTGAAACATGGCATTGAACCGTTGGTTACACTCAGTCACTTTGAAATTCCCTTGGGATTGATGGAAAAATATGACGGCTTTTTAAGCCGGGAAACCATTGATTTCTATGTGAATTATGCCAAAGTATGTTTTGAGCGCTACAAAGATAAAGTGAAATACTGGATCACTTTTAACGAACTAAATTTTGGTACAATGCCACACGGTGAACTTACAGTTTTAGGCCTTCATCCACATGGTGATTTTGCGCTCAATGCGATTCCAGAAGATGAGCATAAAAGATTTCAAGCATTACATCATACTTTTATTGCCAGTGCAAAGGCGGTCATTGAGGGCCATAAGATTAATCCAGAGTTTAAGATTGGCTGTATGATTGCTCATTTGACTATGTACCCTCTTACACCAAACCCAGAAGATATCTTGCAAACCAAAGAATACGACCTGCTTGTGAATAAGTTTGTCGGTGATGTCCAAGTTAAAGGGAAATATCCAGCGCTTATCGAAAAATACTTTCAAAATAAAAAAATTGAAATCCAAAAAGAAGAAGGTGATGATGCGCTGCTCCAAGAAGGAAGAGTTGATATGTACACTTTCAGTTACTATATGACACTTTGCGTAACGACTCAAGAAGGGGCAGAGCCTTCGATGGGGAACTTGATGGGAGGTGCAGCAAATCCTTATTTGGAAGCCAGTGAATATGGCTGGCAGATTGATGCGACAGGGTTAGAATATACCTTAATGGATTTGTATGACCGCTATGAAGTCCCGCTCTTTGTTGTGGAAAACGGTTTAGGTATGGAAGATAAAGTCGAAGCAGATGGTACAATCAATGATGATTATCGTATCGATTATTTCCAAAAACATATCAAGGCGATGAGCCGTGCAATTGATAAAGGTGTGGATCTCCTGGGTTATACACCTTGGGGCTGTATTGATTTGGTTTCAGCAGGAACTGGGGAAATGCGGAAACGTTATGGTTTTATCTATGTAGATATGGACAATGACGGTAAAGGAACATTAAAACGTTCAAAGAAAAAATCCTTTGACTGGTACAAAGAAGTAATTGCCTCAAATGGCGAAACGATTTTAGGAGAAAAATAAAATGACATTTAAAAAAGACTTTTTATGGGGCGGTGCCACAGCTGCTAATCAATTGGAAGGTGCCTTTGATGTGGATGGAAAAGGACTTTCGGTCGCAGATGCGATGCCAGGTGGGAAAGAACGCTTAGGAATTCTCAATTCACCAGACTTTGACTGGACCATTGATGAAGACAAATATGTTTATCCCAACCACAAAGGGATTGATCATTACCATCATTTTAAAGAAGATATCGCCTTGTTCGCCGAGATGGGTTTTAAAGCTTATCGCTTTTCTGTAGCTTGGTCCCGCATCTTTCCGAAGGGAAACGAAAGTGAACCTAATGAAGCCGGTCTTAAATTCTACGACCAATTGATTGACGAATGTTTGAAATACAATATCGAACCTGTAGTCACAATTTCTCACTATGAAATGCCGCTTCATCTTGCTAAAGCATATGGTGGATGGAAAAATCGGGAATTGATTGAGTTCTATGTTCGTTATGCCAAAGTTTTGTTGGAGCGTTATCAAGACAAAGTGAAATACTGGATGACTTTCAATGAAATTAACTCTGCAACTTTCTTTGCGGCTCTGGGTCAAGGTTTAGTACCTTCAAATGGTGGAGATGATAAAAAGAATGTCTTCCAAGCTTGGCATAATCAATTTGTTGCAAGTGCATTAACTGTAGAATTTGGACATGCCTTAAACAAAGATTTACACATCGGTTGTATGAGTATTTATTCGACAACTTATGCTTTTGATGCCAATCCAATCAATCAGATAGCTGCTCAACAAAGTATTCAAGAATTCAATTACTTCTGTAATGATGTTCAAGTGCGAGGGGAGTATCCTGTCTTTACACATCGACTTCATAAAAAATATGGTATTAAAAAAGAAGACTTAGAGATAACGAAAGAAGATTTGGAAACTTTGAAAAAAGGAACAGTCGATTACATCGGTTTTAGTTACTATATGTCAACTGTAGAATCGAAAACCCAAGAAGGAGTTGAAGCAAGTGGGAATATGGTACTCGGGGGTGTAAAAAATCCGTTTCTTAAAGAAAGTGAATGGGGTTGGGCCGTTGATCCTGATGGATTACGTTATGCCTTAAATGATCTTTATGGACGATATCAGGTTCCACTCTTTATAGTAGAAAATGGCTTAGGAGCTATCGATAAAGTCGAAGCTGATGGCAGCATTCAAGATGATTACCGTATCGATTATTTACGCAGACACATTATCGCCATGGAAGAAGCAGTTGAAGATGGTGTGGACTTGATGGGCTATACACCTTGGGGCTGTATTGACCTTGTTTCTGCCTCAACTGGAGAAATGAGCAAACGTTATGGCTTCATTTATGTGGATTTGGATGATGAAATTCATGGTACAGGAAAACGTTCGAAGAAAAAATCCTTTGATTGGTATAAAGAAGTCATTGCATCAAACGGTCAAAGACTTTGAAATAAAAAACCACTTTAAGTGGTTTTTTTATTGAGAGCTTTATTAACAGGAGGTTTCCAAGTATCCTCTAGAAAATGACGGACAATCTGACTGAAATTTGTGGGACGAAAATAGAAACTCAGATGGCTTCCCCAAGGGATAATAAAAAACTGACTGTTAGGAATATGCTTTGCAATATCATGCGCATGGGCAGTTTTAACCACATCAAACTGGCCATTGATGACAAGTGTGGGAGCAGTGATATTTTCTAGTTCATCCATATTTTGAAGCACATCTTCTAAAAGAAGTTGCAAAGCAGGTGAAGGTCTACGCAGTAAATGTGCACAAATGTTTAGTGATTTTACTGTGAAGCGTACCAAGCTATAAAGTCCAGCATAGGTGGAATTGCCAGCGTTAAGGATTAAGCGATGTATGCGCGTAGGGTACTTGCTGGCTAGAAGCATTGCAATATTTGCGCCATCGCTGAAACCAAGCAGATTGATAGACTGGAGATCTTCAGCTTGCATCACTTCAAGTACATCCTCCATTAAACGATTAAAACTAAGTTTTTTTCCGTTAAAAAGACTTTTTCCATGACCGCGTGTGTCGATTGAAATGCAAGTATAATCACTTTTTAGCCTTTTGATAAGTGGCTTAAAGATATTACTATTTTGTGAGTTGCCGTGTAACAGTAAAAGTGCAGGTCCTTTACCTTCAACTTTATAGTAAATTTTCACCTTATCACTTGTAATAATATATTTTTCCATTAGTTTGTCCTTGATGTTAGTATAGCAGATTAGCTTGGGAAATGGGGGCTTGTAAAATAAATGAAATAACTGTAAAATAATCGCTCATATTGGTTGAGTGAAATAATAATTTTTGTTAGAATAAAGTGACCAATCGTTTTATTAAAAAAAGATTATAAAACCAAGATTTTTTGATTGACTTGAGGAGATAAAATTAACAATGGCTGAAAAAAAATATAAACATATGAAGGTAAAGGAGCGTAAAGCTCTACCAAAGGTCACTCTAAGTGCAGCGGCAGTATTAGGCGTCGCTGCTTTTGGTGCGAATGCTCATGCGGATAGTACAACAACTGTTTCATCAGATTTCAAAGTGGTAACGAATGTAGATACTGTGACTCAGAACTCAGAGGTAAACAAGATTGAAGCTGGGGATGATGGGCAGTTGAGCAGTAGTAATTCAGAAAACTCAACGGATTCAACAAATCCAACGGACTCAGTTGACCCAACGGATCCAGTAGATCCAACGGACCCGGTTGACCCAACAGATCCAGTAGATCCTACAGACCCAGTTGACCCAACGGACCCAGTAGATCCTACAGACCCGGTTGACCCAACGGATCCAGTTGACCCAACGGATCCAGTAGATCCTACAGACCCAGTTGACCCAACAGATCCTGGTAAACCTGTGAACCCTTCTAAACCAAAACCAGAAAAGCCGAAACCATCTAAGCCAAAGCCTTCTAAACCAAAACCATCAACGCCAAAACCTAGTACTCCGGCACCGGCGCCTACACCAGCTCCATCTGCACCTAACTATAATTATGTGGCACCCGTTTATTCTGGAGCAAATTATACAGCACAGGATGCGGTAACGACTTATAAACAGGCAAGTACAGATGGCGATTTGAAATTCAATAAAACAAATATTGCAGTACCTCCATTGACAAAAATTAACAACACAACTGTTGAAGATTTTATCAAAAGTATTGCTCCTCGAATTTCACAACTTGCAGGACAAAATAATCTGTATGCTTCTTTAATTATTGCACAAGCTATTTTGGAGTCAGGCTACGGACATAGTAATGTCGCATCTATCTACCACAATTTGTTTAATATCATTGGTGCATTTAATGGACAGTCCGTAACAATTTCTTCGGGAACTTATCGGGCCTATGATAATTTTGACCAATCCCTTGTAGATTACATCAACTTGATGTTGCATGGGACAACTTGGAACAGCAAGATTTATGCTGGAAGCTGGAAGGTCAATAGTGACAGTGTTGAGGATGCAGCACGTTCATTGCAAGGAATTTTTGCTACGGATCCGGAGTATGCCGCTAAGCTCATTCAAATTATTAAAGAATACAACTTGACTCAGTATGACGATATTGAAAACTTGTCAGATGAGTTTAAAAATCTCGATGCTCCTGCAAGTCCATTATTGGAAAAAATGCCGACTGACTTGAAATTCCCAGAATATGATGGCAAACAATATCCAGGTGCCTCAAGCTATGCTTGGGGAAATTGTACACAATATGTGTATAACCGTATCTTCCAATTGGGTGGAAAAATTGGCCAATTCATGGGTAATGGTGGCGTTTGGGGTTCAAACGGTGCCGCACAAGGTTATTACACAACGACTATTCCACAAGTGGGTTATGCGGTAAGTTTCCCGCCGGGTGTAGCTGGAGCTTCTGCTGAGTATGGTCACGTTGCTTTTGTGGAAAAAGTAAATAAGGATGGTTCAATCCTTGTTTCCGAAATGAATGTTAAAGGCCTCAATGTTGTGGATTATCGTACGATATCTGCAAGCGATGCAAGTTTATCCACATATATTCAACCTAAAAAATAAAAAAACGGTTCGTAAGAGCCTTTTTTTGTTCTTTTTAAAAAAAGTTAAAGAAAAAAATCAGTCCAAAGACTGAGATTATCCACAATAAAGTATGGGATAATTTAAATATAGAGATTGACAGATCTCAGTTCTATAACAGGAGGAACAAAAATGAATAAAAAAGATAGAATTATGGACTTGATGCGTCGGGGAATTATCACCGAAGATGAAGCTTTGGAATTGCTTGATAAATCAAATCCTATGGCTGAAGAAGGCCAAAGCGAAAATAAAGAAAAATTTAATTATACAGATACAGAGGGATTTGTTAACCACGAGGTTGACTTTATGGACTCCTTCAAAGGTATCATGGACCAAATCGTGTCAAAAGGAAAAGTAGTGTTCAAAGATGCTTCGAAAGCAATCGATGACAATATCGACTTCTCTAAAGGCTTTCCAAAAGTAAAATCAACAGTAAAAACTGTGGAAAAAGATATTGAAGGCGACTTTCATTCCGTTAATTTAGACATTAAGGCAGGTAAAATTTCCGTTTATCCTGGTGAAAATGCTCATGTAAAAGCTGAATACAGAATTTACGGTGCAGTGGATCAAGAAAAAATTGATGAATATCTGGCTGAAAAAACAAAACTCGAAGTTAACGACGGCGTTTTAGAGATTACGACATCTGATAGCTTGCGTACAGCTGTTAATTTGGAACTTTACTTACCTGAAAAAGTGTATGAAACTTTTGATTTCAAGTTTGCACATGGGGATATTAAAGTAGAAAAAATAGCAGTGGATAACTTAGAGATTGATCAAGTCAATGGTGAAGTTGAACTTGTGGAAACAACCAACAAAGACATTAACGTAACTATTAAAAATGGTGAAATTAAAGTTTTAGATGGTTCAACAAATGTTTTGAAGTTGAATTCAGTCAATGGTAACATTCGAGTTACATCAGCTTTTGAAGATGGAGATGTCAACTTGGTTAATGGGAATATTCTCTTGACACAAAACCAAGATACACCAAGAAAATTAATGGTGAAAAATGTCAATGGTGATGTGAAACTTTCTGTACCAGAATATCTCGGTCTTGTTGGACATGTGCGTACAGTCTTTGGTGGCTATAAAACACGTTTGAACTTGGATAATCCTTTTGAAGCAAGTCGTAACGGTGCGGCAGTCGTTCGTACTGGTCCAGATACTTTAACCTTTGAACTCGAAACAAAATCAGGAACAATCTGGCTTAAAGATATTGACTAAGCAGAAATCCTTCCAAACTTTTTAGAAAGGAAAACATATGTCTAAAAGACAACTTACAAAATCATCGAGTAACCGTATGCTGACGGGGACCATAGCTGGCGTAGGCGAGTATTTTGGCTTAAGTCGTGATATAATTACACTAATGCGTATTTTGTATGTGTTCTTCGCTTTAGGAAGTTTTGGAACACTTGCACTTGTATATATCGTAGCGAGTTGGCTAATACCTAGCCCTCATTAATCATTCGAAGGACAGCTTCTAGAAAGGAAAGAAAATGTCTCAAAAACAATTAACAAAATCACCAAACAATCGAATGTTGACGGGTACGATTGCAGGTATCTGTGAATACTTTGGTTGGAGCCCTGATATCATTACTTTTGTACGGATCTTGTATGTCCTCTTAGCTTTCGGAAGTTGGGGAAGTCTTATTCCTGTATACTTTATTGCTAGTTGGATTATTCCAAGTGCTGGAAGTAATGCTGGGAGACAAAACTACCGCAGAACAAATGAAGAAAACTGGTCAAGCTATGCGGACCGTTGGCAAAGCAAATCTTCATCTCACTCATCTGGCCGTAAGATGAAAGAGGCTGAACCAGTTGAAGATGAGAAAAAAGATGACTGGTCAGATTTTTAAAAAATAATAATTCCGAATTTCCTAAACTCCTAATAATATAAATGAAAAAATTAAAACTGGACGTCCATCACGTCCAGTTTTTTAGCGAGATTTCACCGCTTGAGAGAGTTTTTATCTGACCATCTTCAAGGTGAACAATGAGTTGACCAGATGGTGTTAAGTCTACTGCGGTACCTCTATATAAGACTTTATTTTCCTCAAATTCTACTGTTTTCCCAAGAATGAAGGAATGAGTTTTATAAATTTCAAAGAAGTCTCTTTTAGAGAGCTGATGAAATTCTGACCAGATTTTGGCAACAAGCTCAGAGCGTGTTATTGTAGGAGTTTCTGTAAATAATGAGCCGGCTTTGTGAGCGATTGCTTCAGGAAATGTTGAAATATGAAAATTTATTCCGATGCCCAAGGCGACCTGCAAACTCGTATCTGGTTGGACTTGGGCCTCTGCGAGAATCCCTACAATTTTTTTATGATTGAGATAAATATCGTTGACCCATTTAATATCTACTTTCTTTGTGGTCAGTGTTTCAATTGCTGAAACGACAGCTGCAGCGGCAAGCAGTGTGTAATTAGGCAGAGTTCCCAAAGATCCGACAGGCTTTAAGAGGAGTGTCATATAGATACCTCCTTCAGGACTGGCATAGTATTCCCGCCCAAAACGGCCATAAATACCTGTTTGCTTTTCAGACATATATAAAGTGTTGGCTTGACCATCAGCTTTAGCATCCAACTGTGTTGAGATGGATTCATCAAGGATTTTAACGTCGTTTAACCAAGGATTAGCATCTAAAATAATTTTTTTATCTAAAGGATTTTTCATTTAGGCAAAGTATATCAAAAATTCTCTTTTTGTGCTAAAATAAAGGAGTTACAATTTCCGATGGCGGGAGAGAACTCTCCAAGTGAGCAATCACTACCATTAAGCCTGTAACCGAAAAATACTTAAGAAGTAGGGGAAATAAAGAATGTCAGAAAAACGTCTATTCACATCAGAATCAGTTTCAGAAGGACATCCAGATAAGGTTGCTGACCAAATCTCGGATGCTATCCTTGATGCCATTGTGGCACAAGACCCAGATGCACACGTAGCCTGTGAAACAGTAGTTTACACAGGTACAGTTAATGTATTTGGGGAGATATCAACATCAGCTTATGTTGATATTGCTGGAGTGGTTCGTGAGACAATCAAAAATATTGGCTATACAGACAGTGAAAATGGATTTGACTACAAATCAGTCGGTGTCCATGTTTCACTTGTAGAGCAGTCACCAGATATTGCCCAAGGGGTAAACGAAGCAGAAGAAGTTCGTGGTAAAGATGGAAAAATCATTGATCCACTCGATCTTATCGGTGCTGGTGACCAAGGGATGATGTTTGGTTATGCAACCAACGAAACAGAAGAATATATGCCACTTGCGATTTCACTTAGCCATAAGCTAGTGAAAAAATTAGCAGACTTACGTAAGTCAGGTGATATCAGTTACCTTCGTCCAGATGCAAAATCACAAGTTACAGTAGAATATGATGAAGCAGGACAAGTTAAGCGTGTAGATACAGTGGTTATTTCAACACAACACGCAGCTGAAGCTACTAATGAAGAAATTCACCGAGATGTCATTGAAAAAGTAATCAAGGAAGTTATTCCGGAAAATCTTCTTGATGATGAAACAAAATACTTTATTAATCCAACAGGTCGCTTTGTTATTGGTGGACCTCAAGGGGATTCTGGGTTGACTGGCCGTAAAATAATCGTAGACACTTATGGTGGGTACGCACCTCACGGTGGTGGTGCTTTCTCAGGTAAAGATGCCACAAAAGTTGACCGTTCAGCTTCATACGCAGCACGTTATGTTGCCAAAAATATTGTTGCTGCCGGTTTGGCAGATAAAGCTCAAGTCCAATTGTCTTATGCGATTGGTGTAGCTACACCAACCTCTGTAAATATTGAAACCTTTGGTACTGGAAAAGTTTCTGACGACATCTTATTGGCAGCTATCCGTGAAAACTTTGATTTGCGTCCGGCTGGTATCATCGAAATGCTAGATTTGCTCCGCCCAATTTATGGACAAACAGCCGCTTATGGTCATTTTGGTCGTACAGACATTGATCTTCCATGGGAACGTTTAGACAAGGTTGAAACACTTAAAGAATTGCTTTAAACAACAAAACTGTGTTATTATGCACAGTTTTTTTATTTTATAAAAATGCTATAAAGGACGTTATTACGCAGTTACTTTACTGGTTTTACTAATCATAATCTTTCATCTTTCAGTCTGCAGGATATCATGCTTTTAAAATCAAAATGTCAAAAAGTTGAAAGCGGTAAAATACTTAATTGAAACATATCCTAAAAAATGGTAAAATATAAGGAGTGTTTCTCTGCAAACACATATGAATTATAATCAAGCTATCTGCCTTATTGAACCGCGATAAGGCAGGTATGAATAAAAGGAGACAAATGAACGTCATATCACTCGTTCTGCTTGTCTTGTTGATTGTATTGGTTATTGCCTTTATTTTTTATGCCCAAAATATTAAGAAAAACAAGCAAGATGCTGAGAGTCTTTTTATGCAGGCAGAAAACAAGGCAAATGAGATAACGGCAAATGCACAGCGTGATGCTGCTCTTGTAAGAAAAGAAGCGGAGATCCTGAGGGACGAAGCAGAAGCATTCAAGAAAGAAGCACGCTTTAACCTTCGTGAAGAAGAACAAAAGCAACGCCGTGAAATCGAAGATGAATTTAAGCAAGATCGTAAGGAGTTAAAAGAAACTGAACAACGCCTAAAACAACGTGAAGAAGTTCTAGACCGTAAGGATGATAAACTTACAAATAAAGAACGTAGCTTAGACTCTAAAGAGGAAGCGCTCTCTAAAAAAACTGATACACTCAATAAACGTGAGCAAGAACTTTTAGAAATTGAAGAAAAGAAACAAGAAGAATTAGAACGTATCGCTGCTTTAACAAAAGATGAAGCGAAAGAAATCATTCTTAGTGAAACCCGTGATGGTTTAACCAAAGAAATGGCACAGCTGATACGTTCAAGTGAAGAAAAAGCACATGCTGAAGCTGATAAACGTGCGAAAAACATTGTTTCACTTGCAATCCAACGTGTCTCTAGTGATTCGGTTGCTGAACAAACGGTATCAGTAGTTACTTTACCAGATGATGGCATGAAGGGACGGATTATCGGACGTGAAGGTCGGAATATCCGCACCTTTGAAGCCTTGACGGGTATTGACGTAATTATTGATGATACTCCAGAAGCTGTTGTATTATCTGGCTTTGATCCGATTAGACGTGAGATTGCACGAATGACCTTGGAGCAACTGGTTCAAGATGGTCGTATTCACCCTGCACGTATTGAGGAACTTGTTGAGAAAAATCGCAAAGCATTGGATCACAAGATGCGCGAGTATGGCGAACAAGCTGCCTTTGAAGTGGGAGCACATAACCTCCATCCAGATTTAATGAAAATCATGGGGCGCTTGCATTTCCGTACTTCTTATGGTCAAAATGTTCTTGACCATTCAGTTGAGGTGGCAAATGTTGCTGGGAACCTTGCTGGAGAGATGGGCGAAAATGTGAGTCTTGCAAAACGTGCCGGCTTCTTACATGATATCGGTAAAGCTCTGGATCATGAAGTTGAAGGTAGCCACGTCGAGATTGGTACAGAACTTGCACGTAAGTACAAGGAAAATCCAATCGTTATTAATACTATTGCGAGTCACCATGGAGATACTGAACCAAACAGTAATATTGCTACTTTGGTTGCTGCAGCTGATGCTTTAAGTGCAGCACGTCCTGGGGCACGTCGTGAGTCGATTGAAAATTATATTAAACGACTGCGTGATTTGGAAAATATCTCAACAAGTTTTGACGGTGTTGAAAGTGCCTTTGCATTACAGGCAGGACGCGAAGTTCGTGTCATGGTTAAGCCAGAAAAGCTTACAGATGATCAAATTGTAATTCTTGCACGAGATGTGAAAAATCGTATTGAAGACGAGATGGATTATCCAGGAAATATTAAAGTTACAGTTATTCGTGAAACACGGGCTATTGACTATGCAAAATAAAAAGTACTCCCAGCAGTACTTTTTTATTTTGAAGAAGAATAAAAAAGTTATGTTACAATTGAGTTAATTAAAGTTACTTTGTGTTACGCGAAGTGGATATATAAGCCCAACTTTGCTAGAATAGATTGTAAACAATAAGTGAGGTTAAAAAGATGCCCGAACGTGGTTTATTAATTGTCTTTTCTGGTCCTTCGGGAGTAGGAAAAGGTACTGTCCGTGCGAAAATTTTTGAAAATGAAAATAACTTTGATTACTCTGTATCAATGACAACACGTGCACAACGCCCTGGTGAAGTAGATGGAAAAGATTATTATTTCCGCACACGTGAAGAGTTTGAAGAAATGATACGTAAAGGTGAGATGTTAGAGTATGCTGAATATGTCGGCAATTACTACGGTACACCTTTAACCTATGTCAATCAAACTTTAGATGAAGGTAAGGATGTATTTCTTGAAATCGAAGTGCAAGGAGCCTTGCAAGTTAAGGAGAAAGTACCAGATGGTGTATTTGTCTTCTTGACGCCCCCGGATTTGGAGGAGCTACGTGGTCGACTTGTTGGCCGTGGTACTGATAGTGCAGAAGTAATCAATAACCGGATGATGAAAGCAAAAGAAGAAATTCGCTTGATGAGTGAATACGACTATGCTGTTGTCAATGATAAGGTTGAACTTGCTGCAGAACGTGTCATCAAGATTATTGAGGCAGAACATTATCGTGTCGATCGTGTAATGGAGCGTTATGCACATATGATTGAGAAGTTAGACGAAGACGGTAAAAATTAAAAACAAGAGGCTTGAGATTTTAGCTGAAAGACGCTTAGGTTGTTTTAAATAAGAAGAACCCATTGGTGACTGAGATCCAATGCAACAGCGTACAGAAAAGAAAAGAGGAAACTGATATGATGTTAGAACCTTCAATTGACAAATTACTCCAACACGTGGATTCAAAATATTCACTCGTGGTTTTAGAAGCCAAACGTGCTCATGAATTACGTGATGGTGAACGTCCTACAATGGAATTTAAATCTGTTAAACGTACATTACAAGCCTTGGAAGAAATCGCGGCAGGAACAGTAACGATTCACCCTTCGCCAGATGCTAAACGTGAAACATTGAAAGAAAAACGTGAATTAGAACGTCTTCAACAAAAAATGGCTGAAAAACTTATCCGCGAACAAATCGCGAAAGAAGAAGCCGAAGAAGAAGCAAAACAAAAAGGTAATCGTGCAGCTAAAGCAGCTGCAGCTGCAGCTGAATAAGAAATGGTACAAGCTTTCAAAGATTTATTTTATATAGAAAATCTTTGGAAGTTTTTCTTTATCCCAAATTCAGAGTTGACATTCGGTTAGCTCTTTTTGCTATAATTAAATTACTATATTTAGATACAGAAGAAGTAAGCAGAGGAGAAAAATGTTCAAAAAAACAGCACGAATTATTGTAGACGTTCCTCTGATGCAGACAGACAAACCGTTCTCCTATGCTATTCCTACAGAATTGCAAGAGTTGATTGAGCCAGGAATGCGCGTTCATGTTCCCTTTGGTAAAGGCAATCGGCTGGTTCAAGGAATTATTATTGAAAGTGTAGATGAGGAAGAAGAGGGACTCAAAGAAATAGCGGAGCTGCTCGACTTAGAGCCTGTTTTGACAAAGGAACAACTCCGCTTGGCAGATGAAATGCGCCATACTGTCTTTTCTTACAAAATTTCTTGCCTGAAAGCCATGTTGCCTAATTTATTGAATTCAAGCTATGATAAGATTTTGACTAATCAAGAAGGCATTCAAACCAAATGGAGCGCGCTTAGTGAAAGTCAAAAAGTCCGAGCATTAAAAGATGTCAAGTCAGGAAAGTTATCCGTTAACTACTCTGCAAAGTCAAAAGAAAATAAGAAAACAGAAAAGTATTTAAAGGCTAATGCTAAATTGGCCACCTTTGAGATTGGCAAAGCGGCCAAAAAAAGAGCAGAATTGAAAGATTATCTTTTAAACCAAGAAGCAAGTGTGCGTCAAAAAGACTTACCATTTTCTTCGGCTATCATCAAGTATTTTATAGAAAATGAACTTGTTGAAGTGACTGAAAAAGAGATTTCAAGAACAGCGACTGTTTTTGAAGCTGTCGTTCCTGATAAAGCAAAAGTTTTGAATCATGAGCAGCAACTTGCCTTTGAGGCCATTGTTTCTTCTGCAGAAAAGCCCTTTTTACTGGAAGGAATTACAGGATCAGGAAAGACAGAAATTTATTTACAGGTTATTGAACATTTTTTGGAAAAGGGACAAACTGCAATTATGCTGGTGCCTGAGATTTCTCTAACACCACAAATGTCTAATCGTTTTATTGCGCGCTTTGGGGAAAAAGTTGCGATTATGCATTCGGGACTTTCGGACGGTGAAAAATATGACGAATGGCGTAAGATAAAGGAAGGACGAGCTCAGGTTGTTGTGGGGGCGCGTTCCGCTATCTTCGCACCTTTAGAAAATATTGGGGTTATTATTATTGATGAGGAGCATGAAACAAGCTACAAGCAAGATTCGAGCCCACGTTACCATGCCAGAGATATTGCCTTATTACGTGCACAATATCATCATGCACGGTTAGTTCTAGGTTCAGCGACCCCTAGTCTCGAAAGCCGAGCACGTGCTCAGCGAAATGTTTATCATTTATTGACACTCACACATCGAGCTAATGACCAAGCTTTCCTACCTGAAGTTCAAATCGTAGATATGCGTAATAACCTTAGTGACAAGTCGGCCAATTTCTCAGATATTTTACTACAAAAAATTCGCGAAAAAATTGAGCGAAATGAACAAGTAATCTTGATGCTTAACCGTCGGGGTTATAGTTCTTTTGTGATGTGTAGAGATTGTGGTTTTGTTGTTGAATGCCCGAACTGTGATATTTCTTTGACCCTTCATATGGATACAAAAACTTTGAATTGCCATTATTGTGGTCATCAAGAGGGGATTCCACAAACATGTCCGAGCTGTCAAAGTCGAAAAATACGGTATTATGGCTCAGGTACGCAGAAGGTTCAAGAAGAATTAGAAAAACTTCTACCAGAAATCCGCATTTTACGTATGGATGTAGATACAACAAAAACAAAAAATGCCCATGAGAAAATTTTAAAGAAATTTGGTCATCATGAGGCAGATGTACTTTTAGGAACACAAATGATTGCGAAGGGACTGGATTTTCCTAATGTGACACTGGTCGGTGTGATTAATGCGGACACTGGTTTAAATCTCCCCGATTTTCGAGCAAGTGAGCGCAGTTTTCAGCTGCTCATGCAAGTTGCAGGACGTGCTGGGCGTGCGGATAAAAAAGGTGAAGTTATCATCCAAACATTTAATCCAGGTCACTATGCGGTTAAACTTGTTGCTGATCAAGATTATGAAGCCTTCTACCGTCAAGAGATGTATTACCGGCAACAACTTTCTTATCCGCCCTATTATTTTACGGTTCAGATCTTAGTTAGTCATAAGGATGAGGATACAGTTGCAAAAAAAGCTTATGAGATAGCAAGCATAATTAAGGCCAGTTTATCAGAGAAGGCTAAAATATTAGGACCAACTCCAAAACCTATTGCACGAACACATAATCTTTATCATTATCAGATACTGGTGAAGTATCGTTTTGAGGAGCAACTGGAAGAAGTCTTAAATCAGGTCCTTGATTTAACACAAAAACGTGAAAATAAAGATGTTAGAGTTCTTATCGATAGTGAACCCCAAAGTTTTGTATAAAAATGACAAGCTACTTGTCGTTTTTTTTGTGGAACATTGTCTGAATTTTATCAGGTTTTCATTGCTTACATTTTTAAAGTTAGCACTATATGTTGTGTTGTGTTATAATTAAAAATGCCTTTAGCCACTACATGTTGTGTTTGTGCGTTGGGGCGATTTTGAACAAAAAAAGTGTGTTCATGAGCTCAATGAACCTTTTCAAATAGTATTCTGGGAGTAAGAATACAAAAAGTTAGGAAGGAAAAAATGGCAGTGTTAGTATTAGCTGGAACAATTGGAGCTGGCAAAAGTTCACTTACAGAGATGTTAGCAGAAGAGCTGGGAACAGAGGCGTTCTATGAGAGTGTAGATGATAATGAGGTTTTGCCTCTCTTTTATCAAGATCCACAAAAATATGCCTTCTTGTTGCAAATCTATTTTTTAAATAAGAGATTTGACTCGATTAAAAGAGCACTTTCGCATAACAATAACGTGCTTGATCGTTCAATTTATGAGGACAGTTTGCTTTTTCACCTGAATGCAGATTTGGGACGAGCAACAGAGATTGAAGTAGAGGTTTATGATGCTTTATTGGAAAATATGTTAGAGGAAATCAATACGCTAACTTTTAAAAAGCGCCCTGATTTATTGATTCATGTAAGTGTATCCTTTGAAAAAATGTTGGAACGTATCCAAAAAAGAGGACGCGAATTTGAACAATTGGAATACGATAGTTCATTGTATGGCTATTATCAAGAGTTAAATAAGCGTTACGAAAAATGGTTTGAGGATTTTGATATTTGTCCTAAAATTCAGATTGACGGCGATAAGTATGATTTTGTTGAGGATGAAGAAGCAAAATTGTTTGTCCTTGAACAAATTAAAGATAAACTCGCAGAAATTGAGAAGGAGAACAACAAATGAATCTGACTGTTTTCTTATCGGCTCGTGATGGGAAAAATCCGACACATTTATTACGCAGCAAGAAACTCGGTGAAGCGATAACGCGTTGTGGACATACCTTAGTTTATGGAGGTTCCCAAGAAGGATGTATGGGTGCTGTATCAGATGCGGTACTAGAGAATAAAGGACAAGTTATTGCTGTTTACCCGGATGGGGTTTTACCTTTAGAACCACCTCGCCAAAATGCAACAGAGCTCTATCTGGCCAAAAATATGGATGAACGCAAGCGCAAGTTGATTGATCTGGGCGAAGCATTTATTATTTTGCCTGGAGGATTTGGGACAATGGAAGAAGTTTTTCAACTCTTGACAGAAATGAGTATTGGGCAAACAGCAATTCGCCCAGTTATTTTCATTGATAAAGACTTTTATCTTCCTTTATTTAATATGATTCAACAACAAACCCAAGAAGAAATGTTATCTTTAGAAGTTTTAGAAGCCGTTCATCTTGTTGAAACAACCGAACAAGCAATGGAGTTATTAGGAGATTTAAATTATGAACAAGCCATTTGAACAGGCAGTAAAAGTATATCTTGCAGCACCCTTTTTCAGCGAGAGTCAAATTCAAAAAGTGAAAAAATTAGAAGCAGCACTTGCAAGTAATGAAACAGTAGCGTCTTATTTTAGTCCGATGCGTTGCCAACGTCCAGAAGGATTAGCAGAGGATATTGAGCCATTTACACCAGTGTGGGCAAAAGCTACGATGGAAAACGATGTTAAAGAAGTTGAAGCTGCTGATGTGATTGTTGCCATCTTAGATTATGATGGCCAGGATACTGATTCGGGCACTGCATGGGAATTAGGCTATTCGATTGCGAAAGGCAAACCGACTTTCTTAGTACGTTTTGAGGAAGATGTACCGGGAAATATTATGCTCACAGAGCGAAATACCGCCTTCTTTACCGAAGCTGAGCAAGTAGAAACATATGATTTTATGAAAGCTCAAACTATACCTTATACCGGCAAATATATATAGTTATTATTTATTTTTTATTCACTTCGGGGCGAACAAATAACAAAAAGAGAGGTATTGATTTTCTCTCTTTTTTCTTTTTTATCGTAAAGAAGAGTTATGCTGAGTTGAAAGCCTATAATTAAGGGTATGAAAAGGAATAGGGGGTAAGAAAATGTTATAATAAAGGGCACACATTTTTTATAGGATAAGAAAAAATTTTTTATGAAAAATAAAAGAGGAGGATGAAGAGCACGAGTAACCTGTTCAAGGAAATAATCATAAACTTGAAATATTAAGAAAAAGGTTTAGACAACGTGTTAAAATAATACTATGACAAAAACGAAAATCATATTTATGGGGACACCTCAGTTTTCTCAAACGGTTTTGCAAGGATTAATTGATAGCCAACGTTATGATATTTTAGCTGTGGTGACGCAACCAGATCGTAAGGTGGGACGTAAGCAAGAACTTCGACAAACACCTGTAAAAGAGTTAGCATTGAAAGCTAACTTGAAAATTTTACAACCAGAGAAATTATCTGGTTCGCCTGAAATGGAAGAATTGTTAGCCTTTGGCGCTCAAGGTGCAGGTATTGTAACGGCAGCCTTCGGACAATTTTTGCCGGGGAAATTGCTTGATGCAATGGCTTTTGCGGTAAATGTTCACGCGTCTTTATTGCCTAAATACCGTGGCGGAGCACCTATTCATTATGCAATTATGAATGGCGAAAAAGAAGCAGGCGTGACCATTATGGAGATGGTTAGAAAAATGGATGCAGGCGATATGGTTGCAAAAGCTTCTACTCCGATTTTAGAAGAAGATAATGTAGGTACAATGTTTGAAAAATTAGCTGTTGTCGGTCGTGATCTTCTTCTTGAAACACTCCCTCTCTATGTTGCAGGAGAAATCAAGCCAGAAGCACAGGATGAAACGCAAGCTACTTTTTCTCCAAACATTAGTCCTGAAGAAGAAAAAATAGACTGGACAAAAAATAATCGTCAAATCTTTAATCAGATTCGCGGTATGAATCCTTTCCCTGTGGCACATACCACCTGGAATGAAGGGCGTTTCAAAATCTACAATAGTCGTCCCATTGACACAGACAAACACGGACAGCCTGGCGAAATCATTGACAAAACAAAAAAATTGCTCGTAGTGGCAACAGGTTCTGGTGCCTTAGAACTTTTAGAAGTACAGCCGGCTGGAAAACCCAAAATGGATATTGTTAGTTTCCTCAATGGTTTAGGACAGAAAGTAAATATAGGTGATCAATTTGGCAAGTAATGCAAGACAAGTCGCACTCGATGTGCTTAACGATATTTTTGGGAATGATGCGTATGCGAATATCGCCTTAGATAGAACGTTACGTGAAGTACAACTTTCGGACTTAGATCGTAATTTTGTAACGGCTTTGGTCTATGGTGTAGTGTCCAAGGAAAAACTTTTGGAGTGGTATCTAGAGCCTTTCTTTAAAAAACAACCGAAACCTTGGGCCAAGATGCTTTTGATAATGACTATATATCAAATCCTTTTTATGGATAAAGTGCCAACTTCAGCTGCGGTTGATGAGGCAGTTAAGATAGCTAAACGTAAGGATGGACAGCAAGCAGGAAACTTTATTAATGCTGTTTTACGTAATTTTATGCGGTCAGAACGCCGAAATGAAGAACCAAAAACTTGGGAAATCAAATATTCTATGCCAAAACTTCTTTTGGATAAAATGGTACGTCAGTTTGGTGGGAAACGTACAGGAATGATTTTAGAGAGCTTAGAAAAACCAAGTAAAGCCAGTCTCAGAATAATTGATCCTCAAGTTACTATTCCTGACACAGTTCCTTCAGAACTCTCGCCGGTTGGCCGTGTGGCAGACCATGGTAATTTTGCTCATAGCCAAGCATTTATTGAAGGAAAAATGACCATTCAGGATGAGACAAGTCAGTTGGTAGCCCCACAACTTGATTTAACGGGAAGTGAACGGGTTCTTGATGCCTGTGCTGCCCCAGGAGGTAAAACAACACATATCGCTCAATATCTTGATACAGGACATGTTACAGCCTGTGATTTATACGATCACAAGCTAAAGCTCATTGAAGACAATGCGGAACGTCAAGGCGTGTGGGAAAAAATTACGACAGTCAAAGCCGATGCAACACAATTAGAAGAACGTTTTGCAGATGATGAGGACTTTGACCGCATCTTGGTTGATGCACCGTGTTCGGGTATTGGTTTAATTCGTCGCAAACCTGATATTCGCTATCGTAAAGAAAGCTCTGATTTTCTTAATTTACAGGAAATCCAACTGAGAATATTGGACAGTGCTTCGAAAAAGCTGAAGAAAAATGGTATAATGGTTTACAGTACCTGCACAATTTTTGATGAAGAAAACTTTGAGGTAGTCAATAAGTTCCTTGAGGCTCATCCAGAATTTGAACAGGTTGAAATTTCGCACGAAAAAGAAGATATTGTCACAGACGGTTGTATTTTCATTACACCGGAAATGTACCATACAGATGGTTTCTTTATTGCGAAATTCAGAAAACTTTAATTCTTTTATAAGGAGCAAAAGTGGAATATAGTATTTTATCAGACATTGGTATGAAACGTACTGCCAACCAAGACTTTGCAGGCACTTATGTTAACCGCGCAGGTTATCGTCTTTTTCTTTTAGCAGATGGTATGGGTGGTCACAAAGCAGGCAATGTCGCTAGTAAATTAACCGTAGAGGATTTGGGGAAATTGTGGTCCGAATCATTTTTTGATGATGGCACACCTGTTGCGACAATGGAAACATGGCTTCGCAATCAAATCCGTAATGAAAGTGAAAATATTGCAGATTTAGGTAAACTAGATGAATATCAAGGGATGGGAACAACTCTTGAAGCTTTAGTGATGCAAGAAGGACAAGTCATTTCGGCTCACGTTGGTGACAGTCGTACCTATCTCATTCGTGATGGACAATTGCAAAAAATTACAACAGATCATTCTTTAGTTCAAGAACTTGTTGATGCAGGTCAAATTACTGAAGAGGAAGCTGAAATACACCCTAACAAAAATATCATTACACGTTCTCTTGGCCAGTCAGCCGAAGTACAAGCTGATTTACAAGCTGTTGATGTTCAGCCAGGGGACTATCTGTTGATGAACTCTGATGGTTTGACCAATATGATTTCTGCTGAGGAAATTTTAGAAGTTGTTTATTCTGAGGCTAGTATTGAAGAGAAAACGGAAATACTTGTAGGTCTTGCAAATGAAGCAGGTGGTCATGACAATATCACAGTAATCTTGGTGAAAATTGACGAAGAGTCTGCAGTGGTGAATGAAGATGTGGAGGTTGACTGATGATTCAAATCGGAAAAATCTTTGCAGATCGCTATAAAATCATTAAAGAAGTTGGTCGTGGTGGTATGGCCAATGTTTATCAAGGTGAAGATACATATCTTGATAATCGGCAAGTCGCTATTAAAGTTTTGCGTTCTAATTTTGAAAATGACAATATTGCCATTGCTCGTTTTCAAAGAGAAGCATTCGCAATGGCAGAACTTTCTCACCCCAATATCGTTAGTATTTCTGATGTAGGAGAGTCTGAAAATCAACAATATATCGTAATGGAATATGTTGATGGTATGACTTTAAAGCAATACATCAATGAACACGCCCCTTTATCAAATGATGAGGCAGTGAATATTACTTCAGAAATACTTTCGGCTATGGAATGTGCCCATAACCATGGCATTATTCACCGGGATTTGAAACCGCAAAATGTGTTACTCTCACAAAGTGGTAACGTGAAAGTGACGGACTTCGGTATTGCCAAAGCCTTAACAGAAACGAGTTTAACACAAACGAACACGATGTTTGGTAGTGTTCACTACTTATCGCCAGAACAAGCGCGTGGTGCCAATGCAACGCTTCAGTCAGATATTTATGCTATTGGTATTATCTTGTTTGAGTTGTTGACAGGGCAGATCCCGTTTGATGGCGATTCTGCAGTAGCCATTGCCTTGAAACATTTTCAGGAAAATGTACCCAGCATTATCAACATCAACAAAAATGTACCTCAAGCGTTAGAAAATGTCGTAATCAAAGCAACAGCTAAAGATATCGACAATCGCTATGCGAATGTTGAGGAGATGATGACAGATCTCGCTACGGCTACCAGTTTGGATCGTAAAGGAGAACCGAAGCTTACCTTTGATAAGGATTTAGATGCAACTAAAGCTTTGCCTAGTAAGTTAATTAATCCTTATGATACGAAGCCATTAATTGATCATCCGCAAGCTGAGCAAAAGGATGAAGCTAAAGATAAAGCGTCTGAAGATAAGGCAAAAACAGATTCTGAGCCAAAAAAGAAAAAATCACGCAAAGGCTTAATTGCTTGGATTATCCTTGCCCTTGTACTTATTGCAGGCGGCGTCACAGCTTGGATGATTACAACACCTCAAAATGTTTCTGTTCCTGATGTGACAAATATGACACAGGCAGAAGCAGAAAGTAAACTGAAAGAGAAAAATCTTGCTGTAGGAAATATTATTCCCGAACTAAGTACGACGGTTGAAAAAGACAAAGTAACACGTACGAATCCTGAATCTGGATCAAATGTCCGAAAAAATAGCAAAGTAGATATCTATGTCTCACAAGGTGCAACCGGCTTCAAGATGGACGACTATGTAGGTCAAAAATATGAAGACGTTGTTGACGAGCTTGTTTTGAATAAAAATATCAGTAAGAGCCAAATTAAGGTTAACTACGTGACAAGCTCCGAAGATTCTGGCACTATTGTGAAACAAACGCCAGCTAAAGGAGAGTTTTTCGATCCGACAGGTAACGATCAAATTACATTTGATGTATCCGAAGGCGAGACAGTAATTATGCCTGCGCTTGCTCTTACTTCAGGTGGATTAAGCTCAACATCAGCAATCAGTTACCTCAATCAGCTTGAAAGTCTTGGTGTTCCTACATCCAATATAACTTTTGTTGATGCTAGCACGGCTAGCAAGGTTTCAAGTTCTAACCTCGATGGTTATTATGTAACACAGACCAGCCCTGAATCAGGAAAAGAATTTAATCCTTCAAATACAAAAATTACATTGACAGTGGCTAAAGCTAACAATAGTAATACTGGTGGCAATCAAACGCCAGAAACTACAACTGAAACAACTCCGGAAACAACACCAGAGACGACTCCAGAAACAACACCAGAGACTTCACCAGAACAAGGTAAAGACTCTTCCAACCAAGAAAAAGATTCTTCATCAAACAATGGAGACACGAATAGTACAACGGAACAAGCGTCTTGACACAAAAAAACTTCCAGATATCTGGAAGTTTTTTATATAGTAAAAGAAAAAAACTGCCCAAAGGCATTTTTTTCTGAGTCTTAACGACGAAGACCGAGTGAAGCGATAAGTTCGCGGTAACGTTGAACATCTTTTTCACGAAGGTAAGCAAGAAGGTTACGACGGTGACCGATTTTTTTCATCAATCCACGGTAAGTTGCGTGGTCTTTTTTGTGTGATTTGATGTGGTCGTTAAGGTGGTTGATTTCCCAAGTCAAAACAGCGATTTGAACTTCAGGTGAACCAGTATCGCCTTCAGTACGTGCATATTGCTTGATGATTTCTTGTTTTTTTTCTTTTGAGATTGCCATGAGTTTTTCTCCTTTTTATTTAGTGCTCATACCGAGTAGAGCGCAGGCAAAGCGCAAAACCAAGAATGAGTTGTAAAAAACTACCTACTTATCTTACACTATTTTTAGACTTTTTACAAGCTTATTAGGTAACAAAAGCTGTTTTAGTTTAAGGTATTTTCTTTTTCAATCGTTGCAGTGATTGCATCAATTACTGTGGCTACAAAATGATTTTGTTCTAAAGAAACAACACCGGCAACAGTGGTCCCGCCAGGACTTGAAACTTTATCGACCAAAGTCCAAGGACCTTCACCTGATTCCAAAATCATTTGAGCAGAAGCTGCAACGGTTTCTGCAACGATTTTGGTAGCTTGATCTTTAGGAATACCATGAAGAACACCAGCTCGGCTCAAAGCATCAACAAACATATAGATATATGCAGGACTAGAACCAGCAATCGCTGTGAAAGTAGAAAAATCTTTTTCAGCAACTTCATGAACAGTACCGATGGAAGAGAAGATTTCTTGAGTCAACTGATAGATATCAGAACTTACATACTCATTACGTACAATCGCAGAAGTCGATTTTTGAATTTGTGCGTTAATGTTTGGCATTACGCGAATGATAGGAAAGTCATATGTTTTAGACATGTCTGATAAGGCTTCTAAATCGAAACCGGCTGCGATAGAAATAAGGGTTTTATCTTTCGTAAACAGAGGGGAAATCTCTTCCATGATGTCAGGCAAAATTTGAGGTTTGACAGCCATAACGATAAGATCAGATTGTTCAACGAGCTCACCATGTGAGTGACTAGCAAACACACCCAATTTATCAGCTTGCTCCTGTGTCTTTCTCAAATCACGTCCCGAAATAAGCACGCGGACATTTGACTTATCAAGTCCAGTAATGATAGCAGATGCCATCTTACCGACACCTATAAAACCAATTGTTTTCATTTTATCTCCATTTTCTTTATAGTAGAACTTCCTTCATTTTAGCATATATTTTAGCATATTTATAGAAACAAAGACAATAATTAGAAATACTCTTAGAATGTGATATAATCGATGTATATTCTATTAGAAATTTAACAAGTTTTGGAGGCCATATAAAATGGAAAAATATGCAATTATACTCGCGGCTGGAAAAGGCACGCGCATGAAATCGTCTTTACCAAAAGTTCTTCACAATGTGGCAGGAAAAACAATGCTAGGTCACGTTTTACAAAGTGTGAATCAAGTGGATATGGAAAAACGTATCGTGATTGTTGGGCATGAAGCAGATAAAGTTATTGAAACTCTTCCTAAAGGAACAAACTTTGTGAAACAAGATGAGCAATTAGGAACTGGTCATGCGGTTCGCATTGCCTCAGATTTGCTTGAAAATGAAGAAGGTGCAACTTTGGTTATTGCGGGAGATACACCTTTAATTACAGGCGAAACTTTAGAACAATTATTTGAGTATCATGTGGCGCAAAAAGCTACCGCAACTATTTTAACAGCTATTGCACCAAATCCTACAGGCTATGGACGTATCATCCGCGATGCTGAGGATTGTGTGGAAAAAATTGTGGAGCAAAAAGATGCTTCTGCAGAAGAGCAAGCTATTCAAGAAATTAATACAGGTACTTATATCTTTGATAACAAGGCTTTGTTCTCAGCGCTTGAAAATCTCACAACGGATAACGCACAAGGTGAATACTACTTGACAGATGTTATCGAAATTTTCAAAAAGCAAGGAAAAACTGTTACGGCCCATATTTTAGAAGACTTTGATGAAAGTCTTGGTGTAAACGATCGTGTTGCTTTAGCACAAGCAGAAAAAATTATGCGTCGTCGCATCAACCATCAACATATGGTCAATGGTGTGACACTTATTGATCCAGAAACAACTTATATTGATGCAGATATCGAAATCGGTGAAGAAACGGTCATTGAACCAAATGTACAAATTATGGGTAATACCGTTATTGGTAAGAAAACCTTGATTACAAGTGGAAGCCGCATTGAGAATTCAGAAATTCATTCTCATTGTGAAATCCGTTCGTCATGGATTGAAAGCAGTAAAATGAACATTATGAGTAATGTTGGACCATATGCTCACTTACGCCCAGGAACGGTTCTCAGCGAAAAAGTTCATGTGGGTAACTTTGTTGAAATCAAGGGCTCAACACTCGGTAAAGGAACAAAAGCCGGTCACCTTACTTACATTGGTAATGCAACAGTTGGTGAAAAAGTGAACTTCGGTGCTGGAACAATCACTGTAAATTATGATGGTCAAAATAAATACAATACGGAAATTGATGATTTTGCCTTTATTGGTTCTAACTCAACATTAGTAGCACCACTTCGTGTGGGTAAAAACGCCTTGACTGCTGCCGGCTCAACCATTACTAAGGATGTTGCACCAGAAAGTATCGCAATTGGACGTTCACGTCAAGTTGAAAAGTCAGGTGCTGCACGTCGCTTGCCGCATTTTCGTGGTGAGTAAAATATAAGAAAATAAAGATAACGGAGATAAACATGCGAGAATTTGACGAGAAAAAGTTTGAAGAACCCACTTTGTCTCGTGAGCAAATTTTTCACGGACAAATTTTTCGAGTGGTAAAAGACTTAGTAAGTTTACCAGATGAAACAATGGCAACAAGAGAGCTAGTTTTTCATAATGGTGGTGTTGCTGTTGCACCAATAAGTGGAGATAAGCTTGTATTGGTAGGACAATATCGTAAAGCTTTTGAAAAATTTATTTATGAAGTGCCTGCGGGGAAACTAGAAGCCGATGAGTTGGATGACCCGAAAGCCGCCGCTTTACGTGAATTAGAAGAAGAGACGGGCTACACAGCAGAACAACTTGTCGAAATTACGAGCTTTTATGGTACACCTGGTTTTTCTTCTGAAAAAACATATCTTTATTTCCCTATTGGACTCACGAAGGTTGAAAACCCTCGTCCAAAAGACGAAGGAGAATTTCTTGAAATGATTGAAGTGACGCTTCCGGAAGCTAAGACAATGATTGAAGAAGGGCAAATTTGTGATGCTAAGACAATCATGGCTGTTTGGTACTGGGAGCTGAAAAATCTGAAAAAACAAGGAGATTTAGATGCCTAAACCACTTTTGACAGATGATATCATTGAGGATGCAGAGCGAAAAAGAAGACGTTTAGAGAGAAGTCTCAAAGAAGAATTAGAGCAAGATCGAGAAATATCAGAGAAATACGATAAACTTGAACGTGATTTATCAAAAAATGCGGTTTATAAAAGTCGCCGCATTGAAAATGCCAAGCAGAAAAAACGAAGTAGTCGTGTAAACAAATGGCTCCTTATTACTTCGCTTGTTGTAATTGGGATAGGAATTTTGTTTTTCTGGTACTATTTCTAAATGATATCTATACCTCACATATATGTGGGGTTTTATTTTAAACTTTTATACTATATAATGTACTTACCACAATGAAAGAAAAAGGAGAATAAAAATGAAATTAGGAATTATTTGTGCAATGGAAGAAGAGCTCCGTACTCTTGTAGAAAATCTTGACAATGCAAGTAAGATTACACGTCACGGTTATGTCTTTCATACCGGCTCAATAGGTCGTCATGAGGTTGTACTGGTCCAATCAGGAATAGGTAAAGTGATGTCTGCAATGGCAGTTACTTTGTTGGTTGAAGTTTTTTCCGTTGATGGGATTATTAATACAGGTTCTGCTGGTGCGGTTAATCACGAATTAAAAATAGGCGATGTTGTTGTTGCTGACAAGCTTGCTTATCATGATGTTGATGTTACAGCTTTTGGCTATGCTTTTGGGCAAATGGCGCAACAGCCGCTTTATTTTGAGAGCAGTAAATATTTTGTTTCAGAGCTTAAAAAAGCGATTGAGAATCCTGTTGTTGGTCTGATTACAAGCTCTGACAGCTTTATTTCTAGCGACGGCCGCATTGCTGAAATTAAAAAACACTTTCCAGATGTTTTGGCCGTTGAAATGGAAGGGGCTTCGATTGCCCAAGCAGCAACAGCCTTGAAAAAACCGTTTGTCATTATTCGTGCGATGTCGGATACAGCAAGCCACGATGCAAATGTGAAATTTGATGAATTTATTATTGAAGCTGGTCGCAAATCTGCCCAAACATTAATGAATTTTCTGAACAATATGGAATAAACGATAATTAGCTGACTTTTTCACCAGAAAAAGTTATAATAATAAAATCAATACATGGAAGTGGAGAAGAATGAAATGACTATTACTCAAGATTTCACACAAAAACTTTATGACAACTTTGCGGAAAACCCTAAATTTCGTGCTGTAGAGAATGCAGCGACGAAAAATGGGCTCCTGAATGCTTTGGAAGTTCGTAGCTCACATGCCAACAATATTCCAGAGTTTTCAATTGACCTTACCAAAGATAAAGTAACGAATCAAAAACAATCAGGTCGTTGTTGGATGTTTGCTGCTCTGAATACTTTCCGTCATAAAATGATTGGACAATTTAAGTTAGAAAACTTTGAACTGTCACAGGCTTACACTTTCTTTTGGGATAAATACGAAAAGTCAAATTGGTTTATGGAACAAATTATTAACCATGTAGATATGGACGATCGTCGCTTGAAATTTTTACTCCAAACACCACAACAAGATGGTGGACAATGGGATATGGTTGTGGCGCTTTTTGAAAAATACGGTGTTGTTCCTAAGGATATTTATCCTGAATCAGCAGCATCTTCTAATTCGCGTGAACTCAACCAGTATTTAGACAAACTGTTGCGCCAAGATGCTCAATTATTGAGAGAAGCACTGGCAAAGGGCGAAGATGTACAAGTTCTTAAAGAAGATTTGTTACAAGAAATTTTTAACTTTTTAGCAGCAACTCTTGGACTTCCTCCGCAACATTTTGAGTATGCATTCCGTGACAAAGAAAGCGCATTAGAAAAATTCTCAGGCACAGCCCAAGAATTTTATGCTCAATATGTAGATATCAAACTTGATGACTATGTTTCAGTCATTAATGCACCAACAGAAGATAAACCTTACAACAAATCATACACAGTTGAATTTCTGGGAAATGTGGTTGGAGCTCGTGATGTTAAGCACTTGAATCTTGACATGGATCGTTTCAAAAAACTCGCCATTGCACAAATGCAAGCAGGTGAAACAGTTTGGTTTGGTTGTGATGTTGGACAAGTTTCAAATCGTAAGGATGGTTTGTTGACTCTTGATGCATATGATTTTGAGACAGCGCTTGATATTCACTTTACACAGGACAAAGCTTCACGCTTAGATTATGCTGAATCTTTAATGACACATGCTATGGTTTTAACAGGTGTAGATTTGGATGAAAATGGAGCACCTACGAAATGGAAAGTTGAAAACTCTTGGGGGAAAGATGTTGGTAAGGAAGGCTATTTTGTGGCCTCTGATGCTTGGATGGATGAATATACCTACCAAATCGTAGTACGCAAAGATTTGCTCACTCCTGAAGAACTTGCAGCCTACAATGCTGAACCTCAGATCCTCTTACCTTGGGATCCTATGGGAGCTTTGGCTTAAAAGAAGAGAAGATGTCCCATATGGACATCTTTTTTGCTATAATAATATTATGGAAAATACGGATATCATATACGGCTTACATGCTGTAACAGAGTCACTC
The DNA here is from genome assembly GCF_002154895.1 of Lactococcus petauri. GTDB lineage: Bacteria > Bacillota > Bacilli > Lactobacillales > Streptococcaceae > Lactococcus > Lactococcus petauri. The sequence continues at coordinate 27,768 of NZ_MUIZ01000005.1, read as the reverse complement.
AATGCAGGAGTAGTCAATAAACTCTATGTCGAGGAAAAATTACGGGGTAAGAACGTTGAGAAAATCAAGGAACTTGCGCGTGAAAAAAAAGTAAACATCTCTTGGACACCCAAAACTGAATTAAATAAAATATCAGAAAACGGAGTTCATCAAGGTTTTGTTGCCCGTGTGGCAGAATTTGCTTATGCAGAATTGGCAACAATTTTAGCACAAGTTTCGGATAAAGAAACTGCGACAATTTTAATTTTAGATGAGCTGACAGATCCTCACAATTTAGGATCAATTGCCCGAACAGCAGATGCAACAGGAGTAGATGCGATTATTATTCCCAAACACCGCGCGGTAGGCATCACGCCAACAGCAGTAAAAGCAAGTACAGGTGCTTTGCAACATGTGCCCGTGGTACGTGTTACTAATCTTTCTCAAACGTTAGATAAACTAAAAGAAGCTGGTTTTTGGACTTTTGGAACCGACATGGACGGTACCACTTATTCTAAATGGAATACCTCGGGTAAAGTTGCCTTGGTGATTGGAAATGAAGGAAAAGGTATTGGTCAAAATCTGAAGAAACAAGTGGACGAGATGATTACTATTCCGATGGTTGGCCATGTTCAAAGTTTGAATGCAAGTGTTGCTGCCAGTATTTTGATGTACGAAATTTTTAGAAATAAGATGTAAGGGGAAAAAGATGACTTTTCGCATTGTTACCGATTCAACAGCGGATTTGAGTGAAGATTATTTAAAAAAGTACGACATAGCTGTATTAGGAATGACTGTCACTATTGGTGAGCAAACCTATCCAACTATTGGCGAAAATAGCCTGAGTAATGAACACCTTCTCCGAGAAATTAAAGCAGGCAAAACTGTTCAAACATCACAAATTAATTCTGGCCAGTTTTCCGAGTTATTCAAAAAATTTATAAGCCAAAATCCAGAAGAAGAAATTGTGTATCTGGCCTTTTCATCAGGCTTATCAGGTACTTATCAATCTGCCGTTATTGCTCGAGAGATGATTCTAGAAGAATATCCGAAAGCTAAAATTACGATAGTGGATACATTGGCCGCAGCTTCTGGAGAGGGTTTCTTGGTCCAAGAAATGGTGAATCTACGAGAATCTGGGAAGAGTTTGACAGAAGCGTTGCCTATTTTTGAAACACTTATTTTACGCCTTAAGAGTCTTTTCATGGTTGACGACTTGAATCATCTGGCACGAGGAGGACGTATTCCCAAAGCTGTTGCTATGGTTGGAACGATGGCCAACATCAAACCTCTCCTTACCGTAGATGCAGAAGGCAAGTTGACACAACTGACTAAAGTACGTGGCAAGAAGAAAGCGATAAAAAGTTTAGTTGACATGACACTTGAAGAGATGGACCCGGCTTATTCACATGTAATTGTGGCATATTCTGGGAGCGAAGCCACTGCTCAAGAAGTGAAACAACTCTTCTTGGAACAACATGTTGACAAGGTTGACATCCGTCCTCTGAGTCCAACGATTGTCACTCATACAGGTTCTGGTACTTTGGCGATTTTTTCAATTACTAAAAAAAATAGAAAATAATATAAAAAATCACAGTTGAACTCTTGTTTTACTGTGATTTTGTGTTAAAATATAGAGTGAGTGTAAACTCGATAAATTGAAAATATGAATTGTGATATGTGAGGAAAGGGGTCGCTTTTATGCTAAAAAGTGGACTTTATACGGGCGTTGACATCGGTACAAATACTATTAAAGTGTTGGTTGCGGAGTACGTCTCAGACGAAATGAATATAATTGGCGTCGGTAATGCAAAATCTGACGGTCTAAAAAACGGAATTATTGTAGATATTGAAAAGGTGGCAACAGCTTTACGCAAGGCTGTTAACGCTGCTGAAGAACGTGCGGGGATTACGATTGACAAAATTAATGTCAGTATTCCTGCCAATCAACTCGAAATGGAAAACTGCCAAGGCATGGTTCCAATTATCGGGACTTCAAAAGAAATTACAGAAGATGATGTAATGCAAACGGTGCAAAATGCATTGATGCGTGGTGTAGTTCCTGAACGTGAAATAATTTCTGTAGAGACAACTGAGTTTACAGTTGATGATTTCACAGGAATATCTGACCCTCGTGGGATGTTTGGTGTACGTTTAGGTATGCGTGGTATCATTTATACTGGCCCAAAAACATTAGTGCACAACATTCGTAAAGTTGTGGAACGTGCTGGCTTGATTGTGGATAATCTCGTGATTGCTCCGCTGGCTATGAGTCACTATGTACTTTCAGAAGGAGAACGTGAGTTTGGTACAGTAATGATTGATCTTGGTGCAGGCCAAACAACAGTTTCCGCTGTTCGTGATCAACAACTGAAGTTTGCACATACAAGCCCAGAAGGTGGCGATTATGTGACACGTGACATTTCTACTGTACTTAATACTTCATTGAGTGAAGCAGAAGATTTGAAACTAAATTATGGTGAAGCAAGTACTGAGCGCGCCAGTCAAGAAGAATACTTCCCGGTTGACGTTGTTGGACAAACAGACCCAGAAGAAATCACAGAATATTACCTTTCACAAATTATTGAAGCACGCTTAACACAAATTTTTAACCGTGTGAAATCAGATTTGGAAAACACACGTTCATTAGATTATCCTGGTGGAATTGTGGTTCTTGGCGGAGCTGCGGCAATGCCTGGCACAGTGAATCTTGCAACAAAAGTTATTGGGATGAACGCACGTCTTTTCGTACCAAGCGAAATGGGCTTACGTAACCCAGCTTTCGCTCAAGTAATCAGTGTTGTCAACTACGTTGGTGAACGCACAGACATTGATCGACTTGTATCACAAGCCATTGCTTCTGACAGCACATATGTTGCTCCTGTTGCGCAATATGAAGAACCTGTTCTTCCGGCAACAGATACAATGGATTATGAAGAAAATAACTTCTACCAAACAGAAGCTCCAACTCGTCCAGTTGCTCAACCAGCAGCTGAACCTGAAGAAGAAAAAGAAGGTGTTGTGGATCGTATGCGCAACATGTTCTCAAACCTTTTTGACTAAAACGACTTAATAACGGAGAAATAAAACATGGAATTTTCATTTGATACAGAAATCGCTCAAGGCGCTGTAATTAAAGTTATCGGTGTTGGTGGCGGCGGTGGTAACGCAGTTAACCGCATGATTGAAGAAGGCGTTTCTGGCGTTGACTTTATCGTAGCTAATACAGATGTACAAGCTTTGCGCAGTTCAAAAGCAGATACAGTAATTCAACTTGGTCCAAAATTGACACGAGGACTTGGTGCAGGTGCACAGCCTGAGGTTGGTCGCCGTGCCGCAGAAGAATCTGCAGAAACAATTGCCCAATCTTTTGAAGGCGCAGATATGGTCTTCATCACTGCTGGTATGGGTGGTGGAACAGGAACAGGTGCTGCTCCTGTAATCGCTCAAATCGCAAAAGAAATTGGTGCTTTGACAGTTGCAGTTGTAACTCGTCCATTTGGTTTTGAAGGCTCAAAACGTAGCTACTTTGCAACAGAAGGTATTGAAGATCTTCGTGCAAATGTAGACACATTACTTATCATCTCAAACAACAACTTGCTTGAAATCGTTGATAAGAAAACTCCTTTGACAGAGGCATTGCGTGAAGCAGATAATGTTCTCCGCCAAGGTGTTCAAGGTGTTACTGACTTGATTACAAATCCAGGTATGATTAACCTTGACTTCGCTGATGTGAAAACAGTTATGGCAAACAAAGGAGATGCCCTCATGGGTATCGGTGTTGCAACTGGAGAAGATCGTGTCATTGAAGCAACACGTAAAGCTATTTACTCACCATTGCTTGAAACAACAATTGAAGGTGCTGAAAATGTCCTTCTTAATGTTACAGGTGGTATGGATATGAGTCTTATTGAAGCTCAAGATGCTTCAGAAATTGTTATTCAAGCTGCAGGTAACGATGTGAACATCTTGTTGGGTACATCTATTGATGACTCACTCAGTGATGAAATTCGTGTTACTGTTGTAGCAACAGGTGTTTCACAAGATGCAACTGATGAATATTTAGGAACATCTACAGCTCCAGTTGTAGATGAACCACGTCGTCAACCTAACTTTCAACATACTTCGATGAAACAAGCCTCAGCGCCAACTTCACGACCAGCACAAGCTTCACAGCCTTCACAAGCACAACAAGCTCCTACACAAAAATCAGGATCTGCTTTTGGCGATTGGGATCTTCGTCGTGATGCTTCACCGCGTCAAAACGGAAATCAAAACCGTGAAAACTCATCCAATGTTACAAGCTTCTCAGGTATCCCATCTACAGATGAAGATATCGATACTCCACCATTTTTCCGTAAATAATGAGTATAGCAGAAAATGTTAAAAATATTTTGAACAAGGTAGATGTGGCAAAAGCTACATCTCCTTATTCAAATCAAGACGTTCAGGTGATTGCCGTAACCAAGTATGTCGATACTGCAAAAGCAGCACAAGTAGTTGAAGCAGGTATTCATCATTTAGCAGAAAATCGTACAGATTTATTTCTTGAAAAATATAAGGCTCTTGAAAACAAAGATATTACTTGGCATCTCATCGGAAATTTGCAACGCCGTAAAGTAAAAGATGTCATTAATTTAGTTGATTACTTTCATGCTTTAGATTCGGTCAAGCTTGCCAAAGAAATTGAAAAACGTGCGGAACATATGATAAAATGTTTCCTCGAAGTCAATATCTCAGGTGAAGAGACAAAACATGGATTTGCGCCAGAAGACATAGATCAAGCTTTAGCAGAAATTTCACAGTTAGATAATGTGGAAATTGTGGGCTTGATGACGATGGCGCCGATTGATGCTGATAATGAGCAGTTGGATAACATTTTCGCTTCGATGAAGCAATTGCAAATCGAAATTGCGGCTAAAGAAATTACTAATATTCCTTGTACTGAATTGAGTATGGGAATGAGCCGTGATTATACAAGAGCAATTCAACAAGGAGCGACCTTTGTTCGAATTGGTACAGCATTTTTTGAATAAAATTTGTATAGAATCTTAAGCATTGAAAACGGAGGGAAGTATGGCCTTAAAAGATCAATTTGATAAATTAAAAAAATTTTTCGAAGAGGACGACGATGAGTATGATGAACCCGTTGTAGCGGCACAAAAGCCACAACCACAACCGCAAAAGTCTTCAACAGTAAACACAGAAAAGAAAGCCACAGGTATGAATCGTCCGGTTCAACCTCAAAGACCAGCGCAAGCAAAATCAACTGCTAAACGCCCAGCACCCTTTTCTTCAACAACAAATAACACTAAAACAACAGAGAAAAAAGTTCAAAAACCTATGATGAATCAAGCCACAACAAATGCAGGACAAGTTATTGCCATCAAAGAGCCACGTGCCTATTCTGATATTATGGAATCTGCGCGCATCGTTAAAAATGGAGAGTCGGTTTTGGTTAATTTCAAGTTTATGCCAGATAACCAAGCACGACGTTCAATTGACTTCTTGACTGGTGTTGTATTTACACTTGATGGTGATGTTCAAAATGTTGGCGGACAAATTTTCTTACTCACACCGGCGAATATCACAGTTGATGCTTCCCAAGAATTAAGTATCTTGGCAGGGCAAAACTTTGAGAACTTCGATATTTAATAAACTATGATTATATATATTTTAATTCGACTGATTGGTCTTTATACATGGGTTTTGGTAGCTTATGCTCTGATGAGTTGGATACCAAGCCTTTATGATACAGCTGTAGGCCGTTTTATTGTCAAAATTTCAAGACCTTATCTGAGCTTATTTGAAGGTATTCCATTACGTTTTGCAGGATTAGATTTCACAATCGTGCTTGGTGTAATTGCTTTACAAGTTATTCAACAACTTCTTTTACGCTTCTTATGAGTCATGAAAATATATATCAACACTTTCATCCTGATGAAAAGCAATTTATTGATCGTGTCTTAGACTGGATGGATCGTGTGGAAAACAATTATTCTGTAGTTACTACTTATTTTCTAAATCCTAGAGAAGTTGAAATTCTCGAATCTTTAGCAAATAAGCGGGAACTTCAGATTTTTTCTACTCAGGATATTGCCCAGACCGAACTCACTAAGATTATTATTGCGCCTGAATTTTATCAGTTAGATGTCGCAGACTTTGACATAGCGTTGTTAGAAATTTTATACGCTAAGAAATTTTATCAACTCAAGCATTCCCAAATTTTAGGAAGTTTCTTAGGTCAAACGGGAATTCGGCGTTCAGAGCTTGGCGATATTATTTTAAGCGAAGGAAGGGCACAAGTTTTTGTTTCCAAACATCTTCTTGAAATCTTTCAGAATAATATCAAAAAAATTGGTTCTGCCACCGTACAATTTGTTGAAAAACCATTTGAAGAGCTGATAGAAACAGAAGCTGCCTCGGTAATGAAAGTAGTCTTAGTTTCGAGTATGCGTATTGACAAAATTATTGCAAGCACTTTCGAGATTTCTCGCAATCTTGCCGTAAATATGTTACAATCAAGAAAGGTAAAATTAAATTACCTTGAAATTGAAAAGAAAGATTTTACTGTCGAACAAGGAGATTTAATCAGTGTTCGTGGCCTAGGTCGTATTAAGATTCTAAGAATTTTAGGTGAAACCAAAAAAGGTAAACAGAAAATCGAATGTGAAATTACTAAGAATCATAAGAAAAGATAGAGTCTCTTGGGAGATTGGAGGTACTTATGGCATTAAATAGTTTAGATGTTCAAAATAAAACATTTAATACACAAATGCGTGGTTACAACAAACATGAAATTGAAGAATTTTTAGATATCGTTGTTCGTGATTACGATGAATTTGCACAAAAAATTAAAGATCAAGAGCGTGAGCTTAAGGCTTTACGTGAACGCGTAAAATATTTCGATGATATGAAAGATTCCTTGAATAAATCTATTGTCGTTGCACAAGATGCGGCCGACAATTTACGTGTTCAAGCACAGAGTGAATCAAACAGCATTATTGCTGAAGCTAGTCAAAAAGGTCAGCTCATTATTGAAGCCGCTAAAAAAGAAGCAGGAACAATCCTTAATCAAGCTTCGGATGATGCACGTCGCTTGGTTCGTGATACAGATGATTTGAAACGTAAAATGCGTCTTTATCACCAACGTATGACTTCAATCATTGAGGCTCAGTTGGCAAGTATTCATTCAGAAGATTGGCAAGATACTCTAGAAGCAACATCTTCACATATTACAAATCCTGAAGAAAAGCTTCAAGAAATTGTGGATATGCAGTTGAGTGATACATCTTTACAAGGAAATATCGCTAAAGATGAACCTGCTAAGGCTGAAGAAAACACTGTTGTAGAACCTACAGTTAAGGAAGAAACTGAAAAAATAGTTGAAGTTGAAGAAACTGAAATTCCACAGACTGTGAAAGAAGTTTTGGCTCCTGCTCTTGAAGAGGAAACTCAAAAAATACCCTCAGAAGAAGGGAAAGTTGCAGAAACTGAAAAAAATGAAGAAACTTCTTATCCAGTTTTTCCAGAAATGCAAACAGAAGTTCCAGAAGTAGAAGCACCTGAACATAAATAATTTAATTTTAGGACAAGAAAAGAAAAATATATTTACAGCAAGTGAGAGTTGATGGAAGTCTCATATTCCCTGTTTTTCGGATTATCACCTAAATTATTCTAAGCCCAAGTCAAGTAAGTTTAGACGCTGTACACGTTACGTACGTAAGAGTTCTCACTTTTCGTGAGAAAAATTAAGGTGGTACCACGGTCTTTCGTCCTTTTTCGGAAGACCGTTTTTTATTATCATTCTTTCCGCTTTAGCGGATTAGAATGATAATACGCAGGGAGCGAAGCGAGTTGTGAACCAAGAAACATTCTTTCCGCTTTAGCGGATTAGAATGATAATACGCAGGGAGCGAAGCGAGTTGTGAACCAAGAAATATTCTTTCCGCTTTAGCGGATTAGAATGATAATACGCAAGAAACAGAGAGTTTAGAGATACTGGTAAACAGATAAAGTTTAAAAGAAAGGTAAAAATTATGAAAATTAAAGATACATTGAATTTAGGGAAAACGGCTTTCCCGATGCGAGCAGGCTTGCCAAATAAAGAAGCTGGCTGGCAAAAAGGCTGGGAAGAAGCTAAACTTTATGAAGCACGTCAAGAACTGAATGAAGGTAAACCATCGTTTATGTTGCATGATGGACCTCCCTATGCAAATGGAAATATCCACGTTGGACATGCCCTAAATAAAATTTCGAAAGATATTATTGTACGCTATAAATCCATGTCTGGTTTCCGTGCACCATATGTACCAGGATGGGATACTCACGGTTTACCTATCGAACAACAACTTTCAAAAGCGGGTATGAACCGTAAAGAAATGGACATGTTAGACTATCTTGAGGAGTGTCGCAAATATGCGCTCAAGCAAGTAGATATGCAACGTTCAGACTTTAAGTCTTTAGGAGTTTTAGCAGATTGGGAACGTCCATATATGACACTTCTCCCAGAATATGAGGCTGCACAAATTCGTGTCTTCGGTAAAATGGCGGAAAAAGGCTATATCTACAAAGGTCAAAAACCAATTTACTGGTCTCCTTCATCAGAAAGTTCATTGGCAGAAGCGGAAATTGAATACCAAGATGTCCGTTCGGCATCAATCTTTGTGGCTTTCAAAGCAAAAGATGTTAAGGGCTTGTTACCAGAAGATGCAGAATTTGTTATCTGGACAACGACACCTTGGACATTGCCAGCAAATATGGGGATTTTTGTACATCCAGACTACGAATATTCAGTTGTAGAAGTAGGAAATCGTAAATTTGTTGTTGCTTCAGAAATGCTTAGCAAGGTGGCAGAGACTTTAGAGTGGGAAAACCCAACGGTAATTCAAACACTTAAAGGTTCTGAAATGGATATGATGACGGCTTATCACCCATTTTATGATCGTGAGTCATTAATTATGAATGGGGATTATGTCACACTTGATTCTGGTACTGGACTCGTTCATAGCGCACCAGGTCATGGTGAAGATGACTACTTCTTTAGCCGTAAATATAAACTTGAAGTTCTATCACCTGTGGACAACCGTGGTTACTATACGGATGAAGCACCTGGTTTAGAAGGTATCTTCTACGATGAAGGAAACAAAATTGTAAGTAAATGGTTAGAAGAAAAAGGAGCTCTACTGAAGCTTGACTTCTTTACGCACAGTTACCCACATGATTGGCGTACAAAGAAACCCGTTATTTTCCGTGCAACACCACAATGGTTTGCATCGATTGATGACTTCCGTGAAAATATCCTAAGTGAAATTGAACAAGTGGATTGGATTATCCCTTGGGGGAAAACACGTCTCTATAATATGGTTCGTGACCGTGGAGATTGGGTCATTTCTCGTCAACGCGCTTGGGGTGTTCCACTGCCAATCTTCTATGCGGAAAATGGAGAGGCAATCATTACGCCGGAAACAACAGAACATGTTGCCCAGCTTTTTGCGGAACACGGTTCAAAAGTTTGGGTTGAACGTGAAGCTAAAGAGTTGTTACCAGAAGGCTTCACTCATCCTGGTTCTCCAAACGGTAAATTCACAAAAGAAAAAGACATCATGGATGTCTGGTTTGATTCAGGTTCATCATGGAATGGTGTTCTGAACGAACGTGATTACCTATCTTATCCTGCCGATCTTTATCTTGAAGGTTCAGATCAATATCGTGGTTGGTTTAACTCTTCAATCACAACTTCAGTTGCTGTTAACGGTGTTTCTCCATACAAAGCAGTTCTGTCACAAGGCTTTGTTCTTGATGGAAAAGGACGTAAAATGTCTAAATCTATTGGTAATACAATTTTACCTTCAGATGTGACAGGAAAATTAGGGGCAGATATTCTTCGTCTCTGGGTAGCTTCTGTCGATACTGAAGCCGATGTTCGTGTTTCTATGGAGATCCTTAATCAAGTTTCAGAAGTTTATCGTAAAATCCGTAACACAATGCGTTTCCTAATCGCAAATACTACCGATTTTGATAAAAACACAAATGAGGTTTCTTATGAAAACTTACGTAGTGTTGATAAATATATGCTTGTCAAATTCAATACACTAGTAGAATCAGTACGTGAAGCTTATGATTCATACAATTTCATGAGTGTTTATAAGCAAGTGATTAACTTCTTGACCAATGATTTGTCTGCTTTCTATCTTGATTTTGCTAAGGATGTGGTATACATCGAGGCAGCCAATGCTGCAGATCGTCGTTCAATGCAAACCGTGATGTATACAATGCTTGCAGATTTGACAAAACTTTTAGTTCCGATTCTGCCGCACACAGCAGAAGAAATCTGGTCATACCTTGAAGCAGAAACGGAAGAGTTCGCTTATCTTGCTGAAATGCCTGAAGTTAAAGACTTCACTGGCTCAGAAGAGTTACTCGGTGAATGGGAAGCATTCCTTGATTTCCGAAATAAAGTACTTAAAGCGCTTGAAGAAGCACGTGAAGCAAAATTAATCGGTAAATCACTTGAAGCAAAAGTTACTGTATATCCTAATGAAGTGGTTTCAAGTCTTCTTGTAAGTCTTGATGAAAATGTTGCTCAACTTCTCATTGTTTCAGAATTCTCTGTATCAAATGAAGGAGCACCAGAAGAAGCTGTTAAATTTGATGATGTAGCTATTCTTGTGGAACAAGCAGCAGGTCAAGTATGTGACCGTTGCCGCCGTACAGATGTGACCGTTGGGACTGATGAAAATGAACATTTACATGCCCTTTGCTCAAGCTGTGCTACCATTGTAAAAAATGAATTTCCTCAAGTATTAACTGATGGGTTTGAATAAAATAAAAAGCTTGGATATCCAAGCTTTTTATAATATAAAAAACTGCTTCAAGCAGTTTTTAAAATGCAGACAGAGCCATAGCTAGGGAGCTAAAGACAATAAGTAGCAGCATCGCAACGACAACAACCATCGTCACTTTTTGAAAAGTAGATTTTTGTTTCTTTTTGTAAGCCATAGTTTCCTCAATATTTATTATTCTCAGTTCTATTCTAGCAATAAATTAGTAAAATGTCACACTATTTACCAGAATTGTCCGTTTCAGATTTTGAAGACTCTTTTGGTTCTAAGAATTTTGCAAATGGATCTTCTTGCTTCTCAGTTTTCGCTGTTGCTTTATCAGTGTCTAAATTACCGGTTGAGACGCCTAAATCATCCATCATTTTATCGAAATCATCACGTTTTCTAAAAGTTAATCCCATATCGATATTACTCCTTATCATTTTTTATATATTTTACTACGAAAAGTCAAAAAAAGCCAGATAAATAGCAATAAAGTTTGCATTTAAAGCGAAAATCCAGTATAATGTTATGGAACGGTAGTTTGTGTAAAGCACTGCTACCTATAAAAAATATATTTTTTCTCAAAGGAGACATTTTAAAATGGCTAAAGAAGTTTACGACCGTAGCAAACCGCACGTAAATATTGGTACTATCGGACACGTTGACCATGGTAAAACTACCCTCTCAGCTGCAATCTCTAAAGTATTGTCTGACAAAGGTTACTCTAAAGCGACTGATTTCGCATCTATCGATGCTGCGCCAGAAGAACGCGAACGTGGTATCACTATCAACACTGCTCACATCGAGTACGAAACTGATAAACGTCACTATGCCCACATCGACGCTCCAGGTCACGCGGACTACGTTAAAAACATGATCACTGGTGCTGCCCAAATGGACGGTGCGATCCTCGTAGTTGCTGCAACTGACGGACCAATGCCACAAACACGTGAACACATCTTGCTTTCACGTCAAGTTGGTGTTAAATACCTTATCGTATTCCTTAACAAAGCTGACCTCGTTGATGACGAAGAACTTATGGAACTTGTTGAAATGGAAGTACGTGACCTCTTGTCAGAATACGACTTCCCAGGTGACGATACTCCAGTAATCGCTGGTTCAGCTCTTGGTGCTTTGAACGGTGAACCTCAATGGGTTGCTAAAGTTGAAGAACTTATGGACATCGTTGACGAATACATTCCAACTCCAGAACGTGACACTGACAAACCATTGTTGCTTCCAGTCGAAGACGTATTCTCAATCACTGGTCGTGGTACAGTTGCTTCAGGTCGTATCGAACGTGGTACTGTTAAAGTCAACGACGAAATCGAAATCGTTGGTATCAAAGAAGACACTAAAAAAGCTGTCGTTACTGGTATCGAAATGTTCCGTAAAACACTTGACGAAGGTCTTGCCGGCGATAACGTTGGTGTACTTCTCCGTGGTGTTCAACGTGACGAAATCGAACGTGGTCAAGTTATCGCTAAACCAGGTTCAATCACTCCACATACTAAATTCGAAGGTGAAGTTTACGTATTGAGCAAAGAAGAAGGCGGACGTCACACTCCATTCTTCGACAACTACCGTCCTCAATTCTACTTCCACACAACTGACGTTACTGGTTCAGTTAAACTTCCAGAAGGTACTGAAATGGTAATGCCTGGTGATAACGTTCACATCGATGTTGAACTTATCCACCCAGTTGCCATCGAACAAGGAACTACTTTCTCTATCCGTGAAGGTGGACGTACTGTTGGTTCAGGTATCGTAGCTGAAATCAAAGCATAATTCGTTAAGAATTATTGAAGTGAACTCACTTCCTAAAAAAACCTCACATTTTGTGAGGTTTTTTTGATGAATGGGTTTGAGATTAGAAAATAAAAAAGCTCCCATTTGGGAGTTTTTTTAGACTTCATTTTTAATAAAGATTTCACGATCAACAAAAGTATCCATTTGGAAATAAAATTTTTCTTGGATAATTTCGCTAGCATTTTTAAAGATATTCACATTACGTAATCCAGATTTATCAGTAACTGATAGTTTAAAACCTGTTAAATCAGGATTAATAATAATTTTAAGGAGAAAACCTTGACCAGAATTTGGAACTTCTTCAAGTATACGTTTAAATTCAAAGTTTCCAATATTATTTTGAGAAAAAGTTGTGTCTTTGAGAGTAAATTTCTTAACTTTTGGTGATAATGTGTAGCTGTATTTGCAGCCCTCAAGTTTTTTTTCAGTAATAAAAGCCATCTTTTATAGTGCCCTTTCTTTTAGTGTTTGAACAAAATTGTGAATTTCTTCTTCAGTATTGAGTTCTGAAAAAGAAACACGAATATTTTCTTTAAGTTTTGGTGATTCACTACCATATACAGCTTCGAGAACATGAGAAGGATCAACTGTTCCAGCGGTGCAGGCTGAACCAGTTGAAATTGCCACACCAGCAAGATCAAGTTTTGCGAGTAATAAATCATGATTTTTCCCTGGGAACCCGATATTTACAACATGTGGCATACTCGGACCAAATTCGTGTGTATAATACTCAATATCTGCAAGATCGTCTAGAAGTGAAGCTTTCAGTTTTTCAACATGGGCATAATTAGCACTCATGTTATCTGTTGCAATTTGTAGTGCTTTTGCCATACCCAAAAGAGAATGAAGATTTTCTGTACCTGCACGTCGTTTTTCTTCTTGTTCGCCGCCGTGTATAATACTGTCAAATTTTAGTCCGGAACGATGATAAAGAAAGCCAACACCTTTTGGACCATGGAATTTGTGAGCACTAGCTGATAGAAAATCTATTTTTAGCTCCTCAGGATGTACGGGGATTTTACCCATTGTTTGTACTGAATCAACATGAAAAACAGCTTGATGATTTTCTAAAAGTTGCCCCACTTCTTTGATGGGAAGTAGTTGCCCAGTTTCATTATTGGCCATCATCATTGAAACAAGAATTGTCTCTTCCCGCAATTCATTTTCAATCAATTGGGCGGGGAATGAGCCATCAGTTTTGGGTTGAACAAAAGTAATATCAAAGCCATGACGTGTTTTCAAGTAGTCAAGGGCATTAAGTACTGATGGATGCTCTAAGACAGTGGTGATAATATGATTACCATTTTGACGGTTGGCTAAAGCGTAACCGACCAAAGCGGTGGAGTTGGATTCACTTCCGCCGGAAGTAAAAGTAATTGTTCCAGGTGAAACTTGAAGTGCCTTAGCTACTGTTTCTCGTGCCTGACGTACGAGTTGGCTCGCTTGGCGACCAAAAGTGTGCGTACTGGACGGATTGCCAAAATTGTTAGCAAGAACTTCCGTCATGACATCAACAACTTCAGGAAGTATCGGTGTTGTTGCGGCATTATCTAGATATATAATTGTTCTTTCCTCTCTTTCGAGTTTCTATTAAAAGTCTTATTTCAAGGACATGTAAGGTTCTATTAACTTAACCTTTTAATAAATGTGTGTATTTCATTTATGTACTCTATACGAAAGCTTAATGATAATCGTAAGTTTCCATTATCTCTATATTACCATGTTTTATATTTTTTTTCTGAAATTCGAACGCTTCCGCTAATTTTTTAGATAAATGAAGTTATAAGAGGAGAAAGAAGTGACTAAAGTAAGTACAGGTTATGAAAAAAGCCACCTAGGCAGAGAGGTGACCTTTGAAAGATGTATTAATTATATTATTGTGATCTGCCTATACCAATTATAACACTGACAAAGGCTAAAGTATAATTTTTTAAACGAAGTGGAACAATCTAATAATGAAGGATATAATAAATTTAAGCTGGTAAACAGTCTTATAGGAAAGGAAGAGCAGACAAATGGAATATAACTTATTAGGTATCTCGGCATTAATTGTAATTATTTTAGGATTAACATGGCTCAAGGATGGCGAAAAAATGGATCCGCCTTTGAAGAAAAGAATAGTGATTGATGTTGTAACGATAGCAATCTTTTGGGGTGTTTTCGAGTTTTACAAGTTTTCAAATGTAAAAATGTACAACCATGAAATAGAATTTGTTATCAATAGTTCTTTACTTTTTTTCTTTGCACGAATGCTTCAACTCATTTGTCAAATCAATCCATTATTTCAAGAACTCTTTCTCTATCTCAAATCAAAAGGATTTACTCTTGAGGACAAAAAAATAAAGGAAGAAAATTATAAAGAAAAGAATGATAAAAAAAGAGATAGCTAACCATTTCTAGCTCTGTTAACAAAAGGTAACGTTATTGATAAGCAAATATGATATATTGGATATGGCAAATCAAAATATCGATAAAAATTTCCTGAATATGAAGTCTCGTTTTGCCAGCGTGGCTTTTTTTCATATAAAAAAACCAGCTAAAAGCTGGTGCTGAATGAACTTAAATATTGTTCAGAATAGACTTTAGTCTTGATTTTTATCAAATTTGAAGAGCGGAGATACAGGACGTCCTTCATGAATACGAAGAATTGCATCTGCCATGTGTTTATCGACACTAAGGTATTTTACATTGTTAGGTTTACGATTTTTAGTAGCTACCGAGTCTGTGACGAGAACTTCACAAATTCCAGACTTTTCAAGTAAGTCAGCTGCCGTTTTAGTGAAGAGACCGTGACTTGCTACGGCATAAACATCTCCAGCACCTGCTTCGCGCACGACAGAAGCAGCATTTGAGAATGTTACACCTGAGTTGAGGATATCATCAATAAGAATAACTTTTTTCCCTTCAACATTACCGATGATATAACCATTTTCACGTTTTGCATCGTCATCTTCATAGTCAACGATGGCAATAGGAGCTTCTAAATATTCCGCAAGACTACGCGCGCGTTTGATACCTGAGTTTTTAGGTGCAACAACGACAACGTCATCGCCAGACAACCCTTTATTCATGTAGTACTCAGCAAAAAGCGGTACAGTAAAGAGATTATCGACAGGAATATCAAAGAAACCTTGAACTTGAACTGCATGGATGTCTAAAGTGAGTACACGATCTGCTCCAGCTTTGACGAGCATATCAGCTACAAGCTTAGCTGTGATTGGTTCACGGCTTGAAGCAGTTCGGTCTTGACGCGCATAACCAAAGTATGGCATAACGATATTGACTGAATGTGCAGATGCACGGACGCAAGCATCAATCATAATCAACAATTCCCAAATGTTGTCATTGACTGGCCAACTTGTTGACTGGATAATATAAACATCATGATTACGAACACTTTCTTCCATGTTAATCATGATTTCTCCGTCAGAAAATTGTTTTGAAGTTACTTTCCCCAAAGGAACATCCATAATTTTGCTAATTTTTTCAGCTAATTCAGGATTCGAGTTCAGTGAAAAAAGTTTAAGTTGTGCGTCAGAATAAGTCACAGTTTTTCTCCTATAATATTATGATATGTCTATTCTATCAAATTTGAGGGGGATTTCATAGCGCTATTTACGTGAAAGGTTTCACGTTATATAGGTAATGGTTAAAATAAAAAAATTTTTAATGGAAGATGTTTGATATTTAGAGTTGTCTCATTATCTTATATATCCTCTGTAGTAAGCCAAGTGTTTTAGTTACCGAAGTTAAGTGTGGACATGGTAAAATAAGAGGAATGTTATGTCTCAAGATGAGATAAATAAAAATAATACAAGAACAGCGGCAAGTATGGAAAGAGGGTAACTTCTTAGCAGCACTTAAATGGCTGTGAGGGACCAGACTAAGTCATATTTGTGGGTGACACTGTTAGCAAGGGCCTTGGTTTCAAAAATAAGGGCTTTACATGATGAGAGCTTTTTTTAGTGAGGGAGAACAAATGAAAAAGAAAACACTAACGATAATTGGTTTGCTGTTTATGGTGGTTAGTCTATCAGCATGTACAAAAAATAAACACGTGACTCAGGAAGCAAACTCATCTAAAGTTGAAATTACGACACCACAAGGTGAGAGAGTAAAAATTCCCAACAATATTCAGAGAGTTGTGTCACTCTCACCTGCGGTGACACAAGTGATTAACGATCTGGGGCAAAAAGATAAACTCATTGCTGTAGATACGCAAAGCCCCAAGTATGTTAAGGGTTTGGAAAATGTGCAGCAGACAGACCTTATGAACTTGGATCTTGAAAAAATAATGGCGCTCAAGCCAGAACTTTTATTTGTGAGTGATTTGACCCTGTTCCAATCGGAAGATAAAATTAAGAAGCTACAAGATAAAGGAACGAGTGTTGTCGTCCTACCTACTGAAAAGAATTTTAAAGAAATTGAAAACAATATTCGTCTCGTGGCGACAGCTTTAAACCAAAAAGAAAAAGGAGAACAACTTACTGGTCAGATGGAGAAGGATATCTCTGCTTTTAAAGAACAAGCTGCAAAAATAAATCATAAGAAAAGGGTTCTGTTTGAAATCGCGGCTTCCCCAGAAATTTATAGTATGGGAAAGGACACTTATATCAATGAAATGATTGAAACAATTGGAGCTGAGAATGTGATGGTCAAAGAAACAGGAGCCATCAAAGTTTCAGAAGAGGCAGCAATTATGGCTAATCCAGATGTAATATTAACAAATGTTGAATATGTTCCGGATCCTATTAACGACATTTTAAAATTGAAAGGTTGGGAAGAAGTGAAGGCAGTAAAAAATAAAGCCGTTTATTCTATTGATAACGAAAGAAGCTCGCTTCCTAATCAACATGTAATAAAAGCAATGACAGAAATGGCAAAAGCGGTATATCCTGATGTATTCAAAAACTTCAAATAAGAATAGAATAAGCATTATTGTGATGCTTTTGGCCCTGTCTTTACTGGCAATGCTTTTAAGCCTTCAAATAGGAAGTGCTCCGATATCAGTCGGTGATTTAATGAATATGATATTGGGCAGAGGGAAAGATTCTGCTCCTCTTTTGCAAAGTATTCTTCTTGAAGTTCGCATGCCTCGGATTTTGCTTAGCTTTCTTGTCGGATTAGCCTTGGGTGCTAGTGGAACAGTGATGCAATCACTTTTACAAAATCCTTTAGCCTCTTCCTATACCTTAGGCGTATCATCAGGTGCTTCATTAGGCGCTTCGACTGTGATGTTACTCGGTATTAATTTTATGAGCACTTCTATTTCGATGAGCCTTGCGGGCTTTGCTTTTGGATTTGTAACTGTTTTTATCGTTTTACTCTTTGCTCAACAATTTTCCCAATCATTAGATAATCAAACTATCATTTTGGTGGGAATGGTATTTTCTTTGTTTGTTAATTCTTTTTTAACTTTAATGATGACCTTTTCGCCGGATTATATGCAACGTATCATTTTCTGGCAATTGGGGAGTTTTTCAGGAGCTTCATGGGAAAACGTACAGCTCCTCACTTTACTCTTTGTCTTTAGTTTCGTCTGCTTACTTTACTTTCACCGAGAAATGGATATTTTGAGTTTTGGTGATACCTTTGCTTTGAGTCAAGGAGTAGAAGTCAAACGGACGAAAGTTATTTTAATTAGCTTATCGACTTTGCTCACAGGAGCCAGCGTAGCAATGACGGGAGTGATTGGTTTTGTCGATTTGATTGCACCTCATATCGCTCGTCGTTTGTTTGGTGCGACACATAAGTGGGTTCTTCCAAGCTCAGCACTTATAGGCGGCCTGCTCTGTGTTCTTGCAGATACTGTAGCAAGAAGTGTTTTCCAAACAAGAGAATTACCAATTGGAGCAGTAACAGCCCTCATTGGTGCGCCATTTTTCTGCTATATTTTCTTTAGAAAAGGACAAGTATGAGATGTTAAAAGTTGAAAATATGAAGGTTGAGTATTCGGGAAAAGAGATTCTTTCTGATATTAATTTTTCTGTCAAGGCAGGGGAAAGGTTAGCAATTTTAGGACCAAACGGTAGTGGGAAATCAACGCTTTTAAAGAGTCTAGCTGGTTTGCTAAAATATCAAGGAAAAATTGAGCTAAACGAACAATCATTGACCACATTAAAAAGAATTGAATTAGCAGAAAAAGTGGCTCTTCTTTCTCAAAATCCAGCTGTATATTTTTCTTATTCCGTCTACGAAACTTTGATGATGGGACTCTACACCCAGCTGAGAAAACGATTTATGGCAGTGGCAAGCGCCCAAGATAAAGCACGTGTAGCCGAAGTAATAGCCGCATTTGATTTGGATACGATAAAAGATCAACAACTGTCAACACTTTCTGGCGGCCAGCTGCAGCGTGTCTTTTTAGCCCGGACTTTATTACAGAACCCTCAGATTGTTTTATTGGATGAACCCAATAATCATTTGGATATTTATTATCAACTAGAAATGTTGCGCAATATTGATGAGTATTTTGCTCAAAATCAAATCATCATTGCTGTTTTTCATGATATTAATTTAGCTCTGTCTTTTTCAGAAAATGTTCTAGTTTTATATGAGGGAAAAATAGTAAAACAAGGAAAAGCAAACGAAGTACTTTCTAGAAGTTTTTTGGAGCAAGTTTACCAAACCGATGTTCTTGCTTATATGCTTGAAAAACATAAATTTTGGCATGAAATGGATAAAAAGCGAGAATAGTTATCTGCTTAGCTGATACAATGGAAAAATGTATTGAGATACTTAAAGTAAAAATATACCTTTACCAAAAAGCAACGTACAGTTGCTTTTTTTTGTATGAAGAGAATGATTATTTTTTACAATCCTTTTTATAAGAGAAGTTAAAAATTTCATTGGAAAGTGAGCGTTTTCTTTTGTGGCGCCCGAATGCCTAAAACCGTTATAGATTGCTCTTACAAAGCTTTTTTTATCCTCAAAAATATAGTATAATGAGCACAGTGCTATTCTATACAAAAATGAGTTTACTTTTGAGAAAGCAAATTGATTTTTGGATAGAAATGAGAAGCACTGAAATCTCGAAAAGTGGGAGAAAACATGACAAAAGAAACTTTCAGAATGAATTTTGCAGGACGCGAGCTTGTTGTTGAAACAGGTCAAGTTGCCAAGCAAGCCAATGGCGCAGTTATTGTTCGCTATGGAGACACAACCGTGCTAACTGCAGCGACCATGTCGAAAAAAATGGCAAACGGTGACTTTTTCCCTTTGCAAGTTAATTATGAAGAAAAAATGTATGCCGCAGGAAAATTTCCTGGAGGTTTTAATAAGCGTGAAGCACGACCATCCACTTATGCTACTCTGACTGCCCGGTTGATTGATCGCCCTATACGCCCAATGTTTGCTGACGGTTTTCGAAATGAAGTACAAGTAATCAATACTGTACTCTCTTATGATGAAAATGCAAGTGGGCGTATGGCAGCGATGTTTGGAAGTTCCTTGGCATTAGCTATTTCAGATATTCCTTTTGACGGTCCGATTGCGGGTGTTGAAGTGGGCTATATCAATGGTGAAATTGTCATTAATCCCGATGTTGCACAGATGCAAAAGTCTGATTTGGATCTTGCTGTCGCTGGGAATATTGATGCGATCAATATGGTAGAGTCAGGTGCAAAGGAACTATCAGAAACAATCATGCTCGATGCCCTCCTTGCAGGACACGAAGCAATTAAAGAACTTATTGCTTTCCAAAATGAGATTGTAGCCAAAGTTGGTAAGAACAAGGCAGAAGTTGAACTTTTGCGTGTTGATGAAACATTGAAAGCCCAAATTATTGCAGACTATAATAAAGACTTACAAGCTGCTGTACAAGTAGAAGAAAAGCTTGCGCGTGAAGCGGCCACTCAAGCTGTTAAAGATCGTGTCAAAGCAGAATATGAAACAGCTTATGCCGAACATGAAGAGTTTGAGCGCATTATGCGTGATGTTTCTGAGATTCTGGAGGGAATGGAACATACAGAAGTCCGTCGCCTCATAACAGAGGATAAAATTCGCCCTGATGGTCGTAAAGTCGATGAGATTCGTCCTTTAGAAGCAGAAATCGACTTTACACCGAATACAATTACACACGGCTCAGCTCTCTTTACACGTGGGCAAACGCAAGCCTTGTCAACTTTGACTCTGGCTCCGATGGGGGAAGCACAAGTCATTGATGGCTTGGATCTGGAATATAAAAAACGTTTCATGCACCACTATAATTTCCCGCAGTATTCAGTGGGAGAAACTGGACGTTATGGTGCACCTGGTCGCCGCGAAATAGGGCATGGTGCACTTGGTGAGCGTGCGCTTGAGCAAGTTATGCCGTCACTTGAAGAATTTCCTTATGCTGTACGTTTAGTTGCGGAAGTACTAGAGTCAAATGGTTCTTCATCACAAGCTTCGATTTGTGCAGGAACATTAGCCTTGATGGCTGGAGGAGTACCAATCAAGGCGCCAGTAGCTGGAATTGCTATGGGCTTAATCTCAGACGGCTCCAACTATACTATTTTGACAGATATTCAAGGTTTGGAAGATCACTTTGGCGATATGGATTTCAAAGTTGCTGGTACACGCGAGGGAATTACTGCTTTACAAATGGACATCAAAATTTCAGGAATTACTGCCGAAATTTTGGCAGAAGCACTTGCACAAGCAAAACGCGCCCGCTTTGAAATATTAGATGTGATTGAAGCCACAATTTCGGAACCCTGTCCAAATCTTGCACCATCTGCACCTAAAATTGATACGATTAAAATTGATGCGGATAAAATTAAGGTTGTTATTGGTAAGGGCGGCGAAACGATCGACAAAATCATCGAAGAAACAGGAGTCAAAATTGACATCGATGAAGATGGACTTTGTTCTATCTTTTCTCCTGATCAGACAGCGATTAACCGTGCGAAAGAAATCATTACAGAATTGGTCCGCGAAGCCAAAGTCGGCGATGTGTATGAAGCAAAGGTTGTAAGAATCGAAAAATTCGGTGCATTTGTTCATCTTTTTGGCCATACTGATGCGATGGTACATATTTCAGAACTTGCATGGAATCGCACAAACAAAGTAGAAGATGCTTTGAAGCTTGGAGATGTTGTTAAAGTTAAGATTACAAAAGTTGATGATAAAGGTCGTGTTGATGCCTCAGTACGTGCTTTGCTAGAAAAACCAGAAGGCTATGAAGAACCTGAGCATAAGCCACGCGAACGTCGTAATGGGAAGAACGGTAATGGTCACCGTGGATATCATAAAGAAAAAATTTCTGGTCCTAAATTTGAGCGCCGAGAACGCAAAGCATCAGTCATAGATGAAGAGTTTCCAGAATTATCAACAACTCGACCAGAGTGATAAAAAGGAGGAAGGCGCAGTGTAATGCGCTTTTCCTATAGATTTTTGCTATAATAAATGAATATGAAAAATAAAAAGAGAGGCTTTTGGCAGGAAGCCATCCGTGTCACAAAAGAAAATGATCCTGCTGCACGAACTGGGCTAGAAGTTCTCTTGACTTATCCGGGAGTAAAAGCTTTAGCAGCACATCGTTTTAGTCATTGGCTGTGGACACATAACCTTAAACTTTGGGCGCGTATGAATTCACAGTTTTGGCGTTTTTGGACACAAATCGAAATTCATCCAGGAGCAACGATTGCCCACGGAGTTTTTATCGATCACGGTTCTGGATTGGTTATCGGGGAGACAGCGATAGTAGAAACAGATGTTAAACTTTATCACGGAGTAACCCTTGGAGGGACAGGGAAAGATAAAGGAAAACGTCACCCTACGGTGCGTAAGGGGGCCTTAATATCAGCACACTCACAGCTGCTTGGTCCTATCGAAATTGGCGAAAATGCCAAAGTCGGTGCTGGTGCTGTTGTCGTAAGTGATGTCCCACCTGAAGTTACAGTAGTAGGTATTCCAGCAAAAGTTGTTCGAGTTAAGGGACAAAAAGACTCAGAGAAAATTTCGTCCATAGAAGAAAAAAGGGAGGCGAGCTACCATGCTTCACATCTATAATACAATGACAAGAAAAATCGAGGAGTTCCATCCTCTCGAAGAAAATAAGATAAAGATGTATGTTTGTGGACCAACAGTCTATAACTATATCCATATCGGGAATGCACGATCTGTTGTTGCTTTCGATTTAATCCGTAGATATATGGAATACCGAGGCTTTGAAGTGATTTACGTCTCTAACTTTACAGATGTTGATGATAAAATTATCAAAGGAGCCTCTCAGGAACATCTTACACCACTTGAATTATCCGACAAATATATTGCCGCATTTTATCAAGATACAGATGCTCTCAATGTTAAACGTGCAACGGTAAATCCAAGAGCTACTAACTATATCGACAAGATGATTACCTTTATTCAAGATTTAATGAATAAAGGGTTCGCTTACGAAGCCGAAGGCGACGTCTATTTCCGTGTTGCAAAATCAAAAGGTTATGCTAAGCTCGCAAATAAAAATTTAGAAGAACTGCTGCAAGGCGCTTCTGGTCGAACAGATGAAGAAACAGTACGTAAAGAAAGCCCAGCGGATTTTGCCTTATGGAAATCCGCGAAAAAAGACGAAATTTCTTGGTCAAGCCCTTGGGGTGAAGGACGTCCAGGGTGGCACATCGAATGTTCAGTGATGAGCAGTGACCTTTTAGGGGATACTTTAGATATACATGCGGGAGGAGCTGATCTGGAGTTCCCTCATCATACCAATGAAATTGCGCAATCAGAAGCTAAAACAGGTAAAAAATTTGTGAACTACTGGATGCACAATGGATTTGTAAATGTTAGCGGTGAAAAAATGTCTAAGTCTTTAGGAAACTTTAAAACCGTGCATGAAATGCTCGACGTAGTAAGTCCAACAGTTCTCCGCTTTTTCTTGGCTACGACTCATTATCGCCGACCTGTTAACTTTACAGATGAAGCCGTACAAGATGCAGAAAATAATGTCAAGAAGATTGAAAATGCTTACCGCAATCTTGAAGTAGAAGGTCAGGCTGACTTAGAAGTTCTTGCTAAATTCAAAGCAGAGTTTGAAACAGCAATGGATGAGGACTTTAATATTGCGAATGGTTTAACTGTTTTTTATAACTTTATCACTTGGGTAAATAAGGGAAATGGTGGATTAGAAGTTAAAGCCTTCTTTGAGGATGTTCTCTTAATTCTCGGTTTGCGTTTTGAAAATCAAGATACAAGATTAGATGCTGAAATTGAAGACTTAATCGAAGCAAGACAAGCGGCAAGAGCAGCACGAGATTTTGCACAGGCAGATAAGATTCGTGATGAATTAAAGGCACAAGGGATTGTGCTTGAAGATACTGCTCAAGGTGTGAGGTGGCATCGTGAATAAAAAAGATGCAGAGTTATTAAATGGTGTAGCACTCGCCTATATCGGAGATGCTGTTTATGAAGTTTTCGTTAGAGATTATCTCCTCGATAAAGGATTAACCAAACCTGGAGAACTTCAGCGACAAGCCACGCAATATGTTTCCGCTAAAGCACAGGCTGCCTTAATTCGTAAAATGGAAGATGTTGACTTTCTAACAGAAGAGGAACTTCTTTATTTCAAGCGTGGGCGTAATGCGCACTCTAAAACAACAGCGAAAAACACAGATGTTGTGACTTATCGTATATCTACAGGCTTCGAAGCAGTTGTAGGTTTCTTACACTTGACTAAAAAGACCGAACGTTTAGAGGAGTTTGCTGCGTTTTGCATTAAGAATATTGACATATCTGTAAAATAGTGCAAAATATTTCTCAAAAGCATATTTTTTCGTTACAATACATAACAAGAGATGTATATTAAAGAAAAGAAGCTGGACAAGAAATATGTATAGAGTAATCACAATGTCAGGCTATGATGAACCATGGTGGTTTTTTGAAGACTGGCAAAAAGATATTCAATCAGTAGATGAATATGAAGACTTCTATCAAGCTTTGAAAAAGTACAAAAGTGAATGGCTAAAAATGGCAAAAAGCTATAAAGAATTTAAAAGCCAAGATGACCTTTTAGCTGCATTCTGGAGAAGTGGAGATGAGATCTGGTGTGAAGAATGCGCAGGATATCTCCAACGCTATCAAAGTTTGATGCTTTTAGAAGATTGGCATGTACTTCCAGTAGAGAAAAAACGCTGGGCGTATGGTAAATCTTCTGGAGAATTACCTCCTAAATTTTGTAATAAATTTTGGGATAAAAATTAATCAAGTATAAAAGACTTTTAGCCATTAAGCTAGAAGTCTTTTAATGTCAAAAAGTCTCCAAGTAAAACGTTATTGAAGATTAAGTTATTTTGTTATAATTATTTTATAATCAAATTCTAATCGAAATGGAAAGGAGCTTTCCTTGAAAAAACTGCTTGTTATCACAGACGTTACATTAGTTCTTACTGCTGTTCTTTTAATTTTTGCTGTGAAACAGGATGAACATTCTGTTGTCGCGCCAACAATAGAGTTTGCGAAAGCAGACCAATACAGCCCAGCAAAAACAGTTAATATTGAGCAAATAAAGATGGGAAATTTTGAAACTATTCATGGGGATTGGGTTAATTATGAAAGTGATATTGATGGCAGAAGAGCACGTGTTTTGGATTCAAAAGTGACGAAGCAGAAACGGGATTTTTATCTCCAATATGGAGGTATAAATGAACAAACAGGACAGATTTATTTGTGGATGTATTTGGAAGGTATTGCTCCTGAAAATGGTTCCCGATTTGAAATATATCCTAAAGGCACACCTATTCCGGTCAAATTAAGGAACGGCACGATTGATTATTCTGGCAAATATGATCCGACATCTCGAGAAAAAGACAGAATACTACCAGAAGGCTCAGCACGAACAGTAGAGGAACTTGCTTCGTTGGTCTTGTATCGTGATGGTGAAGCAGTATCGTAAAAATAAATAGGAAAATACTCTTGAAAAAATTTTTGAAAAGAGTTAAAATAGTCCTATCATAAAAACTCGATGGTCAAGGCTCGGGAAGATATGTGCTTTTTAGCATGTATTTTTCACTGGCTTTGGCTTTTTGTTTTGTAAAAATGGAGAAATTATGGAATTTCAAGAAAAATATGATGTCATAGTGATCGGCGCGGGACATGCTGGTGTAGAAGCAGCACTCGCTTCAGCTCGTATGGGCACCAAAACCCTTCTATTAACAATTAATCTCGACATGGTTGCTTTCATGCCCTGTAATCCTTCAATCGGAGGTTCTGCCAAAGGAATAGTTGTTCGTGAAATTGATGCCTTAGGTGGCGAAATGGGGCGAAATATTGACAAGACCTATATTCAGATGAAGATGTTGAATACCGGTAAAGGGCCTGCTGTCCGTGCCTTACGTGCACAAGCAGACAAGGCACTATATTCGCAAGAAATGAAGCATACAGTAGAAAATCAAGAGAATCTAACCTTACGTCAAGCTATGGTCGAAGAAATTTTGGTTGATGATGGAAAAGTAACAGGCGTAAAAGTTACAACGGGGGCGAAGTATGCTGCCCAAGCAGTTATTGTTACTACAGGAACTGCTTTACGTGGTGAAATTATCATCGGTGAGCTTAAATATTCCTCAGGACCAAATAATTCGCTAGCCTCTGTCAGCTTGGCTGATAACTTACGCAATTTGGGCTTTGAAATTGGACGCTTTAAAACAGGAACGCCACCACGTGTACTCTCATCAAGTATTAATTACGATGCGACAGAGATTCAACCAGGGGATGAAAAGCCTAATCACTTTAGCTTTTTGTCAAAAGATGAAGATTACCTTACAGAGCAAATTCCTTGTTGGCTGACGTATACAAGTAAGACAACACATGAGATTATACAAGAAAATTTGCACCGTGCTCCAATGTTTTCAGGGATTGTCAAAGGTGTCGGCCCGCGTTATTGTCCTTCTATAGAAGATAAAGTTGTACGCTTTGCAGATAAGCCCCGTCACCAACTTTTCTTAGAACCAGAAGGGCGGAATACAGAAGAAGTATACATCCAAGGTTTATCCACAAGTTTACCGGAAGATGTTCAGTTTGATTTGGTCCGTTCTATTCCTGGTTTAGAAGATGCAAAAATGATGCGTACTGGCTATGCTATCGAATATGATGTGGTATTACCTCACCAGCTCCGTCCAACACTGGAAACGAAACTAGTTTCAGGACTTTTCACTGCAGGACAAACAAATGGTACATCTGGCTATGAAGAAGCAGCTGGACAAGGTTTGGTTGCAGGAATCAATGCAAGTCTTAAAGTTCAAGGTAAAGAAGAGCTCATCCTTAAACGAAGTGATGCATATATCGGTGTAATGATTGATGATCTTGTGACTAAAGGAACTTTAGAACCCTATCGTTTACTGACTTCTCGTGCTGAATATCGTTTGATTTTACGCCATGACAATGCAGATATGCGTTTGACATCTATTGGACGAGAAATTGGCTTAGTTGGTGACGAACGCTGGGACGCTTTCCAAGATAAACTAACTTCTTACCAAACAGAGATTGCTCGTCTCAATAAAGAAAAACTTAAACCACTTGCCGATACGCAAGAAAAACTTGGGATGATGGGATTTGGGCCAATCAAAGATGCTTTGACGGGTATTGAATTTTTAAAACGTCCTGAAGTGAAGTATTCTGATGTAGTTAGATTTGTCGGTGAATCTTCTGAGAAACTTGATCGAACTGTTATTGAACTTATTGAAACAGAAGTTACCTATGAGGGATACATCAAAAAAGCAAAAGAACAAGTTGAAAAGATGCACCGTTTAGAAGCTAAACGCATTCCTAAAAATATGAATTGGGATGCATTAGACAGTATCGCAACGGAAGCACGCCAAAAATTCAAGAAAATAAATCCTGAAACTTTAGGCCAAGCAAGTCGTATTTCAGGAGTAAATCCTGCCGATATTTCCATTTTGATGGTTTATCTTGAAGGAAAAAGATAAAAAACAAGAAACCAGCCCCCAAAGTGTCTGGTTTTTTTATAGTCTTTAAACGTGACAACGGCGGGGTTTTCCGAACGAGTGTAAAAAAAAGGGAGAAAAATCACAGTTTATTCTTGACAGAACAGAGTGAGTTTGATAGAATATAATAGTTGTCGCGAGAGAGCGTATCTCTTACGAGAGCGATAGACCTTTGAAAACTGAATAAAGTAGAATGACTATATGCGAGAAGTTAACTTCTTGTATACCAACTGTCA
>NZ_MUIZ01000055.1 GCF_002154895.1 Lactococcus petauri | reverse complement strand
ACATCAGACAGTGCATCCAGTGAATCCACAAGTACCTCGGATAGCGCATCAAACTCAGCATCTGATTCAAAATCAGAATCAATGAGTGATTCTACAAGCACATCAGACAGTGCATCAACATCAATGTCCGATTCAAAATCAGAATCAATGAGCACATCAGACAGTGCATCAAGCTCAGCGTCTGATTCAAAATCAGAATCAATGAGTGAATCTACAAGCACATCAGACAGTGCATC
>NZ_MUIZ01000054.1 GCF_002154895.1 Lactococcus petauri | reverse complement strand
AATCAAAGTTATCTTCTGCTGTCCAGGCATCCCCTACATAAAGAGTAGAGTCATGCACATTTACCGCTGTTTGCTTGTCTTTAACTGTGACTTTGGCTGTACTTGTAACGCCATCATAAGTATAAGTGACATCATATGTTCCTGCTTTAGAAGTATCAACTTTTGAAGCATCTACACTAACTTGTGAGAAGTCGACCGCATTTCCATCTTTATCCAAGGCGGAATCAAAGTTATCTTCTGCTGTCCAGGCATCCC
>NZ_MUIZ01000053.1 GCF_002154895.1 Lactococcus petauri | reverse complement strand
ATGTGCTCATTGATTCTGATTTTGAATCGGACATTGATGTCGATGCACTGTCCGATGTGCTCATTGATTCTGATTTTGAATCAGACGCTGAATTTGATGCGCTATCCGAGGTACTTGTGGATTCACTGGATGCACTGTCTGATGTGCTCATTGATTCTGATTTTGAATCGGACATTGATGTTGATGCACTGTCCGATGTACTTGTAGAATCACTCATTGATTCTGATTTTGAATCAGATGCTGAGTTTGATGCGC
>NZ_MUIZ01000052.1 GCF_002154895.1 Lactococcus petauri | reverse complement strand
GATGCACTGTCTGATGTGCTTGTAGATTCACTCATTGATTCTGATTTTGAATCAGACGCTGAGCTTGATGCACTGTCTGATGTGCTCATTGATTCTGATTTTGAATCGGACATTGATGTTGATGCACTGTCTGATGTGCTTGTAGAATCACTCATTGATTCTGATTTTGAATCAGATGCTGAGTTTGATGCGCTATCCGAGGTACTTGTGGATTCACTGGATGCACTGTCTGATGTGCTTGTAGATTCACTCATTGATTCTGATT
>NZ_MUIZ01000051.1 GCF_002154895.1 Lactococcus petauri | reverse complement strand
GTGCATCGACATCAATGTCCGATTCAAAATCAGAATCAATGAGCACATCAGACAGTGCATCAAGTTCAGCTTCAGATTCTAAGTCAGAATCAATGAGTGATTCTACAAGTACATCAGACAGTGCATCCAGTGAATCCACAAGTACCTCGGATAGCGCATCAAACTCAGCGTCTGATTCAAAATCAGAATCAATGAGTGAATCTACAAGCACATCAGACAGTGCATCCAGTGAATCCACAAGTACCTCGGATAGCGCATCAAACTCAGCATCTGATTCAAAATCAGAATCA
>NZ_MUIZ01000050.1 GCF_002154895.1 Lactococcus petauri | reverse complement strand
ATGTGCTCATTGATTCTGATTTTGAATCGGACATTGATGTCGATGCACTGTCCGATGTGCTCATTGATTCTGATTTTGAATCAGACGCTGAATTTGATGCGCTATCCGAGGTACTTGTGGATTCACTTGATGCACTGTCTGATGTGCTCATTGATTCTGATTTTGAATCGGACATTGATGTTGATGCACTGTCCGATGTACTTGTAGAATCACTATGTACTTGTGGATTCACTTGATGTACTGTCTGATGTGCACTGTCTGATGTGCTTGTAGATTCTGATTTTGAATCGGACATTGATG
>NZ_MUIZ01000049.1 GCF_002154895.1 Lactococcus petauri | reverse complement strand
TGATTCTGATTTTGAATCAGATGCTGAGTTTGATGCGCTATCCGAGGTACTTGTGGATTCACTGGATGCACTGTCTGATGTGCTTGTAGATTCACTCATTGATTCTGATTTTGAATCAGACGCTGAGCTTGATGCACTGTCTGATGTGCTCATTGATTCTGATTTTGAATCGGACATTGATGTTGATGCACTGTCTGATGTGCTTGTAGAATCACTCATTGATTCTGATTTTGAATCAGATGCTGAGTTTGATGCGCTATCCGAGGTACTTGTGGATTCACTGGATGCACTGTCTGATGT
>NZ_MUIZ01000048.1 GCF_002154895.1 Lactococcus petauri | reverse complement strand
GATTCAAAATCAGAATCAATGAGCACATCAGACAGTGCATCAAGTTCAGCTTCAGATTCTAAGTCAGAATCAATGAGTGATTCTACAAGTCCATCAGACAGTGCATCAAGCTCAGCTTCAGATTCTAATTCAGAATCAGTGAGTGATTCTACAAGTACATCAGACAGTGCATCAAGTTCAGCTTCAGATTCTAAGTCAGAATCAATGAGTGATTCTACAAGTACATCGGACAGTGCATCAACATCAATGTCCGATTCAAAATCAGAATCTACAAGCACATCAGACAGTGCATCAAGTTCAGCTT
>NZ_MUIZ01000047.1 GCF_002154895.1 Lactococcus petauri | reverse complement strand
GTGCATCGACATCAATGTCCGATTCAAAATCAGAATCAATGAGCACATCAGACAGTGCATCAAGTTCAGCTTCAGATTCTAAGTCAGAATCAATGAGTGATTCTACAAGTACATCAGACAGTGCATCTAGTGAATCCACAAGTACCTCGGATAGCGCATCAAACTCAGCGTCTGATTCAAAATCAGAATCAATGAGTGATTCTACAAGTACATCAGACAGTGCATCCAGTGAATCCACAAGTACCTCGGATAGCGCATCAAACTCAGCATCTGATTCAAAATCAGAATCAATGAGTGATTCTACAAG
>NZ_MUIZ01000046.1 GCF_002154895.1 Lactococcus petauri | reverse complement strand
AATCACTCATTGATTCTGATTTTGAATCAGATGCTGAGTTTGATGCGCTATCCGAGGTACTTGTGGATTCACTTGATGCACTGTCTGATGTGCTTGTAGATTCACTCATTGATTCTGATTTTGAATCAGACGCTGAGCTTGATGCACTGTCTGATGTGCTCATTGATTCTGATTTTGAATCGGACATTGATGTTGATGCACTGTCTGATGTGCTTGTAGAATCACTCATTGATTCTGATTTTGAATCAGATGCTGAGTTTGATGCGCTATCCGAGGTACTTGTGGATTCACTGGATGCACTGTCTGATGT
>NZ_MUIZ01000004.1 GCF_002154895.1 Lactococcus petauri | reverse complement strand
ACATTGAAAAATATCTATAATAGAAATTTAATAGAAATAACTGAGAATTACAAAAAAGCAGATATAATTATTTCTGATACAATCGGATATGATGTAGACCAAGAGAACTACTATTATTTTAAAAATATCTTTGATAAAAAATCATGGATAAAATTAGGAGAGTATATTAACAAAAAAGTAATTAATAAAAATCTATATTGAAACTATTTATTAAATAATGATTTTTCAATTTGAAAATAATAACTAATCCCTTTTTGGGGAAGTATATTTTTTATAAATGTACATATTCCTCATCATTAATTAATTCTATAGTCTATTTTACTATTTCATATCTAAAAATATATTATGACAATCAAAATAGAAAAAGAAACAAAAAAAGCAAGAACTCGCTTGCTTTTTATATTTTTTCACTGAGCATTTCCCAGCGCTCATATTTTGTCTCAAGTTCTGTCGTTACTTGATCTAATTCTTTTTGAAGAGTAGAAAGCATACCGGCATCTGAACCATTTTCGTTCATTTCAGAATCAATTTCTTCTATTCGTTCTTCTAATTTTGCAATATCTTCTTCGATGGTTGCCCATTCTTGCTTCTCGGCCCAAGTCATCTTTGGTTTTGCATCTTCGCGTACGCGTGTATCAACTTTCGGAGCTGCTACTTCCACAGGAGCTGCCACTTTTGTCGCCAAGTAGTCACTATAAGCACCAAAAAGATGGTTAATTTTTCCATCCTCAAAAGCCAAGAGCTCATTGGAAACCTTGTCTTGGAAATACCGGTCGTGACTTACGGTAATTACAGCGCCAGGGAATTTTGCAAGAAAATCTTCTAAAACTGTCAAAGTTGCAATATCCAAATCATTGGTTGGCTCATCCAAGAGCAGAACATTAGGTTGTGTTAATAATATTTTTAAGAGGTAAAGGCGCTTCTTCTCACCACCAGAAAGTTTACGAATCAAAGTCCCATGTGTACTTCTAGGAAAGAGGAATTGTTCCAAAAGATTAACAATCGAAATTGTCTCACCGCTTGTATTTTGGCTAGCGGAAGCTACTTCTTCCAAGAAATTAATGATGCGTTTATCCTCTTCAAGTCCACGTATTTCTTGACTGAAGTATCCAATCTTAACAGTCTCACCGATATCCATCGTTCCTGATGTCAACTCAAGTTCTCCGGCGATAATATTGAGCAAGGTTGATTTACCTACACCATTATCACCAACGATACCAACACGACTTTTATTCTGTACAATCCAGTTCAAGTCAGAAAAGATTGGACGATCAGGAAATGCAAAAGCTGCATTTTCAAAATTAATGACTTTTTTTCCTAAACGTGTCGTCGCCAAGCTGATGTCTACATCACCCAAGTCTTTATCTGTACGTACATCTTCTTTTAAGCTTTCAAAACGGTCAATACGTGCCTGTTGTTTAGTTGCTCGTGCTTGCGGAGACTTGCGTATCCAAGCTAATTCTGATTTGTAAAGCTGTTGGTTTTTATGCAAGCTTGCAGCTTCACGTTCCTCTGCTTCAGCACGTTGCGCCAAATAATCTTGATAATTCCCTTGGTATTCTTTGAGTTTTGACTTGTCTAGCTCAAATATACGTGTCGCCACATTGTCCAAAAAATAACGATCATGTGTCACAAAAAGCACTGTTCTCTTACTATTTTTGAGATAGTTTTGCAGCCATGCGATAGTATCCACATCAAGGTGGTTGGTAGGTTCATCAAGCAAAAGTAAATCAGACGGATTGACAAGCGCTTGGGCTAATTGCACACGGCGCTTTTGTCCTCCTGAAAGCGAGCCTATCTTTGAAGAAAAATCTGGCAATTTGAGTTTTGTTAAAACTGTTTTCACATCTGCTTCTACTTGCCAAGCGTTTAAAGCATCCATATCAGATTGGGCACGTTCAAATTTGCTTAAATCTTCAATATTTAAAAGTGCGGCTTCATATCTTTTTATGGCCTTCATTTGGGGAAGTGAATCATCCAGAACAGTATCCATGATACTTGCTTCATCATCAAAATCTGGCTCTTGAGTCAAATAGGTAATTTTATAATCTTGGGGGTGAGTAAATGGAGAAACATCTCCATCAAAACCTTGAATGCCCGCAATCGTATTAAGCAAGGTTGTTTTACCTGTACCATTTGTGCCCAATAGCCCTATGCGATCGAGGTTATGTATAATAAATGAAATTTTATCAAAAAGTGTTTTATCTCCTACGCTTTTTGTTAATTCTGATACTAAAAAATCTGCCATGTTCTATCTAAATCCTATCTTTTTCTCTGAATACTCTTACTTATTATAGCACAAGTTAAGAAAGGCAAAGAGCCTTGACCCTTTGCCTTTCAACATTAAATACTACACATTAAAACTAGAAAAACTATCTGAGCTCAGATCTGTTAAATCTGCATTTCCTAAATCTAATAAGTAAATGCGAATTTTCTGTGCAAAGCTCATACCGCTTTGCGTATTTTCGATAGTTTTCTTGACTACCGATATATCATCTGTGATTAAGCCATCAACATCGTATAAACGCATACGTTGTACTGTATTGGCATCATTAACATCCCAAGCATAAACTTTTTTACCATAATCGTGCGCTTTTTCCACAAATTCCGAATCCAATGTCGATATTTCAACTGAAAATGCATCAACATTACTTTTCGGTACTCCGATAAGGTTGTAGGTCATAATGTAAGATACAAAAGCAGATGAATCATGATTTTTTAGACTGCGTGACAAATCAAAGCTTAAAGATTGTACTTGATGTTTTCTTGCTTCAATATCTTTTTTATAACGTTGCAAGAAATTTTTACTTACTGCATTGACATCTTCCTTAAGCGGGATTTTAATTTCAATCAGTAATTTTTGATCAAGCCTATCTGCTTCTTTCAAGTATTCATCAAAGCTTGGTAAAGGGGCAGATTTACCATTTTCTCGGACAGTGAGTTTGGTGAGTTCAGCTAAAGTCAATTCATTTACTTTCTTGTTCACTCCAGCTAAATGACGTAAATTTTCATCATGCATGACAACAAATTGCTTGTCCTTTGTTTCACGTACATCCATCTCAACATAATCTGGATGATAGGTTTGGCTAGTTTCAATCAAGGCGGGAATTGTATTTTGAACACCATTTTTCTCGGACACACCACGATGTGAAATAATAAGTGGATTTGATAAGGTATCCTGGCTGAGGTAATAAACGTTAAAAACACCAATGAGCGCAATAAACAGGACTGTAAAAAACCCCAATAAACTTCGGCTCATCCAACGCCAACCTTTAGGCAATAGTTGAAAAGCTTTTAGCTCAACATAGATTTCTTCTGGTGTTAATTCCTCTAACAAATTAATGACCACATAGAAAATCAAAATCAGTGACAAAAGCATGTGTAGTAAAGCTGAAACTTGAATAATAAACATAATCATCGTCGCAGATGCTAACGCTATTTGAGGCATGTGATGATCAATTGCGGATTGCAACAAAATCAAGAGTTGACTGATTACCCAGAAAGAAGCCAGTAAACTGATGAAAATTGCTATAAAGCGGAAAAAGAAAACTTTAAATTTTCCTTTGCTCATCTGCCAGCTGACACTCAATGAGGTCCTAAGTTTTTTCTGCTGCAAAATCATGAGCGGCAGAACAAAAATTAGACGGTATCCAATAAACATGGATAATAAAGTCAGTAAAATGTAGGCTGTCAAAAGCCACCAATTGTTAGTTGCAATAAACTCCAAGATGAAGTTAGGCACTTGAATAGCGGAAATAATGTCTATACCGCTGGCAAAACCACTTAAAGGCAAAACTAACATAAAATAAAACAAGAAAAATAAGATAAGAGAGGGTCTGAGATGTCGCAACCGTGAAAATGTTGCATAAAGTAACTCAGGAATTGTGACTTTTTCTTTTTGCTTCACAAAGTGAACCAGTATCGTTAGAAAAGTAAATTCTAAGAATACCGAAACTACAATCAGGACCAAAATACCTACTAGAGCAAACGCTGTGAGGGGATGTTGACTGAAAATCGAGAGTACATTATCATAAGCCAGATAATCAATCTCCTTACGGTGAAGTAAAAAATTAGTGGTCGCTGTTAATGTCGGAACTACAACGAGTAAAAGTAAGAGGTGAAAAAAGATGACGGGACCAAAATAATGAAACGTATTTTTAAAAAAGTCTTTTGTTGATTGGAATGTTTTACGCATTTTCCTGCTTTCTTTTTAATAAATTAAAATGTAAGATAAATTTCTTCTTTTTATTTTAGCACAATATGTTTTGAAAACTAAGAACCTACTTTACGCTCGTTTAGGGGATAGACAGTTTTTAGTATTTTGTATATGGCACAAAAAAAAGCACATAAGTGCTTTTTATCAGAATTAATCGTTGAAATCATAACGGAGTTTCATGCGATTTGAACCTGAAATTACCATACGCCCCAGCATTTCAGTCATTGCTTTTAATGCAAACGCTGCTAATTCTTCATTTGCTGCTTGTAGGTCTGCTGCAGCTCCCGCTTTATCCGTTTTATTTTGGATTTCACGGAATTTACCTACAGTTGCCAATTCATAGGTATCACGTAAATCAACGTACTTGCTGTAATCTGTATCACCAAGAAGTGCTGCTGTACAACTGAGCCAGTACATATTATTCAAGTCAAATGTCGCTGTTGCATCACGATAGCAAGCTGGTGTATCATCAACATTTGTGTAGAAAGGTACGACATGGTTGAAGGTATTTGCCCCAAATGCCAACCATTGAATACCTGCAAGTTTTTCATCAACATGATTACGGATTTGTAAAATGTGTACACTGTGGTTACGGTTGATCCCAATTGGACGGAAAAGTTGTGCTTGTTCCGGTGTATTTGTTGTACCGTAAGTATCAAATTCAGTATTTTCAAAGTGGCTTGAGAGCACAAATTTCATGTCTTCTACTGAAATTTTACGTGTGGCTTTACAGATGAATGGCAATTCTGGATTTTGAGGATCGTCACTTGGCGTTCCCAAAGCGTTTTGACCATACCAAGTACGTGGATTGTTATATACACTATCTTTAACTGAGCTAGAACCAAAGATATGACGTAAATTATAACCTTCAAAATCTGGGTTAAGATGGTTTTCATCAATCAGTTCTTTCAAATCTTTTGAACAAAGTGTATCTTCACTTTCAAAATCAAAATGATCAATGTTCATGCGGTTAGGCGCAACCACATAAGAATCATCTGGAATACGTACTGCTGCCCAATGATGGCCACCAATTGTTTCCAACCACCAAACTTCTTCCTTATCAGCAAAAGCAATACCGTTAGGTTCATATGTTCCATATTGATCAAGAAGAGCACCTAAGCGTTCAACACCTTCACGCGCACTGTGGATGTAAGGCAAGACAAGAGTAACATAGTCTTCTTCTCCCATGCCGCTTTCTTCATTGTAAGGGTCAAGTCCTAAGATACGTGGGTTTGTTGTAATTGTTTCTGTAGCTGACATTGCAACATTTGCAGCATTAATCCCTGCAGCAGCCCAAGTTCCGCTTGTTAAAACAGCATTTGGTGTAGCAGTATAACGCATTGGGTTTTCTGGAAGGTCCAGTTCCAAAGCACTTAACACAGCTTTATAATGACGCGGTTGTTGATCTGGTTGAACAACAACAAAGCGTTGTGGATCCAGTGCTTCATGTCCATCGTCATTACGAGCGATAAGTGTTGAGCCATCAATTGAGGCTTTTTTCCCCACCAAAATAGTAGTACATGAACCTTGTTTACGAGTAATCATAGAATCTCCTTAATATATATTAAAATTTTGTTTCTATCATTTTTTAATTGGTTGTTAACGACTTGTTCTTCAATCTGATGTAGCAGCTTCCCTAAAATCGGACCTGGCTTGATATTAAATGTTTGAATAATGTCATTTCCAGTTACTGCGAGCTCTGACTTGTTATGTATCTGGAGCTTAGCATCATAGATATAAGCCTGATCACAATCAACATCTTGCCCTGCGGCAACTTTTAGCTGATCAACCAGCAGAGCTTTTTCTAACCCATAGCGATAAATGCTCTCTAAACTCCAACTTTCAAGCTTATAGGCTTCTGTCAAATCATACACATATTTGATAAAGTCATTCGACACCTTCCATTTTTTCAAGAAAGCTTTAACATTTATCTGATCACTATGCACTAAGAGCGCAGCCCAAGCTTGCTCTGAATTGACAAAGGTAAAGGGCGTCTCTAGAGTTTGAAGTAAAGCTTGTATAGCTTTTTCTTGCAAGTCCGGCAAGAAAGTATAAGCTTGCGAAGTTAACAATATTTCTAAGCCTTTTTTCCAATTTTTAGCCAAAAGCAACTTGTCGAGCTCAATGAAAATACGTTCAATAGAGATTTTGCTTAAAAGATGAGCACGCGATTGCATAGCTTTAAAGGTTTCTTTTTCAACATCGAAATTTAAAGTTGCAGCAAAACGCATTGCCCGCATAATCCGAAGCGCATCTTCATTGAAACGCTCCGTTGCAATTCCAACAGCACGCAAGCGTGACCCAGCTAAATCAGAAAGACCATTGAACAAATCAATAATCTGTCCCTCAGTATCCATAGCAAAGGCATTAATCGTGAAATCGCGGCGTTTTAAATCTTCCGAAAGTTCTCGGACAAAATCTACAGAATCTGGGCGGCGATAATCTGTATAAGTGCTTTCTGTACGAAAAGTAGTAATTTCATAATGTTCAGCTTCAGATTGACCAGCTAAGACTAACACGGTACCGTGATCAATTCCCACATCAATGGTATGCGGAAATATGGCTTTGGTTTCAGCCGGATATGCACTGGTTGCAATATCCACATCATGGATTGGCCTTTGCAAAAGCGCATCCCGTACGCTTCCTCCTACAAAATAAGCCTCAAAACCATGTGCCTGTATTTTTTCCAAAACCGGCAAAGCTTGTACAAATTCTGACGGCAAATTCTCTAGTTTCATACTACTATTTTAGCACTTTTCATCTGAAAAAGAGTTACTGAGCAAATCTTTTTTAAATATAAAAACTTTTACTGCCAAAGAGTAATGAGAATACGGATATTTTAGGAGAAAAAGTCATTGTTATTCAACTTTCTTCTTATTTATAATAAAAAATGATTCTAAGGAGAATCATTTTTTATGGGGCATGCTTACTTCACTGCACATAAGCGGTAGATGGCTTCAGCATATATTTCCATCGTTTTACGCATGTCCGTAATTGCCCATTGTTCATTAGCTTGGTGCATATAGTCGGGTGTTTCAGGGAACATGGCTCCAAAGGCTACACAATTTTGCATCGTCCGAGCAAAGGTAGCTCCTCCAGAAACCATTGGCTCCGTCATATCTCCTGTAATTTCACGATAAGTAGCAAGAAGCGTTTGGATAAGTTCACTTTCTACCGGCACATAGAGAGGATTTAACCAATCATATTGCTTATATTCAAGTTGATAATCCGCTGCTTGAGCAGCAAGCTTTCCAGCCAGTTCATCTTTATCAATAGTTACAGGGATACGCATATCCACACCGATTTTTGTATGTTCAGGAGTGATCTCAATATCTGTGAAATTCATGGTTAATTCACCAGATTGTTCATCCATAACTTTGCCCACAACATTTTCACCTGTGGCATTTCCCTGAACAAGTTTACCCAAGAAATCAAGTGGCTTGAAGTCAAATACTTCTGCTAAGGCAATAGCCAAACGTAAAGTGGCATTTATCCCTTCTGGTGCAGCCATAGCATGTACGCTTTTGCCCTGTACGGAAATTCCTTTTTCGGTTTCTTCATAAGAAAAACCATGCGCTGCCAAGGCTGCTTTTACTTCTGCTAATTTTTCTGAAGTGTAAGCCGCACGATCGGGGACGACATTTAAAGCGCCGGGCGCTTGTAATGTGAATTCTTTTGTGCCAGGTCCAGTAAGATAGGCTTGAAGCAACCCTTTTTCAGCATAGTTGAGCGGAAAATGAGAATCAGGTGCAAAGCCCATGGTGATTGCTTCTTCTTTTTCATTATATTTATCCAAACAACGCCAAAGTGTTTCTTCATCTGTACCAAAGATAAAACGGATTCGCCCGTCAAATGTCACACCAGCATCCATTAAAGCCTTCACTGCGTAGAGTGCAGCCATACTTGGTCCTTTATCGTCCTGGGTACCTCGCCCAATTAAAAGACCATCACGCTCGACCATTTCAAAAGGATCAGTTTCCCAGCCTGCTTGGTCTGCTGCAGGTACGACATCCATATGACAAAGTAAGCCAAAAAGTTTTTCGCCCTCGCCAGTCTCAGCGTAACCATAATAACCTTCAGGATCTTGGAAAGTCTTAAAACCTAATTCTTGACAAAGTTCCAAGACTTCTTCTAAAGCACCTAAAACTTTTTTCCCAAAAGGATGGCCTGGACCAGAATCACTCTCGTCTAATACAGAGGCATGTTTGACTAAACGTCCTAGTGATTGCACAGCTGCTGTTTGATATTCATCTGTAATAAAAGTTTTCATGTGACCTCCAACAAAAGCTCCCCCGATGGAAAGCTTTTTATTCATTTTTTATAATACTGCGGCAACTCCAAGGATAATCATGATTACAACCAACTGAATCACAATCAACTTGGCCATAAATTTCCACCATGTTCCGATATTAAAGCGGGCAATAGCAAGTGCACCCATAACAACAGCGGATGTTGGTGTGATAAGGTTCAAAATACCTGATGCAGATTGATAAGCAGTAATGACCAAATCTTTTGAAACATTGGCGAATTCGCCCATTGGACCCATAATTCCCATGGTAGCAGCAGCAAGACCTGATGTTGATGGAATCAAGAAACTCATTGGCAAATAGAAGATAAACGTTAAGATAATAAATAGACTTGATGAAAGTCCTTGAAGACCTTGTTCACCCCAATGCAAGATTGTATCTGTAATCATCCCATTGTTCATCACAACCTGAATCCCACGTGCCACAGCTACGACGATGGCAACACCAATCATGTCTGATGCACCTTCGAGAAAGGCAGAAATAAATTCAGATTCTTTCATACGGTAAACGAAAGCAACTACAACGGCCATAACTATGAAGAGCATTGTAATTTCTGGGAAGTACCATGCACCAAATGGCACCATGCTCTTACCAAGAACAACACCTAAGCCTGGAATTGATGTTAGCCAAGTAGTAAAGTCGTTAAAGAAAGTAAAGTGTTCATTCAACATATCCCAGGGCACAAGTGACATGATCATAATGACAAAACTTCCGAAGAAAACAACATTGACCCATTTTTGACGTTGCGTAATATTTTCCTGTTTTTCAATAGAAGCAATGTCGAAATGTTGGATATCTGCTTCGCGATTTTTATAAACTAAAGACTTTGTAGGATCTTTTTCAATCTTTGAAGCATAACGATAAACATAGAGAATTGAAATCCCTGTAAGTACGACTAGCATGAAGAAGCGAAGTCCCATACCTTGTCCCATGGAAATACCAACTGCTTGAGAAGCTACACCTGTAGCAAATGGATTCACTGTAGAAGCCAAACAACCAACTTGAGAGCCAACTAAAACGATGGCAACAGCCACGACCGTATCGAAACCAACCGCAATCATGACAGGGATAATCAAAGCATAGAAAGCCAATGTTTCTTCCGCCATCCCATACGTTGATCCCCCAAGTGCAAAGAGAATCATTAAGACCGGAATCAGCATCTTCTCCTTACCTTTAAAACGCTTAACGATTGAGGCAATACCTGCTTCAAGTGCACCGGTTTTATTTACTACACCTAAAAAGCCACCTACCATTAAAATAAAGAATGAGATAGGAATTGCCGCTGGCGTAGCAGGTACATTTCCATTTGCTTCAATACCTAACATCCCATTAACGGGAGCCATAAGCATGTCCCAAATCCCTTGAGGGTTTGAAGCTACCTGTGTAAATGATCCAGCAATAATATTGCCAGCATCATCTACTTTGTAATGTCCTGCTGGAATAAACCAGGTCAGGATTGCAATAAGGACAATGATGATGAAAAGAATCGTGTATGCCGATGGCATTTGGAATTTTTTCTTTTCAGTTTTTGCTTCCATTATATACCTCCTAATGTATATTTATGCGTATAATAACAACTTTAGTTTAATATTTTTTTAACTTAAAGTCAAACAAAACTTGAAATAAATAGACAATTATTTCTCAACGTTTATATGATTGCGTTTACACTTCTTTAAAAATAACTATTTTATAAAACGCCAAAAAAAAGAGAAGGAATGACTAAAATATTCCCTTCTCTTTTTACAATTAATTTTTATACAATAAATTATTTCTTAGGTGAGAACCCGTACGCAATCGCACCCAAGCCTAGGTGAGTTGCAATAACAGGTCCAAATGTTACGATTTCGACATCATCGTAGCCATGAGCTTTGGCAAAATCATAAAGGTCTTTCGCACGATCTTCCGCATCAGCATGGAGAACGTAGACCTTGTGCGACTTTGGATCACTATTCGCAAGCATCAGTTTCTTTAGCTCTGACACAGCTTTCTTGCTTGTACGCACCTTATCATATACAACAACTTTACCATCTTCTGAAAACTGTAAAATAGGTTTGATATTGAGGAGTGTTCCTAAAAGTTCTCCACCTCTCGACAGGCGCCCCCCTTTAGCTAACCAATGAAGGTCATCCACAAGCATGAAGGCATTGTCATTTTCTCTTTGATACTCAAACTGAGCAATAATTTCGTCAAATGACTTTCCGGCATCCGCCGCATCAAGTGCTGTCTCAATCATATAGCCAAGTGGACTAGAGGTGATAAAGGTTTCAGGAAACTTGACTACCATATCTTCAAATTCACTTTGTAGATAAAATGCATTTTGATAAAAACCTGAAATTCCTGAACTCAAAAAAGCACCTAAAACATGAGTATAGCCCTCTTGTCTTAGTGTTCGCAGTAATTCTTCTAATTCAAGAATGCTTGGTTGTGATGTTTTAGGCGCCTCTGAAGTTGCGGCCATCAACTTATACCACTCTTGGTGTGTCATTTCACTTGGTTTATATTCTTTTCCCTCAATAGATATGGGAATTTCCAAGACAAATAAATCGTCACGATTTTTATATTGTTCGGCAAAATCTGCCGAAGTATCTGTAATAATAGCTAATTTCATAATAAATAATCTTGAAAAAATCCTTAAAATTGGAGGTTGATGCCCGGTTGGTCAAGGGCAACCTCTGTTGTTTCGTACACCAAGCGCTTCAAAAGATCAAAAAGTGGGTCAGCAATTTGAGCCATTTCTTCTTGTTCTAATTCAGATTGCTCTTTCACTTGGCGACCACGAATGTAGTTAAGTTGGCTGAGCATACCTGATAAGACAATATTCTCCAAAGGAATCATATATGTCAAGATAGCATAAATTGCTGTATCTTCTGCAGCAACTTTTCCGTCAGGTACTTGATCGTGAGGCACTAACTGAAATTGTACATTGATATTTGTTTCAGGTGTTCCGTTTTCTTTTTCCCATTCGTAATTACGTGCATCATAGTGAAATTGATTTACAAATTCTTTATCACGTTCTAATGTTAATGTCATTTCCATTCACTCCAATTTTTTATTTTCTTGTCGGCGATGTCTCCAAAATATGCTTTCTCATCTAAAAGCAAAGTGGCTACACCTGCGTTTATACCTGCTTCAATATCAAGAGGACGATCACCAATCATGACTGTTTCTTCTGGCACCAACTTATATTTGTGAATCAAATATTCCAAAGCTTCTGGACTTGGTTTCCGTGCAAAATTTTGCTGACTGGTAATGACTTCCGTAAAGTATTTTTTTAGTTCACCCAGATATTCAAAGGTAGCATCATCACGATGACTGAGGACAAAATTTTGTCCGCCATTTTCTACAATTTCTGACAAAATTTGTGGGATTTCAGGGTAAACCTGAGGATTGACTTGCATCTCTGCTTCTATTTTATGATACAAATCAAGAAAGTCATCGTCTGCAAACTCAAAAGCGAATTTACGAATAGAGAAGCGTTTGATATAAGCTTCTAAATCGCCCGGAAATTCTACTGAAGATTGCTTCATTGCTTCACGCAAGGCCTCTAACATTACAGGATAGGTATTGAAGAGTGTTCCATCAAAATCCCAAATATAATTTTTCCAAGCCATCAAGATTTTTCACTTTCCATCTTTAGCTGTTTCAAAATCTCCTCTTCTTCTGCATTTGTCTCGTACTGCTCCAACAAATCCGGACGTCGTGCTAAAGTTTTTTTCAAGCTCTCCGTCAAGCGCCATTTACGAATATTTTCGTGATGACCGGACATCAGAACGCTTGGGACCTTCTTCCCACGAAACTCTTCTGGACGTGTATATTGCGGATACTCAAGTAATCCTGAAGAAAAAGAATCATCCTCATGACTGGCTGCTTTACCTAAAGCTCCAGGCAGCAAGCGTACTACAGAATCAACAATAACAGTAGCTGCTACTTCTCCGCCTGTTAAGACAAAGTCGCCAAGCGAAATCTCATCCGTCACTAGATCTTTAATTCGTTCATCATAACCTTCATAATGTCCACAAATAAAAATTAGATGTTCTTCTTGGGCAAGCTCTTCAGCCATTTTTTGATTGTAGCGTTTGCCTGCAGGATCAAGGAGAATCACACGCGCCTTTTCATGCGGAATCTTATCCATTGTATCATAGATAGGTTGCGGCATCAGCAACATGCCTTGACCTCCGCCATAAGGCATATCATCCACATGTCTTTGCTTGTTGCTCGCATTTTCGCGAAAATCGTGGGTATGAAGTTCAAGCAGTCCCTTTTCTTGTGCTTTCCCAACTATCGATTGGTTGAGTGAGTCGAACATATTTGGAAAAATTGTTAAAATATCAACTTTCATCCTAATCGTCCAAACCTTCCATAATTTCTACATCCACCCTTTTAGCTTGAAGATCAACATTCAATACAACAGGTGGAATATAAGGAAGAAGCAAGTCACGCTTACCTTTACGTTTGACGACCCACACATCATTTGCACCTGGTTGAAGAATTTCGCTAACCTGTCCAATTAATTGATCATTTTCATATACATCTAAACCAATAATTTCATGATAATAAAATTCGCCTTCGTCCAAATCCTTCAACTTGTCCTCAGCTATTTTTAAAGTGAATTCCTTAAAGCCTTCAACATCATTAATATGATAAAAGCCATCAAATTTGACGATATAAAAATTCTTTTGTTTTCTAGATGATTTAACTTTCAAATCTTGGACATAATTTCCTTTTTTGTCAAAAAGAGCCAAAATTGTGTTTTTTGCAAAACGTTCTTCAGCAAAATCGGTAACTGAAATCACACGAACTTCTCCTTGAAGACCTTGTGTGTTCACTATTGTGCCTACATTGTAAAATTTTGTCATACAGATATTTTACCATAATTCACGTATTATTTCCCTATATGCTTCTGTAAGTGTTTCTTCCTTTAAAAAAGTTAGTTTTGAGGTAATTAGCTTTTAATTAAAGTAAAAACCGATTTGATAAATCCTCAAATCGGTATAAAATTTTTAAATTTTTTTGCGCTTCGCACCATACAAAGAATAGATCACAATACCTAACAAAATCCAGATAAAACAGTATAGTTTTGCAAGTGAATCAAGATTTTCAAATACAATAATCGAGCCTATTGCGCCCAGAGCTGGTAAAATCGGGTAAAATGGCATTTTGTAACTTGCTTGTGGTAAGTCTTTACCCTCACGCGGACGTAAAGCAAACATCCCGATCGAAACAAAGACAAAAGCAATCAATGTACCTGCGGAAATCAATTGTGCCAGGAAGGTAAATGGGAAAAATGCCCCAATAATTATTGCAACCGTAGTTAAAACAACCAAAGCATTGGTTGGATTCTCACGCTTGTCTACATCTCCCAATACTTTTGGAAGCATTCCGTCACGACCAAAAGCATAAATCAATCGAGAACCCGCTAAAATCATTCCTAGTAAAGCAATAAACATTCCGGCATCAGCAACTATTGAAATCACTTGTGAAACCAAAGGAAAACCTGCTTCTGATAAAGCCCAAGATACAGGAGCTGCATTATTTGCATACTCAGTATAAGGATGCATGCCGACAAGAACAAGCGTAACTGCTGAAAACAGAACCACGGCAATGATGAGCGAGCCTACAATCCCTAAAGGCATTGTACGTTTGGGGTTTTTAGCTTCAGCTGAGTTAGCAGCAATCGAATCAAAGCCAATATAAGCAAGGAAAATCATTGAAACACCTGATAAAATTCCCGATAAACCTCCAAAGCCTGTAGTAGGATTGTGCTTAGGTATAAACGGTGTATAATTTTGGGGTTTAATCACTG
This sequence comes from Lactococcus petauri, assembly GCF_002154895.1. GTDB lineage: Bacteria > Bacillota > Bacilli > Lactobacillales > Streptococcaceae > Lactococcus > Lactococcus petauri. The sequence goes on along the minus strand of NZ_MUIZ01000004.1, from coordinate 212,073 downwards.
TTAAACCTACAACAATAAATGTGATAATGGCAATAATTTTTAACACAACTAAGATTTGCGCAATTATTCCAGCATCATTAGAGCCCCGCCATACAAGAAGAGCGGCAATTAAAATAACAATTAAAGAAATAATATCAACGATACCGCCATTAGTGCCAAGTGGATTAGCTAAAGCCGCAGGTAAATGTATATTAGAGGTTGCCAGAATATGCTGGAATGTAGCCGAGAAGCCCGAGCCTACAAAGGCTACGGCAATAAAGTATTCTGCAAGTAAGGCCCAACCCGCAATCCAGCCAAATCCCTCACCAAAGAGCACTGAAATCCATGAGTAGGCTGAGCCAGCAAAGGGCATAACACTGGCCATTTCAGCATAGGCCAATGCGACCATACCAGCAACAACTGCAGCAATCAAAAATGAAAATACAACAGCTGGTCCTGCAAATTGTGCAGCAACAATTCCTGGTAAAGTAAAGATTGAAGTAGAAATAATCGTTCCCACTCCTAAAGCCAAGAAGTCTTTAACCCCCAATGTTTTTTCTAATCTACTGTCCTTTTTACTGTAGGTTTCAAATTTTGCTTTTGTCGAAAATCCCAAATTTCTTTTTCTCCCTTCTTCTTATAGCTTATTTTTCCATGGATATAAGCTATAATTTAAAATATTAAAAATTTTAATTAGGTAAAATTGTACCATTTTATTTAAAATTATACAAACAATTATTGTGTTTTTTATTTTAAGTTGATGAATGAAAAATATTTTATATATATATTAGTTTGTTTATGATAGTATATAATTGTGGAATTTTTTAATAATATATTGGTTATTAAGAGACAATTGCAGATAGTTTATTGGAGGTTTTATGAATTTTTATGATATTGGTTTCTTGAAAACACAAGCGGGCTTAACAGATTACCTATGGTATATTTTCATTTTTGGTTCACTCATACTACTTATCGTTGTTTTTTCGTTATATTTGAAGCATCGAATCAAGACGAAATATCGAGATCTTAGTCTCATTTTTTTCTTGTTCCTCATCCTTTCTCTTGGAATACAGTATTCAAATTATCAGGTTAATCAGTCACGGCATTCTCAATCCTCTCAAATGGTCAATTTTGTTGAGCAATTTGCAGATAATATGAAGGTTGAGCAAAAAGACATTCTGGTAAGTTCAACTCAACTTACTGATGGAATCATTGTAAAAGTAAAAGATGATTTTTACACGGTCAATCTCAATGCCGATCAGCAATCCTATACTATCACCGAAACCCATCTGCTCAATAATAAAATCAATATTATTTCTAAATAATAAGAAAGGTTAGCTATGCAATTATACAGTCCAATAATAATCAAATTTGCCCTCGGAATTGTTTGTTTAATTATCCAAATTAACATCATGGGAAAAGGTAATCTTGCACCTTCATCAGCAATGGATCAAGTTCAAAATTATGTCCTAGGTGGGATAATTGGAGGTGTCATTTATAATGATTCTATAACCGTCTTGCAATTTGTCCTTGTCTTAATCATCTGGACTCTTCTTGTACTTCTCCTAAAATTTGCTAAAGAACATAATCGGTATATTAAAGTCATCGTAGACGGAAAGCCACTTACTTTAATTCAAGATGGAAAAATAAAAGTTACGGAGTGTTTGAAAAATGGGATTTCTGCAAATGAACTTATGTTTAAGCTACGCTCTAATGGAATTTATGAAGTTCAAAATGTAAAGCGCGCAATTTTAGAGCAAAATGGTCAATTAACAATTATCGAATTTGGAGGAGAAAACATTAAATACCCGATCATTGTAGACGGACAAGCCAACTATGATGTTTTAGACATTATAAATAAAAACGAAGAGTGGCTCGAAACTAAAATCGTTGAAAACGGCTTTCATAAAATTACTGAAGTCTATCTAGGAGAATATATTTCGGGCGAATTAAAACTCTACGGCTATCATGATTAAACGCCACTCATATTAAAAAAGGATAATGAATAAATTTATTTATTTTTCTTTTCCAGTAATGTAAAACAAAAGCTCAAGAAAATAATAATTTTCTTGGGCTTTTACTTATACTTTTTTTGAATCGCGTTTAGTTTTTCTTTCGACTTAGGCATAAATCATGAATATAGTACAAGGCATTATGCTTTATCGTCACTATTTGTCACATGGAATGTAAATCAGTTCGTAAACAACTTTGTGGTAATTTTTGCATGATTCTTGCACTCCAAAATGCTCGTTTATACGGCGTTCCAACTCCCGTTTACTGCATTCATCCTCAAAATACGCGTGGAAAAAGGCTTTTGAAATCATTTCTGTTTTTTCAAAAGTAAATTGTTGCACAAAAAATTCTTGCTTCTCTTTTTGAAGGAAGTTTTTGTAGTCTGCCATCCATTTTAACTCTGGGTTCACTTCTTGATCATAAGGAGAAAATAAGCTGTCCTCATCCTTAACCAATCGGAAGATAAGGCACCACTTTTGACTGAGTTGCCACAATTCTTTTATCTTTTCAGGACGATTCAAAGCAGGATTCATTGCGGAAAAAACAACTTGAAATTTTTTATTTGTTTTAATCATCGCCTCTTGGCTAATCCTAAGGAAATCGATATGCTCTGATTTTCTTTTCTCTCTTGCCAGTTCTAACATCTTTGGTGAAATATCCGCTAAAGTATATTTCTTAACTTGGTCTTGAAATACGGACAAGTAACGCCCGCTTCCTCCTGCAATATCTAAAAGTGTTTGACAAGGTAGAATTTTCTCTTGTACAAGGAACTTTCCTAACTCTTGAGCAATCGGGAAAGGCGATTCCTGTTGTATTTCTTCATATTCTTCAGCAAAACCATCCCAAAAATAGACGAGCTCTTGTTCTTCTTCAGTCAATTTCCTTTTTCCTCCTGATATGCATTTCTTGCTTATACAAGTTGTTCTTGATTTTCTTGTTAATTCTAAAACATTTTAGAATTATTGTACTATATCTCCCTGTATAACCATAGAAAAAAACCACCCAAAGAGTGATTTTTTATAAGAATTGTATTAATCTTTTGTTTTACCCAAGAAGAATGATACAACGGCTACCACAATAACGGCACCGATGATTGAGGGAATCAAAGCCATACCGGCCAATGAAGGCCCCCAGCTTCCGAGGAGGGCTTGACCCACAGCAGAACCAACTAAACCGGCTAAGATGTTAGCAATCCATCCCATAGATTTACCTTTACTTGTGATTGCTCCTGCTATCACCCCAATAATTGCACCAACAATAAGTGACCAAATCATAAAAATACCTCTTTCCTTTAAAATAATATTATAATTTCATAACAATTTCATTCTAACAAAATCATAATATTCAAGCAAACAACTTGTTTATTATTTTTAGGTAAGCTTAAGCTAGAGGTTACATTGTTATATCATGTCACTAATTATTTACTCTGTTTCAGTGCTTCTTTAAAGATTTCAACATTTTCTTTAAAAATGTATTTACTCAATTGTTTACTTAGCATTGGACTAACATTACGATAAGCCATAGATGGTGTATTAGGGACACAATAGTAATAAATGCCTTTTTCTTTATAGATTGAGTCCTTCATTGTTGTGAAATGGTTCCCTTCAATAGTATTCCCCGCATCAGCTGCCGTATCTATGATGAAACTTCCTCTCTTCAGTTGTTTTTGATCCTCTAAGGATAAAATGGGGGCATTACCCGCTCCAACTTCGATACCATTGATGATAATATCGTAAGCGCAAAAAGTTTCCTTAAAAACCGGAAGTGTCCGTCGGTAGAACATTTTTACATTTGAAGAAAATTTTGAAACTGCATGAAAGGCGCCTTGTGAGACATTTCCTGAGCCAAGAACTGCTATTCTAGTGCTTTCATCTGGTAAAATGCCAAACTTCAGCAGAGCATCTAAAGTACCAGCATAACCAGCAAAAAAACTATTACGTTCCATAATACCTGATGGTATCTGTGTTTCGATGACTTTATCCTTATAATAAATAGCAGGGAAATTATTATCTAAATCAACAACAATAAGCTCTTTAGGAATGGCTTGTTCTTTCATAAAAGACTTACCAGAGCCATAAGGATGGGTCCAACCGATGATGATTTGGCCCTTTTTAATATAGTCATAGTCACTTGGCTGGATAAGTTTCAATGAAAAAATCGCTTCAGACTGTTTGAAGACTTCTTCTCTTGAAAGGATTTTACACCCTGCTTTTTCATATTCAACATCTTCAATATCTAAAAACTCTCCAAATCCAGTTTCAATCAGCAATTGATTATCAAAATCTGTAATGTCTTGTGGTAATAGTGGAACACGACGTTCTCCTGGGAAATTTGCCTTAATAAAACCTAAAATCATAATTTTCTCCTTCTTTCTATTTTTTGAGATACAAATTGTATTATTTACCAATTTTGTATCCCCTTTCATCATTCTATCACTTTTATTTTTTAAATCCTATCAATATCTTTCTGAATTTTCGGAATATTACTCCATAAGTCAGATATATGTGCAATCTAAGCTCTTATTTTTTTGGAATAATGAAAAAATAATAAACCAATCATTTGAATCCGCTTTCCAGATGTGTTAGTTTAAGAATAGAAATGTATGTCAGCACATACTAGAAAAGAGGTATTTTATGATTTGGTCACTTATTGTCGGAGCCATCATTGGCTTAATTGCAGGAGTCATCACTAAAGGAGGCTCCATGGGCTGGATTGCCAACATCTTAGCCGGTTTAGTCGGTTCTGCTGTGGGTCAAGCCCTCCTCGGAAGCTGGGGGCCTTCATTGGCCGGTATGGCTTTGATTCCCTCAATCATCGGTGCCGTTATTGTGGTAGCCGTTGTATCCTTTGTTTTATCAAAAATGAGTCATTAATTTTTTCGTTAAAGCATCTAGAAAGGAGGCCTTGTGTCATCTGGAAAGAAATTTATTCTCATCGTATTTGATCTCCTCCTACTTTCTCTTGTAGTTCCTTCAGCTTGGGATTACTACAATTTAGTGGAGTATGGCGATATGACAAGTGCTTCAAGTCAAGTCGTCTATATCGGTGAATTCATACCTGTCTATCTATTCTGGGGAAATGCTATCTTGGCTGTTATTTTAATAATTGCCTTACTCATCATCGCATTTTATCCTCGTACCTATATTGATATTGAACTACCTACTCATGGTGGAAAACTCACTTTAAAACGTTCAGCTATTGAAGGACTTGTCCGTGAGAAAGTTCTCGAAAATGACTTTCTCAAATCTCCGCGCATTAATGTGACACTCTATAAAAAGAAAATAAACATTGATGTGAAGGGGGAAATCATTCCTCGGGTCGAAATTGCTGAAAAATCACGATTGCTCGAACAAGAGATTATTGATAGCTTAAAACTTTTCTTTGGTGTAGATCAACCTGTAAAAATAAAAGTTGAAGTAAATGCATTAAATAAAGAAACAAACAATAAACGCTCCCGCGTTGTATAGGAGGTGTCAATGGATTATCTGGAAAGATATCGATATCCAATTATTGGTGGCATTATCGGTGGTATAGCTGCCATTGCCATCTTCACTATTGGTTTTTGGAAAATGGTTCTACTGTTGATATTAATTGGCTTTGGTGTAATAGCGGGCTTATTTCTACAAAAGACTGGAATCATTGAACACTTAAAAAATCGGAAATAACTTAAAAATAAGGAGAATTAAATGGTACAAGAAAACATGAAACCCTTTGGAACAATGGCCGAAACTGAGCATACTGCTTCTAAGAATCACGAAAATACTCAGGATATCAAAGGAGAATTAACTTACGAAGACAAAGTAGTCCAAAAAATTGTAGGATTAGCTTTAGAAACCGTGGATGGCTTACTGGCTGTCGAAGGTGGCTTCTTCTCTAACTTAACTGGAAAACTTGTAAATACGGATGACGTAACTTCTGGAGTTGATGTTGAAGTGGGCAAAACACAAGTTGCAGTAGATTTGAAAGTTATCACAGAATACCGTAAAAATGTTCCAGAAATTTATAACCGCATCAAGGATGTTATCCGTAAAGAAGTTGCAAACATGACAGACCTAGATGTTGTAGAAGTTAATGTAACAGTTACAGACATTAAGACAAAAGAACAACAAAAAGATGACGAAGTAACTGTCCAAGATCGTGTGGTTGACGCAGCGCAAACGACAGGAAAATTTACCTCAAAACAAGTCGATAAAGTAAAAGATAAAGTTGACGACATGACGCCTGAAAATGGGAGAGTAGAGTAAGCATTTCCGCTTCTTTCTTAAAATCTAACTTCTAAGTTGGCCTCTATGATAGGGGCCTTTTGGCTATCATATCTTATTTTACTTTTGGAAGTGACTCTTTTTGGAGGAAAGTCAATGTTTAAATATAAAATCCTTAAAGCTTTAGAAGTTGCTGCTTCTAAAATAGCTCCCCTTGAAAGTGAAGAGGATAATACCTTATTTTACTTTTATCAACCTGACCGTCAATTTTTCAAACATCTAAATAATCAATATCAACAGGATCTCTCTTCTTTGTTTTATGATAAAAAAGAGGCTAACTATTTCTTTAATAAGGGAGAGAATGGAAATGGATATATCACTTTACTTCTTCTCTATCCAAGAGAGAAGGAGGAAGCTGAATTTGAGCATATGGTTGACTCTCTACTTATTTTAAAGCTTGAACATTCAGTAATGATTATTACTGAAGATAAAGAAGACTTCGTCTTAGAATTCCTTAAAGACTGCCAGAAGGAATTAAAAACCGAAGAAATTTTGGTTGACTTGATTAATGCAGCTCTTGCTAAAATGATCGCAGATGCGCAAAAAATTAGGGATGAAATTATAAAACTAGAGACCTCGATTAATGATAATGGTCCTACACGCTCACTCTTCAGTCAATTACTTCAACTCAAAAAATATTTAATCAGTTTATCCCTAACCTATGATAGTGATGACAAAATAATAGAATTTTTTAAGCGTGAAAAAAATACTTTGAATTTAGACGAAAATGGACATAGCGGCATTATAAAACTTGAGGAAAATTTAGACAGTTTAAAAAAGCTTACTCAAGCCTATAATAAATATCTTGCTAGCTTAGATACAATGGTCAACAATCTAAGTTCCTTCCGTCTCAATACCATAATGAAAACTCTCACCGAAATTTCTATCGTTTTGACTATACCAACCATGATTTATGGCTTTTGGGGCATAAATCTTAAACTTCCCTTCGAAGAATTCTCCTTTGGTTTCCTATTGGTTTTGGCGATTTCGCTCGCCCTTAGTGGTGGTGTCTGGTATTGGTTGAGAAAAATAAAACTTTTATAAAAAGAAAAACATCCTACTTTAGGATGTTTTTTATTTCAAGTGAAAATATTTATTAAGCTTTTGCATATTTTGCAGATTCTTGGCCAGCTTGACGTCCAAAGATAATGATATCAGCGACTGCATTTCCTCCGATACGATTACCACCGTGCAAACCACCTGTAACTTCACCAGCGGCATATAAACCTTTTATTGGTTGACCATCTTCTTTTAAAACTTGTGTTTGTGTATTAATTTTGACACCAGCCATAGTGTGATGAATTCCTGGTGCAACTTTAATAGCATAAACCTTTCCAGAAATATCATTGGTCATCCCTGTTGTACGTCCAAATTCTGAATCCTTTTTATCGGCCACTGCTTTGTTCCATTTAGTCACTGTTGCTTTAAGTTCTTCTGGTTTTATATCAAGTTTTTTCGCAAGTTCCTCAACATTATCTGCCTCAACAACCATATTTTTAGAAATATATTGATCTACAGCTTTAACTTTATCCTTTGTTCCTTCACCAAAAATGGCATAGGCATATTTGCCATCTTGTTTGAGCTCCGCTGCGGAAACTTTATCACGTGTATCCATTTCATTAAAGAAACGATTACCTTCTTTGTTTACGAGAATAGCTCCCTCACCACGAATTGACTCAGATACAAGATATCCTGTTTTTTGGAAAACAGTAGGGTGAATTTGAATTTTATCCATATCAACCAAAGCACCTCCAAGAGCGGAAATCATTTCAATCCCATCCCCAGTAGAACCAGCTGCATTAGTTGTGACATAGTCTTTCAAGTCAGGACGATATTTAGCAATCATTTTCTGATTGGCCCCAAATCCACCTGTTGTTACAACGACAGCTTTTGAGTCAACTTGTTTTGTTTCACCTTCGATTTTAACTTCGACACCTGAGACTTTTCCGTCTTTTTCATTTATTTTTGTCACATCACTATTAACAAAAACTGGAATATCACGTTTAGATATATTTTCTTCTAATCCTTTAACAAGATAAGCTCCGACAGCTGAACCATCATGTGGACGGTGTGTTCTAGAAACACTCATCCCACCTGTAGTCGTTAAATTATCAAGGACTATATCATTCTGTGCTAACCAATCTACTGCTGCTGCAGAATGATCGACAAAGTAACGAAGGAGTTCTTTATCATTTGTTCCTCCACCACCTTTAAGTGTTTCTTCATAAAATTTATCATTTGAGTCTGTAACACCTTGTGCTTTTTCGACAGATGTTTCCGAAGCGTTCAATCCAGCAGATGCTTTGGAAGTGTTTCCGCCAGCCATCGGCATTTTCTCAAGAATAACAGGATTCATTCCCGCATCCTTCGCCTCGATAGCTGCTGTCATCCCTGCACCACCAGAACCAACGATGATGACATCATAGCTTTTTTTCAAGCTTGACGGTTCTGCATAAGTCATAGTTTTGCTGGCGCCTGTTTTAGCATCAGTCTTTTCTGATGAACTAGAAGACGTACTTTTATTTTGAGCATTTCCCCCACATGCCGTCAATGAAAGGCCAACAATGGCAAGCAATCCTAATTTTGTCCAAATTTTCATAATCTCTCCTTGTGTTTGTATTCACATGAACAAATAGAATTCTACCATGTCCTATCTGGTTTGTCAAGTTTATATTAAAAAGTGTACAAAATATAAGAAATGTCTTTTTAAAATATTTATCAAAAAAAGTTCACATTTTTATGTGAACTTTTGAATATCTACAAATCATCAAAATCTAGATGATTTTTTCTACTTTAGTTATCTCTAACTCACTTGGAGTCACCCTGTCCATTTCAAGAATCCTTATCTGTAAATTATTCAAAACTTTAATACTCCCTACGTCAAATTCTTCTCTATTTTCCAGATAAGCATTAATAATATAACCACTGATAGTATTGCTTGCCGAAGGATTATCGAAATCAGTATCAAACTTATCTTCAATTTCAGATAAAGGAGTTTTCCCTTTGACATGATAAATTCCTGGTTCAACTTCGACAATATTTTCTTCTTCATGATCTTGCTCGTCTTGAATATCACCCACAAGTTCTTCCAGAATATCTTCAATCGTTACTAAACCGCTGGTTCCACCATATTCATCAGACAAAATTGCGAAATGTTTGTGTTCACTTTGCATTTGTGAAAGCAAGATTTTGACTGGGATAGTATCGATAAAGACAATGGGTTCCTGAGCAATCGTACGCACTTTTTGCATTGGCGACACAAGATACTCCTTAATAAGAGCTTGGAGAGTCACATATCCTAAGATATTGTCCTTAGATTTGCCAATGACTGGGAAACGCGTGTGTCCTTTTTCAATTGCAAACTCTAGCGCTTCTTTAATTGTTTTATCTGAAGCAATTGTTTCCATATCGAGACGAGGGACCATAATTTCTTTGGCTAATAAATCATCAAATTCAAAAACTTTGTTGAGATACTCGTATTCTTTTTCGTTAATTTCACCTTTAGCAAAGCTTTGGTTGGCTATCAAAAGGAGTTCTTCTTCCGAATGTGTTTCTTCTCCTTCTGATGCCAGGCTAAGATTAAAGAGTTTCCCAATAGAGCTTGCGGAAACATTCAACAGCCAGACAAAGGGATATGTAAGCTTGTAAAAATAGTGCAAAGGTCTTACGACTGCTAAAACAACAGCTTCTGTCTTCGAAATACTGAGTGATTTCGGAATCAATTCACCAATTACGACGTGAACAAAAGTAATCAGCAAGAAAGCTAAAACAATTGAAAAGCTTTCTGCAATCGTATTAGGCAGTGGAAAATAATGAATCACAGGCGCAAGTAAGGCGTGAATTGTGCTTTCTCCAACCCAACCAATAGCCAAAGAAGTCAATGTAATCCCTAGCTGACAGGCGCTCAAGTATGAATCCAAATGCTCCACAACAACAATAGCTAATTTTGCTTGTTTGTTGCCCTCAGCTGCCAGTGTTTCTAAACGACTTTTACGTATTTTCACCAAAGAAAACTCAGATGCAACAAAGAAAGCTGTAAAAGCAATCATTAATACTATTATTATAAGATTTACCGTCAATAGATTATCCCCTTTATTTTTTAATCATTCTTAAAAATTCTCTCTTTTCTATTATAGCAAAAACTTTACCGGTCCTCATTACGACACTCCTTGTTTAATAAAAAAGCACTAGAATTCTAGATGCTTTTTTATTATACGCTCGTATTATCTCTGACTCTCAGACTTAACTTGACTACTTTTCACCTTTTGTAGCCAATCAAGTCGAAAGTTTTCTCTTTGGATGGCAAAATCTAAAACTAAAAAATGTCCATCTTTTTCTTTAGGATCATCTCCTCCAAAGATAAGTGCTTGACGTTGCAGAAGATAATTCAGTTTTTTCTTATGTACTTCTATTTCTTCATTAATTAAGTCAATAATTCGGACATCGTCGTCATTCTTCAAAAAGTACAACCTTAACATAAATTCGTCCTTTTGAACAGCATAGAGTTCAGCAGGCGCTTGAATCCATTGGTCAAACATTTCACGCCCCTTATCTGTGATGTAGTACTTTTTTTTCTTTAATTTGGCACCAACAATTTCGACATCAAAATCGACTGCTTCAGCCTCAAAAAGTTTTCTTAAGGTCGGATAAATTTGTCCCGTATTTGCTTGCCAAAATTCGCCCACTTCGCTTTCGAAATTTTTCTTTAAATCATATCCTGTTAATGGTTCATGCTTCAACAAACCCAAAATAATATAAGACAATTTATCTTCACTGGCCATTTTATTTCTCCCTTATTCCATAATAACCCAATTTTTGAAAATTGTAAATGTAAACTCTATTATAACGGAATAATATTGAAATAAACACTCTCAGGCTATAAATGAAAAAAGATGAATGAACTCATCTTTCTATTTCTTATTTGTTTACTTTTTGGTAGTTTTCATCAAAATACTTACCTTCACGAATATCATTTGGCAAACCTTCATATGGTGCTTGGGCAATGACATCTTCGTTGTCTGTTCCAGCATTAGCAATATACGTGATTGTAGCAAATTCTGGGACTAGGTATTTTGGATAAGTTTCGTATTTTTCACGTGATTCATGCATCACATCGATAAAGTCATTTTGGAAACATACCGTAATTTCTGGATGTTCGTGTACCCATTTTGGGAAGAAAATCATACCGTGCATTTTTTCTTCATTTGGCATGAAGTCTAAAGCAACATCTGTTCCTGTTGGTTCGGTCCAAGCAACTTTATAAATACCTTCTGTAAGCATCACGATGTCAACTTCTTGTTCTTTTACCCAACGACCAGCAACCATTCCGCCATGAATACGGTAATCGATTGTGTTCTCATTTTTAATATAAATTTCGTATTCCCAACCATTGTCATAGGTATAAATCATATGTGAGCCGATAAAGTCTTTTAATGTAGAGTATTTTTTCATTTTTAGTCCTTCTTTCTATATATGTAAATTAAACATGTTTTATTTACATATATAGATTACTCCTTTATTTAAAAATTGTCAAATAAAAAAATGCTGATCTTTAAATCAGCATTTTTTTATTTATAATTTTCTTTTTTTAGCAAAGTCTTCAATCATAACTTTCCGTACTTCTCGAGGCAAAAATTTTCGGATATCTTCTTCGTGGTAGCCGACTTGCAAATGGCTATTGTCTATGATTAATGGCTGACGAAGTAGCAGGGGATTATCAACGATTGCTTGAATCAGTTCTTGAATCGTTAAAGAATAAAAATCATCTTTTAAATTTTGGATGGCTTTTCCTCTACGTGTAATAATATCATCAGACCCTTCTTCCGTTAAAGAAAAAATTGCAAGAACTTCTTCTTTTGTAAGTGTATCTTTGGTGAGATTGATTTCTTGGAACTCTAAGTGATGATCCATAAGCCATTTTCTTACCTTTTGTGATGATGAGTTGGCCGCCGCCGTATATAGCTTAATCATAGTTTATCCCTCTTATTCCCATTTTCAGAACCTTTTAGCAATTTTTCAAAGTCGTATCTTTAATATACTATTCTTTTCTTATTTGTGAGTTAACTGTTCCTTAAACCAAATTTAAAATTGTCTAGTTTTTTGCCACAAATCCAAGATATTAAATAAAAAAGCACAGATTTATGACCTGCGCTCTTTTATTTAATATCTTATTGATCCACCAAAAGGCGAACTTTTTTACCCTCAACGGGCACAAAGTAAACGACTGTGCGAATTGCTTGAATGATACGTCCTTGACGGCCAATGATACGACCAATATCAGCTTCCGCTACTTCCAAATGGTACTCCATAAATTCTTCACCTTCGATAATTTCCAATGAAACAGCATCGGGTTCTGTGACCAAAGGTTTTACAATTGTCATTACAAGTTCTTTCACATCTTTTTGCATTTCTTACCTCTACTCTGACTAAAATCGTCCAAATTATTGTGAAATTGACAAAAAGCGGCTTAAGCCGCTTTTAATATTATTTGCTGAATTTTTGTTCGTGGAATTTTTTCATAACGCCAGCTTTTGAAAGGATGTTACGAACTGTATCAGATGGTTGTGCACCATTGTTAAGCCATTCCATAACGCGTTCTTCTTTCAAAGTTACTTGGTTTTCAGCTACAAGTGGGTTGTAAGTTCCAACTGTTTCGATGAAACGACCATCACGTGGTGAACGTGAATCAGCAACGTTGATACGGTAGTAAGGTTTTTTCTTTGAACCCATGCGAGTTAAACGAATTTTTACAGACATGTTATATTTCCTATTTCTATTTTTTATTACTTAACTATTATAGCATAAAATTTTTCTCTGTCAAGAAAAAAACTTGACACCATTTTTATTACCATTCTTTCTGCTTTAGCAGATTAGAATGGCAATACGTAGGGAGCAAAGCGAGTTGTGAGCCTTGATTATTTGTTGTTCTGACGAATCTCTAGCAAAAGTTTTTCAGCTATCGCTTGATTCATTACTTTTTCTCGGCGAAGTTTTTCACTCAAAATAGTGATTTCTTCGTCTTTCGCGCCAACTGTCATTGCTAAGGCCCGAACTTGTAAACTCATATGTCCTTGCTGTATTCCCTCAGAAACTAGAGCACGCAAAGCAGCCAAATTTTGTGCCAAACCAACTGCAGCCATGACCTGTGCTAATTCTTTGGCTTCTGTAATTTCTAAGAGTTCTAAAGCAGCTTGAGCTTTTGGCAAAACTTTCACTGCCCCGCCAACCGTCGCCACCGGTAATGGTAGCTCAAGACTTCCCAAAAGTAAGCCATCCTTGACATCCCATTTCGCTAGACCTTGGTAGCTTCCTTCCTTGCTTGCATAAGCATGAATACCAGAAGCCACAGCACGCGTGTCATTTCCTGTGGCAAGGACAACAGCGTTGATGCCATTCATAATGCCTTTATTATGTGTGGCAGCACGATAAGGATCAATTTTAGAAAAACGTGAAGCCGCCTGAATTTTTTCCGCAACTTCTTGCCCATTATTACCTTTACTCAGTCGTTCAACGGGAATTTCACAACTGACTTTAACCAAAGATTCCGTAGCATAATTGCTCAAGATACTGAATAATATTTTTTGCTCTGGAAACCATGTGCGAAAAAGATTAGCAACGCCTTCCAAAATGGCATTAACAATATTCGCTCCCATTGCGTCCTTCACGTCCACTTTAAAATCAACGGATACAAAGCCTTCTGCTTCGAAAGCTCTACTGCTCACCTGTCGTAAACCACCACCACGTTTAAGAATAGAAGGATAAGCTTCTTTGGCAGCACGAAAAATACCTGCTTGATTTTCTTCGATAGTCTGCATTAAGTGGTCTGCCTGATCAACATCATAAAAAACAATCTGCCCTCGCATTAATCGTTCCGAAAGCACCGTTTGAAAATTTCCAGCTATTTTTGCGCCATTACTTGCAGCTGCAATCACGGAAGGTTCTTCGGTTACCATTGGAACGAGGAATTTTTTGCCATTAATGACAAAGTTTTGCGCCAAGCCCATGGGTAGCTCGAATTCACTGATTTGGTTTTCGATGAGATTATCTGCTAAAGCCGCATCAAGTACTGTTTCTTCTAGAATTTGTCGTGTTTCTGACTTTAAGTCAAGAAAATCCAGACGCTCTGCTGGACTCATTTGGTAAAATTTTTTCTTCATATTCATTGCTTACACTAAATTAGGGTTTTCCAAGAGGACAGCCAAACCGAGACCGCCACCAATACAAAGGCTAGCAATACCATAGCGCTTATTTTCGCGTTGAAGTGCATAAGCTAAAGTAGTCAAGACACGTGCTCCTGATGAACCAATAGCATGCCCTAAAGCAATAGCTCCACCATAAATATTCACTTTTTCTTCTGGAATATTGAGTTCTTGATTTACAGCAACACTGGAAGCCGCAAAAGCTTCATTGATTTCGAATAAGTCGATATCTTCAATATCCAAATCTGTACGATCAAGCAATTGGCGAATGGCTTTAATCGGGGAAACACCCATAATTTCAGGATCAATTCCAACTTCTTCACTAGCTAATAATTTTGCCAAGACTGGAAGCTCTTTAGCTTCGGCATAGTCATCGCTTGCTAAAATCAAAGCAGATGCACCATCATTTACTGGCGATGAGTTACCTGCCGTTACACTTCCGTTTTCACTGAAAGCAGTACGTAGTGAAGAAAGCTTTTCTAATGACGAGTTTGCACGAATTGTCTCATCTTCTGCTAAATCTGAAAATGGTACAATTTCTTTTTCAAATGCACCCGCTGTACGTGCAGCTAGAGCTTTTTCTTGCGAACGTTGAGCAAAGCGATCTTGTTCTTCACGACTAATTTCAAATTGCTCGGCGATTGTTTCACCGATCAAACCCATAGATTCGCCATTAAAGGCATCTACCAAGCCCTCAGACATCATTGTAAGAATTTCTTCGCCAGATTTACGGTGACGAATGATTGGGGATTGAGACATGGATTCTGTTCCCCCAGCAATCACGACATCCGCTTCCTCAAGTTGTAAAAGTTGTTTAGCGAGAATCACTGCCTTCATACCTGAACCACAGACTTCATTTATCGTTGAAGCTGGAACATGGTGAGATAGACCACTATTGATTGAGATCTGACGTGCAATATTTTGCCCTGTACCAGCCTGTAGTACATTGCCAAAAATCACTTGTTTGACGTCATCTTTAATATCTTCATGGCGCTCAAGTAGATTTTTAACTACATGAACACCCAGTTCTGCAGCTGTCTTATCTGACAGAGCACCATCATATTTTCCGACAGGCGTACGAAGCGCATCGATAATTACTATTTCTTTCATAAGCCAAGTATAGCACATTTCTCCCCCAAATAGTCAAAAGTTTTTTCCAATTTTTAATCTTTTATGTTAAAATTGGAGCTTAAACATACAAATTAATAAAGCATATAAACTGGAGGATATATATGAATATTGGTATTGACAAACTTGCCTTTTTTGTTCCTGAAACTTATGTAGATATGACTGATTTAGCGCTGGCGCGTAACATTGATCCTGCTAAATTTCATATCGGTATTGGACAAGACCAAATGGCCGTCAATCCGATCAGCCAAGATCTCATCACCTTTGCGACCAACGCAGCTGCTGAAATTCTGACTGAAGAAGATAAGCAAGCAATTGACATGGTCATTGTTGGGACCGAGTCTTCTGTTGATGAGTCAAAAGCCTCTGCTGTTGTTGTTCATGGTTTACTTGATATTCAACCTTTTGCGCGTTCTATTGAACTTAAAGAAGCCTGTTATGCAACAACTGCGGGCTTGCAAATGGCTAAAGACCATGTTTATCGTCACCCAGAGCGTAAAGTTCTCGTTATCGCGACTGATATTGCCAAATATGGCTTGAACACAGGTGGCGAACCCACACAAGGCGCTGGTGCTGTAGCCATGTTAATTGCAGCTAACCCTAATATCTTAGCACTCAATGATGACTCTGTCAGCTTGACACAAGATATTTATGACTTCTGGCGTCCTTTTGGTGATACTTATCCAACTGTTGATGGTCAGTTTTCAAATGCTACTTATATCGAGGCTTTTGCTAAAGTTTGGCAAGAGTATGCACGTCGTACAGGCCTTAGTTTCTCTGATTTTGCTGCCTTAGCTTTCCATACTCCTTATACTAAGATGGGGAAAAAAGCACTTCTTCCTCAACTTGAAAATGAAAGTTCTGAAGTTCAAGAACATCTTCTGGCGCAGTATGAGAAAGGAATTGTCTATAATCGTCGTGTAGGAAATCTTTATACAGGTTCGCTTTATCTCAGTTTGATTTCCTTGCTAGAAAATGCTGAAAATTTAAAAGCAGATGATAAGATTGGGCTCTTCAGCTACGGTTCTGGAACAGTTGCCGAATTTTTCTCTGGTCAATTAGTTGATGGCTTTGAGAAACATCTCCGTAAATCAGAGCACCAAGCTCTTTTAGACAATCGTAAAAAACTTTCTATTCCAGAATATGAAGAAATGTTCTCAGAAAGTCTGGATGCACATGTTGATCAAAAATTCTCTGATCCTATGCCCTATAGCCTTGCTGAATTAAAAAATTCAACACGACTTTATCGTAAATAAAAAACATTGGTTACGGCCAATGTTTTTTTGTTTATTTAAAAAATTGTCGGAACAAGCCCGCCATCCATACGAAGAGCTTCACCAGAAAAAGCACCTGCAAGAGGACTAGCGACATAAGCGACAAAATTACCAATTTCTTCAGGATGAATCAAACGTTGAATCGTTGATGTTGGACGATTGTTCAACATGAAGGCGCGACTTCTCTCTTCAACAGACTCTATATCTGGATAAAGTGAAGCCAATAAATTCTCAACACCTTCAGTTAATGTTGATCCTGGCATTACTGTATTTATTGTTACCGTAGTACCTAATGTTTCACGGCTTAAGGATTTCGCTAAAGACAGATTCATCGTTTTGGTCATAGAATAATGCGGCATTTCTGGACTTGGCATAATTGCTGCTTCTGATGCTATAAAAATGACACGCCCATTAGCATTTTTTGTCTTCATTTTAGGAAGATAAAAATGAGATAAAGCAATCCCTGATATTGAATTAACCTCAAAGTAACGGCGCCATTCATCTAATTCGATGTCTTCAAACTTTGCATCGTTAAATATTGCCATATTATTGACTAAAATATCAACTTCTGGAAAAGCTTGAAAAAGAGCTTGTCGTTCATTTTCTATTGATAAATCATAGACTGCTGGATAAAAAGTTTGGTTTGGATATTTTTTGTTAAGTTCTTCAATTACTTTATCCACAACATCCGAAGTTCTGCCATTAATAATAACATCGGTACCTTCGGCCGCAAGACTTTCAGCAATCGCACGTCCAATACCTTTGGTTGATCCGGTAACTAAAGCAAGTTTATTTGTTAATTTTAAATCCATTTATTTGGTCCTTTCGTCATTAGCTTCACTTCTGTACTCTAATCATTATATAGCAGATTATCCTACTTGTATAGTACCTACTTTTGAGTAACTTAGGAACCTAAAAGTAAGTTTTGCCCTGTGTTTAGTTGTTAAAGATCACTGTCTCAAAGTTAAATGACTCAGGTAAATGACGGGCTATCGAATATTCAAAAATACGTCCATCATCAAGGTTAGCAACTTGCTCGACTTGCATCAGAAAATCCGTATCTGTAAGATGCATAGTCTGTTTTTCTAATGCGTTGGGACGTACACCTTTAACATTAAGAAATGAACTCTGAATAACAAGACCAAGTTCTTCCAAGATATATTTATAAATGGAACCCGTTAGATGGGAATATTTCAATTGTGGAATAATGGAAATGGGCATATAAGTGTACTCAATAATCGTTGGCACCTTTTTGACATATCTTACCCGTTCAATACGATATATGAACTCCTCTACATCTATGGATAATTTATGAGCAATATCCGCATTTGGATGCTCGACTTCAAAAGTTAAAACTTTAGATTCCATTTGTCCTGAATGACGCTTGGAAGAACCCTCTACAGCATAGAGATGCGCTTTTTTGCCTTTGGTCCAATCTTTTACTATCGTTCCATAACCTCTTCGGCGGATCAAAAAACCCTCTGACACAAGAATATCCAATGCTTTTTTCACGGTCATTAAACTCGCATCATACTCTTGTACTAAGGCGTTACCATCTGCAATCCTGGAGTTGATAGGATAGTGACCAGACAAAATTTTTTCCTTAACATCTTCATAAATTACTAAATATTTTGGCTGTTTCTTTTTCATATACCGACCTCATAAACTGACATTCTCATTATTATTACACAATATCGTAGGAAAATAAAGTAAAAATCATAAGTGATAGTAACTTATGATTTTTACTTTATTAGCGATTGGCTGAGCGCGCCATTCTCACATAAGTGTGACGTTTTCCTCGAATACTCATTGAAGCATGAAAAATATTTTCCGGAGCTGGCATTCCAGCTACGCCTGCATCTCCCAGCTCAAAGACATCTGCACCTGCACGTTTGGCCGCCAAAGCTAAACTTTGAATCGTACTTTTATCTGCACCTTCTTGCGAAGTTCCAACCACACAGTCCACCAATGTACCTGTTTTTCTAGTCGCAAAGGCTAATCGTGCGATTTGTTCTTCTGTGGTACCTGGTACAGCCCCCGGAGCGGGTAAGTCAAGCATATCAATTCCGGCATCAATATAGGCTTTTAAGTTTTCCCAAACCAAATCTGAGCCATGTGAGACAACGGGATTCAGCATTAAAAAGCCATTATAGAAACGACGTACCAGCTTAATATCCGCTACGATACGCTCTGGGCTTGCTTCAGGCGTAACATATGCTGTTAACGATAAGAAATTTATTCCTTTGCGAAGAACTTCCTTTATCGATGCGTCTGTCACTCTCTTATATTCAGGTCCGGTATCTTTGATAATTAAATTGACACCAACAGCGGTTCCTGTTAACTTCCGTAACTCTGAGAGGTCATTAACCTCCCCTAATCCAGGAATGACCATCTTTTGTACATCAATATCTTTCAAAAGTAATAAATCTGCACCAAAAGCTGCCGCCATTTCACCATTTGTAACCTCTGGATAGAGTGGTGCATTTTCTGCAGCTAGATCCACGAGTATTGTGCGTCCTTCTGCTTTTAAAATAGCTTCTTTGAATTCTTTTGATGTACTCTCTCGTGTAAAATCAGAAGCTTCATATCCTAAAATTCTTTTCATAGTGCTATATCTCCTAGTCCAACATGCTTAAACGGTAAACCGAAGGTGAAACTTGGTTAAAGCCATTTTCCAAAATCTCAATATTGGTGATAACTTCTTCATCTTTCACTAATTTTTCAACACCATTAATAATAGTTTCATAGGCAGCATCGTAATAGCGACCATAATCGCCAACAGGTGTTTTTATTTGCTTTTCAATCCAGTCGCCATTTGCATTTTGGTATTTAACAAGACCATAATTCATAGGACTATCTTCCCCAAATTCTGATACTTCAGGCATAATTCCAGCTTTCAAATCATTTTCTTGTTGATCCTCACCGTACTTAATAAAGGATCCTTTTGTTCCATGAACAATAAATCTTGGATAATCTTGTGCCACCAGATGATTTGTTTTTACTTTAACTTTTAATTGGTTTCCATAGTGCAAATCAACGTCAAAATAATTATCTACTGCTTCTGCAACTTCATTGTTTCTAATATCATAAGTTACTGCTTCAGGACGCCCAAAAAGTGCCACGAGTCTATCAATAGAGTGAATACCTAAACCATAAAACGCACCTGCTTCTTTTGGACCTTCTTCTGTTATTGATCCTGGACGATAATAATCAATGTGCGCTTCCACTTCAAGAATGTCTCCAAGTAAGCCACGCTCAATAACCTGCTTTACTGCCAAATAATCCCCATCAAAACGTCTGTTTTGGTAAGGGGCCACCATAACACCTTTTTCTTTCCCTAAGGCGAGCAACTCTTTGGCATGTTCCAATGTGTCAACAAAAGGTTTCTCTACGATTACTGATTTTCCAGCCTCAATTACTTTCTTAGCCAGCTCATAATGCGTGTGGGCTGGTGTACAAATTGTGATAAGTTGTATGTCATCATCCTTCAGCATTTCTTCTAAATCAGTTGTGAAATGTACGCCCTTTTCCAAATATGGTGCTGCAAGTTCTTCATTAATGTGTAAATCAAAAATTGTTTTAACCTTGATGTTTTCACGCAGAATAACATAAGGAAGGTGATAGCGATTTGCTGATTTCCCAAAACCGATAAATCCCATTGTAAGCATAAGATTCTCCTTAAATATATATGTTACTTTATAAAAGACTATACTTTTATATAAATTGAATTATACTTTTAAAAAATAGAATTGTCAAGAATATAAATTCCCAACTAAAATTAAGTAAAAAAAAAGCATTTACAAAAATGCTTTTTTATTTTAAACTGTTACTTCTTCCTTCATTGCTTTTTTAGCTGTTGCCATCATCAAACGAATCCGATTGAGCTGGTTGACCGCAGAAACACCTGGATCATAATCAATTGGGCTAATATTTGCACCCGGATATTGCCGACGTAACTCTTTCAGCATTCCTTTACCGACAATATGGTTGGGAAGGCAACCAAATGGTTGGAGACAGACGATGTTTTGAACGCCTTTTTGCAACAGCTCAATCATTTCTCCTGTCAAGAACCAGCCTTCACCTGTGTGATTACCTACTGAAACGATTCCTTCTGTATTGGCCGCTATTTCATAAATAGACTCAATACCGTCAAAACGGTCAGAAGCACGTAAAGCTTTATCCATCGGTTTTTCCAACATATTAATAATAGAGAGTAGTGTTTTTGCCATCAATTTATTTTTCTTAGCAAAACCAATCTCATCTGTTTTCCAAATTTGGTTGTATAGAGAATAGTTCATAAAGCCAATCAAATCGAGAACTACTGCTTCAGCGCCTTCTTCTTCGATAATTTTCACAATATCATTATTGGCAGTTTTGCTGTATTTAACCAGAATTTCACCGACAACACCCACACGAGGTTTTTGAATATCAAGGAGTTCGATATTATCAAAGTCCTTGATTATCTGTTTCATGTTCTTGTTGAATTCAAAAATAGAAGCAGATTTAACATTATGTTGTGCTTTTTCTAACCATTTCGCATGAAGTGCATTGACGGAACCTTTTTCAGCTTCATAAGGCCGCGTCCTATAAACCACGCGCTCAAACAAATCTCCATAAAGCACAGCAATCATAAAACGAGTCAAAAGTGGCACAGTAAACTTAAAGCCTTTTTCTGTCCCTTGGTTGCCCATGGATAAGCTTACCACTGGAACTTGGGGGAAACCTGCATCGACAAGTGCCTTACGAAGTAAAGGAATATAGTTTGTTGCGCGACATCCACCACCTGTTTGGGTCATCATGACGGATGTATTGTTTACATCGTATTCACCAGATTGGAGAGCTTCGATGAGTTGACCAATCGTTATGATTGCAGGGTAGCAAGAATCATTATTCACAAATTTTAGTCCGTTGTTCACCGAGCTTTGGGTTTCTGGCAAAACAACTACATTGTAACCTGAAGCTGCAAAAGCGTTCTCGAGTAAGCCTTCTTGGTGAATTGGCGACAACATTGGCATGAGAAGCGTGTGTTTTTTAGCCATTTCTTTTGTAAAAACCGGATGTGTCTCAACAATTTCTTTGATTTGAATATTTTCTTCAACACCATGTCGATGACGTTCTGAAACTGCTGCTTTAAGAGAACGTAAACGAATACGCACTGCTCCCATATTTGAGCCTTCATCAATCTTAAGGACTGTATAGAGTTTATTATGGTTGCGCATAATTTCTTCGACTTGGTCTGTTGTCACTGCATCCAAACCACAACCAAATGAATTCAATTGTACTAATTCCAAATTTTTATTTTTACACACTACTTGCGCTGCAGCATATAGGCGTGAGTGGTAAACCCATTGATTAACAACGCGCAGCCCAGCAACTTCTTCAAGATGTGCAATGCTGTCCTCTGTAAGGACGTGGAAACCCTCTTGCGTAATAATGTCAGCAATGCCATGATTAATCTCTGGATCCAAATGATAAGGACGACCTGAGAGAACTATAGCTTTTTCCTTGTTAAGGTTAATCTGCATGAGCAACTCTTCTGCCTTATCCCGAATGTCTTGCTTGAAGTTCTCCATCTCTTCAAAACCGTGGAAAACTGCAGCCTTCACTTCAGATAAATCCACTTTGAAACCCTGGCCAAGCAAAGCTTTATGGACATTGACAGCTACACCTTCCTGATCAGCTAGATTAATAAATGGATGAAGGTATTTAACTTTACCTTCTCGAATTTCATCAATATTGTTACGAATCACTTCGGGATAAGACTGAACAATCGGACAGTTATAATTATTTTCTGCTTGAGCCTGTTCTTTTTGTTCATAAAGCACTGAAGGATAAAAGATAGCCGGAACATCCTTTTGAATCAAGGACATAATGTGTCCATGTGATAGCTTGGCAGGATAACAAACTGTATCAGAAGGAATTGTTTCAATTCCTTTTTCAAAAAGTTCTTTATCAGACTTAGGGGATAATATTACTCGGAAACCTAAATCCGTTAACATGGTATGCCAGAGCGGATAATTTTCATACATATTTAGGACACGCGGAATCCCTATTTCTCCACGGGTCTGTTTTTTCTTGGTTAAGCTCCGGTATTTGAAAAGTTTCTTGTATTTATAGTCGACAAGATTAACCTTTTTATCACGTTTGTCAACTTTTACTTGTGTTGCTTTTTCTGCGCCTCGCTCACAGCGGTTTCCTGTAACAAACTTACTGCCGTCATTAAAGACGGTCAACGTCATTTTACACTGATTTTCGCAAAGGCCACAAACCATAAATTCTTTTTGTGTGCTGAAAGCTTCCAAATCGTGCAAGTTCAGAATTCTTGATTTTTGCCCATACTCCTCCTTTTCTAGCGAAATTAAAGCACAGCCATAAGCGCCCATAAGTCCTGCTATAGAGGGACGGACAACTTCACGTTCGGAGATTTTTTCGAAAGCACGAAGTACAGCTTCATTATAGAAAGTCCCACCTTGAACGACAATCTTTGTTCCTAATTCTTCAGGACGTTTAACTTTAATTACTTTATAGAGGGCATTTTTGATGACAGAGTAACTTAAACCAGCAGAGATATCTCCTACAGTCGCACCTTCTTTTTGGACTTGTTTCACTTTCGAATTCATAAAGACTGTGCAACGTGAGCCCAGATTGACAGGATGTTTTGCTAATAGTGCAATTTCAGCAAAGTCACGCACATCGTATTTCAAAGAATGAGCGAAAGTTTCAATGAAAGAACCACAACCAGAAGAACAAGCTTCGTTTAAAGATATTGAACTTAAAGCACCATCGGTGATCCGCATAGCTTTCATGTCTTGGCCACCAATATCTAAAATAAAGTCTACACCGGGATTAAAATAGTCCGCTGCCTTATAGTGCGCCATCGTTTCAACTTCCCCGTAATCGACTCGGAGTGCAGCTTTAATCAGGTGTTCACCATAGCCGGTCACAGTAGATTTGGCAATATAAACATCTTTTGGCAGTAAACGATAGACTTCTTTTAAGACGTCAATGACTGACTCTAAAGGTTCACCATTATTTGAACCATAATGATCAAAAAGAATATGCCCCTCACCATCAATGAGCACAATTTTTGTTGTGGTTGATCCAGCATCAATCCCTAAAAAAGTTGCTCCTTGATGTTCAGAGAGCTTATTATAGCTTGCTTTTGCCTTAGCATGTCGTGCTCGAAAATCTGCTAACTCTTGTTCATTTTCAAAAAGACGATCCAACGTATCCTGCGGAATCAAGCTGTCGCTATTGTCACTTTCTAGATTATCAATTAAAGTACGAATCGTACTTGTTCTTGTTTCCTCAGCCAGAGCAGCACCCATTGCCACAAAAAGTTGAGGATTTTCCGGAAAAATAACATCCTCTTCTGCAATATCCAAAGTTTCAATAAAACGTTTGCGCAATTCGCTCATAAAATAGAGCGGTCCACCGAGAAAAGCAATTTTTCCCGTAATCTTACGACCGGAAGCTAACCCCGCAATCGTTTGATTCACCACGGCTTGAAAAATTGAAGCGGCTATATCTTCTTTACGCACACCTTCATTAAGAAGCGGCTGAACATCTGTTTTGGCAAACACACCACAACGGCTAGCAATGGGATATATTTTCTCATAGTCTTTCGCTAATGTATTGACACCCGCAGCATCTACTTTGAGTAAAGCCGCCATCTGGTCAATAAAAGCTCCTGTCCCACCAGCACAAGTCCCATTCATACGTAGCTCTTGGGTACCTGCGTCAAAAAAGGTCATCTTGGCATCTTCACCACCAAGTTCAATCATGACATCTGTTTCAGGAATAAATTTCTCGATAGTAATCGAGCTTGCGATAACTTCTTGGATAAAAGGGACATCAATTACATCTGCAAGTCCCATTCCCCCAGAGCCTGTGATTGCTAAGGTAAGTGAACACTCGCCTCTCTCTTCCAACAATTCTTTTAATACTTTTATCGTTGCCGTTTTTACATCTGAAAAATGACGTTCATATCGGCTAAAAAGGAGCTGATATTCCTCATCAAAAACAACGAGTTTTACTGTAGTAGAGCCGACATCAATCCCAGCCTTATAACTTTTCATAGTATTTTTTCCTTCTCTATTTGACAGGCTGTTGCTTATCTTATTCATTGTCTATTTTATCATTTATTCCTCATTTTTCAACCGTCAAGTTACAAGTTAATGTCATTTAAACAACATTTAGAAGTTGCGTGTCGTTTATGTCAAAAATGTTTTACATAGCTTAAATCGGTAGAATTTATCATAAAGGACTATAATAAACAACAGATACTACTATTATGTTGTTTAACCTACAAGTAAAGGGGAAATGTATTAATATGGCTAAAATAAATGATTTACGTGTCTTAAGAACACGAAAAATGATTACACAAGCTTTCTTTTCTTTGTTAAGAAATAAAAAATTTGAAAAAATTTCCATTCAAGAAATTGCAGATGCTGCAATGATAAATCGTGCAACTTTTTATGCACATTATGCCGACAAGCAAGATCTTTATGACAGTTTAATTGATACTTTTATCATGGATTTTATCAAAATTTTAGATGAACAAAATCCTGTGGATGGAACTGACGTTTATGTCAATGATATTGAAGAGATGTTGGCGCGCTTCTACGACTTTGTACGTCAAAATCCAGAAGTAGCACAAATTGTGATAGATAAATCACAGGACCAAACGATTATTAATCGTTTTATCGAGATATTAACCGAACGTTATACCGAACTTTTTGATAAGCTGGAAATTCGAGAACACGATGTATTAGTCCCAAGTGATTTTGTCATCAGCTATATTACTTCTATCTTAGCAGGCACACTTAAATGGTGGGTTTCTTCACCAAGTACCATGAAACCGAGTGATTTTGCACATCTTATCGTTAAATTAATTTCAAATGGTCACTTGACAGTTTTAGGTGTAAATATAAAATCATAATATTCGGCTGTAAGTATTTTTGTTTTATAGTGCAGATATAGTTTTCTCCCTTCTGCTACTTCTGATATAATTAAGATAATGAGAAGTATACAAGGAGCTCTACATGCAAGCAAAATACATTATGTCAATTGACCAAGGGACAACAAGTTCACGTGCGATAATCTTTAACAAGCAAGGACAGCACGTCGGCAGTTCACAAAAAGAGTTACAACAGCACTTTCCTCAAGCTGGATGGGTTGAACATGATGCCAATGAGATTTGGAATTCGGTACAATCTGTTGTCTCCGAAGCACTTATCCAATCAGGCATCAAACCTGCAGAAGTCGGAGCGATTGGTATTACCAATCAACGTGAAACTACCGTTGTATGGGATAAAAAAACAGGCATGCCCATTTATAATGCAATCGTCTGGCAATCTAGACAATCGGCAGCCATAGCTGATACTTTGAAAAAAAACGGCCATTCTGAACTTATCCACCAAAAAACTGGTCTTGTTATTGACTCTTACTTTTCAGCCACTAAAATACGTTGGATTTTGGATCAGGTTGACGGCGCGCAGGAACGCGCTGAACGTGGTGAATTGCTCTTTGGTACTATTGACAGTTGGTTAGTCTGGAAATTAACCGATGGTGAAACGCATGTAACAGACTATTCTAATGCAAGCCGGACTATGCTTTTTAACATCCATAATCTCCAATGGGACCAGGATATCCTCGACCTCTTGAATATTCCGGCAGCTATGCTTCCTCGCCCCGTTTCTAATTCTGAATGCTACGGTATGACCAAGCCCTATCATTTCTTTGGCTCAGAAATAGCTATTGCGGGGATGGCTGGAGATCAACAAGCGGCCTTATTTGGCCAAATGGCTTTTGAACCGGGAATGATTAAAAGTACTTATGGTACTGGTGCCTTCATCGTCATGAACACAGGTCAAGAGGCACAACTATCCAATGATCTTTTAACCACGATTGGTTACAGTATTAATGGTCAAGTTACCTACGCTCTTGAAGGGTCCGTTTTTGTTGCTGGCTCTTCTGTCCAATGGCTCCGTGATAGTCTGAAAATGATTGATAACAGTAAAGAATCTGAAGCAGCAGCTTTGGCTTCTACCAATAATGATGAAGTCTATGTTGTACCTGCTTTTGTGGGTTTAGGTGCTCCGTATTGGGATCAGGATGCTCGTGGGGCTATCTTTGGCATTACACGAGGAACCAGCAATAACGATATTATCAAAGCTACCTTACAAGGCATTGCTTATCAAGTCAAGGACATTATTGATGCGATGCAAGAAGATTCAGGAATTGATATTCCATTACTGAAAGTTGACGGAGGTGCAGCTAATAATAGCTATTTAATGCAGTTCCAAGCGGATATCCTTAATATTCCCGTGCAAAAAGCCAAGGATCTTGAAACGACAGCTCTTGGTGCAGCTTTCTTGGCTGGTTTAGCAGTTGGTTTTTGGAAAGACATGGAGGAAATAAAAAGCTCTTATTCAGAAGGGCAAAGTTTCCAACCTCAAATGGATGAAAAACGACGTCAAACACTTCATCAGGGTTGGAAAAAAGCTGTCGAAGCAACACGTGTTTTTAAATAAAAAAAGATCCAGAACCTGGATCTTTTTTTTATTTATATTATTTGTTCAACAAGGCCGCTGCTGCTTCATCTGCAATAACAACAACATCAGCATGTTTTTGCAAGATAGATGCTGGCATATCTTCAGTGATTTCACCTTCAACCATTCCTTTAATTGCTTCTGCTTTTGATTCGCCATAAGCCATCAATACGATTGATTTAGCTGCCATGATTGAAGCGATACCCATAGAAATCGCTTGACGTGGCACATCTTCTTCGTTTTCAAAGAAACGTGCATTTGCTTTAATTGTACTTTCTTGGAGATCGACAACGTGTGTTGTTTCTTCAAATGAAGTTCCAGGTTCGTTGAAACCAATGTGTCCGTTTTGACCAATTCCAAGAATTTGGAAATCAATCGGGTGTTCAGCAATGATTTGGTCATAAGCTTTTGTTTCTGCTTCCAAATCTGCCGCCTTACCATTTGGCAAGAAGTTTTCTTTGAACGGTTTTTCATTGAAAAGGTGTTTGCTCATAAAGTAACGGTAAGATTGTTCATCTGAACCATCAAGTCCAACATACTCGTCCAAGTTTACTGAAGTCATATCTGAAAAATCAAGATCTGATTTAACGATTTGGTTGTAGAATTCTACTGGAGTTGAACCTGTAGCAAGTCCAAGTGTTTTTGCTCCATTATCCATTGCTTCTTTGAGTAAGTCAAAGCCGATTTTTGCACCTTCAAGTTGGTTTTTTACTGTGATAACTTTCATGAGAGAGTCTCCTTTTTCAAATTGGTATATACACATTATAACGCTTATTCATTTTCTTGTCAATAGGAAAGTTCAATTTTCACCCAATTTTTATCATGAAATTATAAATAAAAACGGCTAGCTGCCGTCTTTATTTTCCTTATTATTTTAAAGTATTTTCAAATTTATTTTTGACCTTGTCTAGCGTTTCTTGGGTAACAAGTTGGGTCTTGTTTCCTGAGATTTTAGTCGCATGGACGTTTATTTTACTTACCTTAAGCGCCTTATTATAGTGTTTGACCATATTCATAAAATCTGGAAAGCTGATGTTAGTATTGACAACCTCAGGAAAACTTTTCAGAATCGCTAAAGAGTGTCGCGCAAGGACAGAAGGCTTTTTCAAATTCTCAAATGTAGCAATAGCCACATCTTGTAGTCTCTCTGTATAGCCCTTCTGATCATTAGAGTTAAGCAAGCTGAGATAAGCTGAAACTTCATCCGCTGTTTTTAACTGTACAGACCCTTGCTCAAATTTGAAGCCTTTGGATACAAAAGCTGTTGTATTCTGCACAACGATTCCCCCACTAGCCTCAACCAGTTTCCCCATGTTGTCAAAGTTAATTTCCACTACTTTATTAGTTTCTGTACCAAAGGTCTCATTAAACTTCTTACTGACTGCTTCTGCTCCACCCTGAGTATAACTTTGATAAAGCGTTGTTTGATCTGGAAAAACTAAAAGAGGTTGGACATTGATCAGACTTGTCTTTTTTAGCTTCGCATTTGTAGAAGTAAAGCTGGAAGTCATAAGCACTTTTTCATTATCTACACGAGCTGTTCCAAGAATTAAAGTCGTAAATGTTTCTCCTTTCTTTAAGTTTACCGGATGTGCTTCTGCAAGATGCAAAGTATTAGCCTTATTGATAGCTGTTTTTGAACTTTGATAGAAGAATACCCCTAAGCCAGTAAAAACAAGTATCAAGACAAGTAAAGTAATACCGATAACTTTAGGAAACTTACTCTTTTTTTTAGTAGTTATTTTTCCACTTGACCGTCTATAAGTTTCTTTTCCCATAACTCTCTCCTTATTTAAGAATGATAAAATCATTAACTGAGCGTTGATCCTGACTCGGGTATACTACTTCGCCCTTGAATGCCATTTGACTTGATCCGCCGCCGTCCAGAACCACTGCATTTTTTAAATTCAACTCCTTAAACTTATTCATAATCTGATCATATCCTGTACTTGTATCCGAAATAATAAGGTAAAGGTTATTCTGCGCGTCATTTGCTATAAAAGAGTGAATCATCCAATTCACTGAACCATCATTTTTTTGAATTTCACCATCACGGATTAGCACCGAACCGAAACTGAAACTCATTTGCCCACCATTTTCAATGATTGTTGAGGCGGGTACAGAAGAGTCATAGATTTGACTACTGCCGTCGTTATTGATAACAAAGGCATTGTTAGCTCTCTTATCTGAACCCCAATCCTTAAAAAGTTTCCCATTGTTCATCTGAAAGCCTGTGATGTGCATAGTGCTCATATTAAAGCCAGAAGCATTCATAATTAAAGCCTCAGGATATTTTTGCATCACTTCTTGCAAAGTAAAAGCTGGAGCATCAATTGAAGTTGCCGTTTTTAATACTTCAACATTGTTGGCTTTGTAAATTTTAAAGCTACCAGATGAAAGGTCAGTAAACTTGTCGCCTCCCTCTTTCGAGTTTAGTTTTATCGTGCTAGCTTCCCCTGTATCTTTGACAATACTTTCAGAAGACTTGACTGCTTCTTTCGAAC
This sequence comes from Lactococcus petauri, assembly GCF_002154895.1. Classification (GTDB taxonomy): domain Bacteria; phylum Bacillota; class Bacilli; order Lactobacillales; family Streptococcaceae; genus Lactococcus; species Lactococcus petauri. The sequence continues at coordinate 182,162 of NZ_MUIZ01000004.1, read as the reverse complement.
TGTTGGAGGCAATATAACCTGACTCTTGATCAGTATGTTGTACACTTTGAGCTTGACCATGGGGTTCTTCTTGTTTTTTAGGAGTCATAATTATAAATGCAGACCAGCCTACAATTAGTAGAAGGCCAAAGCTAATAAACCAACCTAACTTCTTTCGTTTTTTTATCGTTTTCATATCTCTACTTCCCTCATATTTTTCTCTACTGTTTTTTCAGTCATAAGATCTTCAATCACCTTAAGCACACGTTCTGTCGCTTTGCCATCACAATAGTTATAGGTTTTCTTGAAAAAGAGAGCTCTTTCCTTTTGGTAGGATGTGCTATCCGTTGCCTGGAGCGCTTGGATAAGTTCACCTTCATTAAAAGTAACCTCTCCTGGAAATTCTTGCAAGTAATCGATTGTTAAACCTGGTTTTTTAGAGTAGCTTTTAAAGTCGGGCACATAAGCGATGATGGGTTTATCAAAGACCATCCAATCCACTGCAATAGCCGAATAATCGGTTATCAAAACATCCGTGACGCAGAAAATCGAGGAGATCGGTTCTTCTTCGATGAAAAGGACATGAGGATTATTCTCATAAGCCGAACCCGAAATAAGTGGATGCGCCTTGTAGATAATGACATAATCTTCACCCAAGGCTTGGTGCACGCGCGCCAAATCAATCTTGGCTTCTTTAAAATATGTACTGATCCGTCCACGAAATGTTGGGGCATAAGTAATGACTTTTTTATTAGCCAAAACAGGATACTTTTCAAGAAGTCGTACTTTGGTGTCTTGAACAAAATGGTCATCGAAGATTTTGTCATTGTTAGGAATACCTGTAACAAGGACATTTTCTTCAGGAAGATTGAAAGCTTGGGCATATACTCCTTTGTAAAAGTCGGAGTTGGCGATAGTATAATCGTAGTTTTTAATTTCGTAATCCCTTTGGACACAGTTGCCAAAGTTTTTTAGAGCTGCAGTGGCGTGCCAAATCTCTAGGACTTTGACTTCTTTACGATGGGGAAACTTGGAAATGACAAAGTTGTTATAGTCAATGATCACCAGTTTTGAACTTTGAAGGACGAAAAGTTGACGAATACAGGCAAAACTATACTGGAGTTGACCTAGGAAAGTGGGCTGGAACTTGAAAAGCAAAGTTTTTATCTCGTACTCTTGCTCGGTGCTTAACTCATCATGCAAAATTTTGAAATCTTTGGACAGATTTTCATGCTCAAGTGAAATGAAAGTGATACGGTTTTGATGGACACGACAGAGAAAAGTGAAGGGGTAGAAGAGTGCCAAAATGAAGGTTAACACGATGGATTTAAGTTTCATTAAAAACCTCACTTACAATTTTTTCACAAGCACTACCATCATTCCACAGATTAAATCTCTCGTTAAAAGCGCGCAGCCTTTGGTAGTCAAAACAATCATCTTTAATCATTTTTAGGAGTTCTTCTTCTGTTTTTACGACATCATTAGGTAAATCATCAGGGACTTTGAGATAAAATCCTCGTAATTCTTCAGCATAATATTCAAGATCGTACATATAAAAGTAAATCGGTCTTCCAAGTTGTGCATAATCAAAGAACACACTTGAATAGTCTGTAATCAGGGCATCACTCACCAAGTAAGCCTCGTTAATATCCTGATTTGGATCCATGAAAAACACAAAATCGCTTAAATCTTGAGGTATATGATAAGTACTACAAATCAAGTAATGCGGTTTAAACAAAACAACGTAGCCTTCTCCAAGCGCCCTTTTCCATTTGTAAAAATCGACCTTTAATTCAAAGGTGTAGCCTGTATTACTATAAGCATTATCTCGCCATGTTGGAGCATAAAGAATTATTTTTTTATTTGTTGGCAAATGATACTTCCTCTTTAATTCTGCGATCTTTACAGGATCTGGATGCACCAAACAATCAACACGCGGGTAACCAATATGGAGCATTTTTGGCTGCGGAAAAGCGAATGCCGTTTCAAATACCTGAGCCGAGAAGGGACTAGAAGCGATAAGATAATCCCAATGCCTCCGGTCCTTATCATAGGACTTTACCATCTGTTTGTAGCTTTGTTTGCTTCGATAATAAGTTGAACCATTATCTATGATGTCATGCCCTAATCGCTTCAAGGGAACGCCATGCCAAGTTTGTAAGTAAACTTGGTCTGACTTCTTATAATAATAAGGTGCCATTTTGGAGTTGAAGATCCAATATTTGGCTTTAGAAAGATAATAATAATATTGAAGCGAGTTAAATTTTACCGTTTTTGCTCCTGCTATGACTTGTTTTTTTTGGAAAGCCCAGATGAGTTGATAATCAGAAAACTGTTCCGAATCTCTCATATATTCAAACAGATAGCGTGGATTATCCGAGTAGGATTTCCCATTAAATGAGGTCAACAAAATAATCTTTGAATTTGTCTTAAAAACTACTCCTAAAATAAACAGAAAGGGGTACATTATTGTTCTTATAAAAAATAGTCTTAGTCTCGCTAATAAAATCAATATTGTCCCTTTCATTACATTCTAAATAAATTTTTTACCTACTATTTTAACTAACTGACTCATTGATAAATTTGTAGAAAAATCTTCTGAAATTTCATAAATCACTTTTTGAAAAGTATCTGTATTTTTTACTTTACTTAAAGCTTTTAATAAAGCATTGATATCTGTTTGTTCCGTTTTTCCTAAAATTGCTAAGCTTTTAGTTATAGATACTTCACTTAAAGTTATTAAACTGCACACCTCAGGTAGTTTTTCTACTTTATAAAACTTCTTTCCTTGAAAAGTATACATGCTACTATCAATTTTCAAATATAAGTCGGTTGCCTTGCGATCATGAGGGTAATTATTTTGGTGATGCTTGAATAAATAATCAACTTGTTTCAATAGTTTTATTAATTTAAGCGGATTAATAACCAATCCTAACTTTAAGAGAATCTTTTTTATATCGTTCATTTATTCTTTAATATTAGAAATATACATCTTCCCTAAATCTTGTTTGATACTTGAAGATGAAGTTTTACCACGTGGGAAATACATGATTTTCAACTCAGGAAATTGCTCCTTCAAGAAGTCAAATTTTCCTTTCCAATCATCACCCATGACAAAAATATCCACCTCAAACATATCGATATAGAGTGCTTTGTCCTCCCAAGATTGCTCAGGCACCACAAGGTCCACATAACGGATAGACTCCAAAATATACTTACGGGTTGCATATTCTTGATAAGCTTTTTTCCCTTTTTGGGCATTGAATTCATCTGTCGAAAGCATGACGATAAGCTTATCGCCAAGGTTCTTGGCATTGCGTAACATGTCTACATGGCTTTCGTGGAGAATGTCAAAGGTACCTGCAACGAGGATGCGTTTTTCTTTGTTCATTTCTTTACCTACCATTATTTTGATTTCCGTCTTAATAATTTTTTTAAAAGAGGTATAAATTGAAATTCCTCTTCCCAACTTCTCACTGCTTCGTCAATTCTTTTCGAATTTTCACCATCATAAAAAGTAAAGTATTTCATATGGTAGCTCAATATTTCTGGTGTATCATTCTTAACAATAAAAGCTTTTATTTTTTGTAATAAACTATCTGCGTCAAATACAACTATTTTTGATAAATCTTTCTCCATATTTAGATAACTTCCTTGAAGGTTTAAATACTCCTCTTGGTCAAATTGGAATAAAAGTATTGGAATATTATAATAAAGCGAATCCCACATAATACTACTATAGTCTGTGATAACTAGTTCACTTGATCGTAATTCCTCATCTAATGGATGTTCATCTTGATATAACACTTTTATATGATCACTACTTGATGTAAAATACTTTTCGAATTGAATGAATTTAGGGTGCATCATAAAATGTAAAAAATAATCATATTTACATAAAATATCTTCTAAAATCTCAGAATGAATTAAATTATAATACTCTTTATAAAAATTACTTTTCAAAAATTCTTCGTGTGATAAAAGTTCTAAGTGTGTACGCCACGTGGGCATAATGAATATTTTTTTTTGTTTCTTTATTTGTTTTCCGTTGTCCCAGCGTGCTAAACCTGTAACTGCAACTTGTTTTTCATCGTAACCTAAATGATCTAAAACTATATTCTTTTCAACAAATGAACTGGTAATAAATAAATCTGCATGATTTAGTTTATTATTAGCGAAGAAAGTTCGATCCACTTTCTTTAAGCCTAAAACGCCATGTTGTAAAAACACAAATGGCTTCTTGTTCAAGAAAAAGCGTGCAATACTTTGATTGTGTCTCCATGCATAAGCATGTCCCTTAGACTCTGAAGCAATAAAATATTTTGAAATAACAATCAAAAGAATGTGTTTAACACTCATAAAATAAACTATATTTTTTCTGAATGGAGACAAACTTGATATGTCAGGTGAGTCTTTTTTTATAATATAGAATAGTTTATTTTTTCTATTATTTTGCACATAAGTAAAATAATAGAAGGAATTATCACGCGCGTAATTAGAGAATTTTTCGTATATAAGCTTTGAATCCTTATAATACCAGTAAACAAAGGGCACTAAAAGCAAAGCAACTACTTCTTTTAATTTATACCTAATTGCATCATATTCATCAGTTTCTCGTATCTGTAAAGCTAAATATCCTCCAACTGCAAAATATGCTGTGATTAAATATTTTTTTCTAACATTTATTACTGTTTGATATTTCAAATGTAACCAATTTATCGCTTGACGTTGTAATCTCGAATGATTACAGATCCTCTGATATTGTTGCTCTCCATTTTCATTTTGGTATTCTAGGTAAAGATCATAATAGAGACTAAAAGGAGATATTGCTTTAAGCGGTAACAGAAAAACTACTTCTGTATCCGTTAAGGAACTTGCTGATACAGTAAACGAATATTGTTCATCTTTTCGAGACTTCACATATAATAAAGTTTTGCTTAGTTCTTTGGGCACTTTAACCTTGATTTTAACTTGTGTTTTTAAAACTTTAATAGTTTTTACTGTTATTTTAGTCATTAATAAATATATATATTATTTCCTCTACTTTAAAATATCTCTTACAATTTTTGAGTTAAAATATCAGCAATATTTTTTGAGGCATTACCATCTCCATAAGGATTACTTGCATGACTCATCTTTTCATACTCATTTCTGTCTTCAAGCAAAGTTTTAAACTCTCTATAAATCGTTTCTTCTTCAGTACCTACAAGTTTTAAAGTACCTGCTTTAATTCCTTCAGGACGTTCAGTAGTATCACGCATTACTAAAACAGGTTTGCCCAAGGATGGTGCCTCTTCTTGAATTCCACCACTATCAGTCAAAATCATATAACTTCTCGCAAGAAAATTATGAAAGTCAATAACCTCTAAAGGTTCAATCAAACGAATTCTATCATTATCTCCTAAAATATTTTTAGCAGTAGCTCTAACTTTAGGATTTAGATGAATTGGATAAATGACTTTTACATCACCATGTTCTTCAACAATACGACGAATTGCTCGGAACATTTGTTCCATTGGTTTTCCCAAATTTTCTCTACGATGTGCTGTGATCATTATTAACCGACTATTTTCTACCCATTCTAATTGTTGGTGTTTATAATCTTTAATTACTGTTGTGGCTAGGGCATCAATAGCTGTATTTCCGGTCACATAAATATCAGAACTATTTTTTCCTTCTCTAAGTAGATTTTGCCTAGAAATCTCTGTAGGCGCAAAATGGAATTTCGCGGTTAAACCTACAGCTTGGCGATTAAACTCTTCTGGAAATGGAGAATAAATATCGTAAGTTCGTAAACCAGCTTCAACATGGCCAACTGGAATTTGGAGATAAAAGCCAGCTAAAGATGCAGCAAATGTACTGGTTGTATCACCATGTACCAATAATACATCCGGTTTTTCCTCTTCTAAGATTGGTTTTATTTTCATTACAATAGCTGAAGTTACATCAAATAAAGTTTGATTATTTTTCATTATCTCCAAATCATAATCTGGTTTTATATCAAAAACGTGTAAAACTTGATCTAACATCTCCCTATGTTGCCCTGTCACACAGACTTTAACATCAAAATTAGGACGACTTTTTAGCTCATTAACCAAAGGACACATCTTAATTGCTTCGGGTCTTGTGCCAAATATTAGCATTATTTTTTTCATTTTTTCTCCTTATTCTTTATTGTTTTCTACTTTCCTAAATATAAAAATGTCTTAGACTCCAACTGAAAAAGATTTTTATCTTTTGTTCGTTTATTGGAAAGAATACTTTTTAATAAATTTTCAATGAATTCCACATTATCCATTACCATTGGTGAGTGCTTTTTCTTTTCAACATTAATTATTAGAGTAGATGAAACGCCACAATTAACTATTTTTTCTGAAAATTGTTTTGTTTCTTTAAATTGTTCATCTGTCACACCCGTATAAAAGAAAATTGTTTTCTTTCGTATTATATTTAGAGGATGAATAAAATTATTGATATCATTCATAGTGCTCTCATTTATATTGTCCTGATTTTCTGCATAAATGAGCGGTTTAAGCATTGAAAGATGTTTATTAATATATTCTGTAATATTTATTTGAGGGACCAAGCTAAAAATTTTATCTATATAAGGACTTAATAAACCATGAACCAAAGCTCCTGTACCTCCTTTACTACTTCCAAAAGATATCACCATCTGATAATTTTTCTTACTTACAATACTTTTAATTTCTTTCTGTATATCATCTATAATATTTTTTCCAAAATCACTGATGTACCAGCCATATATGCCAGAATAGTGGTCTTCAATATAATAGAAATCTGCCTCTTCTATTTTTTTAGTCCAATTAAACCAATTATATTTCTCATGGTAGCGTCCAATTTCCTCATCGGTTACCTCTTTATTGATATAAGATGTTATAGCTTCTTGTGGAACTCTTCCAGCAGATTGAAACACTATTATTAATTTATCTGAATCATTATCTACATATTTACCAGACATGATTTCCCTCCAAATCTTAAATAATTTTTTCTGTTTTTAAGTAATCTACAATTCGTTCTGTATTCTTATTATCGGAAAAATTATTTATTTTTTTATATTTATCTATGAAAGCTTCCTCCAATTGAAACCCTCTTCTCTCTGCATTAAGTACTGTTTCAATAAGTTCTTGTTCAGTGTAGGCTATTGGACCTGGAGCTGTATCTTCATTTAAGGACGGCTGTGCCTGATACTTCTCTATCAGCATATCCTTTTCTTTCCACCAAAAAATAGGATAAGCACCACGATTGATAGCATCATAAATCGCACTAGAATAGTCAGATATAAATATTTTTGAAACTGTTAATGCCTCTGAAGGATTCGTACAGATATTTTCTTTATAATTTGGAAAATGATCCACGATATAATCAGCAAATTTATTATGTGGTACAATCAATAGTTTTTCTAGTAAATTATTTTCCTCAAAGGCTCTAATGACTGAGATAATGTCCCGATAATAACTGGTTTCTTCTAACCTATTTTCATAAACTAAATGTTCTTCCCAATATCTATAAGTTGGCATATATGAGTAAAATTTCAGATCATTAATGACTGGATAATCAAAAGTCGCCAACCCACTTAGGAGAAGATCATCAGGTTGATATCCCACTTTATAAAATTCTTTTGCTTCTAATTTCGAACTAATAACAACTTTTTTTAAATTTATCTTTATATTCTTTTTATGAAAACCAGCAGCCATTGGATTTTCAATTGGCTTGGCAAACATAATCCCATGTTGCAAAAATATCAAGGGCGTTTTTGTAATTTTGCTTCTTAGTTTATTAATAAATATTCTGTCGTTAATAAGATGATTTGAAAATTCTGTGCTAATAAAGTGGTCAGCATTATATATCAAGCTGTAGTGCTTTAAAGAATATTTTTTTACTAATTTGTTGCCATATTTCTCTTTAAGCAGTGGGAAGTCTTTACTTCTTCTATCTAATATAAAATAGTTTTTCGAAAGAGTATTCTCTGCCAAGACTTTATCAAAAACCTTAATTGCAGATTCATCTGCTTTTTTTGAGAATTTTTCAAAATATAAATTTATCGGAGCTCTATCTCCTTTTTTTCTTGTAAGACTTGCAATATTCTGTTTCAGTATGTTTGAAAGCGAATATTCTTCTGAAAAAGGTAATATTGTACAACTTGTCCCTTCACCCACATTTCCTCTGAATATTACGATATTGCTATTAATTTTTTTTCGTGCAAAAACTTCAAAATCTTCTTTTAAATAATTCTTCATATAAAGGGGATATAGTTTTTCTACTTCATTACCTAAATAAAGTCCTCTATGAATTTCTTCTGTATCTGTTAAAAATTCTATTGGTATTTTTGCAAAGGCAAAACTTTTTCCTCTACCAGTAGATAATCTTCGAAAACTGGAAATAGGTTTATCATTCCCTTTAATATAAATATAATCGTACTCCCCTGTAAACTGCCTATATGTATTACTATATTTTCCGTATATAATAACTGTATCCTTCACAAAAGATACCTTAAGATCTGATTTGATACCATAAGCCTTCTTTGGACAACAGGTTAAATAGTTTTTTCCTTTATAGGAATATATATAGAAGCATGTTTTGTTGATTTTTAACTTAAGAACTATCCCTATTGGAAGCTTTGCTTTAGAGCCTCTAACTTTTATACCATGGTCTTTTTCAGCTTTTCTAAAATCAAAATTATAATTTTCGTTTTCATACATAAATTCAATATTTGATCTATTATTAATAGTTACCTTTTGAAACCTTGCATCTATCTCTTCAAGAAATATTTTTGATATAGATAACTTCTCTTTATTAGGATAGTAAGTAATAAAAATAGCTTTATTATTATATTTTATTGAACCCAGGATTTTTTTATTTTTTATCGGAAGCTTCATTTTATACCATTCATTTTGCTGCTTCCTTGAAAGGAGTCCGTTCACTCTCTTTCCTAATAATCGCTTTCTACCTTCGTGAATATAAAGCGTCATTGAAGCAATACCTGTTTTATTTATTGTAAGATGTTTATCATAAATTTCAATGTGTTTATCAAAAAAGTGATTTTTATCTCTAATTTTTTGTTGTACAGATATTAATTGTTTTTGTTGTTCAATAACATAAAAAAAGTGAGTAGAGTTAAAGGAAACTTGTGCTATTATTTTTTCATTTTTATAGAGAGGCCCCTCTCTGAAAGGAGCTTCTCTAAATTTAAAATAACTTAAATTACCTTCACTACTAATAATTGATATTCCTTTACCTTCGTCTTCTATCTGATAATCATAACCTAATTTGCTATTAATAAATAATACTTCCACTGTTTACTCTTTTCTAATCCTTAGTTTATAAATAATCTGAAATTCTATCTCGAATCTTCATATGCATATTGGCTCCTATTATTAGTAAAATTATTAGCAACAAAATAAAGCCCACATTATACATTCCTTTTTCCCAAAACCATGCTCTTCCAAATGCTATATCCCTAAACCCTTCTATTAGATAATAAAAAGGATTAATCAATTGTGATTGAATCAAAAATTGAGGAATAATTTTAAAATGATCCAATGAAAAAATGACACCTGATCCATACATTAAAAATCTAAAGATATAATTCAAAAAGAATTTAAAATCAGGAAATACAACTTCGATTGAAGAACATAAAAGTGACATTGCTAAGGAAAAAATAATCAACATGGGGAAGTAATATAGCAATTGCAACCAATACATGGATGGATAGTAGCCTGAAAACATTGCAATAATTAATCCCATTCCCACCATGATGTATAATTCTGTTAAAAAGCCAAACATTGATGCTGTAGGCATAATGCTTACAGGGAATTTCATTTTCGCAGTCGTTTTAAATTGTGTAGAAACACTCTTTGCTCCAGTTACAATAACATGCTGCATAAAAGAATATACGCCCATACCAATAAACATCCAAGGCAGTGGGGGAAGACCATCTGGAGCCGAGCGGTTCATCAATACGCCAAAAATAATATAGTTGATGGCAAGTTGTACTAGAGGATCCAAAATTTCCCATATACGTCCAAACTTATTTTGCATCGACGTGCTTTTGGTACTGTATTTTGATAAATTGATAGCTATAGGAAAATATTTAATCTGCTCTCTAAGGTAAAGAATTGCATCTTTCATTATTGAATTACCCCTCCATCTGGTTGCTCTGTGGTTGCATCGGCTGCTGTTGTTGGTAAATTTATAGTTTGACCTGGTCGGATAACATCAAAGTCAATTCCTGGATTAACCGCTTGAATTGCATCCACAGTTAAGCCTTTACTTTCAGCGATACTTCCTAGCGATTCCCCCGCTTGAATCACATATGTTGTTTCCTCTGATGAACTTGTCGCTGTGTCTGCCTCGCTTGTACTTGCAACAGTTTCACTTGTGCTTAATTCCGGAGTAGGTTGAGAAGTAGCATCTTCATTTTCTGAGCTTGAAGAAACATCTGTAGAACTCACTGTTGTTTTATTCCTTTGTTTATTTTTACTAGATACATCCTTCGGTTTAAAAAGGTTTTGTGAGAAAAATTTTACGGGGTGTTGGACTGATTTTTTCAATGTCGTGTTACTCAAAGAGACGAGAGTAATCCAGAGAAAAACCAGCATACAAAGTGCCACTACTATTTTTGAGAAGAAAGATAGTTTGTGATTGTCTTTCTTCTTTTGCAAACTTTGGGTCACTTCACGATTAACACGACGACTTTTCGAAGAACTTTGACTAATAATTTCTTTTTTTAACTCCTCAACAGAGTAATCAAATTGGGCTTGACGTTGTTCTTGTTTATAAGCTTCTTGTTCTTTTTTTGATAAGGATTTAAACCAACGGACAAACTTTTCATACTCTGGTATAACTTCCTCTGGTGTTCCATATGCCTTGACTTCTCCGTAATTCAACCAAATAACGCGATCACTCCACTCTTTAACCGTGCGCATATCATGTGAAACCATCAAGATTGTTTTCCCTTGGTCCCGAAATTCAAACATTTTCTTTTTCGATTTGTCCACAAAGGTTTTATCACCAACAGAAAGTCCTTCATCAATAATCATAATGTCAGGATCTTGATGTACCATGATAGAAAAACCCAGTTTTGCCTTCATACCTGAGGAATACGTTTTAACGGGTTGGTCAATAAAAGGTCCAATTTCAGAAAAATCAATAATATCCTGCATTTTGGCTTTTATTTCCTTATTTTTCATACCGACCATCAAGCCCTTCAGACGGATATTTTCACGTCCAGAAAGATTGTTTTGCATGCCTGCATTAGCTGCAATAATCGAAACGTCACCATTAATTTCAACTTGTCCTGTAGTTTGCGCAATTTGACCGCTAATGATATTAGAAAGTGTTGATTTTCCTGCACCATTCAGCCCAATGACTCCGACACACTCTCCTTCAAGTATTTCAAAGCTTACATTACGTAAAGCCCAAAAATCTTTCTGACTTTTTTCATTTGCGCCTATTAAAGATTTTGCCTTGTTCCGTGTATCTTTCACCGGCAGCATCTCAAATTTCTTCGACAAATACTCGGCTTTTATTTTGCTGTTCTTCACGTGTACTTTTTTCTCCTTTGACATTTCTGTCCTACAATTTCAAAAACATCTCTTTAAATAGCAGAAACTAAATACGTTAAAAACGTATTTTCCTCGTATAAATTTTAATGATTTTCTGTCTTACCTAAAATAATTTCATCGTAGGTAATATTAAATAATGCGAGAATTCTTTCTAACTTTTTTTTAGAGATCCGAGAAGAATCTTTCTCTAAATCGTCAAGCTCACTGACAGTCAAATTCAATTTACTTGCAAGTAATTCCTTTGACAAACCTTCTTTTTCTCTCCAACCTTTTAAAGAATTCTGTTGCATAAAAACCTCATTTCTTAATTTGAACATAAATGAACACAATTATTTTAATTATAATACGTTATAAATGAATAATCAAGGCAAACCCGCACTATTTTTCTTGATTGCGTTTGTGTTTAACGCTATAATAAATACATGGATACTCAAGAACATCGCGCTATTATCGCAACTAATATTAAAAAGTATCTTCAGATGAGCGGTATAAAGCAGAAAGATTTCGCTTCTAAAATCGGGATAGTTCCTTCTACTTTATCAGATTACCTTAATATGCGAATCACACCTTCACAAGGTGTAATTCAAAAAATGGCCGATATTTTGGGAGTTGAAAAATCTGATATTGATACTACCTACAAAAACAAACTCTCTCTTAACCTTGATCGCCTGATTGACGAGGCTCTTTTCTATAAAAAAGAAATAATTGAAGAGAAAGATCGAGTATTCTTAAAAAGGACACTCGATGCTTATTTTTACTCTAAAAACAAGGATTAAACTGGGGAAATAAAAAACTATCTCAACAGGGTAGCTTTTTTTATTTACACCATTATATAATGTCTCATTAATTTATTTTTGCGGAATAATTGTACAAAGTGCATAGAAGTAAATAACTTTACTCTAAAAAGAAGCAAGATTAATCTAAGCTTTTCATTTGTGATATAATATTGTTGTTATCTGTTCTCTACTTTTCATAGGAAGAGATTGGAAATCTATATTATAAATTTTTATATTAGGGGTCATCATTACACGATAAAGTTCTTCTTCTTTCGAAAAAGTATCTTTTTCATAGGGATCCAATAATATAGGAAAATTAAAAATTTAAGAAAGCAGTAGAAAATATATTTTGAACATTAATGATTTTGATTTTAACTTACCAGAAGAACTTATCGCCCAAACACCTCTTGAAAAGCGTTCTGAGTCAAAGCTTTTAGTCTTGGATAAAGAAAGCCATTCTATGGAAGATAAACACTTCTATGATATTGTGGATGAGCTTAATCCTGGTGATGCCCTTGTTCTCAATAATACACGTGTCCTTCCTGCACGTCTTTATGGTGTTAAGCCAGAAACTCAAGGACATGTAGAGCTTCTCCTTCTCAAAAACACTGAAGGTGATCAATGGGAAACTTTAGCTAAGCCCGCAAAACGGATGCGCATTGGTCAAGAACTTTCTTTTGGCGATGGACGTTTAAAAGCAACAGTTGTTGAAGAATTGGAACATGGCGGACGTATCGTTGAATTTAGTTACGATGGTATCTTCCTGGAAGTTTTAGAAAGCTTAGGCGAAATGCCACTTCCACCTTATATTCATGAAAAACTAGAAGATCAAGAACGTTATCAAACCGTCTTTGCAAAAGAAAACGGATCGGCTGCAGCACCAACTGCCGGCTTGCACTACACACCTGAGCTATTAGACAAGATTCGTGCTAAGGGTGTTCATGTTGTGGAACTTACTTTGCACGTAGGCTTGGGTACTTTCCGACCAGTGAGCGTTGATAATATTGAAGAACATCATATGCATAGTGAATTCTATCAATTGTCTGAAGAAGCTGCGGCAACACTTCGTGCTGTTAAAGCGTCTGGCCATCGGGTAATTGCTTGTGGTACAACCTCTATCCGTACATTAGAAACGATTGGAACAAAATTTGATGGAGATATTCAAGCAGATTCTGGCTGGACAGATATCTTTATCAAACCTGGCTATCAATGGAAAGTCGTTGATGCTTTCAACACTAACTTCCACTTGCCAAAATCAACACTTGTTATGTTGGTTGCTGCTTTTGCGGGGCAAGATTTTATCCTTGAAGCTTACCAACATGCAATTGATGAGCACTATCGCTTCTTCAGCTTTGGCGATGCGATGTTCGTAAAATAAATGAGTTTTCTTAATTTAGCACTCACTAAGGATTTTATTTCTGTGCTTTCAGATGGGCAAATTACCGAAAATGAGCAAGCTATTCGTACACATTTTAAAAAATTTTATGTGAGTCCCAATGGCTTTTTAGTGGGGATTACAGGTTTTCACAAGATAAGTGAAGAAATTCTAGTACAACTCCATTATCAACCGCAGCTTATGCCCCTCGAAGCTCAGGAGTTCCTTCTCAGCGCATTGCTCCGTTATAAGGACAAACGCTACGGGCTAACTAAAAAAGTTGCCTACAATGCTGTAATTGCCTTCTTTAGTAATGGACAGCCACAAGCAAGAACCTATCATATTGAAGAAGGAATACTTTCAACGAAGGACTATCTTGGTTCAAGTTTAATTTCCTTTCCTCCTGATGATATTGACTTTGATCCTAATAAGCTGGTTAGCACTTATCTAAAAGATGGGCAATCTCTCCTACCTAAGATACAGTTGTTGCAGCGTAACGCCCTTTACCGGATTGCAGAAAACTCAAAGACTGTCAATAAAACAGTCTTCCAAGAAGTAATAAAAAAAGAGACTTATAGCTGAGTCTCTTTTTTATTTTACCCATATCCAAGGGATAATATGCCAAATAAATCCCAATAAGATTGAGAACATAATAATAAACAAGATATAAACAAAATACTCCATACCTTCTTCTACTTTTTTCCAAAACTTTTTCATTTTGTTCGTTCCAATTCTTTATTTACTTCTAGATAAATCCCTGGTCTGTAGCTAGTTCTAACCGTCGGTACTCTCTTGGGAAGAATTGACGTAAATCATCCATGTTATAACCAACTTGGACTTTATTCTCATCTAAAACTATCGGTGAACGAAGTAGGTATGCATTCCGAGATAAATATTCTAGACCTTCATCCAGATTCATTTCTAAAAGCATTTCTAAACTATTCTGTGTCTGTGGATTACTCATGCTCGACCGTTTAGTAATCGTCTCAATTCCTCCATCCATATAGGATAAAATTTTTTGCAAGTCTTGCTTAGAAATTTCACCAATTCTTTTCATATCTACATTTATTTTATACTTTTCAAACCATGACTTTGCTTTTTGGCTAGAACCGCAGCCTTGTCTATAGTAAAATTTAATCATACTTTCCTCCTGTATTCTTTAAATAAGAAAATAGGAAGTGACTTATTCTTCTTTACAATGAGACTCTTCCGATATTTTTGAGTTATTTTATTTCTCATAATAAAAATTATATATTAATTCTATGAGAAAATAAGATAAAGCTTGGCAAATACAAAGCACCTTTCTTTATCTAAAAAAAACTTTCCAATAATTTGGAAAGCTTTTTATAAATTATTATTTGGAAAAATAAGGATTGGTTTTAAAAAGAACATCGAGAAGTGCAACACTAACTACTGCTACAATCATCGCCTTAATAATTGCTCCTAAAATAAAAGGAGCAAAACCAATACCAAAGGCTGTTCCCCAAGGTGCACCAATAAAGAATTTCAGCCATACGGTACCAAGTACAAGAATCAAAAACTGAGCTAGAAGATTTGTCAATAAAATAGAGAAAAATTTGCGTTCAGTCTTCTGTAAAAAGTACGAAAGGAGAGGTGCTACGAGTACAAAGGAGAATAAAAATCCACCTGTTGGACCAAATAAAGCGCCAATTCCTGATGCTCCTCCTGCATAAACAGGCAAACCAACTGCTCCTAAAACGAGGTAAATCAGTAATGCAAAAAAGCTCTCACGAGGCTGTAGCAGCGTTGCAATAAGCCCAATAGCTAAAGTTTGAAGTGTTATGGGTACAATCCCCACAGGAATAGCCAAAGGAGATAGTACTGCAATAATCGCGGCTCCTAAAGCGATCAGAGTAATAGAATATGTTTTAGAAATTTTCATAAAAAAGTCCTTTTTTGTTTTATAGATAAAATTATATCAACTTTTATAAAAGAATACAATCTTAAACTTTATGATTTATTAAAAAAACAGCCTTTTCAGCTGTTTTTTAATTTTAATATTCATCCATCATATCCATAAAGTCATCAAATAAATAACTTGCATCATGTGGGCCAGGAGCCGCATCTGGGTGAAATTGCACCGAGAAAGCTGGATAACGTTTGTGACGTACCCCTTCAATCGACCCATCGTTTATTTCTACATGGGTAACCAAAAGATCTTCTGGTAGATCATCTGATGATACGGCATATCCATGGTTTTGGCTCGTAAAGTCAATTCGGCCTGTTGCAATTTCTCTGACAGCATGGTTAAAGCCGCGATGGCCAAACTTCATTTTATATGTTGTTGCGCCATTTGCTAGACTAAAGAGTTGGTGCCCCAAACAAATTCCAAAAATCGGAACTTTACCTTGAATCTGTTGAATCATTGTTACAGCTTCTGGTACATCTGTTGGATCCCCAGGTCCATTAGTGAGCATGACGCCATCTGGATTCATCTCTAAAATTTCTTCCGCAATCGTACTATGGGGTACGACAGTAATGTCGCAATGTCTTTTTGATAATTCACGTAAAATTGAATGTTTAAGACCAAAGTCAACAACGACTACTTTTCTGCCCGTATTTGGGGAAGAGTATGCTGTTAAAGTGCTGCTTTTTTCCACTTGATTATTAGGTAAAACAGTTGCTTTAAGTTGACTCATTTGGTGCTCTATTTCATCTTTAGCATTAACCAAAGCAGCCTTCATAGTGCCATGTTGACGAATAATTTTTGTAAGAGCCCGGGTATCAATACCTGAAATCCCAGGGATATTTTTTGCTTCTAAGAATTCATCCAGTGACATCTGCATACGCCAGTTTGATGGACGGCGTGCTGCTTCACTCACCACGACTGCTTTACAGCTTGGATGAATTGATTCGTAGTCGTCTCGATTGACTCCATAATTTCCAACCAATGGATAAGTAAAGGTCAAGATTTGCCCATTATAAGATTGGTCAGTGATGGATTCTTGATAACCAGTCATTCCAGTACTAAAAACAAGTTCTCCAGTGATATCTGTATTGGCACCAATTGCTTGCCCTTCAAAAATGGTTCCATCTTCTAATATTAACAGTCGCTTCATAGATTCCTCCAATAATTCTTCGCTTAGTCACGTAATACTGCTTCTAAAATAGCCATACGAGTGTAAACACCGTTGGTCATTTGTTGGACGATACGGCTTTTCGCACATTCTACTAAGCTATCCGCAATTTCAACATCACGATTTACTGGCGCAGGGTGCATAATAATAGCTGTATCACGCAGTTTTTCGGCACGATCTACGGTTAAACCATAGCGTTCATGATAATCTTCTTTGGAAATAATATCTCCAGCTGTATGGCGTTCATATTGAACACGGAGTAACATATGCACATCAAGTTCTGGGAGGATATCATCCAGATGCGCATAACTACCATAAGCACCGAATTCTTCTTCCTTGTACCATTTTTCAGGTCCAGTGAAATAGATTTGAGCCCCTAATTTCTGAAGCATCATCATATTTGATTTGGCAACACGAGAATGAGTTAAATCACCAGAGATGGCAATTTTTAAACCTTCAAATTTCCCAAATTCTTCGTAAATCGTCATCAAATCCAGCAAACATTGGCTTGGATGTTGTCCGCTTCCATCACCACCATTTACAATGGCACAATGGATATTATCTGAATTAATCAACTGATCGTAGTAATGTTCCTCAGAAGAGCGAATCACACAAACTTCAACGCCAAGTGCGTCTAAAGTTAAAATTGTATCGTACAGTGTCTCACCTTTGCTCAATGCACTTGTTCCAACATCAAATTCAAGCACATCTAAGCCTAATTTACGTTCAGCGATATGGAAAGAGTTATGTGTTCGTGTGCTGTTTTCAAAGAACAGGTTAGAAGTGAAAATTTGACGATTATTTTCAAATTTTGCTGTTCCCTTCTTAAACTCGGAAGCACGTTTGATCAAAGCCATAACTTCTTCTGTTGACAACACTTCCATGCTTGTTAAATGTGACAAGCTTACTAAACCATTTGTTACTGACATTATAGGTCTCCTTTACCCTAATCATGCTCTCTCTGTAGCATGATTTTTAAAAATGTTAATGAACGACTGTGATTTGTCCTTTAAAGAGCAAATCGCTATATTAAGCTTCCTCTGGCAAAACCAGATTAAGCACAATACCAATAATTGTTGCAATAGCTACAGATGAAATTTGTAGATTTTGCGTGATATCAAGAACCATACCTCCGATACCAATAACCAGTACGACACTTGAAATTAACAAGTTACGTTTGATATCAAAGTTGATTTTATTTTCAACAATAATTTTCAAACCACTCGCTGCAATAACTCCAAAGAGGGCGATGGAAGCTCCACCGATAACCGGACTTGGGATAGAAGTTAGCAAGGCTGTCAATTTCCCGATGAAGCTGACTACTACCGCAAGAACAGCGGCGCCAGCGATAACATAGATCGAATGTATCTTCGTAATAGCCATAACACCGATATTTTCACCATATGAAGTTACTGGGGGTGCACCGATGAATGAGGCAATAACTTGTGCTACACCATCACCCGCCAAAGTTCGGTCAAGTCCTGGCTCTTTAAAATAATCCTTGCCGGTCAAGGAATTCAAGACCATGATGTGTCCAAAGTGCTCTGTCATTGTAACAAAGGCAATGGGCGCCATCGTCAAGATTGCTGAAGGATAAAAGGCCCATTTATAACTTAAAAACGGAATTTCCATTGTAGGAAGTGAGAGCCAGCTTGCTTGGGAAACATTTGAAAAGTCCACAATGCTTTGACCAGTTACTTTTCCAATGATGATGGCTGCGATATATCCGGTGACAATACCGAGCAAAATCGGAACTACAGATAGGAAGCCTTTACCATAGATACTGAAAATAACGATTGCCATGACAGTAATCATAGAAATAGCTAAGAAAGGCAAACTATATCCTGTCATCGCTCCTGGATTAGTATACATGGAGTCATTGATAGCTACAGGCGCCAAGGAAAGACCGATGACCATAACGATTGGACCCACAACGATAGGTGGTAAAACTCGGTCAATCCAGCCTTGCCCAGCAAAACGAACAATAATGGCAACAAGTAAGTAAACTAAACCACCGGTTAAAGCCCCTTGAGCAATTGCTGGCATTCCACCTTGCTTCATCAGAAGTTGCATTGCCCCAATGTAAGCAAAACTTGAACCCATGTAAGCTGGGACTTTAAACCGTGTCACCGACATATGTGCTAAAGTTCCTAAACCAGAACTAAGCAGGGCAATTGCAGGGTCGATACCTACGAGTATTGGAACTAAAACCGTTGAGCCAAACATGGCAAAAAGATGTTGGAAAGAAAGGCCAAACCATTGACCGCCTTTTGGTTTTTCGTCAACTTTTAAAAGAATATCTGTATTACTGGACACAATTAAGCCTCTTCTTTCTTAATTAAGATGCTATCTTCACCATCAACTTCTGACATGTTGACGATAATTTCTTCACCTTGGGACGTGGGAATATTTTTTCCAACATAATCCGCACGAATCGGCAATTCACGATGGCCACGATCAACTAATACTGCTAACTGAACACGCGCAGGGCGTCCACGGTCAACTAACCCATCAATCGCTGCACGAATCGTACGACCAGTATAGAGCACGTCGTCTACTAAGACAATGTCTTTCCCTGTAATATCAACGTTAATTTCTGTTGTATCTTCTGTCGCTTTCTTATCATCACGGAATGGACGTGTATCAAGTTCGCCTAAAGGCATATCGATACTTTCCAACTGTGCCAAGCGCTCTTGGATTCGTTGAGCCAAGTACACACCGCGTGTCTTAATTCCGATAAGAACAAGTTTATCCAATTCTTTGTTTCGTTCAATAATTTCATAAGTAATACGTGTAATCGCACGTTTCATTGTGATTTCATCAATGATTTCTTTTTTTGCCATAAAACACTCCAATATAGAAAAATTCCCTAGTCCAAGGGCTAGGGAAGGTATCAGAAAATACTCTATAATATACTTTAATTAAGTTCATTCAAGATTCTGACCTTGCCTGCCTCTCTGGACACACTTAAAGGTTATAGTGATTATAGCAAATCCTTGATTTTTTTGCAAGAATTTACGACAGGTTCCCCTTTTAAAAATAAAATTATTATCAATATACAGAATATTTCCATACTTCGAGTAAATATTTTTGACAAATTAAAGACTTTAATATATTCTTGTACATAAGCTAAAAAACATTTTAACCCAGTAGGAAATAGTTTTCTTGTTCAGAAAGTCGGTGGTTGCTGCGAACCGATCAGAACTATTTGTTGAATTACACTAAAATGAGCTGAGAAAAAATAATAATTGAAATTATAAAGAAAAACACTCGCTGTTTTAAAAATAAGGTGGTACCGTGGAGAAATTCGCCCTTAGCTTCTTAAGCTGAGGGTGATTTTTTTATTTCAAAAGGAGGAAAGATATGAGCTCACAGAACATAAGTTATTTATCCTGTGGAGGAATTATCCGATATTGTTTAACAAAAGTTCATAAACAATTACAAAACACAAGTTAATCTACAAGGAAAAATATATGAAAAAAATAAAACAACCTAGCATGATGGAAGCCTGTCTCATGCTTACTTTAGTCATCGCAACAATTGCCATTTCCGTAATTGGCTTTAAGATTGCACCAAATATTGCCATTTTGTTTGCTATCGGTATTGTCATGATTTACATGTCTGCGAAACGTATGCCCTTTGATGCGATTCATGATGGCATAATCTCCGGAATAAAACCTGGCATCATCCCAATATTTATCTTTATTTTAGTGGGCTCCTTAATTGCTGTATGGATTCAAGCTGGAATCATACCAACTCTGATGGTTCTTGGTTTTAATATTATCAGTGTCAAATGGTTCGTACCTTCAGTCTTCATTGTCTGTGCGATTGTAGGGAGTGCCGTCGGAAGTGCCTTTACCGTGATGTCAACTATCGGTATTGCTTTCTTTGGTATCGGTGCAACGCTCGGACTCAATCCTGCTCTCATCGTAGGGGCTATTGTCTCTGGTGCTGTTTTCGGAGATAAAATGTCTCCACTTTCAGAATCAACAAACCTTACTGCTGCCGTTGTTGATGCGGATTTATTTAAGCACATCAAAAATCTTATGTGGTCGACACTTCCAGCATTTGTGGTTTCTTTAGTCTTATTTGCTATGTTAGGTGTCAGCAATCAAGCAACCAGTTTAGATAAGATTGCTGAAGTCACAAAAGTTCTACATGCTAATTTTTCAATTTCGGCCTGGGCCTTCATTCCTATCCTCCTCATGTTTGTTTGTGCTTGGAAAAAAATCCCCGCTATCCTTACTATTCTTTTGAATATTGGTATCGCTTTAGTAATGATATTTATTCAGAATCCACATACAAAAGTTACTGACCTCGGTTTATTGATTGATTCTGGTTTTAAATCAGCAACAGGAAATCAAGAAATTGACCTCCTACTTTCACGTGGCGGAATTGAAAGCATGATGCCAACAGTATCACTCATCATTCTTACCTTATCTCTTGGCGGTCTCCTCATGAAAACAGGACTTGTTTCGACAGTCATGGACCGGGTTGCACATAAACTGGCCTCACCAAAGAGTTTGATCACAACGACCTTGTTCACTAGTATCGGTGTAAATATCTTTATTGGTGAGCAATTCCTTTCGGTAATTCTTCCTGGTAACGCGTTTAAAGAGGTCTACAAAAGAGCCAATCTTGACCCCGTTGTCTTGGGGCGTACGCTTGAGGATGGCGGAACAGTCATCAACTACCTTATTCCTTGGGGAATTGCAGGGAGTTTCGTTGCCAGTACTTTCGGCGTACCAACTCTGACTTACTTACCTTTTGTCTTCTTTAGTTTATTCTCCCCTGTCTTTTCTCTTATCAGCGCTTTTACCGGCCTTGGGGTTAAAAAGATTTCCAGTATGAAAACTAAAGATGTTGTTTCTACAGCGCAAAGTTTGTAATAAAAAGCCATTAGAGAACTTCTAATGGCTTTTTTTCTTATACAAACACATTTAATATAAGTGCTCCAACGAGCCCAACAATGGCAATTAATGTTTCTAAAAGCGACCATGTTAACAGCGTTTCTTTGACTGTAAGATTGAAATATTCTTTAAACATCCAGAAACCTGCGTCATTGACATGACTAAAGAAAAGGGAGCCTGCGCCTGTAGCGATAACTAACAAAGCCGGATTTGTACCTGTAGCTGCCATTAAAGGTAAAACGAGTCCAGCTGCAGTTAAGGCTGCAACTGTGGCAGAACCCAAAGCTAAACGTAGAACAACAGCAATTAACCAAGCTAAAATCAAGGGTGACAGACGACTACCTTGGAAGATTTGAGCAACTGAGTCACCCACACCACCATCAATAAGGACTTGTTTAAAGGCACCACCACCACCAATAATTAGGAGCATCATGGCAATCTGTTTAATAGAAGCTTCTGCTGATGCCATTAAACGCTTCATTGGAATCTTACGGAAAATACCCATGGTAAAGATAGCGATAAGTAGTGAAAGAAGCATTGCCACATCCGGGCTACCAATAAAAGCAACTATATTATCTAGCGCACTTGGATTTTTTGGTGTTTTGCCTCCATGTGCCACCATCACGTATAAAGTAGAAATGGCCATTAAAAGAACTGGCATAAGTGAGGTAAGCGTTGCTGACAAGAAAGAGGGTGTTTCTTCAAGTCTGAACTCTTTATATTCTCCAACTGTTGACAGATTGCCTTTTCTTGAAAAAGCATCCGGTACCATCTTTTTCGCAAATTTTGTAAAGAGAGGTCCTGCGATGAGAACTGTAGGTACGGCAATAATAAAGCCATAAAGAAGGACTAAGCCCATATTTGCCCCGTAAACACCTGCAATGGCTGTAGGTCCAGGGTGAGGTGGGAGGAATCCATGGGCCACAGACAGAGCTGCAACCATCGGAATACCCAAATAGAGGATTGGAATAGCGAGTTCTGCAGCAATCGCAAAGATAATTGGAATTAAAAGAACCATACCGACTTCAAAGAAAAGTGCGATTCCAATGATAAAGGAAGCTAAAACAACAGCAAGCTGAATCCTTTTATTCCCAAATTTGTCAATCAGCGTGTGCGCAATACGATAGGCACCGCCGGCATCTGAGACCAAGCGGCCAAGCATGGCTCCAAACCCAAAGATAATTCCTAAATGACCGAGCTGCCCGCCAATCCCTGTTTCGATAGAAGTTGGAATCTTTGCTAAATCAATCCCAAGAAGCATCGCAACAATAAAGGAAACGATAACCAGAGAGACAAAAGTATTCAACTTAGCTTTCCCAATCAAGAAAAGCAAGATCAATACTCCGACCAAAACGATAAGTAAATCCATAAAAATCTCCTAACTTTTATTTACGCTGATAGTCAGCTATAACCTTATAACTTTCTTCAAAACTACGGGCCAATTGTACAAAAATGATTGATAATTCTCTATAAGCTTTAAAATTCTTACTGTTAGGTTTGTAGGTTGCATTAGATCCGATCATTTGCTCAACAACACCCAAATCATCAATCAATCCTAAGGCTTTTTCTGCCATTACCACAGCTGCTAAACAGCCTGCTTCCTTGCTTTCTGGCACATTAATTGGTTGTTCAAAAATATCAGCTAAAATTTGTGTCCATAACTCTGAACTGACAAATCCGCCTGTTGCTTGGATTTGCTTTAAATCTCCGGTCACTTCAATCAAACTTAGAGCCACCATGTAAAGATTGAACATTACACCCTCTAAAACGGCGCGGGCCATATGATCCCGATTATGTCCATGGTTTAAGCCAAAGAAGGAGCCTCTGGCATTAGCATCCCAAAGAGGAGCACGTTCCCCGCCCAAATAAGGATGGAAAAGCAGACCTTCTGCTCCCGCCTCTATCTGCGCGGCAATCTCAGTAATTTCGTCAAAGTTTAATTCCTCATCGAAAATTTGATCTCTTACCCAACGGAAAACATCGCCACCAGAGTTAACTGGACCTCCAACTACCCAATGTTCCTTATCCAAAGCATAGGTAAATGTCCGTGCTTTAGCATCAACACGTGGCTTGTCTGTTACCACACGAATCGCGCCTGAAGTCCCAATAGTAATTGCAGCTACTCCTGGTTTAATGGCGTTAACACCAAGATTAGAAAGTGGACCATCTCCTGCGCCCCAGACAAACTTAGTTGTCTCAGGAATGCCCATCTTCTTGGCAAATTCTGAAGGCATTCCCTCTTCAATCTCATAAGGTTCAACGACTTGTGGAAGTTGCTGTTGGGAAACTTTCACGAGTTTTAGAACTTCCTTGTCCCAGTTCAACTCATGAATATTAAAAATTCCTGTTCCAGTTGCAACCGACAAGTCCATCTTGTTCGTTTTAAAGAGACGATAGAAAATATAACCTTTCAAGTCAAGATAGTGCGTTGCATTTTCAAAAACTTCTGGGCGTTCACTTGCTAGCCATAAAAGTTTTGAGAGTGGCGCCATCGGATGAATCGGTGTTCCTGTTCGTTGATAAATTTCAAAACCTTGTCCTGAAGACTTCAGTTCATCTGTAAAAGCAACTGCTCGTGTATCTGCCCACGTAATCACTCTTGTCAAAGGTTGCCACTCTTGGTCAAAAGCAATAAGCGAGTGCAGTTGTGTACTGAAAGATACAGCTAAGAGCTCATCTTCCTCTTCTAGATGAATTGAAACCTCACGAATAGTAATCAAAACAGCTTCGAAAATGTCTTCCAGGGATTCTTCTGCCATTCCTGTCGAATCCCGATGAAGTTTATAGCCATGACTGCTACTAGCCACGATTTCTCCGTCTTTTTTAAAGAGAACTGCCTTGGTTGCAGTCGTCCCTAGGTCAAGACCAATCAAATATTCCATTTTTTCTCCTTACTTTTCTACTACTGCATGTCCACCAAAGCCATTGCGCAAGGCAGCAACAACTTTCCCTGTCATTGTATCTTCTTGTAAACTACGATTTCGCATCATGAGTGAGAGAGCAATGATTGGGGCAGGGACTTCTAAATCTAGACTTTCTTCCACTGTCCATTTTCCTTCACCCGAAGCTGCAACTTTTCCTGCAATATCTTCTAATTTTGGGTCTTGAGCAAACTGTGCTTCAGCCAATTCCATCAACCAGCTACGAATAACCGAACCATGATTCCATAGTTTTGCTACCGCCTCGTAATCATAATCATAAGGTGAAGCTTCCAAAATTTCAAAGCCTTCAGCAATAGCCTGCATCATGCCATATTCAATCCCATTGTGAATCATTTTGAGATAATGCCCGCTCCCTAATTTTCCAGTATAGAGATAACCGTTCTCTTGCGCCAAGGCTTTAAATAGTGGTTCAAGAACTTTCCAAGATGCCTCGTCATCTCCACCAATCATAAAATTTCCGCCAGAACGTGCACCAGCCATTCCTCCCGAAGTTCCAACATCGAAAAAGTGAATCCCCTTCTTTTTAAGTTCTTCATTTTGCTTCAAGTTGTCTTTATAATTAGAATTTCCGCCATCAATAAGAATGTCGCCCGCAGAGAGTTGTTCAGAAAGCTGTTCAATTGTTGAATTTGTCGCTTCTCCGGCTGGCAACATTACCCATACTATCTTAGGACTTGGAAGTTTACTTAAAAGATTTTCCAAGCTATGAGCTGCGGTTATTTTTTCAGAATATTTTTCTGCTTCATGCGCAATCGCTTCATTTTGATCAAAAGCCACCACTTCGATACCATGATCCACAGCATTTTGTACTAAGTTGTAGCCCATTTTTCCAAGACCGATTATTCCAAATTTCATTATATCTACTCTCCTTAAATTATCTGTCAATATTTTGATAACGCTTTCTTTTATTATAAGTAATTATTTTTCATTTGTCAACAATTTAAATGTAAATGTTTTTCTGTTAAAAGATGCACAAAAAAACCTTACTCCGATTGAAGTAAGGTGGTTTGTAATTTATTTAAGTTTAGCAACAAAGGCTTCATAAGGTTTGAGGACAATTTCTTCCACATTATCAATAGCCTCAGAATAGTTATGAATTACTTCCTCTTTTACTTCATATGAGGAAGAAAATTGATTTTCCTTAGTACTGAAATTAGCCACAATTAACCAGTTTTCACCTTTGTAAGATCGAATATAAGCAAAAACTTCTTCTGCTGTATTTTTAATTAGCTTGAATTCGCCCCAGACGATGATCGGGTTTTCTTTACGTAAAGCAATCAACTTTTGATAAGTGTAAAAGATGGAATTTTCATCCTCTAAGGCTGCCTCTACATTAATTTTTTCATAGTTAGGGTTAATGGCTAACCAAGGATGGCCTGCACTAAATCCAGCTGATTTTTCATTGCTCCATTGCATCGGTGTACGTGCATTGTCACGTCCCTTTGCGTTGATTGACTGAAGAATATCCTCCTTACTGTAACCTTCCTCCAATCTCTCAAAATACATATTTCGACTTTCAATATCATCAATTTGTTCAATATCATTTACAGGTTTATTGGTCATGCCAATTTCTTCTCCTTGATAAATGTACGGAGTTCCTTTCATCATATGTAGGAGAATAGCTAGCATTTTAGCCGATTCTACACGGTATTCTTTATCATTACCCCAACGTGAGACAATCCTTGGCAGATCATGGTTATTCCAAAAGAGTGAATTCCAGCCTTCATTTCCTAATTCTGTTTGCCATTTACTAAAGACCTCCTTTAATTTTGGAATCTCTAGTGGCATCAAATCCCACTTGGTTTTTCCTTCAGCTTCATCTAAACCGATATGTTCAAATTGGAACACCATCGAGAGCTCTTTATTGGCTGGGTTAGAATATTGTTTCGCAATTTCAGGTGTTGCGCCCCAAGTTTCTCCTACAGTCAGCAGATTTTTATCACCAAAAGTCGCCTGATTCATCTCCTTCAAATAATCGTGTAATTTTGGTCCATTTCCTGTAATACCTTGATTTGGTTGCTTCCCAATCAAATCGATGACATCCATACGGAAACCTCCGATACCTTTATCTATCCAAAAGTTCATCATCTCATAAATAGCTTGGCGGAGTTTTTCATTTTCCCAATTGAGATCCGGTTGCTTCTTGCTGAACAAATGCAAATAGTATTGCTCTACAACTTCATCCCATTGCCAAGCAGGGCCTCCGAAGATTGACTTCAAATCATTAGGCAAACTGCCATCAGATGGTGCATCTCTCCAGATATAATAGTCGTGGTAGTTATTTTCTTTAGATTTTCTTGCTTCAATAAACCATGGATGCTCATCGCTGGTATGATTAACAACTAGATCCATAATAATTTTGATACCACGTTTATCTGCTTCAGAAATAAGTATTTCCATGTCTCTCATTGTGCCAAATTCGTCCATAATAGACTCATAATCTGAAATATCATAACCATTATCATCATTGGGAGACTGATAAACAGGACTAAGCCAAATACCACCAATACCTAGCTCAGCAAGATAATCTAAGCGCGAAATAATACCTTTAATATCGCCTATACCATCTCCATTACTGTCTTGAAAACTTCTCGGATAAATCTGATACATCACAATTTTTTGCCACCAATTTTGTTGATTCATTATTTATTTCCTCTTTTTTCATTTTTTACGCAAGCGGTTGCTTAAAAATATGATAGCATTTTTAAACAAAATGAGCAACAAAAAGGTAAAGAATATTTTTTATCACGTGAGGTATCATTTCTTCAAAGCTAATAAATGTGCGTATTCTAAGTCATATTTTACTAAATCAAGTCCGAAAATTTTTTCTTGCTTTTCTAAATCATATACAAGAAGATTTTTCCAAGTTAAAATCCAAACTTTGCCGTCTTTATCAAAGTCGACATTAATTAGCATGTCTTCTGTAGAATAGTTCTCCATGAGTGATTCATCAAGTACTAACCTCCGAATTTTTTGGCTATCTATGTCGTAGAAACTTATTATCATTGAGGTATCAAAACTGTCATTCGCATGACTAATGGCTAAAGTTTTTTCATCATTAGATACTGCTATTTTATGTGGTTCATCTTGCCCCAAGCTAACTTCCTTACGTGCCAAACTGTCTTTATCAAGGATAACTAATTTATCTTGTGGAGTCGGTTCATAAGGATTGCTCTTCAAGCGATTCCCTCTATTGGTCAGGTAAAATTTATTTCCTATTAGTTTTATATCCATAAAGCCTTCTGAGTTTGCTACATTAGGACTTGCATTGGTGATTAACCTTTCATCTACTTTCGTTAAATTGTTTTTATCAAAAGTCACAAGATTGTTGTGTGTATACTTTTCCCCCTCATTCGTCACATTATTCAAAACATAAAGATAATGCTCATCGGTTGCTGCAGCAGGCATCACGTTGTCAGCTGTATCTGGGAATTTATACTGTTTTTTTAGTGTTTTCGACTTATCATATTTATGAATAGATCCTCCCTTATATTGACTGGTCATAGGATAGTAAAAATTTCCATCAAATCCCGCACCTGTGATTGGCCCTTCAGGATATTCTGCTTTTGATAATCTTCCTTTTTGAAGATCTAAACTGACTACTGTTTGCTGCTCACTAGAAAAAGGACCTGATGTAAAATCTTCAAAGACAAAGAAATGATTATTTTTAGAATCAGGTTGCAGATTATGGGTTGCGGTCTGCTCTCCTAGCTTTACTTTGTCTTCTGAGCGTTTATTTACCCCTTTATCTGTCCGCTCAAAACCTACAATCTTTTTGGACGACATGATATAAAAGTCAGTTTTTTTACTCGTTTTAAAGGTTTGTTCTCCTTTAGGGAAGCTTCTATAGACTAAAAAGACCGCACCAAGCGAGAGTAAAACAGTAGCTAGGACTAGTAGTATTATTTTTTTCATTGTCTGGTAGACATCCTTATTTTGCGCGATAAATCAACTGGACTTTATTATTATAAAGCAACTCGGAAGGATGGATAGCACGTGCACCTGGGATATCGTAAGCGGAGGTATTGAGATTAACCTTGGCAACATCCATATAGGCTGCCCAAATCAGCTGCGAGCAGTAAAAGCTGTTTCTATTATTAGTTTTATAGAAATTATAGTTATAGGGCTTGCCTACCTGTCTCCCCGCCCAATGCCCCGCATGCCAATCTTGTGAGACAGTCGTTGACTTTACACCTGTTTGCCAGACATTATATTTGCCTACTGTTCCACGACCTTCAAAGTTATATTGAAGCTTAACCCCTGTTTTTGGGGAAGATTCTGCAGTAACCCATGATTTTTGTGGCGCTACTATTCCCGCATGCCAGCTTCCAGAAATTCCATTGTTTGTCACAGCGATAACGCCATCACG
The DNA here is from genome assembly GCF_002154895.1 of Lactococcus petauri. Taxonomy (GTDB): domain Bacteria; phylum Bacillota; class Bacilli; order Lactobacillales; family Streptococcaceae; genus Lactococcus; species Lactococcus petauri. The sequence continues at coordinate 153,128 of NZ_MUIZ01000004.1, read as the reverse complement.
CCAAGTCCATCTGCCATGTCGCGCACGTGTTCGCTCTGTCTTATCCGGAACTACTGATAAGTTATCGATCTTTTCCATGATCTTATTTTCTTTCATTTCTTGATCAACCATCTTGAGATACATCTCTTCCAGTTCTTTTTCCATTTTTCTTGTTTCATCAGAATTTGCGGAACGACTGCTTCTTTCTAATTTCTTTACATGTTCTTCCATTCTTTCTTTCAAGTTATCCAGAGATTCGGCTTTGGCTTGACCAACTCCCAAACCTCCTAACCCTAGCAAAGCAACTCCCATTAGTCCAATAGACAACTGTGTTTTCTTCCTCGCCATACGTTTCCTCTTTTCTAATAATTTTTCTTTCATCTTAACATAGTTTTCCTATTCACAATTTTTCGCTTGAGTTAAGAAAAATTAAATCATCGAAATATCCTGTATCTTGCAGAAATGCTTTAAGCTTTCGCAATCAACACAAAGACACCTCAATAAAATAGAAAAACTCCTGAACTATTAAGTTCAGAAGTCAATTTCAAATTGCCAAAAGAAATTTTTATCAAAGATCAAAAAAAGTCGCTTAAGCGACTTTTCTGGAGATTTTCTTACAAATCGTTGATGTCGAAGTCTTCACCAAGGAAGTCTGCGAGTGAGAAACCTTCTTGAGTTTCTGGAAGATCGTAGCTTGGTTTAGCTGCTTTACGTGGAGCACGTGGTTTACGGTCACGTTTTTCGCCATCTTCGTTATTACGAGCTGGGCGAGCTGGAGCTTCTTCCAATGCTTTGATTGAAAGTGAGATACGTTCTTCTTCAGGCTTCACGTCGAGAACTTTTACGTTCACAACTTGACCAACTTTAAGTACGTCTTTTGGATTTTCAACACGTTCCCAAGAGATTTGTGAAACGTGAACAAGTCCTTCAACGCCTGGGAAGAGTTCAACGAATGCACCAAAGTCAGTGAGACGTTTAACAGTTCCTTCAACAGTTGAGCCAACTGGTGCTTTTTCTTCAACTTGTTCCCATGGGCCAGCTTGTGTAGCTTTAAGAGAAAGTGAAAGACGACCAGCTTCTTCATCAAGTTTCAAGATTTTAACTTCAACTTTATCACCAGGTTTTACAACGTCTGATGGACGTTTAACACGGTTGTGGCTAAGTTCTGAAACGTGAACAAGTCCGTCAATACCACCAAGGTCAACGAATGCACCGAAGTTAGTAACACGTGAAACAGTACCTTCAACGATATCGCCTTCGTTCAATTGAGCAAAAGCTTCTTTACGCATTTCGATAGTTTCAGCTTCAACTACAGCACGACGGCTAAGGATGAAGCGGTTTTCAGAAGCGTTGATTTCGATAATTTTAGCTTCAATTTCTTGACCAACAAATTTCTTAGTATCTTTAACGAAGTATGTATCAATCATAGACGCTGGGATAAATCCACGAACACCGTTATAGTCTACTGAAAGTCCGCCTTTAACGTCTTTAGTAACTTTAACTGTAAGGATTTCGCCTTCTTTACCTTCAAGTTCAGTCCAAGCTTTACGAGCTTCAAGACGTTTCAATGAAAGAAGGTATACATTTGCACCTTCAGCATCTTTACCAACGATTTGTTTAATAACAAGCAAATCAAGAATATCACCAGGTTTTACGAATGTATTGATATCAGCATCACGGTCGTTTGTGATTTCGCGAAGTGTAAGGACACCTTCAACACCTGTACCAACGATAGCAACTGTTGCTTGCCCGTTTTCGATAGTAAGGATTTCACCCTTTACGACGTCACGTACTTTAACGTCCTCAACGCTGTTTAACAATGTTTCAAATTCATTCATTTGTAAAAAAATTCCTCCAACAATTTGACTGTCTACAGTCTTATGACTTAGTATATCACAACTATGAGAGAAATGAAAGCTTTTTAATACTTTTTTTCTTCTTTTTTATAAAGAATACCTTTAAATTGTCTAAAAGTTTATTTCGACTTGTCTTTACAGTATTTAGCGCTAAAAAAATTAAGCCATTACAGCTTAATTTTCGTGATAGAAAACGTTTTCTTTTATTTGCTCTGAAGGGAGTACTGTTTGCGCAAATAAGAGACGATTTTTACTTGTATCACTCGGATCTGCTATATCTGAAACGACAACCGTGCCATCTTCTTGAAGCGTAGGAATCGGTTTTCCTGCTGGATAAAAATATAGTTTTGCTGAATGTCTATTGTCCGTCATAATATAAGGAATTCCGTAGTTATCATAACCACCTTTTATCATATAATATTCACGCTTACCAAAAAGAAATCGTGACCCATCGATTTCGTAATTCACACCACGCTCACTTGCCCATTTACCTTGTATACTTGAGTAATCTCCTTGAGCTATCTGCGCAACGAGTTGATCTGTGGTTCCTTCTTGATCAAAACTTGGTCTCAACCATGGAAGTGCGATATTGTCAGCTAATAGTTTGCTTTGTTCTTTGTAATTTGTACTCCAAATAAATGCGAGGCTCGTTAACAATACTAATGCAAGTAAAACAATATTTCCTTTTCCAATTTTTTTCATATCCGTACCCTTAAATAAGTTTTTGATTATAAATAAATTATAACAAATTTAAAATTTAATCAAAAATAAAACGCGGGTTGCCCCACGTTTCTCTTATTTTATTGGTATTGCATAATTTGGCCGTTTTTATAAGCAAAGTCAATCAAGGCACCGCCGAGACATTCATCACCATCATAAAAAACAACGGCTTGTCCTGGAGTGATGGCACGTACAGGTTCATCAAATTTGACAGCAACTTTATCTCCCTTAACAGAGATTGTTACTCCTGTATCTTCTTGACGATAGCGGAACTTGGCTGTACAATGCATTTCAAATTCTTCTGGCATTGGACGAGTAAAGCTCAATTCACTGGCAGTTAAATTATCAGAATACAAATGTTCATGATGGAAACCTTGTCCAACATAGAGTGTATTTGTACTAAGATCTTTCCCTACTACAAACCACGGATCACTTGTTGTTTGACCATGTTGACCGCCAATTCCCAAACCACCACGTTGACCAATGGTATAATACATGAGTCCTGCATGAGTTCCCATTTCTACACCATCTAATGTCATCATTTTCCCTGAAGTTGCAGGAAGATAGTTTGTCAAAAATTCTTTAAAATTCTTTTCACCGATGAAACAGATCCCAGTCGAATCTTTTTTCTTTGCTGTCGCAAGTCCTGCACGTTCAGCAATTGCACGTACTTCCGGTTTTTCCAAATGACCAAGCGGAAACATTGTTTTCTTCAGTTGGGCTTGTGACAATTGACTTAAGAAATAAGTTTGATCTTTATTATTATCCACACCACGAAGCATATGAACTGTGCCATCTTCATCTGTTGTTACACGTGCATAGTGACCTGTTGCTACATAATCAGCTCCGAGTTCCATTGCGTAATCAAGAAAAGCCTTAAACTTAATTTCTTTATTACACATAACATCTGGGTTAGGTGTACGGCCTGCACGATATTCCGCCAAGAAATACTCGAATACACGGTCCCAATATTCTTTTTCAAAGTTGACAGAATAGTAAGGAATACCGATTTGATCCGCTACTGCTGCTACATCTTTGTAGTCTTCTGTAGCTGTACATACACCATTTTCGTCAGTATCATCCCAGTTTTTCATGAAAACACCAACGACATCGTAACCTTGTTCTTTCAGCATTAAAGCTGTAACTGAACTATCGACGCCACCAGACATACCGACAACGACTCTTGTTTTTGAATTATCCATTATTTGTTCACCATCTCTTTCTATTTTTATTAGATTTCCTATTTTTCTTTAGAAAAACAAAAAAGCTTACATTCAGTTGAAGGCTGAAGTAAATAATAGGTAACGATTTATTATACCAGTTTTTTCCAGAAATAAATAGACTGTGAAATGCTATAATAGAAATATGATTGAACACACAGATAATCCTTTAATTTTTAACATGGAAATCAATAAAAATAAATACGCAAACCTTGCTGAAACAAAGCGAGTTTGTCCTTTTTGCGATACACCCAATCTCAAAGATATTTTGGACAGACAAGGGCCCAAAATTTGGCTTAAAAACAAATTTCCCACTGTCGAAAATTCTTTGATGACTGTGATTATCGAGTCAGATAAACACCTCGGAGATGTCTCTACCTACTCTGTTCAAGAAAATAGAGAAGTCTTTCGGTTTGCTTTTGAATGTTGGCAGAAGCTATTGGATAATCCCCAATATAAATCAGTACTTATGTTTAAAAACTTTGGCCCCCATTCTGGCGGAACATTACGTCATCCACACATGCAGATTGTTGGCTTGGAAGAGGCCGATGGTTATGAACATATCTCTCCTGAAAATTTTGAAGGTGTAACACTTAAAGAAAATAGTGTCGATATTACAATCTCTACTCGTCCGATTATGGGATTTGTGGAATTTAATGTTATCATTTCCCAACTTGAATATATCGATCATTTGGCTGATAAGGTTCAGCTCATTACACAGTATTTACTGAATGACTATATGAACGGACGCTGTGATTCTTACAATCTTTTTTTCTACAAAATGCCGGACAGCCAGCGTTATATTTGTAAGATTGTACCACGGTTTATCACTTCTCCTTACTACATCGGCTATAAAATACCTCAGGTCAACAAAGACAATCGCTTAGAAGAAATCGCAAAAGAGTTAAAAGCAAAGCTGGACTAGTCCAGTTTTGCTTTTATAAATAAGAAATTAGGTTATAATAAGTGTATGTTTGATTTTATCAAGAAAAATATTTGGCTAATGCTCGGAAGTTTTATCCTCCCTGCTGGACTACTTGCGGTAGCTTTTGCCTTCCTCGGTATTTATTGGGGAAGTGACACTTCTATCCTCGCTGGTGATGCATATCATCAATATGTTGCTATTCACACGCTTTATCGGGATATTCTCCATAATAGTAACTTAGGCTTTCTCTATACTTTCACGAATGGTTTGGGGCTAAACCTTTATGCTTTTTCTGCTTACTATATGGGAAGTTTCTTCATGCCCCTTACTTATTTTTTCAATGTCCATACTATGCCAGATGCACTTTATCTGATTACACTTTTAAAGTTTGGAACGATTGGTCTCTCAAGTTTTGTTGCATTGAAAAACATGTATAAATCCATCCCCTCTCTTATCACGCTGGCATTATCCACATCTTTCACCCTGATGAGCTTCTTAACGAGTCAAGTTGAAATTATCATGTGGCTCGATGTTTTCATCTGGCTTCCTCTCATCATGTGGGGCTTGCACGGACTTCAAGATTTCGGCAAGCGTAAACTGTATTACATCAGCTTAACCCTTCTATTCATCCAAAATTACTATTTTGGCTTTATGGTTGCAATTTTCTTAGTGTTATATTTTATAGCACGTTCAACATTTACCAAGTGGTCATGGAAAAAGTTTTTTGATTTTGCGATTACTTCTATATTGTCTGCTGTAACAAGTTTAGTTATGCTTCTTCCAATGTATCTTGATTTGAAAGCAAATAATACTCAAGCTGTTTCCCAGATCAATGATTTTTGGACACAAAATTCTGCCGTTTTTGATCTTTTTTCTAAAAACTTTGTGGGAGCCTATGATACAACACAGTATAATGCTGTCCCAATGATTTATTTAGGACTCATCCCCTTCCTTCTTGCTCTTACTTTCTTCTTCCTTCCTCAAGTGAAATGGCGGACCAAAATAGCTTTTGGTGCCCTACTTGCATTTCTGACTGCCTCTTTTTATCTGCAAGTTTTAGATTTGGCGTGGCAAGGGATGCATTCTCCAAACATGTTTTTACATCGTTACGCTTTCCTTTTCTCTCTTCTCATTTTACTTATGGCCTGTGAAGTTCTCACTCGCTTCAAGTCTTTAAAACTTTGGATGACTATAGTCCCCTTTGTGCTGCTTTCCCTTGGTTTTATTGCTGCTGCTTTACTCGGAGATTATGCTTATCTCGATACGCTACAGCTTGCTCTGACTCTGCTCTTTGCCTTGGCTTATTTCTTGGTTCTTCTTACCTTCTTTAAAAAATGGCTCCCTTGGAAAGTTTTAGTTGCCATCCTTGCTTTGTTCATGTGTGCAGAAGCAGGTTTAAATGGATACTACCAGCTTGCAGGAGTTAAGAAAGAATGGAATTTTGCAAGCCGAGCTTACTACAATACCCAAACAAAATTCATTCAACCTCTCGTCCAAAATGTAGTCGAACGTTCTGGAGATACCTTTGTGCGTACAGAAAACACGGTCCCCGATACGGCAAATGATGGTATGAAATATAATTATAATGCCTTATCGCAGTTTTCTTCTGTCCGTAATAGTAATTCAAGCCGGGTCTTAGGACTTTTAGGGTTTCATACAGACAGCACCTTCCTTAATCTCCGCTACCCTGAAAACACGTTACTCATGGATTCGCTTCTTTCCATTAATTATAATATCAATCAATTTCAACCTGAGAAATACGGTTTTAAGCAAATAAAACCTTCTTTATTTGAGAATCACAATGCACAATCGGTTGGAATATTTGTAAAAGATGGTTACCAAGATGCAGCTCTGAGCAGTTCAGAAAGAGCAACAATCAGTAATCAAGAAGCCTTTCTCCATCAATTGACGCATAGTAAAGAAAAATATTTCACGCAGATTTACCCAGACTCAGAAAACAGTAACAGTACGATAAACGGTGGGAAAGAACAAGTTACACTGATTCGTAAAGTCGAAGAAGACGGCGGCGTCTCAGTGACCTATGAGCTTACCGTACCCGCACATAGTCAAGCCTATCTTGAGTTACCTAATGTAAGCTACATTAATGATAATTCAAAAATGACTACGATTACGATTCATTCAGGAAAAAAAGTTCTTCATTCTTATAATGTCAATAGTAAAGATGTTGGTAACTTTTATAATTTGGGAACTTCTGAAAAGGAAACAAAACTAACAGTGAGTGTTTCCTTCCCAGAAAACTCACAAGTTTCCTTTGGCATAACAAGATTTTGGGCTTTGGATAACACCAAATACCAAGCAGCTATGGATACTCTAAAGCAGACACAGGTGAAAACCGAACAAGTAAAAAACGGACTTCGTTTGACTTATAATAGCAATACCTCTGGTGATCTTTTCCTCACATTACCTTATGATAAAGGTTGGTCAGCCAAACTGGATGGACATTCCGTAACCTTAGATAAAGCACAAGAAGGTTTCATGAAAGTTACTGCCCCTAAAGGTGAACATATTATCGAACTTACTTTCTTCCCTCAAGGCTTAAAAGCAGGGATAGCATGTTTTATAGGTGGAATCGCTCTCTTTGCTCTTTATGATTACTTAAATAGAAAAAAACAGCTTTAAGTGCTGTTTTTTTCTATTTAACTTTAATGCTGGCGAATCAAAGTATTCTTGAAAGAATATTTATCCGCACGATAATAAGAAATATCGTATAAGATAGGTCGAGCGTCTAAAGCAAAAGCCGTGGAGTGCACGCGGAAAACTGGACTGTTCACTTTCACTTCCAGTAACTGAGCAAGTTCCTCTGTAGCCAGAATCGCCTCAATTTCTTGGTGCGAATAGCCAATTTCTATTTTTTTCTCAATCATGGAAAACAAGGATCCAGTCAATTCTTTCTCAGTTGCTCCTGTGATTAATTGTTCTGCAAAATAGAGTTTTTCTAAAGTCATGGGTTCATTATCAAGCAAACGCAATCGCTGTAATTCCACCAGTTCTGCTGTGGTGTTCAGTGCTTTTACAACTTCCTCTGGCACTTTCTTCAATTTTTTGAAATTTAGTAAACGTGTTTGCCCAACTTTTCCCATAGCCTCTGCTGCTTCGGTAAAGGACTTCAAACCCATACCTCCACTTTGAATCTTGGGTTGTTCAATCACATAGGCGCCTTTTCCTTTTTTCTTGATTACAATTTGTTTCGTCATCAAATCTTCCATGGCTTTACGTACGGTTAAGCGACTCACGCCAAACTCCAATGCCAAATCGTATTCGGATGGAAGTTTTTGAGCAGATACATAAGTGCCCTGCTCAATTCTTTTTTCTATTTCTTGAGAAACAACTAAAAACTTTGCTTTGCTTTCTTTTCGTTCAGTATTCATTACCTTTATTTTATCACGCTTATCTTCTTTTTAAAAGTTTCTTATTGACCAAGTCTTTCAATACTTTTCATATAAATTTCTATCATTTGTTTTAAATGTTCAATCTTTATATATTCATTTTCCTTATGGGCAATTCCTTTTTCCCCCGGAAAAGATGGACCAAAAGCTACAATATTTGGCATTGACCGCGCATAAGTCGCTCCTGTAGTTGTGACGGGTTGACCATTTAACCCTGTCACTTCTTCATAAATACTTGATAAATCTTGTATTTCTTGCTTCGTCTTGTCAACGTAGGTTCCGGGCAGACTGCGAATAATTTTGATGCTTGTGCCTGGGTAAAGATTTTCGCTTAAAGCATTAATGACTTGCTCCTCTGTCACAGTTACCGGATAACGAATACTAAGTGACAGATGAATAAGATTATTTTCTCTTTTGATTTTGTATGGCGTAAGTATTAAACGCCCACTTTCTTGGTCCGCAAAAGCAATACCTGCTCCTTGACCAAAATGTTTTTCATGAAAACTATGGGTGAGCCATGAGAAATAGTGCCTCAGTTCCTTATTTTCTAAATTATTTTGAAGTAAGGCTGCCAATGCTGTAATTGCATTTTTCCCTAATTCTGGCGCATTGCTTGGCGTCCGCAATCCTTTGGCACTATAAGTTTGACGTCCACCAGAAAGTTGAATGTCATCAGGAACAAAGTCTTTAGCCATTGCACCATGAAAATCGCCCAATGAATCCAATACACCGTGAGCAAATCTTGTCGTCAACTCAAGAGCAACAACACCTCGCTCCCCGTAAACTACTGGAAATTTACAATCTGGTGTAAAACCAAAAACCGGTGCCTTTTCTTCTGACAAATAAAGAGGCACATCTGCTGATCCGCTTTCTTCATCCGTTCCAAAAATAATGCGTATTGGTAGACGAGGTTTGAATTTTCTTTCCTTTAATAACTTCAAAGCAAATAGACAGGACAGAATTGGTCCCTTATTGTCTAACACACCTCGCCCATAGAAATAGCCTTCACGCTCCTCAAGCTTAAAGGGAGGCGATAACCAGCCTGGACCATCTGCAGCAACCACATCAAGATGTCCAACTACTCCAATATAATCCTCACCTTCCCCTAATTGAGCATAACCCATTGCATCTTTGACGATTTGGGTTTCCAGACCATAAGATTGTGCTTTTTCCATGACATAAGCTAAAACTTGACGTGGCTCTGCTCCAAAAGGGGCCCCAGCTTCGGCTTCGCCTTTGACACTGGGAATCGCAATTGCTCCTTCCAAAAGGGAGACATACTCCTCCCAATTTTGTTCAATTTCTGTCCTATACATTTCTTACCTCTTTAAAATGCTTTGCTGTTTAAAAAACGAACTGTTTATATGCTTCTCGTGATTTATTATTTTCCTTTGTCTGTAAAACTTTGCAGATTGCCTTATAAGATTCATTAAGTCCGACACCACCTTTTTTTGGCATTTTTACAATATCAATTACTTCTTTGTAAGCAGAAATTAAAGCCTGGTTTTCTTCAGACATGGCACAAACTACTTTGAGAGATGTATTTTTTTGTATATCTTGAGCAAGCTCCAGTGACATTTTGGAAAACTCAGGGTAGTTAAAGGAAGGTCCGCAAATCACGCCCTCAATATTAAGCCGTTGCAACATCCCTTTTATCTTTCTTTGAACAACATCTGGTGCTTCCCTATAGGTTTGTTCTCCCATATAAATCGTAACCAACAAATTTTGTTCATGCTCAGCAAGTAAGGGTTTCAAAGTCACTCCTGGTCCAATCACTTCTTTTGTAGCAGTAAGTGGAACTTTTACATCATCCTTTGTTCCCATTCCCGCTTGAATTTGATTTAAAATCATTACAAGTCTCATTCTATCCTCCTATAGATTATCAAAGCTCAACATTTCCTCTGTAATAGCTTCTAATTCTGCATCAGCAGCTTGTCGTTCTTCATTCATGTATTGTACATCCATAATTTTGATAAAAGGAATGTAGACAAATACACCAATAATAAGCAAAACGAGTTGCAAAAGTGCTCCGGCCCAGTTTGTTGCTAAGAAACCTGAAATAATAACGGGCGTAGTCCATGGAATCAAAACACCGTTGGTGATTGGCACAAGATGAAGGTTCATCATAATATAAGAAACAATAATATTAAAGGTTGGTACTAAGACAAAAGGAATAAAAATGAGAGGATTGAGTACAATAGGAAGACCAAAAATAATCGGCTCATTTATCCCAAATATGCCTGGAACCAAAGCAAGCTTACCTAACTCCTTGATTCGTTTTGAACGACAAACAATTAGCATTGCAATTAATAAAGAAAGTGTTGATCCCGCACCTCCAAAGGTTGCAAATAAGTCTTGAAATTGAGCATTTACAATATGAGGTGCTCCGGTTCCATTTTTAAAATACTCTACATTTTCAAGAGAGAGTGTCAGCAGGATAGGATTAAAAACCGCACCCACGACTGAACTTCCGTTGACGCCGAAAAACCAGAAAACATGAAGAAAGATATAAGCAATAATCATTGCCCATACTGTATCTCCGAGATGGAGCAGTGGTATTTGTAAAAAGTTAAAAACTAAGTCAAAAGCATTTGTGCCAAAAATGTTCAATACCAAGTTCAGTGCAAAAAATATTAGCATGACAAAAGCGCCTGGAATCAAAGCAGCGAAGGAATCTTCAACCATTGGTGGTACACCTTCAGGCATTTTGATTACCCATTTTCTGTTGACAGCAAATTGATAAAGATTAACAGAAACAAAGGCACAGATAATCCCGATAAAAATCCCTTTTGCTCCGACCCAAGAAAGTGGGAGAGCTGTTAAGGTAGCTGATACAGGATTTGCCATCCCCTCAACTGTCACCTCTCCGGTCACAGAGTATGGCATCAGAAGAAACCAAGACATTAAAGTAACTGCCGCTCCAAAAATGGGGTTAGCCTTAATTTCTTTCGCAAAAGAATAACCTATCCCCACAACTGCAAACACGGCCATGATTGTAAAGGTCGCATCTGCAGGCTTGGTAATCATTTCAGCTAAGGTCGTCCCTGTCTTACTGTTAATAACCGTCGTTTCCAAAAAATTAATCCATTGAGGAATAGGGAAATTTGCTAAAAGTAAAAAGAAAGATCCCGCAATCAATAGTGGTGTTGAAACGAGAAAACCATTTCTTATTGCAATAAGATACTTGTTACGTCCTATTTTTTCAGCCAGGGGCAACATAATTTTTTCAAGCTTTGAAAACATCAATTTCTCCTTCTACCTATTCGATAGGTGCTTTAATTCTTGCTTCATAAGCATCTAACCATTCTTGGCTAATGGGCTCGATTTTTGTCTTGTGATTTGCTTCTGGGTGGGCGATAAAGATACTTGGTTCTTGCTTTTGCGTGGCTACACTAAAGGTAAATTCCACATTTGTTGCGACACCCCAGTTTCCTGCTTTATCCAGTGCGACAAGTGAAAAAGCTCCTGCTTTACCGTATCTTTCTTTCAATTTATCTTCAAAAGAATACACCGCCTGATCACAAGCCTCTTGGGGCGTATGGCCTTCAGACATGAGACGAACGATTTCATAGGATAAAATTCCTTTCATCAAATCTTCACCAAGTCCTGTTGCTGTAGCCCCTCCAACCTGACTATCCACATAAAAGCCGGAACCTGAGAGTGGTGAATCACCAACCCGGCCAGATTTTTTCATGAAGAGACCAGAACTTGAAGTTCCTGCCACCATTTTTCTACTACTGTCTAAGGCAACCATACCCACCGTATCATGTCCATCATAAGCCGAAAGACCTGTACGTTTCATTTCTTCTAAACGTCTCTCCCATATTTTTTGGGCGCGCTCTGTTAACATTTTTTTCTGCTTAAAGCCTGCTTCAATAGCATATTGTCTTGCGCCTGGACCAACTCGCATACTATTAAATTTTTCCTCAGATAAGGCTTTTGCTACTGCTATGGGATTAGCAATATCAGTAATGCCTGCCACTGCTCCAATTTTAAAACTATCTCCATCCATATATGCAGCATCCATTTCTAAAATTCCTGCTTCATTTGGTAGTCCACCATATCCGACAGACTTATAATAAGGATAATCTTCAACTTCTTTTATGGCTTGTTCTAGTGCTTCTCCAGCCTCTCCTCCTTTGCTCAAAAGCTCTTCAGCTTTACAAACCCCATCATGAGCCATTCGCCACGTTGCAATAATTCCCCACATAAACACTCCTTTTTTATTTTATATACAATCCAGTATATACTATTTGTATACATTGTAAATTAAACGCTTACATTTGTCAAGGCACAAATAAAAATAGAGAAAGACTCATGCTTCTCTATTTTTATATTATTCTTGATTATAGATGTTTAATGCCTCTAGGAACACATGACCATACTTTTTCAACTTCACTTGACCTACACCGGAAACTTCTAAAAATGTCTCTTCGTCTAAAGGCATAATTCTTGTCATGTCTTTCAATGAAGCATCGGAAAATATCATGAAAGGAGGAACGCCTTCTGACTTGGCAATATCGAGACGTAACGTCCGTAATTCTTCAAATAACTCCAAATTAAATGTACCATTAGCTACAGACTGTTGCTTAGTAGTGCTTAAGGCTGTACGTCGCCAGACTTGCTCTCTACCTTGTAGAACAGCTATCCCACGATCAGAAACCCCAAGTAAGGGGAATTTGCCTGCGGAGACAGCTAAGTAACCTTCCCCCGCTAAAAAATCAATCAGTTCTCCAACTGCTTTTTGCGAATATCCCTTCATTATGCCAAAAGTTGAGAGTTTTTCAAAATTCCAACGTGCTAAGTTTTTATTTTTAGAGCCTACTAAAACTTGTGCGACTGCTGTTTTTCCGAAACGTTGTTCCATCCGAATAACACAAGACATAACTTTTTGTGCATCAAGCGTAACATCTGTACGTTCCCGGTCGTCTAAACAGTTTGAGCACTTATGACAGTCCTCTCCCGCATCACCAAAATACTGTAAAATATAACCCTGCAAGCAAGTTTCTGAGCTTGTATAAGCTTGCATCTGCCTTAGTTTTTCGTATTCTTGTTCCTTATGTTGCTCACTCCCTTCGCCTTGCTCGATCAAGAAGTTTTTGAGACGAACATCATTGGGCGAAAATAATAAGATAGCATCCGAATCAAGTCCATCTCGTCCTGCACGACCTGCTTCTTGATAGTAGGCTTCAATAGTAGCAGGCATCCCATAATGAATTACAAAACGAACATTGCTCTTATTTATCCCCATTCCAAAAGCATTGGTTGCCACCATAATAGGAACTTCATCATAGAGAAAATCTTCTTGGTTTTTTTGGCGCTCTCCCTCAGCTAAACCGGCATGATAACGTTTAGCAGGAAAATTATTTCGGTTTAACCATTCCGTAACTTCTTCTACTTCTTTACGTGTGTTGGCATAGATAATGCCTGATTCGTCAGTATGTTCTTTTAAGTAGGACTTTAAAAAGTCACGTTTATCTTTTCCTTTAACAACTTCAAAGCGTAAGTTTTCGCGTAAAAAACCTGTTTTAACAGTGTTGTCTTCAGAGATTTGTAATAAGTCTTGAATATCTGCAGATACCCGAGGTGTGGCTGTAGCTGTTAGTGCTAAGATTGTTGGTGAAGTAGGCAAATCAGCCAATCGTTTCGCAAAAGTAACATAAGAAGGTCTAAAATCATGTCCCCATTGAGAGATACAGTGTGCTTCATCAATTGCAACCAAATCAATAGGAAGGTGTTGCAAAAAATAGTTAAAAGATTCTAATTCAAACCGTTCAGGCGCAACAAACAAGATTTTAACCTCGCCATTTTCGATCTGTTGCATTCGGAAGTAAGCTTCTTGCTCATCTACTGTCGAATTAATAAATGTTGCTGGTATATTTGCAATATTTAGCTGATCCACCTGATCCTTCATCAGGGAAATTAAAGGCGAGACCACAAGAGTAATGCCTTCTTGTAAAAGGGCAGGTAATTGATAGCAAATGGATTTCCCTGCACCTGTCGGCAATATCCCCAGAGTATCTTTTCCCTGTAGAACTTGCTCTATTATTTGTTTTTGACCTTGGCGGAAACTTTCATAGCCAAATATTTCCTTGAGTTTTGCTTCTAAATTCATCTTTTCCTATTATACGTTTAATACTAAAAAAATTCACGAACAAAAGTGAATTTTTTTCTTTTATTTTTAGAGTACCTCAAATTTTTGTTTTAGTCAAAAGTAAGGAATTCAAAATTACGGAAACACTAGACAAGCTCATCGCTGCTGCTGCAATCATTGGATTGAGTAATCCAAAAGCTGCCAGCGGGATACCAATAATATTGTAAATGAAGGCCCAAAAATAATTTTGTTTGATTTTACTTAAGGTTTTTCGAGAGATCTTAAAGAGATCGAGTAATTTATGGATTTTACCACCCATAATGGTCACATCTCCTGCTTCCATCGCAATATCTGAGCCTGTTGCCATGGCAACACCAACAGTACTACTTGCTAATGCAATAGCATCGTTGATTCCGTCGCCTACCATAATGGAATGTGAAGTTTCTTGGACAATTTTAGCTTTGTCTTCAGGTGATAGATTACTTTTTACTTCATCCAAATTGACAATTTCTTGGATTTTTTTAGCAGAATCTTCATTGTCCCCTGTCAACATCACAGTTTTAATGCCGGCTTTTTTCAGTGCAGCTACGGTCTGCACACTTTCTTGCTTAATTGAAGATTTAAAGGTTGCTGTAGCTATATGGCTTACATCATCCGCAAGATAAATAACAGTATCTGTGCTTGATGTGACATCGTACCCGTGCTCTTCCATAAGTTTTGCATTTCCTGCATAATATTGACGGCCATTTATTTCTCCTGAAAGTCCAAGACCAGCAATTTCTTTAAGGTTTTCTACGGGGTAGATTTCCGCAGCTTTTACGGCTTGAGCTAACGGATGGTGCGAATGACTTTCTAAACTTGCTAAAATTTTAAATGCTTCATCGTTGCCCTCAAACTGAGACAACTCAAAATCACCTGTCGTAATCGTCCCTGTCTTATCAAAGAAAACTGTTGTCACGCTATTCGTCAGTTCTAAAGCATTGGCATTTTTCAACAGCAAGCCATTCTTAGCAGCAAGTCCTGTTCCTGAAATAATTGCGGTTGGTGTCGCTAAACCAAGCGCACATGGGCAAGCAATAACCAATGTTGCCACAGCATGCATAATGGCAGTCAGTAATGTTCCAGTAATGGCCCATGTGGCTACAAAAGTTACAAGTGAAATGACCAAAACAATTGGAACAAAGACATTTGAGATTTTATCCGCGAATTTTTGAATATCAGGTTTTGAGGCTTGTGCTTCTTCCATCATTTCAACCATCCGAGAAATAGTCGAATCGTTAACATCTCGGACAACAACAGCTTTAATGGAACCGTCTAAATTCACAGCCCCTTCAAATAGTGTATCATCGTCTGCTTTGACAACAGGTAAAGATTCGCCAGTCAAGTGACTTTCGTCAAAAGATGCTTTACCTTTAAGGATCATTGCATCCAAAGGTACCTTCTCTCCCGGATAAATTTGAATAACATCCCCGATTTGGACTTCTTCAAGCGGGCGCTCACCTTCTTCTGTGTGAACCATTTTAACCCTACTACTCATCAAGCTCGTGATTGCCTGACTTGTTTTTTCTTTAGCATTGTGCTCAAGTACTTTTCCTAAAACAACCAAGGTAATAATAACCATAGCAGATTCAAAATTCAAAGCATTCTCTTGTTCTAAAAATACCGCTAAAATTAAACTCGAAAAATATGCAACGCTAGTTCCAAGTGCTACTAGAACATCCATATTTGCATTTCCATTTTTCAATGCATGATAAGCGCCGACGTAAAAGCGCCAACCGATAATAAACTGAACAGGTGTTGCGAGAATAAGTTGTAAAACATGATTGTGTAGAAACATCAAATAGTGTGTTCCCAATACTCCTTCAAACATAGCAAGTACTAAAGGCAGAGTCAAAATTACTGACACGATCAATGACAATCGTAAATTACGATTCCTTCTACGCGCTTGAGCTGCAATTTTTTCTTGATGTGCTTTATCGTTTACAATGGCACCATAGCCCACCTTTTCAACCATATTGATCACATCTTGATCACTAATGCTATCATCAAAAATAACTTTTGCTTTTTCAGTTGCCAAGTTAACTGTTGCTTCTTGGATTTTATTCGAGTTATTCAATGCTTTGGATACGGTATTCACACAGTTTGCACAGGTCATACCCGTGATGACAAAGTTTTGACTTCTCATTTTCTACTCCTTCATTAAATTTACAAATGTAAACATTGTGTTCCAGAGAAAACTGCCCCTAAGGACAGCCTTCTTATTTTACTAATTCGTAGCCAGCTTCTTTAACAGCCATTGCTAAATCATCTACGGATGTTGTCGCTGCATCGAATTTCACAAGTGCTTCATTCTTTTTTAAAGAGACTTTTGCGGATTTTACACCAGTAAGCCCTTCGAGTGCTGAAGTCACATGCATTGCACAGTGATCACAAGTCATACCTTTGATTACGAATTTTTCTTTTTCCATTATCTCTCCTCCATATTAGCTGACGTGTTGGCAGCTGCAAGAATTAAAATTTTCTAAACAAGTACAAGTTGTTTCTTGAACTGTTTCTTTATTTTTTAACGCTTCTTGCAAACTTGCTACATCTTCTGAAGTCAAGTTTGACAAGGCGATCATATCGGCTAAGAGCTTCACTTGTTTTGTTTCACAAACTTTTTCAAGTAAAGACTGTCCCATCATTTGAATAGCTGTACATTCTGCCATTAAAGGGCGATAAACAAACTTACGACCTTCTTTTTCAGTACTTAGCATTCCCTTTTTCACGAGGCGCCCCAGCAAAGTTTTAACTGTTGCTAGAGACCAATCCAAATCGGGCGAAATTTGACAAGAAATCTCATCAACTCGTGCTTCGCCGAGCGACCATATAACACGCATAACAATCAATTCTGCATTTGATATATTAAATTCTGTTTCGTTCATTGGCGCTCCTTACTTTATTTTTACTACAACTACAGTTTACAACTGTAAACTATAAATGTCAAGTCACAACTCTGTATTATAAATAAAAAAACCCTTTAAGGCAAGTATAGACTTTCAAAAAGGGTCGTTTATTTTCAATATTATTATTTTCCGTCACCAAAGATGCGTTCCATAATTTCACGTCCTGTTGGCGTTGCAGCAAGCCCACCTTCACCAGTTTCACGGTGAGCAGAAGGCAGTGAGCGTCCTACATTGTACATACATGTAATCACTTCATCAACCGGTATAACTGTTTTAACACCAGCTAAAGCCATATCGGCGGAAATCATCGCCTGAGAAGCCCCCATAGCGTTACGATGGACACAAGGAATTTCTACTAAACCTGCGACAGGGTCACAAATCAGGCCCAACATATTTTGGAGTGTCAAAGCTAAGGCTATTCCGGCTTGCTCGCCCGTACCTCCAGCCATGATAACCAAAGCGGCTGCGGACATGGCCGATGCCGACCCAACTTCTGCTTGACATCCTCCTTCAGCACCTGCAATCGTTGCATTGTTTGCGATTGCTAAACCAAAAGCACCAGCTGTAAAGATAAATTCTACCTGCTGCTCATGTGTAAGCCCTAACTTCTTCGTTGCTGCAGAGAGCACACCAGGTAGACATCCAGCTGACCCAGCTGTCGGTGTCGCACAGATGAGTCCCATCTGAGCATTGACTTCATTTACAGCTACGCCATCACGCGCTGCTCCTAAAATCACATCACCTGATATCGCTTTTCCTGATTTAATGTATTCATCCATCTTCTTGGCATCGCCACCTGTAAGTCCGGTTGTTGACTTATTTCCAAGTAGTCCTTCCTCAATTGATGACATCATTGTCGCCAAGTTATGTTCCATCATCTCAATGATTTGTTCACGGCTCGCACCGGTTTGTTCTATTTCTTCTGCAATCATCAATTCAGCAATTGATGGATATGCTTTTGCATCTTCAAGCAGTTCTTGTACATTTGAAAACATAATTACCCCTTATTTAAAGAAATTTACAGCAGAAAGTTTCGGAATGTGTTTCATTTCCTCAAAAGCTTCTTCGACATCGAAACTGTCTACTTCCATAATCATGATTGCTTTTTCACCTTTAGCTTCACGTGTCAAATTCATTTGTGCCACGTTAATATCATGCTTTTCAAAAATAGCTCCGAGGCGCGCCAAAATACCTGGTGCATCTTGATGGACAATAACAAAAGTTGGCATCCCTGCTGAAATAGAAATATCGAAACCATTGAGTTCGGTCACTTGAATCAAGCCCCCGCCAATAGAAATCCCTGTGACGCTCATGTCACGGTCCCCTTTTTTCAAAATCAGACGCGCTGTGTTAGGATGGTCTGCCTTATCTTCTGGATGAGGCACATATGTCACTTCCATCCCTTCTTCGTGAGCAATGCGCGGCGCATCTCGTAAGCGAGGATCATCAGGATCCATACCTAAAACACCAGCAACCAAAGCAACATCTGTTCCATGTCCACGATAAGTTTTGGCAAAACTCTCATACAAATGAATCTCAACCTTCTCGGGCAATTCGCCAAAAATTGAACGAATAATCTTTCCTATACGGGCAGCACCGGCAGTGTGAGAACTACTGGGACCAACCATTACAGGACCAATAATGTCAAATACACTTTTATAACGTAAATTTTCCATATTTCCTCCGCAACTTTGCTCAGCAAAGCTTTTCGTTCGAATTTTTTTATATTCCAACGAAACAATTTATTCTTAAAATCATTATAACACTAATACGCTTTCATATCTATATAAAACTGGGGCTGTAGCAAAAAGATAAGTTTGCTAATTTTCCCATTTTACGTGGACTTTTCAGACTATTCTTTAATGATTAAAAATGCAAAAAGGACATTTTTTTCTCAATTCTCGCCGATAGTTTGTGATATAATAAACTTTAGAAAAATAGAAAGAGAGATTTCAATGAAATTCAATCACAAACCTCTGAATCTTTATGTAAATTTCAAAGAATCTGCTGAAAAGTTCCCCAAAAGTCGTTTTATTTTCGATAAAAAGTTAAACGCTTTCCCGGAATTAGAGCTTGAGACAAATTATCAAAGCGTTCACGAAGCAGTCTTGCAAAAAGCTTATAATTTGGCAGCCTTAGGAATAAAAAAAGAAGACAAGGTCATCATTTTTAAATCAAGTGCTTTTGACACTTATCTTCTTGCCGTTGCTGTGTCCTATCTGGGTGCTGTGCCTGCAATGATTTCCCATCACTTTTCTACACCAGTAATGGATACTCTTGCTGCACGCCTTGAAACTCCTTGGCTCATTTTTGATGAAGATACAGATGCTGTCGTTCAGGAATTAAAAAATGTAAACGAAGATCACAAACTCTTTGTTTCTGACTTTGCTTCAATCACTAATAGTCCTGTAGTAAGCAATCAACAATTAGCTACGGATGAGATTGCTTATCTCACACATACCTCAGGTACTACTGGGATTCCGAAACTGATTGCACACTCAGCTCAATCTATGGGCTGGCGTTGGGTTTTGCAACGTACAGTAATGGATTGGATGCCAGACAAGGCTTCACTGTTGGCATTCCATATTTCACCTGTTCATTCCCGCTTTAACATTGGTATATCATCAGCCATGACCTTCGGCTTTGATCTTATGCCACTTTCTAATTTAGAAAAAAATACTGTGCTTAGCATGTTTGAAAAATATCGCCCTACAGCCTTTGAAACACACCCAAACCATTTTGTTCGTCTAGCAAATGTTGTAAAGGAAACACCCGAGGCCTTTGCTTCTATTCGCTATCTTCACTCTACTTTTGATGCAATAAACAAAGATACGATGCATACTTTCCTTGCGGCTTCTAAAGAGGAAAATCCTGTTTTCTTGCAAATCTATGGTCAGTCTGAATGCGGTCCAATGATTTGGAAAAAACACCGCCTTAGTACCTTACCAAGTACAAATGCTCGTGAAATGGGCATCGGCATGCCTGGACTTTCCCAAGCGCGCGTAACAGATGCTGACGGAAATGTTGTTCCTGCTGGTACACCTGGTCATATTCATTTCCTCTCTAAAGGGCGTGCTCTTACTTATTATAAAGAGGATAGTCGTTTTGCTGAAGAAGTTTATGGTGACTGGTGGGATACAGGCGACTGGGGGATTATGGATGAAGACGGTGTGCTCTTCCTCTATGATCGTCAAGTTGATCTTATTGACAAGGTGGAGTCAAACTTAGCCATTGAAGATCTCCTCCTCGATCAACACGACTTTCTTGACGAAGTAATAATTATCCGCGATGCTTCTGGACATCCTCAACCTATTTTGGCGCTTGCCGAAGGTAAAGAAATGGACTGGAAAGCTTGGTGGTCTTCTATCATTGACATGCCATTCCTAAATGAGCCGCTTCTCATGGACTATGATGCGATACCTCGTACAGCCACAATGAAAGTTCAAAGATTAGCTCTTGAGCGTGAACTTGCAGCAGCTAAAAAATAAATATCATATACAAAAAGGTAGTTCCCAAGAGGAAACTACCTTTTTTAAATTATTTTGCTACTGCTTGCCACAGAAGCGATAAAAGGAGAGAGAAAGCATAAGAGCTATTAAATAAAACCATATTTTTTAAAGAATAAACAAAGCTATGAGGCGCAGGAACTTCTGCTGCATGGTGTTTCAAGTTCTTCTGAATTATCGGAAAGGAAAGAACAGTCAATAATGTTGGCCATTCAAAAATTCCAATGAAAAAACCTAAAATAATGAAGAAATATGCACTGTACATAAGCAGTTGAAATAGCTGAATACCTTGTTTATGTCCAATATAATAAACTAAAGTATAACGATGGTTTTTAATATCTGTATCCAAATCACGCAAGTTGTTAGCCAGCATAATATTTGCAATCGTAAAGACTAACGGTAAACTCGCAATTACCATTGCTATAGCACCAACTATATCTCCAGAAAGCGCAAAAGAGTTTGCCGCAAAGTTGAGATCAAGTTTAAAAATAGGATTTTCTGCACTATTGATGAGAATCACCATTGCAAAGATTCCAAATCCCATTGTTCCACCGGAAAAGATTTCACCCAATGGCATACGAGAAAGAGGTATCGGACCATAAGTATAAAAAACGCCGATAAAGAAGACGATGCCTCCCAGCACCAAAAAAAGCCAGCCCGTAAAATAAGCCAAAAGGAAACCCAAACCCAGGCTAACAAGAACCATGAACACTATCAAATTTCTAACAAAATGTGGTGACAGATTAGCTTTCCCAATAATATTTTCTTGTTTTTGATAAATTTCATCTTTAGCTTTTTGAAAATCTTGATAATTGTTAATCGCTGTTACCGTCATATCAAAAATAAGCATAGCCAGCAAAAAAAGAAACGATAGACCAGCGTTAAATGTTTTAAAATAACTCAGACTGAAAAGTAAGCCAATAATATAAGGAAATATACTGGCAATTTTGGTTTTAATTTCAACAAGTTCTAAAAATGTTTTAAATGTCATAAAGCGTTTGGGATATCCTTCACTATATTTTCTTTGGTTTTCAAACAATCAAACTTCCTAGATGTTTAATTCTTCTTAGGATGCTCATCTTTTCCAGACAGCATGAACACTCTATATTATAGCTGATAAATGCTCCAGAATCAATTTCCGAAGGAATTTATCAGAAATAAAAAATAGCTCTAATGAGCTATTTTTTAATTAACGTCCTTTATAAATTGAACGAGATTTACCATACCATACTTGGGTAAGTATTTTTTGAATCCAAGGTTGAACCCATTTATCTAAACCAAATGCGCGGCCTGAACCGTTCATTAAGGCAATTGCTACTGGAATAAACCAGATGTTTACCCAGAAGAACATACCAGATAGTGCGAACATCACTGTCAATGCTGCAGTTACAGCTGATGCAATCCAAGTAAAGAGACCAAAGATAATAGCAAGAGCAAGTAAAACTTCAACGATAGACATGAATTTTTGCATGAACAATGCAACATCACGATTTGGAATCATGAACTTAAAGATAGGTTCCATCCAATGTGGTACTTTTTCAAGTACTGGCATTGGCTCTGTACCATAAGCATATGAGAGACCCCATTCTGTCGCTTTGTGTGCAGCTTCTGCTCCACCACTAGCAGCAGCGCCAGTTGCACCAGCAGCAGCATCTGCAGCTTTAGTTGCAGCTTCACCTGTTGCGCCAGCAGCAGCATCTGCATGTTTAGGCACTTCTTGCAACCAAGCAAATGGGAATTTAAGATCGTCTGTGAACCAAGAACCTTTACCAAACCAAGTTGTAGGATTAAAGAGTTGACCTTCACCAACAATTTTCTTCATTGCTTCTGTCAACCAAACAAGACCATAGAAGATACGAAGTGGCACAGCCCAGAGTACGTTACCTAAACGTGAAGTGTGACCACGCATGAAGTTACGATCATCTTTTGTACGGAAAACTTCATCCAAAGCATAACGCCAGAAATAATGAGCGGAACGGATTTGCAATGTGTAGATAAAGTAAACAATGTTTTTCATCAACATTGCCCAGAAACCTGTCAAACGCATGTTTCCGACTTTAGCAACACCCCAAGTTGAACCGATAGAAACCATTGTTCCTTGGTATTTGCTTTCGTGTTTATGTTTGCTTCCACCGTTAATATCTGCGATGATATTTGAAGCTGCTGTGTGCGCTGTTTGCTCTGCCGCTTCAACGATTTGTGGTGTTGGACGACCTGTATCAGGTTCGATATAACCTGAAACATCTCCGGCTACATAGATACCTTTATCTTCAAAACCAACTGCTTCCATAAATTCATTGGCTTGGAGACGATGTCCACGTTCTGTTTCGTTAAGATTAGTCTGTGCTGCTGTATTCCCTTGAACACCTGTAGTCCAGATCAATGTGTGTGTTGGGATTTCTTTTGAAACTTTTTCTTCGTCTCGTCCACCAACATTTACTTTGATGTGATCTTCTGCAACTTCAACGATACCGTGATTTGTCAATACATTGACATTTTTCTTTTCAAGATATGCATGTGCACGGTCTGCTTGTTTGCGGTCCAATGTGTTCAAGATTGTTGGCATCATTTCAACAACGTTGATTGTGATTTCTTCCTCAGGAATTTTCCAATCTGTTGAAACCTTCTTACGCCAGTCAATCAATTCACCAGCCATTTCAATCCCTGTGAAACCTGAGCCTGCAACAGAGATAGTCAAAAGTGCACGGCGTTTTTCATCATCAACTTCTGTTGAACCATATTGAACAACAGTTTCAAGTTGACGTTTGATACGCATAGCATCTTCGAGTGACCAAAGAGTAAAACCGTGTTCTTTAACACCAGGTACCCCAAAGTCGTTAGGTTCACCACCAAGAGCAACTACAACATAGTCATAGTCGTAGCTTCCTTGTTCAGTGATAACCTTTTTGTTATCTTTATCAAGACTGACAACAGCATCAGTTACAAGGCTCACATTTTTACGTTTTCCCAAAAGTTTTTGGAAGTCATATTGAACTGTTGTGAATGGCACACGTCCTGCTGCAACTTCATGAAGTTGCGTCATAGATGTATGATAACTGTGTTTGTCAATCAAAGTGATGTCAGCATTCGCTTTAAGCTTTTTCGAAAGCTCACGTGTTGCATGAACCCCAGCAACACCACCACCGATGACTACGATTTTTTTCTTAGTCATTTAAAATCGGTCTCCTACTAGTAATATAATAATGAAAAAAATTTCCATCTAACATTATATCGCTTTCATGCTGCTTTGTAAAGTCCGACATTGTGCTTCTACTAAGTAAGCGGACAAATAAAAGTTAGTTGACGAATTTATACATACCCTATCCTGTTTTTAAAGTCAAAATTAAAAATTTTATAAGAGTACCTAGCTTCTTTTTTCAAGCTGAATTGCTGCATATTCCCCTAGCTATGTAGTACAATAATTTTATGAAGCTTACATTTGATGATACTATCACCAAGCGCCTATTAGCGCTTATTGAAGATGAGCCTGCTGACTTTGTCTTAGACTTTGATTATACTTTAAGTAATGAGACACTCCCAAGCAGCTGTTGTGGCATTACACGTTATCGTATTGTTGCCGTTAATAAAGGAGAAGTTCCTAAAGTTTTTGATGGGAAAATCAGCTCACCTTTAGGTGATTTCTACTGTAAGGCTTGGGGGATGATGTATTTTGATGAAAATATGCGTGTCCGTGTTACGGCCAATCATTTGATTGAGATTATGGGCGATGGCGAAAAGATAGCCCCACATATTGAAATTGTTGACTATCGTCACCAATAAATAGTTATCCTATTTTTGTCCAAACTACAGAAATTTTCTGTGGTTTTTTCTTAAAATAATTGACAGAGTTTTCTAATGATATTACAATAAAAGGAACTACTTTATACCAAGTTACCCGAAAGGACATCTCGCCCATGGGAAAAATAAAAATCAACTGGAACCTTTGGCTTAACGGACTACTTTTTTTCGTTGTGCTTTTCTTACTTTTTAATGTCATTTCAAACATTACCCCTATTACAAAAAGCATTGGCAATTTTTTACAAATTCTCTCTCCTCTGTTTCTCGGAGCAATCGTTGCATACTTTTTAGATAAACCTATTCATAAACTTAGCTTGCTTTTTAGACGTTTGAATGTAAAATTTATCCAACATCATGCAAGAAAATTTAGTATTTTTGTCACTTATATGATTTTCTTACTTCTCCTCTTTTTTGTTATTTATTATCTCTTTCCCATTGTGGTTCGTAACTTACTCGAGTTTCTACGCTTATTACCTACTATTTACCAAAATATTTATCAATGGCTCAGCAGTAATCAATTTCAAGAGTTAGATAATTTTTTACAAATCGAAGATTCTATTCGCTCTTTTGTCAATGCGTTTAGTGCACAAGACGCCGCACGCTACATTACCAGCGGCATTGAATCTCTGAGTACTTTTACTTTCACACTTGCTTCACAGCTTTTCCGTATTGTTGTTGGCATTATCATTTCAATTTATCTTTTGTTATATAAAGAAAGTATCTTACAGATTCTCTCCCGCTTTGGGAAGATTTCTGTTAAGCAGGAGCATCTCCAAGCAATAAAATATTATCTTCGACAAACAGATATTATTTTCTATAAATTTATTTCCACACAATTCATTGATGCATGCATCATGTGGATTTCATCCACGTTCTTACTATTTATCCTCCACATAACGGGCGTTGCTCATAATCCCTTCTCAGTGGCCTTAGGTTTGCTTATTGGTATTTGCAACATGATTCCTTATTTTGGTTCAATTTTTGCTTCGATTGTCGCAATGATTATCGCTTTTTTTACCGGCGGTTGGGAAGCAGGGCTTGTTACGATTATTATGCTCATCATCCTTCAGCAAATTGATGGAAATATCATCGGACCAAAACTAATGAGTGGTGCTTTGAATGTTAACCCCATTATCGTTATTATCTCTATCTCGATTGGCGGCGCTTATTTTGGTATATTAGGCATGTTCGTTGCTGTACCTGTCGCAGCCTTACTTAAAATTATTTTTATGGAGTATTTAGAGGCTAAGGAAAGTAAACTTTCTCTCGCTCCTCACAAAAAATAAAAAAGAGTTATTTCTAACTCTTTTTTTCTTGGACTTTTTGAATAAAATTAAGGAGTTTTTGGTTAAAAGCCTCAATATTTTCCACATGAAGAATATGACCACAATCTGCAAAAATACTTACCTCTGATTGTGCGTTATGTTGTAGGTTCCGTGCTGCCTGAGCATGTTCTGGAGGAAAAATAGGCGAACACCCACCAGCAAAGAACAAATGGGGAACCGTTTCACGCGTAAGATTCTGACGCCAATCTTGCGTAATCACATTTTGAAGCAAGGCTTGGTGCTTTTGAAAATTAAAGGGCAACATCCCTTTACCTAACACACGTTTTACTTGATCTGTCAATTGACGATGAGTTAATTTTGTGCGCGGAAAATCTTTAATAAAATCAGATAATTCACCAAGAGTTTTACCTGTTTGCCCATCTAACCAGTCCGGCGCTCTCATAAATGTAGGTGCTTGATCCTCTGTTACGATTGCTGTTAACTTTCCGTCTGTAAAAAGCTCTTCATATGCCATAATGGTCGCTGCTCCCATTGAGTGTCCAACCAATATGGGTCGAGAAAGTTGCAGAGCATTCATCAACTCTTCTAAATCAGTCGCCAAACGATGTAAGGTCATCCCATAATCTACTTCTTGGCTTTGTCCATGACTCCGGTGATCATAAGTGACTACACGATAACCTGCAGCAACAAAATAATCGACTTGAAAAGCCCAAGTAACTTCGCTCGCCGAATAGCCGTTAATAAAAACTATTGCTTGATTTTCTGTTGCTCCATAGCTATGATAATTGATCTGAACTCCATCATTTGTTGTATAAAAAGGCATTGTTTCTTCTTTCTATTGCTCAATCTTTTACTGTACATATCTGACAGCAAAAACTATTCATATTGTAGCAAAAAAGACGAGGAAATCCTGATTTTTTGCTTTAATGTTTGCTGAGGAATAGAAAAAGAGCGAAATATACTCGCTCTTTTTAGATTATTTAACAACAATATTTACCAATTTATTCGGAATCGCAATAACTTTAACGATATTTCCTTCCACTTCGACTGCTTCTAAAGCTACTTTTTCAAGTTGGTCTTTTGGTAAATCTTTTTCAATCATGACTTTAGCTTTTAACTTACCGTTGATTTGAACGACAATTTCTATTTCATCTTCAACAAGTTTGCTTTCATCAAATGATGGCCACGCAACATACGAAATACCTGCTTCATTACCGAGTTCAACCCAAAGTTCTTCTGCAAGGTGAGGTGCAAACGGAGCTAAAAGTTGAACAAAGCCTTTCGCATATTCAAGCGGTAATGTTTTAGCCTTATTGGCTGCATTTACAAAGATCATCAATTGAGAAATTGCTGTATTAAACAACATGTGATCCAAGCGCTCGGTAACGTTTTTAACTGTTTCATTATAAACTTTATCTAGGCTACCATCATTTTCTTCAATGATTGTGCTATTGCTGAGCAAACGGACCACACGATCCAAGAATTTACGTGCACCTTCTAGTCCTTCTTCTGACCAAGGAATACTTGCATCTAAAGGCCCCATGAACATTTCATAAACACGTAAAGTATCGGCTCCGTAACGTTTAACGACATCATCGGGATTAACTACATTTTTCAATGATTTAGACATTTTAGCTGGAGCTTGCTCAAGCTCTTCGCCAGTCTCAACATTGTAATAAGAGCCATCACGTTTTTCAACCTTATCTGTAGCAACCAAAGCACCGCGACTATCGCGATAAGAAGTTCCCAAAATCATCCCTTGATTGAAAAGTTTTTGGAAGGGTTCATTTGTTGGAACAACACCCAAGTCAAAGAGAACTTTATGCCAGAATCGTGCATAGAGAAGGTGAAGAACCGCATGTTCGGCTCCGCCGACATAAATATCAACAGGAAGCCATTCTTTAATCAGCTCTGGATCAGCAATAGCTTGGCTATTTTTAGGATCAATGTAGCGCAAGTAATACCATGACGAACCAGCCCATTGTGGCATTGTATTTGTTTCACGACGACCTTTTACACCATCTTCGCGTGTCACAGTCAGCCAATCTGTTAAATTCGCCAAAGGTGATTCACCAGTACCTGACGGTTTAATATTTGAAGTTTTTGGTAAAACTAATGGCAGTTCTTCTTCTGGAACAGCAGTAGTTGTACCATCTTCCCAATGAATAATTGGGATTGGCTCGCCCCAATAACGTTGACGACTAAAGAGCCAGTCACGTAGACGATAAGTCACTTTACGAGAGCCGATACCTTTTTCTTCCAGATAAGCGACCATTTTTTCAATCGCTTCTTCCTTTTCCATACCATTCAAGAAATCAGAATTTATAATTTTTCCACCTTCTGTATGGCAGGCTTCTTGAACATTTCCACCATCAAAAACAGGAACGATTTCTAAGTCATAGACTTTAGCGAATTCCCAATCTCGTTCATCATGTCCAGGTACTGCCATAACGGCACCATGTCCGTAGCTTGCAAGAACATAATCAGCAATCCAGATAGG
The DNA here is from genome assembly GCF_002154895.1 of Lactococcus petauri. Classification (GTDB taxonomy): domain Bacteria; phylum Bacillota; class Bacilli; order Lactobacillales; family Streptococcaceae; genus Lactococcus; species Lactococcus petauri. Next base: position 124,892 of record NZ_MUIZ01000004.1, on the reverse strand, counting down.
CATTTTTTTGCCACTTACTGGATTAATTGCGTATGCACCTGTCCAAACACCAGTCTTATCCTTTGCCAAGTCTGTACGAGCCAAATCTGACTTAAGGCTGGCTTGGTGTTTATATTCTTCTACAGCATCAGCTTGTTCAGCAGTAGTAATTTTTTCTACTAATGGGTGCTCTGGTGCAAGAACAGCAAATGTTGAGCCAAAAAGCGTTTCTGGACGCGTTGTGAAAACCGTAAATTCTTCATCAGTGCCCTCAACTTTAAAGTTGATATCTGCACCGACAGATTTACCAATCCAATTGCGTTGCATTTCTTTGATAGATTCTGGCCAGTCAAGCTCTTCCAAATCATTAAGCAAACGCTCCGCATAGGCTGTAATCTTAAGCATCCATTGACGCATCGGCTTGCGAACAACGGGATAGCCGCCACGCTCCGAAGTGCCATCAGGGAGGACTTCTTCATTGGCGATAGCTGTTCCTAATTCTTCAACCCAGTTGACAGCTACTTCAGCTTCATAGGCTAAACCTTTTTCATACAACTTCGTAAAAATCCACTGTGTCCATTTATAAAATTCTGGATCTGTTGTATTTACTTCACGTTCCCAGTCATAGCTGAAACCAAGACTATTGATTTGACGTTTAAACGTAGCGATATTTTTAGCTGTAAATTCGACAGGATCATTACCTGTATCAATCGCGTACTGCTCGGCAGGCAAACCAAAAGCATCCCAACCCATTGGATGAAGGACATTATAACCTTGCGCACGTTTATAACGGCTCAGAATATCTGTTGCTGTATAACCTTCAGGATGTCCCACGTGAAGACCCGCTCCTGACGGATAAGGAAACATATCTAATGCATAAAATTTCGGTTTGTTTTTGTCTGTTCCTGTACGGAAAGTGTTATTGTCCGCCCAGTATTTTTGCCACTTGGCTTCAATGTCAATGTGTTTGTATTCCATATTTCATTCCTTAAAGTTTTTTATAAATTATATTTACAAATCTCAAATTCTATTATATCAAAAAAATCAAAAAAGCAGATCGCTGCTTTTTATCTGGAGCAGAAAATTATTCATGACCAATTAGACTAAATGCTAAAACTAAATCACTGCCTACAAGTTGTAAGCCATATTTCTGTTCATATTTTTTTACTTTATTGAGTAAGGTGTTCCGATGAACATAGAGCAGCTTTGCTGCAGCTGCTTGATTACCATATGTAGTATAAAGGGCACGCACTAGTTCCTTATCTTCCGGACTTTGCAGAAGCTCTTGTCTGACGTCATTTAATAATAAACTTTCGACATGCATGAGACCCTGAGCCAGAATAGACTCACTAAAGCTGGCTTTTTGCTGAAAAAACTGTGTTTCTTCTTGATAGACTTGCTCGAGCTCTTCGTTGGACACAAAGCTTCCGAGGTAATATTGAAGTTTCTCACCCATATCTTGAGACAAGACTTTTAGACTATCTGTAAGCTCTGATTTACTCAGATTATTCCCAGTATATTCTTCAATAACGAATTGTTTTTCAGCATTTTCTCGTATTACATCAGGCAAGATAAATTTTATATTTTCTACAAGTTCTGAAAAATCCGCAACAGCAAATTGCAAGATACGAAAACGTCCTAGAGGTAAAGACGAAAAATCAGTAGTCTGCTCTGAAAGTAAGGCTATTAAAGTACGCTCTCGTTGATTAAGCTCTGCTTCTTCCACGTTGCGGTAAAGTTTTTTTATCTTTTCTATTTCCATTTTTCAAAAAAGTGACCTAAAGGTCACTCTGCTCTTAATTTTCCGTAGGGATGTGTAATTCGAAAAGTGGTGACAATGGACGTTTCTCGTGAATACGGATGATGGCATCGGCAAGCAATGGTGCGATTGAAATCTCAACAATCTTATCACTGCGACGTTCATCTGGTATTTCAATAGTATCCAAAACTACCAACTTATTAATTCCTGAACTTTCGATACGTTCAATAGCTGGACCTGATAAAACAGCATGTGTACATGAAGCATAAACTTCAGTAGCACCAAGCTCTTTCAAGGCATTTGCGGCCAAAGTAATTGTACCAGCTGTATCAATCATATCATCAATCAAGATACACTTCTTCCCTTTAACATCACCGATAATATTCATAATTTCAGCAACGTTGGCACGTGGACGACGTTTATCAATGATTGCGATTGGTGCTTTCAAGAAAGCCGCTAACTTGCGTGCACGGCCCACACCACCATGGTCAGGAGAAACGATTACTAAGTCATCGCCATTGGCAAAGCCGTGACGACGGAAGTAATCAGCAATCAATGGTGAGCCCATAAGGTGATCCACAGGAATATTGAAGAAACCTTGAATCTGAGCAGCATGCAAATCAAAGGTAATCAAGCGGTCTGCACCAGCAATTTGAAGCATGTTTGCGACCAATTTTGATGTGATTGGTTCGCGCGCACGTGCTTTACGGTCTTGACGAGCATAACCATAGTAAGGCATTACCACATTGATTGAGGCAGCACTGGCACGTTTTAAGGCATCCATCATAATCAACAGTTCCATTAAGTTTTCATTAACAGGGGCACTTGTTGATTGGAGGATAAAGACGTGTTCTCCACGGATACTTTCATCGATTTTGACTTCGACTTCACCATCATTATAAGTGAGCACGCGTGATTTTCCAACTTGGATACCAATTTCTTTTGCAACTTTATGAGCCAACTTTTGGTTAGATGAAAGTGCAAACAACTTCAAATTTGAATACGACATGATAGCCTTTCTATATAAAACAGTTCTCTAATTAGACCTTTCCATTTTATCGTGAATTGTGTTTTTTTTCAAGTCCCGATAAACTATCCTAAAGCGAGGCTTTACCATTTTCATCCTAAAATTGAAAAAATGCCTATCTTTTACAGATAGACATTTTTTACTAGATGAGCTCCTTAAATAAACCACGTACAAAGAATTCTTCATCAAAGTCTGTAAGATCATTAATCCCTTCGCCCAGTCCGACAAGTTTTACCGGAATTTTCAAGCTCTGGACTATAGATAAAACAATTCCCCCTTTTGCAGAACCATCTAACTTGGTCAAAGCAATCCCCGTAATCGGTGTTACTGCGCTAAATTCTTTAGCTTGTTGAATAGCATTTTGACCTGTTGTTGCATCCAAAGCAAGAATCACTTCATGTGGTGCAGCAGGCAACTCACGCTTGATAATTTTTCCTATTTTTTCCAGTTCTTTCATCAAGTTATCTTTGTTTTGAAGACGACCAGCTGTATCAATCAAAAGAATATCATAGTTTTCTTCTTTTGCTTTTACGACAGCATCAAATACTACACTGGCTGGATCTGAACCTGCTGGTTTCGTGACAACAGGAACCTCTGAGCGTTTGCCCCACTCCACAAGTTGATCAATCGCACCAGCACGGAAAGTATCAGCAGCTGCAAGAAGGACTTTTTTACCTTCATTTTTATAACGATGAGCAAGTTTACCAATTGTTGTTGTCTTACCTACACCATTTACACCAACAAAAAGGAAAACAGTGAGTTCATCTTGGATATTTAACTCAGACGGTACTTTTTCATCATCAAATTTATCTACAATTTTTTCAACAATTAATTGCCGTAATGCTTCTTGTGATTTTGCATTTGCCAATTTGGCTTCGTTCCGCAACTCTTCTGTAACTTCTAAAGCTAAGTCAACACCAACGTCTGACATAATAAGTGTTTCTTCAAGCTCTTCAAAGAATTCTTCGTCCACAGAACGGAAATTAGCTAAAAAGGCATTGAAACGTTGACCAAAAGTCTTACGTGTTTTTTCTAAAGACTTGTCGTATTTTTCTTCAATATTGGTAGTTTCTTCCTCTTGAGTTGGTGAATCTACTGAAACTTCATTCTCTTCTAAGACTTCTTCCTTTGAGGCAATTGCTTCGACTTCAGCTGCTTCAAGCTCTTCAATTTCATCTTCTAGAATATCAGATTCTTCTTGGAATTCTTCTTTTTCTTCGGCTTCTGCAGCTGAAGGTTCATCTGCAAATTCAGCTACAACTTCAGGCATCGTTTCTGTTAAAACTTCTTCATCTGGCTCACTCTGAACGAGTTCTTCAGTTTCTACTTCTTCATCTACGACTTCCCCTGCTTCAACCTCTGGCTGTTCTTTTACTTCAACAACTTCTTCAGGAACATCTTCGATTTCCTTTTTCTTACCAAATAAACGATCAAATAATCCCATATTTCCTCCTACAAAACATATTCTTGAATGACTTCTGCAACTGCATGTTGGTCATTCGTAAAGTTTGAAATAATATTGGCTTCCTTCTTCACAGTCGGTACAGCATTTCCCATTGCAACACCATAACCAGCCCATGAAATCATGCTTAAATCATTTTCTTCATCACCCATCGCCATAACATTTTCAGGTGTTATATCCAATTGTTCAATCAGTTTTGATAAACCAAAGGCCTTATTTATTCCTTTAGGCATGAATTCTAACAAAATATCACGTGTTTTAAAAATTTCAAACTGGTCAAATAATGTTTTGGGAAATTTAGGAATCTGTGCATCCAGAAAAGCCGCATCTGTACAAGAAACAATCTTATTATAAATTGCATCAGGAGCAAGCTCTTCAAATTTTACGGGGTGAAATTCCAAAAGGCTGTTGATAAAGCCATATTGAGATTGTCGTGCACTCTCCGTGACATAGACAATGTCATCACTTAAAACATCACATGGAATTTCTAAAGCTTGAGTTTCCTGCTTGATGAGGCGAACATCATCATAAGTCAATACTTTCTTTGAAAGAATTTCCCCTGTATTGCGTTGCACTAAGCCACCATTAAAGGTAATGCTAAAGTCATTGAAATCTAGCATCTTCAATGTTTTCAAAAAAGGTTGAATTGCTGCAAGAGGGCGGCCAGTTGTTAAAACTACTTCTACACCTTTCTGACGTGCTTTTTGGATTGCTTCAATATTTGGAGCAGAAATCTCTTTTGCACTGTTCAGCAGTGTTCCATCAAGATCTAAAGCGATCAATTTTACATCATTTGTCATGTTTATATTATAACATACTCTGCCCTACGATAATTGCTCCCTAAGATGCATTTTTTAGTCCAGAAATTAAAAGAGTGAAAGGCATATTTTTTTTACGTATAAGAAATAAGGAAGGTTTTATGAGCTTTAACAGGAAAATTTTTGAAGTCTTTTCCTTGAGATTTTAGCTCTCTAGGTACTTCAGAAGAGAGGAGGAAAAGTCATAAAACTCTAGAAAAACAGTAACATTAAACCATTTTCCATTAAGCACTCTCTAAAGAGAGTGACCAACTAATTAGACTGTGGCAAAAGCCACCTCAGTTTTAGTAAAGGAAACAACTATGACAAAAAAACTCTTTGTTCTTATTTCCATTTTATCCCTCACAATGGGTACAGTTCTCGTGGGCTGTGCAAGTGGGGATAGCAAGACGACAGATACTTCAAAAGAAAAAATAAATCAATCTAAAGAAAACGCTTCCTCCTTTAATTTTATCTCCAGTAAAACCCAACCTGAAACAGTGAAAGATTTTTTACCGTTGTTTGCTCAGCAATTTAAAAAATATAATCAAGTTGCTGAGAAAATTTGGCCCAAAAATGCCGTGACGGGCATCCCTGTAGTTTTAGAAGATACAGAAAGTAAAAAAATGTGGAAAATAAATCCAGATGGACAAATCAGTGATTTTTCCGAAAAAGAAGCTAAGGAGCTGAATGTTGAACGCTCTGAAGCACCGGGGACTTGGGGGTATTATGGCAAGCAGTTTGATAAGTTTGGTGTAGATGCTCAATATAGCCTTGAGGGAAAAACTCTTGAAGGTGGTGGAATGTATTTTTCACTAGATAGCGCTGCACTCAAAAATAAAGAGATGTGGAATCGCTATCCACACTTAGGATCATACGATGCTTTGGTCTTTGTTTTACATGAGAATTTCCATATATTTGAACAAACAAAATGGAATAAACTATCAGAAACGGAGATTGCTAAGATAGGTTCAGAAAAAGACCAACATCTAGGACAAACCGAAGCACGTATTATACGTTACCAATTAATTCAAAACTTGATGAAGGCTGTTACTCATCCAAAGGATAAGACCTTAGTTTTGCAAGCCATCGCAACATATAATGAATATAAAACAAAGCATAAAACTGACTTTGATAATGCACACTATTGGGATCGTACTGAAGGTTCTGCGCAGTATATGGAAATTATGACGGCTTTATATACCTACTTCCCAGATCAACTTAGCACCGATAAGGATATCACTCATGCCATCCAAACCTTAGGGAAGCAAACTAAAGGATACGGCAATTCTACTGGAAATGTAGAAGAATCATATGATATTGGTGCTTTAGCAGGTTTATTATTGGATAATTATGATTCATCATGGAAAATGAAACTCATGAAAGATAAAAACACTACACCAATGAGTTTATTAGCTGATTATTTCCAAAATGAAAAACTTCCAGCTTACACCCCACTTAATGAAGAAGATAAAAACAAGCTTTTAGAAAAAATAACAGATAAGAAAAAAGAGCTCGTCACATATCACAAACAATCCTTAGAAGAAATGAAGAAAGAGCTCCAATCTGCCACAGATCCCAAGCAAAAAGAGGCATTAGAAATGGAAATCAAAGCTCTTGAGGCAAAGATTGCCGCATTAGAAAAGTAATATAAAAAATAAACCATATTCACTTATGAATATGGTTTTATACTGTCGTGATTAAAATAAAAATAATAGTTTCAGTCCCTTGGTCAGTTGTGAGACCTGTTTACTCAAAAAATATATAAATAAAAGTATATTAAAAAGCAAACAATTGCTTGATCCATTGTTTTTAATTCATTGAGATGACGAGTAGAACGACAAGAAACAAGACTAATAATAAAAGCAACTCCCAAACCATTAGTGAAAGTAACGGATTCAGACCTTTAATGTGTAAACGATCCGCAATCCCATCTAGTATATTTTTATTCATATGTATAATATATCAAAAAGTTTAATAGTTTGCAATAACATTTCTTTATTTTCTTTTAAATTACAAAAAGATTAATTCGGAATTTGCTTCCAAAAAGAAAACAATAACTTAAAAGTTATCGTTTTACTTCGCTTTCCAATTTTTCAAATTCTTTTTCAACAAAATATCCCGATAGCCAAATAGCAAAGAGAATTCCAAGCATTCCTAAAAGCATTGATGCCATATCTGCCATAAGTAATTTAGAGTTTATTATCTCAGCAAAGCTATAATGTAGCCGAACAAACCAAAGAATAAGACTAAGAGATGATCCTAACAAACCAAAAAAGAGTGTATTTACAGCAGTTCCTAGAATTTGCTGTGAAATTATAAAGCGTTGTTCCTTAAACTGTAGCAATGTCATCTGCTCATCTTGCTCTACAACTTCAGATAAACTGGCAACTAAAGCCATAGCTGCTTCTGCAACTGCACCCAACATTGAAATAACCATGACCACAATTGCAACGTTAGAAAAGTTTAACCCTATTGCAAGCGATAATTCTTCTAACTCCTCTGTATCTTCAATTGCAAACCCTTGTAGATTACCGATATACTGTACAAGAACAGCCAAAATGAGAAGGGAAAATACAACAATGAGACTTGTTTTAAAAGAAATGTTTGTTACCATATTATCATCAGAAGACATATATATGGCGATTGCCAAAATGAGTACTGAAACAACACTTAAGAGAACAAATGTGTTCATTCCCCAAGAAAGCAAGGTTATCATTGCAAAAATCAAAATGAAATTAAGCCCTAGTCCGACGAGATTTCTTATACCTTCAACTCCCGAAACTAAAATCAGTAAGCCAGTCAAAATAATAAAGAGAATAATTAGACTATTCATTTCTTGCTTCCTTTCTTAGTCCAAAACTTGTCACAACAGCCGTAATCGGAACTGCAAGTACGATACCGATCGCAGAGATAATGGTTTGTAAAAGTCCAAGATTAAGGGCAGTTCCTGCAATATAATTCCATGTGTTCCCATTTCTTAGCAAGAGCAAAGTCATGGGAATCGTTTCTGCCATGAAAATCATAAAGAGCACATTTGTTAAAGTCCCAATAATTTCTTTTCCAATTTCCATGCCGGACTTAATATAGTCTTTTTGAGACATGTTTATTTCATTAAGCTGATTTTGACGATAAAGTCCAAATAAACCGGCAACGATATCTCCAGTACCATCCATAATTGCACCTAAGACACTGATGATTGCACCTACGAAAAAGAATAAAATCGGGTTTTGAGTCACATAATTCATCATTTCAAAATGAATACCTGAATTACCTGTAAGTTTTAAAACAGAAAAGGTCAGCAGAAATGTCAAAAGGCTAGTGAGAACTGTGGTAAATAGCGTAAACAACATTTGCCGTGTAAATCCTAAAACAAAACCTAGTGAGCTAATCGCAAAGACCAATGCTAAGCAAGAAAAAGTGATAAGCGCATTTACAGAAGTAAACTGAATATCAAAAGCGAGTGCTAAAACAAAGTATAAAAGGTTAAGTAGCAAGGACAATGTAAGGAAGAGTGTTGCACGCCATCGAATAAAGCTTAAGGTTAGTCCGATAAAAAGAACAGCTAAACTCACAATCAATGCATCTCGTTTCTGGCCAACGATCTGCATCGTTCCCGCACTTTCACGCAATAAAATCTTTTGATTTTTACGATAAAGCTGTCCAGTAAGTTGGGACTGATTAGAGATATTTTTTAGATTTAAAACCTGATTTTTTTGCCTAGTATTGAGCAGCCTAACTTTAAGATTTTGCTGCACTTCTGTATCTTTATTATTGAAGTTATCACTTAAAGCTGTCTTTTCCACGGTTTTTACGTCTTCAATAATCCCCAAAGGTTCATGATAAAATCGTGCATTATGATCGACGATAACAAAAGCTGCCACTGCAACCAAGCAGGGCAGAATAATTTTTTTCAGAAAGAATTTAATCATTATTTTTTACCACAGTCAAAATTACAAAATATCCTAAGATATAAATAACCGCAAAGGTGAGAATCAGTCCTAAGGAGAATTTTGTTTTTGGCTCATTTTGTGAAATAGAGAAACCAAAAGAAGCGTACTTGCTGTTGGGCAGCTCAATCAGATGCGGATAGTCTAGATTTTCTGTATTGGTCATTAAGGCCAACGTAACAGGAACTTTTTGAATGTTTTCTACTCGCAGACGATAATGACCAACTGGCATTTCCGTCTTCAAAACAGTCATCGCATCTTCTGCCAGAATTGGGGTTTCACCAACTTCTTTCCATTGCTCAGCTTCTTTTTTCTCAAGAATCAATTTCATTTCCATATTCGCGTAAGAGTTGAAATCAATACGATTGGCTGATGTAGTTAAATCAAATGCTTGAGAAATACTTTTCCCTGCTCCTAAGTCGATACTGCCTTTGCTATAACCAAAGTGATTAACCGAATGTTGCTGCGCGTTCACGACAATTGCTTGTTTTGGTTGTTTTTGCATCAATGTTAGCATCAACCCTAAAGACAACAAAGCCATAATTGGATAAGCTATCTTCAAGAGCTTGCTTCGCCCTTTTTCAGGTCTAAAGACAGTTTTTTCCGAAAAAATTTTATCAAAGCTGAGTGCAGCCGCAAGAATGATTAAAGCAAAGGTCATGAATTGGTAACGAGGTTTAACTTCCCAAAGTAAAGTATGAAAGAGTGTAATTCCCATCGTTGTTAAAATTGCTAGAGAAAAAACTGATATCTCCTCTTTTTTTGTCTTCCAAAGGCGGTAAACAATGGCAAAGAGAAATACGGTCATCAGCGCTTTAGCATAAGTTGAGATAAAGATATTAATAGCACCAATATTATCAATGACCCAACCTGGAGCTTTCGTCCAATTGTAATACCCAGAAAAAAGCTGATAATCAGTAGCCGTTGCAAAAGTTCCACAAGACCAAAGTTGCCCAAACTTCGCCAATAAGAGTATTGGAATCATCCATGGATTTTTTCCTAAATGTACTAAACGCTCTTTGATTCCAGCAATATTAGCTTCTTTGGCAGTTTCAAAACCAAAGTGGTTTAGTGTATAGTCACGATCAACAGGTGTCCATTCACCCATTGATTCTGTATTTAGGCCCTCATAAATCCAGTTTACTGTTGGAAAAACATCTGGTCCTTTTAAGTCATATTGCATAGCACTTGCTAAACCACGAGTTACTCCCATGGCCAAAACAATACCAACACAAGAAGCTAAAATGAGCTTAACTATTGAAAGCCATAATTTTTTATATTTTTTTCGTTGACTAAAGGCCACTAAGCCTAAAATTGCTAAAGCAATCAGAATAATAATCACATTGGGGCGCGCAAGGAATCCAAGAGTAAATAAGATTGCCGTACTGACAAATTGCCAAATACCGAATGAACCTGTACGTTGAGCCTTATCAAAACGCAGTGCAACAACCAATAAAACTAAAATCGCAAATCCATCTGAATATCCTACTCTCAATAAGAAGTCATAATTCATTGGGAGCATAAGCATCAGAAGGGCCACAAAGGTTGCTAACTCTGGTCTTTTTTTCCATAGGAAGCGAACCAGCAATACCCAAATACTTGTATTGATAAGGATATTAAAAGCATAAAAAACGAAGTAGTAAGAGATATGGAGTACTTCTGCAAGCTTCATAAACCCAACATTCAAAGCGACCAAAGGCACGAGGTTAGGATATTGCCTAATCCAAACATCCCAAACCATATCTCCTTGCATAATTCGTGTGGCCTGTGCTTGAATATGCCAAGGGTCTCCGAAAACCATCGTATGAATTTGAGTCACAGATAAAATCTGTAAGAGAAGAAAAACTGCAAAAAAGGCGAAAATAAATATTTTCAAGCCTTTTTTATTCATATTATGAAATTTTCTATAGGCAAAACGGAGGATGAAAAAGAGCAAACCAGCACACAACACAACCGAAATAGGTTCGACAAAACCAGCATCCGTAAAAGGTTGCACAGCCATAATAGCTAGGGCTGCAATAAAGAGCCAAAGCAGAATACGATACATGCTTTTATTCAGAAATTCCATTTTTCCTCCTACTGCGTTGAATAAAGTCTACCAAGCCCATGGTTGCTAGAATAAGCATTATTGGTGCAAAGTTATAAAGGTAACGTGAATTAGCTTCCCAAAGTAGTAAGAAGCCTGTCAAACCTGCCATTGAAAGTCCAACAATGAACCATTCTGTTTTATGCTTCTTGAAAATACCTAGGAAGATTTCATACCACATCAATGGGACGATGGCTAACCAATAGAGTGTTTGTGCTGCTTTAATCAACAACCAGCCCGTAATATTCCCTTCTTCTGGCGCAAAACTGGTCCAGTCAAAATAACGGAATATAAAGGGATTAGAATGACGATATGTATAGAAGAAATTACTCAAATCACCGTTAAACCACGTATACATGATTTTACGCCACAATTGAACCAGAACACCTGGAACACCCATTTCCTTGAGATTTTCAATAAAACGACGCTTTATCCCTTCTTTCTTTGATGCTACATCTGTAAATGATTGAGAGTAGGCCAAGACATCAGGATTGAAGCCTCCATACTTATTGATAGGATCAAAAGACATTGTTACCCAGTGAATCATCGGCAGATTGTAACGGTCATTAGCTTGTTCTGAGAAAGCTGGTTCATTTGCGATAACTGCCTTAACACCTTGATGCACACCTACAAAAAGTAATGCTGCTACAGGAACCATAATGAGCAGTTTTTTCCATTTACGGTTAAGCACAAGGAAACAAAAGACAGCAATCATTGGGATGAAAACAGTAGGTTTAATACTATAGCCAAAGAATACAACAAGGCATGCTGCTATCCACCAGATAATCATCTTGCTGGTCTTCTCTGACTGAAGTGCATAAATCATAAAGAGTAAGCCAAAAATGACAAAAGGTAAGGTCGCTGTATCTGTGTAGAGCTGTGCTCCATAAAGATAAAACGGTATAAAACCAAAAGCAACTAAATTGTAAATCAAAGCCATTTTAAGATTAGAAATCTTTTTAATGATTAATGAACCACCTAGAACAGAAAGACTTGTCAGAATTGCTGCTACTACAGTTGTCGCAATGATTCTCGATAAGTTGGTTGTGAAAGGAGCAAAAAGAGTGTTATAGACAATACCGAAAAACTGATTATTGGGATAACGTAAAAAATAGAGAAGTTCATCTTCAGTCATTGGAAGATGTGTAAATGAACGACCACCAAGCTGCATGGTATCTCTAAATATTACAAAGAAATCCCAGTCATGTGCTGTGTCAGGCACATGAATAATAAAGAAAAAAGGCACAAGCAATACTGCAAGCCCTAAAATCCACATTGACATTTTATAGTAATGTTGGATTTTACTTTCTGTAAGTGTGTCGATTTTCTTAACTGATCGATAAACGAAAACCATGTAAGCTGCTGCGATAAACATACAGATATTCCCGAGGATAAAAGCTGTGATGTACTTTTCATTCCAAACAGGTGTTTCCATGATTACATAGATATTTGTTCCAAGCCAGATGAGGCCAAAGATAAGTGACCAAAAGATCTTACACTTTCGCGGATCTTTTAAGTGTTGATGTAGTGTATTCAACATTATTTTCCTTTAAAACGTTTTGTAGTAGTTGATTGGATTTCCCCAATACAACAAAATGATATTCTTTTCCTATATAGATAAAACGAAGCGTTCTTGGCGTAAGTTTTACTGAGCTCATATAATTGAAGTCAATTTCAAGCATACCTAAACGAAAATCACGAGAAAAATGCAGTGCATTTTCTGCTGCAAAAAAGCGACGTTGTCTCACTAAGAAATAGAAAGCGAGAACCAGAAAGACCAGAATAGTTATTTGAAACCAATTCATTCGAAGATTGTTTTCATAGAAAAGAACTTGTTGGAAAGAAAGGAGAATAACCCACCACATCCAGGCTATTTTATAAATATTACTTAAAGGCTGAAAATATCCTGATTTCATAAAATATTACTTTCCTTTCTCATCTTTTTTGCTGGTGGAAGGTGCCTTTTTTGCATCTTCTTTTTCTTTATCTTTTGCTTTTGCTGCTGCTTCAGCTTCTTCTTGAGCTTTTTTCGCTGCCAAGACCGGATCGTTAAAGAGATCAACTGTAGATACTCCTTGGTTTTCGGAAAGAAGAGATGTGGAACGAGCTTTCAAGACATCTTGTTCTTCTTTCAAACGATTCCTTGTTGAAGTGACATTGTAACTATAGTTACCCGGCTGTACCGGCTTAAACCCAGGCGGAGTGTAGAAACGAAGGAGATCTTCCGTATTGAAGGTATCTGACATGTCTAACATTTTATTAACTTTTTCTTGGATGCTATCCACATACTTCTGTTGACTTTCCGTTAACTTCAGAACTTCTCCGGTCTTTGTGTCATGGTAAACCGAACTTGTCGCACTTGATTTGGTGATTGTTGGTGTGACGAAACCACGATTTCGAAGTGCAACGAATTGTTCGCGTTTTGGTGCAAAGACATCTTGTCCAAACTGGATATAATCTTTTGTTGAAATACCAAGCAAGTGTTCCAAGGTTGGCATAACATCGATTTCACCGATAAATTCATCACTGATGTGTCCAGATGTTTGACCAGGAATATCAATCATGAACGGTGTACGTTGCATCATTGTATTATCATACTCTGTCCAGTTATCTGCACTTTTACCAATGAATGGGGCATAGTATTTTGTATCTGAACCAGAAATTCCGTAGTGATCACCGTAAAGAACAATAACGGATTTTTCATAAAGTCCAGATTTTTTCAAGTAATCAAAGAAATCTTTAACCGATGAATCTAGATAATTAGCGGTAACAAAATAATTGTCAACGACTGAGTTCCCTGAACCACCTTCTAAAAGTTTTGGGTTCATCTCATAATCTTCAAGACCTGTATAAGGCGTATGATTTGTAACCGTCAAATATTTCGCATAAAAAGGTTGCTGTAACTGCTCAAGATATGGAATTGAGTCGTTAAAGAAATATTTATCTTTAACGCCCCAAGCAGTAGAGTTCGTTGGCGTGAGATCATAGAAAGATTGGTCAAAGAAGTTTTGATAACCCATATTACGATAAACGTTATTACGACTGTAAAATGAGCCAACATTCCCATGGAAAACCGCACTTGAATAGCCTTCTTTTTGTTGCAGAATGGCTGGCATAGCTTGGAAAGTTTGTGTACTTCCTAGGCTTGAGAAGAGTGAACCAGATGATAAACCAAATGTTGAAGTTTCAAGCATGGTTTCTGCATCAGAAGTTTTTCCTTGTCCAACTTGGTTAAAGAAATTTGAGAAAGAATAAACAGAAGGATTATTATTATAAAGTGAATTCAAGAAAGGAGTAACTTCTTCACCGTTTACCTTCATATTAATGACATCTTGTTGCAGTGATTCAAGGTGAATCACAATAACGTTACGGTTTTTCGCAATCCCAAACATCTTGGCATTTGGCGCAAGATAGCGATCTTCTTGAATGTATTTTTGAACTTTTGTAAAGTCAGTTTTAGAAGCCATAGCTCGAGTTTCGTTGGACACATGAGTATACCAGCTATTGGTCGCTAACCATGGGCCTAAGCCCAAATAACGGACAACATAAGTGGCATCGTATTGTGCTTGTCGTGAAACTAGACGATGCTCAGTAAGATCCGCCATCCAAAAGTTTAAGCCAAAAATCATGACAGAGGCACTGAAAACCTTAAAGGCAAAAATATTCGTAGGACGACGTTCATCCATTTTAATCTTCTTGGTAAGAAAAAGCACAAGAATAACAATAATGTCAATCCAGAACACGATGTCCACCCAAGAAATAGCGATTGAACCTAAATCGAAACCTTTTCCGACCATCCCTGCTCCCCCCGTTAAGGTGTTAAGCGTAAGAAAGTCTGAAAACTCACGATAGTAAAGGATATTTCCGTAGACTAACAAGTTTCCAATCAAGTTCATTAATAGCATACCTAGATAGAAAAGCTGCTTTCTTTTAATAAACAGTATTAAGCTAAAGAAGATTGCTGTAAAGCCTATGGGATTCACAATAACCAATAGATAATCTGCAAGATTAGAAGAGTTCAAACCCTTAAAGACAGAAAAGTAAGCAATCATGGTTTTGACCCAAATAAAGAAGGTCGACCAGCATACTAAACCTAGTCGTGTATTAAAACTATTAAGTAATTTTTTCAAGGTAAACCTCAATTTATTTTTTATTTGCACAAGATTAAATTCCTTTTTTTACATTGGGAATAATTCTAACAAATGAGCCTTGAGCTAAGCTTAAGCTTTATATGGCTGACCTGTTTAAACTTCATCCTCTAATCGTACAGAAATGACCTTAGAAACCCCTGCATCAGCCATTGTGACACCATACATGGTACCTGCTGCTGCCATTGTCCCACGACGATGTGTGACAACAATAAATTGGTTGGAGTTATCAAAGTGATTCATGTAATCTCCGAAACGTTTAACATTCGCTTCATCTAATGCTGCTTCTACCTCATCCAAGACCACAAATGGAACCGTTCTAACTCGTAAAATAGCAAAAATTAATGCCAGAGCAGTTAAGGCTTTTTCTCCTCCAGACATGAGATTCAAGCTGGCTAATTTTTTACCTGGAGGTTGTACTTTGATTTCGACACCAGCTTCCAATAGATTAGTGCTGGTTAACTCAAGATTAGCTTCTCCTCCGGCAAACATTTGTGAAAAGGTTAGTTGGAAACTTTCTCTAATTTGTTCAAATGTTGTCTTAAAGCGGATTTCTACCTCTTCATTCATCTCTTGAATCGTTTCGAGTAGCATATTTTTAGCTTCCAAGAGGTCATCCCGTTGGCCACTCAAAAATTCGTGACGTTGATATACTTCCTCATACTGAGTGATAGCATCCAAATTAATAGGACCGAGCGCACGGATTTGGCGTTCTAAAAGACTGAGCTGTTGCTCTGATTCAGAAAGATTTTCAAGGATTTTAGCCTTCATTTTAGCTTCATCGAAACTCATTTCATACTCAGTAAAGAGTGTGGTTTGACGATTTTTCAAGAGCTTTTCTGATTGTTCAATCCTTACTTCCAAACGCGCTTTTTGATTATTTAGTACTTGATTTTGTTCCAATAGATCCCGATTTTGCTCTTCAAATTCTTCTGCTTGAGCTTGAAGATCGTCCCTCTCAAAGCGTAAGCTCACTAACTTCACATTAGCTTCTTGAAGTTTAGCCTCAGCCTCCTTCAATTGGTGAGCATAAAGATTACGACTTGCTTCATCGGTCTGAGCTTCTCCAATTGCTTGCAACTTAGCTTTTTCAGTACCTAAAGCTTCATATTCTTGCCTTAAGCGCTCTTGCTCTGTTTGAGCAAAACGTAATTCATTTTTTAGACTGGACAGGAGTAATTTCGTTTCATGATAAGCACTATTTTTTTGTTCTTTAAGAGCATTGAAACTTTGACTGTTAGATTTAACTTCTTCAAGTTGATCATCTAAGGATTGTTTGTCCTCAGCAATTTTAGATAGCTGCTGTATCAGCTTTTCGTTATTCTTTGATAATTCTTGCAGTGCTTGGTGTGCTTCCGTATTTTCGGTATCCGCAACCAAAGCTTGCAGATTTGCTTTTTGTTCTGATAATTGCTTAATCTGCAACTGTAAGCTTTGTTCCGCAAGGCGTTTTTCTTGAATATTGGAACGTAAAGCTTCAAGTTGACCACTCAAAGTTTGACGTGAAAGCTGTTGCTTTTGTAATTTGTCTTCGACTGCTTTTAACTTACTTTCTGCTAAAGCGATAACTTCAGTCAGATGATCAATTTCTGTGCTGGTAAAAGTTGTATTGTTACGTTTTGCTGCACCACCAGAGTAAGAACCACCCGGATTGATCTGCGTACCATCCAAGGTGACGATACGAATAGTATAGTTCATTGCCCGTGCTATTTGACTTGCATGTTCGGCTGTATCAACAATGGCGGTAGTTGCCAACAAACTTGACATTGCTCTTTGCAATCGTGGTTCAAAATTAACCAAATTTAAAGCAGTATCAATGAACCCCTCCATTGTCACAAGACGTTCGTAATTTCGAAACTCCCGCGGCTTAATTGTTGTGAGCGGGAGAAATGTTGCACGGCCCAAGCGTTTTTCTCTTAAATAAGCGATAGCTTTTTTGGCTGAGTTTTCATCTTCTACCACAATATTTTGACTGCCACCACCTAAGGCAATATCGATAGCTGTGGTGTATTTTTTATCAAAAGTTAAAAGGTCGGCAACAACGCCAACAATGCCACCAAGTGCAGCACTTTGTGTCATAACAGCCCGTACACCCTGATACAGGTTACTGTGACTGTCACGAATATTTTCCATGCTTGCAAGATTGGCCTTGTACTTGCTAAGCTGTTGCATCTGATCGTACATCACATTTTGACCTTGACGCTCTGCTTCAACATATTTTGCTTCTGTCGCGCTCTTTTCTTGTAGTTCCTTTTCAAGTTCTTGAGCAGTTTGAGTGAGCGCGCCTAACGCAGTTTCTGCTTTTGTAAGATCAGCGGAAATCGTTTGAAACTTTTCTGTGTTTTCTTTTGCGTTTTCATCAGATTCCACTAGGCGACGTGAAATATTTTCATATTCAGCCTTATTTTTAGTTAATTGATTAGAAAACTCTGCCTCTTGTTGCACCAATTGCAAATAGTCTTCGCGCAGTCGCTCTGCTAAAGTTTCTGGACTTTCAGCAAAACGTTCCAATTCTTTTTCTAACTGCTCAAGTTGTTCTTGGGCTGCCTTCTCTTTATCTTTGAGTTCCGCTTTTTTCTTTTCTGAAGTTTCTTTCTGTTGCGAAACTTCCTGTAATTTAACATCAAGTTCTTCAATACGCTCTTGACGTTCTGCAGCTGATTTTTGAGAAGAGGACTTTTGCAGATCGAAAACTTCTATTTTATGTTGTAAATCAGACTTAAGTTCTGTTAAGGACAAGCTGTCTTGTTGGACTTTCTCTTGCTCTTGTTCTACTTTCAAACGCGCTTTTTTAAGATTAGTTAGCTGCTCTTCGTAGCTTTCTTGTTGACTTTTTAAAGCACTAAGCTCAGTTTCTACTGCATTTAAGTCATCTTTCGCTTGTTCATACTTTTCCTTCTCCTCAAGAAGTTGAGCCACCAAAACAGAAAGAGCAAGCTCAGAGCGTTGTGCCTCTAAATCTTGAAAACGCAAAGCAACATCACGTTGGGCACGCAATGGTGTTAATTGACCATTAAGTTCAAAGATAATATCTTCGAGACGATCAAGATTATCTTGTGTGGTCTGTAGTTTGCTCTCTGTTTCAGCACGCCGTGTCTTGTACTTCAAAACACCAGCTGCTTCTTCAAAAATTGCTCGACGTTCTTCTGCTTTCGAATTAAAGACTGATTCGATACGTCCTTGGGAAATAATCGAAAGAGAATCACGCCCCAACCCTGTATCTGTGAAAAGTTCATGAATATCTTTCAAGCGGCACTTACGCCCATTAATCAAAAATTCCGAATCACCATTGCGATATAGGCGACGTGTAATAGTTACTTCCACGTCTTCTTCATAACCTGTAAGATACTGGTCTGCATTATCAAAAGTTACAATAACTTCAGTATAGTTTAGTGCCTTACGCTTTGCTGTACCTGAAAAAATAACATCCGGCATTTTCCCGCCACGAAGTGACTTAGCTGATTGCTCTCCTAAAGCCCAGCGTAGTGCTTCAACTATATTTGACTTACCGGAACCATTGGGTCCAACAACAGCTGTAACGCCTTGGTCAAATTCAATTTTCGTGCGGTCAGCAAAAGACTTAAAGCCGACAATTTCCATTTTTTTAAGATACATGAATCTGACCTTTTATTGCATTTTCCGCTGCTTTTTGTTCAGCAACTTTCTTTGATTTACCTCGCCCACGTCCAAGCTCTTTTCCATTATTATAAACTGCAGCGACGAATTCACGCGCGTGTGCTGGGCCTGTTTCTTCTAAAATTTTATATTCGATTATCGTCTCACCATCAACTTGCAGAACCTCTTGCAGATTTGTTTTATAATCAATGACTTTAAAATAATCGTCAGCTTTTACGTGCGGAATAACCACTCGATTTATAAATCGACGAACTTCTTCCATACCTGCATCTAAGAAAAGAGCGCCTAGAAAAGCTTCAAAGAGATTTTCTAGGTTGGTATCACGATTACGTCCGCCTGTTTTTTCCTCGCCATTACCCAAACGTAGAAAACGTCCAAACTCACACTGACGCGAAAAATTAGCCAAAGATTCTGTGCGGACAATGCTAGAACGCATCTTCGATAATTCACCTTCAAGTTTATCTGGATAAGTACGATAAAGATATTCTGAGATGATTAAAGACAGAGCGACGTCTCCCAAAAACTCCAAACGTTCATTGTTTGCAACCTTTGGGAGGCGTTCTTCATTCGTGTAGCTCGAGTGAGTAAAAGCTATTTTTAACAATTCTTCATCAGCAAATTTTATACCAAATTCATTTTTAAGCTTATTTTGAAGCTCAAACATAAAAATTCCTCCTAAATTTTATTATTAACTTAGTTATTATACCAAATTTTTGTGCCTTTTTGGTGTAGACTACAAAGAAAAGAGCTTGCACAGGCAAACTCTTTTACACACTATCCATACGCGCTAATATAAAGGCTAGAACGAAACAGAGCCCTAATGGTAGAGCCACTACCATCACGTATAAATTTAGCATTGAAATTAAAATATAGAAACTTCCAATAACTAACTGATAAAGTTGCCATATTCCACCTGTTGGTCGATCCATCCGAATAAAGGAGACCCAATTTACAATCATGATTGACATAACAAGGACAAACACTAAAGCAAAAAGTTTCAATAGAAAAAGGCCACTATGCCCTGCAATGGTCAGAGTCATTTCCAGGTCTTTTTCTTCCCAGTTAATTATGAATCGAATAAAGGCAAACATCATTAATACAGCAATAAGGGTTGTAAAAACACTCCCAATCAAGGCACAAATTTTCGCTCGTTTCATCTTTTCTCCGTTGTTTTGATGACTGTATTTTATAACTATAAGCTTAAATTAACACTAAAGTAGTGCAGATATTCAAAAAGGAAAGAAAAGCTCTCAAAAAAATTTTAAAGTTTTCGTCCATCATTCCAATCTGTCTGTAGGTAGCATGAACGCTACACATTAAAAACACTCAACGATAATAAAAAACCATAACATTTTGTCATGATTTTTTAAACTCCTATATTATTTAAGTGCTTGAGCAGCTGTAATAATAGCAAGTTTATAAACATCTTCTTCGTTACTTCCACGAGAAAGGTCAGAGATTGGTGCGTTCAGCCCTTGCAAGATTGGACCAATTGCTTCAAAGTTTCCTAGACGTTGAGCAATTTTGTAGCCAATATTACCAGATTGGATATCTGGGAAGATAAATACATTTGAACGTCCTGCCACTGGGCTATCTGGTGATTTTTGACGGGCAACTGCTGGAGAGAACGCTGCATCAAATTGAAGTTCTCCATCAATATCAAGCTCTGGATGTTCTTCTTTGACCAATGCTGTTGCTTCAACGACTTTAGTCACATCATCTGATTTACCTGAACCTTTAGTTGAGAAAGATAGCATTGCAACTTTTGGATCAATATCAAAGAGTTTTGCTGTTTCCGCTGAAGCCACGGCTATATCTGCCAAGGTATTTGCATCTGGATCAATGTTAATCGCACAATCGGCAAAGATATACTTTTCATTGTCGTCACGGCCACGAACCATAATGAATGCACCTGATACGGATTTCACACCTGGTTTAGTTTTAATAATTTGTAGGGCAGGACGGACAGTGTCCGCAGTTGAATGAACTGCACCTGAAACCATACCATCAGCGATACCCATATGTACAAGCATTGTTCCAAAATAGTTTGAATCTTTAAGGATTTCGCGCGCTTGCTCTTCTGTTACTTTACCTTTACGACGTTCAACAAAAATTTCGACCATTTTCTCAAAACGTTCACAGTTCAATGGATCGTAGATTTGAAAACCATCTGGATTAATCCCACGTGAGATTAAAGTACCTGTTACTTCAGAGATATTCCCAATAAATACTGGGGTAATCAATTTATCTGCGTACAGACGGTTAGCTGCGCCTAATACACGCGCATCTGTTCCTTCAGGAAAGACAATTTGTAGGCCTTTGCCAGAAATTTTTTGTTTGAGCGATTCAAAGAGTTCCATAATACTTCCTTTTACTATTTTTAGAATTTCAATAATGATTATATCACAATGTCACAAAAAATGCCCACTTATGTAAACGTTTTTTTAATATTATGGATAGAAGAGTTTCTTCTGTACATTCTTTTTTCGAATAAAAAAAAACAATCTTGCGATTGCTTCTTACTCTCCATGCAAAATACTGGCGATCTTCGTAGTTAAGATATCTACCCCAACAGTATTTGAAACGCCTTCTGGAATAATGACATCCGCATATCGTTTCGTTGGTTCAATAAATTGGTGATACATCGGTTTTACAGCATCCATATATTGTGTAATAACAGAATCTAAAGTACGCCCACGTTCTTCAATATCACGACGAATACGACGTAAAATGCGTACATCATCATCTGTATCCACGAACACCTTAATATCCATTAAGTTACGCAGTTTTTCGTTTTCTAAAACTAAGATTCCTTCTACAATCAAGACATCTACAGGTTCTTGTCGGTAAGTTTTTTCACTGCGTGTATGGTTGGCATAATCATAGGTTGGGATATCAACAGCACGACCATTTTGCAACTCTTTTAATTGGGCAATCAGGTAGTCTGTATCAAAAGCCAATGGATGGTCGTAGTTTGTCTTTGTACGTTCTTCAAATGTTAATTGTGATTGATCCTTATAGTAACTGTCATGTTCAATCATAGCAATGTTTTCATCTTTAAACATAGATAAAATTGCTTGAGACACGCTGGTTTTCCCACTTGCTGAGCCACCTGTTACACCGATAATCAATGGTTTTTTCAAAATTACTTCTCCATATTTTATGTATCCACTATAACTTCAATTTCTTAGGGATATTATGTTATTCTCCCTATTTTATCATAAAACTGAACCAGCTTCAGCTCTAAAAACTATTTCAAACCAATCTTTTTTATCACTTAAAAAATTTAGTGACTTTTATTTTCACAGCTCATGCATTAGTTTTAAATGAGTTTTGCCAAAAAATTTGCTATAATAGTTTTAATAAATTTTTGATAAGAAAAGGGGTGTATGATGCTTAAACTTGGAATTATCGGTACTGGGTGGATTAGTGGATCTTTTGTCGAAGCTGCCCATCTCACCAAAAAATATAGTCTTGAGGCTGTTTACTCACGTAATCTTGAGAGTGCAGTATCTTTTACAGAAGACTTTGACGATATCGAACTTTACGATGATTTAGATGATTTTTTCAAGCATGATTTGGATATCATCTATATTGCCAGCCCAAATGCTATTCATTTTGAACAAGCGAAGGCTGCTATTTTAGCAGGTAACAATATCATCGTTGAAAAACCAGCGTTTTCAAATCCACAAGAATTAGCTGAAATTATCAAGTTAGCGGATGAAAATGACGTTCTCTTTTTCGAGGCTGCCCGAAACATCCATGAGCAAGCCTTTGAGACCATCAATTTATTCTTAGCAGATAAAAAAGTTGTTGGGGCTGATTTTACCTATTCAAAATACTCTTCAAAAATGCCTGCACTATTAGCTGGAAAACTTCCCAATAAATTCAACAGTAAATTTTCTGGTGGCCTCCTGGCAGATCTAGGTGTTTATCTCCTCTATGCAGCTGTTTATTGGTTTGATAAACCACAATCTGCTTGCTACGATGCAGTCCTTCTGTCAAGTGGTGTGGATATTTCTGGTATTGGAAGCTTGGATTATGGTGATTTCAAAGTTGCAATCAAATGCGCAGGAAACCTCACAAGCTATCTCTCAAGTGAAATCTACACAGATCAAGGCACTTTGATTTTAGATGGTGTCAATGCTATAACCTCTGCAAAATTTATTCGTTTTGATGGAAGCAAGGAAGTTATCAAGGTTACACCGCCAAAACATTCTCTCTTTGATGAAGCTCTCCACTTTGCTGAAATCATTGAAACTATTTCTACTCCTGCTGCTCGCTCACTCTACAAAGACTTACACCAGTTGGCACAAGATGTTTCCGAAACAAGTTATATGATGCGCCAAAGTGCAGGAATCGTCTTTGAAGCTGATAAAAAATAAGATTTAATCATTGACTCCTTGTCGGAGTCTTCTGATCCCTTAGTTAAATTGGATATAACCCGGACCTCCTAAGTCTGAATCGCCAGTTCGAACCTGGCAGGGATCATTAAAAAAGCTTCCTTAAGGAAGCTTTTTCTTTATACTTATTCAATTGAGGCATAAAACCTATAAAGGAGAATATGGGATTCGAACCCATGCGCGGTTTTACCCACCTATACACTTTCCAAGCGTACCTCTTCAGCCTCTTGAGTAATTCTCCAAATGTTAATTATCAATTTTCAAAATATATTATACCATATCCTCTGTCATAAATGCCAATTTATGTGTAGTTTGTTATAACAACAATTAAAAAACTCTTCCACATGACATGGAAGAGTAGGAGTTTTATGAAAAAATTTTATTGGAATAAATGTATTATACTGTTTGCTCCTTAAAAGGAGCTCAAGTCAAAATAAACTGAAACAGAAATATACTTTTACTTCTTTTAAAGTAGTCCTGCATCTTTAAGGATATCTTCAAGATAGGTACCTTTTATCTTCTTCAAACCAAATTTCAAAGATTCTTTTTTCAAAAGAGGCAAATCCATTTCCATCAATTTCTTTTTGTCTGAAAGATAATAAACCGAGCGAGCTAGTGTGCGCAAGTCGTAAGCCGAAGCAAAAACTTCAGGGACACCACGCTCTACATTTAGAAATTGATAAACAGCTTCCATCGCGGTACGTACCGAATACTCGGTTGTGAAGACCGTATCTCTCTCTGTCTCAGCAAAATTCCCAATAAAGGCAAGATTCACAGAATTTTCCGGAATCACTTGAGGACGATCCCCTGGCTCACGTAACATAAAGTAAGAGGTAATAAAGGGCATATAAACTGGAATCGTATTAGTATTTTCTTTAACAAATTCCTCTATTTCTGCTTCAGGCATACCCAAATGATAAAGGAGCTCTTGTGTTATTTCCTCACCGGTACATTTCTCAATGGGTTTTTTAATATAGTTCCCTGGTGTATTAGACAAGAGACCATAAACCCATGTCACAGTTTCACCATCTTTTTGTTCCTTAAAATGAGGTTGACGATGGGTAGTGAAACTCATCAGCCAGTTTGAATCCTTAATAGTGATAATTCCGCCTGTCACAACTTTACCTGAACGTAATTCACGATGAGTTAGTTTTTCAAAATAAGGTTGAATTTTGAGATTCTTCCAAGTCACGGTCGCCGATACAAACCAACTTTCATCAGGTAAGTTGTCATAAAAGACTTCTGGTTTCCCAAATTCGGGTGACTGCGCAGCCAGATTTTTCCAAAGTTTCCAAGAGCCACCTAAATCTTTTGTAATTGGCGCTGCTTCTGTTGGACTTCCTTGTGTTGAACTTTCAGTAATTGAACCATTCGTCACAAAAACAAGGTCATCTTCCGTCAAGTCTTGTACTTTTCCATCTGCAAATATAATTTTCTTAGCTACTTTTTTGTTGTTCGAAAAATCTACTTCAATATTTTCAACTTGTGCTTCATATTGGAAGATTACACCATGGTCTTTCAAAAAGGCAAGCAAGGGTTTTACTAAAGATTCGTATTGATTATACTTTGTAAATTTTAGTGCTGTGAAGTCTGGTAGTCCCTTGATATGATGAATAAATCGCATAATGTAGCGGCGCATTTCAATCGCTGAGTGCCATTTTTCAAAAGCAAACATTGAGCACCAGTAAAGCCAAAAGTTTGATTCAAAAAATTCTTCACTGAAAACAT
This sequence comes from Lactococcus petauri, assembly GCF_002154895.1. Lineage (GTDB taxonomy): Bacteria > Bacillota > Bacilli > Lactobacillales > Streptococcaceae > Lactococcus > Lactococcus petauri. The sequence continues at coordinate 99,917 of NZ_MUIZ01000004.1, read as the reverse complement.
CTTCAATTTTTTTGCCTACCAAACTTTCTTCCTGTGCCATGAAAAGCTTCACGATTTCATCTTGAGCTTGTCGACTTAAGGTAAATTGTCCATCATCAGCAACACGTTCACCACGATTCGCAATAATACGACAATTAGAAGAGTTAGGATCATCCTTATCTAAATAGTAAAATTCATCTAAAACTGAAGCATTTTCAACTTCCAGACTTGGAATAGAATGAAAAAGATCCCAAAGACACTCAAAATGGTTTTCCATTTCACGTCCTCCACGAATCACAAAGCCATCATGTGGAATAAACGAACCGTCTAAAGAGCCGCCTGAAAGAGAAAGTTCTTCTAAAATATGAATACGATTCCCTGGGACTTGGCCATCTCTGATCAGAAAGACAGCCGCAGCCAGTCCTGCAAGACCTGCTCCGACAATATAGGCAGACTTCTTATCAGCCTCTTGTGGTTTTCTTGGTCGAACAAAAGCTTCATAATTTCCGTTTGTATAACGCATATTCAATCCCTCTTTTCTAATTGTTCTTATAATTCGATTATATTCTTAAAAGAGAGCGATTTCAAATTTCTTCTGGCTCTTTTGGACAAGTCTATATTTTTTGAGTAAAAAAGAAACTCAAACAAAAACCAGCTCCTTATCTTGATATCACTTGCTTCATTTCACCTTGTATATTACCTTTTTACTAAAATCTTTTCTGCGTTTTCTCTTTATTTTTTGCACGATGTAATGCTCTAAGTTTTTGTCTCTTTTTAGCATGATAGATTGCCAAAGCATGTATGAGAATAGAGACAAAGAAGAGAAGAAACATCTCTCTAAGTGTCATCCATTCAGAAAATAAAAGCAAGACAGAGAAATTCACCACAAATATAAAGACGTAATAAGCACGCTCTTTATTTTTATTCATAAGCTCTATGGGATAGATACTATTCGAGAAAGAGATACTCGTGGAAGGTGAACTCCAACGCTTCTGAATCTGGTTCTTGCTCTACATTCACATTACTCGCTTGAACCATACCAACGGCTGATGGCATTGATGCTGATAATAAAGTTAAACCTGATTTGAAGATCAAACTAATACATTTTAAAACAAAAAAACACCCTAAGGAGGTGCTTTTTTATGCTTAATGTGCTACTGGATTGCTAGCAATAATTTCCATATTACCTGAAAGTTGCCATTGCTCAATCCCTGTAGGGAGGATAAAGTGGTCGCCTTTCGATAATGCATACGTTTTATCAGCCACCGTAAGTTGTCCTTCTCCTTCAAGAATAGACACAAGCATATAATCTGCTGTAGCTTCAAAGTCTTGTGTCCCGTGAATTGACCATTTATAAACGTCAAAGAACTCTGATTTTACCAAAGTTGTCAAGTCTGCATTTTCTTCTTTAACGACTTGAACTTTGTTTTCTGGTGTTTGATCCCCTGGAATGTGAAGCACATCAATTGATTGTTGTATGTGTAATTCACGAAGATTGCCTTGGTCATCCTTACGATCGAAATCATATACACGGTAAGTTGTGTCGCTTGATTGTTGCGTTTCCAGAATAACAATGCCCGCACCAATTGCATGCATTGTTCCTGCAGGTACATGGAAGAAATCACCTGCTTTGACTTTAACTTTGCGTAGTAAGTGATCCCAGTCTCCCGAATTAATCATTTCTGCAAGTTCTTCACGTGATTTTGCATTATGTCCATAAATAATCTCAGAACCTTCTTCTGCTGAAATGATATACCAACATTCTGTTTTACCAAGCTCGCCTTCATGCTTCATACCGTATTCATCATTTGGATGAACTTGCACTGAAAGCCAGTCATTGGCGTCCAATATTTTTGTTAAGAGAGGAAATACTTCTTCTTTCGTATTGCCGAAAAGCTCACGGTGTTGGTCAAATACCTTGTCTAATTTTTGTCCAGCGAATTTTCCATTTTTAATTGTTGAAACACCATGTGGATGAGCTGAAATTGCCCAGTATTCACCGATTTTATCAGATGGTAATTCATAGCCAAAAGATTTAAGGTGATCACCACCCCAGAGTTTTTCTTGCAATACGGAATCTAAAAATAATGGTTCTATTGACATTTTTTCTCCTCATTTGTTTAATAATACTTCGTTCATTATAGCACAAAAGCGGTTTATTTTTCCTGTACAAGCAATCTTTTTGTATTTTTATAAAATAAAAAAGCTTCCTCTAAGGATTCGCTCTTTTATCTTGTATCAATCTTCTTTTCATAAAATCGCTTTTTAGTGACAGTCAGTATTTAAAATTTATATGAGATAAAACATTCGGTATTTCAGCAACAAATAATGCAATAATCACAAATAAAATTGCAATCAAGGCAATTTCCCACACCATCAAGATAACCAATGGATGAACACCGTCAATATATAATTTATCTGCAATTTTGTCCATCCAGTGTTGTTTCATAAACATAATATATCAGATAAATTATAAAAACGCAATCGTTAGTCTCCAATTTATCGATAATTACTCGCTTTAATGCTGATAATTATTATCAAATTCATCGACTTCGATATATATGTAAGACTTTTTGTCCGGCAGTGCTTTTCGAATATCTTTTTCGATTGCATTAATAATTTCATAGCTTTGTGCTTCATACTCTGCTGGAATATCAATCTTTGCCGCAATTAGAATCTCAGTTGGACCGATGTGGATTGTCTTGATATCAATCAACTGTTTAACTGTTTCACGAATAAAGCTACGTGTTATTTTTTCTAAATCTGAAGCAGTGACACTTTCACCAACAATTAAACTATAGAACTCTCGCACCAAAAAGACTGCTGCTGCCATGAGCAATAAACCAATCAAGATTCCGGACAGAGCATCATACATGGGGTTCCCTGTAAGAAAAGTGAGGACTGTTCCTCCAAGTGCTAACATTAAACCAATAATGGCACAGAAATCCTCCGCAAAGATAACTAAAATCTCACTGTGTCGACTCTCATGCAAAAATCTAAACAAGGGTAATTTTTCGGTATTGAGCTCTTTAATTTCTTTAAAAGCAACGCGAAGTGAACTGCCCTCTATAATCATGCCAAAGAGTAAGATAGCAATCAGAAGCAAAGGATTATTGACCTCATGAGCAGGGTGGACCAGCTTGTCATAAGCCTCCATTACACCAATAACGCCACCACCAAAAAACAGGAAAGTAGCGACCAACATGCTAAAAAAGTATTTTGCACGCGCTTCTCCAAAAGGATGGACCTGGCTTTGTGCTCTTTTGGCACGCTTATCACCAAAAAGCAACAAAACTTGATTTCCACAGTCAACTAAACTGTGTATACTTTCGTTGAGCATTGCCGCACTACCACTTAAGGCATAACCTACAAACTTACTTATTGCCACTAGTACATTGGCACCAAGGGCTGCGATCACGGATCCCATGCCAGTATGTTCTTTTTCTGCCATAATATTTTTCCTCATTATACTTTTTATTTAGATTTTAACACAATAACCTGCTTTGCACATACAAGTGTGACTTTTAGCATTTTGCCATGAGTATTATAGCACAGTCCCCTCATTTTTGCAGACTATATATAAAAAAATAAGCCTCAATGATGAGTGCTTATTTTTTTTATTAATATTCTGGTTTATCCAAATTACGGAGAAGTTCATCGATTTTTGAACCATATTCGACAGATTCATCTTTGGCAAACTTCAAATCCGGGATACGATACATGGTCATACGTTGTGCTAACTCACGTTTAACAAGACCTGTAGCTTTTTCCAGACCTTTTTTAGCTTTTTCATTGTCACTGGCAAGGTTAGACAGCAAGCTGTAATAAACTGTTGCTTGACTCAAATCACCTGTCACTTGAACATCTGTAATATTCACATCTTGAACGCGGGGATCTCGAATCTTATGACGCAAAATATCATTGATTTCACGTTGGATTTCGACAGCCACACGGTCACTGCGGAAGGAAGTGCCCATAATCATTCTCCTTTTTTATTTTTTCCTCAAACATTTTAAATTTTAACGCTTGATTTCAACCATTTTATAAACTTCAAATGTATCGTCAACAAGAATGTCGTTGTAGTTTTCTACCATCAAACCACCTTCTTGTGCATTACCGACTTCTTTAACATCATCTTTGTAATGTTTCAAGCTAGCGATAGCTCCATCATGGATAACTACACCGTCACGAATAACTCGAACGCTGGCATCACGTTGAACTTTACCACGGATAACCATAAATCCGGCAATTGTACCAACTTTAGAAACGTTGAATGTTTCACGGACAATCGCTTCACCGATAATTTCTTCTTTGTATTCTGGATCCAGCATACCACGCATGGCTGTTTCGATTTCTTCAATAACTTTATAGATGATGCTGTGAAGACGAATATCTACATCTTCATGTTCTGCTTGCTCACGTGCAAGTCCCGTTGGACGAACATTGAAACCGATGATAATCGCATTTGAAGCTGCTGCTAATGAAACGTCTGATTCACTAATCGCACCAACTGCCGCGTGAACGATATCAACTTTTACACCTTCAACATCAATTTTTTGTAAGGAAGCAGCCATCGCTTCAGCTGTACCTTGTACATCAGCCTTGATGATGATGTTAACTGTTTTAACTTGACCTTCTTTAAGTGTATCAAAGAGGTTATCAAGACTTACACGACGTGTGCTTTGACGTTTAATCAATTGGGCACGTTTGGCACGTTCTTCACCAGCTGCACGTGCAGATTTTTCATCTTCAAAGACGGCGAAATGATCACCAGCTTGAGGCACATCAGAGAGACCTGTCAATTCGACTGGTGTTGATGGCAAAGCTTCTTTAATACGACGACCCAAATCATTTGTCATCGTACGTACACGACCATATGTGTTACCAACAACGATTGGGTCTTGAACGTGAAGTGTACCTTGTTGTACCAAGAGTGTTGCAATAGCACCACGTCCTTGGTCAAGACGTGCTTCAACAACTGTACCAATAGCACGGACAGTTGGGTCTGCTTTAAGTTCTTGCATTTCAGCAACAAGCAAAACAGTTTCCAAAAGAGCATCAAGATTTTGATTGAATTTAGCTGAGATTTCAACAAATTCAGATTCACCGCCCCAAGCTTGTGACATAACACCATGTTCAGCTAATTCTTGAATTACACGCTGTGGGTTTGCACCTGGTTTATCAATTTTGTTAATGGCAACGATGATTGGCACACCAGCAGCTTTTGAGTGATTGATAGCTTCAATCGTTTGTGGCATAACACCATCATCAGCAGCAACAACCAAGATTGTAATATCGGTTACTGAGGCACCACGTGCACGCATGCTTGTGAATGCTTCGTGCCCTGGTGTGTCCAAGAAAGTGATTTTCTTATCTCCAGTTTTGATTTGATAAGCACCGATATGTTGTGTGATACCACCAGCTTCACCTTCAGTGACACGAGATTCACGGAAACGGTCAAGCAAGGTTGTTTTACCATGGTCAACGTGACCCATGATTGTAACAACAGCTGGACGTTCTACCATGTTTTCTTCGTTAAGGTAACCTTCTTCAACGAAAAGACGTTCAATATCAGATTGGTCTTCTTCCACTTTTTTAACTGGAGTAATACCATAATCCATAAGGATTAATTCCAAAGTATCTTCATCAAGAGATTGGTTTTGATTAACCATTGTTCCCATCATGAAAAGTTTTTTGATGATCTCAGCTGGTTCACGTTTGATTGCTTTTGCAATATCTTGAACGTTCATTCCTTCAGCATATTCCACTGATTCTGGTAATTCATGATATTTACGAGTAGATACTGGTGCGGCAGATTGTTGGTTTTTACCTCCACGGCGACCTTTTTGATTCCAGTTTGAGTTACGTGCATTACGTACTTGATTACGGTTATCATTTACACGCAATGGTCCGCCTGGGCGACGACCATCTGAAGATTTGTCGTGTTCGTTTTTCTTGCGGTCACGATCACGGCGGTTATTGTTTTTACCGGAAGTAGCAGGTGCTGTAAATACTTCTGTTGAGGGTTTACTCTCAAATTTATTGCCGCCACGATTTTGGTTATCATTATTGCGACGATTGTCATTTTGATTGCGACCTTGTCCACCGCGACGATTGTCATTGTTACGGCGATCATTTTGACGACGTTCTTGACGAGCAGCATCTTTTTTCGCTGCTTCTTTTTTGATATCTTCTGCGCGTTTTACGACTTTGATTTGAATCCTTGGTTTTTTATCCAATGCTTTTTTAGGTTCTTCTTTCACTGGCTCAGTAGTTTTTTCTTCTTGCTTTTTCGCTGCTGGAGCTGGAGCTTCTGATTTCTTCTCTACTTTTGGCGCTGTTTTTTCTTGTTTTACTGTTTTAACTTCTTCCACTTTTGGTTCAGCCTTTACTTCAGCTTCAACCTTTGCGGCTTTTTCTGCTTCTTCTTTAGCTTTAATACGTGCCAAGATGGCAGGATCTTCAACCACTGCTTTTCCTGCAAAGGTACGTGGCGCGTCATCTTTTTTCTTTGATGTTTTCGCTTTTGACTGGGTATCTTTTGCTGGAGCAGCTGTTTTTTCTGTTGCAGTAGTTCCTGATTTCACACGTGCAATGATTTTTTCTGCTTCAGCATCTGTGACTGAACTTGAGTGAGCTTTAACAGCCAAGCCCAATTCTTGTGCAGCTGACACAAGATCAGCATTTTTCAATCCTGTTTCTTTTGCGATTTGATTAATTCGTTTTTTATCAGACAATGTTGTCCTCCTTATTTTTTAGTTAGTCATAAGGCTCTCCATTTTCTTTGCAAATCCATCATCAGCAATGGCTAACACTTTTCGATTAGCACCAATTGCTACTGAAAGTTCATTTACTGAGAACGTTTGTAAGACGCTTACCTCATAGTAACTCGATTTATCGGTGATTTTTTTGATCAAATTCTCTGACGCATCATGGGCAACAAAAACTAAACTGGCTTTGCCATTTTGAATGGCTTTAACCACAAGTTCTTCACCTGTGATGACTTTTCCTGCACGTTTAGCAAGACCGAGTAAATTCAATACTTTTTTTGTATTATTCATATTAGCCTTAGTCCGGTGCCAAGTCTGCCGAATAAGTAGCTTCTGCTAATTCACGGCGTGCAACTTGGTGTTCAACATAACTGATCAGTTCGTCATAAAATTCGTCTGAGATTTTTGTACTAAAAGTACGATCAAAGACATGTCTCTTCTTAGCGAGCTGTGCTTCTTCATTTGATAAGGCAATATAAGCACCACGGCCATGTGCCTTACCTGTCGGGTCAATGGAGATTTGCCCCTCTTTGTTAAAAGCAATACGTAAAAGATCACGTTTAGCGATTTGCTCACCAGAAACTACAGACTTTCTCATGGGAGTCTTTTTTTGTTTCATAGGCCTATTCTTCAGTTGTTGCTTCTTCTGAAACAGTTTCAGCAACTTCTTCTACAATTTCATCTACTTCTTCAACAAGTGCATCAAGCTCCGCCATTTCCTTTTGGAAATCTTCTTCGGACTTGATATCAATCTTACAGTTTGTAACGTGTGCAGCAAGACGTACATTTTGTCCACGTTTACCGATTGCTAAGGATAATTGATCTTGAGCAACAACTGCAATTGCTGAACCGTCTTCACGGATAGCCACTTGCTCGATACGAGCTGGTTTAAGTGCGTTGGCAATCAAGGTTGCTTTGTCGGCATTGTATTCGATGATATCCATCTTTTCACCCGCAAGCTCACGGATAATACCTTGAATACGTGCACCTTTTGCACCAACCATTGTACCGATAGCATCGACGTTTTCATCATGACTTTCGACAATGACTTTCGCACGATCACCTGCATCACGCGCAACAGATTTGATTTCTACTGTTCCATCGTAAACTTCAGGGATTTCTTTTTCAAACATACGTTTAAGCATATCTGGTGCTGTACGGCTGATGAAGACCCGTGTCCCTTTTGGTGTCAAAAGTACGTCAGTCACATAAACTTTCACTTTGTCACCAACGTGATAATTTTCTTGACTGATACGGTCTTTGGCTGTCAAAAGTGCATCCACACGGCCCAAGTTAACGTAAACTGCACGCGCATCAACTTTTTCAACGGTACCCATGATGATTTCATCTTTATAACGGCTGTATTCATTGTAAATGATTGTACGTTCTTCTTCACGCATTTTTTGCATGATAACTTGTTTAGCTGCTCCCGCCGCTGTACGTGCAAAATCTTTTGGTTTTTCTTCAAACATGATTTTGTCGCCAATTTCATAATGCGGGTTTAATTCTTGGGCATCTTCAAGTGAGATTTCAAGACGGCTATCAAAGACTTCATCCACAATTTCACGTGTTGAGTAAACATTGAAGTTTCCTTTTTTCTCATCGAAAATAACTTTCACATTTTGTGCTTGACCATATTGGCGCTTGTAAGCAGCTGTGATTGCTTGCTCAATTGCTTCGATAACAATCTCTTGTTTAATGCCTTTTTCTTCTTCTAGCATTGTAAAGGCGTTAAGCATTTCCTTGCTCATTTTGTTTTTTCCTCTTTCTTGAGTTTTTTGGAAAATATTTTCTTTTTATTATTTCGGTTGAGAGACTTACTCTCAGAGCATTTAGAATTTCCTACAACTTCACTAAAGTTGTTGCTTTTGAAATCTTATCTGCTGGAATTTCAACTGTTTTCTTACGGGCTTTATCCATATATTCTACAGTTAAGGTGTTGTCCTCAAACTTCACCAAATCTCCAACAAATTCTTTTTCGCCTTCAATTTTTTGATAAAGTTTTACAAGAATGTACTCACCAATGGCACTTTGAAAATGTTCAGCTTTTTTAAGCGGACGTTCTGCACCAGGGCTTGCAACTTCAAGCATATAACCTTCCGTTGGAAATGGATCTGGCGAAATTGTGTCTAGCAAAGGTGAAAGAATTTCACTTAAATCGGCTGTGTCTTGAATCGTAATGCCATCTGCCTTATCCACCAAAAGTCGCAAAACCATATCTCCGCCAAGTTTTTCCCACTCAACATCAATCAATTCAAACTCTTCTGGTAGGTGAGGCAAGATGAAATCTTCTACTGTTTTTACAAGTGTTTCTGACATCTCTTCTCCTTTCAGAAAACAACACAGAAGGAGCGTCCTCACGAACGCTCCTTTCTAGTAGTTTTTTATTTAAGACTATTATAGCACATTTTTGCGGTTTGTCAAGAGGCATGATTGCGCAGGGTGTACCGTTTAAACTTCCTAACTCGCACATAAAATTTCTTTGAAAATTCTTGAAAATCTAGCATTAAAGGGCTATGATAAAAAGAGTGTAATTTATAGGAGATGTTTATGAAAATTTATTTTCAGTTACTTATTATTTTTGGTTTTTCTTTCGTAGGAGATACGCTGTCAAACAGTTTGCATCTTCCTGTTCCCGGGAGTATTTTAGGAATGATTTTTTTATTCCTTGCGTTGCAATTTAAAGTTTTAAAATTCACTGATGTAGATGAGGTCGGGAGTTTCTTAATCAATAACATGACGATTTTATTTTTACCTGCTGGTGTGGGAATCATGGCTAAATGGTCCTTGATTTCCGATTTTTGGTGGCAAATAGCTTTGATTGTTCTCCTTGCTCTTATTGTGAATGTCTTTGTTTTAGGTCATTTGGTTCAATTTATTAAAGTCAAATATGAAGGAGATTACCTCGAACCAGAATTGTTAAAAAATAAAAGAGAGGTAAACTGATGGATGCCATTACTTCTAGCCCGTTATTTGGTTTAACACTTACTATTTTAATATTTATTATTGGTGTACGTATCAATGAAAATATACGTAAGCCTTGGACGAATCCCTTACTTTTTGCAACCCTCGTTATTATTTTGATTTTGGTTGTAGCTAAAATACCTTATGAGAATTATTACAAAGGAGGCGCGATATTAAACGACTTGATTGGTCCTTCAACTGTTGCCTTAGGTATTCCTTTGTATAAAACCTTCCAGCTCATGAAGCATCATGCAAGATCAATTTTAATCAGTATCGCTGCTGCTGCTCTTATTAATACAGTTATTACGGCCTTATTGTTAAAATTTTTCGGTTTATCAAAATTAGCTTCATTGTCCCTTTTCCCAAAATCTGTAACTACTGCGATGGCTATTGGTATCACAGAAAAAATGCAAGGTGTGACAACGATTACGGTTGTCGTGGTCGTGGCTACCGGAATCTTGACCAGTGTCCTTGGCGTGCCATTGATGAAACTTTTTAAAATTAAAGACCCTGTGGCCCAAGGTGTGGTGCTCGGCGGCACTGGACATGCCGTTGGTACAGGAACTGCTATTGAACTAGGAAAAGTTCAAGGCGCCATGGGAGCTTTAGCGATTGGCGTAACCGGGATTATGTACGTGATTTTTGCACCTTTAGTGGCACATATTATTCTGGGCTATTGAGCCTAACTGTCTGAAATTCTAACCAGTTATAATAAAAAGCTTGAAGATTAACTTCAAGCTTTTTATTATTTACGTTTACGTGCAATCAAATGAATTGGTGTACCTTCAAAGACAAAGGCTTTACGGATTTGATTTTCTAAGAAGCGCATATAAGAGAAATGCATCAGTTCTTCTTCATTAACGAAGACCACAAATGTTGGTGGTTTAACAGCAACTTGGGTTGCATAGAAAATCTTCAAACGTTTCCCTTTATCTGTCGGTGTTGGATTAATTGCTACTGCATCCATAATAACATCATTCAAGACAGAACTTGAAATACGAAGGTTTTGTGAATGATGAATTTCCTTAATCATATCTGGAAGCTTATGAAGACGTTGACCTGTTTTAGCTGAAACATAAACAATCGGTGCATAATCAAGGAATTTAAATTTCCAACGAATATCGTCTTCGAATTTTTTCATAGTGTAATTGTCTTTTTCAAGTGTATCCCACTTGTTTACTACGAGAAGAATTCCCTTACCTGCATCATGAGCGAAGCCAGCAATCCGCATATCGTATTCACGAATTCCCTCTTCTGCATTGATGACCATAAGCACAATGTCGCTCCGATCAATAGCACGCATAGCACGCATTACAGAATATTTTTCTGTATTTTCGTAGATTTTCCCAGATTTACGCATCCCTGCTGTATCAATCATGAGGAATTCTTGCCCTTCTGCATCAGTAAAGCTTGTATCAATCGCATCACGTGTCGTACCTGCGACAGGGCTGGCAATGACACGATCTTCTCCGAGAATAGCGTTAATCAAACTTGATTTACCAACGTTTGGACGACCAATCAAACTAAATTTGATGACATCTGGATTTTCTTCTTCTGTTTCTGTTGGCAGGTTTTCAATGATTGCATCAAGAACGTCCCCTGTCCCTAAGCCGTGTACAGCGGATACAGGATAAGGTTCTCCCAGACCAAGTGAATAGAAGTCGAAGATTTCCATTCGGCGCTCCGGGTTATCTACTTTATTGACAACGAGGATAACTGGTTTATCTGTACGGTAGAGAATTTGTGCTACATGTTCATCAGCATCAGTAATTCCTGTTTCTCCATCCACAACAGCTACGATAACATCCGCTTCTTCCATCGCTATCTCTGCTTGGGCACGGATCTGTGTCATGAAGGGCTCATCCGAAAGTTCAATCCCTCCGGTATCAATAAGCGAGAATTTTTTGTTCAACCATTCGCCTGTGGCATAAATACGGTCACGTGTTACTCCAGGAATATCTTCAACAATCGAGATACGTTCTCCAGCAATACGGTTAAAAATCGTCGATTTTCCGACATTTGGTCGGCCGACAATGGCTACTGTAGGTAGTGTCATTTATTTTTTATCCTTTTCTTATCAGTAATATCAGTAATAAGTTTACTTCTCTTATTCCTCATCTTCTTCTTTTCATCTAAAAGAGAAAAAGTATGCATTGTAATTATAACATTTTACTGGCTATTTTTATAGCTCTGCCTTTTCAGATTAAAAGTGAGCCCGGAATTCTTGCTCACTTTTGATTATTTTTTAAGTTTTTTAAAGGGAATCTCCTTCACACCGAGAAGATCTAGGGCAAAGTTAAAGATTGGAATTCCCACGATAAGGCCCCAAACACCGAAGAAATGTTCTCCTAAGAAAAGAATCACGAAAGTGTAAAACATAGGCAGTTTTGTCTTATGGGCCATCAGATGCGGGTTGAGGACATAAGACTCAAGAGCATGGATTAAAGCAACCATCAGTAACACAAAGATGACATCCCTAATCCCGCCAATAGAATAACCGATGATGGATAAAGGAATACAAGAGACAAGTACACCAGCAACGGGAACAAGGCTCAGTAAGAAAATCATTACGCCCAAACTCAATAACTCTGGAAAACCCATGAAGCTTAACGCAATAAGTGTCAAAGCGGTATTAACGAGAGCAATAATAAATTGCGTTTCCAAGACAACACCAAAGCCTGTAAAGAATTTGCTTGCCAGATAATAGACGTCTTCAAAGAACCAAGCAAAGTCACTTTCCAAGAAAAGAGCTGAGAATTTATTGGTTTCTTTACGATCAATAGTGAAGAAGAAACTCATTAAAAAGGCGAAAACGACAATGAGTAACCCTTTCCCAAAGCTGGTTACATAATCAACCAAAGTCCCCAAACTGCTTTGCAGTTTATCTGCCAAGTTGTATTCTTTAAAAAGATTATATATCGAATCCATCAGCGCACTCTCGCCATTGCTGTTGTTCTGGTAAAACTTACTTACTGCATTGATGAGGTGCGTGAGCTGATTGACCAATACGGGAATATATTCCGTAATGCCTAAGTAGATTAAAAAAAGAATGACACCATATAGGATAAAACCACTTATTTTACCAGGAAGTTTAATTTTTCGCTCGATAAAGCTGACAAAACGATAGGCGAGGTAGCTGAAGACGAAAGTCAAGAGCATCAGTGGGAGAATGCTTCGTACAAAATAGAGTACAGCAATGAGAAACGCCAAAACGACCCATCTTCTAAGTTTTTCATTTTTTATAAAATTTTGGTAGTATTCCATTAATTCCCATCCTTCAATTTTTATAGATTAAAAAATTGTATTTTCACATTTTCAAGCTTCTAAATTATATCATGTTTAGCATGCAAAAAGATACATCTTAAGATGTATCTTTTATATTTTATTTCTTTTTGCCTTTTTTCATTTTTTTCTGCGCCCGTTTCATGGCTTGTTTCATGGCAAATTGTGTAGCTTTCCCTTTGAGGCCACCACCGAACATGGAGCTCATATCAGGTGTTCCGGAAGATGCTCCTCCTCCCATAAGACCTTGCAAGTCTCCTAGAGAGGACATATCTGGCATGCCTCCAGGCATATTTTTCATGTTTGGCATTTTACCACCAGCGCCGCCCATCATTTGCTGCATCATTGAATTCATGTCGCCATTCATAATGCCTTGCATCATGTCTTTAGACTGATTGAATTGCTTGATGAACTTGTTAACCTCGATAAAACTATTTCCTGATCCAGCAGCAATACGTCGACGACGAGCGGGTGAAAGTTCGACTTCCAATTGACGCTCAGCTGGTGTCATAGATAGCACAATAGCACGTTTACGTGCAATGTCTTTCGGATCAACCTTAACATTTTCAATTCCTGGCATTTGTGACATGCCTGGAATCATCTTCATAATGTCTTCCATTGGTCCCATGTTTGTCACTTGGTCAAGCTGTTCCACAAAGTCGCTGTAATCAAAACGGTTTTCCGCCATCTTTTCAGCCATCTTCATCGATTGTTCTTCATCAAACTGCGCTTGAGCCTTTTCAATCAAGGTCAACATGTCCCCCATACCGAGGATACGAGAGCTCATACGATCAGGATAGAAAGTTTCCAAATCGGTCAGTTTCTCACCTGTACCAGTAAATTTGATGGGTTTTCCTGTAATTTCTCGAATAGATAAAGCCGCACCACCACGGGTATCACCATCAAGTTTGGTAATAATAACACCACTGATATCTAATTTTTCATCAAAAGTTTTCGCTACTTGAGCAGCAACTTGACCTGTCATGGCATCAACAACCAACAGAATTTCCGTTGGTTGTGCGAGAGCTTTAATCTCTTGCAACTCGTTCATGAGTTTATCATCAATTTCGAGACGACCTGCCGTATCAATCAAGACATAGTCTTTACGCTCTTCACGCGCTTGAGCAAGACCGTTTTTAACAATATTTACCGGACTTTCGGCTGTTCCTTCATCATAAACAGGAATATCAAGCTGTTCACCTAATGTTTTTAATTGATCAATCGCTGCTGGACGATAAACGTCAGCCGCAATCATCATTGGGCGTGCATTTTGTTCTTCTTTAAGTTTTTTAGCAAGTTTACCAGCAAAGGTTGTTTTACCTGCCCCTTGCAAACCAACCATCATGATGATTGTTGGAATTTTAGGTGATTTGAGCAGCTCAGCTTCACCGCCACCCAAAATCGCAGTCAATTCTTCGTTAACAATCGAAATAATTTGTTGCGCAGGATTCAGTGCTTCTGAGACTTCCGTCCCAATCGCACGTTCGCGGATTGCTTTGATAAACTTTTTCACTACAGGAAGAGCAACGTCGGCTTCAAGAAGGGCCACACGTATTTCTTTCGTAATTTCTGTTACATCTTGTTCTGTAATTTTCTTTTTGCCACGCAAATTTTTAAAGACATTTTGCAAACGTTCAGTTAAATTTTCAAAAGCCATATTTATATTCCAGTTCTATTATTTTATTCAGATAGTTTTATTATACCATATTCTGTCGAGGCTTAAATCCACCAGAAGTTGGAAAAATTCTAATTTTGTTCAGAAAGTTTTTGGATATCTTCAGGACGCCCAATGACAAAGAGTGAATCCCCAATCATGAGTCGAGTGTCTCCTGAGGCTATTTCAACTTTTCCATTAATATGCTTAACATAGCTGATGTTTAAGTCGTAATGATTAAAATCATCAATTTCAGAAATAACCCGATTATTCATTTTACGTGAACATACTTTTACTTCTGCGAACTCAATATTATCAGCAATGTCCACGACATTACTGATATTCTCAAAGATTAAACTTTCAGCAATCTTCCGTCCCATTTCTACCTCAGGAAGAACCACACGATCAGCGCCAATTTTTTCCAAAAGACGATAATGATTTTTATCTACAGCCTTGGTTATTACTTGAGGCACTCCAGCATCTTTTGCCAGCATAGTAACTAGCACAGAAGACTGGATGTCTTCACCTATTGCTACAATAGCAACGTCAAAATCTTGAATGCCTATCTCGTCCAAGACACGTTCATCTTTTGCATCGGCAATGATGGCATTAGGAACCATATCCTTAAAAAGATTGACACGATCTTCATTCTGGTCAATCACGAGCAAATCTGCCTCCGTTTCGGCGATTGTTTTCGCAACCGCTGAGCCAAAACGTCCCAGACCTATAACAACAAATGATTTCATATTAACCTACCATTACCTTTTCTTCAGGGTATTTATAAAGCGACTCATGACTGTCTTTGGCATTTAGAGAATAAATAATCGTAAAAACACCAACGCGTCCGATAAACATAAGAATTCCTACAATAATTTTACCTGGGATATTGAGTCCTGGAGTTACTCCCATACTTAAACCCACGGTCGATAGTGCAGAAATAACTTCGAACAAGAGCTGATCCACACGGAATTTTGGATTGGTTAAGAGCAAGGCAAAAGTTGCAATAACCATCATAAAGAAATAGAGAAAAACAGACTCATAAGCTTGTTTGACAACACTTTGAGGAATTGTTCTATTTTTAAAACTTGTATGTTTGTCACGTTTAATGATTGAACGAACATTGAGTGCTAGAACACCGATTGTTGTCGTTTTTAAACCGCCTGCTGTAGACCCAGATGTACCACCGATAATCATCAACATAATTGTCAAAAAGATACTGGCCTGACTAAACAGGGTGTATTCTTGAATAGAAAAGCCCGCAGTTCTCTGAGAAATCGATAAGAATAAACTCTGCATGGTAAAAATTGCTGGGTTATTACTTACACTTTCAAAATCAGAGATTAAAAAGAGTATCATGCCACCAAAGATGAGAAAAGTTGTTGTTGTTAATGCCAAACGTGTATGTAACGACAATTTTCTTTGCTTTTTGTAGTTAAGCAGGTCCATCATAACGATAAAACCTAAACTGCCGCATACAATCATCGAGGCGATGACCATTAAGACATAAGGTGAATGTTCATAAAGCATGAGCGAATTACCAAACAAATCAAAGCCGGCATTACAATAAGCCGAAATAGCATGGAACACACTGTACCATAAACCTTTAACCAATCCAAACTTTGGCACAAAAGCAAAGGACAAGAGAACACTTCCGCAAAATTGAATAAGAAAAGAAATGATTAAAACATTGATAACAACACGAACACCCGAGCTAATATCAGATAGGCTGTATGATTCTTGAATAATCAAGCGCGACTTAAGCGACATCTTCTGGTTGAGCAACAAAAAGATACTGACAACCAAAGTCATAAATCCTAATCCACCAATTTCAATCAATAAAAGTAAGATAACTTGACCAAAAAGCGACCAGTGAGCGCTTGTATCAATAACGGTTAAACCTGTAACACAGGTTGCTGATACAGCTGTAAAGAGCGCATCGACAGGATGAGTAAATTGTCCTGTTTTGGAGGAAATCGGTAAACTCAACAGTGTCCCGCCCACAATGACAAGAGTCAAAAAGGCGATAAAAATAATCTGCAAAGCTGTTAATTTTTTTAAATTTTTCTGCATAAGTCGCTTGCTTACTCTCCTGTAGTTCTGTGCCCTGGGAACTTGCCATTATCAAAAAAATATAGCAAAAGACAGGCCTTTACTATATGATAATTTTTCAACGTTCTTGAACAAACCCTCTCCAAGAAGTCTTATTCAGACTTTTCAGTGGGTTTATTTGCTTTCTTTTTGTTGCTCTTGTAACGACGTGTTAATTCTTGTGGGGCACGCGCTTCCATCACGACAGGAAGAACAACTGGTTTACGACGTGTTTGGTTGTAGAGGAATTTACCAAGAGCATCACGAATAGCGCCCTTAAGTTCTGACCAATCGAAAGTTGTTCCTGCAAGATATTTTTCAACGGTTTCATTAACCAAATTTCCTGCATCTTTCATCAAATCACGTGATGTTTTAACATAGACAAAGCCACGCGTATGTACACGTGTTTGACTGATAATTTTACGGTCGCTCTTACTGATAGTGATAACAGCAATGAAAATACCGTCTTCTGACAAAACTTTACGGTCTCGTAAAACGACAGAACCAATGTCCCCAATACCTGAACCATCAATCATTACGTTTTCTGCTGGTACAACACCTGCAGGAATCATTTCGTCTTTTTTGTTGAATGAAACAGATTCCCCTTTTTTCGCAATAAAGATGTGCTCTGGAAGCATGCCCATTTCCATGGCTAATTCAGCATGTGCACGTAACTCACGGTATTCACCTTGAATAGGGATAAGATTTTTAGGTCGTAAGATATCAATCATAAATTGCAAATCACGCGCATTGGCATGACCTGAAACTTTTAAATCTCCACCCAACATCTTCATCACACCACCTGCACGATAAACATCATTTTCAATGCGTGCCACTAATGTTTCATAAGCTACTGAAGGGGTTGTTACAGCAAATGCTACATCGCCTTCTTTGATTTTCACCCATTTGTGGCGTTTGTGCGCCATGTCACCGAGAACTTTTAAGGGTTCACCCATACGTCCTGTTTCAATGATAACAAGCTCATCATCAGCATATTTACTGATTTCATTTGGTTTAATGATTGCTTTTTTATCTTCGATTTGCAACTTCTTCAAACGTGTTGCTGTTTCGACGATTTGGTCCATATCTTGACCAGTAAAGACGATATGGCGTCCGAGCTTGATTGCTGCATCAACGACTTGTTGGATACGCCCGAGATTCCCTGCGTTACAAGCAATGATCACACGGCCTTGTGCTTCATCAATTGTATCAAATATTTTTTCGTAGATTTCATGTTCACTTGCAGATTGAGCCGTTGACAAAGCATTTGGTGAGCTTGAAAGTAAAGCAAGGACTTTACTGCTTCCAATTTCAGCAAGGCGTCGCATGTTTGTACGATAGCCAAGCGCAACTGCTGGATCAAAACGGAAATCTCCTGTATAAACAATATTTCCGGAGTCAGTTCCAATGACAATCCCCATTGATTCTGGAATTGTATGTGTTGTTGAAAAGAAGGAAATTACAGCTTGACCAAAATCAATTTCTGTTTCTTCGTTGACCACGTGGAAATCCTTAAACTTCTTGCTGCCATCATAATTGCGCACATTAATCTTCGCAAGTTCAATCGTCAACTCACTCCCAAATACAGGAACACGTAATTCAGAAACGATATAAGGTAATGCGCCAATCGAATCGGCATGACCATGCGTCAAGAAAATCCCTGCAACACGATCAGCATTTTCAACTAAATAGTCAATGTCTGGAATAACAAAGTCAATTCCTAACATGTCACTGTCCGCATATTTCAGACCAGCGTCGAGAACGAAGATTTGTTCGTTCACCTCTGCTAAGTACATATTTTTACCAAATTCGCGTACACCGCCTAAGGGTGTAATTTTTATATCTGCCATTTATCTATTAATTAAAACCTTTCTTATTTCGTAATAAAAGGGATTGGCATTCCAATCCCTACCGAGAATACTTACTATAAGTATAACTCAAAGCAAGCAAAAAATCAATCAAATATTCGTCAATCCCTCATATCATGCGGTTTATCGTTACTTAACATTTTTAAGCTTTCCCGTATATCTTCTTCGTATTTTGCGAAAAACTTTTGATTTTTAATCCGCAAACAACCTCGTCCTATAACTGACTTTGGAAATCGCTCCTGTAAAGTCACATTACTTCCATAAAAATAGAGCGCAACATAATTTTTTTGAGCAGAAATATTAAGCATACCCGCTTCTTCATATCCTGGACTTGGATGAGGATTTGCTCCCAAAGCGAGAGCGGAAAAAGTTCTTCCATTATCAAAATAACGCAAGTTTTCATCTGGAAATACTGTCTTAACCAACTGCGTAACTTGTCTTAAAAGTTGTGGATTAGGCGACTGTGCTATGTAGTCCTCTATTTCCTCTGCGCTTATGTACATCGCACCTCCTTGATTTTCTTTCAATTAAAAATAAGTCTTTAAAAAGTTTGCTACTACTTCGCGATATTTTTCTTTATCTATTTCGTAAGACCGCACATGTCGACCTCCTTTTGCAATATAGATTTCCTTTGGCCCTTTTGTTGCTTCATAGTTTCGATGCACCATTTCCATGGGAACAAAAGTATCCTGATCTCCGTGGATAAAGAGGAACGGCTTCGTATTTTTATTTAATTGCGTAATTGACGAGGCTTCCTTCCAATCGTATCCCGCAAAAAGTTTAGACCAAAAAGAAAGGAGGTGAATCAGCGGAAATTGTGGCAAATGATAATCATGCTTTGCTTTATGGGCCAACTCGTTCCAAACCGTATCATAACCACAGTCTTCAATAAAACACTTAACATTTTCAGGCAAGTTTTCCCCCGAAAGCATCATTGTTGCAGAGGCACCCATCGAAATACCAAACATTGCGATTTCACTTTTAGGATTTTTCTCAATAATCTGTTTAATCCAGCCTAGGTTATCTTTACGGTCTAACCAGCCAAAACCAATGAATTTTCCTGGACTTTTTGCACCTGCACGATAATCCGGCATGAGGACATTGTAACCCAGCTCATGAAAGAGCCAACCAAAAGCACCATATCTGTCTCGAACAGATTTATACCCGTTAGCCAACAAGATAGTCTTATCTGTCGGCTTTGTCGCTGGTAAATACCAGGCCTTAAGCGTTAAATTATCGTGTGTCTGTAAACACCATTCTTCTTTTTTGGCTTGCATAAAAGCGTACCATTCGGGATAAAGAGGATCATTGCTTTGGGGTTGTTGAATCCAAATGCTACGATTTTTATTTTCAATAAATATAAACAGACCAAAGCTAACAATAAGAACTAAAAAAATGAGAGCCAACACTAGTATTAAAAAAGTTAACATGAGCCTATTATAACACGTCTTGCGTAACAACTTTACTTGTTTTCTTCTCCATAAAAAAAAGAGATTTAAAATCTCCTTTTTCCTTCTATTTATTACCTGGAACATCAGACAATGTCCATGTCAGTTCTCCTTGATATTTTGCTGCATATTGTTGGGTCACAGGTACATCAAGATAGAGCCCTTTTTTCGTTGTACTTCCCCAATTTTGGCTGAGATTAAAGGTTCCACCATTCGTGCCACTTGGCTGACTTTGTACTTGAGCATTACTTGATGAAAGTACGGTATGGTTGCTGCCATCAGCACTAAAGAATAAAGTCCCAGCTAGTGAATGACCACCAGTAATTGGTGTACCCGTAGCATCAACTTCGACTAAGGGCTGACTTTCTTTTACAAACATTGTCCATCCTGTATTCTTGCTGCTTTGTCTTGTATCGGTAACTACAAGATCCTGATCATAGGCAGGAAAATCAACCACATTATTATTTTTAACTTTTAGCTGTCCAAAATCCATTGTAGATGGTGCACTAGTAAAATTTAGACTCCCTGTAAAGATAGATATGGCAACAGTTTTGGAAATGCTTTTATCTGAGCTCGAAAAATTGTAAGTCACATCGATATTGTCATTAGATTGAGCATTCTTCAAGGCCGTAAAATATGCAGCAGAATCCTCTAAAGCTGCTGAACTAACTGTTCCGTCAGAATGATAAGCTTTTGCTTGCGTATAATAATCAAGTGTTGTCTGATCACTGTTAGCTCCAATCGTATTAGCGATATCCTGACCTAAAGTTACCGGGTATGCATTGATCGCTTTCTGACGATCAGAGGAGATGATTGCATCATCAGAAACAACGACAAGATGCGCTTGTGCTGTTTCATTTGTCGTTGACCACGTAACTGGAATGTCAATATAATCTTTACCATTTAGCCCGCCATTGGCAGTCGCTAAAGTATTTCCGTCAAGCTTTAGGCCTGTTAAGTCTTGCCCCTTTACTTCCATCAAAGATTGAAGTTGGCTTTCAGTGAGCGTTTTTGCCATACTTTCTGAGAGAATAATATTTCCTGCTGTAAGCTTTTGAGTAATCGTTATTGTTGCCTTAGGTGCAATAACTGGCACTGCTGCTGATACCCTATTAACTGCAAACATACTTGGAAGAGCAACAGACAGAACTGCGCCCATTATAAAAAATCGTTTCATTTTTCTCCTCTCCTCCTATGCTGGTCCATCTGCGATGGTATATTTAAAGATACCAGATGGTGTTCCTGTTTGTGTCAGTAGTGTATTTTTAGCTTTAATTTTTATTCCCGAAGTTTGTGGAGCAGTCAATGTGTAATTTTGCCCTGCATTCGCCATTGAAATAAAAGAAGGTAAACTTGTATCTGAAGTTACTGAGGCGATAGACACAGCCAAGCCCGTACCTAAAGTTTTGTTATCAGCTGGGTTGGCAGGATTACTCCAATAATAGTCGATATTATCTGCAAAATTATTTTGCATCATTGTTACCGAAAGATTAAAGTTTGGCGCTTGTCCTCGATCATCCCCTACTACCAATGTTTGTGTCTCATTTCCATTGATTAAATTTGACCAAGAGCTATCAGCTGGTGTACCATTGCTATCATTTGGATTTAAAGAGATATTAAAACTTCTTGCCATGGATGATTTAGCTGCATCCATCCAGAAGCCTATTGGCTGATACCAAGATATATATTTGGCAGTTTTCATCCCTGTTAAATCGGCACTAGAATAATTATTAGGTACCAAATTAGAACTGGCATTAGCACCTAAGCCAGTAATTGTTCCTGTGTTTTGTCTGTACCAGATATCACCCGTACTTAGGTTATTTTGGTTAGGTGTAACCAGATCTGGGAGACTTGCATCAAATACAGCTGCTGTAGTTGATGTATGAGTCCTTAATCCATTTCCTGCTATCGTTATAGGAAAATTGTTACTCGAATTCACAGTCGGATCAAAAACTGATCCTCCTAGGGTATTTAGGGTCACTACTTTAGGATCATCTAACGTTATACCACTGCCAGTTCCAGGATTTCCATAAACTAGACTACCAGAAGTTTTTAAATTGTTCAAAAGTAAAGTTGCATTTTGACCAACATTCCATTTGACAACACCGGTCCCTGTAAAACCATTAACATTAATGCGGCCACCACCCGTTGTTACGGCCAATCTCCCGTTATTGCCGATATTTACCGTCCAAGAATTATTAGCAACAGCGTAGAACCACCCACCACTATACCTTGCAGCAGTAGCAGCTGTCCCTTTTATATCGAAAGCAGCATTATTACCAATGTCCCACACCATTGGACCACTGTTCCCGTCATCATAATACATACAATAAGTATCGTTTAAATTCCAAACAAGTTGGGCACTATCATCCACTTTCATGGTATGTGAGTTATTATAATATGTATAATAAGGTTGATCAAATCCCCAGTTTTGGTTTAGGGTTGTCGTTCCCGTGACAACTTCAACCCATTTTCCACCTTGAATCCATTCACCTTGGTTATCAGCTCCCGTTAGTCCTACTGAAGTCATATTATTATCTTGTTGAATATTAAAAGTATTGGTTCCATAGAACAGTATTTTTCCATTGTCATTTCGGATTGGTTGAGCTGCTGCGCGTGGTGCTCCATTTGTAACTGTCACATCTTCATAAACAAAGGTTGGAGCGGATCCTCCTGTACCGACTGATTGAAATATACCACCGGTAATATTGTTGGTTATACTGGCATTTTTAACTGCTAAGGTTGTAGAACTACTTACACCAGCATTAGGGACACGAAATGGGCCGCGAATAGTTCCTCCACCAGCACCTGATCCTGAGCCCGCTGTTGTATAATTTGTATCAGTGTCTAAAT
This sequence comes from Lactococcus petauri, assembly GCF_002154895.1. Taxonomy (GTDB): domain Bacteria; phylum Bacillota; class Bacilli; order Lactobacillales; family Streptococcaceae; genus Lactococcus; species Lactococcus petauri. The sequence continues at coordinate 77,011 of NZ_MUIZ01000004.1, read as the reverse complement.
AGAGCATATGACCATTACCATTAATAGATAGACTTTTACCTTCAACAATTGAAACTCCATTATTTGTATTGGTTGTACTTGAATAACCGGTACCGCCAATGCTTGTATCACCTGCTACATCCCCAACAACATCAAAATAAATCGTATTATTGGAAGCAGCCGTTGGATTGACAGACTGATAGGTATCCAGCATATCCTTCCAGCTATTCGTACTGTAATATGTTGCACCTGCCGTCCCTGTAACTGCACCAGAAGTATCCACATTGCCCGTCAATACTGCCGCGTCTGCCTTTTCTCCTACTACTGTTAAGGTCAAAAGCGTACCCGCTATCAAGAGTGGAGTGATATATTTTTTATTTATTTTCATAAAATTATTTCCTTATAAACCTTGTACGAGTGTATTAGTAAGTGTAGCTTGGTAAGCACCGGGTTTTATGGTTTGAGTTGGATCCAACTGAATTTCAGCAGTTGCAGCTCCACTGCTTTGGTTTCCTTGAGCATTTGTTTGCCCCGTCAAAACACGTCCTGCTTGTCCCAAAATGTTGACCGCATTACTCCCTTTTATCGTACCTGAAGCATTGTCAGCAACAGTTATTTTGAAGAATTTTAGTGGTAACGTTGTTGCTTGACCATCAATAGTTCCTGTGAAATCACTAATTTTCTGTTGCAAATTATATCCGTTTGCATTCCCCGTGATATTAACTATACTATAAGGAACTGTACCTCCTGTCGTTATAGAACCTTTTGTAGAAGCTTCCGTATTTGCAAAGTTAAAGTCTGGAGCTTGTGTAAGGTAGAGATTATCAGTTGTGGGTGCAGTAACAGTAATATAGGTATTTGCAGTGCCATTATCCTTATCTATCTCTGTATCTGCCTTAGTACTGTGTTGTTGACAAATAGCACTAGCCATCAAGGACATTAGGATGAGGATTCTCATTTTCCCTTTCATTTTTTTACCTTTCTTTTCTTTGTTACATAAATTATTATTCCTGCTCCTCCTATTACTAAAGCAGCTAGACTAAGCATTATTAATGGAAAGCTTTTATTTTTTTGCGGTGTAAGCTCTGATGTAACCTGGACCTTTCCTTTATCGTCAACTTTGAGAAGGTAGGTCTCCTTTAAAGTTTTATCTTCTTTGGTCGCCTTGATACTCAGTTCATACTCATTACCTTTTTTTAATTCTTTTTTTTACATTTAGCGGTAAGTCAATTTTGGCATAGGGAACAATTGTTCCTGAGCTATAATCTAAACTTGAGTATAATATGCCTTTTTGATCTTTTATCGTTGCCTGAAGTTTTGTTTTTTCTTGCAGAGTATCTTTGTAATTTTGAAGCCGAATAGATTGTTCATCCGTTTTCAAATCAGCTGCAGATAAGGAAACTGAAAAGGAATCGTCTTGCCTGCCCGATTGAAGAATCAACGCAAAAGCTGAGCTATAAATATTCACTAAACTTTGCCCTTTCTCTTCCTCTGTGGCCCGGCGGGTAACATTGATTCCTCCTATCGAAATATTGTTCTTCCAAGAATCAGGGATCTTAATTTTGATTGGTATTTTCTTAGATTCTCCCGCTTGTAAAACAATGGTTTTACTGCCAGGTTTCTTACTATCACCAATGAATACATTATTATAAAAATCGAACAGTTTCGTATTAGAGAGATACTTATGAGCTTCCTCTTTTTTTAAACTATAGTCTATCACGAAGTTAGGATTGGTAACAGCTTGATTTGAAGTAATGTCAAAAGTATTTTTCTGCTTGCCATTATTTATCTGAATTTCTAAATTAATTTCTTCGCCAGGTTGGACATCAAGCCACCAGTAGCCTGTCTTATCATTTGTCTGATGTTTTTCAAGTATCGGGCGGGCAGAAAAATCTGCACCACCAATATCTTGAGCAAGGACATTTTTTCCACTTGTTATCACGCATAGAAATATTACAAAAAACAAAAGTGAATGTGTGATGATTTTTTTTTGCATTTATTTCACCTCTCTTCTTACATCCCAACTAGACTATCAAGCATCAAAAACTGCCAAGATTTTTTAGTTATTATTTTCTTTTTCATTTAATTTTTGCTCAAGCTCAGCAATACGAGCTGCTTTTTCATCTTCTTCTTTCTTACGACGTTTCCAAAGGATAAAGAAGAGGATAAAGATCAAAAGTAAGAGAATCAAGGCAAGGATTAACCATTTCATCCAAGAATTATCTTCTTTTATGGTCACATCTTTTTTATTAAGCTCACGCGCTTTGTCCGCTGCGATTTCGAAATCTTTTGTGAAAGTCCATTCATATCTATATCTTGTTTCATTTCCTTTATCGTCTTTAACAAGATATTTGCCGTTCTCGTCTTTTTGACCATGTACTAGCATTTTGATTTGATATTTTCCTGCTTGTAATTTCTCACCATTTAGAGAAATAGGATAGTCAAAGTTAGAATTTGGCGCCATCTGCATCATTTCTTTGCTTGATTTATACTCAATCTTCGGATTATCCAGTCCCTTAACTGTTGCGGATAACTGCATTTGATTGAGATAGCCCATTGTTGGGTTTTGCAAGTTAGCATTGATGACATTACGATAGTTGACTTGATCAGGAGAAACCTTTGTCAGTTTCAAATCTGGTTTTACTTTATCTTGAGATTGACTCATTAAAAGTGCAACTACATAAGCATATTCATTTTGAATACTAATTCCCTTAGTGTCTGTTGTTTTGTCCTCACTTGACTTTTCCTTATAAGTCAATCCGCCAGCCATATAGCCTTTAAAAGCTGAATTGGGCATCTTCGCATTGATTTTTACAGTTTTAGTCGTTTTGGGAGCTAGGACAATTTCTTGATCAAGTTTGACATAGTCCTTCATATTATATTTTAATGAAGCATCGGGCTTGATTTTATTTGGCGAATATTCTACGACCCCGTTTAGATTGGTAGTTGCACTTGCTAAACCTTGCTCAACAGTAACTGTTTTGTCCGTTGAATTGCTCAATTCTACAGAAAGTGTCTGTTCTTGCCCTGGTGCCATAAGAATATCGAAATATGATGCCTTACTTGCCTGATTTTCCGGAAGAATTGCTTTCACGCTAAAGTTAAACTGATTGGCAAAAGCTGGTTTCCCAAAGGCAACCATTCCTGTTAGTGCAACTGTAAGAGCGACCCATTTTTTTAAGTTTTTCATTTTTGTATAACCTCGATTATGATATTTTGAAGATAAATAATAATTTTATAAATAATGCCTTATTTCCCTCTCTTGCGAGAGGGAAATATAATTCTTTGAAAAATTTACAATGCTGTGAGTTTCGCCTTTACTTGATATGTATCTTCCTTTTGTGCTTTCACATAAAAGCTGCTCATAAAGTTAAAGAACTTAATTTGCTGGAGTATCTGTCAATGTCCACGTTAGGGTTGATTTATAAGTATCAGCTAATTTTGTTGTTTTACCTGGGACTGCTAATGAAACAGAAGAAGCCTTAGTTGTATCATCTCCCCACACAAGTAAGTTTGTCCCTGCCCCTTTACCGGCAGTAGCGCCAAGGATTGTTCCTGATGAAGTTCCAGGTGTTAAGGTTACAGAAGCTACCGATTGGTCTGCTGCTGCATCGGAAGCTGAAACAATATGACCATTTTCAAGTTTCAAAGTAGCACCACTCAATACAGAACCTGTACCTGTTTTTCCGTTTGTGAATTCTGAGGCTTGAAGAGAAAGGGACCAACCAGCAAGTGTTCCACGATTATCTGTAACTTGGACCCAGTTTGGACGTGTTGTTTTATCCGTGAGTGTTGTTGCTGCTGCAAAATATGTTTTATCAGCAGAAGTGATTTCTTGCGTACCAAAATTAAAATTCGACGCATAATCAATTGAGAGAGGACCATCGGTACCAGGGTTTTTTGGGCCTTCAGGATCAACTGTAATTCCTGGGTTACCTGGATCAACTGGATCAGTTGGGCCACTTGCCGGAGTATAAGTAATTGTACTGTCAGAGCTATATACTCCGCCGTCAGCCGCAAAGACTGTTGATGCTCCAGTAGATGAAGCAATTAGAGCAAGTGCTGCGAGAGAAATAATCTTTTTAGTTTTCATTTTTATTTTTCCTTATTCTTTATTTTTGTATGATTTCATCCATTCTGAGGAAGTTCAGAAAGAATCCAATTCAGTTGTGTGGTGTAAGAAGCCGCATCCTTAACCGTTTTTCCCGGAACAAAAAGCTGAACATCCTTACTAAAGTTCTCTTTTACACGTTGTTCCGCTTGGTTCAGTGTATCTTGCGCTACAAGTTCACTGCCCCATCGTATAATCCATGTACCGGCACCAGCACCTTTTACGGCTGTTGCCACTACTGTTTCTTTTTCAGGAACAAGATCAAGCACTTTTTGTGCAGTTGGCGGTGTATCCTCGTTCAAGGAAACTGTTTTGGGATTCACTAAAGAAAGCATTGCGCCTTCTAAAACTGGATGTTTTGCAGCTGTATTTTCTTGGTGAAATTGGGCTACTTCTCGAACTTTTAAAGTCCATCCCGCTGTCGTTCCGCGATTATCGGTAATTTGGATATAATTTGGTGTTTCCAATGTGGAATCTGCATACTTTTGCGACTTTGCATAGTAGATTTTATCTTGAGTGGAAATATTATTAATTCCAAAATCAAACGATGAAGCATAATCTATGGATAGAGGCCCCGGTGTTCCGGGTGGAGGCGTAACTCCTCCAGGCCATACAGGAGAAACGGGCTTTCCTGGTTCTTCTGGTCCTGGACTGACAGGAGGCGTTATCTCGTTTCCAGCAACAAAACCAACTTGACCAAACGATGAGTAATTTACAGATTCAGCTGTAATACTTTCTGAAGAAATAGCGCAGACTATTGCAGCCAGAATCAAGCTTGTACTATATACGAGTTCTTTTTTCATTCTACCTGCCTTTCATCAACCAGTTTTTAGTTTCCTGGTGTATCCGAAAGTTTCCAGATAAGGTTTGTTGTATAGCCTGAAGCTTTTTTAGCTGTACTTCCCGGAACAGTTAGTGTGATTGGTGATTGAGTAGCAACGGCATCTTTTGCTGTTGCAGATGCATCATAATCCGCTGTAGCTCCTAATGCATAGGTCCAAGTTCCCATACCTTCATTAGCCTTAGCTGACATGATTACTTGATCTGAAGTACTTAAAGCGAATGTTGAAGCATTAACATTTGAAGGCTTTGCCCCAGTAACTGTTCCGTTTGACACACCTTTACTGAACTTAAGTTGTGCACCAGTCAAGTATGTTCCAAGAGGAGCGCTCGCTTCAGGTGTTGCAGTCATATCTGTACCTTTTTCTCTGAATTGTCCATCTGTCGCTACAGAGAGTGTCCATCCTGCAAAAGTTCCCCGTACATCAGTTACTTGAGCGTAGTTTGGAACAATACCACTGACCGTACCGCTTCCGTCAAGAACCTTCTGTCCATGGGCATAGTAAATTTCATCTGTTGAACTAATTTTTTGTTGTCCAAATGAAAGACTTGATGCAAAGTCCAAGCTCAAACCTTTTGTTACTTCTACAGGTGGCAATACTGGAATATTTGGATCTGGGTTTTCTGGATCTACTGTTGCTCCTGGATTTTCGGGGTCCACAGGTTTTGTACCTGTATCGCCTGTGACAAATTCTACATCTCCTGGAGTAGAATAGTTTGCATCTGCCGCAAATACTGATGTGGCAGCGATTGGAGCAATAGCCATCAAAGTAGCTAATGTGGCAGTTGATTTCAATATAATTTTGTTCATAATTTGTACGCCTACTAAAATCTTTCTAGATCTTTTTTTCTAAGTTATGTTGGTAATTATTTTTGATTATACTTCTTGTACTAAGTATGATGAGCAGTCCTCCTAGAGCAGAGAACACGAGATAGGGCAAAGAGTTTGAATCCCCAGCATTGGGAATTGTATTTCCAATTTGTCTATTTTCAGATGAAGTTAAACCGTTATTTTTATCTTGGTTATCTTTCTGTTGATCCTTAAAATCATATTCCCCGACAAAGCCGATACTGTCACGATTGCTGTATGTCACATCTTCTGCTTGAGCTTGAGCCCCCAGAGAACCTGTAACCGTCAGGAGAATAATAACACATAAAATTTTCTTTAACATTTCACCTCCAACTCTTTTAGCTTTGTTTAATTTGAGGTCATGAAGTTAGACGTCACTCACTTCAAACCACACTCTTATTTAATCACATGGCTTGTTCTTAAGTCAATCTTATTTTACTGTCTTTTTTCTTTTATATTTTTTCAACAAAAAAAAATAAAAAATAATGCTCTAATCCCTTATAAATCAAAGGATTACAACTTCTATATCTTTGAAAAAATACTGCATTCAAATTCAAAATAAAAGAGGATATTTACAAAAGATTTTCATTTTGCTATGATTAAAAAAATATGAAAGGAACAAAAATGAAGAAAAAACGTTTAAAAATATTGATTACTCTGCTCTTAATTCTAATGCTGGGCATACTTTCTATTCCTTTCTCGAAATATTTTAGTATAGCTACCCATTCTCAACTTATGAAAATAGAAACCATAAGAACAGATTTGCCAAAAGATGTAGCTGTTCCTGAGCCAATTCAGGCTCCTCGCTTAAAAGATGTACTTAAAGCCTCAGTGAATCAAAACAAAAGTGCTCTGGGACAAATTGTTGCACCAAGCGTAGCCGTGAGTCAACCCATCTTTGTAGGACTGACACAAGAAAATATGGCTCAGGGAACTGTAAGCCTCTTTCCAGATCGTAACCCTGAATCCCATAGCTTGACGATTATTGGTCATCATGTACAGTACGACTCTAGTCTTCTTTTCGGAGGCATTCAAGAGCTAGAAAACGGTGCCGATGTATACGTTCGCTACTTCGATAATTATTATGCTTATAAAGTTGAGTCCAACCGTATCATTAGAGAAAGTGATCTTTCAGAACTGCAAGATAAAGGCCCGAATTATCTCTACTTAATCACTTGTAACAGCGCCACCGAAACACCTTATCGTGTACTCGTTACTGCTAAAAAAGTAACTGAGTCACCCGTAAAAAAAGTCCAAGCTGCCTTCCACGAGAAGCAAAACGCTATCCAAAAAAAACAAACAAAATCTTACTGGTTGAAATTTATCCTACCACTTTTGGTTGTTCTAATACTTGCTCTAGTCTTTCTTATTTATATCTGGAGACTATGACAAATAATAAATAAAAAATCACCTGATGTGATTTTTTTATTTATTATTATTACTTACTTCCAAAGAGCAAACGCCCTGACATAATGGACAGAACCTTTCCCGTAGTCGTTGATGTAGATATATCTCCATCTAAGATTCTAATCTTTTGTGATTGTTCAAGTGCAACTGTTGTGTCTGGTGCAAAAAAGATTTTCTTCTTTTTTTCTTGCTTTTTCTGTCTTTCTTCTTTTCTGTCACCTTGTGCTTCAGACTTTTTAGGTGATGTTTGAGCTTTTTCCTCTTCTGAAGCCGGCGGTACTGTAATGGGTTCTGGTTCTTGAGGTATAACCTTATCGTCAGGTGAGAGCGGATTCATGATTTCAGCTGCTTCAGAAACAGTCTGAGCCTTTGGCCCTGCTAAACTAAAAGATAACAATACAAACCCGCAAACAAACAAATAAGTAATCTTAGATGCTCGTTTATTTGCTTTTTTCATCAGGGTTACTCCTTTTTAATTTTATTGGTTATCTGGTAGTTCACTTAATATCCATGTTAAGTTTGTGCGATAAGTTGTAGCCTCTTTTGGTGTATCGCCTGGAACATAAAGACTAACGGATGAAGCGAAATATTTTTGGATATCTTTAGCACCCGTAGAAAACTTTCTTGAAAAGAGATCTTCCTTATTTCCCCAACGAATTATCCAAGTGCCCGCACCTTCCCCAACTTTGGCTTGAGCCACTAGCGTTTCAACTCCCGGCACCAAGTTTCCTACCTCATAAGCTTGAGGCTGTTGGGCATTGTTATTCGTCACTAAAATAGGTTTGTGAAAAGAGAGAGAAGCGCCTTTTAACTCTTGATATTGAGAATACTCTTCTGCTTTAAATTGTTCCTTTTCGTAAACTTTAAGTGTCCAGCCTTTTAATGTGCCACGATTATCTGTTATTTGAATAAAGTTAGGCGTAACAAGTGTCGATTTATAATAACGTTGAGCTTGTGCAAAATAAACTTGATTTTGGTTAGAAATTTCATTCGTCCCAAAATCCAGACTGCTGACAAAGTCAATTGAAAATTCACCCGTCGAATACTGGATGGCTGCATCATTTCCATAGTTAACTTTAGTTTCTTCTGCCTCTCCTAGCTCTGTCAACTGCACAGAAGACAAGAGCCACAGCATAACAATAAAGGTTTTCATTACTTCTCCCTCCTTTCCTTGAAGTTTATCTATTGCTTAGTGTTGAAGTGCTTCAATGTGAAGCCGTTTAAAATATAGAAACACGAATAATAATCCTACCATACTTCTTATCCTTTACTTCATCTTTTTACTCTTCTCATTTGCTTAGTTATGGTAATTTTAACATTTAAGCGTAAAGAAGTCATTTTTTATTTTATTTTGAAAAAAAATAAAAAAAAAACAACTAGGCATTAAAGTTGTCTTTTTTTACTTTAACTACTGTATTGCCAAAAAATTCCCAGTCATAAGATGTGGGTGGTGATGCCCAAATAATTTGTTCTGCTTCAACTTCTCGCGAAGGAAGATTAGAAAGATAGATGTCAATATCTTCTTTATTTTTTCCTTCACTGGCTTCAATATTTAAAAATCCTAGTGACTTGATATTTTCAAGAATATATCTGTTATAAGAGATACCATATGAAAAGTCCACACAAATCTTTACTGGACGTCTCGTACGATAAGCAGTGGTATGACACAAAATTAAAAACATATATTCACGAACAAGGGCTTGGTGTTTTTCTTGAAATAAAGTCGCATATCGCGTATCCAATAACATTTTGTCTGCAAAGTTATTACAAAAGAGCTCAATATCTTCATAATTTTCGCCCATGAAGTTAAAATCATTCAAACTGGATACATCAAAGTTTGCTCTTAGAGAAACCAATAAGCGAAGATGGATGTTGTTTAACTCTACTTGTACTTCTGCTTGGTTTAGTTCGTTTTGGTGTTCTTTAAATTTAGCATTGAAACTCTCTGTAAAAGCTAGTGTTAACTCTCTTACATTCGTTGGAATTTGAAAATCACAATGTGCCGTAATGCTCTCACTTGAAAGAAAATAAAGAAGCTCATAGGTCTCTTCCAAGACGTCTTCATTAGAACCATCGAGATAATGCCGTAAAATCTGGGCTATGGGCTCAATAAACCGACTGTCAATCTTCATGAAATCTTGCGCTGAAGCCTTATTTCCTAAATAATTTCTCGTATAGATAACAAAGAGACGATACAACAATTTTGTTCTATCTGTTAAACTTAGACCCCGGATAAAAAGCCCCTCTATCTCCTCTAAAGCTTTTATCATTTGTTCAAGGTCCGTCGCTACATCTTCCGAAAAACTCTTATAAAGATCGCCATACAAGGTATGATAGAAATTATAGAGAAACTCTCTAATCTTCCATTCTTCACCAGCAAAGCGCATGTTTTTATCAATAGTTACATCATATTCCTTGGTTAAATCCGTAAATTTTTTGACCAGTTTATAGGTGGCTGACTTTGATAAAAAGACGACATCTTCGAGTTCAGCAATTTTGTTCACATCTTCAGTAAAGATTGCCCGAATCAAGGCTTGCATCTGAGATCTCTTAACGTAATGATTTAAGAGCAGCATAATGTTTCCTTGAGTTCTTCTTTCGTAACGGACAAAACTTTTCTGCGTCTGGAGATCAATGAGGTAATAATTCTCTAATTTCCAAGATTTAATTTCTGCTTGTATCTCAGATAAGAGCTTCTTAACTTGATAATTATTAAGGTGCAATTCTTCAATTAAGTCATCAAAAAGTACCGTTGAGAGATGATGATTTTCTAAATAATATAAAATTTGAAGTTTTTTAAAATCATCTTCGTCTAAATATTTTAACACAATACCGTTTCCTCCATTTACCTCGTCAATTTTTTTCTATTATATAACATTAGACAATATTGCACAAATGTAACTTAATTTAACAAAAAATCACTAAAGTGTATTTTAGTGATTTTTGTGTCTTATATCCTTAGATGTCAACGTTACATTTTGATGTTATTCTGCCTTCAAAGCAGCAACAGTCATATAGTTATAAGGACTGTTAAAGTGGGGTAAGAAGAACAAATCGAGAAGCGCAAGTTCATCAATTGTTTTTTGATCTTGGATAGCCAAGCTGAACATATTGATATTTCCCGCGATAATTTCCCCATAGCTCGCCATTTGCGCACCTACGATACGTCTGCTTGATTTTTCATAAACAATACGAATTTTCACGCTATCATTATTTTCATGAAGGAACCAAGCTTTTTGCTTATCTTCAAAATCAGTATAAGCAACATCTAAACCAAATTTTTGAGCGGCCTTAACAGAGAAACCTGTAGAAGTCATATTATAGCCGAAGATTGAGATACCATTTGACCCTTGAACACCAGCTGATTCTAGGGCTGTTCCGCCAATGTTGTGTCCAGCGACAATCCCTGAGCGTACCGCATTAGAAGCAAGAGCAATATATGTAAAATCTTGTAGAGCATTTGAATAAATCGTAGCTACATCTCCAACTGCATAGACATCGGGATTACTTGTCTGTTGATGTTTATCTACCTTCACTGCTCCATTTCGAAGTGTGTCGAGTTTGTCTCCCACAAGAGCGCTGTTTGCTGTAAAACCGATACAGTTAATTACCATATCCACATCGTAAGTCTCTTTATTGGTCACAATTTGAGAAACCCGACCATTTGTACCTTTAAAAGCTTCAGCAGTTTCACCAAAATGAAGCTCTATCCCATGATTTGAAAGGTTTTCGTCCATTCCTTTCGCAAAGTCCTCGTCATAATATGAAGCTAAAGCTGTGCTTTCCGCATCAAACAATAAAACTTCTTTTCCACGGCGTTTTGCTGCTTCAGCTATTTCTGTACCAATGTACCCCGCCCCAATAACTGCAATACGTTTCACTTCTTCCTTAGCAAATTCCTCATCTACTGCTTGTCCTTCTTGAAAGAGTTTGAGAAAATGAATACCTTCTAATTCATTACCTGTAATTTTGGGAATGATTGGTCTTGAACCCATCGCAAGAATAAGTTTGTCATAATCTTCCTCACGCTCTTCTCCGGATTTTGTTGTAGCATACACTTTTTTATGCTCGAAATCAATAGACGATACTTCAGTTTCAGTCAACACCTTCGCACCTTTTGCTTCAAAATCATCTGGTCGTGCATAGAAAAGTTCATTCGGTTGATCAATTTGACGACCCACCCATAAAGCTGTACCACAGCCCAAGTAACTCATATTACTATTACGGTCTATCATGGTAATTTCATGACCAGGATAGTTGTCTAATAATGTATTTGCCGCAGCAATACCTGCGTGATTTGTGCCTATAATAACGATTTTCATGTTGGAAAATCTCCTTTTTTTATTGTAAAAGCTTGTAAATATTTTTACAATATAAGTTTAGCACACTTCTTTCGCATTTCTTTTGTAAGCGCTTGTGAAGTTTGTGAATTCACAAACTTCACAAATTCAGTAGCTTAGAAACCTTATTTTTCCTACATTTTACATTCTTTCAGGACATTATTATTTTTCTATCAAAAAAGCGAGTATTTTTGAAATACTCTACTTTTTACTTACTCTATATGTTTCACTTCTTGGCGGGTGTGCATCCCATTCAACTCATCCAACATACTCACAGATACACTGACAAGTCCGGGATAATCACTGTTTTCAACTTCAGATTTATACAATTCTATTTCTTCTGAAGTTTTTCCTTCTTTTTTCATCGCATTTTCTGTATAAGATATTATCGCTTCTGCATTACCCTCTACATCAAAAAGGCTGTACATCATTACGCTCAATAGTCTCTCCTAAAATATAATAGATAGATTTACACCCCTCTATTATATCATTAATTCCAAAGGAAACAACTGGTCTTTCCACGCTTTATTTCACAAAAAAAAGACCTCTCAAAAGAGAGATCTTTCAGGCAACTTTCATTGTGTCAGAGCGGTTCACACGCGCTAACAAGTTCTCATGCTTCCTGCACGAACAACCAAATGTTCCAGAACTCCTGTGCTTCAATAATCTACTAAAGTAGAAGATCGACTCATCGCATGAACTTATTATAGCATAATCTGCAAGTCTCAGTGCAACAAAAGCTTTTTTACCGCATGATTTTCGATTAGCAGCAATCTTTAGGGCAGTTGTCTTTCATTTCTTTATATGTTTTAACAACATTTTCTACTGTAAAACCATATTCTGGTAAAACGATATTGGCAGGTGCTGAAGCGCCCCATTTATCTACTGTGACTGTAGCTCCTGCTAAACCAATATATTTCGCCCAACCGAAGCTTGTTCCTGCTTCGACAGCCAAACGGCAGCAGACATTTTTCGGAAGAATTTCTTCTTTATACTCTGCAGATTGTTCGTCAAAGATATTCATTGAAGGCATAGAAACGACACGTACGCCTTTTCCTAACTCTTTTTTAGCTTCAAGCGCAAGTGCTACTTCTGAACCTGTCGCGATGATAATTCCTTCAAGCTCACCTTCTTCTTTAGAGAGAATGTAGGCACCACGATTGAGGCCTTCTTCAGCCAATTGTGCTGTTCCTTCAAGAACTGGCAAGTTTTGACGTGTCAAAACAAGCGCTGTTGGACGTTTTTTGCTTGAAGCTGCACGACGCCATGCAGCAACCACTTCATTACCATCTGCAGGGCGGATAGTATCTAAGTTTGGCATAGAACGTACTGAAGCCAATTGTTCAACAGGCTCGTGTGTTGGACCATCTTCACCAACTGCGATTGAATCATGAGTCCAAACATAGGTAACAGGCAATTCTTGAAGTGCAGCCATACGTACTGCTGGAAGCATGTAATTACTGAAGACGAAGAATGTACCACCATAAACGCGTGTACCGCCGTGAAGGGCAATACCGTTCATAATTGCACCCATCGCAAATTCACGGACACCAAACCAAATGTTACGACCAGCATAGTTATCCGGCATAAAGTCTGTATCATTTTTAGCCATTGTATTGTTTGATGCTGATAAGTCAGCTGAACCACCCCAAAGGTTTGGCATTTGTGCTGAGAGTTCTTGGATAGCTTCTTGTGAAGTTACACGTGAAGCTTTGCTTGAACCAAGTTCATGCTTGCTTAAATCAAGTTCAGGAGTTTCATTTTCAAATGCTTTTACATATTGTTCAGCAAGTTCTGGATATTTTTCAGCATAAGCCTTGAAAGTATCATTCCATACTTGTTCCATGGCTTCGCCACGTGTATTCAATGTTTGACGGAAACGCTCAGTCACTTCTTCAGGAACAGTGAATTCTGGATAGTCCCAGCCGTAAGCTTTCTTCGCAAATTCTATGCCTTCTGCACCAAGAGGAGCACCGTGTACTGCTGAAGTGCCTTGTTTTTCAGCACCGAATCCAATAACAGTCTTAACTTCAATAATTGTTGGTTTTTCAGTTTCAGCTTTTGCTTGCTCTACAGCTGCTGCAATTTCAGTCAAATCGTTGCCGTCTTTAACCAAGATATGTTGCCAACCGTAGCTTTCAAAACGCATTTTAATATCATCAATAAATGATTTATCCAAATCACCATCAAGAGAGATATTATTTGAATCATAGAACAGCACAAGTTTTCCGAGTTTTAATTTACCAGCGAGTGAAGCTGCTTCTTGAGAAACACCTTCCATAAGGTCACCGTCACCATTTAAGGCATAAGTATAGTGATCTACAATATCAAAATCTGGTTTATTGTAAGTAGCAGCTAAATGAGCTTCGGCCATTGCCATACCGACAGCATTGGCGATTCCTTGTCCTAAAGGACCTGTAGTCGCTTCTACACCATCTGTCCAGTCTACTTCAGGATGTCCTGGAGTTTTTGAGCCCCATTGGCGGAAGTTTTTCAAGTCATCCATTGATACTTTATAGCCTGCCAAGTGTAAAAGACTGTAAAGCATTGCCGAACCGTGTCCTGCAGAGAGGACAAAGCGGTCGCGGTTAGACCATTTACGCCCTGTTTGTGGGTTCACATTCAAAAACTTGCTCCAAAGAACATAAGCCATTGGTGCCGCACCCATTGGCAATCCTGGATGTCCAGAATTTGCTTTTTGGATAGCATCCATTGACAAAGTACGGATTGAATTTACAGCTAACTGATCGGTGTTGTCAAACATATTTTTCTCCATTTAATCTTTTGATAATACATTTTATTATAACATAATTGAAAACGTTTTTTATTTTCATCTTACTAAAAAATCAGATTTCCTGAGCGAAAACTGATTTTTGTAAACATTGACATTGACTTAAACTTTGGCTTTATCTCTGGCATTTAAGACTGCACTAAGAATCAGGACAACAGCGAGAAATCCTAGGATCAGAGCGGCAATTGCACCAGATCCCATTTCACCAACTCGGCCAACAATGATACCTGGAATCAGGTAATCTGTATCCGCAAATGTGGCTGAAGCATCTGCTCCGAAAGCACCTAAAGATGGAATAATGAAAAGAGGTAACCAAGATAAGAGGAGCCCATTAGCAATTGCTCCAATCACTGCTCCACGTCGTCCGCCATTGGCATTACCAAATATTGCTGCTGCTGCACCGCAGAAGAAATGTCCAACAACGCCCGGAATGATAACCGTTGTTCCCATGACGAGCATAGCAACCATCGATAAACATCCTGTGATAAAGGAAACGAAGAAACCGATCAATACCGCATTTGGTGCATAAGGAAAGACGATTGGTACATCCAAAGCCGGTTTTGAGTTGGGAACCAATTTCTGGGCAATCCCTTGAAAAGCCGGTACGATTTCGGCTAAAATCATACGCACCCCTTGTAGAACAACGACAAATCCTGCTGCAAAAGTTCCTGCTTGAACAAGAGAGAAAATCACAAAGTTTGTACCGCTAGAAAGCTCTGTTTCGACATAAGATGGACCTGCGGCTATAGCTAAAAGGATATAGACTGCAGCCATCAGTAAGGAAATGGATACTGTCGAATCTCGTAAAAAGCCCAATGATTTAGGAATGTTCAACTTTTCTGTTGATTTTTCAGGATCAGGATCACCAAAAGTTTTACCGAGCCATCCTGCAAGAGCATATCCAATATTACCTGTATGTCCCATCGCTACATTATCAGTTCCTGTGATTTTACGCATAAATGGCTGACAAATAGCTGGTGTGACTGTTAAAAGCGTTCCTTCAAAGATACCGCCAAGAAGAATGGTTATCCAAGTTTCGCCCATTCCGGCAGAAACAAGAATCACCGCCGCCATACAAGAAACATAGAGCATGGCTTGACCTGTCAAGAAGATGTATTTAAATCGTGTAAAGCGAGCAAGCAGAATATTCACAATCATCCCGACAAGCATAATCAAGGCCGTCGGTGTCCCGTACTCAACGAGTGCTAAGGCAACCACACCTTCATTGGTTGGGACAATACCTTTCACATGAAAGGCATGTTGGAACATATCGGCAAAAGGTGCAAGCGCACCCACCAAGATACCAGCTCCTCCAACCAAGACCAAGAATCCAGCAAAGGTCTTCACTGACCCTTGAATAACTGCTGTTGCTGGTTTCTTTTGTAAGATTAGTCCAAGCATGGCAATTAAACCAACAAGTAGGGCAGGCGTCGTCGCAACAGAGACAATAAAGTTTAAAACTCCATTCATTTTTTTGTTCTCCTAAGTTTATTTTCGATTCTTTTTAATTACTTTTTTTGCTTAGTTGTGGGCAATCCCTCTTTCATCTAAGACTTTAACCAGTGCTTCACGCGCAGCATCTCGATCAATAATTGAAGACAAAGGTACAATCTTTTCTGTTGGAATATTAGGCAAAGCTGTTGTTAATGTGGACTCCACAAAGAAATAATCCGCAGAATCTGGTGTAGCTGATCCCACATCCATATGATCAAGTTCAAAGTCATTAACATCTAAGCCCATTTCTTGTAAAAGGGCTTGAAGATTCATTTGTACCATAAAACTTGTTCCTAATCCTGATTGACATACACATGCGATTTTCATATTATTCTCCTTCTTTTTCTGCAAAAATTTGTTCGAGTTCTGCTACTGTTTCTACAGTTAGCATTTTGTTGAGTTCATCTTTATTTGATAATATTTGGGTTAAAGTAGATAAGGCGCGAAGATGCGTTTCATTATCAATAGCTGCAAGGACAATGAAAATCTTTATTTCATGTTTGGGATTATCTTGAAGATATACTGGTTGTTCACATCTAAGAAATGACATACCGAGCTTTTTAACCCCATCTTCAGGACGCGCATGCGGCAACGCAATGCCCATACCTAAATCAATATAAGGGCCAAATTCCTCTACACGATTAATAATAGCTGAAATATAAGAGGGTTCGATTTCTCCTTGATTCAATAATGGCTGAGCTGCAAGCTCAATTGCGCTCCGCCAGTCAAGTTTCTCATCTGTAAAATGAATCTTTTCTTTAGTTAATAAATCTGAAAGCATTACACCTAATGCCTCACTTTCTGTCTTTTTGTTGTTTAGCTTGCGGTCAATAATCCGCGTCAGTTGCTTCTTGGTCGCATTACTTTTAATGTCGACGTAAGGCTCGATAGCACGTAAGATAGCTCTAGCATTGGGTTTATAAAAGCCAGGTAAATTAAAATCTTGTGCTAAGCGATTGTAAAGTCTTGTCTCTTCTTCACTGTCTGGAAAAGCTGACATAAAATAGAGTTTTTTATCAGTCATCACAGGTACTGTCGAAAAGATAATATCATAAGAAAAAGCAGGAATTTTGTCCAAATCAGAGACGGCTGTACTCAGGATAAAAGTCATGCTGGGAAACATATTTTCCAATCGTTTACGCATAATTAAACTTGAGCTTATACCGTTTACACATAAGACAATAGCACGAAGACTTTGTGTATACTTTTTTTTATAAATTTCTCCACCAAAGAGAATGACAAAGTAGGCGCGTTCCGCTTCGGAAATTTCTCCACAAGCCTCGTGTAATGGTGATAAAGCAAGGTCCATTAATTCAAACAGAGAGGAATAATCTGTTTTTATTTTGTCCAAAAGAACATTCTCTATTTCGAAGTGGTATTTCAGTCGAAAATAGGCAGGAACCAGATGGGCACGTAAGGCAGCGAAGGTTTTTGTAAAATCTTCAAACTGAACCGCTGCAAGTTTCATTACATTTTCCATAATCTCAAAGCCAATACGATAAAGAAAATCAAAACCAGACTTTTCAAAGTTGCCATCACTCATGCCAATCAGTAATGCTTCTACTTCCAGTACATCTTCCTGAAATAGATCTGTTTCTCCAAGATGTGATTGAAGTAAAGCAAGGTATATCAGCATCGGAAGATATCGACTATGGATAACCTGTACACTTAATTCAGCAATTAAGCGACTGATCTGCTGTCCTACTTGGTGTATAAAGAGGGGATTTTTAAGATTGAGATGCTTCGACAAAACATAGTAATCACTCTCTTCATGGAGTTCTTGTAAGAAACGCCAGGTCGTTTTACGTAATTCTTTCGATGCCCCTTGGAGGTAAAAGCCTAACTTGCGTGAGTATTCTAGACGTATGTTTTCGTTATCTAGCTGCTGACGCAACTTTTTAATATCAGATAAGACAGTGTTTCGACTTACATTTAAAAGGGACTGAAAATCACTGATGGCTAATACTGAACGTTTAGAAAAGCAAAGTAAATAAATCAGGAATTGACGTTTCTCTTCGCTCAATGTTAGTTCATATTCTTCGATATTAAAGCGAATTTCTTCGAAACTTTCTAGCTTTTCAGGAATCGCTAATACATTATTGGTAAATTCTAGCTGTCTTTGATTTTTATCTTGCAATATTTGATTTAATTCGACGAGTTGTCTCTGAAATTCAGGGCTTTTGAGTCCAGTAACTTCGAGTATTTTATCGAGTTTCCAGAAACGTCTTTCTGAAAATAGTAGGATATCTAAGTTATAACTAAGCATCTTTTTTCCTCACAATTAAATTATAGCCTAATTTTTGCTTCGAAATTAAGCTGTTGGGTCCAAAACAAGAAAACGTTTTCTTTAGTGATTGGACTCTTCTTTAAAAATTTTTTTAATTTAAAAACCGCTTTAGCTCAAAGCGGTTTTTAAATTAAATGGTCAATTCTGATAGGCTATTTTAAAATAAAAAGTCTTGAATCTTCCAAGACTTATACAATCTCAATTCCATGTAAAGCAGCAAAAAAAGCTGCTTGACTTAGATTAACTTTAATGTTTTTAGCCAGTTCAGGACTCACGTCAAGGCGCTCAAAGGTGTTACTTGAAAAATCAATCCCGGATAAAGCAGTTTCCCAGAAATTCGTAAGCTCCAAGTCATTCCCTTCAAAGCGTACCTGCTTAAATTGACTAGCAATAAATAGACTTTCTTTCATCATACTGTCTGCAAAGAGCACATTCTTCAAGCTCGCACTTGAAAAATTAACGTAATTAAGCAAACAATCCTGAAATTGGACATCCTGCAAAAAAGCATTGGTAAATTCAGTACCTAGCAATTTACAATCTTTAAAAATACAACGATAAAAGCCAAATTTAGAAAAAATAAGGTTAGAAAAATCACACTTTTCAAAAACACAATCCGTAAATTCTAAATCGGCAGTCACATCTAACTCAAAATTAATATTTTGTAGACGACAGCCACTGAAAAGTTGTCGTTCCTCTAAATAGATTTCTTGATTTTTCAACTCTACTTGGTAGGCTTCATTATCTTCAAGGGTAGTAAAATCGACAACTTCTAACTCAGTAGGAAGCTTTGGTGAAAGAATTTTCTTCATAAAAGTCCTTTTTCTTTAAGATTCTCTGTTGAAGCTTTTAGCTCTGGTTTTCCCCATTGATCAACCATTCGACTTGACCATGTAGAATTGAGACGACGTGAACCAGCATAATCATCTTGAACTTTATCATAGGCGCGCAGTACTTCTTCATCTTGTGGAATATACTTCTCAGGAAATACAACAGCTTCATAAGGTAATCTAGGTTTTACTGGATTTACACGTGCAGGTTTTCCAAGAGCCACAGCAAAAATCGGATAAGTGTAATCAGGCAAGTTTAATATCTCAGAAATTTCTCGTGCTTGATCACGAATTAAACCGACCATTACACCGCCATAACCAAGAGACTGAGCAGCAAGTAATGTATTTTGACCAGCTACTGCAGCATCGACTGAAGTAATAAGGAGCGATTCTACACCTTCTGGTTGAAACTCACCACCGTTCATTTCGACTGCTATTTTAGCTCGATTAAGATCTCCAACAAAAACCAAAAAAGCAGCACAATTTTTAATTGCTTTTTGGGGCTGTTGGGCAAAAATAGCATCTTTTTGTTCCTGAGATTGCACAAGAATCACCGAATAAGATTGAAAGTTTTTCCAGTTTGGTGCTGCACGTCCCGCATCAACAATCGTTTTTAATACATGTTCTGGAATTTTTTCATCCGTAAAATTACGTACTGAACTATGTTGCATCATCAGATCAATTGTCTCATTCATGTCGGCGATTTACTCCTTCTAAACGAACTTCAGACGCTAAATACTTCACACGCTCCATGACACGTTTTGCTGGCCAGATTTCATCTGCTTTTTTAGTCTCAGCCAAATGTAACTCAAGCTCTGTCATATTTAAATTTGATGTGAAAAATGTCGGAAGATTTTCTTGCATACGATGCTGTAAAATAACTTGCAGAATACTATCGCGTACCCAGGCATTATTAAGTTCGGCACCAATATCATCTAAGACCAAGACTTCAACTTTTTTAATTTCGTTGACCCAATATTTCGCATTCTCAAAATCAAGGTCAGAAATAAAGGTTGGATAGTGTAATAAAGTGGTGGAAACGCCTTTTTTCGAGAGCTCATTTGCCATTGCGGCCATAATAAAGGATTTACCTACGCCAAAGTCACCATAAATATAAATCCCTTTTTCTTGGGGAAAGTTGTCGATAAAGTTTTCCACTTTCCGAAACAAGTCAAATTGATTTTGATTGTCTGTAAAGACATCTGCATAAAAATCTATTTGCTTCATCTCTTTAGGTAAACCAATGATTTGAACACGACGCAATTGATTGCTGACTTCTTGACGATGAGCTAATTCTGCTGTGGTTTGATAGGAAACATCTGCGTAACCATGATTCATAATCAAGACAGGTTCATAGCCATCAGCTGCCCTTTTTTCATGTTCTTCAAATTTTTTTCGCTCTTTAACAAATTCATAAAACTTTGAATAGCTACGCTGTACTTCATCTTCAGTCATTTGATTTTCAGAAATAAAAGCTTGAACTTGTTCATTTTTCATCACTTCAGCAACGAGCTTGTCAAAATTTCCACGTACATCTGGGCGCTTACTCAAAAGCTCTCCAATTGATTCCATGCTCAATTCTCCTTCTTATCCTTACGGCGGGAAGCCTTATATTGTTCGAACTTGGCAATATCTTCTGCACTGGTCGTGTTTACATAGCTGGCATTGGACCATTGAGGCGCTTTTTTGACCAGCTTACCTGAGTTTTTATAATTTTTATTACTTTTTTGCTTTTGTTCTGCTTGCTGCTGACGCTCCAGTATTCTTTTCACTGCGGTTTCCGCATTGTATACTTTATGGCGCAGCCAATCATTTGCCAGAGTATTGACAAATCGAGCATTGAGACTCGCATTCCCTTGTTGAATCAAGACATAGTGTATCAAAATATTTTGTACTTGGTCAGTAATATTTTGCTTGTCTAAATTATTCAAAATCTTCAGTTCTTCTTGCGAAGCAAAACCACCAGCTTGTTGTTTAAGCTTGTTTAAAAAATCACGCGGGGAAACTTCTTTACTAATAACAATCAAATCTTGAAAACCTTTAGGAAATTCCGATAAGGCAGGCAAAGGTTCCGATTTCCCAGCAAGCATTCTTGTTAAGTTTGCTGTATTTAAAGTCTTATCAGCATTGGCAGTTTGCTCAGCTGCTTTAAATAATTCATACCAGTTAAGATCAAATTTTTCCGCCAAACCATAGAGAGTCAAGATATCCTGATTTTCATTTGCAAAAGTCAAATGTTGGTTTTCCATAATGCTCTTAAAAGAGTTCAAGTCAAATTTTTCTGCTTGAACGACTGTCTGAGTCGGTTCAAATTTCACAGCATAAACTTCATGAAATTTTTTTGTAATTTCCAAAGCATCCGGTTCATGTTTTTTTGCCAAAGCTTTAACTTTATTTTCCCCAATACGTGAAATCAATAATTGCTTATAAAATTCGTCTGCTAAAAATTCTTCAAAAGTTAAAGGACTTTTTACCTCCATAAGATAGCCCGGTTGTTGGTCAAATACCCGCACGAGCCCAATCCCTGAAAGTTTATCTAAAGCTTCAATAAAAGGATTGAGACCAAAATCAAGATACTCTAAAAAATGAGAAATCTTGCCCGTCGAAAAAACGCGCAAGAGTTGATAAAGCCCAAAAGCATCTCGCCCAATAATGGGCAAGTAAAGTAGCGAAAAAGTATCAGCATCAAAGCTGATTTTTCCTCGATTTAGAATAGAAAATGAATCGCCTGGTCTCATAGTTCATCCTTTTATTTCTCTTTTATAGAACCGTTAGTCTTTTTTCGTAATCTTTTTAAGTAAATCTTCGATTTCACTCACATCTTTGAAGGAACGGTACACACTTGCAAAACGAACATAGGTAATATCATCCAAATCCATTAATTCTTCCATAACAAATTCGCCGATAACTTCGGTCCGTACTTCATTTTTCTCTAAGCGGCGTACTCTCTGTTCGACACGATCAACCAATTTTTCAATAGATTCACTCGTCACTGGTCGCTTACGGGCACTGCGCACTATTCCAGTAATAATTTTATCACGATTAAAAACTTCACGGGTTTCGTCACGTTTTATGACCAAAAGTGGCATTTCTTCAATCCGCTCAAAAGTTGTGAAACGGTTTCCACAATTTTCACATTCACGTCGACGACGAATCATATTATCAGCTTGACGTGAATCTACTACTCGTGACGATTCAGATTGACATTTTGGACATCTCATAGCTTAACCTCTCTTTGGGAATTTTGCTTCTAAACGGTAAATCACTTGCCCCTTGCTTGAGAATTTTGCTTCATACTCTGTCATTACATTGACTTTGGCAAATTCTTCATCTGCGTGCAAGTCTAACCAGACTTTTTCTAAAATCATACCATATTGACTCATACTTGCCAATGAATATTCAAATAGACCACGGTTATCTGTTTTAAAGTGGACTTCACCTTCTGGTGGCAGGATTTGTTCATAAGTTTCTAAAAATGACTTATAAGTCAACCGGCGTTTTTCATGACGTGTTTTTGGCCACGGATCACTGAAGTTCAGATAAACACGCGAAACTTCAGCATCCTCGAAGTATTCGGTTAATGCTGCGCCATCAACCAACATCATTTGTACATTAGGTAGGTTGGCTTCCAAAGCCTTGTCTAAAGCGTGAGATAAGACGGATAGTTGCATATCAATCGCAATATAATTAATCTCTGGGTTTTGAGCAGCCATGCCTGTGATAAAACCGCCCTTACCACATCCAACTTCAATATGAATGGGATGATCATTTCCAAAACGCTCTGCCCAACGTCCTTTAAAGTCTGCTGGATTTTCTACAACAACATGTGCGTTACTTTCTAAGTGTTCCGCAGCGCCTTTACGATTTCTTACGCGCATTTTTTCTCCTATTTTTTGAAAAAATAAGAAGGCAAGCCTCCTATTTTTATTTTCTAAGTTTTAAAATAAACGGCAAAAATTTTGAAAACGCGCAATTTCTTGCTCTGTTTCCTTAATTTGCTCTCTTGCCATATATTCTGAAATCTGACGTAGGAAAGAAAGTTTTCCATACCAGATTAATTCATGTTCTATATTTTTAGCTGTTTTATAGCCTGCTTGATGGAGCCACTCTTCCCAGTTTTCTGGTTTGATATAGTGTGTTAGAACATGTGCTATATCCACTAAAGGGCTACTTAAAAGAACAGTATCCCAATCTACGAGATAAACTTTATCACTTTCATCGTCAACCAACCAGTTTTTATGGTTCACATCACCATGAACAACTGTGATATCATCTTCCTTTAATTCTGGAAGATTTTCTGAGAGTTCCACAACGACATTTGAGAGAAAACCATTGGTTTCAAAGATTGAACTTTTACTCAGTACTTGTTCCAAAAGATCAGCTGGAAGCATGACCTCGTTATCTAACTTTTTACAGGCTTCAATAAGCTTTTCGCTTTGATGCAAATGCCGCAAAATTTCACCAATACGTGAATCATTCATTTCATATGGTTTCAACGTATGGCCATTAATCCAAGGTTGAGCAGCTAACATGTCACCTTCTGCTGTACGCTTCGTCCATAAGACTTGTGGCGTAATACCTTCAAGATACACACTTGTCAAAAAAGGGCTACAATTTTTTTTAATAAAAACACGCTTATTGTCGCTTTCGCCAACAAAAGCATTTCCTGAACCACCTTTGACAGGCATCATTGATAGGCTTGAAGATGTCATATTTACTCCTTTCTTTGGATTTTTATAATCTTATGTTTGAGAAGCTTTTTATGTAACCCATTTGGTGAATGCGACGGCTCCGTAGAAGACCAAGCAAACACTAGATATTGTTGCAGTTAGTTACATGAGCACTCACTACTAGAAAACTTCACAAATAAACAAATTATTTATTTGGATAGTGAATCAAAATTGTTTGAGTCAAGATGTCAGCATATTGATAAGACTCTGTTGTTTTTGGACCACGTGCTGGAATATTTTCAATAACAAAGTGTGTGGCATAAGTCTCAATCAAGTTGACTTTATGACGATTTTCACGTTTACGTCCAAATTGTGATGTAATTTCAATGGTTTGACCAACATGTTCTTCAACTTGTTTTCTGATATCTACGATTTTTCCTACTTCTTGGCTTTGATTTTGGTTATCCATTTTACTCTCCAATTTTTCTCTAGAAATGCAAAGACAGGCGTTTTCCGCCTAGCTTACCATTTTAAATTTTAAATCTTATCCATTATAACATGAATACACCTAGAAATGCTAGTCTTCATATCTGTTATCGATACTAGCAAATTTGTTGTATTCTTTCAGGAAGAGTAACTCGACAGTTCCCCGACTTCCTGAACGGTTTTTTTCAATAATAACTTCGACTTTATTGTCTACTTCTGGGACATCGTTAAAGCCATCATCCTCGTCATCTGCTCCGGCACGGTCATAATAATCGTCCCGATAAAGAAAGGCGACAATATCAGCATCTTGCTCAATTGACCCAGATTCACGAATGTCTGATAAGACAGGACGCTTATCCTGACGTTGCTCTACTCCACGTGAAAGCTGACTCAAAGCAATGACAGGAACTTTTAACTCTTTAGCCAGAATCTTCAACTGACGTGAAATTTCTGAAACTTCTTGTTGGCGATTTTCTCGTCCTGTCCCTGAAATCAACTGCAAATAATCAATAACGATTAGGCCAAGATTGCCTGTTTCCTGTGCGAGTTTACGAGAGCGTGCCCGTATTTCTGTAATCTTAATCCCTGGAGTATCATCAATGTAAATACTTGCTTTCGAAAGTGTCCCCATAGCAATAAAATACTGGTTCCACTCTTCGTCATTAAGCTGACCGGTACGTAAGTTATGCGATTCAATCGTTCCTTCAGCTGCAAGCATCCGGTTAACAAGGCTTTCTGCACCCATTTCCAATGAAAAGATAGCCACCGTTTTATCTTGTTTTGTCCCAATATTTTGTGCAATATTTAAAGCAAAGGCAGTCTTACCCACGGCTGGACGTGCAGCAAGAATAATAAGTTCCTCCTCATGGAGACCAGTCGTCATGGCATCCAAGGCCGGATAACCTGTCGCGATACCTGTAATCGTTGATTTTTGTTTAGCCCGTTCTTCCAGATCGTCTAGGTTCATCGACAAGACGTCTGAAATCCGACGAAAGCTTGATGTATTACGCCCTTGCTGCACATCGATCAATGACTTTTCAGCTTCCGCAAGAACATCCTCGGCGGGATCTTCCTGACTATAAGCTTTCTCTACACTTTGTGTTAATTTATTAATCAACTGACGCAGTAAAGATTTTTCAGCAACAATTTTTGCGTAATAAGAGGCATTAGCAGCCGTTGGTGTTGCAGTAGCAAGCTCAGCAATGTAAGCAATGCCCCCGATAGTCTCTAAGTCGTTTTGATTTTCTAAAAGCGAGCGGACAGTTAACACATCAATCGCTTCACGATTGTCCGACAAGTGTTCCATGGCTCGGAAAATAATCTTGTGTGCGTTTTTGTAAAAGTCATCCGTAGAAAGAAATTCTTTCACTTCAATCAAGCGGTCACTATCAAGGAAAATAGCCCCCAAAACGGCTTGTTCGGCGGCTAAATCTTGTGGTGGTGCTTTGATAATATCAATATCAGGCATGTTATCTCTCGCTTACTTTGACCTTGACTGTAGCAGTTACATCACGGTGCAATTTGATTGGAACATCTTTAATTCCAAGCGCTTGAATCTTATTAATCAATTGAATTTTACGTTTGTCTACTTTAACATCCAATTGACTTTGAAGTGCTTTCGCGATATCTGCTTTATCCACAGCACCGAAGGTGTGACCTGTCGTTCCAACCTTCATCTTGATTTCAACCATTACATCATCTTGTTCAAGACGTTCTTTCAATGCTTTAGCTGCTGCGAGCTCTTCAGCTTCTTCTTTTTCTTTAGCTTTTGTTTTACCTTGAAGTTCTGCTACAGCAGCACTTGTTGCAACTTTTGCTAAATTTTTCTTAAGGAGAAAGTTATTTGCATAACCTGTTGGTACTTCTTTGATCTCGCCTTTTTTTCCTTGTCCTTTTACATCTGCTAAAAATACTACTTTCATTGTTCGTTCTCTCTTTCCTTAATTAATGCGATGAGGTCCTTTTTGACTTCATCGATATTTCGTTCGTATATTTGTGTTGCGGCGGCATTAAAGTGTCCGCCACCTCCCATGGCTTCCATGATCGTTTGGACGTTATAGTCTTTAAATGAACGCGCCGAGATGGAAATATAGCCATTTTGATGATTTGTAATCGAGAATGCAGCTTGGACATCTGCCATATCAAGCAAGGTGTCTGCGGCTTTAGCAGTCGCGACATTATCGTATTTTTGGTCAGGTTTACCTAAGGCAACCACAACTCCTGGGGCAACATATTCTGAGTTAAGAATAATTTCATTAATTTTTTTATATTTTTCAAACTCAGTAGCCAAAATTCCTTTAATCAGGTTATTGTCAGCACCTTGCGAGCGTAGATAAGCAGCCACTTCAAAAGTACGGGAAGTTGTTGCTTTGGTGAAATGTTTCGTGTCCAACTCAATCCCAGCTAGTGCAATACTAGCATCAGTTACCGTCATTTTCGAGTTATATTCATGAAATTGTAAAAGCTCGACTGCTAACTCACTGGCTGAACTTGCGCTTGATTCAATATAAGAAAGCAAGGCATGCTCAGGGAAATCATCATCTCGACGATGATGGTCAATAACAACCAGTTTACTAAAGGCCTTATAGAAATCAAGACTGAGTGTTTGTGTCGTCTTCGAGTGATCAACCATGATAAGCAAGGAGTTTTCAGTCTTCATATCAAAAGCCGTTTCAAGTTTAATAATATGTGCGAAGCCTTCTTCAGTTTCGTTTACTAGATCAATAGCTCGGCTCACCTCTGGCATCAGTTGCTCCGGATCATAAACCACATAAGCTTCTTTTCCTGACATGTTGACAAAGTTTTTCATCGTAATTGCTGCACCTAAGGCATCCATATCTGGGAAGCGATGCCCAACGATAAAGACATCTTCACTTTCACTGATGATAGTTTGCAATGCTGTTGAGATGGCCCGCGCACGCGTTCTTGATTTTTGAGTACGGCTTTCGGAATTACCACCGAAATAAATTGTTTTGGCTTGCGGTGTGTTCTCCCGAAGGACTGCTTGGTCCCCACCGCGAACTAAAGCTAACTCAAGGTTGTTGAGAGAGGTTTTACCAATACTTGGGAAATCATTCCAGCCATAGGATACCCCCACAGATAAGGTAAGGGGAATCTTGCTTTCAGCTGAATTTTTCCGAAAATCTTTCAGTAAAGAAAACTTATCCTCAATCATTCGGTTCAAAATGCCATAATCACAAAAGAAATAGTAACGGCTGCTTGAAACACGACGCAAATAAACACCGTATTTGCTTGCGAAACTTTCCAAATTGCTGGCAATCAAACTATTAACCTTGGTCCGTTCACTGTCCGCAATCAAATCGGTGACATCATCATAGTTATCAACCGAAATACTTCCAATAACAGCACGACTTTCCTGCAAGCTCTCACGACTGTTAGCCTCAGAAGTTGCATCTGCTAAATAAATAAGATTTTTTTCATCATCTAAGGTGATAAAATATTTTTTCTTCTCAATCGTGAAAAATTGGTTTCTTTCTTCATGATACTTTTGAATAATTGCCTTAACTTCTTCTTTATCAAGGACACGATCATCCCCATGGTAAATCAAATCGATAAAGGGATTGAACCATTCCGGTTCATAGGTCTCTTTATTGTAGCGAATGACACCGATAGGCATATTGTCCAAGGTTGCATTGAGTGAGTTTTCTGCTTCATCATTTATTTTCCTGATGAATTCCACTCTTCTTAAACGATAATTTCGAGCTTGAAGTAAGATGCCGACTGTGATAAGGATGTTCATCAAAAACAGATAGAACACAGCCATCATTCGTGAGCCCGAAAAGATAAGCAAGAAACTTTCCAGAGCTTGCACGATAACCATGACTAACACAATTGTTATTGGTGAAAATCTCTGTACACTTTTCATTTCCTTCTCCTTTTATGCGTCTATTTACACATTGGCTATATTTTTGAATGCGCAAGGCTGTTAGTTTGTTGAAAGACTTTCTAGCTTTTCTTTAACAGCCGTGAGATTGGGGAACCATGCATCTGCTGCAGCCTGATTCATTCCAAAACGCGTATCTTCAATAGCCCAGACTGTAGCTCCAGCTGCCTTACCTGCGGCAATACCTTTTTCGGAATCCTCAATGATTAAGGTTTCCTCAGGCTTTACATTGAGCGCCTTCATGCTCAGCTGATAAATCTCTGGATGCGGTTTGGTTGCTTTCAAGTCATTACCAGAAAGAATCGACTTAAAGTAGGGGCGTAAACCATGTACATTAAGCATTTCGTCAATATCTTGCATGGCCGAACTTGAAGCTAAACCGATTTTATAGTTATCTTTTTCTAAGGCTTCTAAAACGGCCTTAACATCCGGGAAAAGCAATTCTTTGTAAGGAAGTGGATTATTGTCTTTTAGTTTTAAATATGCTGCGTGTAGCTTGGCTGCTTCGTCTTGGTCAAAATCTACACCTAAGATTTGCGGCCAGATTTCTCGCATGTTTCCTCCAATAAAATCAGAATATTTCATATGTTGAATTGAAATATTATGATTGCTAAAGAATTCTTCACGTCTTTGAGCATAGAATTGTTCCGTGTCAACGAGGACACCGTCCATGTCAAAAATTACCGCTTTAAACTTATTCATTTTCACCTAAAACTCCCTAATTGTCTGCTTATATCTGCTTTATTATAACATATTTTGGGGCGGAGTTTGTGACTCTGATGTGAAAAGCATAAAAACCGCCTTACAGCGATTTCTTTTTTATTTTTTCTTGTTGTCTTCTTCACGCACACGCGCTTTTCGCAAGGCAATTCTCTTTTGTCTTTCAAGCTCACGCTCTATTTTTCCTTCTGGGGCATATTTTTCTTCCCAATCATCAGGTTTCAAAATTTTATGTGTTTCTGGATCAAAATGGGGTTGCCCATCTGGGAAAATTTTACCCATATTTGCTGCATGGACAAAGTTGAAAATATCATAAGGATCAACACCAGCAAGCACTAAACTTCCATAAGTAAAGTAAAGTAAATCAATCAATGCATCGACTTCACCAATCAGCGGCGCTTCTTCTTTTGCTTTGTGTTTAACCTTGCGGACTGCCTTATCCACATCTGCATGGAGATTTGCTGTCAGTTCGTCAAACTTATCACTATCCCCGTTTGCTGAAGCATAGAGAAATTCCACAATTTCTTCGACCTTAAATCCGGCACGATAACCCGCTTCCAGCGGTGGAAAAGCACGCGGAATCTCTTGGCTTCGACCGTCCATCATTTTATGGAATTCTTTTACTTTATTAAAGTTTTGATCACGTGAAATAAAATTATTACTGGTTGAGAAATCAATCAGACCATAATGCGCAAGTGCCTTAGCAATCCCATCATGATTGTTACTTGTCGTGACATGTGTCGCTTTTTGCTTCACAAGATCAGAAGCATTACCCATCGCGATACCATATTCGACATGTGTCAACATTTCTAAATCGTTTTCCGAATCACCAAAGGCCATGACTTGATGTTCATTGAAACCATAACGCTCACCAATCATCTTGATACCACGAAGCTTGCCAGAATCACATGGAATCATATCCACAGAGTAGGGATTGCTGCGCGTAATCATCAAATTAGGAAATTCTTTTTCAAGCATTTCCGTTTCTGATTGAGTTGCGACCATCATGACTTGGTAAATGGGCTCACGCAAGATATTTAGAAAATTGGACTGTGGAACTACACGACGTACGACATGCTTGAAACTGTTTCGCGCAATGTCCGAAGTGCCTGATGGTAAAATACCTGAAATAATCCCTGCCATCCGTGTTTCACCAAATTTCAAAAGTTTAGAGCCGTTAACACCATGAGCTGCTCCTAAAGAGATATCTCGATGATTATCTTTGGCAAAACGAACGATTTTGCGTAAGGTCCTCTTATCAATCTCTTCTGCATGCAAAACAGCTTTCGGTGTAAAGATGTATTGTCCATTATAAGTTACCGCAAAATCTAAATGAAGTTCCTCCATCAAAGGCAAAGCAAAAGCAGGACCTCGTCCTGTAGCGATCCCGACTAATATATCTTTACGTTTTAATTCATCGATAGCAACGCGCGTACTCGGAGCCACTGATCTTGTCCCCGTAAAAAGAGTGCCGTCTAAATCGAAAAATACTGCTTTTATATCCATTTCCATGCCTTATACTCATAAATTCTTCATGTGTTTATTGCTTATCGGCTAAATTCAACCCGTCGTTAAGCTTTCTTATCCTATTAATTATACAGGTTTTTTTCCAAAATTCCACGAATAATGGCTGTCCCCCAAATTTAAAATGCTACTCTTTTTAATTATTTTCTAAATGGTTGAGGACTTAGCTTTGTCGCTGTTTATTCCCTCCTATAATATGCTATAATAAATTTACTTTATTGACGTTTGAAAGGAAATTGACTAATGAAAAAGATTTTAGTGTTGCATACTGGGGGGACCATTTCTATGGCGGAAGATGCCAGTGGTCGCGTGGCGCCAAACGCGGTTAACCCTATGAATTCGGTAGATATGCACCTTGATTCGATTCACATGGTCGCTGAAGATATTTTTAACCTTCCTAGTCCGCACATCACCCCCAAAGAAATGCTCTTGATCAAAAAACGTATCAACAGAGCTTTCGACCAAGAAGAATTTGACGGTGTTGTCATCACTCACGGCACGGATACACTTGAAGAAACAGCCTTCTTTTTGGATTCAACAATTCCACGTGGTATGCCAATTGTATTGACTGGCGCAATGCGCTCAAGCAACGAATTAGGAACAGATGGTATCTATAATTTCCTCAGCGCACTCCGTGTTGCTGCTGACGATGCTTCTCATAATCGCGGTGTTCTTGTAGTGATGAATGATGAAATTCATTCAGCACGATATGTAACAAAAACACATACGACCAATGTTTCTACTTTCCAGACACCAACGCACGGACCAGTTGGCTTAGCCACAAAGCACAAACTCTTCTATTTCCATACTGATGGCGAAAATCAACATCTTGATATTTCTTCTGTTAAAGGAAAAGTCCCGATTGTTAAAGCTTATGCCGGAATGACCGGTGAAGTCTTTGACTTATTTGATTTGAGTAGTTTAGATGGCCTGGTTATTGAAGCGTTGGGAGCAGGTAATCTCCCCCCTACAGCCGCACAAAAATTAATGAATATTATCAAGCTTGGTATTCCTGTGGTACTCGTTTCCCGTTGTTTCAATGGTATAGCGGAACCAGTCTACGCCTATGAAGGTGGTGGTTCTAAGCTGGCAGAAGCTGGTGTGATGTTTGCACCTGAAGTAAATTCTCAAAAAGCACGCATCAAACTCTTGATTGGCTTGAATGGTGGCTTGGAAGGGCACGCACTTAAGAAATTTGTCGAAAATTAAAAAAACAGCCGAGACAAGTTCTCGGCTGTTTTTTTCTCAATCTAAGTTCCAAAATATATAGTTTAATGAGCAATCATTTCTTGTGCTATTTCTTGTGGTGATAAATCACTTGGATAAAATGTTGGCCAATTTTCAAGCTCCTCAAGTACTTTTTCCTGACTGTCTGAACCATAAAAAATATGGAAATGTGCTGCCTTCATCGGTGAAATCGCATGATCACTAAACTGTACATATTTGAACTCGCCAGCATTATTATCATCGGTTTCAAAAAGATACCTCACTCCACGATTACCTTTTTCGTAATTTAAAATTTTAAATCCTTTGTACTCATAGTGATATTTATGTTTTACATTATTTTTCGTAAAGGTCATTGTATGGCTATCAATCAAAATATTACTCACATCACTCTCATATCCCTTTGCATAGTACTTCTTATATGCAGAAGGCGACTTATCTCCCTTAATTTTTGATTTATAATCAAACACCTGATCTAAAGTGCCATTTTGGAGCAAAGGGTACACTGACTGCCAATTTCCTGCGTAGTCAGTCAATGAACGATCTTTGACATCAGTATCCGAAAAATATCCATTTTCTACATTTTTTTCACTTTCAGGAGAGTGTTCTGCTTTTATTTCTTTACCTTTAACAGAGGTCGTTTTCTTAAGGGATTCCAAATTCTCCTCCATTACAGAGATATAGTTTTCCCCCTCCTTAATTTGTTTTGCTGTAAGACTTTCTAATGGATTTAGAACAGCTATTTTTACTTTGGCTTCACTCGCTAAAGTTTTTGCGAATTTATTGTTTGAATTATTTTCAAAATAAATATATTCTATGCCATTATTCTCTACATATTTTTTTAATTCTGCTAAACGTGCGGCAGAAGGTTCTTGATCAGGATTAAGTCCTGATATGGGAATTTGTTTTAACCCATAGTCTAGAGCTAAGTAACGAAAAGCTGCGTGCTGGGTTACAAAACTTTTCTGATTTGCATTTTTTAATTCTGAACTAAATTTTTCATCCAATTTTTTTAACTTACTCAGATATTTTGCAGAATTAGTTCCAAATGTCTTAGCTTTTTGTGGGTATAGTTTTTTCAGCTGCTTCTCAATCACTTCAACTTCTTTTATTGCCATTTTAGGAGATAACCATGTATGTGGGTCATAATCATGATGATGCCCTTCTTCCTCATGGTTATGCTCCTGCTCTTCTTCCATTCCAGGAAGTAAAAGAAGTCCTTGAGTTCCTTCAATAATTTTGGGGTTATCCTTCTTCCATGAAGCTTTAGATTTATTGACCCATGTTTCCATATTTTCATTATGGTACACAAAGACATCTGAGTTGCTAATTGTTGTCATATCTTTTGCTGAGGGTTCATAATCATGTGGCTCAGCCCCTGCCGGAACTAGCAGCTGAACTTCACCTTCATCTCCCACAATATTCTTTGTAAATTCATAGACGGGATAAAAGCTCGTAACAATAGACAGTTTTTCGCCATTTGTGTTTGTTGTGGCTTTATTTTGAGTTGTGTGACAAGCAGTGAGCAAGCTGAGTGATACGACTCCTAATAAAGCAGCTCCTATTTTTTTCTTATGATTAAACGCTTTTTTTTTCTTTTCCTTATAAAATATTACCACCTAAAATCTCCTTTTTTAGTTTGTTTTTTAGTTTACCGGTTAAGTATATCTCATTCTTTTCATTATGTCAACCAGTTAACTAATTTTTAAATTTTGTGCTAAAAAAACAGCTGAAGGGGCCTCTTCCTTCAGCTGTTTTTTTATAAAAGTTTTTTAACAAAGTACTTCTACTATTTCTTCTCCAAATTATCTTGCAACTCCTGCCAAATTTGCTCATTTTCTTCCAAAGAATAAGAGTTAGCGCCAGAAGCTAAAGCATGTCCACCTCCATCGTGCTTTTTAGCAATTTCGTTGATAGGTACGGTTTTTGAACGCATCCGTACACGATAATGTCCGTCTGCTTGTTCCACAAAAATCGCCCATGATTGTACATCGCGGATACTTCCTGGAGTGCCAACGATACTTGATGTTTCGGCATCCCGTAAATTGAATTTTTCCAAAACCTCTTTACTTAAAAGCACACGTCCTGCACCATTTTCGGAAATTTCAAGATTTTCGTAAACATATCCTTGCAAACGCGCGACTTTCATATCAAATGAGGTCATTTCTCGCCCTAATGCTGGACGGTCAAAGTCAAATTCTGCAAGCTTACTTGCTAAATAAAGGGTTTGAGCTGAGGTTGCTGGATATAGGAAACGTCCAGTATCACCAACAATTCCCCCATAAAGAAGGCGCGCTGCTTCTTCATTCAAAGCTAGCCCATGGTTCAATGCAAAATCTGTGATAATCTCGGAAGCCGAACTGCGATCTGGCTCAACCAGACGTAAATCTCCGTAAGCATCATCATTTGGATGGTGGTCTATTTTAATGACATAGTCTGCTTGCATCCATCTGTCATCATCAATCCGTGGTGTATTTGCTGTATCACAGACGATACTAAGGTATCTTGTCCCCGACCCCAGCTCCACCTGATCCATCTCAGCCAAATAAGTAAGTGTTGGTTCATCATAACCCACAGCATAAATTTTCTTTTCGGGGAAATTTGCTCTTAAAATGGCACGCAAACCGCACTGAGAGCCTAGCGCATCTGGATCTGGATTTTTATGACGATGAATGAGAATGGTGTCGTATTCTTTGATTTTTGTAAGTATTTCTTTCATTATTTTTTTCCTTATGTAATTTGTAGATTCACAACTGCTTTGGCGATGATGTTGTTGACATAATAAATTTCAATATCTACAACCGCGCCTAAACGGGTCTCGTTGATGACTTTGGGATAAATTTCCAAGAGATTATCAATCGCGACCGTGCCCATCACGTTGAGATTCATTGACTCTAGGATAACATTTCTGCGTCGTCTTTTGTCAAGCGTTCTTTGAACAACGATTGCGACAATCTCACTCAGAGCAGCACTTGAAATATTTCCGACATTATTGACCATAAGCGGTTCAACCATCACAGTATATGCAGAGCCTTTTTCACTGATCTTACTGGACATGTCTTCACTAAAGGTATGTGTCACTTGGCTTTCTTCTTGGCTTCTTTGAAGACTTTCTAGCACTTCAGACTTGGTCACCACACCAGCATAGGTGTAATCCTTATTCACGATCGGCATGATGTCATAACCTTCATGAATCATCTTTTGTGAAATACTCGCCACCGTCATTTTTTGCTTAGCAACAGCGGGATAGTTCATCAGCTTGTTAATCTGCGTATCTAGACTTTTATGAGCAATATCGCGCATGCTGACAACGCCAACAACTACACGATGAGGATTAACTACCACAAAACGGCTTAAATTGGTCCGTTTCATCAACTCCATAAAGTCTTTTACCGTATCTTCTTCACGTAATGCAGGGCGATGATCGTGGGAAATTTCAGCTACTGTGATGATATCTTTTTTTATCAATTCATTTGCTAAAGCATGACTGATACGATTTGCAACTGTAAAGGTGTCGTAAGTCGCGCGCATAAGCGGAATCCCCATCTCATTTGCATAATCAATAACATCCTGATCAACATCGAAACCACCTGTAACAAGCACAGCGCTTTGACCATGCAAAGCCATACTCTGAATGTCTTTACGGTCACCGACAATCATCAAACTGTTTTTCATCAAAAACTTTTTCACACTTTCTGGCTGCATGGCACCGATGGAAAAACGACTAAATTCAACCTCCAGTCCAGCATGTCCACCCAAGATTTCAGCACTGGCAATTTCAGCAATTTTTCCGAAAGTCAACTTATGGTTACGTTTTTGTCCTTTCACCGATACTCGAACAGTACCTGAGCGGTCATTTACAGCAACTAAACCACGATTTTCTGCTTCTTTAATGGCCCGATAAGCTGTGCCATCTGCCACTTTTAAACGATTAGCGATACTACGGACACTGACTTGCTTACCAATGTCAAGTTTTTCTATATAATTAAGAATTTCTTCGTGTTTAGACATGAGATACTCCTAAGACTTGATTTCCTTTTTTAATAGCAAACTCCTCGAATTCAGAGATGCGTCCTTTATTGTATTGTGTGCTACCTTTAAAACGGCCAATTCGCTTATAGCCCACTTTTTGAGCCACCCGTATCGAGCTGAGATTTTCCCGATCACAATTAAGCACAAGTTGCTTCAGTCCAATCTCTTTAAGACAAACTTGGGTTACAGAAGCGAGCACTTCAGTCATCAGACCTTGATTCCAATATTTTTTGTGAAGTACATAGGATAATTCTGCTGTACCCTTTTGCTCAACCAGCTTTGAAAACTGAATCAAACCAATCATTTTTTGCTCTGATTTTAGTTCGATTGCCCATTTACCTAAGGGCTCTTTCATGAAATGATTGGCTATGACAAAGCTGGTATGTGCAAGATTTGGATGGGGATTAAAGACAAATTGAAGATTACTTGCATCAGAGCTATATTCAAACATATCGGCTGCATCAGACATGACAAAAGGGCGAAGCAATAGCCTGTTGGTTTCAATCTTTTGGTGTTCCGCAAGTTTTACATTGATATTCATTATCACTGTTCCAGATTCTTTTTTTAATAAGCCTATTATATCACGTTACTTCTGCTATCTGTGATATAATTTCATTACTATGAACTATAGACGGATAAATCTCAAATTAGAGCACCCGCTTGCCTTTTGGTCTGCTTTCCCTGACCCTAGTGAGCGTTTTTTTTGGTACGATAGCCAAAAGCAAACGTTGATTATTACCAGTCAACGCTTGCAAGCTGTGCAAGAACAAGATATCGCAAACTATCCTTACGTTTTTTACAGCCAGAGTTTTTTTGATGAAGTAAATGATGAGCTTTGGCAAGATTTCGGAAACGAGATTGTCGCTTTCAAGCATTACTTTGTACAAACACCTACAGAGTCTTATGTTTTGTCCTGTGATTCTCTCCCAGAAATTACGGACGAAAAGGGAAGTAAACTGTCCAACAGCTATACAGAAGAAGCTTCGGATTATCAAGAATGGCAAAGTCTTTACCAAAAGTTACAGGAAAATATTGCGCAGGGCAAAACAATCAAAATCGTAGCTTCTCGTCAAATTAAATTTACGAGTGAGCAGACTTTTAAGATTGAGCCAATTCTTGAGCGGTTGATAGAAAATAACCCTTCAGCTTTTATTTTTGCTTATCATAAAGCTGGTAAAACATTTCTTGGTGCTTCACCTGAAATTTTGGTCCAGAAAGAAGGAAATCATATTCTGAGCTATGCTTTAGCTGGAACCTTTCCCCGTTCCCTCGCTCATGGCGATACCCGCTTACTTCAAGACCCGAAAAATCTTCATGAACACCAAATTGTTGTCCAAAAGATTAAGGACAAGATGTTAGAGAAGTCACCCCATGTTCAGATAGGGGAAACGGGGATAATGGCTTTGAAGAATGTCTTTCATCTTCGAACACTCTTATCGACGGTTGATGCATCCAATTCCTTAATTGATTGGGGCAAGCACCTTCATCCTACACCAGCACTGGGCGGACAACCTAGTAAAGCGGCGCTTGACTTCCTCCGTGCCAATGAAAAACATGAACGCGGACTTTATGCGGCACCTTTAGGTCTAATCGATGCTCAAGGAGATGGAACACTCATCGTCGCCATTCGTTCAGCACTATTTGATGGGAAAACATGCTACGCCTATGCCGGTTGCGGCATTGTTGCCGCTTCAGACTGTCAAGCTGAATTTGATGAAACAAAGATAAAATTAAAAACAATACTCGAGGCACTTTAAAAATGAACAATGAATATTTAGCACCACTTGTTGATGAATTTTTCAATCTAGGCGTACGTGAAGCTGTATTTAGCCCGGGTTCACGTTCAACAGCTCTTGCCATGCTTTTTGAAGAGTATGGCAAATATGACACTTATGTCAATATTGATGAGCGCTCGGCTGCTTTTTTTGCCCTTGGTATAGCCAAAGCTCAACAACGTCCGGTAGTTCTTATTTGTACTTCTGGTTCTGCTGCTGCTCACTATCTCCCCGCCATTACTGAAGCGAAACACAGTCGTATACCTCTGATTATTTTGAGCGCGGATCGGCCCAATGACCTGCAATTTGTGGGCGCTGCGCAAACCGTAAATCAGGCGGATTACTTTGGCAAATTCGTTAACCATTATGAAGAGTTAAGTCATCCCAATGCTAATAATTTCTGGACTTATCCACGTAAGGTCGCACAACGTGCCTATATGGCATCTACCAATGTTCCCGCTGCTGCCGTACAAATCAATGTGCCTATCGGTGAGCCTTTGATTCCAGAACTCAACCCGGAACATTACCAAAAAGGTCGCAAGCCTTTCTCTCTCAGTCAAGGGAAAATTCAGCCGCAGCTTGTTCCGGAATTAAGTGGCAATGTGATTATTCTCGCAGGACCTGATAGTAACTCGGATTATCAAAAAGCACTTTTAAACCTGTCAGAAAAGATTCACGCACCTATCTTGGCAGATCCTTTGTCTAATTTACGTAATTATAGTCATCCCAATATTATTGATGCTTATGATGCTTTTCTCACGCAGCCAGAAATCCTCAATACACTTAAAGTTGACTGTTTTCTTCAGTTTGGTCAAATTCCTGTATCAAAACGCGTTTTACAATTAATTGCACACAATTCTCAGGCAGAATATATCCAAGTTGATTCGGCACTTGATTATCGCAATCCAAGTCAAACCACGACACAGGTTATTCAGGCTGAACCAGCACTTTTTTGTGAAGCAGTTCAACCTTCAACTTCTGGTAAAAAGGCACTCAAGCAGTGGCAAGACTATCAGCACTCCATGCGCCAAAAACTCGATACAGTTAAAGATGAAACTGCACCTTTTGAAGGACGTTATGTTCAAAGTCTGCAAGACATGATCCCTGAACATACGCAACTCCTTATTTCTAACTCGATGGCCATACGCGATGTTGATTACTTTTGGCGCAGTCGTCAAGCCACTGTTCGTCTTTTAGGAAACCGCGGTACCAATGGTATTGACGGACAAGAGTCAACCGCCTTAGGTATATCTACGAGTGGACAACCTACGGTCCTCTTAACCGGTGATCTCTCTATACTTCACGATATCAATGGCTTAATCGTAGGCAAAACACATCAGCTCAACTTGACTATCGTCCTTTTCAACAATGACGGTGGCGGAATCTTCCACCATTTGGCGCAAAAGGGGCAACCACATTTTGACTATCTCTTCTCAACGCCTCATGGTTTAGATTTTGGAGGCTTAGCACAATTGGTGGGCTTGAATTATCATCTCGTGGAAGATTATCAGGACTTTGAAAGACAATTCAGTCAAAGCTTTACTCAAACAGGTATTCATCTTCTGGAAATAAAAACAGACAAGGATGTGAGCTTAGACTTGCACAAAAAATATACGACTTATGCTATTTGAAGATAAATATATCCAGATTGATTCCCTTACCTTTCATGTCAGGATACATGGTCAAGGTAAGCCCCTTTTAGCCTTACATGGTTTTAGCCAGTCTGCTTCGACTTGGGATGCTTTAGATATATCAGGCTACCAAATCTTTGCTTTAGACCTTGTGGGACATGGAAAGTCCAGCAAGCCGGAACAACTTGATGCTTACCGTTTGGCAAGCATTTGTGCGCAGCTTCGACAAATCATTCAAAACCTTTTTCAAGAAAAAAGCTACAGCTTATTGGGCTATTCCATGGGTGGACGGATTGCACTGCAATTTGCACTGAACTTTCCCGAACAGCCCATTGAACAACTTATCATTGAAGCAGCTGCCCCTGGCATAGCTGACAGTAATCAACGTGAAAAACGCCTCCAAGCTGATCTTCACTTGGCTGAACAAATCGAGGAAAATGGTGCTGTCTGGTTTGCAAATTATTGGGGCGCGCTCCCCATCTTCCAAAGTCAACAAAATCTTTCTCAGGAAGAGCAATATAAAATCTGGTCTAGTCGCGCCCTAAATGCACCTCATGCCCTGGCCCAAACTTTACGCGCTACCAGCCAAGGAAAGCTTCCAGACATTTCAGAGAAGCTCCCAGATTTAAACTTGCCCTTAATCTATATCACTGGAGCTCTGGATCAAAAATATAAACGAATCGCTGAACAAATCGGTACTTATCCAAAAGCGCAAAGTCTGATTGTGGAGGGCGCAGGGCATAATGTACATCTGGAACTACCTCAACATTTTAATTTAATCTTAAAGACACATTTGCATGACTCAGCCATGCTATAATGAATAAATAAACAAAAAAAGGAGACAAATTATGTCAAAATATAACTGGCTTGCTTTAGACCGCAAGTACGAAGATGTCATTTACGAAACTTATAACGGTATTGCGAAAATTACGATCAATCGTCCTGAAGTACGTAATGCGTTTCGCCCTAAAACAGTGGTGGAACTTATTGATGCCTTTACTGTAGCACGTGATGACACTTCGATTGGTGTCATTGTTTTGACAGGTGCTAATCACGGCCAAGGCGAAGACAAAGAAGCTTTCTGTTCTGGCGGCGACCAAAAAGTCCGTGGCGACGGTGGCTATGTTGGTGAAGATCAAATTCCTCGTCTTAACGTCTTAGACTTGCAACACTTGATCCGTATTACACCAAAACCTGTTATTGCTATGGTCAACGGTTTTGCTATCGGTGGTGGGCACGTTCTCCACATCGTTTGTGACTTAACGATTGCTTCTGAAAATGCTAAGTTTGGTCAAACAGGCCCACGTGTTGGTTCTTTTGATGCTGGTTATGGTGCTGGACTCTTGGCTGCTATGGTTGGTCAAAAGAAAGCACGTGAAATATGGTTCCTCTGCCGTCAATACACTGCACAAGAAGCAATGGATATGGGCATGGTAAACACTGTTGTACCTTTTGATCAACTTGAAGACGAAACAGTTAAATGGGCCGAAGAAATGCTTGCCTTGTCACCAATGGCACTTCGTATGCTTAAAGGCTCAATGAATGCTGCAACTGATGGACTTGCTGGCTTGCAACAATTTGCTGGTGATGCAACGCTCATGTACTACCTCAGTGATGAAGCCAAAGAAGGGCGCGATGCTTTCAAAGAAAAACGCAAACCTGACTTTGATCAATTCCCTAAATTCCCATAAGCTATGAAATGGTTAAAAGAACAGGCTGAAAAATCGCCAAATAAACTTTTCTTAAATCAACTGACTTTTAAAGAAGTCTACGATAAAACTGTTCAGACAGCCCAACATTTAAACAAAGAAACAGCTAGGCACAACCGCCTAGCTCTTCTTTCAGAAAATTCGCCAGAGATGGCAATTGTGCTCTTTGCGCTGTTGGCTTTGGATAAGGAAGTCCTCTTGCTCAACACCCATCTTACAGCTAATGAAATTCGAGAGCAACTGACTGAACTTGATGTGGAACTGCTGATTGCTTCGGACCAGCAAACCTATCCAGCAGACTTGTCTTTCTCTGATATCCATTCTTTAGAAACCAGCAGAGCTGTGCTCAATTGGCAGCCAGCGCCAGAGAAAATTGCTGTGATCATGAACACCAGTGCAACAACTGGAAAATTCAAATCAGTTCCTATCACATGGAAAATGCTTGCAGCACATGTTGCTGCTTCTGCAGCAACCATGGGCGTTCTTCCAGAAGACAACTGGCTTGTTGTTCTCCCCATGTTTCATGTCAGTGGTCTATCCATCATCATGCGCAGCCTCTATAATGCCACTCAGGCCACAATACGTGCTTCTTTCGATGAGGAAGAGTTGATTAAACTGATTAATAACAGCTCGGTCAATATGGTTTCCATGGTACCGACCATGCTTAAACGTGTTCATGAAAAAATTGCTGCCAAAAGTCTTCGCGTCCTCTTGTTAGGGGGAGAATTTATTCCCCAACCTTTGATACAGGCATGTTTTGCACAAGGTCTACCTGTCTACAAAACTTACGGGATGACCGAAACTTTTTCCCAATCTGTTACCTTCAACATTTTGGAACATCCGGACAAGCTAACTTCTGTCGGTCAAGCACTTCCCGGCGTAGAGATTAAAATTTTAAACCCTGATGCTGATCAGGCTGGCGAAATACATCTAAAATCGCCAATGCTCATGAAAGGTTATCTTAATCAAGAGGACGTTCATCTATTCAACACTGGAGATATTGGCTATCTTGATAAGGACAATTTCCTTTATATTCTCAATCGTCGTAAAGATATCATTATTTCCGGTGGAGAAAATATTTATCCCAAAGAGATTGAGGATTTACTCTATAGCTTAGAGGGGATTATCGAATGTGCGCTTGTCCCGCAGGAAGATCAGACTTGGGGTCAAGTGCCACTTCTTTTCTACGCTGGGACGCCCGATATACAAGAAATTACAAGCTTTTTGCGTCAACGTCTGGCCAAGTATAAACTTCCCCGTCAGATTATCAAAATGAATGCTCTACCCAAAAATGCCTCAGGCAAAATCCTTAGGAAAAATTTAAAACATGAAGCTTAGATCAATTAGTTTGAATCACGTCCAACTTCCGATGAAGTTTAACTTCAAGACAGCCAAAGGTGAGCTGAAGCAGCGTGACACCATTATTATCATTGCCGAAGACGAAACCGGCCATCGAGGATATGGTGAATGCGTAAGCTTCACCACACCTTTCTACACGCAAGAAACATTTGACAGCTCATGGGAATGCTTGGCGCAGACTTACATTCCAAAAGTAATGACAGCAAACTTCACACATCCCTTTGAGATTCATGAGTTTTTTGAGCAGCCCTTACCGATGGCAATGGCAGGTTTGGAGAATGCCTTGTTGGATCTTTATTACAAAGCTCAAGGAAAAAATACAATCGCTGCCCTTTTTCCTGAACCATTGACAGAAACTTTATCCCGTGGGGCCGTCTTGGGCGATGTGCCTTTTGAGCAGCTTCCTGAAAAAATCGAAGCCTTAATCGCCCAAGGTGTGGGAAGAATAAAGCTTAAAATTAAACCCGCGGATGGTTTTGAACGCGTCCAATATGCTGTAGAGCATTATCCTCAGCTCCAATGGGCTGTTGATGCCAACCGTTCTTATGCCCTTGAAAATATCGAAGCGCTGGTAAAGCTCGATCAATTTGGACTTGTCTGCATTGAAGAGCCTTTTGCTACTGATAATCTCGAAGATTATAAAGACATTCTTCCGCAGCTTTCAACACCTATCTGTTTTGATGAAAATGTCCAAAGTTGGAGTGATTTACAGACCCTTTCTCAACTTAAGGGAAAAACCATGCTCAATATCAAAATTGGCCGCTTAGGTGGACTTTATCAAACAAAAAAAGCTATCGCCTTTTGCCGGAAAAATAACATTTCCTTCTGGATTGGCAGTATGGTCGAAAGTGGTATTTCCAAGATATTGCATACACAACTAGCCACTTTAAGCGACAATGCCATGCCCGGGGATTTGTCAGATTCGTCCTATTATTTTACGGAAGATTTAATCGTACCAGAGATTAAATTTATTGAAGGCAAGATGAATAAACCGCGTGGCAAGGGCTTGGGTGTATCTATCAATCAAGCAGCACTTGAATATTACACCGTGAAAAAGGAGATTTTTACATGAATTTAATTGAACAACTGGGTATTCAAAAGCTGGTTTTAACCCCAACAGGTTTTACCGCTCAAATGCCTTTAGGGGACTTTCACGCGCAACCTCAAGGTTTCTTAAATGGTGGTGCAACGCTGGCCTTTGCTGAGGTTGCTGCTGGTATGGCAAGTAATCTCTTGCTGGACGATAAACATTTTGCTGTCGGCCAAGCGGTCAATGGCAATCATTTAAACCCAACTAAAGCAGCAGGAATACTCTTTGCTCAAGGTCTTCTTCTGCACAAAGGTGGGCGTACACATGTGTGGGAGCTGAAGTTTACAGATGCGCGTGAGGTTTTAGTGGCACAAGTCACTGTAACCAACGCTATTGTGGCAAAAAGATATGAATAAAGACAACATACTATTTACAGAATTGGTGGATATAGATGAAGCCGAACTTGCGTATATCAATCAATTAATTATCGACACTTGGGCTTATCAAGAATGGAATAAACAAGAAAATGTCTTGCCTATGGCTGATTTTTTTCTTGAAACAATCCTCTTGACCTCCACAAAAGTCTTTGTCGCTAAAGATAAGGGGAAAATTATCGGCGTCGTCGCTGCTGCCCTCACTCCTGATCTCTTTCCCAAAAGTCGAATAAGATATCGCCAACTTGAAGCGCTGAGTTTAATTATCAACCAAGGAAAACCAGAAACCGTTTTTGACTTTTACTTGGAAACCATGAAGCTCAATGAGGAACTTATACAGCAAAGCAAGGAAACCTTTGATGCTGCCTTAAACCTCTTAATCTTAAATGAGAACTACAAAGGCTTAGGTCTTGGCAGTAAACTCTATCAGC
This sequence comes from Lactococcus petauri, assembly GCF_002154895.1. Lineage (GTDB taxonomy): Bacteria > Bacillota > Bacilli > Lactobacillales > Streptococcaceae > Lactococcus > Lactococcus petauri. The sequence goes on along the minus strand of NZ_MUIZ01000004.1, from coordinate 33,156 downwards.
TTTTCCTTGATTACTTAAAAGAAAATAAAGCAAAAACCTTCTTCCTACTTACAGACAGCTATTCCAACTATCCTTTTTACGAGAAGAAAGGCTTAAAAAGAATCGCCGCACAGCGCTTCTCTTGGAGTAATGATGCGGAAGTTTCAGAAGAGGATGTTGAGGAATATTATGTTTATGCGGGGCGCGTAGAACAATAATATATTGTTTAAAATAAAAAAATACAGTTACCCTACTAAAAGTAACTGTGTTTTTTTGTACTTAATTTTTAAAACTTCTATAAACATCTTCTACAAAAACTTGAGCAATTCTTTTCTTGAAAGCTTCGTTATTTAGCAAAGCACCGAAGAAGTCCTGGTTTTGCATATATCCTTCCGTTAGAGCATTGTCCATCTCATCATCAAGAGTAAATCTAAAGTCCTCTCGTGTGTTAACCTGAGCAGATGCCTCTAGCCTCTTATTTTTCTTGAGCAACTCTCGGATAGCAATACCACTTGTAACACCAACTGTATCATCAATATCGAGATTGAGTTGCTCATTGATTTCATCAATAATTTCAGAAAGTTTTTTCTCCTGATCCTCAGTGATATCTCCAAGACTTGGTTTATTCAACTTCACTTCGTAGTCTTCGGGTAATTCTGCTATATGATATTCACCTGTTTGCTTATGCTTCATATAATCCACAACAATTTTATCTGCTATTGAGAAATCATTCCCACCTAAGCGGACATCAATCATTTTGACTAAAGACTGTAAGTAATTATATTTTTCATGCAGAACTTCATTTTGGTAAGCAGTTGCTTGTATCAAGAATGTATACATTCTCAGAAAGCCCCGAATTGTTTTCTTGATTGTCAGCTGTTCTTTTTCATCATATCTTTGAACCAGATTATAGCCTCTATTCAAAAGCGCAGTCATTTTTTTCTTATCTCGACTAGTACGCTTTTCTTGATAAAGAAACTGATTAAACTCATGAACAACATCATCCTCTAAAATAGCAAAGCTATCAATTTTTCTTTGCAAATCCAAAATATCACTTGGAGAAATCGTTTCGGCTAAAACTGTCTCCCGATAATAAGGCGCAAAAGCTTTATTAATATCTTCGTAAGTATTTTTAAAATCAAGAATAAACGTTTTTTTATTGTATCCTTTAACAATACGATTAAGACGTGATAAAGTCTGAACAGCCGCCACATCACGTAACTTCTTATCTACATACATCGCAACAAGTTTCGGCTGATCAAAGCCTGTCTGGTATTTATTAGCTACAATCAGAACTTGAAAATCATCTGTATCAAATTTATCTTTCAGATTTTCTTCTTTGATCCCATTAATTGACGCTTCTGAGTACTCGGCACCTTCTACATCAACCTTACCAGAAAATGCAACTAAAGCACCCATGCTTGTAATATGATGTTCCTTAAAGTAACGATTGAGTGCTTGTTGATATTTAACTGCTGCCTCACGGCCACTTGTCACAATCATCGCTTTTCCCTTACCGCCAAGTTCAGCCATAATATCGTGTGTGATAAAGTGGTCCATAATTATTTCAATTTTTTTGTTGATATTTTCATCAGATAATTCAATAAATTTTGCTATCTTACGTTTCGCAACGGCAGTTTTAAATACAGGATTTTCTTCAACAACTTTATTGAGTTTGTAATAAGTTTCGTAAGTGACATAGTTATTTAAAACATCAAGAATAAAGCCTTCTTCAATAGCTTGTTTCATACTATAAACATCAAAAGGTTTTTTACCAATACCATCAGGCTTGGTTTCACCAAAAAGCTGTAATGTTGTTCCCTTAGGTGTTGCAGTAAAAGCAATAATAGATATATTATCCTGTTTCCCTGTACGGGCTATTTCTTGCTCTATCGCATCTCCTACGCTCACTTCTTGAACTTCATCAATGGTACCGTCCTCAAAGTCTGTTTCAGTCAGAACTTGACTGACAGCACTCATGTAAGAACCAGTCGTTGAGCTATGTGCTTCATCAATTAATATGGCAAAGCGTTTCTTTGCTGTTGCACCCGTCGACATCCATTCAGACTTATTGATCTGCGCAAACTTATGAATCGTTGTGGCGATAATCTTCGTATTACTTGCCAAAGCATCTGCTAAATCACTGGATGTCGCTTTGTCATCCATGACTTTAATCACACCAGATTGATGACTAATAGCCCGAACAGCATCTTGCAGCTGTCGGTCTACGACGATCCTATCCGTTACAATTAGAACCGTGTCAACCACATTTTTATTTTCAGCATCATGTAAACTCACCAAACTGTGTGCAAGCCAAGCGATGGTATTCGTTTTCCCAGAACCAGCGGAGTGCTGAATCAGATAGTTATTTTCCGTAGCATTGTTTCGCATATCTTCTAAAACACGTGTCACAGCTCTTCTTTGCTGATAGCGTGGAAAAATAATATCTTTCTTATCTGGTGTTAAAAAGATAAAACGTTCGATTAACTGAAAAATGCTCGCTTTTGTAAGAACTTCTTGCCAAAGATAAGCAGAATCTGCACCGTCTTCATTATGAGGATTCCCTGCGCCTTGCTCAATTCCTTCTCCTCTTCCCATATTAAAGGGTAAAAAGTAGGTGTCTTGGCCTTTAAGTTGTGTCGTCACAAAAACTTCTAAAGCATCAACAGCAAAACAAGCTAAAACACCTGCATTAAACTGGAAAAGTCGATTTTTAGGATTCCTACCTTTTAGCTGCTTAATCCCATCTTGAACGCTTTGTCCACTTGGGTTATATTTTAGCTCTATCGCAAACAAGGCCAAACCATTCAGAAAAATGACCAGATCCACTCGCTCCATATTTTCATAATTGACCTCTTCCATGACCGACAAATGATTTTGAGCATAAAGTTGGTTTGCTTTTTCATTAAAATTTGTGGCTGGCTTGCGGTACATCAAATCGAGTTGAACATTTTCAAGAAAGACACCATTTTTCAAACTGTAAAGTAAGCCATTCTTGATGATTTCTTGATTAATAACATTAATAATGGTTTCACGAGATAACTTTTTTTGCAGTTTTTCTAGAGTTTTAGGCTGTGTAGCTAACAGAAAATTCCAAAGTAACTCCTTATCCATCGCAATACGTGCATCATAATGTATCGCCTCACGAATTTCAAATCCATTAAGTTTCTGAAAATCCTTCAAAATCCACTGCTGAAAATCATAACGTTCTTTAATATTAAGAGTTGCCATTTGTTTACTTTCTATAAATCGTCAATGCTGAGTTCATTGTAGCCTTCATAATAATAACTGTTATCAATACCTTTCATGAAGGTTTCTCTTCCTAGATCGTTTGTCAGCGCATATTTGAGAACATGCTTGATTTCAATGTCTTTAATCGGGCTGCGCTTCATAGCAGATAAATAGTCTGCTTTTTCAATGGCATTCCAATCCACAACCTGCCCCAAAGATTTTTTGAAAATCAAGTCCAACCAGATACGCCCCGCACGACCATTCCCTTCACGAAAAGGATGTGCCACGTTCATCTCCACATACTTCTCGACAATCTGCTCAAAAGTCTCGTGCGGCATCTTATCAATGTTCTCAAGCGCAACAGAAAGATACATTACTGGTGCAAAACGAAAATCATCCTTAGCAATATTAACGTCACGAATCTTTCCTGCAAAGTCATATAAATCACTGAACAAATAATGATGGACCTGAGCCAAGCCTTTAAAAGTTCCAATTTCTATCTTATCAATATCACCAGAATCAAAAAGCTGCTTTGCCTTTTTCTTTGTCATGATTTCTTCTTCACGACGGAGTTGGGCTGAGTTTGTTATGTTTAGTTTGTTTTTTAGGGTCATTTATGGCTCCTATTATATTTAAATCTTCATTACTCTAAACTTATTTTAGGCTCAAATAACATATCATCATTAGATAAAGTTAAGACTGGTGGATATCTTTTTTTCAAATCATCAGATAATTTACTGCTCAATATTGGTGTTATATATTGTATATTATTTTGAACAGCAATATCAAACATTTTTTCAAAAGGTTCTTCATCAGTTACTTCATTGATATCTTGTAAAATAAATCGCGGAAACTCTCTTGACCCATTAATTGATATAATTGCAGCTGTAAATGCAAAAGCAAGTTGATGCAAACGTCCTGTCCCACTTCCTTGATTTTCAGGAAAAATTAATGGTACTGCACGTTTCTTAGGTGATAGATTTGGATTGATTTTTACATGATATGGAACACCAATAATATTCTTAGTGAAATTTGATAACTTCAAATTAAAACTGTCTATTACTTCATCAGAAAATAAACCCTCAATTTCAGATATAGTAATCTTAACTTCATCTTGTACAATCTTATCATCAAGTGCTTGTTTAAAATCAGAAAATAGTTCTTCATTGTACTTATCAAAATTAAATATTTTTTTATCAGAAAAGTTAATATACTCGTTCAGTCGCTGTCTATAAAATGACAATTTTACATTTAGAGCTGAAAGAGCATTATCAACTAGCAAAAGTTGTTTCTTAAGGTACTTCTTTCTATTGTTCTCTCTTAACTGATTAAAATTATAGATTTTATCAAACGCTTTTTGTACATCAGGAACTAAATCTGATAATTCTTCTGAAAGTAATCTTATCACATTATCATCCACTTTTACTCCAATAGATTTACTTTCTTCCTCAAGAAGCTCTTTTTTTAATTGTAAGCTTTGAAATTCATCAACTAAATATTGATATTTTTTAATTTCTTCATTTTTTTCACCATATCCCTCTTTCCTAACAGGAGTATCCTGTAAAATTTTTACTGCTTCATTAATTTTGACAGATTTAGGTGTTTTTTCGGAAGAAAACTGCTTGTTACGTTCTTTAAGAAGTTTAGATATTTCCTGTGTTTTATTTTTAATGTTTAGAAAATAAGCATATGTTGCTTCATATACCCCCAGCATTTCATTTTGAGTACTTGCATTAAAATCTAAATAACGGATAACTCTCTCTTCATTTGATGGAAGCTCTAAAATTAAAAATCTTGGAATTAATTTTCTATTTGCTATATTTTCTGGAACATCATTAAATAATAGATTCCTAATAGCTGTTCCATATGCTTTAACAGCTTTAGGTTCTCCATCAATAAAATATTTTTTATTAAAAAGGTTTACTCTTAAAAGATGTTTTTTATCTTCATTTGTAATTTCTAATTCAATATAGACTTTTTTTTCATCAACTATTTGTTGAAGTGTGTCAGAAAATCTTTTTATTTTATGCTCAAAACTTGCTCCAAGAGCAATATCAATTAAATCAATTACTGTGGATTTTCCAACATTATTATTATTTGTTTGCTCATCTTCCAGTGTAGTTGTGATAATATTAACTGATTTATTGAATTTAATTATCCTGATAGTTGTTCCTGTTGCGGTTTTTAACATTAACTTCTTGATATACATAGACTATTTCCTCATCTCTAATGTAAACTCTAAATTTTTCTAATAAAAGCAACACATATAAAGCTATATTAAATCTATAAATTTCATAAGGTTTTGGTGATGTTCCAAAAATTTTAAGAATAATATTTTCCTCCGTCTCATCACCTTGCTTCAACACATGCAAAATCTGTCCTATAATATAGTAAATTGTCTGTTCAGGTTTTAGACCGAAATCTGTAATAAGCACCTCGTACTCCTTTTATCTAGGCGGATTTTCTAATATTTGACATCTAGTAAATGCCCAATAAATAGTTAACTCGATTCCTGCAGTTTTATTTTCTTCACATATTTTATCACTTCTACCACCATTAACCGTTTCTAGGAGCTGTTTTTCAATTAACATGCACTTAGAATCTGAACTAATGTTTTCATTAGATAACCTAGCATATTTATTAGATAAATCTAGCAGTAAAATTTCTGGTACAGTTAAATTAGAAATAATTTCCTCTTCAAATTTTTCTAATTGGGCTGCTCTGTTCTCAAATATTTTTTTCCAAGTATTTAAGGAATTAAAATCAATTTTTTCTTGCCAATCGGGATTGAAATCACTAATTTCATCTAAACGATATAAAAGTTTTGCGCGTTTATCTAAAGACTTAACTACATTAAAAATTTCTGATTTTTGATTTCTATTTTTTCCAAAAATATTTAGAATATTCGTCTTAATATCACGTCCTGCGATATCCCTACCTGCTTTAGAATTGTTTCCAACACTACCGCTATTTCTTAATATCTCGTCCTGCAATATCTCCACCTGCTTTAGAATTTTTTTCTACAAAACCACTATTTTTTAAATAAGATTGATTTTTTATCCTTTTAATTTCATTTTGCTGAAATATTGTCCATATAAAACTTAATACTCCTGTAACTGCACCAACTACAGCACATAGATCTTGAACACTCATATGCTATTTTACCTTTCTTTTACCTGTGACGACTTCATAAATCAAGGTTTTACACTGCTCTGACAGATTCGTAAATTGTTCCCCCTTGATTTTGATAATTTTATCTATTATATCTATCTTTCTATCAAGATATTCGACTAATTTTTCTTGCTTAAGTAGGTTTTCTGGGAAAGGTAACTTAATCAATCCTAAATCTTTTTGAGTCATGCTGGGTAACGTACTTCCAGTTTGAAAAAATTGATAATCAAAAAGTAAAGATTGATAATAAAATAATTTTGTACACAACCTCCCAGAACTAATTGTATAGTAAGAAGTGTCAACTGTCCAAAATTTCCCCGTTACATACTGTGGATTATCAATTGTTCCTTTTCTACCAAGTAGAACACTTTCACCATCATAAAGATACTTGTCTGTATATTTGAAAACACCACCTGATCCATAAACTGGATATCCCTTGTTAACACTCTTTTCTATTTCACGTCCATTTTTAATTTGTACTATGTTTTTAAGCGAAACAACTTCCCACCCAACAGGAATCTCACCAATCCAATCCACCCCTGAATCTTTTAGCTGAACATTTTTATCCAACCCTTTAGTAACAGTTTCATAAATCAGAGATTTCTTATAGGCACGAAGTCGTTCAATCTCATCTTTCAGCAACTTTTGTGCTTGGTCAAATTTGGAAGTTTGTTTGTCAAGGTGGTCTGCGATTGTTTTTTGTTCTGATAATGATTTAGGAACAATAATCTTTAATCGCTTTAACTCTTCAAAAGTCAGTCCTTGACGGACGCCAGCTCCCATACCATAAAATACTTTTTGAATATCATAATCATAAAACAAGTAGAAAAAGTATCTTGAATCAATCTCCCCTGAATTTTTAGGCCGAATCGTCTGATAGGCTGACGTAATGATCCCTTTTTCTTTAGCCAGACCTACCCGCAAACTTCTTTGGTCATTCTGTAAATCGGTTAGCCTGAAAACAATATCGCCATTTTCAATAATATTATAAGTTTCAAAACTTTCCGGGAGTAAGCCCATACTCTTTTCAATATCTTTTTGGATAATTTTTCCATAACTCAAAGAAAGTAAATTTTTCTCTTGGTTACCTATATTTTTGCGCTTTACCTGCTCAAATTTATATTGAATTTCTGAAGTTTCCCACCCCTCAGGAATCTCACCAATCCAATCCACACCTGAATCTTTCATCTTCTCACTCATAGTTCCTCCAAAAGCAGCTGTAGTTGTGCTTCTAATGCTTTAAATTCCGCCAACAGTTTCTCTGCAGGTTCTGGCGCTTGGTATTCGTAGAAATAGCGGGTGAAAGGAAATTCAGCACCTACTTTATCTTCATCCCAATAGTAAGCATCGGGTACATGTGGGAACACTTCCCGCGCAAAGTATTCTTCTACTTTCTCTGAAAGCTTGACGATCTCAGTATCTTTCGTTGTCTTATCATAAACGATACCATTGGCTATTTCCCCAGTTTTATCCGCCTTTTTCGTCCTGATTACTTTTGCCGTTTTATCCATCTTACTCATAGCAAGTGCTATAGCATTATAGTTGGCTTTTGTGAGTTTTACACCATAAGGTAAATCTGTGATTAATTTTAAAAATTTCTCAAAGTCAGGATAAGTTTGATCTGACTTAGCATTTTCCAGCGCTCCTAATATTTTATCTTGTGATACCTTGCCTTCTTCTAACTTTTTCAGTTCCTTTTCTTCTTTGGCTCCTCGAGGTTCAATCTCTGAAAGAACGCGTGCTTTAGTTTCATCATAAAGTTTTGTAAAGAAGGGAAGGGCTTTGACATTTTCAATCGTTTCATCAGAAATGATTCCTCGGCGTTGCAAAGGTTGCATCACTGTATACTCTTTATAACGAAACTCTTTTGTATCAAAAAACTTCACATTTTTATTTTCTGTGTTGGAGAGATACCAATCGATGACATGAGTAATATTCTCTTCAGACAATTCCCGGCGCTTTTGGCCTAATGACTTACGAAGATTGACAAATTCTTGTGAAGCATCAATAAACTGTACTTTGTCTTGTCGTTCTTGCGGTTTATTTTTGTTATACAGCCAAATATAGATGGAAATACCTGTATTATAGAAAAACTGTCCGGGTAGAGCGACAATCGTTTCCAACAAGTCATTTTCCAGAATATAGCGACGGATTTGGCTTTCACCAGAGGTTGTTCCACCAGAAAACAAGGGAGAACCATTGGAAATAATCACGGCTCGTCCATCTTTATCCAGTTTCTTGAGCGCATGCAAGTGGAAAAGCCACTGTGCATCACCACTTGCTGGAGTATCCACAAAACGTCCTTCTCGGCCTTCTGTCTTCACAAAAAGGTTATGGTCTTCTTTGACTGCTGACTCAACGCCGTCATCCGCATCTTTCCCGCCCCAGCTTTGACCAAAGGGTGGATTAGCAATAACAAAGTTCATTTCTGTATCAGAAAAAGGATCCGGATCCTTTAACGTATCGGAATTTACAAAATTATCAGCATTGTCCTGACGAATAAGCATGTCCGCTTTCCCAATACCATAGGTTTCTGGCAAGAGTTCTTGACCAAAAAGACGTACATTAACCTTATTATTCAGTTGTTTGATATAAGATTTTGTAGTCGCAAGCATACCACCTGTGCCAGCTGCCATATCTAATATCTTTATTTCTTTGTTATCTTGGAATAATTTCTGATTACTACCTGCTAACAAGAGATTCACCATCAGACCGATAACCTCGCGTGGTGTATAGTGAGAGCCAGCCTCCTCATTTTCAGAAAAGCGACGAATAATATCCTCAAACATATACCCCATCTTGATTGAATCCACAGTGCTGGGAGAAAGATCAAGTTCTGAGAATTTCTTAATCACACCATAGAGTCGCCCAGATTTTGCTAAGTTATCAATTTCTTGTTCAAATTTTAAGCTACGCAAAATATCTTGTACACGTTCAGAATAACCTGCGAGATATGTTTCAAAATTTATTTTTATATTATCCGGATCATCAAGCAATTTTTTGAGTGTAAATTCACTCGTATTATAGTATTTATATCCCGAAATCGTTTCTAGAACTTGTTTTGGTGTATCGTTTTTACTCTTGTAAGCTTGAACTACTTTGTCTTTAGTCTTTGCAAGTGCAGCTTCCAGACGAGCAATAACAAACATGGGGATGATAACATCTCTATATTTGTCTGCACGATAAGCGCCACGCAATGTATTGGCAATAGACCAAACTAAATTAACCTCGTTGGAAATATTTATATTATTCTTTTGAAAGATGGGATTGAAATTTTCTGACATATTCTATTTATACTCTTTTTTCTTGATTTAGATAGCTCTATTATAACAAATTTACAGTCGTATATCTCTTTGTGACAGTAGTTTTTATTATGCCTATAACGTACTCGTCCGAACAATAATTTAAACATGTGAAATCCTATTTTTTTACCTTTCTCCACTTCACAAAGTAATCCCACTGTTATATTGTTAGCTCCCTCCATATTCGTAGAATAATTTTCTTCACCTTTCAATGGATTTTTAAAAATTAAGGCGCTTAAAATGTGATAATATTTTAGGTAAATATATTTTAATTCGAGACTGCAGCTCAAGGAAAGGACTACACGACACAAGAATCTAGGAGGTAATTATATATTGCAGAAAAAATATTTGAAAAAAACAGTTATTAGTCTTGTTGCCACAACAGTTCTGTCTTCATCATTAACGCCATCCGGAGTGGGGCTTGCTGAAAGTCAAGTTATTCCAGAAATAACTGCAGAGATAACACAAGTTGATGAAACAAGTCTAAATTTAGATAAAAAAAGCTTTGAAGATTTCTTACTTAGGAAAGGAGTCCATGATATTAAAGAAATTTCACAAGAAGATGGAGAAAAGCTACTCGACGAGTATGCAAATTTTCTCGATAGACAGAGACTTGCGCCTGTTGCTGCTGCTGCCGCTGTTGCCTCACTTATTTGGGCAGGGATTAATATTGGTAGAAGTTTTTATTCTGCGGGTAGATATGCAGCTATGCAAGCTTTGAGTCGTCGATGGACGACACGTGCTGCATATAAAAGAAATTCAAAACCGTATTGGATTACCATTAGCTCTATTAGCTTTTGGTCAGCCTTAGGCTTTGATGACTTTATGTATGGACGCTAAACTATGAATGCTTTATTTACAATCCTATCCGAAATCGCAAATTTTTTCTTAGCTCTTGGTGTTTTGTCATTAGCACTTGACCAAAGCCGTACTAAAAGAGAGCTTCGGGAGATTAAACGGATTCTTTTAGAAAAGGAATGAAAGTAAAAAGCTTATATCAAAACGATATAAGTTTTTCATTTATTTTCCTACGGCTTCATAGGCCCGCATAAACTTCTCAGCATTCCCTTTAACGCCTGCAAAATCACCTGTTAAGGCTGGTGCTGTCACACCACCTCCTGCACTTACAGCAGTCGCTCCGATTTTAAACCATTCTGCCACATTTGATTCATTAACACCACCAGATGGCATCACATTGATGTAAGGGAAAGGGCCTTTGAGGTCCTTAATCATCGCAGCTCCTGCAATATCTCCTGGGAAAAGCTTGATGAGTTCAGAGCCATATTCCATCGCGGTTTGTGCTTCTAATGGGGTCATCACTCCTGGAATATAAGGGATTTGATATAGGTTACAGATTTTGGCAACTTCTTTGTTAAAAGTTGGACTCACAATAAATTGAGCACCGGCAATAATTGCCAAACGTGCTGAAGTTGGTTCTAAAACTGTACCTGCACCAACCACGACGTCTGTATCAGCATATGTGGCTACAAGATCAGCAATCACATCGTTTGCACGAGGTACCGAATAAGTCAGCTCAATACTTTTAATCCCACCGTCTACAACTGCTTCTACTATTTTGACGGCATCTTCGGCACTATCTGCGCGTACCACTGAAACAACACCTGACTTAATCACCTTTTCCAATAATTCTGCTCTTTGCATTATAAATCTCCTTGATAATTCTGACTCTTATAGAAGTCCATAAGTTCCTGACGTGTCGGATATCCTTCACTATCCCCCGCACTTTGAACTGCCAAAGCGCCAATAGCGCACGCACGATGTACAGCAACTTCCAGCGTTTTACCTTCAAGTAAAGCAGATTCTAAGCCGACAGCAAAGCCATCGCCTGCGCCTACTGTATCAACGACCTTGTCCACTTTAAAGCCAGAAACGGTATAAGTAGCACCAGCTTTCGTTTTGACAAATGCGCCTTCAGCGCCCAGTTTCACTACAACACTTTCGGTTAGACTGCTTTGGCTCAAATAAAAATCAGCAATTTTTTCTGGTTGGCTTGAACCCATCAGTATCTGGCCTTCATTAATACCCGGTAAAACGATTTGGCTGTTCTTCGCTAAGTTGTTGAGAGTATCTACCATTTCTTTTTGATTTTTCCAAAGCGCTGGACGAAGGTTTGGGTCAAATACCGTGAAGACTTTATTTTCCTGCAGCTTATCATTAAACGCTCTAAAAGTTTGAAGTGTTCTGGGCGATAATGCTGGAAAGATCCCTGAAAGATGAGCAATCTGAACATCTGCTAAAGTAGATAAATCAATCTCATCTATCTTCAAGTTTGAAGCAGCTGAATTTTTACGAAAATATGAAGTAACCGGATCCCCCGTACTCACACATTGTTTCAAATAAACACCTGTCAAAAAGTTTTCATCGTAAATCAAGTTTTGCGTATCCAGCTCTGCTTCTTGTGCAGCCTCAGTGATAAACCGTCCAAAAGTATCTGCCCCAACTTTGGATACATAGCCCGCACTGTGACCTAAACGTTTGATACCGAGTGCAACATTAAATTCTGCTCCTGCGAGGTATTTCTTAAAATGCACTGCTTCATCTAAGCTAACATCCACATCTTGTGAGGCCATCACGACTAGAGGCTCACCTATTGTTATAAATTTTGGCATAATTCTTTCTCCAAGGTTCAGCTCTTTATTTTATGGTTGCTTACCAATGTAGGCTAAGATTCCGCCATCTACATAGAGAATATGACCGTTGACAAAGTCAGAAGCCTTCGAAGCCAAGAAGACTGCTGGGCCTTCAAGATCTTCTGGTTCTCCCCAACGCTCTGCTGGCGTTTTGGCAATGATAAAGGAATCAAAAGGATGACGTGAACCATCTTCTTGTAACTCACGTAAGGGCGCTGTTTGGGGTGTCGCAATGTAGCCAGGGCCAATACCATTGCATTGGATATTGTATTTGCCGTATTCTGAGGCAATGTTCTTCGTCAACATCTTCAAACCACCCTTAGCAGCAGCATAGGATGAAACTGTTTCACGACCAAGCTCTGACATCATTGAACAGATGTTGATGATTTTACCGCCACCTTTCTTCATCATACCTGGAATAACTGCTTTCGAAACGATAAATGGACCATTCAAATCAATATCAATCACTTGACGGAAATCAGCGGCTGACATGTCAATCATCGGTGTACGTTTGATAATACCGGCATTGTTGACCAAGATGTCAATAATGCCGACTTCTTTTTCAATTTGCTCAACCATTGCATCAATTCCTGCTTCATCAGTCACATCACAAACATAACCGTGTGCTGTAATGCCTGCTTCTTGGTAAGCTGCCATACCGCGATCAACTGCTTCTTGGTTGATGTCATTAAATACAATCGTTGCTCCCGCTTTGGCATAGCTTGATGCCAAGGCAAAGCCGATACCGTAAGTCGCTCCTGTTACAAGGGCGATTTTTCCTTCCAGTGAAAAGGCGTTTAAAATATTCTCAGTCATAATCTTCTCTTTCTGCTTTCGTTTATTTTTTATTATTTAAGTTCGTTCATTGGAACAATATCCATATCGTCATAAGTGATATTTTCACCACACATTGCCCAAATAAAAGAGTAATTACTTGTGGCTACACCTGTGTGGATGGACCAACTTGGACTGATTGCCGCTTGTTCGTTTTGCAGCACTAAGTGTTTTGTTTCCTCGGGTTTACCCATGAAGTGGAAAATGGCATTGTCTTCTGGCAATTCAAAGTACAGATAAGCTTCCATTCGACGTTCATGTGTGTGACAAGGCATAGTGTTCCATGCAGAACCAGGAGCAAGTGATGTTAAACCCATTTGGAGTTGGCAAGATTCGACTTGGTTTGGGTGAACATATTGGTTGATTTTGCGTTTATTCATATGTTCATCATCACCCGGTGTTAAAGGATTAATATTTGCCAGAGCGATTTTTTTATTCGGGTATTTTTGGTGAGCTGGAGCTGAAGCCACGTAGAATTTTGCTGGTTTTTGCGGATTTTTAGATTTGAAGATAACTTCTTTTGTCCCTTTTCCGATATAGTAGCCATCACGGTGTAAAACTTCGTCTTCTTCGCCATCGATAATAATGCTGCCATCACCACCAATATTAATGACACCAAGTTCACGACGTTCTAAGAAGTATTCAACTCCAAGAACTTTATCCAGAACAATTTCCAAAGGTTCTTCTGTCGGTTCAACTCCCCCAAAAATCAAGCGGTCATTGTGCGAATAAACCAAATGAATAAAGTTAGGTTCGAAGATGGTCTCTACTGCAAATTCTTCGCGCAGCTCTTGTGTCGTAAATTGCGCAATATCCTTTGGTGAGTGTGTGTAACGGGTATCCATTGTTTGATTGTTCATCTGATGCTCCTTTTTATTTGTAATGATGAACCGATTTACTAAACCGATTTACTAACATCTATTGTATTCGCTTTCAGTTGTTTTGTCAAGTATAAATTTTTTATTAGCAAAAAAACATCAGAAGTTCTGATGTTTTAACGGGGATAATTAAACTTTTGCGGCTTTCAGCATTGTCTGTACGTCACCAACTGTGGTTTTCTTGTTTTTTCTGGTTCTCTTGATATTTATATTACTGACGAATAATTAAGGCGGGTCGGACAGTGGCGACATGAAAGTTGTCATGAGCTTGCCCAATAAAACCGCTATTAGTAGCCACATACCAAGAAGCGGCACCGCCGCCAGGAGTACGAAGTGGCCAATCAACACCGATTCCTTGCCCTGCCATGCGTTCTTCTAGTCTAGAAAATCCACGACCTGTTCCTGACACACGAAATAAATCAGCTAACGAAAGAGAAAATGCTCCCGGAGAACCATTCGTCGCATCTACAAAGGTCTCATCATTCCTAACCGCTTCTGTGAACGGAAAAGAATTGAAATCAGCAGGTAAGAATCCTACACCGTAAGCTGGATTCCAATTCATAGTAAAACTTGAAGAACCCTCTTCTGTCCTTGGTACCGGAGAAGGTATAGATACTGGTTGAACTATATTTCGGAGGTCTTCAGGGATTTCATAGTTAAACCAGTTATTAAGTCGAGTCTGTCGTGTGAGTACCGGAACACCGTGAATCGCATCATTACGAATAATCAAGTGATTGCGCCCTTCCATATTTTCAAGATAACGGAAGCCTTGACCGTCTGCCGTTGTAAAGATTTGCCCTGGAATCATAAGACCAAAGTTTAAATTGTTCACACTTGAAGGAGTATCGGCTGGAGGATTTTCAGTTGGGAGATTCCAACCGTCTGCCATTTCCCCCTCATTGATGCCATCAAGGAAATACTGTAAATATCTGTGGTGTTCGCCCTGTTCATCATCTTCAAGGAATAGATTTCGCTCTCCTGGAGTGACCAAGGTACTGGCTACGTGGATAGCGTAGTAATAAGCGCCGTTGATGGCATCTGCCTCGTCTTGCATTTCTGCTGCATCCAGTAGGTAAGAGGTTGTTTCTCCTCCTTGCAGCTTACTTGCCCAATAAGCCCAGCCTGTTTGCTGGTCGATGACCCAGAAGTCACCGATTTTATCCTCATCGTCCAGTTCAAACCATTGCTCCATAGTCACTGGTGGGCGGTCTTCCTCTAGGTTTTGGGCTGTTTCTCGTGTCACCATTGAACCTGGCCAAGTGCCGTCATTATCCACGTAATCATTTTCTGACCAGTCGTTTTCTGTTCCGTCACCGGGATGTGTGGCTCCATCTTCGATAAAGTCACGGGCATCTCCTGCCGCGGCTGTCCTTTCGTCTGTAATGTCATGGTTAAAGGTGGGGAGGTACCAAGGTCTGCCCGCTCGACCAAAGGTAAGTTTGGAGTAGTCGTTGAATCTATCTGCACCTTCTCCTGTACGCTCATTGATATCATAAGCATAGGGGAGATAGGTTGACCAAGTTTCTACTTCATCACGTTGGGCAGTATCTACAACAGATGTGAATTCTGTTTGACCTCGTTCTTGGATTTCCATGTACTCTGACAGGCGGATGCGGGCAATGATTTCATTTTGTCCGTAGTTTTCTACAAAGATATCCTTGTTCTCCGACTCATCATTGTAGTAATCATGGACACGACCGCCTGCTTCAACTTCGTTTTCACGGGAGCGGTCATTGATGGCTTGTTGGTTAAAAGCTTGAAAGGCGAAGGTACCGCCTATAAGTAAAGCCAGCGCTAGGATGATGATGCTTCTTAATTTACGTTTGCTTTCTGTTCTCATCTCTTATTTCCTCCTTTCACCATGAAGGAAGCAAGAAAACGCCCTGTGAAAGGACGTTGTTTAAGGGTACAGGAAAAAAGGCGCAAGCTACCCTCTGCTCTGCTCTGCTCTGCTCTGCTCTGCTCTGCTCTGCTCTGCTCTGCTCTGCTCTGCTCTGCTCTGCTCTGCTAAATGATTATAAGACATCAGCTTTACCTCATCAAGTGTTTTTATACATAAGAATACTTCTCATTTATATTTTAACATTTGTTTCTGTGAAGTTAAAATGATTTCGAAGTCATTACAGAAATCATTAAAAAATACCAAAGGATATTTTTCCTTTGATATTTTTATAGGGAATGTCTGATTTTTAGATCTGAGTCAACCACTGTAAGTTCTGCTTTTTGCGCTTTGGCTTCGATATTTTTGACCAAAAGATCCGCTGCTGTGTAGCCTATCTTTACGGGATCCTGAACGATAGCAGTCAATCCTGGGCTAATCAGCTCTCCCAAAGCTCCATCATCATAACCTACCACTCCCACTTGTTCTGGCACAGCGATTTGCTTATCTTTCAGAATTTTAATAGCACCATAAAACAGACCGCCGTTGAAGGCATAGATGGCTGTCTTTTTATCGTCTTTACAGAAAGGCTCAATTTTTTCCCAAATCATTGGATCACTAGTAAAGAGGTCTTTAACTTCTTCAGTAAATACTTCTTCCAGTTCAATATCCGTATCTTTTATTGCTTCGGTAATTCCTTCATAGCGTTTGAGACGAGTTGAAGAATTCTGCATTGGCGGTGTTAAGATGACAATTCTTTGATAGCCTTCTTTGACAATCTTTTCCGCTAATCTTTTTGATTGATCACCATTATCAGAAATAACAGCTGGCCAAATAAGGGGTTGAAGATAGCGGTCAACTTGGACTAAAGGCAAGTCTGAATCAATCGTCTTGTAATCCGTCGCTGCAGCTTTAAGAGGTTGAAGGATGATACCGTCAACTTTCTCGTCTAATAATTTTTCGATATTGTATTGTTCATACTCTTCATCAAGGTCCGAGTTCATGATAAGCGTATGGTACTTGGTATTTTGCAATCTTTCCATCATCCCTTTTAATAAACGTGATGTATAAAGATTGGAAATGTCGGTTACTGAAATCCCGATAAGTGAAGAGTAACTTGACTTTAAAGCACGCGCTTGACGGTTCGGACGATAGTCGAGCTCTTCAATTTTATCTTGAATCCGTTGCCGTGTCTCTTCTGACATCCCTGCAAATTTACCATTTAAAAAATTGGATATGGTTGATTTTGATACCCCAGTTAACTTTGCGATATCGTTGATCGTTACTTTTTTAGTCATATGCCCTTATTATACGATACTTTGAAAAAAATAATAAGAAAAAAGTTATTTTTCACTTACTGTGCTCCATTTTGAATCTTGCTCCTGTACCACTGTTCCAGTTATGAGACTTATCAAGCGATGTTGACCGGGCTGAATCTTTCCCTGAAGACAAGGAAAAATACTGCGTGGATACAACACATTGGTATTCACTTCTGGCCGAACAATGTCTGCCTCGTCATAGCCTTTGATCGCTCTGATACTACTGCTCCCTAATGGCGTGTCTATTTGGGCAAATTTATTATCAGAAAAAGTTGAGCTTTCCTCAATCGTTGTGGAAAAACCGCCTTCTGCTACACACAATACTTTGTCTGTTTGGATATCGTGGATACGCAGATGCGCTTGACCTAAAGGGATAATCGTACTTTTGATGTGAACGGCTGGCATGGGTGACCAGTAATGCACCACACGATCTTCGAAGATTTCAAAAGAGTCATCTTGGGCATGTGCTCGAAAGTACAGCCCGTCTTCACTCAGCGCTAAGGTATTATCAAAAGCGCCTTCAGCGTAAAAATAAGCGCCTTTGGGTACACTAAAACCAAACTGTGTCGAATAGACAAACTTACCATATTTGGCTGGTGCATGACTCTGATTTTCGATGAACTGCCCAGCTGGATAAAACATAACCTGCTCCGAATAGACGCTGTGTTCAATCAAGGCTCGCATTTCTTTAGAGGCGATTCGTTTGCGTGATAAGCGTGATAACTGTTTGTCGGCTTGCCAAAAAGGATGCTGACGGTCAACTGCCAAGAGTAAAAATGCTTTAAAAGCCCAGTAAGGTGAACCTGCTGCGTTATAATTTTCGGCCATATTGAGATTGGGATAAGCGTAACCAACATTTAAAATGCCATTTTCAGTAAAAATAGCCTCACGAAACCAAGCTTTCATATGATTTGAAAAGAGTGCTTTAATCTTTGCCCAAGGCAAAGCTTCCAAATCCGCAAAAACTAAGGCTGACCAAAAAGCGCCCTGTGCAAAACGATAAGTCAAGCTTCGGCCAAAAGGCACTGCTCGTCCTTTTCGGTCAAACCAATACTGATAATCTTGCGCAAATAAAGTTGCCCTTTCCCTAATCTTTTTAAGCCGTTCAGCATCTTCATGGGGATTTAAAAATTTTGAGATGAGCAAGCTATAGTAATGAAATGCCCACGGAATATAATAATCCACCTGACTTGCCTTACCGTCACAATACCATCCCTTCCCTTGATAGCAGCTGTCAATGAAGGTGAACTCTTGCTCGATTATTTCTTGAGAGTAAGACATTTCCAAGTTTTTCATGGTGACATTGACCAAGATACGGAAAAAACGCCAGTTATTTTTGGGGATTTTTCGTTGGTTGATTTGAAGGAACCAGTGGGCTATATTTTCTTTTTCTTGCAGACTAAAGTCCTGCCAGATGGTTTCCTTGTTAAGCAGCAAACAGGTCGCTAAAGCTGCCATTTCGACAAATTTTTGGTCATAGTTGGCGAGCACGCCAAAATAATGCTTGCTTGTAGGATCTGTTCCCGCTACAAAGGAAGCACGAATTTCTTCTGTGAGAAAAACATCTTCATTTTGACTGAGATAAGGACCAATCGCCCAGACCAAACGGCTAAAGGTTTCCATCTGGCTTGTCTCTTCATCATAGATAGCGCCGTGGCTCTTTCCTAAGTCGATATGACCTGAACCATTCATTTTTACTTTGAGCGGTTCAAGCATAAGTTTGAACCCCTGCGTGATTTCTTCATAAGAATCCCATTTTAAAGCTTTTAATTTCTTTTCTCGCATTTTATCTCTTTTCTGATGAAAATATCCCATGACTTTGCAAGGGATAGGTATAGTCTTATTGAACAGGCTTGTTTTTTCCAAAAACTTCAATTTGGGTTAGCGCAGGGAAGGGCGAATCATCTTGTGCCTTGTTTAAATGACTCAGTTTGATAAAAGTGGTCTGCTGTGTCGGAAATTTAAAGTTTTGAAACTCTGCCTGCTTTTCTGTGTCAAAGCACATATAATTACCATTTGAAAATGTAACTTCGACACTTTGCCAATAACTATCATGTGGAAAATCACAGCGGAAAAGTAAGCTCAGCTGATCCACTTCAACATGACGGCCAAAATCAATGGTTAATTCTGCATCGGCCTGCTGATTAATTCCCCATGAGGCAAAAGGATATGAACCATGTGATAGGTTAGCGCATTTACCATCTATGGCATTTTTCGCGAAAAAAACTGATTCATCACGTGTTTCGACATTGGCCGAAGCATGCGGATACACGCCTGTGTTTTCTTTTTGATCATGCGCATTAAAAGAAAGATTTTGATAGTTTGAAATTTCAAAAGGATAGGCTTTGCGCACGGTCAAGCTATGGCGTGCGGATTTGAATGCCGTCTCCACAGAGGACTTTCGTAGATTTTCTGTTAAAGGGATTTCATATAACCATTCTTCTTGAGTAAAATAAAGGAGTGATGGCGCAAGAGTTTCATCCATCTGAACTATATAATAGCCCGGAACATCATCTACTGTCACACGAATCTTATCTCCCATCTGATACACATATTCCTTGATTCCTAGTGTACAAAGCTGGTTTCCTTGAGCCATAAATGGCGCATGCTCTTTCTCATGGTCAAATTTCCCAGAGATATTTTCTTTGTTCTTATTAAGCAGTTCAATTTTTATCATTCTTTGTTTCTCCATTTTCTTTATTCAGGTTGTTTGCCGATATAGGCAAGGATACCGCCATCGACATATAGGATATGCCCATTTACAAAGTTGGAAGCATCTGAAGCAAGGAAGACAGCTGCACCTTGTAAATCCTCCGGTTTCCCCCAACGTTCAGCCGGGGTTTTCGCAATAATAAAGGCATCAAAAGGATGACGAGAACCATCTGTTTGTCGTTCTCGCAGTGGTTTCGTTTGTTCGGTAGCAATATATCCAGGGCCGATACCATTACATTGGATATTGTATTTACCATACTCAGAGGCGATATTTTTAGTCAGCATTTTCAAACCGCCCTTGGCTGCGGCATATGCCGAAACAGTTTCACGGCCCAGCTCGGACATCATGGAGCAAATATTGATAATCTTGCCACCTCCTTTTTTAATCATCGCAGGAAGCACGGCTTTCGACATAATGAAAGGGCCTGTGAGATCAACATCTACAACCTTTCGGAAATCGTTCGCTGTCATGTCAAGCATCGATTGTCGTGCGATAATGCCCGCATTATTCACCAGAACATCTACACTTCCAACTTCTTCTTCAATCTGCTGCATCATAGCCGCAACTGCTGTTTCATCTGTGACATCACAGACGTAGCCATAAGCCTTAATGGCTTCTTTTTCATAAGCTGCTAAACCCGTTTCTACTCCCGCTTGATGTCTGGCATTAAAAACAATCTTTGCGCCTGCTTGGGCATAAGCAATACCAAGAGAATATCCAATCCCATGTGCCCCTCCAGTGATAAGGACTATTTTTCCCTCCATGCTGAATAATTTTAAAATATTATCTGTCATTTTTTATTCCTTTTCTTATTAAAAAGCAGGTTCATATGCAATATGAACCTTTTGTTCTTATACGGTCTATGAAAAATTTTCCAATGACTCGGAATTGTGTAAGTGAGGTAAGTCATCCGAAAATTCTTCACACACCGTGCAAGACGAATGCCTTATACAATGTGTGTTGTGTTTTATTTTGCTGGTGGCACAGGTAGCCCTAGAATGCCAAGTGCACTGAGAACAATCGTGAAAATTAAAACCAACCAAATAACACGTGTAGAGTTCAATTTCTTTTGGCCCAACATCCAGTAAGTTAACAATGTGAGCAAAACTGGGATTAAGGCTGGCAAGATTCCATCTAATGTTGCTTGCATTTCTAACTTAACACCGTTATTTGTGTAAACCAGTGGCGTAGCTACCTTGATAACCGTTGGTATTAAAGCGCCAATAACAGTTACACCTAGAACAGTTGCCGCATTAGTAAAGGCAGAGAGTTTATCTTTTAATGTGGTTACTAATTTTACCCCTTGTTTATACCCTAGTGGAAGTAAAGCAGCGCGACCAAAGAGCAA
Organism: Lactococcus petauri; assembly: GCF_002154895.1. Lineage (GTDB taxonomy): Bacteria > Bacillota > Bacilli > Lactobacillales > Streptococcaceae > Lactococcus > Lactococcus petauri. Next base: position 11,851 of record NZ_MUIZ01000004.1, on the reverse strand, counting down.
GGCAATATTTGCAGCAATCCAAAGGAGACAGCCGACAGTCGAACCTTGTTGAGCTAAAGTTCCTGCAACAGAACCAAAGATGGTCCCCCAAATAACATGGAAAAGTGAATCTCCGACACCTGCAAGTGATCCCATGAGGGCTGTTTTCAAAGCCGCCACAGTTTCCTTTGCTTTATAACCTTCTTTTTCTTCAATAGCTACATCAATTCCCATAATCAAGTTACCAAAAATAGCATTGGTATTGAAGAATTGGTTATGCGTTTTAGCCATATCTTTGAGTTCTTTATCGTCTTTGTAAAGCTTTTTCAGAACAGGCATGATGCCATAAAGATAACCTGAACTCATCATACGTTCATAGTTCCAGTTGAGCTGACTTCCCAAGATATAACGCCAGCTAATTTTATTTAAATCTTTTTTTGTAATTACTTCTTTATTGTTATTCATCACCGTCAAAGCCTCCTTCAAAGTTTTGGCCATTTGTTGTGCCTGCCTCAGCTGGTGCAGGCTTTGCGCTGTCACGTTTGAACACCAAGAGTGCTGCGACTACTCCGACAATCGCAATCCCCATCATCGGAACTTGTAAATATGCTGCAAGGAAGAAACCGACCATAAGATAGGGAATATATTGTTTCGTTGGCAAATAACGCAAGAGTATCGCCACACCGACAACAGGCAATGTGCCCCCAGCAACTTGAAGACCAGTCATCAACCATTCAGGCATTGCATTGGTCAAGGTTGTTACAGCAGCATCACCAACGATCAGCATGAGTAAGATGGGAATAGCACGAGATAGTCCCCAAAGAAATGAACCAGAGAGAACCAAACGTGGAATACGGCCGTATTGTTCTTTATCAATAGCTTTGTCAACTCTGTGAAGCAGGAAGACATTACAGAAACGTGCCACAACGTCAAGTTGGAGCATCAGAAGTGAGACAGGAACAGCTAAACCAATACCATAAGCTGCGCCTTTGCCTGAAATAATAGCGAATGCTGTACCAAGGACGGCACCTGTGAAATAGTCAGGTACAGAAGCTCCACCAAATGCTGCAATACCTAAGCGCATAAGCTGAAGGGTACCACCAACCATTAAACCAGTTTTCAAATCTCCCATAATTAAACCAGAAATCATACCGGCAATAGCTGGCTGAGTCAACGAATTCGAAATCAATGAATCATTGATAGCAATAAAGGCAAAAATTGTAATTAAAATGATTTGTAGGACTGTTAAATGCATTTTATCGTTCTCCTATTTTGTTAAGTTTTTCCATAAAGTCAATGGCGGGCTCACTTGGAACCAATTGGGCTGTGATTTTAACGCCACCAGCAGCAATTTTTTGGAAGATACCTTCTTCTTCTGGCATGACTTTGATGCTCTTTGTGACTTCTTTTGAACCTTCTTTATAGCTCATATTCCCTACATTAAGACTTTCAAGTTTCCCCCCTGCTTGAATAAATTTTAAAACATCGGCAGGTTTTTTAAAGAGAAGAAAAATCCGTTGTAAGCCATATTTCCCCGCATTGATATTTTCTGCTGCTTGGGCTACGGGAATAACTGAGAGTCGCATTGCTGATGGGCAAGCCATGCGTAAAGATGATTTTTGCAAGTCATCGGCAGCTGCCTCATCATTTGCAACAATGATGCGTTGTGTCCCCAAACTTGAAGACCAAATTCCAGCCACTTGTCCATGAATCAAGCGTTCATCAATGCGCGTGTTAACAATCTTTGCTTTACCTTGGTACTCAGAATAATCTGCCATATTAAGCGTTACTGCTTCTTGTGCCTTTGCTTCATTCAGCAAGTTTTTCGCATTAACCAGCGTTGTTCTGCTCGAAGTAACCAAATCATCAGCGGACGCTGTATCACTCACTGCTGCTTCTAAAACAAGAGAGAGGTTCATCCCAGCGATGATAGAAATATCATCATTATCGGTAAAATGCTTTAACGCCACGTTACAAGGTGTTCCTCCAAGTAAATCAGCAATAATTAAAGTTTCACCCTCTAAGGTCTGCATTTTTTCGAGTAGCTCTTGTTCAAACTGGATATTATCACTATCCTCGGGCATACATACCACATGCATCTGTTCTTGCCGTCCGATGATCATCTCGAGACTTTCTTTCACCCCGGCAGCCATCGAACCATGGCTAATCAATACTATGTTTCTCATTTGACTCCTTATCAATCACGCAAGCGCTCTTTTATTTAACATGTTATCTTCTTGCATTATCAGTATATAACATATTAAGTAGCTTGTCAAGAGAAAATGTACACGGTTACATATTTTTTTGTAAAAAGCTCCCTAAAGCGCACTCTAAAGCCTTGTATATACAGCTTGCATATTATAACTTAACATGTTATCATTCTAATATAAGTTATATAGATAGGAGTATTTCTATTGATTCCAAAGTATGAACAAATCAAACAAGACTTATTATCTGAAATCAAAAATCATAAATTTATCCCCGGGGATAAATTTTATTCAGAAGCCGATATTAAACGAAAATATGAAGTAAGTTCTATCACTGCGGTGAAAGCCTTAAACCAATTAACAAGTGCAGGTTACCTCTACCGCGTTCAAGGAAAAGGTACCTACGTTTCTAAATCGAAAATTTCCCAAAATGTTAAATTCTCAGATATCGAATTACATTCTCAAGATCACGAAACTGTCAAAGTTCTGTCAATAAAAGAGGAAAATGAACCTTCAATCTTAAAAGAGCTTGGACTTAGTCCAGACCAAAGTTATTATAAGATTGTTCGGGTACGTTATTTTGATGGAACCCCCTTTCTCTTACACTTTACACACCTTCCAAAAACTTTAGTCAAGGAGCCTGTGTCAGATCATTTAGAAGACTATTCGAGTGTCTATGAGCGAGTGAACAAAGACTTTGGTATCGATCTTTATTCCATGTCCTCTGTTGAAACAAATGAAATTATTTTTCCAGATGAAAGTGAGTTGCTCAATGCGCTCAACTTAAGCTTCCGCGAACCTGTGGTCAAGCAGGTTAAACACACCTATCTTGTAGATAAGAGTGTTGCTGAATATATCGTCAGCTACAAACATTGGAAATACTTCAAAACAAAAATAGAAGTGGATGCCGAATAGCATCCACTTCTACTTTGTTTTATTTTTACTTTAGAGTATCAAATACTGGTTGACTTGAAAAGTTTAAGCTGGTAATTTCTACAGCTTCTGTTTCAAAGACAAGAATTTCATTCTCTCCTTCATGGAGAAAGTCCTTCGGACAATACAAACTGTACACAGGCCCTTGGTTCCAATAACGACCAAGATTCTTACCATTCACAATGATAACACCTTTGCCATAGTTCGAGCAATCGATGAAAGTATCTGCCACCTTATCCAAGCTCATATTAAAGCGATAAAAAGAAGGCTGTGCTGGATTTTTACCTGCACTAAAGTCAATTCCACTTAACTGTTCCACAGAGAAATCTAAAGCATATTGTGTATAACCTTGGTGAAAATGTATGTCATGCATCATGCCACCACGTATACCTTTTTGCTGACTTGGATGATTAAACTTAAAACCATAATTGACACGACCTAAGTTCTCTACCAAACAGTCCACTTGAATCTCTTCTTGATTTTCCGCTACATCCAACAATATTTCTTGCCCAATTTCTTCTTGGTATTGTGTGTGTTTATGTTGACCATCAAGATAAATTTGGAGACGGTCGCTCGCTTCAACAATCTTAAGTTTAGTCTCTTTACCATAATTTTTTAAGACAGTAGAATAAAGCATATAACCATAGCCTGTACCTGCTGCTTCTAAAGTGAGAGGATAAGCGGTTGTTAAAGCCTTCATCATGTTATCTTTAGTCTTAAATAAAGATACACTCTCTGAAACTTTAAAAGAACCAAGACTTTCAATTTCCTTGACACGAGGCTGCGCTTGCCAAACATCTGGGCACACTTCTTTGATCGCTTTTTGAACAGCATAATATTTGGCAGTAGGTTCCCCTGCCTCTGTTAGCAAGGCATCGTAATCATAGCTGGTAATTTGTGGTAGATTTCCCGTGTCACGCGCAGAGCAACCATTATAAAAGCCAAAATTGGTCCCACCGTGGAACATATAAAGATTAAGCGAACCAAGCTTCAGCATGGCTTTAACTTCATCTGCTAAATCTTGCGGATCACGCTTAATAATCGGTTCTCCCCAACGATTGAACCAACCATCCCAATATTCCATACACATAAGCGGCCATTTTTTACCATGTTCTTTCATAAATCCTGCGAGCACTGCTGCGTTTTCTTTCGAACGGCTGCCGAAGTTTCCTGTAACCAAAACATTATCTTCAATCAAAGAACCCGCATCAAGCGCTGCCTGCCAAGCACCATCTGAAGTAAACAAGGGTACATTAATCCCATATTTTTTCATAAGTGCCATCGTTTGGCGAAGATATTCCTTCTCCATCCCATAAGAACCATATTCGTTTTCAACTTGCATCATGATAACAGGACCACCTGCAGTGATTTGTAATGGTGAAAGATATGGAAGTAATACCTTAAAATAGTTTTCCACCTTGGTCATAAAGCGTGAGTCTGTGGAACGAAGACGCATTTCTGATTCCTTCAGCAACCAGGCTGGAAGTCCGCCAAATTCCCATTCTGCACAGATATAAACTGAAGGCCGTAAAATAACCATGAGCCCTAAACTTTCAGCCAGCTTAACGAAAGCACGAATATCTTTCATGCCTTCAAAATCAAATACTCCTTCTTCAGGTTCATGAATATTCCAAGGAATATAAGTTTCTACAGTATTTGCACCAAGTGCTTTCAGGTTATAAAGACTGTCTTCCCACTGACTTTGGGGAATTCTAAAGTAATGAATAGCACCACTTATTATTTTAACTGGCTTATTATCCAGCATAAATTCTTCTTTTATTTGAAATGTTTTCACTACTTCTCCTTACCAATATCGGTTCCATTTGTCATTCGCTAAGCGCATGAGCGCTTCAAAATAGAAATAATCGCCCCAGAGGTTAGGTTCATCAATACCTTTCCCTTCTGCAAAAGCATATACCCCATGTTGCAACAAGCCTTCATTCCCATCTGCTGCCTCTGTATAAAATTCTCCCAACTGATAAATGAGTCCCTTAGCCATATCCTCTGCTTCTGGATAAGCTTTTTGCTGTGCAGCTTCTAAGAAGCCACACGCTGCAATAGCTGCTGCTGAACTGTCTTTAGCAGATGGTTCTGCATCTGTATAATCAAAATCCCAATATGGAATAAGATCCTGAGGCAAATACTTCAAGAAAACTTCTACCACAGAAGGGTATACCTCAGGAAAAATAGCGGAATGAATATAACTCTCATTAAGCGGAATACCTAAAATAGCCCACGCCTGCCCACGTGCCCAAGTTGACGTATCGCTATGTCCTTGATGTGTAGCTCCATATGCTGGTTGTCCTGTTTCGAGATCAAAATAATAAGTATGATAAGTACTTGCATTGTCACGGAAAACTGTTTTGAGCAAAGTCGCATAATGCTTCAGTGCTACTTCTTTGTAAATTGCTTTGCCAGAATATTCTGTTGCTGCAAAGAGTAAGGGAAGATTGATGAATGAATCAATAATGACACGATATTCTTTAGGATCGCCATACTTGCCCCAAGCTTGAATAAAATTACCTTTTTCTTGAAAACGGTGAAGCAAGACATCCGCAGCTTGCAGTAAAGTCGCTTTATAAGTTTCATTTCCAGTTAACTTATAAGCTGCCCCCGCTGACAGACTATATAGAAACCCGATATCATGATGATCTAACACAAAATGATCGTCTAATCTCTTTTGGAAACTTTCCATGTTGGCTTCGACACGATGTAAGAATTTTGCATTCCCTGTATATTCATAAGCCAAAGCTATCATTCCTGTCCAAAATCCATTGGTCCAGTCGTCATTCCCTTTGATACGATATTTCCCATCTGTGGCACAAGCCGAAGGAAAATCATCACCAAAACGCTCCATGTTTCTTTCAATTTTTACAATTATTTTCTTTATTTGATTGTCCAGCCAAGCTTGGTCGATATTCTGACCGAGCTGAATTAATTTTTTCTTATTCGTATTCATAACTTAACCCCTCTTAATATATTAACATGTTATATTATAACTTTTACTTGACAAAATAGCAAGAAATTTTTGATGGTCCAAGAAAAAACTACAGCCGAGATATTTATTACCTAAAAATTTATTATCCCTCAATAGTACGCAAGTAAGCGTTATCTTAATAAGTTGACAATCTTCTTAACATACTATATACTTACTCATAGATAATATAACATGTTAAATTATACTACTTATCATAAAGAAAAGGAGCGTCCAAAAGTAAATATTGAAAAGATTTAGATTAACTGTTCTAAGTCTCTTTTATTGTACTTTAAAACAAGCATTGGGAATATAAATAAATACACGGAGAATATGAAATGACAAAAAAACTATTTTATTTTATTGCTTTCTTACTTGTGAGCATTTCAATAAGTTTCACATTCAGTCAACGAGCTACAGCGGAGAGCTATACTTCTGATTTCAGTAATCAGCTTGGGACTTGGAAAGATTTGGTTGGCCAAGCAGATAAAAGAATCTCTCAAGGACAGCTAAATATAGCTAATCAAAAGCTAAGTACAGGTTATGAAAGTATTCCGCTCAATACAGATGCAGGAAATCGTAGTTCTGGTGATGTGCAAATAACTTTTGTATACAATGGACAAACAAATTTTGGGCTTGTCTTTCGGGCTGGCGCAGAAAACACCAAAAATTATCAGTCCTTTGCTTATATGAGTAACGGAAACTGGCAGCTTGGTCAGCCAGGAGGCAAATGGATAACAGACATCCATAGTCAAAGTCTTGAGATCGGACAGACCTATAAGTTACTTCTACGTTATCAGGGCACGAGTGTTAAAGCTTACCTTAACGGCAAGATAATTTATGATAATCCCCATGTTACTTACAGCGATGGGTCAACCATCGATGGGGACTGGATCGGAGCCACAGGTTTACGGCTTTTTGGTAATCTGAGTCAGCTGTCGCTCTTATCACTGAAAACTGGCGAAGTTAACAGTATACCTGAAGTTTTAGATACGCAGCAATTTATAAGCTTACGTGACAAGTGGAAGCAACAACTAATCACTGAAAATTATGATTCTAACAATGCTCCACTCGTCAAATATGTGAATACTTTGTCCAAGAATACTCAAAACCTTTACCAAAGTATGAATCGTAGCCCTGATCGAAAAGAGTTGTGGCCTTTGAAAGCTGGGGACACACCTTCTGCAAATCTGACGACTCAATTCTCTAATCTCTACCTTCTCTCACAGGCTTATGGCACTAAGGGGACAGATTACTATCTTAATTCCGAACTGCTCGCTGATATTCAGTCTGGACTTGATTTTATGGTAAGTCAAAAGGGCTACAATGGCCAGAAATACTATGGCAATTGGTGGGATTGGCAGGTTGGTATTCCTCAAAAATTTATTGGTAGCTTAATGATCCTTGGTGATAAGCTACCATCAGATAAAATACAAGAGTATAGCAAAGCAATCCAGTCCTATGTTCCCAATCCTTATCAGCAACTCTATACGAAAGCACAGGATGTATTTGTTGATCTGGCTTTCATTCCTAATTTTTCAACCACTGGAGCAAATAGAACAGACTTGGCCTTATCTGTGCTTGGCTTAGGAATTTTACAAGAAGATGAAAGTAAGATTGAGCTGGCATCAAACAGTATTAAAGAAGTTTTTCAAACAGTAACCAAGGGAGACGGCTTTTATCCTGATGGCTCTTTTATTCAGCACAATAACATCCCTTATACCGGTTCTTACGGCAATGTTCTTGTGAAAGGTGTCGGACAAATCCTCGCTACCACCAAAGGTTCAAGCTTTGAAATGGACAGTCAAACTGTTTCAAACTTTGTCTCTACTATTGAACAATCATTTATCCCTCTCATCTATCAAGGAGCGATGCTTCCAGGTGTCAATGGACGATCAATCTCACGCGCTCCGAAAGATACACAGGTCGGCTACGGTTCAACCACGATGTATAATTTGCTTATCGTTGCTAACTTAGCATCCGAAGAAAGTCAAAAGAAGCTGCAAGAAGCAGTGAAATACTGGATGCAAACCAATCCTGATTATTATCTCAATAACACGAGGGACTATAATGACTTACAGATGACCCTTTCTTTAATGTCAAATAGTGCAATCACTGGAGATATGCTCCCCTTTACGGGAACAAAAATCTTCGCCTCAATGGATCGTTTTGTTCAAAGTAATCCAAATTACATGACAAGCCTGAGCCTATACTCCAACCGCACCTCTTCTTTTGAAGCAGGAAATGGTGAAAATAAACGTGGCTGGCATACAGCTGATGGCATGTTTTATCTCTATAATAACGACGGTGTCCAATTTGGTAATAGTTACTGGCCAACGGTTGATCCTTATCGTCTACCTGGGACAACCGTAGATACTATAGCGCTTCAAGATGAAAACTCATCCTTTACTACCGTAACTTCTCCCGAAACATGGGTCGGTGGAGCAGCTGCAGAAAATCAAGCCGTGATGGGTATGGCGCTTAATAAGCAAGGCACTAAAAACAACGGTACCGTCCTTCCGATGAATCTTCGTGCTAAAAAATCATGGTTTGTTCTTGAAGACCAGACCATTGCCTTAGGTGCGGGAATTAGTGGTGACACAACTGCTTCCATCGAAACGGTCGTGGACAACCGTCTTCTTAATGACGCATATCACTATCAAGTGATTTCAAATAAGGGGAATATCACTGATGCTTCTGAAGAAAGTAAAAAAGATTGGCTCCTCTTGCAGTCTGACCATCAAAATGCTTCGATTGGCTATTACTTCCCAACTTCTTCAGACGTCACTGTGCAAAGTGAAAAAAGAACAGGAACTTACGCCGCTATCAATAGTGCCTTTCCAAGTGACAAAACTTATAGTGGCGAATATCGCAAATTCCTGATAAACCACGGGCAGCATCCTCAAAATGCAAACTATGCTTATGTTATTCTTCCTGAAGCAACGCAAGAAAAGCTTAAACATTATACCCAAGATAATACTCTTAAAATTCTTGCAAACACCGAAAGTATCCAAGCTGTGCAAATGGAAACCGCTGGCTATTTAGGAATTAATTTCTGGGCTACCACAGGAGGAAGCATAGCAGACATCACTACAGACAAGCCGATTTCTTTGTTAAAACAAACCAAGCAAACCCAAACCACATACACAATCGCAAATCCCACGCAAACCAATGAAACTGCTCATATCCAATTGCCAAAAGATTTCAAGCATATCCTTTCGATGAGTGACGGCGTAAGTTTTGATGAAGCTACAAACACTCTAAGCATTGACTTTTCGGGCAGTGCGGGGAGTGCTAAACAAATTGTTGTGGAGTGATTTTCGTTAATTGGTGCTCTCTTCCTTAATTTATATAACTCCCTAACCTACCTTCAAATAAAAAAGCATCAGAAATTTCTGATGTCTTTTTATTTTATATTACTTTTTTTCCTTATTTTTTAACATAAATTTTCTTGCAAATACGAAAATCAATGCGAGGATAATGAAAAACAAACCAACTAGAGCTGTCTTTGTAACTTTTTCTCCAGCATTTGGCAAATGCTTCGAATCTCTCTTCGTATCTTCATTTGAAGTTGAGTTTGTTATCTCTGATGAAGATCCTGTTGTAGTTGAGGACTCTGTCGTTGGGGGTTCCGTGGTCGTCGGAGGTTCTGTGGTTGTTGGAGGTTCTGTTGTTGTTGGAGGTTCCGTGGTTGTTGGGGGTTCTGTGGTTGTTCCAATAAATGTATTCTTTATTGTGAATTTATTTCCATTTTGAGTAACTGTACTTTGAAACTCATCTGGTACTTTTATTTCTTCAACTTGGTAAGTAAAGTCATCACCATTATTATTATACAGCGGTAAGTCAACATTTTGAGCATTAACCTCTAAAGTTTTATATTCTTGCTTAAAGTCTTCTTCCTTTGTGAGTTTAATGATATCACTTGATGTCCATGTTTCAGAAGTTACCTGTTGACGTGTAACAATAAATTCTATAGAATCAGGTGTTTGATTTTTATCTATATTTTCCCAAACTTTTTCAACATCTAAAGAAATCTTTGGTGCTTTTATTGATGGTATCGGAAAATCTAATTCTTCGCCTGATTTGTTAGGATCTAAAGTCGTTCTCCCGTTACACAGATACCAGCTATCTCCCTTAAAATCAGAATTTTCGGTATCAATACGTACCTGATAGCTCAAAGTGATACGTTCATCGCTTCCAAGTGCAATTGAAGAAACTGAAATTGTTTGATTTGCTTCTGTAACTTTTATATCCTGAACCAAATCTGGTGCTTCTTGCCACACACCGTTACTATCTTTACGCCAGCCTTGTAGCTTGTAATTTTGTTCCGTGAAATTTCCTGAACCCTGTAGGAGAATACCTTCCCCCATCGGATCTGTAATCGTTCCATTAGGGATAGTTTTTAAAATATTATTTTGCAGGTTTTTAAAGACCTCTGCTAATCCTTCTAGATTTTCATCAATTGTATAATATCCTGAAGGATTAGAGGAAATATTTTTCGCAATATACTCTCCTCTTTCAGAAGGTGCTACACCGACTGAATAACAAATTACACCACTCTTTTTAAGCTTCATCACACTTCCCAAAGTGTCATCATTAATAACATTTTTATTCGCTACAATCCCATTTGTATCTGAACCAGCACTTGTGGTGTGGTACAAGGGTGAGTCCGTCTGAAAATCTTCATGATATGTTGAGGTATGGTAGCCATTATAGTCGATAAGTTCTCCATTATTAGGATACTCAACAGCATCTGGAGCAGGAATATAACTGCGGTTAGCACTTCCATCCCCGATATGAACCAACATATGCTCCGCATCTCCACGCCCATCTTCCGTAAACATACGTTCTGCTTCAATAAGTCCTTTTTGAGTAAAGGTTCCAGATTGACTCTTTGCTCCATTAACCAAGAAATCATCTAAATAGTTGGCATCTGTGGAGAATGTTTGTGTGGAGTAAAGATTTCGATTATAACAAACCAATCCCACACGAACATGTCCTTCTTGCAAAACTTCAGCAATACTGGTTAAAAATTGATGCACTGCATTTTGTGTATTTAGAAGTTTTTCGCCCGACATTGTAGATGAAAAGTCGATAACTAAAACCAAATCTATATCACGTGGCGGATTAATATCATTTCCCTTCACATCAAGGGTGACATCAAATAAACCTTGTTTTTCAGCATTTTCCTTTACGCTTTTTTTAACGTAAGCTTTATTATCGTAATTAACATAACCTTCACTATCAAAAGAAACGCCTGCTACATTACCATAATCATAATTATGTGTATTACCATTTGTAACACCATCTTTAATATATTCTCCTTGTTGGTCGTTCATATAGGGGAAATCTATTGTCTCAGCCTTAGCCAAAACTGCCCCTCCTCCAACAAAAATTAAAATCAAAAATAGTAAAAATAATTTAAATATCTTTTTCACTTTTTGTTTTCCAATCCGTTTATTTAGTAAATATAATAGTTGACTAACAAATTTAAATTTTTCACTTTATAGCAATAATATTTACACTGATGCGCTAATATCATATTAAGTATTAAGCAAAATTAAATCATACTTTATTCAATAGCATTATCTTTTCTTTCTAATAAATTACAATTTTTCTGACAATCACATTATTATAAGCTTTATTATATCTAGTTATTTAAGTTTATGTTAGATTGTTTTTTCGTGGAATTGACAGTACTTTTTTATTTATTTATAATAGAAGCGTGATATATCAGTAATCGTTGACTATCGAATAT
>NZ_MUIZ01000045.1 GCF_002154895.1 Lactococcus petauri | reverse complement strand
TTCCTGCTTTAGAAGTATCAACTTTTGAAGCATCTACACTAACTTGTGAGAAGTCGACCGCATTTCCATCTTTATCCAAGGCGGAATCAAAGTTATCTTCTGCTGTCCAGGCATCCCCTACATAAAGAGTAGAGTCATGCACATTTACCGCTGTTTGCTTGTCTTTAACTGTGACTTTGGCTGTACTTGTAACGCCATCATAAGTATAAGTGACATCATATGTTCCTGCTTTAGAAGTATCAACTTTTGAAGCATCTACACTAACTTGTGAGAAGTCGACCGCATTTCCATCTTTATCCAAGGCGGAATCAAAGTTATCTTCTGCTGTCCAGGCATCCC
>NZ_MUIZ01000044.1 GCF_002154895.1 Lactococcus petauri | reverse complement strand
AATCACTCATTGATTCTGATTTTGAATCAGATGCTGAGTTTGATGCGCTATCCGAGGTACTTGTGGATTCACTTGATGCACTGTCTGATGTGCTTGTAGATTCACTCATTGATTCTGATTTTGAATCAGACGCTGAGCTTGATGCACTGTCTGATGTGCTCATTGATTCTGACTTAGAATCTGAAGCTGAGCTTGATGCACTGTCTGATGTGCTCATTGATTCTGACTTAGAATCTGAAGCTGAGCTTGATGCACTGTCTGATGTGCTCATTGATTCTGATTTTGAATCGGACATTGATGTCGATGCACTGTCCGATGTACTTGTAGAATCACTCATTG
>NZ_MUIZ01000043.1 GCF_002154895.1 Lactococcus petauri | reverse complement strand
AAGCTGAACTTGATGCACTGTCTGATGTGCTTGTAGATTCTGATTTTGAATCGGACATTGATGTTGATGCACTGTCCGATGTACTTGTAGAATCACTCATTGATTCTGACTTAGAATCTGAAGCTGAACTTGATGCACTGTCTGATGTACTTGTAGAATCACTCATTGATTCTGACTTAGAATCTGAAGCTGAGCTTGAAGTACTATCTGATGCACTTGTAGAATCACTCATTGATTCTGACTTAGAATCTGAAGCTGAACTTGATGCACTGTCTGATGTGCTCATTGATTCTGATTTTGAATCGGACATTGATGTTGATGCACTGTCCGATGTACTTGTA
>NZ_MUIZ01000042.1 GCF_002154895.1 Lactococcus petauri | reverse complement strand
ATGGTATTATGTAAATAATGCAGAAATGAATTTGACACTGCGCACAGGGCGACTAGATTTAGAACTGTATCACATGATATGAGAAGACATATCATATTTAAAACGCAACATCATCATGAGGATTATATTATGGCAGAACATCGCGGCGGTTCCGGTAATTTTGCAGAAGATAAAGAGAAAGCCTCAGAAGCAGGTCGTAAAGGCGGCCAGCATAGCGGTGGGAACTTTAAAAACGACCCACAACGTGCATCTGAAGCGGGTAAAAAAGGTGGCCAGAATAACCACAGTGGCGGACGGAAATCCGGCAATTAATTTTACTCCTGATATTTCGTAAATATATTCTGAAATATTGCACATACGATGCGGGCCATAGGCTCGCATTTTTTTATTCTGACCGGGAGTTGTTC
>NZ_MUIZ01000041.1 GCF_002154895.1 Lactococcus petauri | reverse complement strand
ATTCTGATTTTGAATCGGACATTGATGTTGATGCACTGTCCGATGTACTTGTAGAATCACTCATTGATTCTGATTTTGAATCAGATGCTGAGTTTGATGCGCTATCCGAGGTACTTGTGGATTCACTGGATGCACTGTCTGATGTACTTGTAGAATCACTCATTGATTCTGATTTTGAATCAGACGCTGAGTTTGATGCGCTATCCGAGGTACTTGTGGATTCACTAGATGCACTGTCTGATGTACTTGTAGAATCACTCATTGATTCTGACTTAGAATCTGAAGCTGAACTTGATGCACTGTCTGATGTGCTCATTGATTCTGATTTTGAATCGGACATTGATGTCGATGCACTGTCCGATGTGCTCATTGATTCTGATTTTGAATCAGACGCTGAATTTGATGCGCTATCCGAGGTACTTGTGGATTCACT
>NZ_MUIZ01000040.1 GCF_002154895.1 Lactococcus petauri | reverse complement strand
CTCAACGCCTTAGTATGTTCTACCCGACCACGTGTGTCCGTTTGCGGTACGGGTGCCGCATGGGTTAAGCTTAGCGGATTTTCTCGGGAGTATGATTACCCACACTATTGGATTCTTCCGAAGAAGACTCCATACTATCAAGTTCAGCTCGGACGGTGGATTTGCCTGCCATCCTCAACACCTACACTCTTCAACGGGGACTTCCGTCGCCCCGCGGTGGTTTCACTGCTCCGTCTCCACGTCGCCCCATGCGGCAGTGACGGAATATTAACCGTCTCTGCCATCGCCATCGCCGTTCGGCTTAGACTTAGGACCCGACTGACCCCGGGCTGATTGGCATTGCCCGGGAAACCTTGGTCTTACAGCGGGAGGGAATCTAACCCTCCTTATCGTTACTTATTCCTACATTTGCTTTACTCACCGCTCCAGGATAACTTA
>NZ_MUIZ01000039.1 GCF_002154895.1 Lactococcus petauri | reverse complement strand
CTTCTGGATGAGCCGAGTGTAGGAGTGAAAGGCCAATCAAACTTGGAGATAGCTCGTACTCCCCGAAAGGCATTTAGGTGCCGCGTCGGATGGTCACCGTGAGAGGTAGAGCGACCGATAGGACAAGAGGGCTTCACCGCCTATCGAGTCCTGACGAACTCCGAATGCTCACGGTCTGCAGTCCGGCAGTAAGGGGGCGGGTGCTAAGGTCCGTCCCCGAGAGGAGAAGAATCCAGACCGCCGTCTAAGGTCCCGGAGTTCTGCCTGAGTTAGTCTAACGAAGTCTGGTCCCTATGACAGCTAGGATGTTGGCTTGGAAGCAGCCATTCATTCAAAGAGTGCGTAACAGCTCACTAGTCGAGGGTCCGGGCATGGATAATAATCGGGTATAAGGCAGACACCGAAGGCGCGGGATAGCAATGTTAAAAGTATCGGTAGGGG
>NZ_MUIZ01000003.1 GCF_002154895.1 Lactococcus petauri | reverse complement strand
TGACAGTTGGTATACAAGAAGTTAACTTCTCGCATATAGTCATTCTACTTTATTCAGTTTTCAAAGGTCTATCGCTCTCGTAAGAGATACGCTCTCTCGCGACAACTATTATATTCTATCAAACTCAATTTGTTCTGTCAAGAATAAACTGTGATTTTTCTCCCTTTTTTTTACACTCGTTCGGAAAACCCCGCCGTTGTCACGTTTCATCACTTATTTTTTTTGTGTTTTATTCTCGTTTTTGTCATTTTGTGGTATTATTAGCTCATGGAAGAAAAAATTTATCTACTAAATATAGAAGATATTAGTAAAAATCCTTATCAACCCCGCAAACATTTTGATCACGATAAGTTAAAAGAGTTATCACATTCTATAGAAGTTAATGGTGTTCTTCAACCCATTATTGTTCGTAAGAGTAATCTTTTTGGCTATGAACTTCTAGCAGGAGAACGGCGTTTGCGTGCATCGAAACTGGCGAAGCTGGATAAGATACCAGCGATTATTCGTTCTTATTCTGATAAGGATATGATGGTGCTCTCTATTTTAGAAAATTTGCAGCGTGATGACATGAGTCCATTAGACGAAGCTGAAAGCATCAAAAAAATTTTAGAAAAAAGCTCATTGACTCATGATGAAGTTGCTCAACATCTCGGAAAATCTCGTTCCTATATTTCAAATCTCTTGAGAATTTTAAAGCTTCCTCAAGAAATACTTCATCTATTAGAAGAGAAAAAAATTAGTTTAGCTCACGCCCGGACACTTCTTGCTGAAGAAAATAAAGAAAAACAAGTTTCCTTAGCTCATAAAGTCATTCAGGAAAAACTTAATGTGCGACAACTTGAAGATATCATTTACCAAAAAGTTGCCACTAAAAAAACGAACAATAAAAAAAGCATTTATATAGAAGAAAAGGAAAAAGAAATTGCAAGATGTTTAGGTGTAAGTAATAAAATTTCATATAATGAAAAGCACCAAAATGGAAAACTAGAGTTGCATTTTGACAGTTTAGAAAAACTCGAAGAACTCTTGAATAAACTCACAAAAAATCCACAGTGAATTCACTGTGGATTTTTTATCCCAAGATTTATTCACAAAAATTTTGTTTTCCTTTTTTGTGGAAAAGTTTAGAAACGCTTGTTATAGCCTTTGTCTCCTGTGGAAAACTTTTTATCCTTCCACATTATCCACATTTTTGGGGATAGTTATCCACTTCTGTGGAAAAATCGTATTTTTTTTCAACAGCGGTGGATAAATAGTTATCAACATGATATAATAGGTTCTACTTAATTTTAATATATTAGAGGAAAAATATGGCTCTCCAAAAAGAAAAAAAAGAATTTTGGACGAGAGTAAAAGAATTAGCGAAAAAAAATATCAAGCCGCAGTCTTATGATTTCTTCATTGAGCCTGCCCAACTGTTAGAAATTGAAAATGATGTAGCAACCATTATCGTGGGGGCGAAGTTTCATAAAGATTTTTGGCGGAGTCAGGAAGGACTAATCAGTACAGCTGGGTTTGAAATTTTTGATCGACCAATTCGTTTCAATTTACTTTCAGAAGAAGAAGTTTCAGAAAAAATTGAACAAGAAATCAATGAACAAGATGGCTTTGATGAAGCACCTGCTCTAGCAACTCCGGATTTCACGCGCTTAAATCCAAAGTACATTTTTGATAATTACATCCAAGGTGAAGGTAATAAATGGGCAAAAGCTGCTGCTTTTGCTGTTGCCGATAAACCAGGGGATGTTTATAATCCTCTCTTCATTTATGGAGGTTCTGGACTTGGCAAGACACATTTGATGCATGCGATTGGCAACGAAATCTTGAAAGATAATCCGCATTCTAAGGTTAAATATGTCTCTGCAGAAACTTTTGTCAATGACTATGTCAATGCAACACGTAAAGGACAGATGGCAAAATTTGAAGAAACATATCGAAACTTAGATATACTTCTTCTTGATGACGTCCAGTTCTTTAGTGATAAAGAAGGTACCCAAAACGAGTTTTTCAATACTTTTAATACTCTTCATGATCGTGGTGCTCAAATCGTTCTCACTTCGGACCGTATACCACAAGAACTCAATAAACTTGAAGAGCGTTTAGTGACTCGTTTTTCATGGGGATTAACGACAGACATCACAGCACCTGACTATGAAACACGTATGGCCATTCTCCAGACAAAGTCTGAGAGCAGTAATTTAGAGTTCCCTCAAGAAACTCTTAGTTATATCGCTGGCCAAATTGACTCAAATGTCCGTGAACTTGAAGGTGCACTTAATCGTGTAGAGTTTGTTGCGAAAACAAACAACCAAACGGTAGTCAATATTGATACCGCCAGTGAAGCTCTGCGTTCTCTTAAAAGTAATACGCAGCAACCTTTATCAAATTTGACAGTCAAAAAAATACAAGATGAGGTTGCAAAATACTATCATGTGTCAACAGCTGATCTTATTGGGCCTAAACGACCAAAAGAAATTGCATTTCCAAGACAAATTGCAATGTATTTAATTCGTGAATTGTTGGCACTCAGTCTTCCAGCTATTGGCAATGAGTTTGGTGGACGCGATCATACTACTGTCATGTATGCGCACAAGCAAATAACAGAAAAAATGAAAAATGACATCGATGTTCAAAAAGACATTGACGCCATCAAGCGACTGTTTCAATAAAAAGTGACCTGTGGAAAACTTCAAAAGATTTCCTTAAGTTATCCTCTACTTATACACAGTGGAAAACTTAGAAAAGTTCATGTTTTCGCGCTTATCCCCATACTCACAAGACCTACTACTATTACTAATATATTTATATAAATAAATAAATAAAGAAAAGGACTATCATGATAAAATTTTCAATTAACAAAGTAGCTTTTCAAAATGCACTAAAAATTACTAAACAAGCGATTGGTTCAAAAGTTACTATTCCTGCTTTAACCAAATTAAAAATTACAGTCAGTGCAGAAGGAATTACACTAACAGGATCCAATGGTCAAATTTCGATTGAGAACTTTTTACCTGCCAGTGATAAAGATGCTGGAATGAATATCTCTGGTACTGGTAGTATCTTATTGGAAGCTTCATTCTTTGAAAGTGTAGTTAGCCAAATGCCAGAACTTACTTTAGAATTTGAAGAATTAGAACAAAAACAAGTACTACTCACTTCTGGAAAGTCAGAAATTACTTTAAAAGGTCAGGATGCCGAAATTTATCCACGTATTCAAGAAATTTCACAAGAAAATCCTCTTAAGATTAATGTTGGTTTTTTGAAAGAAATTTTTACAGAAACAGTATTTGCTGTAAGTACGCAAGAAAGTCGTCCTATTTTTACCGGGGTACATTTGGTCTTATCAGATAAGAAAAATCTCAAAGCTGTTGCGACTGACTCACATCGTATGAGCCAACGCTTGCTTGCTCTTGAGAATGACGGTTCTGATTTTGATGTCGTTCTTCCTAGTAAGTCTATCCAAAGTTTCAAAAATGTATTTACTAATGATGAGGAAGATTTAGATATTTCCTTGGCGAATAATCAAATTCTCTTCCGTAATGAGCGTATCAGTTACTACAGCCGTCTAATTGAAGGGACTTATCCTGATACGAATCGTTTAATACCTAATGAAGCTGATTATAGCTTAAATCTCGTCTTTGATGTGGCTGCTTTACGTCGTACAATGGAACGTGCACGTCTCTTATCAAATGCAACAGCAAATGGTACTGTTAAACTTACTGTTTCAGGAGATTCAGTAATTACAACAGCCAATTCACCTGAAGTTGGTAGTGTTCATGAAGAGTTGACAGCAATTGAAAAAACTGGTGAGGATATTGCAATCAGCTTTAACCCACAATATCTGATTGATGCGCTTCGTGTTATAAAAGAACCGGAAGTTCGTATTCGTTTCATTTCAAACGTTCGTCCTTTTACACTTCTTCCTAAAAATGATACAGACAGTTTCGTACAGCTTATTACACCTGTCAGAACAAACTAAAAAATGTTAGAATAGACTTAACGAAAGTGAGGTCTATTTTTTTATGGAAATCATTTATACTGAAATTACACAAGATCTAACTCAATTTCTTTTGGAGCGTGCTCAACAGGCATTGAAAGAAGAGAAAAAAGTTTATTATATTGTTCCATCTTCAATGTCTTTTGAAAAAGAAAAGGAAATTTTAGAGCGTATTTCATCAGGTGCAGATACAGCCGTTTTTGACCTCTTGGTTACACGTTTTAAGCAACTTCCTTATTATTTTGATCGTAAAGAAAAAAATACAGATGAAAAAGTCGAACTCAGTCAGTCTGGATTGAGTATGCTTTTTCGTAAAGTTTTGAAGTCTTTTTCTAAAGAAGAATTGTCACTCTATTATAGTTTGCAAAGTTCACCAGCTTTCCTTGAAATGTTGGTGAATTTGCGTGCAGAATTAGTTACTGCAAATTTAACCTGTGAAGACTTACCTGAAAGTCCCAAAAATATGGAGTTATCAGCAATTTTGGGACGTTTCGAAGATGAATTAAATCTCTCTTATGCTAATTTTTCAGAGTTTCAACATTTTATACAAAGTATAAATGAGGGCAAATTTAATCAGATGTTACATGAGGCGGTAATCATTATTGATGGCTATACGCGGTTTACTGCTGAAGAGGAAAGTTTTATTTCTGCCCTTCATTCCGCAGGTTCAGAAATCATCATTGGGACCTATGCTCGTTCATCAGACTATAAGTTGACAGATTTTTCTTTGTCGGTTTACACGAATGCTCTAGAGATGATTCAACGTTTTCGCAATAAGTTTTCTGCTCAAATCTCTTCTGTTTCGAATGCAAAACCAGATAAAGTATATGATAAGTTGACACGTTTGATTGAACTGGAAACTAATTTTATTCAGGAAAGAGAAAATATTGAGCTGGAGTCTAAAGATAAAGAACATTTTGAAATCTGGGAAGCAGAAAACCAGATGGCAGAAATCGAAGCCGTTGCTAAAGAAATTCGTCAAAAGATAGCTCAAGGCGCTTTATTTAAAGACTTTACGGTATTGGTTGGTGATGTGGAAGCTTACGCAATACCAGTTCAAGAAATCTTTGATTTGTATGAGATTCCTTTTTTCTATGCTCAGGAAAAAGCAATGAGTCAGCATCCCTTGATTATTTTCTTAGAAAGTCTTTATGCAATAAAAAAGAACAATTATCGTACTAATGATGTGGTCAATCTCCTTAAAAGCAAAGTTTACAGTGGTGTAAACTTTAGCCAAGATGCCTTAGATTACTTTGAATATTATGTGAACAAGTATAAAATTCGAGGCAGAAAGAAATTTGCCACTGCTTTTGAAGAAAGTGAATTTTTAGAATTAGAGCAGGTTGAAACTTTAAGAGAAGAGATGCTTGGTGAATCCTCAGCTCTTCAAAAGTTTTTGACAGGTAGTTCAGAAAAAACGGGAGCCAAGTGGCTTGAACAATTTCAACATTTTATCCAAAATGGCAATGTTCTTGAGAATATGAATCTGCTTTATAATCAAGCTGAAGCTGAAGAAAATCATGTCTTGGCAGATAAGTACGAACAGGTTTGGAAATTATTGCTTTCTAATTTGAAGGAATTTCAGGCCGTTTTTGCTGAGCAAAAGATGAAAGTGCTCGAATTTCTTGAATTAATCTTAGCTGGATTGAAAGGTGCGAAATATCGCCAAATTCCTGCAAATGTTGATGTTGTCAATGTAAAAGACTATGAACTGGTGGAAGCAAGAACCAATAAGTATATCTATGCTATTGGTCTGACAATGGCTAACTTTCCCAAAATCAAGAAAAATTCTAGCTTACTTTCGGATGAAGAACGTGCGATTATTAATCAAAATGTATCTCATGATGATTTTCGTTTTATTGAGCAATTAAATGTGACAAACTCTAGTAAGAATACCTTTACAAGTGTCTCTTTGGTCAATGCAGCAACAGAAAAGCTCGTACTTTCGACACCTCAAATTTATGCGAATGCTCAAGATGATAGCTCGGCATTATTGCAGTTATTTATTGAACATACAAAAGCAGGAGAAAGTGTTAAACGTGAAGTCTCTTCAGTTAATCTCCTGGAAACCGTAACGCATATAGGGAATACACGTTCTCTCATTACAAATATTGGGAAAATTGAACATCTACTTGCTCAAGAGGAAATCGATGGGGGAGAGGATAAACGTAGTTTTTGGTCCAGTTTATTCCGTATTCTTCTTAAAGAAAATCCCGATTTTCAACGTTTGATTTATAATCTTGATCAAGATATAGCCCCTGTATCTTTGGATCCTGAGACTGTAAAAGAAATTTACAAGGATAAAATCCATGCTTCTGTGAGTAGTTTTGAACGTTTTTATAATTGCGAGTACCAGTACTTTTTAGAACAGACCTTAGGATTAGAAAGTTTTGAAAATATAGATTTGAATTCAAAAGTCGTTGGTAATTTCTTTCATGAAGTTTTTGAAAAACTCCTAGATAATCCTAACTTGAACAGCGAAAATTTCGATGATTACTTGGAAAGTGTTTTACGTGATGTTGACACTTCCTATGCCCGCTATTTCACCCAAGATGCAACAGCACAATTTACATGGACAAATCTTGGAGAAATCGTCAAGCAAACTGCAGTTGTTTTGAAAAAAGGCTTGGAAAATGATCAGATGAAGACTTTAGCAACCGAGAGTGCTTTTGGTTTACCGCAAAGTGAACTGGGTAATTTTTCTATAGACAAGATTAATTTACGTGGAAGGATTGATAGAATAGATCAATTTTTTGATGATAGTATTGGTGCTATTGATTATAAATCTAGTCAGCATAAATTTGATCTTGCGTCAGCTTATGATGGAACAAGTTTACAGTTTCTTACTTATTTAGATGTCCTCAAGCAAATGAATGCTGATCAAAAGCTTTGGGGCGCTCTTTACCTGCAGTTAAAAAACGAAAGTATCAATCTTTCTGATGTAGATTATTTAGGAGAAATAGCTGCCTTATTAGCGAAAAAAATGCGCTATGAAGGTCTTATTCTGGAAGAGTATAAGGATAAAGTAAATCAGGAAATTGACGTTGTTAACATTAATCGAAATAATGTCTATAGTCAAGAGGAGTTTGAAGGCCTTATCAAGCTCAACGAAAGTCATTATGCTCGTGCGGGAGAACGACTGCGTGAGGGAGAGATAGCGATTAACCCAGTCATGACTAAAGAAGGTATTGATAAATCTGGTAACGTACACGGATGTCGCTATTGTCCTTTAAAATCAATCTGTCGCTTTGAAGCAAGCAGGCATATGAATGATTATGCACGTGAAGTCGGTCAAAAAAGTCGCAAAGAGATTCTTGAAGAGTTGAAAGGAGGTCCAGTAAATGACTGAAGTAAAATTGACACCCGAACAGGAAGAAGCAATACATAGCCAAGGACATAATATACTCGTTTCAGCAAGTGCTGGATCAGGAAAGACTTTTGTCATGGCGAACCGGATTGTTGAAAAAATAAAAAATGGCATTGATATTGAGAGCTTGTTTATTTCAACCTTTACTAAAAAAGCGGCAGCAGAATTACGCATGCGTTTAGAAAAAGATCTAAAGAATGCAAGTTATAAATCTCAAGATAGTATTGAAAAACAAAGGATTAAACTGGCATTACAAAAACTACCTCATGCAGACATTGGTACAATGGATAGCTTTACACAGAAATTGTTACGAGAAAATTTTAATCGTGTAGATATTGATCCAAACTTTAGAATTCTAGCAGATCAGACAGAGAGTGATCTCTTGAAACAAGAAGTCTTTGATGATCTGGTCGAGCAATATCTTTCAGAGCAATCGGAAATCAAAGAGATAGCAAAAATAGATAAAAAGGCCTTTGAAAAGCTGGTAAAAAATTTTTCAAGAGATCGGAATATTAAGGGCTTCCAGAGCGTGGTTTACACGGTTTACAACTTTGCTTCAGCAACAGAAAGTCCTGAAAATTGGTTAAAAAATGAATTTCTTAAAGGCTTTGATTTTTATCAAAAATTCTCTGATTTACCCGAATCATTTTCACAAGATGTAGTCTTACAACTCGAAACCTTTATTTTAGATTTACAGAAATCTCTGACGGAAAAAAATCTTACGGGGAAAACTTTAGAAAAAGCACAGATCGTAGTGGATAATCAAGAACATCTTCTTTCTAGTTTAGCTCGGAGAGATTATCTTCAATTTACGGAAATTTTTAGATCTCTTGACTTTTCGCGCTGGTCATTAAAGAAAGATGAAATTTTAGCAGAAAGTTTTAAGTCTGTGATAGGAACCAAGACTGCTCCAGGTCTTGTAAGAGATTTTTTAGAAAAAATAAAACATTTGTCAACGATTGAAAAATATCAACCTGAAGCAAAAGTTTTGGCTGAAACCCTTCAAAAATTTGTTCTATATTTTTATAATGTCTATCTGGAGCGAAAACGTTCGGAAAATGCATTTGAATATTCGGATATTGCCCATTTTGCGATTAAAATATTAGAAGAAAATCCAGATGTCGCAACGGCTTATCGTAATAAATATAGTGAAATAATGATTGACGAGTATCAAGATACCAGTCATGTCCAAGAAGCGATGCTAAGGTTGCTGAGTAAAAATGGTGACGGCTCTGATAATCTTTTTATGGTTGGTGATATTAAGCAATCGATATATGGTTTTCGTTTGGCCGATCCTAGTCTTTTTCTCAAGAAATACATGGCCTATGCTGATGAAACGAATCCTAATCAACTGATTCGTCTCAAAGAAAATTTTCGTTCACGCGGTGAAGTCCTCTCCTTCACAAATGAGGTATTTAAACATTTGATGGACGAAGAAGTGGGAGAAATGATATACGGTAAAGAAGAGGAATTGGTCCAAGGGAATCTTATGGACTATCCGGAGAAGTTAGAAGAGAACTTTTACCCTGAGCTCCTTCTTTATGAAGAAGATACTTTAGAAGATGAGTCAGAACAAATGAGTGATGGAGAAATAAAAGTTGTTGCTCAACAAATTAAGGAGCTGATAGCATCTGACGAGAACTTAGAATATAAAGATATCGCTCTTTTGGTACGTTCCAAATCTCAAAATAATAAAATTGAAGATATCTTAAAAGCTTACGATATTCCAGTCGTTTTGGATGAGGGGCGCGTTGACTTTTTAAAATCTCTTGAAGTAACCTTAATTTTGGATGTCTTGCGTGCTATAGATAATCCGCTCTATGATATTCCTTTAGTGGCGACCTTACGCTCACCAATGTTTAACTTTACAGAGGATGATCTTACAAGGATTAGTTTGAATGCTGGTTCTGATACCCGGTTTTGGCAGAAGTTGCAGCTTAGTGATGGAGAGCTGATAGACAAATCCCTTAAAACAAAGATTGATACCTTTTTGGAGAGGTTTACAGGGTGGCGTAAACTTGTAAACGAAGTCACTATCCATGAACTTCTATGGAAGATTTACACAGAAACTTTTTATCTGGACTATGTTGGAGCGCTACCAAATGGTGAGATGCGTCAAGCCAATCTTCATGCTCTTTCAGTAAGGGCTGAATCATATGAAAGTTCGGGCTATAAAGGTCTTTTCCGATTCATCAAGATGATTGATAAATTTATGGAACAAAACAACGACCTTGCTTCTGTGAATATTAAGTTGCCACAAAATGCGGTAAGAGTAATGACTTTTCATAAGTCCAAAGGGTTAGAGTTTGATGTTGTCTTTCTCATGAATTTACAAACTAAG
Source organism: Lactococcus petauri (assembly GCF_002154895.1). GTDB lineage: Bacteria > Bacillota > Bacilli > Lactobacillales > Streptococcaceae > Lactococcus > Lactococcus petauri. The sequence goes on along the minus strand of NZ_MUIZ01000003.1, from coordinate 343,203 downwards.
TTCAACCAGAAAGATCTAAGGGATTCGGTGATACTTACTCGGGAAAATGGCTTAGGAATGAAATATACTGCTGATTTAAAAAATGAGTCAGCTGTAGAGACCGATTTCCCCTATGCTTTGGTTAAAATGGAAACCTTACCGTATCTCGTCAATAAGGATTTGAAGCGAAATGCAATGCTTTCAGAAGAAATGCGTGTTCTTTATGTCGCCTTTACAAGAGCGAAGAAAAAACTCTATATGGTCGGTAAAATCAAACCAAAAGATCTGGAAAAATATGGGGAAACGAAATTAGAAAAAGGCATTTTACCTCTTAAATATCGTCAAGCTGCGAATGGCTACCAACATTGGTTGTTAGCTCTTCAAAAAGCACATAAGTTACCGATGAATTTTAAAGTAATCAAGGCTGCTGATTTACAAGGAGTTGATAAAAAGTTTACAGTTTATCCTGACTTTAAAAAATTAGCAGAAGACGCGAAAAAATTTGATAAAATAATGGACAGCTTATCCGATGTAAAACAAGCGCGTGCTATATTAGATTATCAATATCCAAAGGTAGCAGCAACGAAGCTTTCAAGCATTCAAACTCCCAGTCAAGTAAAAAAAAGAAGTTATGAAAAGCAATTAGAGTTGGGAAATGTTTTACCATCAAGTGAGTATGAACGTGTAAAACAGTTGGAGATGTTGGATTTTGGTCAACATAAAATTACAGCTGCCGAAATAGGTTCTGCTACCCATAGTTTTATGCAATATGCAGATTTTTCACGACCAAACTTATTCGACTTCCAACAAACCTTGGATCAGATGGAGCTTCTGGATGAAGTGAAAAACAAAATTGATTTACCCAAAATTCTGACTTTATTTGACACAGATTTTGGTAAAGTCCTGGTTGATAACGTGGAGCGTACAACTAAGGAAGCACCTTTTTCTATGTTGAAAACGGATGAAGTTGCACAAGAACAATATATTGTTCGAGGAATATGTGATGGCTTTATAAAATTTGAAGATAAGATTATCTTATTTGACTATAAGACGGATTATTTTCGCAATCAAGCGCAGATTGCAGAAATCAAGAAAAATTATGAAGTTCAGATGGAACTCTATGCAGATGCTTTAAGAAAGGCCTATCATGTCAACCAAGTTGACAAGTATTTGATTTTATTAGGTGGACCTCAAAAAGTCGTCGTAGAAAGGTTGTAAAATGTTAGACTATCAATTAGGATCAATTGTTGAAATGAAGAAACCACATGCTTGTACAATCAAATCAACGGGAAAAAAAGCAAACAGTTGGGAAATAATTCGCATGGGTGCAGATATCAAAATTCGATGTACGAATTGTGATCATGTCGTTATGATGAACCGTAATGATTTCAATAAAAAAATAAAAAAAGTTGTGACAAAGTAGTCACAACTTTTTGTTTGGACTTCTAAAAAACTTGATAGAATATGCTTTTTTGTCTTTTTTCATGATTTACGGTATAATTGGATGACTATAAAATTTGACGGAGAAATGAATAAATATGGCTTTAACAGCAGGTATTGTCGGCCTTCCTAATGTCGGAAAATCTACTCTTTTTAATGCAATTACAAAAGCGGGTGCTGAAGCAGCAAACTATCCTTTTGCAACCATCGAGCCTAATGTAGGTATGGTTGAAGTTCCCGATGAACGCTTGACTAAAATCACAGAATTAATCAAACCTAAAAAGACTGTTCCTACAACTTTTGAATTTACAGATATTGCAGGTATTGTAAAAGGTGCCTCTAAAGGTGAAGGTTTGGGTAATAAGTTCCTTGCGAATATTCGCGAGGTTGATGCAATCGTACACGTGGTTCGTGCTTTTGATGATGAAAACGTGATGCGCGAAAATAACCGTGAGGATTCTTTCGTTGATCCATTGGCAGATATTGAAACAATTAATTTAGAGTTGATTTTGGCCGATTTGGAATCCGTAAACAAACGCTATGCGCGGGTTGAAAAAGTCGCACGTACGGTTAAGGATAAAGATGCGGTAGCAGAATTCAATGTTTTGTCTAAAATCAAGCCAGTTTTGGAAGATGGAAAATCTGCGCGAACAGTAGAATTTGATGAAGAAGAGCAAAAAGTTGTCAAACAGCTATTCCTACTTACTACAAAACCTGTCCTGTATGTCGCTAATGTAGGTGAAGATGAAGTAAGTGCACCAGATGACATTGAATATGTGAAACAAATTCGTGAATTTGCAGCGACTGAAAATGCAGAGGTTGTTGTTATTTCAGCACGTGCTGAAGAAGAAATTGCCGAACTTGATGATGAGGACAAAGCAGAGTTTCTTGAAGCACTCGGTTTAGAAGAATCTGGTGTTGATAAATTGACAAAAGCAGCTTATCACTTACTTGGACTTGCCACATATTTTACAGCTGGCGAAAAAGAAGTGCGTGCTTGGACCTTTAAGCGAGGCATGAAAGCTCCTCAATTGGCAGGAGTCATTCATAGTGATTTTGAAAAAGGATTTATTCGTGCTGTAACCATGTCTTATGATGATTTGATGAAATATGGTAGTGAAAAGGCTGTTAAAGAAGCAGGACGTTTACGTGAAGAGGGTAAAGAATATGTGGGACAAGATGGCGATATCATGGAATTCCGCTTTAACGTGTAAGATAGTTCCCCAAGCGTTTAAGCCTATGAGCCAAAAAGTTTTACAATAACTAAAAAGAGCTGATTTGTATGAATCAGCCTTTTGCTATTTTTGGGAAAGAGGAGAAAAAATGACAAAAATGATTGTAGGGCTAGGAAATCCTGGCGACAAGTATGAGCAAACCAAACATAATATGGGCTTTATGGCTGTTGATTTACTTGCAAAAGACTATGGTGTAAACTTTAACATGGAAAAAACCTTTATGGCTGAAGTTGCTTCTACTTTCGTTAATGGTGAAAAAGTTTTTCTAGTAAAACCGCAAACCTTCATGAATGAATCAGGACGCGCCATCCAACCTTTATTGACTTACTATAATCTGGATCCAGCAGATTTAACGGTCATTGTTGACGATATGGACTCGGCTATTGGACGCGTGAGACTGCGTCAAAAAGGTTCTTCAGGTGGTCAACGTGGAATAAAGTCAACAATCACTCATCTAGGAACAGAGCAGTTCAACCGAGTAAAAATTGGGATTGGACGTCCAGAACATGGAAAAACAGTAGTTGCACATGTCTTATCTAAATTTGATAAAGAAAATGTAGAAATTGCACAGGACGGCATAAACAAGGCTGTAGAGGCAGTTAAATTCTATATTGAATCAAATGATTTTTCACAAGCAATGAATAAATTTAACGGACAATGAAAATAAACGAATTTTTTGATCAAAACCACGATTTACAATCATGGCAGAGAAGTTTTGCAAAAGCAGAGCGTACGCTTTTAACCGGTCTATCTGGAACTGCTCAGGCGATGGTTATGGCTAATGCTTATGAGAATAATCCGGATAAGTACGTGATTGTCACTGATAATCAATACCACGCAAACGAACTTTATGATGAACTGACTAATCTTGTTGAAGATGAGAAGGTTTACCAATTTTTTTCAGATGACAATGTCTATGCTGAATTTGCAATAGCAAGTAAAGACCGGACAGCATATCGACTTGAAGCTCTAAATTTCCTGCTTGATACACAGCAAACAGGATTTTTGGTCGTTCCTTTTATGGCTTTACGTTCGCTCTTGCCTCACCCTGATAATTTTCAAGAAAACTATCTCCTCCTGACTCAAGGTGATGAATTTGAGATGACAAATCTACTCGAAATATTAGCCAGTGCCGGTTATGAGAAGACACAGCGTGTGATGGTACCTGGAGAGTTTTCACAACGTGGTGACATCGTGGATATTTATCCACTCGATGCAGCTCAACCTTTAAGGCTGGAATTTTTTGGCGACGAAGTAGATACGATTCGTGCCTTTGATAGTGAGACACAACGCTCGCACGAAAATATGGATCAAGTAGAAATATATCCGGCAAGCGATTTTATTTTAATGCCTTGGGAATTTGAGCAAGGTGTAAAAAAATTAAGTGCTCAGCTACAAAATGTAACCGATCCTACAGCTCAATCTTATTTTGAAGAAGTGATTGCAGCAGCGGAAAATCATTACTATCATAAAGATTTACGTAAGTTTGCAGAATATTTTTACGAAAAGCCAGCCTCTCTTTTGAATTATTTTCCGAAAAATATTCAAATCTTTATTGATGATTTTCAAAAAATTAACGAAGCCAATAATAAAACAGAACAAGAACTTGCAGAATTTATTGTTTCGGAAAAAAGTATGGGACGCTCTTTTGAAGGACAAACCTATCTTTTAGATGTTATTTCTAAGTTACGTTCTCACAAACCGGCAAGTTTTTTCTCGAATTTTCAAAAAGGCTTAGGTAATATAAAGTTTGATGCTTTATATAATTTTAATCAACATTCGATGCAGCAGTTCTTTGGGCAAATGGAACTCTTTTACACCGAAGTTGACAGGTTTGTAAAGCAGGGTTTTACAGTTGTTTTGGCTGTGTCTTCTGAGAAACTACGTTCGGAGCTCCAGAAACTAGATTTAGAGCTTCAAATGGTATCCACTGATGAAATTCAAAAAGGAAAAATAAACCTTTTGAATTTAAATCTTAACAATGGTTTTAATTTTATTGATGAGAAACTTGTTGTTATTACTGAGTCAGAAATTTTTGGTAAAGCAAGAAAGAAAAAAACACGGCGTTTAAATATCACTAATGCAGAACGTCTAAAAGATTACAATGAACTCGAAGTTGGTGATTACGTTGTACATAAAAATCACGGGATAGGGAAATACTTAGGTATTCAAACCATTGAAGTATCAGGAATGCATCGTGATTACTTGACGATTCAATATCAAAATGGTGATACGATATCGGTTCCAGTCGACCATCTGAATCTATTAAGTAAATACTCTGCGGCTGAGGGAAAAACTCCCAAGATAAATAAGCTTAATGATGGCCGTTGGCGTAAAACGATGTCATCTGTAAGTAAACAAGTCGAAGATATTTCTGAGGACCTGATCAAGCTGTATTCGGCAAGACAAGCTTTAAAAGGTCATGCTTTTTCTGTGGATGATGTTAACCAGGAAGAATTTGACAATGGATTTGCTTACCCAGAAACTGCAGACCAGTTGCGCTCAATTAGTGAAATCAAAAAGGATATGGAACTTGAGCGCCCGATGGATCGACTATTAGTGGGAGATGTTGGCTTTGGGAAAACAGAGGTTGCAATGCGTGCAGCCTTTAAAGCAATTAATGACAGTAAACAGGTCGCCGTTTTAGTACCAACCACTGTTTTAGCGGAACAACACTATAATAACTTTATGGAACGCTTTGTAAACTTTGGTGTAAACATTGCTGTTTTGAGTCGTTTCCAAACCAAGGCTCAACAAACGGAGATTTTGGATAAGTTAAAGAAAGGACGCGTGGACTTAATCATTGGTACCCATCGTCTTTTATCCAAGGATGTCGAATTTCTTGACTTGGGTTTAATGATTATTGATGAGGAACAGCGCTTCGGTGTCAAACACAAGGAACGTTTGAAAGAATTAAAAACACAGGTTGATGTTTTGACACTTACCGCAACACCTATACCGAGAACCTTGCATATGTCAATGTTAGGTATTCGTGATTTATCAGTCATTGAAACGCCACCAACAAACCGTTATCCTGTCCAAACATATGTAATGGAAACAAATTATGGAGTTGTACGTGATGCTGTACTTCGGGAGATTTCGCGTGGTGGGCAGGTTTACTACGTTCATAACCGAGTAGACAGTATTGAGCAAAAAGTTTCCCAACTGGAAGAGTTGATACCTGAGGCAAGAATTGGCTATATTCATGGACAGATGACAGAAATTCAATTAGAAAATACCTTGATGGATTTTATAAATAATGAATATGATGTCTTAGTGGCAACGACGATTATTGAAACAGGGGTTGATATTCCAAATGCCAATACGCTCTTTATTGAAAATGCCGATATGATGGGATTATCGCAACTGTATCAATTAAGGGGGCGCGTGGGCCGAAGCAGTCGAGTTGCTTATGCTTACTTTATGTATAAACCAGAAAAAATCTTATCTGAAGTTTCAGAAAAGCGTTTAGAAGCAATCAAGGGCTTTACAGAACTTGGCTCAGGTTTCAAAATTGCAATGCGTGATCTTTCAATTCGAGGCGCAGGAAATTTGCTGGGAGCAGAACAATCTGGCTTTATTGATTCGGTTGGTTTTGAACTTTACTCGCAATTGCTTGAAGAAGCAGTCCATAAGCGTATGGGTGGCGATAAGATTAAGATGAAGACCAATGCGGAAATTATGCTTGGCTTAGATGCTTTTATTCCAAGTTATTATATCGGTGATGAAAGACAAAAAATTGAGATTTATAAGCGTATTCGCCAAGTGGATACTCGAAAAAACTATGAAGAACTACAAGATGAGATGATGGACCGTTTTGGAGAGTATCCGGATGAGGTTGCCTACTTGTTAGAAATTGGGTTATTGAAAACATTTGCGGATAATGCTCTCGTTGAAAAAATCGAAAAAAATAAATTTGAAGTTGTGCTAATAATGGCTAAATCAGCCAATACGATGTATGATCCACAAGAGTATTTTGAAGCTTTGTCTGAAACAAACTTAAAAGCAAGTGTGGGTGAGAAGCTAGGAAAAATGACTTTTCGTTTTAAAATTGAAAATCGAAAAGATGTTGTTCTTCTACGTGAAATCATGAATTTTACTGAAAAACTTTCAGAATTAAGAGATAAGCACGAAAAAGAATAATGTTTCATATGAAACATTATTCTTTTATTTTAGAGAACTCTTTATTTAAAAGCCTTTAACGACTCTAAAAATAATTTCAAGTGATTTTTCAAAAGGCTTGAAGTGTGTTATAATAACCACTATGAGATTAGATAAATTTTTAAAGGTTTCTCGTCTGATAAAACGTCGCCCTGTAGCTAAAGAAGTTGCTGATAAGGGACGAATTAAGATCAATGGGAAAATAGCGAAATCTTCAAGTGATGTTAAATTTGATGATGTCATTGAAATTCGCTTTGGAAACAAGATTGTAGAAGTAAGTGTTCTAGAACTTAAAGAATTCACGCGTAAAGAAGACGCAGAAAAAATGTATAAAATTTTGAGTGAAACACGGATTACTGCAGATACTGAACTATAATTCAGCTATAAATTTTTCGGAGGAAAAATGGACAAACAAATTATTCATTTGAAAAATGATTATACGAATGCTAAACAAACAGAAAGAAACTCCCATCCTCTACCTCGACGGAAACATCTAGGTATTATTTTGATTGGAGCAATGTTGCTTTTTAGCTTAGCAACTATCAGTGTGGTACAGTCTTATCAAAATTTACAAAAACAAATTGCAATGGAGGCTCAAGCTGCACAGAAAAATGCAGCATTGGACCACGATTTAGCCCTTAAAAGTTCAGATATCAGTAAACTCAAAGATCCAACCTTTTTAGCAAAATATGCGCGTGCTAAATTAGATGATTCCCAAGCAAATGAGAAAGTTTTTAGCATTCCAGAACTTGTCAATGGTGGGATAGAGCCGTGATTGGAAAAATAAAATCAATCAGTAAATTTGGACTTTTTGTCCTTTTTTCTGATTCAAAAACAGGTCTTTTACGGTGGTCGAATATACCTAAAAGACAGATAAAATTTAAAGCAGGCGATCTTATTGAAGTGGAAGTTTTGAAGGAACGTGAAGATGGAAAAATAGAACTATCTTTTATCGAAAAAGATTTTAAAGAAACTTTTGGGAGTTTTTTGGAAGAAACTGAAGATCGGCTGAGAGATTTAAGCACAAAAAACGGGAACCTTAAAAGATTATGACGACAAAAGACGGAAACTTGAATGACGGACGTGCTGTATATTATCAAGGAAAACGAATTGAAGATTTTACAGCAGAACCAGTTTTTGCACGGACTTTAAAATACATTCAACGTTATTACGAGTTGCAAAACGAAAAAGCAGGGCATATGTATGATGAAAAGGGTATTCAGCATCCTACGATGTTTCTTCCACCTAAAAGTATTGAGGATTTGGCCAAAAAACGTAAGATTTATGAGGATGTGGCGCGTGAAAGCTTTGGTATGCTAGGACGTACACCTGATTTTATTGATACGGGCATTGCTGTTCTTGATTATTATGCTGATATTCTAGGAGCAGATCAACGCACGAATTATGCACTAAATGCTAAAAAATGGGGAGAAGGTGTTAAGGAGAAAGACTTATTCGTTTCCCATGCAATTCAGAATCCTCAAGTGGATCGTTCGAAAAATTTGAATACCTTGCTTGAAGAAGGGCAAGAATTTGCAGCAGTTTGGATCAAAGAAGAGCGTCCAGATGGTGTTCTTGTTCGTGGTGCCAAACAGGTTAATACTTTGGCGCCTTTAGCTGATGAATTGATGGTCTTTAACTTGCCGGGTCTCTCAGCTGAAGATAAAAAGTTTGCTCTGGCTTTTTCTGTTCCCTTAGCGACTGAAGGTGTGAAGATTGTCTGTCGTAAATCCACAATGCGAGAGGAATTTTCTCTCAAAGATTATCCCCTTTCGGGATCTTTTGACGAGATGGATGCGTTTATCATTTTTGATGATGTCTTTATCCCAAATGAACGTCTTTTTGTTTGTGGTGATGTTGCCTTGTCGAATGCATTCTTTGAAGGTTCAGGATTTTTTGTACATACGGCACATCAAGATGAAGTTCGCGGCTATGTGAAGTTAGAATTTGTAACAGGCTTAGCTGTACGCTTAGCAGAAAAATTAGGCTTAACTGAGTTTTTGCGTGTGCAAGAGATTTTAGGAACTTTAACAGTAAATTTGGAAATGATTAAATCCAGTATTCTGGCGAGTGAATATACTGCACAGATAGAAAATGAAGTCTTAAAACCAAATATGCAAGTTTTACTTGCCGTTCGTGCGAGTTTAACAAAGTATTATGATGAAGCTCTTCGGGCCATTGCTGAATTTGCTAGTGGCTCAATTGTTGGCGTGCCAGATTTTCGAGAATTTGAAAATTCCGAAATAGCTGACCTTTTGAAAGCAAGTATGACTAGTCCATTGCTTCAGGCAGAGGATCGTGCACTTCTGCTTAATTTAGCTTGGGATATTACTGGCGAATCTTTTGGCCAACGGCAAAGAACTTATGAATTTCTGCACGGTGGTAATCCAATGTGGATTAAGAATATGCACTGGAAAACCGCAGACTTAAGTAAAGCATACGATATGATTGATAAGGTTTTAGAAAATGCAAAAACTGAAGAATGAAATGAATATAGCTGTTTGGTTGGTAATGATTATAATGCTCATGCCAGCCTTTTTTATCTTGCCGCAGAAGAATCAAAATGTAAGCATTGATTCCAAAGTAAAAAGCTTAACACAAAGTAAGGAAAATTACTATACAAGCATACCTTCTCGTGCCGTGACGCTTACCCAAGTAATAGCCTACAAAGATGTAGCCATGACACAAAAAATCGGGGAATTTCCGAGGCAGAAACAGCTTGAAATTATAAATTTAAAAGAAAATATGTTTGAATTGGCCAATCATACTTTTGTCAAAGCAGATCCGAAAATGATAGGTTCAGATGTTTTACTGAACAAAGAAGAGCAAAAGATAAGTGTTTATACAGCAAAGACAGCTGAAGTTTATTATAATCCGTTTACGACTTATGACAAGGAAGTTTACACAAAACTTTCAGGTGGTCAAAAACTGCTTACCAATCAAGTCGCCACAACTCATTGGGGCACTTATTATGAGGTTATCTTTAATGGGGGACAAACAGGATGGGTTAGCAAGGAAAACTTGAAGTTTGAAGACCCTAAGATGGTTCAGGCTCAAGAGATGTTGAAGCAAAAGTATGACGATTCAAAGTATTCTATTTATGTTAAACAACTGGACAACTCATTTACAATAGGTGTCAACCAAAAGCAAAAGATGTATGCAGCGAGTTTATCGAAGCTTCCGATATTGTATTGGACACAAAAGCGCTTAAATGAAGGTCAAGCAACCTTAAGCGACAAATTGCTATATAATACTGCAATTAATACATTTAAAGGTTCATTTGAAGCTGGAGGAACAGGAACACTACCAGTTATAGCTGATAATAAAGGCTATTCCTTATCAGAAGTTATCGATCGGACAGCAAAAAACTCGGATAATGTGGGAAGCAATCTTTTAGCCTACTATGAAACGGGACAATTTTCTCCAGCTTTTCGAAATGAGATTACAAAAATCGCAGGGGAAGCTTGGGATCCGGTTGAGCGAGAAGCCTCAGCTGAAATGACCGGAAGAGTGCTCGAAGCTCTGTATAATGAAGGAGGTTACTCCTTCAATGCTCTATTTGATACACAATTTGACGATGTAAAAATACAGGCAGGTTTACCTAAAAATGTTCGTGTTGCTCATAAAATTGGTGCTGCTGATGCTTACAATCATGATGCAGCTATTGTTTTTACAAATCAACCTTATATCTTGGTGGTAGAAACAAAAGGTGGTAGTGACAAGATCATTTCTCAAATTTCCAAGGATGTCTATGAGGTACTCAAATGAATAGATTTCTAAAACTGGTTCAACAAAAGGAATTCTTTAAAGAGCACAGACGCGTTTTAGTTGCCTTATCTGGTGGGAAAGATTCAATGACTCTTTTCAATTGGCTTTATACTTACCGCAAAGAACTTGAGGTTGAACTGTTTACAGCACATGTAAACTATGGTTTACGCGATGTTGCAGATTGGGAAGAAGAACAACTGAAGCAAAAAATGGCGGATCTCCAGATTGAATTGGAAGTTGCTCATTACGATTCTGATGAGAAATTCAGTGAAGAAGCAGGAAGAAACATGCGTTATGAGTTTTTTCGTCAAGTTATGGCAGATAAAAACTGTACTGCTTTGGTCACAGCGCATCACAAAGGCGACCAAGTTGAAACAGTCCTCATGCGCGAAATTACAGGACGACGTTTACGCCATTTGACCGGAATTCCTGAACGTCAGGCCTTTGGTTCCGGTGAATTAATTCGTCCTTTACTCACTTTTAGTAAAGATGATTTTGATGCGGAGGAATATTTTGAGGATGTAACAAATGCAGGAACGGATTATTTGCGCAATCGTGTACGTAATCAATATATACCAGCACTTACACAGGAAAATCCACAGTTTTCTGAGGCAATTGTAAGTATGTCGCAAGAAATTACCTTGGCTTTTTCAGTAATCAAAGATAAGATAGCAGAGTTAGAAATTATCAAGGACGAAATCAATCTCAAACTTTTTTTCAGACAATCAAAGGCTTTGCAACATTTTATCCTTCAAGAATATCTAGAAAAATTCCCTGACCTGCAGGTTTCCAAAGCAAAATTTTCAGAACTTTTATGGATTATTGAGCGTCCGCAGCAATACCGTTCGGAACTATCTAGCGCCTATTTTTTTGTGAAAAATGACCAGTATTTCATGATTGTTCCGAATCAACCTTTCCCTAAAAAAGAAATCGAAATAAGGGAGAATGATCCCAAAGATGCCAGTTTCATGCGTGTTGATCTTCCAATGGAAGGTGAAATTGAAATAAGGAAGCGTCAGCCAGGGGATTATATTTTGATAAATGGACATCATAAAAAATTGCGGAAATTTTTTATTGAACAACATGTTCCATTGGAAAAGCGCGAAAATCTTTTAATTTTAGTTGAGAAAGATATCTATGCTATCACTGATTTAACTGTTTCAGATTTGAGTAAAGCCCTTAAAAATGATAAAATGAAAAGGACGCTGTGGGTCAAACCCACTATAAGAGAGGATATTGATAATGCTTGAAAAAGACATAAAAAAAGTACTCATTTCAGAAGAAGAAATCCAGAGTAAAACGATTGAACTTGGAAAAATTCTTGCTGATGAATATAAAGACAAAAATCCATTGCTTCTAGGCATTTTACGTGGCTCAGTTCCCTTCCTTGCGGAATTAGTTAAACGCATGGATATCCAATTGGAAATGGATTTCATGACCGTTTCAAGCTATCATGGCGGAACAGAGTCTTCAGGTGAAGTAAAGTTGCTTCTTGACGTGGCTACTCCTGTAACTGGACGAGAAATTATTATTGTTGAAGATATCATCGATACTGGCCGTACTTTGAAATATCTGAAAGAGCTTCTCGAACACCGTGGGGCGACCGTTAAAATCGTAACACTTTTGGATAAACCAGAAGGACGTGTTGTGGAAATTGATGCAGATTATACTGGCTTTACAATTCCAAATGAATTCGTTGTCGGTTTCGGACTTGATTTCGATAACCACTACCGTAACCTCCCTTATGTCGGTGTATTAAAAGAAGAAGTTTATAACAAATAAAAAAACTCATACCAAAGTATGAAAAATGCTCATGATAGGGCTTACTAATAGCAAAAGATACGTAAGTATGCTATAACTAAGAGATAAAAAAATAAAAGGCAAAGAAGAAAATATGAACAATCCAAATCCTAACAACAATAAAAACGGAGGCTTTATTAAAAGTACTCTAGGTTGGGTCTTGCTTGTAATCGTCATCGTTTTCGGTATTAATGCTTTCTTTAGTGGCAATCAATCTAACGTTGATAAAATCAGCTACTCTACATTGATGAGTGACATTAAAGACGGTAATATTAAATCACTGAAAATGCAGCCTAGTGATAGTCTGTTTACAGTTTCTGGCGAATACAAGGATCCCAAACCTGTAGAAGGTAATAACAACCTTCCATTTTTACCAGGCAACAATTCTAAAGTAACGAATTTCCAATCGCTTATTATCCCTACAGATAGTGTGATTAAAGGTGTCCAAACAGCAGCAGAAGAAAAAGGAATCCAAGTGAGTGTCGTTCCAGCTTCAACAAGCGGTATGTGGATCCAAATTCTTTCATACATCTTACCAATGCTTCTCATGGTCGGCTTCTTCTGGCTAATGATGGGCGGAATGGGCTCACGTGGTGGCGGCGGTGCCGGCAATCCAATGAGCTTTGGTAAATCTAGAGCGAAGCAACAAGACGCTAAAACTTCAAAAGTTCGCTTTGCAGACGTTGCAGGATCAGAAGAAGAAAAACAAGAACTTGTCGAAGTTGTTGATTTCCTCAAAAATCCTAAAAAATACCATGATCTTGGTGCACGTATCCCTGCGGGTGTTCTTTTAGAGGGCCCTCCAGGTACAGGTAAAACTTTGCTTGCAAAAGCTGTTGCCGGTGAAGCTGGCGTTCCTTTCTATTCTATTTCTGGTTCTGATTTTGTCGAAATGTTTGTCGGTGTCGGTGCCAGCCGTGTACGTGACCTTTTTGAAAACGCGAAGAAGACAGCACCATCAATCATCTTTATTGATGAAATTGATGCTGTCGGTCGTCAACGTGGCGCTGGTCTTGGCGGTGGTAATGATGAACGTGAACAAACACTTAACCAACTCTTGGTTGAGATGGATGGTTTCCAAGACAATGATAATTCTGTTATTGTTATCGCAGCGACAAACCGCTCAGACGTTCTCGATCCAGCTTTGCTACGTCCAGGTCGTTTTGACCGTAAAGTACTTGTTGGCGCCCCTGATGTTAAAGGTCGTGAAGCTGTACTTCGTGTGCATGCGAAAAACAAACCCCTTGATTCAAGTGTTGACCTTAAAGTTGTTGCACAACAAACCCCAGGTTTTGTTGGAGCCGATCTTGAAAATGTCCTTAATGAAGCTGCTCTCGTGGCCGCACGTCGTGATAAAAAAGTTATCGATGCTTCAGATATTGATGAAGCACAAGACCGTGTTATTGCAGGACCAGCTAAGAAGGACAAGAAAATCTCTGAACGTGAACGTGAAATGGTGGCTTACCATGAAGCAGGGCACACAATCGTTGGTTTGGTCCTTTCAAATGCTAATACTGTCCATAAAGTTACGATCGTTCCACGTGGCCGCGCCGGTGGTTATATGATTGCTCTTCCTAAGGAAGATCAATTCCTTCTTTCAAAAGAAGATATGCAAGAAAACCTTGCAGGTCTTATGGGTGGCCGTGCCGCTGAGCAAATTATCTTTAATGCTATCACGACAGGCGCTTCAAATGACTTTGAACAAGCTACGCGTATCGCTCGTGGTATGGTGACACAATACGGTATGTCAGAAAGACTGGGTACAATCAGTTACGAAGGCAGTCAAGCTGTATTTATTGGACGTGATTACGGACAAACAAAAACTTACTCAGAAGCTACAGCACAAGCTATTGATGAAGAAATCCGTGCAATTACGAAAGAAGCTTACGATAAAGCTGTTGAGATTATCGAAGCTCACCGTGAACAACATAAAGCTATTGCGCTTGCCCTTCTTAAATACGAAACATTGGATGCTAAACAAATCATGTCTCTTTATAAGACAGGTAAAATGCCGGATGATGTTATCGAACACGAAAATGAGCCTGTAGAAGCAAAATCATTCGAGGAAGTCCTTGAAGATGCAAATAAAGCTCAAGAAGAAGCAGCTAATGAAAATAAAGAAGATAAAACAGTCGAATAAGACTGTTTTTTTCTAAACTCGGATATTTATAATCTAAATATTCGAGTTTTTCTTTGACAAAAAATAAAAATATGGTATACTAATATAGTTGTCACTCAACAAGTTCTATCTAAACACGAATTAAAAAGAAATTATTTTGGAAAAACTACAGTTTATTCTTGACATATTTCTAAATTAGTGTATAATAGAAAAGTACTGTTCGAGAGGACAGCGCAATAATAAGATGGTCCGTTGGTCAAGGGGTTAAGACACCGCCTTTTCACGGCGGTAACACGGGTTCGAATCCCGTACGGACTATTTTTGGAGGATTACCCAAGTCCGGCTGAAGGGAACGGTCTTGAAAACCGTCAGGCGGGTAAAACCGTGCGTGGGTTCGAATCCCACATCCTCCTTTTTATTATCGCGGGATGGAGCAGCTAGGTAGCTCGTCGGGCTCATAACCCGAAGGTCGTAGGTTCAAATCCTGCTCCCGCAATTAATTATTGAATTACATTTTTGGCTCGGTAGCTCAGTTGGTAGAGCAATGGATTGAAGCTCCATGTGTCGGCGGTTCGATTCCGTCTCGCGCCATTTGCGGGTGTAGTTTAGTGGTAAAACCTCAGCCTTCCAAGCTGATGTTGTGAGTTCGATTCTCATCACCCGCTTTGTTTTTTATAAAAGTATGAAAAACATTTCAAATATGAGGGAGCATAGCTCAGTTGGTTAGAGCACTGTGTTGATAACGCAGGGGTCCGAGGTTCAAATCCTCGTGTTCCCATATTTGGTATTCATTGCATAGGAGATACACCTGTTCCCATGTCGAACACAGAAGTTAAGTCCTATAACGCCGGAAGTAGTTGGGGGTTGCCCCCTGTGAGATAAGGTAGATGCCAAGTATTGCGGATTAGCTCAGTTGGTAGTAGCGCATGACTGTTAATCATGATGTCGTCAGTTCGAGTCTGACATCCGCAGTCCCAAGACAATCTAAGGGTTGTCTTTTTTTATTTTATATACTACTGATGAAACCGCTAACTCTTTTACTTGAAAAAGACCTCGGAACATGTTAGTATATGTATATAGAAAAGCACTGGAATGTGCGAGTTTACTCAAATTTTTGACCGACTATATTTGTATTGCATAGGGGTTCAAGAGACATTCGATAGCGTTAAGACTCTGAATAAAGTAAGAGCAGCTGATCTGAAGCGAGAACACCCACCTGGCTTCTTGGCGGGTTCAATACTGGAGTAAGCATACGGCATTCAATCAGTGTTTTTTTTTTGTGTATTTATAAATTTTTTTTACAAATAAAGTCATTCTCTTAGTATCTTTAGTTATTAACTCAAAAGGCTATAAAACGCCATTGTGAGCTTTCTTAACTTGTTTCACATATCTTTTTACTAAGGTTCTGCAAAAGAAGCTAAAAGAGCTCATATGGAGCCTTGAAGGATGAGAGAAATAAATACAAAAATTCTTGCAATTTTTACTGAAAGTGCTATACTAATAAAGTAAGTTATTACATGTGAATAGCCTCCTTAGCTCAGTTGGTAGAGCAGTAGACTCTTAATCTATGGGTCGCAGGTTCGAGCCCTGCAGGGGGCACTATAAAATAAACAGTCTCATTTTTAGGATGAGGCTGTTTTTTATATCGAATTAAGATGATATAAGATTTGAAGCTATTTTAATAATAGTAATGCTATCTTGCTTATCTGAGTAACAGCCTTAGCTGTAGGTGCAATAGGATAAGTCTCTTGACAAAGATAGACCTCTGGCTTTACAATATAAGAATGAAGAGTGTTGAAACCCGTGGGCTCGTCCTGTATACTAAAAATTATCGTGAAAAGGATAAGTTGGTCAAGATTTTTACTGAGTCTTTTGGCAAGCGTATGTTTTTTGTTAAAAATTTTGCACGTTCTAAATATGCCAGCAGTTTACAAAACTTTACAGCTGCAAGTTTGATGGGAACAATCAATGATGAAGGTTTTTCCTTTCTTGATGATGTGAGTGAAGCTGTAACTTACAAGCATATCAGTGAGGATATCTTCCTTAATGCTCATGCTTCTTATATTATTAGTCTAGCCGATGCAGCAATTCCGGATAACCAATATGATTCTTCTCTTTATGCTTTCGTGATTAAGTGTATGGACTTGTTGGATCAAGGTTTTGATAAAGAAATCATTACCAATATTTTTGAAATCCAAGTTTTAAGTCGTTTTGGAGTTGCTCTAAATTGTACGGAATGTGCTTTTTGCCATAGTAAGCAAGGTCCTTTTGATTATTCCTATAAATTCAACGCTTGCCTTTGCAAAAATCATTTTGATGAGGATATGCGTCGCTTACATCTGGATCCTAACGTTCTTTATTTGGTCAATCTCTTTCAGGAAATATCTTTAGATCAACTCGAGAAAATATCTGTTAAAAGAGAGATGAAAGAAAAGATACGTTTATTTATTGATGGTATCTACGACGAATATGTCGGTATTCATTTGAAATCTAAAAAGTTTTTAGATGGAATGAAAGATTGGGCCGACATAATGAAAGAATAAAAAAAGCATTCAGATGAATGCTTTTTTTATTCTTTTAAACGTGGATAGGTAATCCATCAGCAATTTCAGCTGTATCCATGATTGCTTCACCAAGTGTTGGGTGAGGCTGGATAGTCAAGGAAATATCTTTTGAAGTCAAACCATTTTCAATCGCAAGAGCAAGACCTGAAATCAAGTCAGAAGCTCCAGGACCAACGATTTGAGCACCAATAACGGCTCCTTCTTTGTTCTCTGTAATTAAACGGATGAAACCTGTTGTATCGTCCATTGAGATAGCACGTCCGTTAGCTGCAAATGGGAATTTGCTGATTTTAACTTGATCCATGCGATCTTTTACAGATTCAGGTGTTTCACCTACAGTAGCCAACTCTGTTGTTGTATAAGCAACAGCAGGAAGAGCGATATGCAAGTCCACAGCGTCTTCTCCGCCCGCAATGGCAGCAGCAGCAATCTTCGCTTGGAATGATGCTTTGTGTGCGAGCATTGGTCCAGGAACAACGTCACCAATAGCATAGATGTGCGGTACAGAAGTTTGGAATGAGTCATCGACTTCGATGAGGCCACGATCTGTAAGCTTAACGTCAGTGTTGTTAAGACCTAGCATATCAGTATTTGGACGACGACCTACGGATACGAGCAAGTAGTCACCCGTAACTGTTTGTTCTTTACCATCTACTTCGAAAGTTAAAGTAACATCTGTATCTGTTTGAGTCGCAGATTTTGCCATAGCAGAAGTGAAGATTTCTGAACCAGCAGTTTTTACACGGTTAGCAATGATGTCTGACATTTCTTTGTCAAAACCATTTAAGATGTGATCTAATCCTTCAACAATAGTAATTTTAGAACCTAACATACGGTAGGCGCCACCAAGTTCAGAACCGATAACACCACCACCAACGATAATCAAATGTTTAGGGATTTCCTTCAGATTAAGCGCACCTGTTGAATCAATAATGCGTCCGCCGTAAGGGAAACTTGGGATTTCAATTGGACGTGAACCTGTAGCAATAATTGCATTTTGGAAGTTCAACAATTGGAAGCCGTCTTCTTGCTCCACGTTAATTGTTTCATTATCGATGAATTCAGCTGTTCCTTTAATCAACTCAATTTTATGCTTTTTCAGGAGCATTGCGATACCGCCAGTGAGTTGCTTCACAACTTTTTCATCTTTCCATGATTGAGCAGCTGCCCAATCAAGATTTACTTCACCGTTAGAAAGTCCAAAGGGACTTTTGCCTGCTTCTTGTTTAAGAGCGTCTTGATAGTGGTGTCCCACGTTAATCAAGGCTTTTGAAGGGATACAACCAATATTAAGGCATACCCCACCTACGTTATCTTTTTCGATAACAACAACTTTTTTACCAAGTTCAGCCGCGCGAATCGCCGCAACGTAACCGCCAGGGCCTGATCCGATGACAACTGTATCTACTTCAGTGGCTTGTGCACCAACAACCATAATTATTCTTTCCTCTTTTCTTCTTAAACTTCCATGAGCATGTAAGCTGGATCAGCTAAAAGACTCTTAAGATAGTTCAATGAACCTTGTCCGAGCATACCATCGATGAGACGGTGGTCGTAGCTTACAGAAAGCTTCATGTTTTGACCAACAGCTAATTCACCTTCAGCGTTAACGATTGGTTCTTTAACGATTGAACCAAGGCCAAGGATCATAACGTCAGAACCATTGATGATTGGTGTAAACCAAGTGCCGCGGGCAGAACCAATATTTGAAATTGTGATTGTTGAACCGCGCATTTGGTCTGGTTTGATAGAACCAGTACGTACAGCTTCAGCAAGTTCAGAAATTTCTTTAGCAATAGTAAAGATTGATTTCTTATCTGCATTTTTAATCACAGGTACATAAAGTCCGCTTGGCGCATTTACGGCGATACCAATGTTTACATCATTATGGTAAACAATATCCGTACCGTCGATAGATGCGTTAATTTCTGGGAATTTCTTAGCTGTAGCAGCCAAGGCTTTAGTCACGTAAGCAAGGTAAGTAAGTTTAACATCTTGTTTAGCCGCAATTTCTTTGTATTCTTTACGGTGAGCAACAAGTTTAGAAACTTCCACTTGGTCAAAGTTAGTAACCGCTGGAATATTTGCATTTTGTGTGCTCATCGCGTTTGAGATGGCTTTACGTGTTGGCGTCATTGGCTCACGACGATCACCTTCAGCTGCTTGTACAGGAGCTGGAGCTGGTTTAGGAGCAGCAGGTTTAGCTGCATCAGCCTTAGGAGCTGGCTTAGCTTCCGCAGGAGCAGCGGCTTTAGGAGCAGCTGCGCCAGAAGCAAAGGCTTTGACATCTGCCAAGGTTGTGTGTCCATGACGACCTGTAGATTGAACTTGAGTCAAGTCAATACCGTGTTCACGCGCATAGTGACGTACAGATGGCATCGCAAGAACGCGACCGTCTGCGGTAGTACGTGTTGTAGCACCACCTTCAGTTTTAGGAGCAGAAGGTGCTGTATCGGCAGTTGTTGTTGGAGCAGCTTTAGGAGCTGGAGTAGCGGCAGCTGTAGAACCATTACCATTGTATTCGATAAGTGGAGCGCCGACTTCAACAGTTGTTCCAGCCTCAACAAAGAGTTTTGTAACTTTACCAGAGTAAGGAGACAAGATTTCTTGCATCAATTTGTCGTTTTGTACTTCAGCAACAGGATCATCTTCTTTGACGTCGTCTCCGACTTTTACAAGCCAGTTGGCGATATCGCCTTCGTGCATACCTTCACCGATATCAGGCATAGTGAAGATTTGAGCATCACCTGAAGGAGCTTCAGAAGCAGCAGCGGGAGATGCTTCAGTAGTACCAGCTTCACCTGAGCCATCTCCATCATATTCGATAAGTGGAGCGCCAACTTCAACAGTTGTTCCAGCTTCAACGAAAAGTTTTGTTACAGTACCAGAGTAAGGAGACAAAATTTCTTGCATCAATTTGTCGTTTTGTACTTCGGCTACTGGATCGTCTTCTTTAACGACATCTCCGACTTTTACAAGCCAGTTGGCGATATCGCCTTCGTGCATGCCTTCGCCGATATCAGGCATTTTAAAAATTTCAGTCATAATCTACTACCTCTTTCACTTTTTTCACAATATCGTCAGCTTTAATTGCCCAGTCATTTTCGGCTTGAGCAAATGGGAAGATAGAATCTGGCCCCGCTACACGGCCGATAGGTGCTTTAAGTGACAGAACGAAACGTTCTGAAATTTCCGCCATAACGTTAGCAGCAATACCAGCTGTACGTTGAGCTTCTTGAACGACAACAACACGTCCAGTTTTTTCAACTGTTTCACCGATTGATTTGATGTCAAGTGGTGAAACAGTACGCAAATCAAGAACTTCAGCGCTAACACCTTCTTTTTCGAGTTGTTCAGCAGCCTTGATAGCCAAAGGAACTGTACCACCATAAGCGATAATTGAAACGTCTGAACCTTCTTTAGCAACCACTGCTTGGTCCAAAGGTGTTGTGTAATAACCTTCTGGAACTTCACCCTTAACAGAACGATAAAGGTGTAAGTTTTCAAGGTACATTACAGGGTCATTATTTTCAATGGCTGCCAAAAGGAGACCTTTAGCATCAGCCGGATTTGAAGGCATAACAACACGGAGTCCAGGAATTTGAGCAAAGAGCCCTTCAATAGAATCGGCATGCATTTCAGGTGTTTTTGTACCGATACCATAAGGTGTACGGATAACAATTGGGTTATGACGTGTGTTGTTAAAACGGTAACGTGTACGAGACATTTGTCCAGCAATTGAGTCAAAAACTTCATACACAAATGTGCCAAATTGGATTTCCATAACAGGGCGGAAGCCTTGAGTTGAAAGACCAATTGCTAAACCACCAATACCAGATTCAGCTAAAGGTGTGTTGAAGACGCGGTCTTCTCCGTGTTTGGCTTGGAGTCCGTCGGTTGCACGGAATACCCCACCATTTTGTCCAACGTCTTCACCGAAGATCAATGTGTTTTCGTCACGTTCAAGCGCCAAGTCAAGCGCTTCTGTGATTGCTGCAATATAAGTTTTTACTGCCATGTTTACTTGCCCTCACTTTCAAATTTTGCAATTTGTTCTGCCATCACTTGGCTAGGTACTTCAAGTGTGTTTTTCAAGAAGCTTGAGATTTTTTGTTTTTCAACATTATTTGCTTTCTTGATGTCTGCATCGATACGAGCATCAAGTTCTGCGATATAAGCTTCTTCTTGAGCATCATCCCAGATACCTTTTTCAGTCAAGTAAGTACGCATACGGAGCAATGGCTCTTTTGCCCACCAAGCATCAAGTCCTTCTTGGCTACGGTAACGAAGTGGATCATCACCAGCTGTTGAATGTGGCTCCAAACGGTTAGTAAGAGCTTCAATAACTACCGGTCCATTACCAGCAACAGCCCAAGCACGAGCTTCTTTAGCTGCCAAATACATAGCGATTGCATCGTTACCGTCTACAACGATAGATGGCGCACCAGCTGCCCAACCTTTAGCAGCCAAGTGAGGTGCTGCTGTTTGGAGTTCACGTGGTGTTGAGATTGCATAACCATTATTTTGGATAAAAGCAACAAGAGGAGCTTTGTAAGCAGAAGCAAAGTTGATACCTTCATAAGTATCACCTTGAGATGAACCACCATCACCTGTGTAAACAAAGGCAACTGCATCTTTTTTACGTTTTTTAAGGCCCAAAGCAACACCAGCAGCTTCAACATATTGAGCACCAATGATGATTTGTGGGAACCAAGATTTTACTTCCGCACCTTCGTCTGTTGTATATTCGTTACCGAGTTGGTGACCACGAGACCAGAGGAGCCCCTTCCAAATTGGCCAACCTTTTGCGTAAATTTGTGGCAAGTCACGATAACCTGGGAAAAGCCAGTCTTCATCAGTGAATGCAAAAGCAGAAGCCATTTGAGAAGCTTCTTGACCTGCAGTTGGTCCAAAGAATCCCATACGGCCTTGCTTAGCAAGCTTCATGCAACGGATGTCAATTTGACGACTAAGAAGCATGTTTTTAAAGAGTTCTACTAAATCTTGATCTGAAAGATCGGCACGTTTAAGGCCTTCTTCGTCAACGATTTTTCCATTTTCGTCTAAGATTTGAAGCGTTGGAAATGCGCTATCTTGTAATTCTAATTGTTCTTTGAAATCGAGGATTTTTGTGCTGTTTGACATAAATATCTCACTTTCTTCTTCATTCTTGTTTTTAAACTAATTCATCAGCTCTAAAAAGCTGTGAAAGTTCGTTGTTTTCAATTGTTCCAAAATACTGACCTGCTTTGTTTTTCTCTAAAACTTCATAGACAGCATCTGGATTAAACGGAAGACCGATAAAATCTTGTTTGATATCACGCCAGTCACGGACACCAAGGAAATCCCCCAAGAAATTAATATCAGTAATCAGACCATTATCAACGTCAACTTGGATATCAATTGATCCACCAGTAAATTTGGCATGGTTGTTGAAACTGAATTTAGGGCTTTCACCATAATTCCAATCCCAAGTTGAAAATTGTTCATCACGTGCAACCTTTATACCAGCCAGCTGTTCATCGCTCAGAATATATTCACCATCTTTACCTTGGTCCGTCAAATAGTATTTGAGGGCATCGATAAAAGTATCTAAGTTTAAGTCAGGGGCAAAGTCTTTAATGTTCCCGACACGTGCGCGGACAGATTTAGCAGCCTTAGAGACAAACTTTTCGTCAGAGACATTCAGTGAGCGGATCATCGCCTCCACATCAGTATCCCAAAGTAAAGTACCGTGGTGCATAAGGTAACCACCAGCGTAACGTTGAGCGTTCCCCGAAACTTTTTTCCCCGAAATTTCTAAATCATTTCTTCCAGTAATTTCGGCTTCAATACCAAGGGAGCGAAGTGCATCATACATGGGTTTCACGAATTGATGAAAGTTGACCTGGGCTGAACTGGCTACGGGAACAAAAAATGTAAAACAAATATTTCCCTCATCATGATAGACAGCACCACCACCAGATACGCGACGTACAACTTGTACATCATGTTGATCAATATAATCTTGGTTTATCTCAGCAAAAGTATTTTGGTTACGTCCAACGATAACAGCACGCTTATTTTGCCAAAGGGAAAATACGGGTTCGTCTGCTTTCAGATTGTTTAATAACCAAGAATCCATCGCAATGTTAGTATAGGCATCCTGCCCGAGATAATTGATATATTGCATAGATTCTCCTTCCATTAAAAATATATGTCAAATGTCTTTGACATTGAACACATATAGTTTCATTATATCCCTTGTGAAATAGAATGTAAAGAAAAATGACTCCGCTATCATAATTGAATATTATGCTATTTCTTTGAAAAATTTGTGAAGTTATGAATGTAAAAAAACATGCATTGGCATGTTTTTTTATGAGTTCAATAATTTTTATAAATCTTGCCTGATGTGTCGTGCTTTTTCAGGAAAATCTGTAAAAATTCCTGCTATATTATGCTGAAAGGCATAGCGCATGTCCGTTTCCGAATCAATCCCCCAGAGCCGGATTGGCCGATGATCAGAAGCTAGAAGTTCGGGGTACTTTAAAACATACTTTTTTTTCAAATGAAGACTGGACATAAAGTTCTCTACTTTATTTAGGCTTACCTTCTGTAATTTTTTACCTGCAAGGTAGGCTATTTCATCTTTTACACCGAGATCCTGAAGCCGCTGAAGTGTATTGACATTAAAAGAAGAATAGATGATTGTAAATGGAAGAGTTTGTTGAGCAACCAACTCCAATACTTTTTCTTCGATATCTGGGTAGTCAATAATGTCGGTCTTAAACTCAATGTTTAAGAAGCCTGTAAAGTTCTCTTTCGTCAGCAGATTTATAACTTCCTGTAATGTAGGAATACGTTCTCCCCTGAAACGGCTATCAAACCAAGAGCCAGCATCTAATTGTTTAAGTTCTGCCAGTCTTAAGTCACGGACACGTCCTTTTCCAGAGGTTGTCCGATTGACTCTTTCGTCATGAATGACGACCAATTGATTATCCTTAGACAGATGGACATCGAGTTCAATACCGTCTGATTTGACACGAAGAGCTTCTTGGAAGGCGGCTAACGTATTCTCAGGTCGGTTACATTTTGAGCCACGGTGAGCAAAAATAAGACAAGTATTCTGTTTTTTCATATAAGAATCATTTTTCTCTAAGTCCATATCTTTTCCTTCTAAATATTGTATTCATCTTCGATAGCCGTGACAAAATCATGCATAATTTTATCTCTTTTCTCAGCTAATTTTTTAGCATGTGCTGTGTTCAATAAATCTTTGAGTAAAAAGAGCTTTTCGTAAAAATGATTGAGTGTTGTGCCTTGGTTTTGGTGGTAAGTATGCTTATTCTCAAACTTTTCGGGTAATATTTGTGGGTCGTAAAAGATGCGACCTTTGGCCCAGCCATACTCTAAAGTCCGCACAATGCCCCAAGCGCCCATCGCATCAAGACGGTCGGCATCTTGGACGATTTGACCATTGATGTCAAGTTCTTTTTTCTCCAAAAGGTTAGTAGAGTAACTCATATTGTCAATGATGTAAAAGATTTTATCCTGATTCTCTTTGGAAAAATCTAAGGAAGTTAAGAAGGCTGCAAGGTCCTGTTTTTGTTTGGTAACATTGGCACAGAGCTTTTCATCATAGATGTCGTGCAGGTAGGCCGTAGCAATAACTAAATCCGAATCTGCAAGGGGCTCAGTAGCAAGAATTTGCTTTGCGAGCTTGACAACGCGACTGACGTGATCAAAGCCATGTCCATCATTGTTATTCTCATGGATTTTCTTGGCAAATGCGGCAATTTTTTCTTGAGTTGTCATAAGTTCTTGCCTTCTTTTTATTTAGCATCAAAGTAGTTAATACCCATCGCTGATTTTACTTCAGATAAGGTATTTGCAGCAACAGCGCGTGCTTTTTCAGAGCCCGCTTGAAGCATATCATAAACAGCGCCCATGTCTTTAGCGAATTCGATGCGGCGTTCACGAATTGGAGAGAGTTCACGGTCGAGAATATCCAATAGATAGCGTTTAGTTTTTACATCTCCTAAGCCCCCAGCTTGATAATGCTCTTTCATCTCAGCAATAGTAGTAGCATCTTCCTCACGTCCAAAAACATCAAGATAATGGAAGACCATATTGCCCTCAATTTTACCTGGATCCTCAACCTTGATGTGGTCGGGATCTGTGTACATACTCATCACTTTCTTTTTGAGCGTATCCATATCATCAGCCAGATAGATGCCGTTACCAAGTGATTTAGACATTTTTGCATTCCCATCAAGCCCAGGAAGACGTCCTGCCGCTTCATTTTCTGGATAAAGTCCTTCAGGTTCAACTAAAACGTCACAGTTATATGCATTATTGAAAGAACGGGCAATTTCGCGACATTGTTCAATCATTGGTTTCTGGTCATTTCCTACAGGAACCAGATTGGCTTTAAAGGCTGTAATATCTGCGGCTTGAGCGATAGGATAAACTAAGAAGCCAGCAGGAATAGATTCACCAAAGGCTTTTTGAGCAATTTCTGTTTTAACTGTAGGATTACGTTCAAGTCGTGCTAGAGAGACTAAATTCATATAATACATTGAAAGTTCAGCCAATTCAGGAATTTGGGACTGGATAAAAATGGTTGATTTTTCTGGATCGAGGCCAGCAGCCAAATAATCTAAAGCCACGTCTCCAACAGATTGGATAATTTTTTCTGGTTCTTTAGCATGATCGGTGAGTGCTTGTTGGTCGGCAAGGAAAACAAACATGTTGTATTTTCCTGTGTTTTGTAGAAGCACACGATTTTTAAGTGAGCCAACATAATGTCCGATATGGAGTTTGCCCGTAGGGCGATCGCCAGTTAAGATTGTAGGTTTATTCATGATAGTTCTCTCCTTCTTGATGTACAAATTTTTATAACAAAAAAACCCGTAAAGCATTGTAAAAATACTTTACGGGCGTTAGCACGCGGTACCACCGTAATTCGAAATTCCTAAAGAATTTCCTCTAGCTCGTCCTAGGAACGAGTGCTTTGTTAACGGGAGCAGCCGTGATTTATATTGCTTAAAATCATTTTTGTTATTATCAGTCCATTCACTTTTCTGAAAACATTGACTTGCACAACCGTCAACTTCCTAAAGAATTCTTTGAAAAGCTACTCTTCTGATAGTACAAATTCTACATTTATTTTCAAATAATGTCAAATAAGTCTGAGCCCAATCTCTTGAAAAGGCTATAATAAAATCCTATACTGAGAATATAGGCAAACTAACTATTTATAATATAAAAAAGGAGAAAAATATGGCAAATGTATCCACAGCATCAGCACAATGGCAAGGAGATTTAGAAAATGGTTCAGGTACCATCAGTCTAGATTCTTCACAAGTATTTACTGATACACCTTATAATTTTGAAGCGCGCGCTGAGCATTCGGCATCAATAACAACCCCTGAGGAACTTTTGGGTGCAGCACATGCTGCTTGTTTCAGCATGGCATTCTCATTGCTTTTAAGCGAAAAAGGTTACAAGGTCAATAATATCTATACCCAAGCAGATGTTACTTTTGCGGTAACAGCCGATGGTCCTGCGATTACAAAAATCCATCTGAAAAACCAATCTAAAATTGCTGGAATTTCTGATGATGAATTCCAAAAGTTAGCAAAAGAAATCGAAGCAACATGTCCGGTTTCTAAAGCTTTAGCATCAGTTCCTATTGAACTTGATGCGGAATTAATAATTTAAACTACAGTTATTAACATGTGGAAAGGTGCCTCCATATCTTTCCACATGTTTTTTTTGTACAAAAATAAAGTTGTAAACATGTGTATAACCTTTCGAGCAAGACAAGAGGAGTTGTCAAGAATGTGTCAACTAAGTTTACATGTGGTTCATCTGATTTTGGTTACAAATATAACACTAAGAAGTGAAGTGTGTTCATGTATGTATAATAAATTACTTTATAATTTCGATTAAGTAACTTCATAGGACTATCCTATAATTTGTAGTAGAATAAAGAGAGGAATTTCGCAAACCACACCATAATAAAAGAAAAGTAAACTTTTTAAAGGTTTACGCCCTAGAAACGAGGGAGGTGCAAGTATGCAAAAAATGAAAACAAACAAAAACGATGTGCTTAAAGAGTTGGCACAGTTGAATCGTGACGAGCTTTTTGAACGTTTAAACACGAGTTTTACGGGTTTGAACGCTGAACAGGCTGAGGAACGCTTAGACGAATACGGACCGAATGTGGTTGCAAGTCAGCAACCCGTTCCATGGTATATTATTCTGCTCCATGCTTTTAAAAATCCATTTGTTTTTGTTCTTGCTTTTTTGGCGGTTGTTTCCGCATTGACAGGAGATATGGAGGGAGCACTTTACATGTTGCTCATGGTTACCGTATCTGCTGGTGTTAGTTTTGTACAGGAATACAAGTCACAAAAAGCTTCAATCGCTTTACATGAGATGATTGAAAATACCACAAATGTTAAACGTGGAGCGGAAAATTTTGAAATCCCAATGGACGAAGTTGTTCCAGGAGATATTATTCAACTTCAAACGGGAGATATGATTCCAGCAGATGCTATTCTGCTCTCACACCGAGATCTCTTTATCAATCAAGCCTCTTTAACCGGTGAATCTTTCCCAGTCGAGAAGCGTTTGCCGGAGGATTTAGATGAAGATGAGCAAATTGATTGGGAAGTTACGTCAGCACTTGATGCTCCAAATGTTCTCTTTATGGGAACTGATGTCTTATCAGGAAATGGTGAGATTTTAATCGTTAAAACTGGTGCTTCTACCATGTTCGGTGATATTGCCAGTAAAGCTACAGCAACAAAGGTTGAATCCGCTTTTGATAAAGGATTGAGCCGTGTAAGTCGTCTTCTATTGACTTTAGTTGCGATTATGTTCCCAGTTGTTTTGGTTTTGAACTGGGTAACAAAAGGCGATTTCGAAACATCATTCTTCTTTGCCATCGCCGTAGCTGTCGGTCTTACACCTGAAATGCTGCCCATGATTGTCAATGCGAACTTGGCTAAAGGTGCAGTGGCTCTCAGTAAAGAAAAAGTCATTGTAAAAAATCTATCTGCTATCCAGAATCTAGGTTCGATGGATATACTTTGTACAGACAAGACAGGCACAATTACAGAAGACCGTGTCGTTATGGTTGAATATGTAAATTCTCGTGGCAATAAGGCAGATGAAGTATTAAATTCCGCTTTTATCAATTCTAACTTCCAAACCGGTTGGAAAAATCTGATGGACGTTGCTGTCATTGACTATTTCAAAAAATTGGGCCGTGAATTGCCTGATGAAAATATTACAAAAGTAGATGAGATTCCTTTTGATTTCTCACGTCGTCTTTTATCTGTCGTTGTAAAAACCGATAATAAAAACTTGATGGTCACAAAAGGTGCCGTTGAGGAGATGCAAGCCATCTGTACACATGTAATGGAAGACGGGAAACGTGTTGAAATTACGGAAGAACGTTTAGCAGAGATGAAAGAAGTCAACCGTGAAATGAATATGCAAGGCATGCGTGTCTTAACTATTGCTGAACGAATCATTTCAGATGATGAACTAGAAGACTTTGACTCTGATAGCGAGCGTGATATGACACTTGTCGGATTTATCGGTTTCCTGGATCCGGCTAAAGAATCTGCTGCTAAAGCAATCAATAGTTTACAAAATCACGGTGTAACTGTAAAAGTGTTGACAGGTGATAATGCCATTGTAGCGCAAAAAGTTTGTGAAGATGTTGGAATTCCGGTTGATCGTTATTGTATCGGAAGTGAAATTGATCTTATGGATGATGAAGAACTGTTCAATACAGCTATGGAAGTACATCTTTTTGCAAAATTAAATCCAATGCAAAAGGCACGAATTATTGAACTTATTCGTAAGGTTCACACGGTTGGTTTTATGGGAGACGGAATAAATGACGCCCCAAGTTTACGTGCGGCAGATATCGGGATTTCAGTTGACACTGCAGCTGATATTACTAAAGACGCCTCAAATATCATTCTGCTCGAGAAAAGTTTACAGGTCTTGGAAACGGGTGTTACTGAAGGACGTAAAGTCTTTACAAACATGATGAAGTATATTCGTATCACTTTATCCTCAAACTTTGGGAATGTCTTTTCAGTCTTGGTGGCTAGCGCCTTTTTACCTTTCTTGCCAATGCTCAGTTTACAAATTTTAACTTTGAATCTGATTTATGACATGAGTCAACTTTCAATCCCTTGGGATAATGTTGACGAAGAAGACATTGCGCGTCCAGTGAAATGGCAAACTAAAGGTCTTGCCCGTTTTGCATTTATTGTTGGACCCGTGTCTTCTATCTTTGACATCATCACTTTCCTTGTATTGTGGTATGTCTTTGGCTTCAATACAGTTGCCCATGCTAACCTTTTCCAAGCAGGTTGGTTTGCAGTCAGCTTAGGTACACAAGCTTTGGCTTTCCATATCTTGCGTACCAAAAAAGTCCCCTTCTTGCAAAGTCGTCCTTCATTGCCAGTCATTCTTTCCACAATTGGCGCATTTGTCGTTGGCTTTACATTGATTTTAAGTTCATATGGATCAATTATTGACTTAGCACACTTGCCTGTTCAATTCTTCTTCTACTGGGGTCTAATTATCCTTGCTTATCTCTTATTGTTACAGTTTGTCAAAAATGTGTACTACAAGAAATACAACTAATAAAAAAAGCTTTACCATTATGGTAAAGCTTTTTTTATTAGTTTTTGTCTTCGAAATGTTTCACTAGTTGGCCAGTAACATCCGTTTCTAGCATCCGATGGATTTGACGAATCGTTGAAACAATGGCCTCAGGACTAGAATTACCGTGAGCCTTGATAACAGGAGCTTTGACACCTACTAAAGCTGCACCGCCCGCGCTATCGGTACTCATCGTGTCTTTGAGTTTGCTGAGTTCTTTTTTCACAAGAGCACCACCGATTTTAGTGGTGAAGCCTCCATTCATAATACCGTTTTTGATTTGACGCATCAGAACACTTGCAGTACCTTCGATAGCTTTAAGCACAGCGTTTCCCGTGAAACCATCAGCGACAACGACATCAGCTGCTCCAGTCAAGATGTCACGCGATTCAATATTACCAATAAAATTAATATCTTCAATATTTGAGAGTAAAGCATGCGTTTCTTTAATCATCGTTGAACCTTTTGATTCTTCAGAGCCGTTGGAGAGAAGTGCTACACGAGGATTTTTAACACCACGTACATTGGCCGCATAGTAGCTTCCTAAAATAGCAAAGTCAGCCAGATGTTCAGGTTTATTTTCAGCGTTAGCACCTAAATCTAACATATCGAAACCTGTACCATCTGCAGTAGGAAGTGTACTCATAAGAGCTGGCCGGTCGATCTGTTTGATGCGACCGACAATAAATAAGCCAGAAGCAAGCAGAGCTCCAGTGTTTCCTGCAGAAAGAACAGCATCAGCTTCACCATCTTTGACTGCTTTAACCGCACGGACGAGAGAGCTATCTTTTTTCTTGCGGATAGCTTTTACTGGCTCATCGTGGAAGTCGATAAGCTCAGTTGTTGCGATGATTTTTACGTTTTTTTCATCCTCTAAATGTGCTTTAATTGCTTCAGGTTCTCCGTAGAGCTGAAACTCAATATTTGGAAATTCTTTTTTTGCTAAATTAATTCCTTTAACGATTGACTTGGGTGCAAAGTCGCCACCCATAGCATCAATTGCGATTCTCATAGTGTATCCTCCGATAATTTCTCTGTTCAATTATAACGAAAATCTTTTGTTTTAGCCAATATGATTGAGGCTGAAAACAGTCAAAAAAGTATGAGGCAAGGCTCATACTCTTGATTAATGTGCCAAAATAGCTTCGAGCTCAGTTAAGACAGCTGCGTCGCGATTGTGACCGATAACCTTATCGGAAATTTTCAAAACCTCCGGAATAGCATTCTCAACGGCTACAGCGGTACCTGCTAATTCCAGCATTTCTAAGTCATTGCTTTGATCTCCAAAAGCTGTAAGTGACTCTGGACTTGATTGGAGGTGTGTGAGCAAGTGTGAGAGGCCTGTAGCCTTGCTGATTCCAGCTGACATGATGTCAATAGAGCGGAAGCCGGTCGTTGTTGCACGAATATCGGTCATTTGTGCATTTATCCAGTCTTCACATTCGCGGATTTGTTCTGGTGGAAACTCCACACAGACTTTTAAGATTTCATCTTCAATATCATGGACTGATTGTACCAATTTTAAATCAGAATAATAGAGATTGGCAAATTCGACAAATTGTGGATCGGCTGTTTGAAGTGCATAAGCACCGTTGAGTCCTGAAAAGAGAACAACATCACGATGCATGTGTGGATTTTGACGTACAAGTTCAACGAGTTTGCTGGCCTTATCTTGACCTAAGATACTGCTGTAGAGAATCTCGCCTTGGTATTTAACCAAGGCGCCATTTTCCGCACAGAAAGCGACTTGGTCTTGGAACTCGTCAAAAAGTTCTTCTAAAGCCAAGAGTTGACGTCCGCTTGCTGCACAAAAAAGATAATTTCTTTTTTTAAATTCTTTTAAAATATCACGTAGACGACTTTTATCGTAGGCACGGTTTTCGTCGAGAAAAGTGCCATCCATATCTGTCGCAAATATTTTCAATTGATTACTCATCTTGTCCCCTTATTAAAAATACTCCGCTTCAAGATAGTCTTGGCGGAGCAACAATTTATTCTTTTAAAGTTGATCTTAATCTTTAGACCAAAGTTCTTTCACTTTAGCTTGGACTTCGTCATTAGCCAAGAAGTCATCATAAGTTTCTCCAATACGATCAATGACACCGTTCTTAGAAATAACAACGATATGATTTGCTAACGTATTGATAAATTCATGGTCATGTGAAGCAAAGATAATGCTGCCTTTGAATTTTTTCAGTCCGTCATTAAGTGCAGAAATTGACTCCAAGTCCAAGTGATTAGTTGGATCATCAAGAACTAAAACATTTGCACGTTGCAACATCATTTTAGAAAGCATAACACGAACTTTTTCTCCCCCTGAAAGGACAGAAACAGACTTGAGAGATTCTTCGCCTTTGAAGAGCATACGTCCCAAGAAACCACGGAGGTAAGTATTGTCATCCTCTTCTTTAGTTAAGACAAATTGGCGGAGCCAATCCAAGATAGATTCGTCTGTCGCAAAGTCACGGCTGTTATCTTTTGGAAGATAAGAACGTGATGAAGTAACACCCCATTTAATTTCACCTGTATATTCGATATCGCCCATCAAGGCACGAATCAAAGCAGTTGTTTGGATATCATTTTGACCGATAAAGGCAGTTTTGTCACCAGGAGCTAAGATAAAGCTGATGTTGTCAATGACTTTTTCCCCATCGATTTCGACGGACAAATTATCTACACGGAGTAAGTCATTCCCGATTTCGCGTTCTTGATCAAAACCGATGAAAGGATATTTACGAGAAGAAGGTACAAAGCTTTCCACTTCGATTTTATCCAACATTTTCTTACGTGATGTGGCTTGTTTTGATTTAGAAGCATTGGCCGAGAAGCGGGCGATGAAATCTTGCAGCTCTTTAATTTTTTCTTCAGCCTTACGATTTGCATCTCCTTGCAGACGAAGGGCAAGCTCAGAAGATTCTTTCCAAAAATCGTAGTTACCAGGATAAAGTTTGATTTTACCGTAATCCAAGTCAGCCATATAAGTACAAACGTTATTGAGGAAGTGACGGTCATGGGATACGACGATAACGGTGTTTTCAAAGTTGATAAGGAAGTCTTCAAGCCAGTTGATCGCTTGAATATCCAAACCATTAGTTGGTTCGTCCAAGAGAAGGACGTCGGGTTTACCGAAAAGAGCGCGTGCCAGAAGGACCTTAACGTGTTCGCCAGAAGTCAGATTTGCCATGAGATCATAATGTTGCTCAGTCTTAATGCCTAAGCTTTGAAGCAGTTGAGCTGCTTCGGCTTCGGCTTCGTAACCGCCCATTTCACCAAACTCCGCTTCGAGTTCAGCAGCACGCATTCCATCTTCATCCGAAAAGTCTTCTTTCATGTAGATGGCATTTTTTTCTTGTGCGATGGCATAGAGCTTTTCATTACCCATCATAACAACATCAAGCGGTGTTTGATCTTCATAGTCATAGTGATTTTGACGGAGGACAGACATACGCTCGTTTGGTCCCATTGAAACGTGACCAGTTGTGGGTTGGATTTCACCATCCAAGATTTTTAAAAAAGTTGATTTACCGGCACCATTGGCACCGATTAAACCATAGCAGTTTCCTGCCGTAAACTTGATGTTAACGTCATCAAAAAGCTTGCGGTCAGAAAATTGTAATGAAACATCAGAAACTGTAAGCATGGATATATTTTTCTCCTAGAGTATATTGATTTATAAAAGTTAACTTTTATAAAGGTTATCGCCCTATTCTATCATATTTTAAGTCTTTTTGAAACAGCATAATTTGGGATAAAGTGCACTTTTAGTTTTATTTCAGTGTGGCTTTAGCCTAGCTTAAGTCGTGTCCATTATAATATCTTTATTCCAATAAAATTTTTCATAAAACCTACTCCTAAATGCAGAAAATGTCTGAGTGAACTCAGGCATTTTTTGTTTTTTTGATTATGATATAATGATGAAGAAATGGATATAGAACATTATAAAGATTTGGCTCTGCAAAAAAAGAAGGAGCATAAGAAATTTTTGGGCAACTTAAAAAAGAAAGCACCCAAAAACCTAGATTACATTGTAAAAGAAACACATGATGAAGTTTTTGCTGAAATCGATTGTACGGCTTGTGCTAACTGCTGTAAGAGCTTAGGTCCGCTTTTTACAGAAGCTGACATTACCCGTATTTCGAAGTATCTGCGCATGAAGGCGGCCGATTTTGAAGCCCAATATTTACGCATAGATGAGGATGGTGATAAGGTTTTTCAAACGATGCCTTGCCCCTTTCTTGGAAGTGATAATCTTTGCAGTATTTACGAGGTTCGTCCTAAGGCCTGCCGTGAATTTCCCCATACAGATCGAAAAAAGATTTATCAAATCAATAATCTGACCTTGAAAAACACAGTGACCTGTCCAGCGGCTTATCTTTTTGTAGAAAAACTGCGGAAAAAAATAGAATAAAAAAGCCTTTGGGCTTTTTTATTTGTAGTAATTTTTTATTGCTTCTAAGAAATACTCTGGAAGTTGTGCGTGTTTTTGGTTGTAATTGCTACGGAAGCGAGGATCCTCAACATACATTTGCCCTAAGCCAATATGTGCTTCCGGAGCGATAGTTTCTTCGGGCCAAAAGAGTTCCAGGATTTCTTTATGGAGGGTAATAGCTTGTTTGGCGAGATTATCATCATTGTTTTCATAAGCTTCTTCCAACATGTGAATCATTTTTTCGTGGGATTTTTGCCAATGTTTGATTTTGGCTTGATCGGCTTGGGCATATTTTTGATATGACTTATCGACGCGCTCACTGCCCCATTTTAGACGGATTTCAGCGCCATATTTATCTTCGTTTTCTTTCAGTTGCGTACTCTTGAGAAGTTCAAATTCTTGTTCATTCATGTGGTAATCTCCTTTTTCTAATTTGTGTGACAGATGCTCAATCAATTTTTCAAGGTGCTTGAGTTGATCATTTAAGCGCATCAAATGTTGGCTTAAAGTTTTCTTTTCATCTTGATCTTGTGAGAGGACATTTTTGATTTGATCAAGCGGCAAGTCCAACTTTCTTAAGCTCATGATATAAAAAATTTGGGCAATATCTTGTTCAGAATATAAACGATAATCGTTTTGGTCTCTCGCTGGGGCCAGAAGTCCAACAGACTCCCAATGGCGCAAAGTTTTGGAGGTTAAACCTGTCATTTTCGTGATAGCTTTAATATTTTGCATAACGCTCCTTTCATTGATACTAATATTATATATCTTGACCTTAGGTCAAGGTCAAGGAAAAAATAAAAAAACTCATAAAAATATGAGTTTTTTATTTTGATTAGTGGAAGAGATGGCTCCGTTGGGTCATTTCTGAGATCTTTTTAGAGGTTTTTTCGAGATGTGGGAAGAATATAAGCCCAGCGACTAAAAAGACAATAGAAACGGCTACGAGGATGATGATGGCAAGCCAAGCGTTTGGCCAATAAATACCACCAGCAGATTCTCGTAAGAGGTTGACCGCATGGGTAAACGGCAAGTAAGGGTTAATCGCTTGGAAGAATTTACCAGAGACTTGAATAGGGTAGTTCCCGCCCCCACCGGAAATAGAGAGGACCAAGATAATAATGGCAATCCCTTTCCCGATATTTCCAAACAAAGCTACTAGAACATAAACCATGATCATAAAGGTTATAGCAATCAGTAAGGCAAATAAGACACTATAAACAGGATTACGTACGTCTACACCAAGGCCAAAATAGTTCCCAAGGGTAACGATAAGCGCTTGTCCTAGTCCCATCACGATGAAAGTAAGCATACGTGCTGAGAATTGTTCACGTTTAGAGTAAAGCAGTTTATCTTTGCCTTCTAAGTGGAAGCCGGTGACAGCGACACTAGAGAAGAGGACAGCGCCAACCCACAAACAAAGGGCAGTATAGAACGGTGTGCTGGCTGAACCGTTATTTGCGATTGGATAGACTGCATTTTCTTGGACCTCAACAGGTTGTGTCAGGAAGTCACTTTCTTTCGTCGCATCAAGTTTTAGTAGTTTTACAATTTCGCCTAAATCAACTTCTTTTTCACCTTTACGAATAGCATCAGCGGCTTTACGAATTCCTGTTTTGATTCCTGGCCAGTCATTGACGATAAGGTCATTTGCTTGATTCAAGGCTTTTTCAAGATCAGGCATTTTTTGGTTGACTGTACCCAAAGTTTCTGTCAAATCTTTACGAATACCCGGGTAATCATTTTTGACAAAATCAGCGGCTTTATCAAGTTTTTGCTCCACAACTGGCAATTCATTTTGATAAAGTGAAGCACCTTTATTAATCGCGTTGACAATAGTGTTCATATTGCCGTTAAGCATAATGTTGGCATCGTGAACTTCTTGCTTAATCGCAGGCATTTCTTTTTGATACTTTTCAAGCAAGGTAATCGCATTAGAAACCGTCTTACTTGTTGAGCTGAGCAAGGATTCAAAATCAATAGCTTGGGCTTTTGTTAGGAGACCTTGGGCATTTTTGATGGTGGCGATGAGTTGGGTGAGGACGTTTTGCACTTTTGCGGTTATATCTTGAACATCTATTTGGCTAACAAGACCAGAAATGTTTTTTGCTAGGTCATCAATTTGATCTAAGTAGGCCTCAATAGAAGAAATATCTCCAGCTTGAACAAATTCATTAACCTTACCTAATCTAGTACTGATGTCTCCTAATAGCGCACTTAAATCGTTCAAGTTTTTAATAGCGGCATCAAATTCATTATTACCAGCACTCTCTTGGGCTTTTTGTAGAAAATCAATGAGATTTTTGATTGCCTCTTGTTGTTGGGGGACGCTTGCTTGATAAGCTTTGACTAGACTATCAATTTTGGCCTTTTCATCATCAGTGAGTTGCCCATCCTCAATAGCTTGTCTTATAGTAGTAACAATAGAAGAAGTACTGTCAGCCACATTTTGCAAAGCTTTTAAAGTCACTTCTACACTACTTGTAATACTTGGCAAAGCATTTTGAAGTTGCGTTGCACCGTCCAAAGTAGTAGAAGCCAGCTCATTGGCTTGATTGCCAAGTTTACGAATATCTGGCAAGGCAGTTTGGACTTGTTGAATAATAGTCAAGCCTTGTTTGGCTTCTTGGATACCCTCATTCATGGTTTGCTCAACAGAGGCAAAGTCATTGTCAATCATTGCGATCTGTTTACCAGCATTTTGAATTTCAGGGATTTTTTCTTGCAAGGTCATAATAATTGCAAGCTGATTTTTCACAGTTGGCATGCTGTCGTCCAATTGGACCACTTTCTGACCAAGTGCATCAACCTCAGGCAAATAGTCAATAAACTCATTTGCCTTAGCGAGCTTCGCTTTCAAATCAGGCATTTTGCCATGTAAATCAACGACTTGTTGAGTATATTGGTCAATTGTATCTAAATTATCGTTAGTAGATAAAATGGTGTTTTTAATTTTCTGGATGCTGACCATGTTTTTATCAATGTCATATCCGATATCATTAAAAGTTTTAAGCAATGTGCTACTTGCCGTTTTAATAAATTCTTCGGAAATTTGACTTTGTAATGAAGACGCACCTTTCGAAGTAATTTTTGGGGCAATAGCATTTATTTTTTCATTGATGGAATAAACGATTTTAGGCTTCTGGATATCCCCTGTGGTGAAGCTAAGCAAATTTTTAGAGAAATCCGCTGGCAGATAGATACCTGCGTAGTACTTACCAGATTTGACACCCTTATCCAACTCTTGTTTAGAATCAACAAACTTCCAACCGAGTTGTTTGTTTTCTTTAAGATTTTTCAGGACTTCGTCACCGATATTAATCGATTTGTCTTGGAATTTCTCTGTTCGGTCATCACTATAAACCGCTATTGGGAGCTGTGAAGTATTCGCATAAGGATCCCAAAGGGCTTTAATATTAAACCAAGCATATAAGGATGGAATAAACATCAAAGCAATCACTAAAAAGATTGCTATTGGATTTTTAAAGATACGCTTCCAATCCAGAATAAATAGTTTCCCAGTATTTTTTATATGTTTCACATATTCTCCTCTTTTAGTAAATCTAAGGCAGTTTTAATTTTTGTTATCAGCTAATCAGAGCCATCAACAGTTCAGAAATTTGTTCTGGTGTTTCTTTCCGTTTACGACGAATCCAAGCTTGAGTTAAACCGAAAATGGCATTAGCATAATAAGTTGTGGTGTAGATACTTTCCAACTTGTCCAGCTTTTCACGCTTAGGGTTTTGTGGCAGGATTGAACGTGCCAAAATATTTTTCAGTTGGGCTTGCATGAACTGATGGATTTCTTTACTGCCATTTTCTGAAAATAAAGCAGCATAAATCTCATTGTTATCAAGGAACTCATAAGTTTCTAACATGGTTTTATGAAGATCGCCATTATTTTTTTCAAAGACATACTCGATCGTATTAAACAAGGTTTTTTGGTATTGGTCAATCATATCATACTTGTCTTGGTAATGCGTATAAAAGCCGCTTCGGCTGATTTTGGCAACCTTCACAAGCTCAGTTGTTGTGATATGATCGAACGATTTTTCCTGTAAAAGTTGTGTTATTGCATCGCGAAGTTTTGATTTCGTACGTTCTTTTCTATTTTCCATAAATCCTCCTCTATTACTAAAATATAAAAGAACAACGTGTCTATAATTAGCAAAGATTATCATTACAACCCTTATTGAGTTTACGATATGCAATTATAGCACAAAATGGACGGAGCGTCTATAATTTTGCGTTAAAATTTTGATTTTTTTTAAGAAAGGGATTTCATTTAAAGAAGATTATTATTATTATAGAAGAAAAAGAGCAAAAAACCGCTTGAGGCGGTTTTAAACTAATCAGGAAATGGATAACTTATGATGGAAAGAGAATCATAAGTTTGAAAATATAAAGTACGGCTATTCAAATCTACCGCACTGCGATAAACAGTATAAGTATCTGAACGTCCATCAGACTTGGGCACAGTGACAGCATTTAAAATGTGCCAAATTTCACTGATATTCTGTTGTTCATCAGCAGGCAGAATTGCACGTTCTTTAAGAATTGTGGCACGGATGAAGCGCGAGGTTGGGGTAAACCCTCCTGGAAAAACAGGCTTCCCACTGAAATCCCCAGTTGAAATACGGTTAGGTGCTAAGGGTTGAGTAGTTAAATCCATATAATCTTGTAACTTGAGGATTTCACGTTCAAATTTAGGAGCATTTGTGACCACACCGATTGTATTTTCGATAATCTCAAAACTGCCATTGCGCGGTTCAATATTAATCATACGACCTGTTGGATCGACAGCGGAGAAGTGCAAATCACTCCGGCCAAATTTATAATGCGAAAAGGTGTCGCTCATGAGTTGGACACTTTCAAGTTGGTTTATCAAATCGGCTACTGAACGACAGTTTCCTAAAGCCCAAGTGACAAATTCAAAAGGCGCGAGCTGTAATTTATCCTCATGAGCATATTCAGCGTATTCTGAGTGGTTAGAAAAAGTAAGTTTTTGGACAGAGAGTCCAAAAATGTTAACGCCATCTGAGATATCCGCATGCAAATCCGGAATATTTCGTCCTACTCCTAATATAGTATAAACATTGGAGATATTCCTGTTATTATAGACACTTTTCCACTGGTAATTTTGTGGTAGAACGAGAGCTTCGGGGATAAAGCTATGCCAATCCATTGTTCTTGCGAAGACGATGCTTTCATCAGCAGCTTGCATTTTTATACTTGTACACATATTTCTATTCTAGCAAAAAAATTTTCCTAGCTTCGGATAAATGTCTTATTGACGGGCTAGGAAATATAGTTCTTCGTGTTTTCTTAGAATAAAGATAAATTATAGCAAAAGCCGAACATTTGGTGATTTAGTTTCGTATAAGGTTGGCTGAGCCTTGAATCACAATTTTTAAAGTGATAAACTGTCTAAAAGCAAATAAAGTCAGGCAGAGATCTGGCATTTGGAGGAATTAAATATGAGAACACACACATCGGCACATCCCAAGGCTGTGAGCGCCTATCAAGTCAAGGTAGGAACCTTGGTTTCTGCTGGATTTGGTTTAGAAAACATGGATATCATGTTTCTTTCATTCGCACTATCGTCAATTATTGGTGAATTTGGTCTAACGACGACCGAAGCGGGAGCAATTTCTACAGTAACTAACTTGGGGATGTTGCTGGGCGGAATTCTTTTTGGGATTCTGGCCGATAAATTTGGACGTGTAAAAATGTTATCCCTTTCGATTCTCATTTTTGGTCTCGCAACGGGCGCGATTTATTTCTCACACAGTGTTACCTCGCTTTATATCTTACGTTTTATCGCAGGAATTGGTGGCGGTGGTGAATATGGGGTCGGAATGACTATTCTCGCTGAGAATTTCAGCAAGAAAAAACTGGGTCGAACTTCTTCGATTGTTGCCGTTGCGGGACAAGTTGGCGCGATGTGTGCAGCAATTTTGTCAATGAGTATCTTACCCACTTATGGATGGCGTTTCTTGTTCTTGTTTGGACTTGTGCCAGTAGTTTTGACAGTCTTTATTCAAAAGCACTTGAAGGAAAGTGATTCTTTCAAAGCCATAAAAACTGAAAATAAGGGAAAAATTTCCGACTTGTTTAAAACACGCCAATTGACACACCAAACACTTGTTCTGATGTGGATGGCGATCGTTCAAATCGCTGGTTACTTTGGTCTGATGAACTGGCTCCCAACAATTATGCAGAAAAAACTGAACTTAACAGTCGCTGGCTCATCCTCATGGATGATTGCGACCATTATCGGGATGTCTCTAGGTATGTTGACCTTTGGTCAAATTTTGGATAAACTTGGTCCGAAAGTAGCTTTTGGTCTCTTCCTTATCGCTTCATCCTTGGCTGTTTATGTCTTGACCATTCCAACAACACTCGCATCACTAACTTTAGTTGGTGCCGTCGTTGGTTACTTTTCAAATGGTATGTTTACAGGATATGGGGCCGTAGTTTCTCGTCTATATCCGCCAGAAGTCCGAGCGACAGCAAATAATGTGATTATGAATACGGGGCGCTGTATTGGAGGTTTTTCTTCAATAGTTATTGGCTTTATCTTGGCACATTACTCTATCATGACTGTTATGCTCTTCATCTCCGTGCTCTATATTTTAAGTTTCTTGGCTATGATGACGGTGAAGAATTTACGTGCAGGTGTTTACTGGTCGCTTTAATCTTAAATAATAAAAAATAGGAAAAGCTTTCTCGCGTGATGTTGGGAAGTTTTTTTGTTTGTGAAGCTAGGTAAATAGTACCCTTTTAGTTTCAATGAGGGGTATTCTTGAGAAACAAAAAACCGCCACAGCGGTTTAATATTATTTAACTTCTTTAAAAATAACGTGTTTACGAAGTTTTGGAGAGTATTTTTTCAATTCCAAACGGTCTGGGTTGTTACGTTTGTTCTTTTGAGTAAGGTAAAGACGTTCACCAGATTCTTTGTGTTCAAGTGTAATATTTACGCGCATAACTGTTCCTTTCTGACTTTTTTACTGTTTTTATTTAGCGTCTTTTACTTGGCGGCCTTTGTAGTAGCCTTTAAGTGAAACACGGTGTGAGTGACGGTAGTCACCAGTAGTTTCGTCAAAAGTAACAGTTGGAGCTGTCATTTTGTAGTGTGTACGACGTTTGTTTTTCTTAGATTTAGAAGTGTGACGTGCAGGTACTGCCATGGTTTGATTCCTCCGTAGATTTTTTCGTTTTGGATAAGCCCAAAAACGTACTTTACTATAATACACTAATCTTTTTCAAAAAGCAAGCTTTGTAAAGTATTTTTACTTGACGTTTTTTTAAGGTGGCTATTGGGTGAAAAAGTTCTATAGATAAAGTGACAAAGACTTTTGACAGTTGTCTGGTTGGGAATATTCCCTGTTTTTTGCTAATATATAGTTAAGAATGTTGTAACTTATAAAATAAAAGCTCAGTTCTTCGGAATCAAAGTGCGACAAGGATTATTTTTCTATCCCGAGCAAATCAGTGTTCGATGAAAACTATTTTGAGTCAAACAGGGCAAAGTTTCAGGAAATTTATTTTATAAGGAGAAAACATGAAAAACTGGCAAAAACTTGTTTTAGTATTTTTCATAGCAGCTGCGTCTCTTTTGGCTCAGTTTGCTTTTAACGCACCTCTGATAGCACGATTTATCATCACTGTTGCAGGTGGTATTTTAGCACTGTCAATGTTTATTGAGATGGTTAAAACACTGCGTAAAGGAAATTATGGTGTTGACTTACTCGCAATTACTGCGATTATTGCGACACTATTGGTAGGAGAATATTGGGCCTCATTAATCATTATTTTAATGTTGGTTGGAGGTGAAACGCTTGAGGATTACGCAGCGGGACGTGCCAATCGTGAATTGTCTGCCCTGTTGCAGAAAACACCAGATATTGCCCATGTCATGCAAGAGGGTAAAGTCGTCGACATGGACTTAGATGATGTTGAGATAGGGGCACATCTCTTGATTAAGCCTATGGAAGTTGTGCCTATCGATGGGGTTCTCCTTTCAGAAGCAGCTATTCTGGATGAATCCTCTGTAACGGGTGAAACTAAACCGAATGAGTTACAACAAGGGGATGAAATTCTTTCAGGTGCAATTAATGGTAGCTCCAGTATCGAAATCCGCACAAGTGTTGCAGCAAGTGAATCCCAATTTCAAAAAATCGTTGCTCTTGTTCGTGAAGCAGAAGCAACGCCGGCAAATTTTGTACGTTTAGCAGATCGTTACGCTGTGCCATTTACGATTATGGCCTACATCATTGCAGCTGTTGCTTACTTTATCTCTGGTGACCCTGTCCGTATTGCAGAAGTATTGGTGGTCGCAAGTCCATGTCCTTTGATTTTGGCTGCGCCCATTGCTTTTGTCTCAGGAATGAGTCGTTCCTCAAAAAATGGTTTTTTAATTAAAAATGGAACCATCATTGAGAAACTTGCAACAGCCAAGGCAATTTTCTTTGATAAAACGGGAACAATTACCGATGGTAAAATCGAAGTAGATGCCATTGTTCCAGCAGAAGGAATATCGCAAGAAGAGTTACTCAATATTGTTTACACCATCGAAAAATCTTCCACTCACATCTTGGCCAAGGCTGTTTCAAGCTATGCAGAGTCACATAATGTCCAAAGTCTTGCTTTAGAAAGCCTCAGTGAGGTTGCAGGATTAGGTGTGACAGGGCAAATCAATGGTCAATTAATTAAAATCGGACGTGCAAGTTTTGTGGGCGCACCAGAGGGGTTAGATTTTGAAACAGCTTTTTATGTGTCACGTGATGGCCAATATATCGGTGCAGTAACCTTCTCAGATACTTTACGTGCCAATGCTCCCGCTGTGATTAAAGATTTACGTCAAGCAGGTTTTGAGAGCATTACGATGCTGACAGGGGATAATGCTCGTGTTGCCGATAAAATTGCAGCACAAGTAGGGATTACCGAGGTTTACAGTAGTATGTTACCAGAAGAAAAGCTTGCCAAAATCCAAGCTTCAACTATTCATCCGACAATAATGGTTGGTGACGGTGTCAATGACGCTCCAGCCTTAACACTTGCGGATGTCGGTATTTCTATCGGGACAGGAAACAATACTGTCGCTAGTGAAGCAGCTGATATTGTGCTTCTGAAAAATGATTTGTCTTCCGTGACAAAAGCAGTTCATATTAGTCGTGATACATTAACCATTGCGAAACAATCGGTTTTGATTGGGATTATCATTTGTGTCATCTTGATGTTAATTGCTGCTACAGGGCTTATTCCGGCAATTATCGGTGCTCTTTTCCAAGAGGTTATTGATGTTGTTTCGATTCTTTATGCTTTAAGAGCCTTGAAGGGATTTAAGAATAAGTAATAAAAAATCGTCAGTTTTGACGATTTTTCTTTTGGTTTTCGATCCATTTCTTACGTTCATTTAAGGCCCATTCGTATTTGCCCATCTTATCAGGGTGGAAGTAATCTGCTTTTCGCAGTTTATCGGGTAGATAATCCTGCTTCACCCAATGTTCTGGGAAATTATGTGGGTACTTATAACCCTCACTTCGCCCAAGATCCTTAGCTCCCGCATAGTGCCCGTCTTGTAAGTGCGCAGGAATGGGAAGATTTCCGTATTTTCCTAAGTCTTCTATTGCCGCATCCAGAGCCATATAAGCGGCATTGGACTTAGGGGAGAGGGCAAGGTCAATTACTATATTTGCTAGCGGTACCCTTGCCTCAGGAAACCCTAATTTTTCTGCAGCTTGTAAACCTAACATTGTATGAACAGCGGCTTCTGGATTGGCAAGACCGATGTCTTCATAAGCCATTACTGTCAATCTTCGTGCCAGACTTTGAAGGTCTCCGCCTTCAATTAGACGTGCAGCATAGTGTAAACTTGCGTTTACATCAGATCCGCGGATTGATTTTTGTAAGGCACTAAGCAAGTCATAATGAGCATCGCCATCTTTATCAAAACTTAGTGCTTTACGTTGAAGTGAGTTTTCCATATCTTCCAGGGTTACATGATGGTTTTCGGAAGATAAGACGGCAAGTTCCAAAGCATTGTAAACCGCGCGTAAATCACCGTTGGTTGAGTGTGTGAGAAAGTAAAGAGCATCATCGTCAAGAGTAACATGAAAGTTAAAGCCTCGTTCCGTATCTTCAAGGGCAAGGTTTACAGCATTCTGTAAATCATCACTTTCTAGAGGCTTTAACTCAAAAATCTGCACACGACTACGGATGGCAGGCACAACACTAAAATAAGGGTTTTCCGTAGTAGCGCCAATTAAGATAATTTGACCATTTTCTAACAGAGGCAGGAGAAAATCTTGCTTAGGTTTATCCAGACGATGAATCTCATCTAAGAGAAGAACCAGTTGTCCAGAAAATTCCGCCTCAGCGGCAATTTCTTGTAGTTTTTTCTTGCTGTCTGTTGTCGCATTAAAACTACGAAAAGCGGCATTCATCGTGCCAGCAATAGCAGAGGCAACGGAAGTTTTACCAATTCCCGGAGGGCCGTAAAGAATCATGGAAGTCAAAAGTTTTGTTTCGACCATCCGGCGAATGATTTTTTTAGGGCCAACAAGATGAGATTGCCCAATAATCTCGTCAATATTACGCGGTCGCA
Organism: Lactococcus petauri; assembly: GCF_002154895.1. Taxonomy (GTDB): domain Bacteria; phylum Bacillota; class Bacilli; order Lactobacillales; family Streptococcaceae; genus Lactococcus; species Lactococcus petauri. The sequence goes on along the minus strand of NZ_MUIZ01000003.1, from coordinate 298,418 downwards.
TTCGGCGAGCTAAATTTTGATGTGTCATATAAAGCGGTTCTCCTTACTACCTAGAGATAATAGGCGTAAATTAAGCTGTCAACATAGAGACCATCAATGAAATACTCTTTTTTGAGTCGCCCTTCAAGTTGAAATCCTAGACGCTCGTAGAGAGCTACTGCTGTAGGGTTGCTTGACATTGCATTGATAGTAATCTTTTCATATTTTTCGGTACGTGCTTCGTGAATAAGATGTTGGATAAGCTGAGTCGCCACACCTTTTCCTCTTGCTTCTTTTACAGTCATTACACCGAAAGTAATTACATGTGAACCAAATTCAGACTTATTGCGGGGACCGTAATCTAAAACACCCAAAATAACACCCTCTTCTTCCGCAAGAAGATAACGTGTTCCCTTCAATATTTTCTTCATTATTTTCTCAGCAGAGCTGTTGATGACAAAGGGTGTGGATTTTAAAGTCCAGTTTTGATTTTCGATTTTAGCCACATAAGCGAAATCATGGGGTTCGATAGGTCTGATTTTCATATATTTCTCTCTAGAGATAATTTTTATTTCTGTTATAATTATAACAGAAAAGTATTACGACGTTTAAACTCCCAATTGCTATTTTAATTCGAAGCATTGGAGAGAAAATTGCTTGTAACAGAAAAAAGAGGTAGAAAATGGCAAAGTACGGTTTTTTAGATATTTTAGATGAAGAATTGAGCAAGAATTTCAGTTATGATTTTGAGATAAATTGGGATAAAAGAAATTTCGCTGTCGAAGTCAGCTTCCTTTTGGAAGCTGCAAATCCAGAAGGCGTTGTTCTTTCGGATGCAGATGGTGTCGAGTCAGAAGAAAATGTACTTTATGAAGATGCTGTGATTTTTTATAATCCGAACAAGTCGAAGTTTTCAGAAGAAGACTATTTAGCAGGTGTGGCGTATTCAGATAAGGGATTATCTCGTGAATATATTGCTTACTTTGTTGAGTTCTTACAAGAAACAGCGGATGAAGGTTTAGATGCTTTGATAGATTTCTTAAATTCCGATGAAGAAGAATTTATGCTTGAATTTGATCAAGAAAAATTTGAAAAAGGTTTGGAAAATCTTGAGGAGACAACTTTTTTCAAGTATCCTCGTTATTAATATAAGGAAGAGAATAGCAATAATATGAATAATTGGAACAGTATCACCGTACGCATCATTCGTGCAGCGGAAGAAGCAATCAGTAATATTTTAGTTGAAGCAGGATCAGCAGGAGTCGAAATTAACGACAGTGCAGATTATCTTAATCACAAGGACCTTTTCGGAGAAGTGCTTCCTCAGGTAGAACAGTCAGAAATGGTGGAAGTGACTGCTTATTATCCGGAAAATATGCCAATTACGGAGCTCAAGTCAGATATTGAACAAAAGGTAAATGCTTTAGCAGGAAGCTTTGACGTGACCAACGTTGAAGTACGTACAAATAATCTTGCAGAACAAGATTGGGCAGATGCTTGGAAAAAGTATTTTGAACCAGCTCGTATTACTCATGATTTGACGATTGTCCCAAGTTGGACAGATTATACTCCACAATCTTCAGCGGAGAAGCTGATTCGCCTTGATCCAGGGATGGCTTTTGGTACAGGTACGCATCCAACAACAAAAATGAGTCTTTATGCTCTAGAACAAATAATTCGCGGTGGCGAAACGGTCTTGGATGTAGGTACAGGTTCTGGTGTGCTCTCTGTAGCTAGCGCTTATCTTGGCGCAAGTGAAATTCATGCCTATGATATTGATGAAGTTGCTGTGCGTGTAGCACGTGAAAACATCGAGCTTAACCCAAATACGGATAAAATTTCAATCTCAGCCAATAATTTATTGGAGGGTATCGAGCAACAAGCAGAAGTTATCGTAGCAAATATCTTGGCAGATATTCTTGTACTTATGACTGACGACGCTTTCCGTCTCGTCAAAGATGAAGGTTATTTGATTATGAGTGGTATCATCGCTGATAAGGCAGATAAAGTTATTGCATCCGCAGAAAATGCTGGTTTCTTCCTTGAAACGCGTATGACTCAAGGTGAATGGAACTGTGTGATTTTCAAAAAGACAGAAAACCGTGAAGGGGTAATTGGCGGTTAAGTATGGCAAATCAATATTTTGTGTTCAAAAAGCAACCAGAAATTGGTGAAGACTTTACTATTGACGATAAGGCAGCTGTTCATCACATTTTTACAGTCATGAGGACGAGTGTGGGGGAGAAGATACAGCTAGTTTTTGAAGAGGGGAAAGTGGGCCTTGCCGAAGTTGTTTCTAGCGAGCTATGTACGGTACGTTTATTAGAGGTACTGGAAGTGCAAACGGAACTTCCAGTTCACATTACTGTAGCGCTTGGTTTCCCTAAAGGCGATAAATTAGAATTTATCAGTGAGAAGGCAACGGAACTTGGCGCAAGTGCAATCTGGGCTGCGCCCTTCAAATGGTCTGTGGCCAAATGGGACAGCAAAAAGCTTGCTAAAAAGAAGGAAAAATTAGATAAAATTGTATTGGGTGCTGCAGAACAATCTCGCCGTCAAATATTGCCAGAAATCTGTTTTTTTGAAAAACTGTCTGAACTGGTTGCTACATTTTCTCAATTTGACCAAGTTTTAATTGCTTATGAAGAATCTGCTAAAGCAGGGGAGCAAGCGAAGTTGGCTCAAAGTATGGCGAGTTTAAAACCAGGCCAAAAAGTTTTGCTGCTTTTTGGACCAGAAGGTGGTATTGCACCGGAAGAGATTGCGCTATTTGAACAAGCAGGTGCAGAGATTGTCGGGCTTGGACCGCGTATTATGCGTGCTGAGACAGCACCGCTCTACGCCTTGTCGGCCTTTTCAACTTACTTTGATTTGTTGAAATAAACCGAACAAAGAGACGAAAACTCGCGCTTTAAGGACTAAAAGCGTAAATTTATAGGCAGAAATGTGTTAGAATAGTAAAAATATATCAAGGAGGAAAGTGGAGCTACTTCACAGGAAATAAAATATGCCCTCAGAACCAAATCTTACCGGAGATCAAGTGGTTAAACTTGCTTCCGCATACATGAATGAAAAAGATATCTTGCTGGTACGTAAAGCTTTACAGTGTGCATCAATAGCTCACGCTGAACAGTATCGTGCAAGCGGAGAACCTTACATTATCCATCCTATCCAAGTGGCGGGAATTTTAGCTAAACTACAGCTTGATGCAGCAACTGTATCGGCAGGCTTTTTGCATGATGTTGTTGAAGACACTAACTTTATACAGTCAGACTTGGTGGAACTTTTTGGTGAAGAGATTGCGAATATTGTTGATGGAGTAACGAAGCTTGGTAAGGTAGAATACAAATCGCATGAAGAACAACTTGCGGAAAATCACCGTAAGATGTTGATGGCAATGAGCAAGGATATTCGAGTTATCTTGGTCAAACTTGCCGACCGTCTTCATAATATGCGCACTCTCAAAAATCTCCGACCAGACAAACAAAAACGTATTTCAAGTGAGACTATGGCGATTTATGCGCCGCTTGCACACCGCTTGGGTATTGGAAGCATTAAATGGGAACTTGAAGATCTCTCTTTCCGTTATCTTAATGAAACAGAGTTCTATCGTATCCGTGGCTTAATGAACGAAAAACGTGCAGCGCGTGAAAATTTAGTTGAAGAAGTGATTGAGAAGCTAAATGAGCGTATGAAAGATGCACAAGTTGACGCTGAAATCTATGGGCGACCAAAGCATATCTATTCTATTTATCGTAAAATGCACGATAAGAAAAAGCGTTTTGATGAAATTTATGACCTTATTGCCATTCGCTGTTTGACAAACTCGACAAGCGACGTTTACACGACACTAGGGTATATCCATGATTTATGGAAACCGATGCCTGGGCGTTTCAAGGACTATATTGCTAACCCTAAAGCTAATGGTTACCAGTCTGTTCACACCACGGTTTACGGTCCTAAGGGGCCGATGGAATTCCAAATCAGAACCCATGAGATGCATCAGATTGCTGAGTACGGGGTCGCAGCACACTGGGCTTACAAGCAAGGGCGTAAAGCTAAAGTTGACGTTCATGAGATTTCGGAAACACTAAACTGGATTAACGAATTGGTGGAACTTCAAGAACAATCAGGTGACTCCGCAGAGGAATTTGTTAAAGCAGTTCAGGAAGATATTCTTGGCGACAAAATTTATGTGTTTACACCAACAGGAGCAGTTCAGGAATTGCCAGCTGGCTCCGGTCCTATTGACTTTGCATATGCTATTCATACGCAAGTGGGAGATCATGCAACAGGTGCGAAGATTAACGAGCGGATGCAACCGCTGAATTATGTTCTGAAAACAGGTGATAAAGTAGAAATTATTACTTCCAAAACGTCATTTGGACCAAGTCGTGATTGGATTAAGCTCGTTAAGACCAATAAAGCCCGTAACAAGATTAAGCAATTTTTCAAGAGTCAAGATAAGGAACTCTCTATCCACAAAGGTCGTGAAATGCTGCAAACGGAACTTGCAGAGAATGGTTTCACACCGAACCAATATTTGGATAAAAAACATCTGGACGAAGTACTTGAAAAATTAAGTTATCGGGACAGTGAAGCCCTGTTTGCCGCAGTTGGTTTTGGGGAAATATCAGCAACTTCTGTATTCAATCGTTTGACAGAAAGTGAGCGCCGTAAAGTTGAGAAAGAAAAGCTGAAAGCTGAATCTGAACAACTAATGAAGGGCGAAGTCAAACGCGAAAACAAAAATAAAAATGTCATGAAAATTCGCCATGATGGTGGTGTGAGTGTTTCTGGCGTTGATAGCATGTTGGTGCATATCAGTAAATGTTGCAACCCTGTGCCAGGGGATAAGATTGTCGGCTATATCACTAAAGGTCGAGGGGTTTCCATCCACCGCGCAGACTGTAAAAATGTTCGCAGTCAAGAAGATTATGAAAAACGTCTGATTGATGTAGAATGGGATGATTCACAACACCTCACTAAAGAATACGTGGCCAATATCCATGTGTATGCGTTTAATCGTCCGAATCTGCTTAATGATATCGTTCAAGTGTTGTCTAATACAACAAAAAGTTTGATCTCAATTAATGCTCATCCAACAAAGGATAAAAAAATGGCCAATATCCATCTTTCTATTGGAATAAAAAATCTATCTGATTTGACTTTGATTGTTGATAAGATTAAGATGACACCAGATGTTTATAGTGTTAAACGGACCAATGGTTAACATAAAATAGCAAAAAACTGTCCTTTTGGATAGTTTTTTTGTTAAAATGAAATTATGAAAATAGTAATCCAAAGAGTTAAAGAAGCTTCAGTAAAAATTGAAAATAAAATCAGAAATCAAATCACATCTGGCCTATTACTTCTCGTTGCAGTAGAAGATGCAGATACAGATTTTGACTTAGATTATGCCGTACGCAAGATCAGTAAAATGCGTATTTTTTCAGATGAAAATGGCAAGATGAACTTATCTGTACAAGATATCTCTGGCGAAGTACTTTCTATCTCACAGTTTACACTCTATGCGGATATTCGCAAAGGAACACGCCCAAGCTTTTCGCAAGCCGGGAATCCAGCATATGCAGAAGCGATGTATCTTAAATTTAATGAAAAGCTTAACCAGATTGTTCCGACTAAAGCAGGAGAATTCGGTGCAGATATGGAAATCAGTTTAATTAATGATGGGCCAGTAACAATAATTATTGATACAAAAAGTGCACGAAAATAGAAAGCAGAGGACAATCGATGACAGTTAAAAATATCATTTTTGATCTCGGCGGTGTGATTCTTGATCTAGATTTTGAAAGAATGATACAGCAATTCCACAAATTAGGTATTTCAGATTTCGAAGATTATTTCACCTTGAAAAAACAGGCGGATTTTTTCGAAGCTTTGGAGTTGGGACTCATTACACCAGAAGGATTTTGTGACCGCCTTCGAGAAGAAGCAAAAGTCGATGTGGATAATGAGGCGATAGAAGAAGCTTGGAATCTTATTTTGAAAGATTTCAGTTCAGAGCGGATGAATTATCTGGAAAGAATTTCTGAAAAATATAACATTTTTCTCTTTTCAAACACTAACAGTATCCATGCAAAATGTTTTGAAAAAAGATGCTCAGAACAAACGGGAAGAACTTTGGAGTCTTACTTTAAACAGGTGTTTTATTCACATAGTTTACACCTGAGAAAACCAGATATGGCTGGGTTTAAAGAGGTTTTAGAATACTCTGGTTTACAGGCGGCGGAAACTTTGTTTATAGATGATAATTTAGCTAATATAGTGGGAGCACAGAAGGTGGGGCTCCAAACAATTCATCTCCAAAAGCCTCAGACCATTCTCGACTTAGAAATTGATTAGCGTCAAGTCAATTGATAAATAAAAACTCCAGAAGGAGTTTTTTTGCTTTTCTGACTAGCCAAATTGAAGTAAATAGTATAAAATTTATAAAGCTAAATATTTTTAGGAGTATTCTACAGTTATGTTTTATATATTTTTACGCGGTTTAGTTCGCTTTTTACTTTTCATATTTAATGGTAAGGCTACATACCATCATACGGAACGCATTCCAGACAAGTCTGAGAATTATATTTTGGTAGCGCCACACCGCATGATTCTTGATCCTGTTTACATGGCTTTTGCGACACGTCCAAAACAGTTTATCTTTATGGCCAAGAAAGAGCTTTTTAAAAATCCTTTCTTTGCGTGGTGGATTAAAAAATGTGGGGCTTTCCCAGTCGATCGTGAAAATCCTGGACGTGAAGTCATTCAGTATCCGGTAAAGATGCTAAAAAAATCAGACAAATCTCTCATCATGTTTCCAACAGGTTCACGGCACTCCAACGAACTCAAAGGCGGTGTTACGATTATCGCTAAAATGGCAAAAGTTCGGATTGTTCCTGCTGTTTATCAAGGTCCTTTATCAATGAAGGGTATTTTTAAGCGTGAAAAAGTACAATTGAATTTTGGGGAACCTATTGATATTTCAGATATTAAAAAAGCAAATGCTGAAGGTATCGAAGAAGTAAATCGCCGTTTGGAAGCTGCATTTGCTCAACTCGATAAGGAAATCGATCCAAATTACAAATACGTTGCTAAATGATACAGTTGTATTGATATTTTTGAGGTAACTATTGGAAAAAACCTTTAAAAATGCTAAAATTAAGGAAATATCCCTTATTGGATAGTAAACGGAGAATACATGGCAAATATTATTAAAAAATTAGTAGAAAACGACAAAAAAGAGCTCAAAAGATTACATAAAATGGCTCAAAAAGTCGAATCATACGAAGAAGAAATGGCTGCCCTTGCAGATGAGCAACTGCAGGCCAAAACAGAAGAATTTAGAGAACGTGCAGCTGCCGGTGAGAGTCTTGACGACATGCTGTATGAAGTTTTTGCTGTCTGCCGTGAAGCAGCAAAACGTGTCCTTGGTCTTTTTCCTTTCCACGTGCAAATTATGGGGGGGATTGTCCTCCACAATGGTGACGTTCCGGAGATGCGTACTGGTGAAGGTAAAACTTTGACAGCTACCATGCCAGTTTATTTAAATGCGATTTCTGGCAAAGGTGTACACGTAGTAACAGTCAACGAGTATTTGACAACACGTGATGCAACCGAAATGGGTGAATTATACAACTGGCTCGGTTTGACTGTTGGACTTAACCTTAACTCTAAGTCACCAGAAGAAAAACGTGAAGCATATAACTGTGATATCACTTATTCGACATCATCTGAGCTTGGTTTCGACTACTTGCGTGACAACATGGTCACTCGTTTTGAAGATATGGTACAGCGTCCGCTCAACTATGCTCTTGTCGATGAGGTTGACTCCATCTTGATTGATGAGGCGCGCACACCATTGATTATTTCAGGTCAAGCAGAGGGCTCTTCTGCGCTTTATTACCGTGCAGATCAGTTTGCTAAGACTTTGGTTGGTCGTGAAGACTATGAAGAGGGCGATGACTATAAGATTGACTTGCAATCTAAAACTATTTCACTCACAGATGAGGGGATAGATAAAGCAGAACGTTTCTTTGATATTGAAAACCTTTATGACATGGAAAATGTTGCCTTGACTCACTTTGTGGACAATGCACTCCGCGCCAACTATATCATGCTTCATGATATTGATTATATGGTTGATGACCAACAAGAAGTCTTGATTATTGACCAGTTTACAGGTCGGACAATGCCTGGTCGTCGCTATTCTGATGGTTTACACCAAGCGATTGAAGCCAAAGAAGGTGTGCCGATTCAAGATGAATCTAAAACCATGGCTTCAATTACGATTCAAAACTACTTCCGTATGTACAAAAAATTGTCAGGGATGACTGGTACAGCGAAAACGGAAGAAGAAGAGTTCCGTGAAATCTATAATATTCAAATTATTCCGATTCCAACGAACCGCCCAATCCGTCGTGTGGACCATCCAGACTTGCTTTATCCAACCCTTGAAGCAAAACTAAATGCTGTCTTGGATGACGTGAAGAAACGTCATGCTGAGGGACAACCTATTTTGATTGGTACTGTGGCTGTTGAAACTTCTGAGATTATTTCGAAAAAATTGGTCGAAGCTAAAATCCCGCATGAAGTTTTGAATGCGAAAAACCACTTCCGTGAAGCACAAATCATTATGAATGCCGGTCAACAAGGTGCGGTAACCATTGCGACCAATATGGCTGGTCGTGGTACAGACATCAAGCTTGGCCCTGGTGTTAAAGAACATCCAAATCCAGAATATCAAGGTCTTGCGGTAATCGGTACTGAACGTCATGAAAGTCGTCGTATCGATAATCAGCTCCGTGGACGTTCTGGTCGTCAAGGGGATGCTGGTGTCTCTCAATTTTATCTTTCACTTGAAGATGACTTAATGAAACGTTTTGGTTCCGAACGCGTTTCTGCCTTCCTTGATCGTATGCGTATCAGTGGTGATGATGCCGTCATCAAATCTGGCTTAATCACACGACAAATCGAAGGTTCACAGAAACGTGTCGAAGGAAATAACTACGATTCACGTAAACAAGTCTTGCAATATGATGATGTGATTCGTGAACAACGTGAAGTTATTTATGCACAACGCCATGAAGTGATTGTAGCAACTGAAGATATGACACCTGCTCTGTATGGTATGTTTAAGCGTACAATCGATCGCCAAGTTGACGGCCATGCAGCAACAGGAGATCTTCAAGAAGAAGCAAATCTGCTCAATCTTTATGAAACTGTTGAAAATACAATGCTTTCAGCGGATGTCTTTAGCATTGAAGATCTTCGTGGTAAAAGCCCACAAGAAATTAAAGATTTTCTTTTTGAAAAAGTTAAAGAACATTATGCAACACAAATGGAACGCTTGGGCGATAAAGAGCGTCAGATTGACTTCCAACGTGCTGTTATCCTTCGTGTAGTAGACAACAATTGGTCTGAGCATATCGATCATTTGGATCAAATGCGTCAGTCTGTAGGCTTGCGTGGTTATGCACAAAACAATCCGATTGTTGAATATCAAGAAGAATCGCACAAAATGTTTAATAACATGATTGGAGCTATTGAGTTTGAAGTAACTCGTTTGATGATGAAAGCTCAAATTCATCCGCAAACCGCTGTTCAAGAACAAGCACCGCGTGTAACTGTAACGGCTTCACAAGAAAACTTGACAAATGTGGGACAATCCTCTGCAGAAGGTATTGATTTCAGTAAAGTTGGCCGTAATGACATGTGTCCATGTGGTTCAGGTAAAAAATATAAGAACTGTCATGGTCGCGTTCACACAGCTTAGATAAAAAAGTGATAAAATAGACGAAACACCCTAACTTAGGGTGTTTCATTTTTCTAAGTTGATAAATACAAAAGATATCAATAAATTGAAAGGAGAAAGATGTCTTTCAAAATAATAAGCCCAGAGATAAATGTTGATGCAGTCAAAATGCTGGGCCACCTTGATAGCGAACAACATCAGCGAAAAGAAGCAAGAGACAGAGAATTAGAAGCAATTATCAAAGGTGAGGATTCCCGGCTTTTATTAATTATTGGTCCTTGTTCCTCGGACAATGAAGCAGCTGTTCTGGAGTACGCACATCGTTTGGCTAAACTCCAAGAAAAAGTAAAAGACAAGATTTTCATGGTAATGCGTGTTTATACAGCGAAACCGCGAACAAACGGGGAAGGTTATAAAGGGATCATTCATCAACCAGATGCAGCAGGTGAAGCTGATCTTATCAATGGTATTCGTATGGTACGTGATCTTCACTATAAAGTTATTACACAAACTGGACTGACCACTGCTGATGAAATGTTGTACCCAGAGAACTTGCCTTTAGTAGATGATTTAGTTTCTTATTACGCAGTTGGCGCCCGCTCAGTGGAAAATCAGCAACATCGCTTCGTGGCTTCCGGTATTGATGCGCCAACGGGGATGAAAAATCCAACTTCTGGTAATATCAAAGTCATGCTAAATGGCATTTACGCAGCACAGCAAGAGCAAGACTTTCTCTTTGGCCGTGCAGAAGTTCAAACTGCAGGGAACCCTTTGGCACATGCCATTTTACGTGGGGGGCAGGACGAGCATGGCAAAAATCTTCCCAATTACTATACGGATAATTTGCAGGAAGTCATTGCAAATTACGAAAAAATGGGATTAAAGAATCCCTTTATCATTGTGGATACCAATCATGATAACTCTGGGAAGAAATATATGGAGCAAATTCGAATTGTACGACAAACGTTAGTCAATCGTGATTGGGATGAAAAAATACGCCGTTATGTACGAGGCTTTATGATTGAGTCGTATTTAGAAGATGGACGTCAAGACCGACCGGAAGTGTTTGGAAAATCAATCACGGATGCTTGTCTTGGTTGGGAGAAAACAGAGGCCTTGATTCAGGAGATTTATCAAGCGGAAATATAATAATTTCAGAGGATAAATAAAAAAGCCGAAATGATGAAGATAATTTAATGAAAAAATGATTGCAAACCTTTTCACTTTGTAGTATAATGTTAAAGTATAGATATGCTGAACAAAAAGGCATTATCGAATAAAAATTGAAATAAGGAGATTCCAAAAATGGCATCTAAAGAATTCCACATCGTTGCAGAAACTGGTATCCACGCACGTCCAGCTACATTGCTCGTTCAAACAGCTTCTAAATTCACTTCAGAAATTAACCTTGAATACAAAGGTAAATCTGTAAACCTTAAATCAATCATGGGTGTTATGTCACTCGGTGTTGGTCAAGGCGCTGATGTAACTATCACTGCTGAAGGTGCTGATGCTGATGACGCATTGAGCACAATCGCTGAAACAATGGTTAAGGAAGGTCTTGCTGAATAATGACATCTATGCTTAAAGGTATCGCTGCATCATCAGGTGTAGCCGTAGCGAAGGCATACTTGCTTGTTCAACCTGATTTGTCATTTGAGACAGTGACTGTTGAGAATATCGAAAATGAAGAAGCTCGTCTTGATGCAGCTCTTGCTGCCGCTCAAAGCGAGCTTCAAATCATTAAAGATAAAGCAGTAGATAGCCTCGGAGAAGAAGCCGCAGCCGTATTTGACGCACACATGATGGTTCTTGCAGACCCAGATATGACCGCTCAAATCAAAGCTACTATTGAATCTAAAAAAGTTAATGCTGAAGCAGCCCTTAAAGAAATCACTGACATGTTCATTGCTATCTTTGAAGGTATGGAAGACAATGCTTACATGCAAGAGCGCGCTGCCGATATTAAAGACGTTACAAAACGTGTAATGGCAAACCTTCTTGGTGTTAAATTGCCAAGCCCAGCTTTGATTAACGAAGAAGTGATTATTGTTGCTGAAGACTTGACACCATCAGATACTGCACAGCTTGATAAGAAGTACGTTAAGGCCTTTGTTACAAACATTGGTGGACGTACATCTCACTCAGCAATCATGGCACGTACGCTTGAAATCCCTGCTGTATTGGGTACAAACAATATCACTGAACTTGTTTCTGAAGGTCAACTTATGGCTGTATCAGGCTTAACAGGTGAAGTTGTTCTTGATCCTACTCCAGAGCAACAAAGCGAATTCCACGCAGCTGGTGAAGCGTATGCGGCACAAAAAGCTGAATGGGCTGCTCTTAAAGATGCTGAAACAGTAACAGCTGATGGTAAACACTTTGAGTTAGCTGCAAACATTGGTACACCTAAAGATGTTGAAGGTGTTAACGACAATGGTGCAGAAGCTGTTGGTCTTTACCGTACAGAGTTCCTCTATATGGATGCTCAAGACTTCCCAACGGAAGAAGATCAATACGAAGCTTACAAAGCAGTACTTGAAGGCATGAATGGTAAACCAGTCGTTGTTCGTACAATGGACATCGGTGGTGACAAAACATTGCCATACTTCGACTTGCCAGAAGAAATGAATCCATTCTTGGGTTGGCGTGCTTTACGTATCTCACTTTCTAATAGTGGTGATGCAATGTTCCGCACACAACTTCGTGCACTTCTCCGTGCATCAGTTCACGGTACACTCCGTATCATGTTCCCAATGGTTGCATTGGTTACAGAATTCCGTGCTGCTAAGAAAATCTACGACGAAGAAAAAGCTAAATTGATCGCCGAAGGTGTTCCAGTAGCTGAAGGTATCGAAGTAGGTATCATGATTGAAATCCCAGCAGCAGCAATGTTGGCTGACCAATTTGCGAAGGAAGTTGATTTCTTCTCAATTGGTACTAACGATTTGATCCAATACACAATGGCTGCAGACCGTATGAATGAACAAGTTTCATACCTTTACCAACCTTACAACCCATCTATCCTTCGCCTTATCAACAATGTTGTTAAAGCTGCGCATGCAGAAGGCAAATGGGCTGGTATGTGTGGTGAAATGGCCGGTGATCAAACTGCTGTTCCACTTCTCATGGGTATCGGACTTGATGAATTCTCAATGTCAGCAACATCTGTTCTCCAAACACGTTCATTGATGAAACGTTTGGACTCAACTAAGATGGAAGAACTTTCAAACAAAGCTCTTACTGAATGTGCAACAATGGAAGAAGTTGTCGCACTCGTTGAAGAATATACAAAATAAGAAAAACGCGAAGAAATTCGCGCTTTTTTTTGTATTTTAAGAATGATCAAAGTCCTTATTTTCGAATTTATTATTCTAATTAATAAGAAGAATAAAATAAAAAAGCCTTCAGAGGCTATTTTATTAGAAGGGGAGTCCTTTAGAGAACTTACCGAGTTTTTGTTCAGTAGTTTTTTCGATTTGAGTGAGAGCATCATTTACAGCATCTGCAACCAAATCTTGCAATGTTTCAGGATCTTCAGGGTCAATCACATCACTCTTGATTGTCAAGTTTGTTAATTTACGATCACCAGAAAATTCAGCGATTACTAAATCTTGTGCTGCTTTACCAAAAAAAGTAGTGTTGGCAATTTCTTCTTGTGAAGCTTGCATTTGTTTTTGCAATTTTTGTGCTTGCTTCATCATGTTTTGCATATTCATCATCGTGGTTTATTATCTCCTTGTTTCAAGACTTAAGTGCCTTGAGTATTGCAAATATATAGTTTCTTGATGTCATTATTATACCATTTTTGTGAATGATTTTGAAGCAGATGAGAAAACAAAAAAACGTCTAATTACTAGACGTTTAAATAATATGCGGAAGGCGGGACTTGAACCCGCACAGCCAAGATAGGCCACAGGATCCTTAATCCTGCGCGTCTGCCAATTCCGCCACTTCCGCGAATTGGTACTTTAATATAATACCATTTTAGGAAGGGGAATGCAAGAATAAACTGTAATAGGGTGTTTAGCACTGTAAAATAATCAACCGTTATAGTTTTTCAGAAATTTTTCAACAGATTGACGGTAAAGTTGAGGATTTGTCTCAAAGGCCTTGGCATGTGCAGCACCATTAATCAAAAGCATTTCCTTTGGTGTTCCTGTCTTGACTGCTTGGTAGTTTTCCTTAAGCATTGACGTAGGCACATACGTGTCTGAATCGCCGTGGATAAGGAGGATAGGGCGATTGTTTTGAGAGAGTGCTTGTGTCGCACTTGCTTCTTTTAAAAACCAACCTTGGCGCACTTTATTCATAGCGGATAAACTATAGACAAGGGGAAATGGCGGAATATTGTAGGTCGATTTGGCTTGATAGGTAATTTCCGACCAAACATCAGTATAGCCACAATCTTCGATAATACTGTTGACAGAGCTAGGTAATTCTGTCTCACTTGATGCCATCATAACAGTTGCAGCTCCCATAGAAAGTCCAAATAAAGTAATACGACTTTCAGGGTTTTCTTGTGTTAATTTTTTTGACCAGGCAATCACGTCTTTTTTATCGTAGTAACCATAAGTAATGAGCTGACCTTCTGAGGCTCCAGCAGCACGATTGTCAGGCATAAGCACATTATAGCCTAAATCATGGAAGAGTTGTCCATATTGGCGCATCGCTTCTTTATTTTGGCGAAAACCGTGGACAACAATAACTGTTTTATTTGTTTTATGTTCTGCTGGGATGTACCAAGCATTGAGCTTTAAGCCACCATTTTCCATGGTAAGTGTTTTTTTATTCAGCTTATCAAATTGTGTGACAAGAGGATAATTTTTACTTGATGCTTGAACTTGGCCCACGGGAGCATCATTGCGGACATAGGCAACGGAGTAGAAATAATAAGTAATCCCCAAATCAACGAGCAGCAGTAGGCTTATGATACTAATTGTCCATAAAGCGAAAATTTTCTTTTTACGTTTTTTCATCGCATTATTATACCAAATTTTTTAAGGAAAATAGGAATAATATTACCTAAGAGACATAACGTTCATACCAATAAATATGATTTCGTATGAAAAAACCTTCCCACAAGAGCCAACAAATGTGTGGGAAGGAAAAGGAGTAGTCGGGAATCAAAGGGGATTGATTCTTTGAGCCATTATGTTTAGGGAAGCGAAATGAAGATCACTTTATTGGCTCTTGGCTACATCTATCTTTTATTTACCTTTATTCTAACATGGTTTTGAGCTTATAAGTAATGATATGCAACAAGAATTAAAGCTAAAAAAGCGCTTTCTCGGAAAAAGGTGACTTTTCCTCTACTTTGTGTTAAAATAATGGAGATAATTTTTAGTATGGGAGAGAGTGGCTTGGCTATAAAAAAGACCTATCGTGTAAAACGCTCGAAAGACTTTGAACAAATATTTTTAGCGAAAAATAGCTTTGCCAATAAGAAATTTGTTGTATATAAACTCGATACTGAGCAACAGCATTTTCGTACAGGGATTTCAGTAAGTAAAAAGATTGGAAATGCGGTCACACGGAATCGTGTGAAGCGACTCATTAGACATGCAGTAGCAGAGTTTTCTTCTCATTTAGAAGATGAAGATTTTGTGGTTATTGCACGTCCAGGAGTCGAAAAACTCAGTTTTGATGAAGTAAGAAAAAATCTCAAGCATGTATTGAAATTGTCTAAAATTTATAAAGATGGAGAAAAGAATTGAAAAAGAAAATAACTTTGCTTTCGATGGCAAGTGCTTCTTTACTCTTATTGGCTGCCTGTGGACGTTCTGAGGTCACACAACATTCAACAAACTTTTGGGAACAGATAGTTTATGGATTTGCTCAGGTTATTCGTTTCTTGTCATTTGGTGGTATGACAGCTGTTGGTATTATTTTATTTACCTTGATTATTCGTGCGGCACTTTTGCCTTTGATGAATATTCAAATCAAGTCTAGCCAAAAAATGCAGGAAATTCAGCCTGAAATTAAAAAAATACAAGCGCAATATCCAGGTAAAGACGTGGATTCACGTCGTAAAGTTCAAGAAGAAACACAAGAACTTTACGCTAAAAACAAGGTGAATCCTTATGCAGGATGTTTACCACTCTTAGTGCAAATGCCAATATTATGGGCGTTGTACCAAGCTTTGACACGTGTAGATTTCTTAAAGCACGGAACTTTCCTCTGGTTTAATATCGGAGATAAAGATCCAACATTTATCTTGCCAATTTTGGCAGCACTCTTTACATTTGCTAGCTCATGGTTGACAATGAAATCAGCCCCTGAGAAAAATGCAATGACAAGTACGATGACATTTGCTATGCCAGTGATGATTTTTGTTTTTGCGATCAATGTCGCAAGCGGTGTTGCTCTTTACTGGGTAGTATCAAATGGTTTCCAAGTCTTACAAACTTTGCTTATTGCCAACCCCTTCAAAATAATCGCAGCGCGTGAAGCTAAAGCCCAAGCGGAAAAGGATAAAGTAAAAGCACGTGAGAAGGCATTAAAGAAGGCTTTGAAAAATAAAAAGTAAATCAGGAGATAGGAGTTTTAAATCATGACTATTTTTACTGGGAGAACAGTTGAAGAAGCAATAGAACGCGGCTTATATCGTTTAGGTGTAAAGCGTGAGAATGTGCATATTCATGTAAAACAAAAAGAAAAACGTGGTTTTTTAGGATTTGGTAAAAAACGAGCCCTCGTAGATATAGAAGAAATCAAAGAAGAAACCATTCGTAAAGCGGATCGATTAGCAGAACGTGGTGTGGAAGATATCAACCTTGGTGTGCCTAAAGCACAGTCTGCTATGGAAGCAACGCTTGAGTTAAGCCAAATTGTTAAAGCTGTACGTGCAGCTGAAAAAGAACAAGAAGGTGAATTAACTCCAGAAGAACGTGAAGTTATAATTGAAGAAGTTAAAGCAGACATTGCTCAAAGCAAAGATCCGCTTCCAGAAGTCGAGGTTCCTGAGAAGGTAAAAGAAAAAGCTAAGGCTGTGCCGATGGAATTAACTGCTGAGGAAACAGAGTTTGCGGATAAAATTTCGACTTACTTAACAAACATTACCTCTGAAATGGGTATTGCGATCACTGTAAATGTAGCAAAAGAAGGAACTCTGATTGTTTTTAACTTAAATTCGAATCAAGATGCTTTACTCATTGGTAAACATGGGAAGATTTTGCAAAGTTTACAAACCTTGGCTAAAGCTTATGCTAACAGTATTTTAAGTACCCGTATCAATATTGCTGTCAATGTTGGCGATTATCATGAAAAGCGTAAAGCATATATTACCAGCTTGGCGCATCGTGCAGCAGAACGTGCTCGTTCTGGTGAAACTGTCTATATTAATGATTTACAGTCGAATGAACGCAAGATTGTGCATACAATTATTTCGAAAGAAGAAGGTGTTTCTAGCCATTCTGAAGGTAATGAATACAATCGTTATATCACCGTTACAAAAGAAATTTGACATTTGCGATGATTTGGTGTAGAATATTTTAGTATGCTTTAAGCACAGAAATGAAAGAAAGGAACACCGCAAGAACGGTGGAGCTACTTTCCCAAGTGAAGTAGCCCAGGGATTTAACAAATGAAACGTACTTACCAACCACATAAAAAACCTCGTAAGACTACTCACGGATTCCGTGCACGCATGGCAACTAAAAACGGACGTCGTGTACTTGCAGCTCGTCGTCGTAAAGGACGTGCTTCACTTACAGTTTAATTGTAAAAAAAGATTCTCACCCTCGGGTGGGTTTTTTCTTTTGGAAACATGATTCATAAAAAGGAACAAAAATAACTCTTGGAAAAGTAAAGCGTTTACTTTTATTGTGATATAATGAATTTATTGTAAAAGAAGAGGAGTTTTTGTTAATGAAAAAAATTCAAATTGCCGATATGCAAGCTTCACAAATTATCTTAGGCTGTATGCGTATCATAGAACCAGGAAAGAATCCTGTCAAAGTTATTGAGACAGCTTATGAAAATGGTATTAACTTTTTTGATCACGCGGATATTTATGGTGCTGGACAGTGTGAAACGGTTTTTGCCGAGGCTTTGGCGCAAACCTCTATTCGACGGGAAGACATTTATCTCCAATCGAAATGCGCTATCCGTCCAGGGATTGCCTTTGATTTTTCAAAAGAACATATTATCCAGTCGGTAGAAGGCTCTTTACAACGGCTACAGACGGATTATCTCGATACCATGCTCTTGCACCGCCCCGATACGCTAATGGAGCCAGAAGAGGTCGCAGAGGCCTTCTACGAGCTCGAGAAATCTGGAAAGGTTCGCTATTTTGGAGTTTCCAATCAAAATCCGATGCAAGTGGAGTTACTTAAAACAGCAGTGAAGCAGCCGTTACTCTTTAATCAGCTTCAATTTGGCTTGAAGCATACTGAAATGGTTGATGCAGGTCTCAATGTGAATATTCCTAATCAAGCCAGTCATATGCAAGATGGTTCAGTACTAGAGTATTCCCGGATAAATAAGATGACGATTCAAGCTTGGTCTCCTTTCCAACATGGATATTTTGATGGTCCTTTTGTTGGTAATGATAAATTCCCAGAATTAAACAAAAAGCTTGAAGAATATGCTGAAAAATACAATCTTACCCCTTCAGGGATTGCTATAGCATGGATTAACCGCCATCCAGCGCGTATGCAAACAATAATTGGTACGATGACGGAACGACGGATCAAGGAAGTAACAAATGCCAGTGATCTGGTTCTCAGCCGTGAGGAGTGGTATGACTTGTATATGGCAGCTGGAAATATTCTCCCTTAAGCCGGTAAATTTATAGTTTAGCATTGAGTGATAAATGGGTCTAGTAGAGTCGTCTAGAGGTCCATTTATTCTAGCTACTAGACGAAATAGATTGAATTAGTGTCAGAAATGATGTATAATTAAAGAGCATTATTAGAAAAAATTAATTAAAAGGATTTTTAAGCAGTTTGCTTGAACCTACCCCAAAGGAGGTACATATTATGAGTTTTACAGATGAAACAGTCCGCTTTGAATTTGATGATTCAAGTAAAAAAGAAATCGGCGAAACACTTGTAAATGTTTATCGTGCACTTGATGCTAAAGGTTACAATCCTATCAACCAAATGGTAGGTTATGTTTTGTCAGGAGATCCAGCTTATATTCCACGTCACGACGATGCACGTAACAAAATCCGTCGTTTTGACCGTGATGATATTGTTGAAGAACTGATTAAAGAATACTTAAAAGCACACGGTGTACAACTTTAATGTACAGTAGAATTTTAGGTTTGGATGTCGGTACAAAAACTGTTGGTGTAGCTGTGAGTGATTTATTGGGAATGACGGCTCAGCCTGTTGAAACAATAAAGATTGACAGTGAAGCTGGTGAATTTGGTTTTGAGCGCTTAGCAGAACTAATAACAGAATATAAACCTTCAAAAATTGTACTCGGTTTACCCAAACATATGAATAATGATGAAGGTATTCGTGCAGAGGCTTCAAGAAACTATGGTGAAAAAATTACTGAAACGTTTGATGTCGCTGTAGAATACCAAGATGAACGCTTGACGACAATGCAAGCAGAAAAAGTATTAATTGATGGCGGTGTCCGTCGCAAGGACCGTAAAAAATCAATTGATAAACTCGCCGCTGTCTTGATATTACAAAATTATCTTGATGCGCACAAATTATTTTAGAAGTAGGAAGTATTATGTCAGAACATACACATGACCATGACCACGAAGACCGTTTTATCACTCTGATTGATGATAACGGTAATGAAAGCCTTTTTGAAATCTTGATCACTATTGATGGCCAAGAAGAATTTGGTAAAAATTACGTCCTCGTTATGCCTGTTGACGGTGCAGAAGATGATAATGGTGAAGTTGAAATCCAAGCTTATTCATTTACTCAAAATGAAGATGGCACTGAAGGTGATTTACAACCTATCGCTGAAGATTCAGATGCTGAATGGGATATGATTGAAGAAGTTTTTAATAACTTTATGGAAAATCAAGACGACGAAGTTTATTGATAAATCAAGAGGCAAAGCCTCTTTTTTTTATTGCATCAATATTGAAATATTATAAATTATTACATAAAATTTTTAGCAAAAATTGAGTACTTCGAAGAAATTTGTTATAATTTAGTGATTACTCTTTGAAGGAAAATTAAATGAAAAAAAGATATGGTTCACGTTCACTTAGGCATGAACATAAAAAACAATTAGAACAATCAGAAGAAATCGAAGAATTCGAGGAGCTTGAGGTCAATGAAGACCTTGATATTCCTGCGGAAGAGACTGGGTTTTATTCGCGTCGTCATAAATCAGAAGCGAGTTTTGTACCAACTCGAGAAAAAACACCACGGCTTATGCCAGCTGACTGGTTATTTATTGGGCTCGTGTCCTTGGTGCTTAGTCTAAGCTTCTATGCTTTCCCTATCTTCAATCTTCAACCTACAGGTGTACAGTCGCAATACCTCTATTCGGGAATGGCAATGCAGGCAGGATTGGTCCCTTACAATGATTTTTGGGGTGCTGGCGGAATTGTCTTTTACCTAATTAACTGGCTCGGTCATTTTGGTCAAACAACTTGGCTGCTTTACCTTTTCCAAATGCTAGCTTTATTCATGAGCGGTGTGCAAGTTTATCGTTTAATTTCACAACGTACACGTAGCCGTTTGGCAGCGCGAATTACCACAGGTTTCACCTTGGTTTCGATTGCAGGATTGGCTCAAGGTGGTACAGCGCCAACATTAATCGCCTTGCCTTTTGCATTATGGGCATTACAGTTCTTGGATCGTTATCTACGTCAAGATGCACGTGACGAAGCTTTTATCTTCTTTGGTATGAGTGGAGCTCTTGTGTTTGTCATATCACCAATCATGACCATATTATGGCTTCTTTCTTGTCTCGCTTTGCTTGTCTTTAATATTCAGAATAAAAGAATTGGGCGTGGTATTTATCAACTTTTAGCAATTTTATTTGGCTTATTGTTGGTAGGTTATACGGTTGCTTTTTACTCCTTAAATGCTCAAGTACTGTATACATCCATCGAACAATCCATTATCATTCCGCTTACGACACTAGGCTTTACAGATAATTTCTGGATGTCACTTCTGAAAGCTCTCGTTTTTCTTTTGGTGTTTGGTCTTGCGGCCAATTTCGTACATGGCGTACGTAATATTAAAAGTTCGGGTCAAACATTTATCTGGCAACTTTTACTCTTATTGGGTTCAATTCTTGTGTTAGGATTTGTTGTTTTTTCTCAAGTATTCGAAAGTTCAAACTTGCTTGCCATCTTGCCGTTACTTTTATTATTCGTCAGCGATACTATACAAGATGCGGTGGATCAACGTCAGAATATCCTACAAGATTATATGAAGGCCAAGCTTTTTGCGCCAATTTTAGCTCTGCTCTTTGTGATAGGAGCCCCTATCGTTACCCAAACGATGCATCAACAAGTTTTCTCAGAAGAACAACAAGTTGCGCAGTTTGTGAAAGCCGATACGACAAAAGAGGATAAAGTGCTGGCTATAGCATCGGATAAAAACATTAACTTGCGATCACAGCGTGTGGGTGGCATAGATGACTTCCCTCGCCATTATCCAGTAAGATTCCATCAGAACTTTGATTTGCTCTTTGCTAATGCAGGCAACAAGTATGTTGTAGTGCAAAGTGGACAGGATCTTTCAGATTCAGTAAAAGAAACACTTAAAGATTCTTACAAAAAAGTGGAAGTTGGTAATGTTAGTCAATTTTCTGTATATAAAAAGAAATAAGATATACATAATTGTATATCTTGTTTTATTATAATGAAAAAAGCGAATTTTCTGACTATTCTTGTTGTTTTTTGAATTTTTTTGTGTTATAATTCATTAAGAGTTTATTTAGAAAATAATATAATAGGAGAAAACCGTGGCTACTTTACTAGAAAAAACCCGCAAAATTACATCAGTTCTGCAAGATGGAGTAACTGATTTAAAGCAGGAGTTACCCTATGATAACATGACAGAGCGTTTAGCCAACGTTATTGACTGTAATGCTTGTATCATTGATACAAAAGGGAAACTTTTGGGCTATTCACTGCCATACGAAATTAACAACGATCGTGTTAATGAACTTTTCCATGTACAAAAACAATTGCCAGAAGATTATGCACGTGCGGCTATCCGTATCTATGACACTTTAGCAAATATCACAATTAACGAGCCTTTGTCAGTATTTCCTGCAGAACTTTTAGGTGAGTATCCTAATGGTTTGACAACATGTGCACCAATCTATGGTAGTGGTATGCGCTTGGGAACCTTCATCTTATGGCGTACAGACGGAAAATTCAGTGATGATGATCTTGTGCTTGCAGAGCTTGCAACAACAGTTATCGGTGTTCAACTTTCAAATCTTAAGCTTGAACAAATGGAAGAAAATATCCGTAAAGACACGATGGCTAACATGGCAGTCAATACACTTTCGTATTCAGAAATGAAGGCTGTGAAAGCAATTCTTGAAGAACTTGATGGAGAAGAAGGACATGTTATTGCTTCAGTCATTGCCGACAAGATTGGAATTACACGTTCAGTAATCGTTAATGCACTACGTAAGCTTGAATCTGCTGGTGTTATTGAAAGCCGTTCGTTGGGAATGAAAGGGACTTACCTAAAAGTTCTTAACCAAGGTTTATTTACAAAGCTTGAAGGTCGTAACTTCTAACCTTAAAAGTAATAAAAAAACTTCTCTTAGTGAGAGGTTTTTTACTTGTGGTAAAGGCAGTAGGCAGTAAAGCCTAGCTGTATCAGTTTTTAAAGATTTTTGCTATAATTGAGAATGAAAATCTTTAATAGTTAGGGAAAATAACATGAGCAAGATTACAAAAGAACAAGTGGAGCATGTGGCAACTTTGTCAAAGCTTAAATTTGAGAAAAATGAACTTGATGCTGTGACGGATAAACTCGATAAAATTATCGAAATGGTGGAGCAGTTAGAGGAAGTCAATACGGAAAATGTAGAATTTACGATGAGTGTTGCGGATAACTTAAACCGCATGCGTGAAGATATTGCTGTACAGGGTGATGACCGTGATGAATTAATGCGTAATGTACCAACGAAGCAAGATGGCTTTATTAAGGTTCCCGCAATGTTGGCTGATGGAGGAGATGCATAATGTCATTGAATAATAAAACAATTAAAGAGTTGCATGACCTCTTGGTGAAAAAGGAAATCTCTGCTGTTGACTTGACACAGGCGACATTGGATGATGTGCATGCACGTGAAGCAGCAATGGGCAGTTTTATTTCTGTATTAGATGAAGAAGCATTAGCGCAAGCAGCTGCTATTGATGCGCGTGGAATTGATGCAACAAAACTTACAGACGGTATTCCCTTAGCAGTTAAAGACAATATTGTTACTAAAAATATTGAAACAACTGCAGCAAGTAAAATTCTTTCTGGTTTTATCCCACCTTATGATGCGACTGTCGTTGAAAAGCTTTATGACAATGGCATGGTTATTATTGGTAAAGCCAATATGGACGAATTCGCAATGGGGGGCTCAGGGGAAACTTCTTCTGTTAAGCCAACATACAATGCGTGGGATCAAACAAAAGTACCTGGTGGATCATCTTCAGGTTCAGCTAGTGCTGTTGCGAGTGGACAAGTACGCTTGTCATTAGGATCCGATACAGGTGGTTCGATTCGTCAACCAGCTTCGTTCAGTGGTATTGTGGGTCTGAAACCAACTTACGGACGTGTTTCTCGTTATGGTTTAATTGCTTTTTCTAGTTCACTTGATCAAATTGGTCCCTTTTCAGCTACTGTTGAAGAGAATGCACAACTTTTAAATGTTATCTCAGGTAGTGATGCTAAAGATGCTACAAGTTCAGAAGTAGCTGTGCCAGATTTTGGTTCAAAAATAGGTCAAGATATTAAAGGAATGAAGATTGCTTTGCCTAAAGAATACTTTGGGGAAGGAATTGATCCAGCAGTCAAAGAGCAAATTATGGCGGCGGCGAAACACTTAGAATCTTTAGGTGCTATTGTTGAAGAAGTGAGCTTGCCACATAGCAAGTATGGGGTAGCTGTTTACTACATCATCGCTTCTTCAGAAGCGAGCTCAAATCTCCAACGCTTCGATGGTATTCGTTATGGTTATCGTGCACAGGATATCGAAAACCTTGAAGATGTCTATGTGAAATCACGTTCAGAAGGCTTTGGCGATGAGGTCAAACGTCGTATTATGCTAGGTACATTTAGTCTTTCTGCAGGTGCCTACGATAAGCACTTTAAAAAGGCTGGTCAAGTTCGTACAATGATTATCGAAGACTTTAATAAAGTATTTGCGGATTATGATTTGATTCTTGGCCCAACAGCCCCAACGGTTGCTTTTGGCTTTGATGAAAAATCAAAAGATCCTGTTCAAATGTATCTTTCAGATATCTTAACAATTCCAGTCAACCTCGCGGGATTACCAGGAATTTCGATTCCGGCGGGTTATGTTGAAGGTCTACCTGTTGGGATGCAATTGATTGGTAAACGCTATGATGAGGAAACAATTTATCAAGTCGCAGCAGCGTTTGAAGCAACAACGGATCATCATAAGAAAAAACCAATTATCTTTACAGAAGGAGGGGCAAAATAAGATGAACTTTGAAACAGTCATTGGACTTGAAGTCCATGTTGAGTTAAATACAAACTCAAAAATTTACAGCCCAACTCCAGCTGAATTTGGCTCTGAACCAAATGTCAATACGAATGTTATTGACTGGGGAATGCCAGGTGTTTTGCCAACATTGAACAAAGGTGTTGTCGTTGCTGGGATGAAAGCTTCTCTTGCCATGAATATGTCGATTCAAAAGAGTATGCATTTTGATCGTAAAAATTATTTTTACCCTGATAATCCTAAAGCTTACCAAATTTCGCAGGCAGATGAACCTATTGGTTACAATGGTTCTATTGAAATTGAACTTGAAGATGGTACAAAATCGACTGTTCGTATTGAGCGTGCACATATTGAAGAAGATGCCGGTAAAAATACGCACGGAACAGATGGCTATTCTTATGTTGACTTGAACCGTCAAGGGGTACCATTGATTGAGATTGTTTCTGAGCCAGATATGCGAAGCGCTGATGAAGCTTATGCGTATTTGACCGCCTTACGTGAATTGATTCTCTATACAGGTATTTCTGATGTGAAGATGGAAGAAGGTTCCATGCGCTGTGATGCCAATATTTCATTGCGTCCTTATGGCCAAGAAGAGTTTGGTGTTAAAACAGAAGTGAAGAACATGAACTCTTTCAGTAATGTGAAGAAAGCCCTAGCCTTTGAAATTGATCGCCAAGCGAAAATTCTTCGTGCTGGTGGTGAAATTCGTCAAGAAACACGTCGTTTTGATGATAAAACAGGTGAAACAATCTTGATGCGTGTTAAAGAAGGTGCGTCTGATTATCGTTATTTCCCAGAACCAGATTTGCCACGTATTGAAATTTCCGAAGCTTGGATTGACGAAGTTCGTGCTGAACTTCCTGAGTTTGCAGCAGCACGCCGTGTACGTTATGTAGAGGAAATGGGCCTCAGTGAATACGATGCGCGCCAGTTGACAAGCTCAAAAGATGTCTCTGATTTCTTTGAAGCAGCTGTTAAATTAGGTGGTGATGCCAAATTGGTATCCAACTGGCTTCAAGGTGAAGTTGCTCAGTACTTGAACACAGCACATCTGGAACTTAAAGATATTCACTTAACTCCAGAAAATCTCACAGAAATGTTGCGTTTGATTGCAGATGGGACTATTTCATCGAAAATTGCGAAGAAAGTCTTCCTCGAATTAGCTAAAAACGGTGGTTCAGCAGAAGCTTTCGTTAAAAAGGCCGGCTTGGTTCAAATCTCTGACCCAGCTGTACTCTTGCCTATCATTCATGAAGTATTTGCTAAAAATGAACAATCTGTTGCTGACTATCGTGGCGGTAAGGAAAATGCAGCTAAGGCCTTAGTTGGTCAGCTTATGAAAGCTACAAAAGGACAAGCCAATCCAACAGTAGCGCAAAAACTGCTCTATCAAGAATTAGATAAAGACTAATATAAAAAAATCGTTCAATTTAGAACGATTTTTTCTTGTGCATTTTCGCGGTTAAAACGACGCACCATTCGGATGGTTGTGGGAATCAGAATAGCGGTTGACCCCAACCAAGCAGCTGGATTGGATGAAATAATCACGGTGTAATTTAAGAGGTTAACTCCGATGATGGCCACTGCGGCACGCATGACCAGTTCTGCCACGCCACAAATTGTTGGAATGCGCGCATTGCCCAAACCCTGTAATGTTGAGCGCGTAACGAAGAGGATAGCAAGTAGCCAGTAGAAACCACCATTCACAATATAGTAATGTCTAGCCATATCAATAACAGCTGTTTGGCTTGGTGAGATAAAAGCCGTCGTGAAGTAATAGTTCAAGCTTACCAAAAGAATGGCAAAGCCAATCGCCCAGGAAACAGCTATGAGGAGAGATTGGAAAAGCCCTTGATTTATTCGGCGGTATTGTTTTGCACCATAGTTTTGGGCTCCAAAGGTAGCCATAGCAAGTCCGATCGACATCATTGGCAACATCGCGATTTGGTCAATCTTAGATACAATAGCTTGAGTGGCGACAGCGTTTGTTCCCATAGTGTTAAGTGCTACTTGAAGTGTAATAGAACCAATAGCGATAATACTAGATTGAAATCCCATGGGAATACTCAGTCGTGCATGTGTACGTATTTCTTGGGTATCGTAAACAAGGAGTTTTCGATTAAGGTGTAACTCAGGCACTTTGCGTTTAATATGTAAAACCAGATAAAGCACAGAGATACATTGGGCCAAAATGGTGGCTGCACTTGCTCCCGCTAAGCCTAAATGGAGAACGAGGATTGCGAAATACTCAAAGCCGATATTTAAAATACTGGCGACGATAAGTGCATAGAGCGGTGTCTTGGAATCACCTAAGGCGCGGAGCGCGTTCGAATAATAAGCATATAGTGTGGTCGCTGTAAGTCCACCTAACATAATACTCAAAAAAGTGTGTGCACCTTCGTAAATCTCAGCTGGAGTCTGCATAAGTTGTAGTAATTGACCCACAAATAGGACAGACAAGACACTGAGCAAGAGGGAGATAGCTATCGTAAAATACAGCCCTGTCACAAAGGACTTTTTGACAGCATGTGCATCTTTGGCACCAAAGCGTTGCGCAGTAATAATCGTGAGCCCTGCGGTCATTCCCTGAGCAAAACCAACGATTAAAAAGTTGATGGATCCCGTAGCCCCCACTGATGCAAGCGCATTTTTTCCTAGCGTTTGACCAACAATCAGTGTGTCTGCAGTATTATAGAGCACTTGAAAAAAGTTTCCCAAGAGCAGGGGAAGTGTGAAGGTAATTAAACCTTTGAGAATGTTTCCTTTTGTTAAATCTTTCATAATATTCCTAAATTCTTTGCTTTATACATTGTAAACTTTTTATATCTATAAAACAATAGCATAACTGCTTTTATTGTGGTGTTTAAACAAAAAGAAAAAGCACCGTAAAGGTGCTTTAATTACCAATTATTTAGTAACGTTGATTGCTTGAGGTCCACGTGGGCCTTCTTCAAGATCAAAGCTAACTTTTTGGCCTTCATCAAGAGTTTTGAAGCCATCAGTTTGAATAGCTGAGAAGTGTACGAATACATCGTTGCCTTCTTCAGTTGTAATGAAGCCAAAACCTTTAGTAGCGTTAAACCATTTTACAGTTCCTTGTGCCATTTGAATACATCCTTTCTTTAGTTTGGTAAATCTTATCTTCGGAAAGCGTGTAACAAAAAGCATAAACGTTAACTTGAAAAAAACTTACAGCTTTATGATACCATATAAAGTATGGAAAAGAAAGCGCTAATTCGAAAAGAAATGATAAATTTACTGAAAAGTTTTGATTTTGCTGACAAAAGCCGTCAAAGTCAGAAAATTATTGCAGAGCTGCTTGCCTCAGAACAATGGAAAAACGCTAAAACCGTGGCGCTCTATATGCCGCAAGAGTTTGAATTTGATTTGCAACCCCTTTTTGAGCAGGCAGATAAACAAATAGTTTTACCAAAAACCTTGGCTAATCGCCACATGATTTTTGTAAAATACGACAAAAATGACTTAGAACGTACAAAATTTGGTATACTAGAACCTAAGTCGAAAAACGAAGTTGTGCCTGATTTGATTTTGGTCCCCGGCTTGGCTTGGAATAAAGAAGGTTATCGGATTGGTTTTGGTGCGGGATATTATGACCGTTATCTGGCAAGCTTTTCTGGACAGACAGTTAGTCTATGTTATGATTTTCAGCACAGAGACTTTTATCCAGAACCTCATGATATAAGCATAGGAGAAATATTTACTTATGAACATTGATATGATAAAAAAAGACTTTATGAAGCATAAAGCGACTTATATTTTATCACTTTTAACAACGATGGTTTGGCTTTATCAATTTTTACGTTATGGTTTAGCTGCAACCTCGGCAATTAACCTTTTTAATACTGGTGCATTATTTCCACCAGCCATTTTAGCTGATCCAACTCAATTGTGGCGCCTTGTGACACCAATTTTTATTCATATTGGATGGACTCACTTTCTTATGAATACTCTGACGCTCTTTTTTATCGGACGTCAGGTTGAAGCTGTATTTGGTAGCCTTAATTTCAGTTTGATCTACATTCTTTCAGGAATTTTTGGTAATGCAGCAACCTTTATCTTTTCGCCCAATTCCTTATCTGCAGGAGCATCAACTTCGATTTTTGGTCTTTTTGCAGCTATTGCAGGAATTGGCTTCTTTACAGGCCATCCGATGCTAAAACAGATTGGTAAGACATTTACCATCTTGATTGCGATTAATCTTTTCTTCAATATGTTTAATCTTAGCTCGGTCAATATTTGGTCACATGTTGGAGGAGCAGTGGGCGGACTTCTTTTAGCTCCTGTTTTTCCACCTAAATATTTCAAGAATTCTGTACCAATGCAAAATCGGATTTTATCAGGAGTAACGGTTGTTGTCTTATTTATCGTTTTTCTGATTTTGCCCTTTATAAAATAAATAGATTAAAAATAAGCAATAAGGAGTAATTATGAAAACACGTGGATTTGAAATAGTAAGTAAATACAAAAATGAAAACCTAGAATTACCAATACGTGCGACCAAGCATGCGGCAGGCTATGACTTATCAGTGGCTGAAAACATTACCATTAAACCTGGTGAAATTAAACTAATCTCAACAGGCCTTAAGGCATATATGCAAGCAGGAGAAGTTCTGTATCTGTTTGATCGCTCGTCAAATCCGCGTAAAAAAGGTTTAGTGATGATTAACTCGGTAGGTGTCATTGACGGTGACTATTACAATAACCCAGGGAATGAGGGCGAGATATTTGCTCAAATGCAAAATATTACGGAATCAGAAGTGGTCTTGGAAAAAGGTGAGAGGATTGTCCAAGCGGTCTTTATGCCTTTCTTGGTTGCTGATGGGGATGCTGAAGTGACTAAATCTACACGAACTGGCGGCTTCGGATCAACAGGAAAATAGGAATGAAGCCTTGCTTTTGATTTGCAGGCGTAAGTATAAAAGTACAAAAACTACCGCTTTAGCGGTCTTTTTTGTGCTATAATGGTAAAATGAATTCATTGCGCATTATTCACTTGAACGATTTGCACTCGCATTTGGAAAGATTTCCAGTGATTGAGCGTTTTTTTGCGGAAAAATCAGTTGGACATCCAGATGTCTTGCGATTTGACTTAGGGGATAATGTTGACCGAGTACATCCTTTAACTGAGGCAACAGAAGGACAGATTAATGTTGCTCTGATGAATAAGCTGAATTTGACAGCAGCGACCCTCGGTAACAATGAAGGGTTAGGCTTAACTCATGATATGCTAAGCCGTTTATACAATCAAGCCGACTTTGATATATTGCTTTCAAATATCAGTAATATGCCTTTTGCTCAAGGTCCTAAATTTATAGAGAGCAGTTGGGGGATGCGTATTGGAATCATTGGCTTAACAGCTCCTTATCTAGCATATTTACAAGCAGGTTGGGATATTGTTGATCCTTTAGTTTGCTTGGATCAGCTCTTGCCACTGGAATGTGATTTTACGATTCTTTTGAGTCATTTGGGTAAAACCGTTGATGAGAAAATCGCTAAAAATTACGATATTGATTTAATTATTGGAAGCCATACGCATCATCTTTTTGAACACGGAGCGGAATTACATGACACCTTACTTGCGGCTGCAGGAAGATACGGGGAGCATATCGGCGAAATCAATCTTACTTTTGATCAAAATAACAAAGTAATTGCTTCGGAAATTTCCACGATTGCTACCAACACGCTCAAAAAAGAAAAAAGTGATGCTTTACACATCAACTCGTGGGAGTTGAAAGGACGTAAAATGTTGCAAGGCAAGACTGTCGGAGAACTTCCCTATAGCCTGACCAATGTTTATCCTGATTATAATGCAAGTCATTTTATTGCAGAGTTACTTGCCCAATATGGCAAGGTGGGAGCCTGTGTTTTCAATACTGGGCTCTTGGTTACAGAAGCATTGCCAAACCAACTTACTTTAGATGATTTACACCAATTTTTGCCTCATTCCATGCGTTTAGTGCGGCTTACGCTGACTGGTAAGGTACTGAAAGAAGTTTTACGTGAAATGCTTGATGTATCTGCAATGCTGTCTGGGCAAAATATTCGAGGTATGGGTTTTCGAGGGAAGCAATTTGGTCGGCTTATTTTTCAGGGAATAAATTTCAACAGAGGTAAATTTTATTATAGAAATACGGTTGTGGTCGATGCTGAGTCTTATAGCATAGTCGTTCCTGATCAGTATCTCTTTGCTTGGTATTTTCCTTTATTGAAAAAACAAGAGAAAGTCGAAATACTTTTTCCGTATTTTCTACGAGAAATAGTAGCAAATGAATTAAAAAACGAGAAAATGAACAAAAAGAGAAAGGGAGAGGAAAGTGCCAAAAGAAGTTGATGAATCAAAATTAAATTATAATCGTTTCCCTGGTGAGCGGGTAACTGCGACAGATGACATTGTAAAAGTAGGTGGTAAGACTTTTCATCTGGTTTACAATTATCGTGAAGGGTTTGATGCTGAAAAGCTGGAGCAGCGATTTAGCGATATTTTCGATAAGTATGATTACATCGTGGGAGATTGGGGCTTTGAACAGCTCCGTTTAAAAGGCTTTTTTTCAGTAAGTAGAAAAAAAATGCAATCTGAAAATAAGATTGACCGATTAGAAGATTATATCAATGAATATTGCAATTATGGCTGTGCTTACTTTGTTTTACGTCGTGTACGCTCACAAGATGAAGCTTACACATCCGAACGTGTTTTTGAAGACAAGCCACGTCAACCTAAATTTGAAAAACCACGACGTCGAAATAATCGCAATAAAAATCGAAGCTCTCAAGAAAAGCAAAAGAAAAATGAGAAAAAATCATTTGAAATTCGCGAGAAATCAGGTAAGAATCCTGCTAAAATAAAACAAAATGAGAAAAATGAGAAAAATACAACCTCTAAATCTAATTTTGTAATACGCGAACGTGCAAAAAAATAAAATAGACAAATATCAAAAATGTGTCTAAAAATTTATTGAATAATATGCAAAAAAGTTCCCTCAAAAAATTTTTTGGGGAAAAATATCGGAGATATAATGGAAAAACAAACAATTTACGGCTTAACACGTGATCAACTTATTGATTGGGCGATTGAAAATGGTGAAAAAAAATTTCGGGCAACCCAAGTGTGGGATTGGCTTTACCGAAAACGTGTCCAAACATTTGAAGAAATGACAAACCTCTCCAAGGATTTTATTGCAAAGTTGAATGCGCATTTTATTATGAATCCTCTAGAGCAAGTCGTCGTACAAGAGTCGGAAGATGGAACAGTTAAATATCTTTTTATGTTACCAGATAAAATGATGATTGAAACTGTGTTGATGCGCCAATCTTATGGCTTATCTGTATGTGTGACTACTCAGGTGGGATGTAACATGGGCTGTACGTTTTGTGCCTCTGGTATTCTAAAAAAAGAGCGTGATGTGACAGCTGGAGAGATAGTCGCTCAGATTATGTTGGTCCAAAAATACTTCGATGAAAAAGGCCAAGATGAGCGTGTTTCTCACGTTGTAGTTATGGGTATCGGTGAACCATTTGACAACTATGTAAACTTGATGAACTTTTTACGCACAATTAATGATGATAATGGCCTTGCTATTGGGGCACGTCATATTACCGTGTCAACCTGTGGTTTCATGCCAGCAAAAATCAAAGAATTTGCAAATGAAAACTTGCAAGTGAACTTGGCTATTTCTTTACATGCACCAAACAATGAATTACGTACAAGTCTGATGCGTATCACACGTAGCGCACCACTTGAAAAACTTTTTGATGCGATAGATTATTATACTGAAACAACAAATCGTCGTGTAACCTATGAGTATATTATGCTTTCTGGAGAAAATGATACTCCGGAAATTGCACAAGAATTAGCTGATTTAATAAAACCCCGAAATAAACTTTCGTATGTCAATCTGATTCCCTATAATCCTGTCGCTGAGCATATCAAATATGAACGTTCAACACGAAATGATACTGCGAAATTTTACGATGTACTCAAGAAAAATGGTATCAACTGTGTTGTGCGCCAAGAGCATGGTACAGACATTGATGCCGCTTGCGGACAACTCAGAAGTAAACAAATTAGAAAAAACAAAGAAAAGTAATAAAAAAATAAAAGAAACCAGCGCAAAGGCTCAACCTTGGTATTGCTGGTTTCTTTTTGTATATTTATTATTTTTCATGAAATGAAAGCGCATTATTATAATGGCGTTCAATTTGCATTCAAAAAAAGATTAGACTATAATAAAAGGTGTTGAAAGCGCTTTTACAATTTTAATATATAGTTTTATATAAAAGAAAGGATGCTTATCTCATGGAAAAAGCAATCAATGTCAATTCAGAAATCGGAAAACTTAAATCAGTTCTCCTTCATCGTCCAGGTGCTGAAGTCGAAAACATCACACCAGACACAATGCATCAACTCTTGTTTGATGATATCCCTTACTTGAAAATTGCTCAGAAGGAACACGATTTCTTTGCTCAAACATTGCGTGATAACGGAGCAGAAACAGTCTATATAGAAGATCTTGCCGCAGATGTTTTTCAAACTGAAAGTGTTAAAAAAGATTTCTTGGCTCGACTCTTGCATGAAGCAGGCTACCGCCCAGGACGTACACTTGAAGGTTTGACTGAGTACTTGACAAGCATGGATACAAAAGCAATGGTTGACAAGATTTATGCAGGTGTTCGTAAAAATGAATTGGACCTAAAACGTACAGTTCTTAGCGACATGGCCGGTTCTGATGCCGAAAACCATTTCTACCTTAATCCATTGCCAAATGCTTACTTCACTCGTGACCCACAAGCATCTATGGGTGTAGGGATGACTATTAACAAAATGACTTTCCCAGCACGTCAACCTGAATCATTGATCACAGAATATGTAATGGCAAATCACCCACGTTTTAAAGACACTCCAATTTGGCGTGATCGTAACCATACAACACGTATTGAAGGTGGTGATGAACTCGTATTAAACAAACACACTGTAGCTATTGGTGTTTCTGAACGTACTTCATCTAAAACAATTCAAGCTTTAGCAAAAGAATTGTTTGCAAACCCATTGTCAACCTTTGACACTGTACTTGCTGTTGAAATTCCGCATAATCACGCAATGATGCACTTGGATACTGTATTTACAATGATTAATCATGATCAGTTTACAGTCTTCCCAGGAATCTTTGAT
This sequence comes from Lactococcus petauri, assembly GCF_002154895.1. Lineage (GTDB taxonomy): Bacteria > Bacillota > Bacilli > Lactobacillales > Streptococcaceae > Lactococcus > Lactococcus petauri. Next base: position 264,855 of record NZ_MUIZ01000003.1, on the reverse strand, counting down.
GGTTCTGGAAATATCAATGCATTCATCTTACGTCCAGGTAAAGATGGAGATGTGGAAATTGAACATTTGACAGACCTTAAAGTTGCCCTTAAGAAAGTGTTGGAACTCTCAGAACTTGATTTGATTGAATGTGGTAATGGAGATCCAATCGTTGCACCGCGTGAACAATGGAATGATGGTTCAAACACATTGGCTATCGCTCCAGGTGAAATTGTTACTTATGACCGTAACTATGTCACAATCGAATTACTTAAAGAACATGGTATCAAAGTACATGAGATTCTTTCAAGCGAGTTGGCACGTGGTCGTGGTGGTGCACGTTGTATGTCTCAACCATTGTGGCGTGAAGATATTTAATCAAAGTTTTACCCTCTATTTGCTTGGTTTACAGCTCTGTCAACCTTGTTGACACTTTATTGCTTACAGCACAAGCAAATGTCCTTATTTCAAAAAAATAAAAAAATTATATTTAGGAGAAAATTAAATGCAAACACCAAAAATTAACTCAGTTTTCCAAGGCCGTTCATTTTTAGCAGAAAAAGATTTTACACCTGCAGAAATTCAATATCTTGTTGACTTTGCTATTCACTTAAAAGCATTGAAGAAAAATAACATCCCTCACCATTATCTTGAAGGAAAAAATATCGCCTTACTTTTTGCTAAAACTTCTACACGTACGCGTGCTGCATTTACAACAGCAGCTATCGACCTTGGTGCTCACCCAGAATATCTTGGTAAAGATGATATTCAACTTGGTATCAAAGAATCTACTGAAGATACAGCACGTGTTCTTGGCTCAATGTTTGATGCAATTGAACGTCGTGGTTTCTCACAAAAAGAAGTTGAAGATTTGGCAAAATACTCAGGAGTTCCTGTATGGAATGGTTTGACTGACGATTGGCATCCAACTCAAATGATTGCAGACTACATGACAATCAAAGAAGAATTTGGTTACCTTAAAGGTCTTAAACTTGCTTATGTCGGTGATGGTCGTAACAATATGGCTAACTCTCTTATCGTAACAGGTGCGATGCTTGGAGTGAGCGTAACTATCGTAGCGCCTGAATCACTTCAACCTTCTGAAGAAGTTATGGAAATTGCGCGTAAATTTGCAGCTGAGTCAGGTGCAAAACCAGAAACAACTGCAGATATTGAAGCAGGGGTTAAAGGTGCAAACATTATCTACTCAGACGTATGGGTATCAATGGGTGAATCAAACTGGGAAGAACGTGTGGAACTTCTCACTCCATACCGTATCACAATGGATATGATGAAATTGACTGGAACTCCAGATGAAGAACTTATCTTCATGCACTGCTTGCCAGCCTTCCACGATACTGAAACTGAATATGGTAAAGAAATTAAAGAAGAGTATGGCTTGACTGAAATGGAAGTTACTGACGAAGTATTCCGTTCTAAATATGCACGTCAATTTGAAGAAGCTGAAAACCGTATGCACTCAATTAAAGCAATTATGGCAGCAACTTTGGGTAACCTCTTCATTCCAGATGTACCAAGTATCAAATAATAAATTTTGAATTTGATTTTTTCCGGATTTGACAGACTTTCCACTTCCTAATACCGGTGGGAAGTTTGCACAAATCTGGAAAAAATATTTTTGGTTCCCTCTATAACTCTTGTTTTGAAAAGGTCAGACCTCGTATATTTTCATAATTGGAGACTTTTTTAAAGCATATGACTTTATAAAAAAAATAGGAAGTAATATGGAAGTAGAAAATAAAAAAGGAATAGGGCTCATGGCCCTCGTAGCAATTATCGTATCCGGAGCTATTGGTGGTGGGGTATTTAACCTCTCGAATGACTTGGCAAATGGAGCCACACCAGGTGGTGTGGTCATTTCATGGCTCTTTATTGGTTTTGGTATTCTTATGCTCGTTTTGAGCTTAAATCACCTTGTTGTTAATAAACCAGAACTCTCCGGTGTTTCAGATTATGCCCGCGCAGGATTTGGTGATTTTGCCGGATTCTTATCAGGCTGGGGTTACTGGTTGTCCGCTTGGGCAGGTAACGTGGCTTTCGCTGTCTTGATGATGACATCTGTCAACTATTTCTTTCCTGGTGTTTTTGCTAATGAAGACGGTTCTTTGACCTTTTTATCAGTCATCGTTGTTTCAGTCGTTTCTTGGTCTTTAACTGCACTTGTTATTCGTGGGGTTGAAGGGGCAGCAGTAATTAATGCTATTGTACTCATTGCTAAATTAATTCCAATCGCAATTTTTGCCGTTGTTGCTATTGTTATGTTCAGAGCTGGAGTCTTTACAGAACATTTTTGGCAAAATGTCGTCATTAATACAGATGGAACAGCAGCATTTACTCAGATGACTGCCTCAGGATTAATCGGACAGATTCAAAGTTCCTTGATGGTTATGATTTGGGTCTTCGTTGGTATTGAAGGTGCGGCAATGATGGGCGACCGTGCTAAGAAAAAATCAGATGCTGGTAAAGCTTCAATTATTGGGTTATTCACTTTGCTGGTGATTTATATCTTGCTCTCGCTCTTACCTTATGGATATTTGGATCAAGCACAGCTTGCAAGTATGCCACAACCAGGTATGGTTGGTATCTTACGTGAGATGGTTGGCCCTTGGGGTGGTAATTTGATGGCTATCGGGTTGATTATTTCACTTCTCGGTGCTTGGTTATCGTGGACGATGCTTCCAGTTGAGTCAACTTCTCAATTGGCTTCACAAAAGCTCTTGCCTGCTTGGTTTGGAAAAGAAAATAAAGCTGGTGCACCTGTTAATTCATTGCTTTTGACTCAAGGTTTTGTACAACTCTTTATCATTATTACTTACTTTGCCTCAGATGCTTATAATGTCTTTGTTTACCTCTGTACTGCAGTAATTATGGTTTGCTACGCTCTCGTCGGTGCATATCTATTAAAAGTTGGTTTAGTCGAAAAATCAACTAAAAATATTTTAATCGGCTTCTTTGCCATGGCATTCCAAATTATTGCCCTTTACCTGAGTGGTTGGCAGTTTGTCTGGATGGCTTCCATTCTGTATGTAGTTGGTTTTGTCCTCTATATCCGTGCAAAACGTGAAAACAACAGAACTATTTCAACAGGCGAATGGTTTGCTATCATTATCTTTACTCTTGCCGCTTTGCTCGCTCTTTATGGCTTGCTTGCTAATCAGTTTGGCTTGAGAGAGTTACTTGGTATTTAAAAAGAAAATTAAGAGTAAAATTTTTGAGCAATCAAAAGTTTTATTCTTTCAAGCGCAAAGTAAGCGCTTTAATAACATAAAATAGGAGAAAATAATTATGGTTAGACGTATTGTAGTTGCTCTTGGCGGTAACGCTATTTTGACAGATGATCCAACAGCTCAAGCACAACAAGAAGCGCTTGAAGTTACAGCGAGTCAATTGATCCCGCTCATTAAGGATAACGATGTAGAAATAGTTGTTACGCATGGTAACGGCCCTCAAGTTGGTAATTTACTTTTACAACAACTGGGATCAGACAGTGCCAAAAATCCTGCGATGCCTTTAGATACAGCCGTGGCTATGACTCAAGGACAAATTGGATACTGGATGACTCAAGCCTTTACTAAAGCTTTAATCAAAGAAGGCTTGGAACGAATTCCTGTAGCTTCTGTTGTCACACGTGTCGTGGTAGACAGTAATGATCCTGCATTTGAAAACCCAACAAAACCGATTGGCCCATTCTATGACGAAGCACAAATGAACAAAATGTTGGAACAATATCCAGATTGGAAATTTGTCGAAGATTCAGGTCGTGGGTATCGTCGTGTTGTTGCCAGTCCAAAACCAGAACGTATTGTAGAAGCAGAAGCCATCAAACCACTGTTAGATGCTGCAGTTTTAACTACTGTATCAGGCGGCGGCGGCATTCCTGTAGTTGAGCATGAAGACGGCACATACACAGGAGTGGAAGCTGTAATAGACAAGGACTTTTCAGCAGCTAAACTTGCAGAACTTGTGGATGGTGACGAGTTAGTTATTTTGACAGGTGTGGACAATGTTTTTGTCAATTACAACAAACCAGATCAAAAGAAATTGGAAAAAGTTACTTTGTCTGAAATTGGCGCCTACTTGGAAGACGGTCAATTTGCTGCAGGCTCTATGAAACCAAAAGTTGAAGCAGCTATGGCTTTTGTAGAACGTACTGGTCGTGCGGCAACAATTACTTCCCTTGAAAATCTTGAAGATTTCTTGGCAAATGGTTCAGGAACAACAATTGTTGCTGACTAAAATGTAAGAGGTCGTGTTTTGCGCGGCCTTTTTCTTATATGAGGAGGCTGAATGAGAGACTTTAAAGAAGTAGAGAAGTTAATGGCTCAGCTCGAAATTCCCTATAAAATTGTCGAGCATCCGGGCAGTCATTCTACAGAAGAATCTGACCATTATATTGAAGGACATGAAGGTTGTAGGTCGAAGACTTTAGTTTTGGCTAATAAAAAATCCACGCAATTCTATATGGTTATTATGGATGATAGTAAGCGCGTTGAGATGAACAAACTGGGGGAGGTACTTGGAGTAAACCGACTTCATTTTGTATCAGAAGAACGCTTGGAAAGCATGTTGGGACTGCAGTCTGGGATTGTTTCTATTTATGGTCTGGTTGATAATAAAATGGATAATATGCATGTTTATTTTGACCGAGATATGCTTGAGGAGCATGACATTATGACGTTACACCCTAATGACAATACAAAGACAATCTTTTTTCCAATGGAAGATTGCTTTAAAATACTGGATGCACAATGCTATACTTATACTATAATTGATATTTAGGAGGGCACATATGAAGATAGATGGTTTTGGAGTAGAAGAATGGCTCAATGTATGGGAAAAAGAAGCAGTTTATGACATTGCTCAATCAACGATTTCATCCATGACGTTGCAAGAAATATTAAATCTGGAAGAAGACAAGGGCCAAAGCTTTATGTCTCACTTAATGCAGGAAAAATTTAACTACGGATGGATTGAAGGCTCTCCTGAATTTAAGCAAGAAGTAGCCAAGCTTTATAAGAAAGTTCCCGCAGAAAATATTTTGGCGACAAATGGCGCAACGGGTGCCAATCATTTGGTCTTGTATGGATTGATCGAGCCGGGAGATCATGTGATTGCAGAGTATCCAAGTTACCAGCAGCTCTATGATATTCCACGTTCTTTAGGAGCCGAAATTGAGTTTTGGCAAATTTATGAATCGGAAAACTGGTATCCACGATTGGATGAACTCCGTCAGATGATTCGTCCAAACACAAAGATGATTTGTTTGAACAATGCCAATAATCCGACAGGTACAACCCTAAACCGTGCCTTTTTGGAAGAGGTCATTCAGCTGGCTCGAACAGTTGGTGCTTATGTCTTGGTCGACGAGGTTTACTTGCCTCTTGATGATGCGGAAGATTATGCGCCAATTGTTGACTTATATGAAAAAGGTATCTCGACGAACTCGCTTTCTAAAACATATTCTGTACCTGGTGTACGTTTAGGTTGGGTGGCGACTCAAGATGAAAAACTAGCAGATGAGTTTCGCAAATACCGCGATTATACAATGATTTGTTGTGGAGTCTTTGATGATGCCTTAGGAACTCTAGTCTTAAAACACCGTGATCAAGTACTGGCGCGAAATAAAGAAATCGTCACTAATAATTTGCAGATACTTCGGGAATGGGTGGAAAATGAGCCACTTGTATCAATGATATTTCCTAAAGCAGTATCGACAAGCTTTGTGAAATTTGAAACGCTCGATCCGGCCCAAACAGAAGAATTTTGCGTGGCCTTGCTTAAAAACAAAGGCGTTCTTTTAGTACCGGGCAATAGGTTTGACTTGCCAGGCTATGCACGTTTAGGCTATTGTACGGATGAAAAGACATTACGCGAGGGTTTGTCTGCTTTGTCTCAATTTTTGCGAGAATATAACAAATAGGATAATAGAGGGGATTTACCCCTTTTTTATATACTAAAAATATGCAAATTTGGTACAATAATGAGAGGAGGATATTCATGGATTTTGTAAAAATTAATAAAGAACGCCACGCTGTAAAAACATTTGACGGTAAAAAAATACCAACAGTAGATGTGAAACAGATTATTTCTGCTGCAAGTTTAGCACCTTCTGCACATAACATCCAACCTTGGCACTTTGTCATTGTTGAGAGTGAACAAAAACGTCAAGAACTTCTATCCGTTGTTCATGGAAAAAATGGTCAACAAGTGAAAGAAGCTGGAGCGGTCATTGCTATCTTTAGTGATACTAATCTTTCTGAACGCTCAAGTGAAATTGCACGTACTGGGGCTGGAGAAATGGATAGTGAACAACTGCAACGTTTCAATAGTCGCTATCCCCAAATGTTTGAAAATATGGACGAGATGATGGAAGCAAGCTATTTATCATTGAATATCGGTTTTGTGACGATGAATCTCATGTATGTCATCAAAAATAGAGGCTATGAAGGCAATATTATTCTTGGCTTTGAACGTACTGAGCGCGTGAATGAAATTCTCGAAGTCGATAAACGTTACCGTCCAGAGCTCTTGGTTGTATTGGGCTCATCAGAAGCAAAAGGTCAAGCAAGTTACCGCTTGCCACAACAAAATATTATTGAAATTCGATAATAAGTAATAAGAGAAAAAAGTGAGTCGTTTATATCGAAATTTAAGGTGGATTTTGCTAGAATAAGAGAGATATAAAAACGATAGATATAGGTAGTAAGGGGAAAAAGTGCTAGATTTTTGGCAGGACTATCCTGAAATTAAGGAAAAACTTATCGCGGTACAAACTATGATGACAGAACGTTTAGCGGTAAATAATACAGATATACGTGACGCATTACAAAAGTTTACGACGCGCGGAGGTAAAATGGTTCGGCCAGCGCTTTTTTTTCTATTTTCTGGCTTAGTTGACGAGGAGATAGAAGACGAAGAACGTTTGGTTAAAATAGCAGCCAGTTTGGAGTTGTTACACTCGGCAACATTGATTCATGATGATGTTATTGATGATTCCCCTTTACGTCGAGGCTTGCCGAGTGTTGAAGCACAATTTGGCAAGGATGTTGCAGTATACACGGGTGATTTTATTTATACGGTTTACTTCGAGTTGCTTTGTGAAACAATGGCTGCGACACCATTTTTGCCGCGTAATGCAAGATCGATGAAAAAGATTCTTCAAGGTGAACTTACACAGATGCAATCAGCTTTTAATGCAGACAACAGTATTAGACGCTATCTTAAAGCTATCAGTGGTAAAACTGCAGAGCTATTGAGTTTAGCTTGTTTAGAAGGTGTGTATTTCTCTGGTGGTGATAAGCAGATGCAACGGTCTGCACGAAAGATTGGTTTAGCGATTGGTCTTGCTTTTCAGATTTATGATGATGTACTTAATTTTACAGTCGGTTTGGAAGAAGCTGATAAACCAATATTAACGGATTTTCGTCAAGGGATTTATACCTTACCCTTGTTGCTGGCAAAAGAAGATGCGCCTGAAAAAGTCCTACCTTATCTGGAAGCACCAGAAGGACTGAGTCGTCAAGAATGTATCGAATTTTCCGAACTGGTCACTGATCTAGGAGGCATTACAGGAAGTCTTTTCTTAGCAAAACATCTAACCAATCAAGCGTTACTTGAAATAGAAAAATTCCCAGAATCTCGTAACCGCGAAATTTTGATGGAAGTTACCCAAACCTTATTACAAAGAAATTATTAAAAAATGAACTTTAAAATATTTGCTGAGCTTATTGAGCTGAAAGCTAAAACAGCGAGCGTTTTTCCTTTTATACTGGGAGTTGCTTATTCACTTTATCATTATCAAATAGCCAATTTTGGCCCATTAATCATCTACTTTGTGGCTATGTTCTGCTTTAACTGTTTTGTAGATATTTGGGACAACTACAATGATTACCATAAGGCTGTGGATACGGAAGATTACAAGAAAAATACCAATATCATTGGTCGGGAAAATCTATCACTTTCGCTGATAAAGGGCTTGTTACTCTTCTTCTTCTCTCTTTCCTTGATTTTAGGATTAATTGTAGCAGGACTTGTGGGCTGGCCGGTGTTTTGGTTAGGACTTTTTTGCTATTTCATTGGTATCTTTTACTCAGCTGGACCAAAACCCTTATCAAGTTTACCTGTAGGTGAGTTGGCCAGTGGTGTAACAATGGGCTACTTAATTTTTCTGATCTGTGTGTATATCAATACGAGTGCTGTTTTTGTTTGGGATTTTGCAACTTTGGCATCAACCTTCCTTGTTGCTTTACCAAGTACCTTGTTAATTTCTAACTTGATGCTGGCCAATAACACTTGTGATTTGGAAGAGGATGAAGGTAATCATCGATATACTATCGTGCATTACATCGGGAGAAAGAATGCTTTGCGCTGGTGGACATTAGCCATTATATTGGCCTATATCTCAATCGTTGGGGCAGTAGTTCTGGGACTAATCTCTCCACTCATGTTGCTCATGTTTATACTTTTGCCTTTCATTATCAAACAAGCGCGTCCTTACCTCCAAAGACAAGTAAAAAGTGAAACTTTTATTGCTTCAGTAAAAATATTAATGGTCTTCTCGCTATTGCAAGCGGGTCTCATGCTGCTTGCTTTAGTTCTCTGAGAATAAGAAAAACCTTCTCTTAAGGAAGGTTTTTCTTATTCACAACAATCTTTTTTCGATGGGATTTCTAAGGCAGAGACACCCTTAACAGGACAGGTCGTAGTTGTACAGTCATCGCAAGCTCCTTTGCTCCGCACTGTTTTGCGCAGTGAAAAGAAGGCTGCAATTAAAATAAGGGATAAAAGAACGATGCTAGCTAAGTTCAAGAGAAAGTTCCTCCTTGTTTGATGTGTATTTTGGTCGACGGAAGATAAGATAAAGGCCGAAAACCAAGAGAAGTACTGCAAGTAATGTACTAATGCTAAAGGATTGTGTAAGAAAGGCAGAGCCTAACTGATAAATGATAAAGCTCATGCTGTAAGCCACAGCGGTTTGGAAGCCCACAGCGCGTAAAGTCCATTTAACTTCACCCATTTCCTTATAAATTGTCGAAATAGCAGCAATACAGGGTGCACATAACAGGTTGAAGACAAGTAAAGAATAAGCGGCCAGTGGTGTGTAGCTATTTTGTAGAGCCGTCCAAATGGCTCGACCGTTATTTTCTACCTCTGCACCTTGGGCGTACAATTGGCTCATAGTTCCGACAATAGTCTCTTTGGCAATTAGTCCAGTCAAGGTAGCTACCGTGGCTTTCCACTCTCCAAAGCCTAGAGGAGCAAAAACAATACTCAGGTATCCTCCGAGCGTTGCTAATATTGATTGGCCGGGTTCAACTTGGTGCAAAGTGAAGCTATAGTTTGACAAGAACCAGAGTGCGACATTGAGCGCTAAAATGATTGTCCCAGCGCGCTTAATAAAACTCAATCCTCGATCAAACGCATATTTAAAGACTGTAGGAAAGTGAGGTATATGGTAAGTAGGCAATTCTAAGATGAAAGCAGAAGTATCTCCCGCGAACATTCTCGTTTTTTTCAAAATAATTCCTGAGAGGATAATCATGGCCATGCCTAAGAAGTATGCGCTAGGTGCAACCCAACTGGTGGAGTGAAAAAAGGCACCTGAAACTAAAGCAATAATCGGCAACTTTGCTGAACAGGGCATGAAGGTAGTCACCATGATGGTAATTTTTCTGTCCCTTTCTTGTTCAATTGTACGGGTAGCCATAATTCCCGGTACACCACAGCCAGAAGAAATCAACATGGGAATAAAGGATTTACCAGACAAGCCAAATCTTCTAAAAATACGATCCATCACAAATGCGACACGAGCCATATAGCCTGAATCTTCAAGAAAGCCTAACAGGAGGAATAGAACGAAGATTTGTGGAACAAAGCCTAGGATAGCCCCAATTCCGGCGAGGACACCATCAAGGAGTAGGGATTGGACCCAAGGAACAATCGCCAAGCTATCCATTACTTGGTGTAAAATATCTGGCAGAAAACTACCAAAAAAGTTATCATTGAGCCAATCGCTAGCGGGTGTACCAATGACCTGTATCGCTAAAAAGTAAACGAGCCACATGATAAGGATAAAAATAGGAAGGCCCAACCATTTATGGGTAACGATGCGGTCGATTTTATCTGTTAGGTTAAGTTGTCCTTTATGTGTGCTTGTAACAACCAAACGAACAATTTGACCAATTAAATCATAGCGCTCGTTAACGATGATGGATTCACGATCGTCGCCCATAATTTTTTCGGTGATTGCTACGATTTCATCTAATTCTTGCCCTTGTGAGGCAGTGAGTGAGTTCGAGGCTAAACTGTCCCCTTCAAAAAGTTTAATTTGTTCAAAACGATTCTTTGCTTGGGGACAAATCGTTTGAATTTCTGCTAAGGCACTTTCAAGACGGTGATCATAATCTAAAGGAGTCACTTCAAGAGGTTGGCAAGCTTTTCGAATAGCTTCGTCTAGGCCTTTCTTCTTTAAAGCACTGGTAAGTACGACAGGTAGCCCTAAACTGTAAGACAGTTTTTCGATATCAATCTGTTTACCTTGATATTCTAGCAAGTCGCTCATATTTAGAGCAATGACGATAGGAATATTAAACTCCATCAGTTGTAATGTGAGGTACAGTGAGCGTTCGAGATTTGTTGCATCAATAATATTGAGAAGGACATCTGGTGGTGTCTCTTTGAGATAATTTCGTGTGACTTGTTCTTCTAAAGTATAAGGTGAGAGAGAATAAGTTCCCGGTAAATCTTGAATAGCGATATTCTTGTCTTTTTTATAACGTCCTGTTTTACATTCAACTGTTACACCTGGCCAATTTCCTACCTGCTGATTACTGCCAGTTAATATATTGAAAATACTTGTTTTCCCACTATTTGGGTTTCCTAGCAAAGCGATTTTAGTCATCTTTATTTCCTTTTAATCTTGGACAACAATTTTTATTTTTTCAGCATCTTTCTTTCTTAAAGAAAGAGAGTAACCCCGCAGATGAAGCTCCATAGGATCTCCTAGTGGTGCAAGTTTATGCACCGCAATACTTGTTCCCCTCGTAATCCCCATATCCATAAGCCGGCGCTTTATTTCACTTTCTCCCTCAAGTAATCGGACCACGCCACTTTGACCGATATTCAAAGACGAGAGAGGTATAAGTTCCTCATTTGATTGTTCATCTTTAATCAAAATCGTGTTGAGGTAGAAACTGCTTAGCGCTAAACGTGTCTGACCAATCTTTAAAAGCGCATTTTCCCCGTCCATAGAAATTAAAACAACTTCCGTATCAGGGGCAAAACCAAGCTCTCGAAGTTTTCCAGCATGCTCGGATTTTAATATTTTATTTACATAATATATTTGGCCGATACGGGCAGTATTCAGTGTTTTCATGCATGCTCCTTCAATGGGATGTAAAAAGTATTTGACATTACAATAAGTATAACACGAATTACTTGTAATTTCGAGGAAATTTGTGTATGGGACGAAGTGAATAAAAAAAGAATGTTTCACGTGAAAACAAACACACAAAAAAACTAGCTTTGAGAGGCTAGTTTTTTTGTGTTTTATTCTACAGAGAAAATGTATGGATAAACAGGTTGCTTACCATCATGAATCTCTACTTCGAGTTCAGGGTAACGTTTTTCTAGTTCTTTGGCAATACGTTCGGCATTTGATTTCTTGCCATCTGCGCCAATATAAATTGCTGCAATCTCGCTGTCTTCATCAATCATTTTTTCAAAAGCAGCAAAGATAGCATCGTTCATTTTTTTGGTTGATGCGACAATTTTATTATTGATCATGCCAAGTGTATCTTTTTTATGGATATCAATACCATCAATATTGGTGTCACGAATAGCTTGTGTCACTGCACCAGATTGTACGTCTGCTAATGAAGCAGTCATATTTTCTTTGTTTTCTTCAATTGATTTTGTTGGGTCAAAGCTGAGCAAGGCAGTAAAACCTTGAGGAACAGTTGCTGTTTCAATCACTTCAACAGGGATATCTGAAACTTCAGCGGCAGATTTGGCAGCCATGAAGATATTTTTATTATTTGGAAGAATAATAACTTTTTCGGCATTGACAGCTTCAATAGCTTTGAGGATATCTTCTGTTGATGGGTTCATTGTTTGACCACCAGAAACCACATGCTGTACACCCATTTCACGGAAAATATCAGCAAGACCATCACCAGCAGCGATGGCAATCAAGCCCCAGTCAGATTTAGAAGTAGAAGTGCTGATGTTGTTTGTTTTTTCTTTTTCAGCAACGCCTTCGTTTTGGAGGCGCATGTTGTCAACTTTAACCTTAACCAGACGACCATATTTAAGCCCTTCTTGCATGACAAGACCAGGATCTTCAGTATGGACATGGACTTTAACGATTTCTTCGTCATCAACAACTAAAAGTGAATTACCGATACCTGCCAAGTAAGCTTGGAAATTATCGTGATCATAACTCTCACGGGCTGTTGGACCTTGGCCTAACTCGACCATAATCTCTGTACAGTAGCCGTATTTAATATCGCTTGTAGAAGCACCCGCAACACTTGTTTCAGACTCGTGTTCAAGGTTAATCATACGGTCCATGGCACCTAAACCTTGCTCAGGATTTTCAGGGACGAATTCACCGTTGAGAGCCATCAAGAAGCCTTCGTAGATATAAACCAAACCTTGACCACCTGAATCGACAACGCCGACTTCTTTAAGGACTGGCAACATGTCTGGAGTTTTGGCTAAGGCGATTTTAGCGCCTTCAAGAGCAGCTTCCATAATAGCTGTTGCATCGTCAGTCTCATTAGTTTTACGATTTGCAAGTTCTGCAGCACCGCGTGAAACAGTTAAGATTGTACCTTCAACAGGTTTCATAACTGCTTTATAAGCGACTTCAACACCATTTTGCAAAGCGTTAGCTAAATGAATACCATCAAGTTCATCGTAGTCTTTGGCATATTGTCCAAAACCGCGGAAGATTTGACTAAGGATAACACCAGAGTTACCACGAGCGCCCATGAGCAAACCTTTGGAAAGGATTTGAGCAACTTGTCCAACAGTTTCGGCTGGCTTTTCAGCGACATCTTTGGCACCATTTGTGATTGTCATCCCCATGTTTGTTCCTGTATCTCCATCTGGGACAGGAAAGACATTCAGAGAATTGACATATTCAGCTTGTTCGTTAAGGCGACTTGCTGCCGCCTGAATCATTTCTTGAAATTTACTTGCGTTAATATTTGACACTAGTCTTCGACCACCTTCACATTTTGTACATATACATTGACTTTAGCTGCTACAATGCCAAGTTGATTTTCCAGATTGAAACGGATACGTTCTTGGATATTTTTGGCAACTTCGCTAATTTTAACACCATAGCTGACAACAACATAAACACCAATGATTGTTTGGTTATCGGTTGTCGTAACGACAACACCTTTAGAATAGTTTTCTTGTCCGAGGATATTACGGAAATTGTCTTTTACAGCATTTTTGCTTGTCATGCCGACAACGCCGAAAATTTCAGTAGTGCTTGCACCTACAACAGTAGCGATAACATCTGTTGCAATGTCAACATTACCATGTTGAGTATTAATAGTAACGGTCATTTTCATATGCGTGCTGTTGAATCATACAGCACTTTCCTCCATAATAATTTATGTATCACTTCATTTTATCATAATTTTGTAAAATAGAACAGTTGTTTTATTGGTTTTTTGGTCAATTTAGCCTTGTAAGTGCTTTAGGGGAGGGGGTCTTAAGTCGAAAGAGTTTTAGAAGATGAAAAAACCAAAGATCAATCGTTAATTATGACCTTTGGTTTTTTAAAGTGTTGGAGAAAGAGAAGAAAATAAAAAAGACCAGTAAATAAGATTCACTAGCTTTCTTTATTTTATCCAATTATACACGCTCAACGCCTGCAGGCAATTTTTTCAATGCTTTAGCTGAAGCCCATACAGTTTTGAGTTCACCGTTTTCAAGAATTTGAACTTTTTGAAGATTAGGTTTAACTACACGTTTAGTTTGGTTCATAGCGTGTGAACGGTTATTACTTGATACAGTCTTACGACCAGTAAAATAACATTCTTTTGACATGGTTTGGTTCCTCCTTAAAAATTTTATGCTTTTTTTAAAGAGCATCTCTAAAAATTCAGATCTGAAACACAATTCTTACAGAAACCCTCAAAATAACATACCAAATTAGTATAACATTTTTTTATTAAAAAAATCAAGTTTTATTTCCAAATTTCACCAAAATTTTTATATAATAGGAGATATGGAAAATCTAATCGAGCAACTCACTGCCAAAAATAGCGAATATGTACATAACGTAACAAAGCAATTGATGCTTTTAGGAAAATCAGACGAGGAAATCAAAGCAATACTCGCTGAAATCTTGCCGAAAATCATCGAAGGACAAAAGGAAGGTATTCTGGCCCGCAAGTTATTGGGGGCACCAATGGAATTTGCGACACAGTATAAACCTGAGGAAGATAAGGTAAAACGTCAGGAAACAGCGAAAAATGAATCACCCTTCTTGATGTGGCTAGATAGTGCTTTACTTTTCTTTGGTGTGATTTCAGTGGTTATGGGACTGATGGGTCTCTTCCAGCCACAAGCAAGTGTTTACGGTCTATTGACAACGCTGGCTTCTTCCGCTCTCGCTGGTTTGGTGATGTACTGGATGTATAAATATTTTTACAGTGCACAACGCCCACAGAAAAAAGGTAAAGGTTTTGCAATGTTAGCTGTTGCGATGGTGGCATGGGCAGGCGTTTCTGTCTTGGTCGCTCTCTTACCTAAATCCATCAATATTGTACTTGCTCCGTACATTACAATTATTCTCGGGGCAGCCGTGATGGGGATTCGCTTTCTTATTCAACGTAAATTCAATGTGCAGTCTTCGATGGCACGTCAAACAAAGTAAACTAATTAACCCCGTCCTCATTGTGACGGGGTTTTATTTCGAAAATGTAAGGTATTTGCTTCTCTAATAATGTTAGGATAGAATAAGAGTTAGGAGAGAGCTTATGTCATTTAAATATGAAGGTTTATCACAAAAAGAAGTTGAAAATCGGTTGAAATCAGGTCAGGTCAATATCGCAAAGAATGAGAGCAGTAAAACATACGGCCAAATTTTTGCGAGTAATTTGCTGACTTTTTTTAACTTAATCAATATTTTTCTTTTTATTTTAGTGCTTTCAGTGGGCTCGCATCGAAATGCGCTTTTCATTATTGTTGTTGCAGTGAATGCAGGAATTGGTTTATATCAGGAAATTAAAGCACGTCGCTTGCTCGACAAGCTCTCTTTATTGAATACAAGTAAGGTCAATACTTTTCGTCAAGGGAAACAGATTGAATTAAAACAAGAAGAGCTTGTGCTTGATGACATTATTCTTCTGGGACTTGGAGATCAAATTCCATGTGACTGCCAAATCATTGAAGGGCAAGTGGAAGTAAATGAAGCTTTGCTTACCGGAGAGGCTGACGCGCTGACTAAAAAAGCAGATGCAGAACTTTTTTCGGGTAGTTTTGTTACAAGTGGGACAGCCGTTGCACGGGTTGTTCATGTAGGAAAAGACAATTATATTCATCAATTAGCCCATGAAGCTCAAAAAATAAAGAAACAGAAACGAATGTTGCGTGACAGTTTAGCAAAAGTTGTACGTATCGTAAGTTTCATTATGATACCCTTGGGGATTTTGCTTTACCTCAAGTTGTTTTATGTCATTGATACGGGCCACAAACAAGCCGTTCTAGGAACGGTTGCTGCCCTAGAGGGTATGTTCCCACAGGGGTTGATTTTATTGACCAGTATGGCTTTAACGTTGGGAGTTATCAACTTAGTGAAGCAAAAGGTTTTGGTTCAAGAGCTGCATACGATTGATGCGCTTGCACGAGTGGATGTGCTGTGCTTGGATAAAACAGGGACCATTACGACGGGTGAAATGAAAGTGGAAAAGATTGAGAGTCTGACTGAACATTCTGAGCCGCACATTATCCGTGTTATGGGGAATCTTCTAGAAAACCTCCCAGATCAAAACGTCACTGCACAAGCCTTAAGGAAGTATTTTGCTTCATTAAAGGATTACAATGTTTCTCAAGTGTTGCCATTTTCTTCTGAGAGAAAATACAGCGCAGTTGAGTTTACAGAAGGGACCTTTTATTTAGGTGCTTGGCAGTTTTTGTTTCCAAAGGGAAGTGTCGTGTTAGAACAGCACGCACAAAAGTATGCAGAAAAGGGTTATCGTGTGTTAGTCTTGGCCCGCTCAAAACAAGCACTTGATAGAGACCGACTTCCTGAAGACCTAACTGCAGAAGCGCTCATTGTTATTTCTGATGTGTTACGTGACGATGCTAAACAGACTCTGGCCTATTTTAAAAAGCAGGGTGTACGTTGTAAAATCATCTCTGGAGATGATCCTGTAACAGTATCGGCAATTGCGAAGGCTGTTTCCTTACCGGATGCCGAGCAGTATGTTGATGCCAGTCAACTAAAAACAGAGGCAGAACTGGAGTTTGCAGTAGAAAATTTTCAAATTTTTGGTCGTGTCTCCCCTCAACAGAAAAAAATGATGGTGCAAATCCTGAAGAAGCAGGGGCACACAGTAGCGATGACTGGAGATGGTGTCAATGATATTTTGGCCTTTAAGGAAGCTGATTGTTCGATTGCCATGCGCGAAGGTAGTGAAGCAGCGAAACAAACCGCCAATCTTATTTTGATGGATAATAACTTCTCGGCGATGCCTTATATTGTTAATGAGGGGCGACGCGTAATTAATAACTTAACACGTACAGGCTCTTTATTAATGGTGCGGATGATGTTTTCGATAGCGTTAACTGTGTTGACTTTATTTGCGGGGAGTGTCTATCCTTTTGAACCAATCCAACTTACTGTTTTGACCGCGTTTTTTGTCGGAATTCCCTCTTTTTTCTTGAGTTTTGAATCAGACTTTTCAAAAGTTGAAGGCCGTTTTTTGCGGACGCTGTTTGAGCGTGCGTTTCCTGTGGGTTTTAGTATTGCTGTTGGCGCAATACTTATCGTTACAATAGGCGGAGTCTTCGGTATTTCACATCCTGAACTTGCGATGATGACGGTTCTCTTTTCTGCATGGAACTACGTTTTGATGCAGCGCAAGATATTTTGGCCTATTAAGCGCTACCGCTTATGGATTTTCACAATCACACAGCTTTCGTTTTTTGTAGCTTTAATTGTGGGTACGGATTTTCTTAATTTAGCATGGCCGAGTCCGCTTCACTTTACATTACTTATCCCATTTCTGATTGTTGCACCTCTTGCACAATATTTACTGACAAAGGGAGCCTTATTCATGTTTAAAAAATTATAATTGAAACATACTAAACAAAAGGTGCTAGAGCGTTGCTTCTAGTCCTTTTTGCTCCTACCTCAGGCAGAATTAGAATGAAATAAAAGTAAAAATATGCTATAATTATGCTGATTAACTATAATAAAATAGAAGAAATAAAGTGAGGTACCTCATGAAAGGGATTATTTTAGCAGGTGGATCAGGAACGCGTTTGTATCCACTGACTCGTGCAGCAAGTAAACAATTGATGCCCGTCTATGATAAACCAATGATTTATTATCCATTATCTACACTGATGTTGGCTGGGATCAAAGATATTTTGATCATCTCAACACCAGAAGATACACCGCGTTTCCAAGAACTCTTGCAAGATGGTTCTGAATTCGGACTAAATTTGCAGTATGCTGTTCAACCAAGTCCAGATGGTTTGGCTCAAGCTTTCATCATCGGCGAAGACTTTATTGGTGATGATTCGGTTGCTCTTATCTTGGGTGACAACATTTATCATGGCCCAGGAATGTCTAAGTTACTTCAAACTGCTGCAGCCAAAGAAAAAGGCGCAACTGTGTTCGGTTACCAAGTGCCAGACCCAGAGCGTTTTGGTGTTGTTGAGTTTGACGAAGACATGAACGCTGTTTCAATTGAAGAAAAACCTGAGGTACCAAAATCTGACTACGCAGTAACAGGGCTTTATTTCTACGATAATGATGTTGTAGAGATTGCTAAAAACATCAAACCTTCACCACGTGGAGAGTTGGAAATCACAGATGTGAATAAGGCCTATCTTGAACGTGGTGATCTCTCTGTCGAACTTATGGGGCGTGGCTTTGCATGGCTCGATACAGGAACACATGAAAGCTTGCTCGAGGCAGCGCAATATATTGAAACAGTTCAACGTATGCAAAACGTTATGGTTGCTAACCTTGAAGAAATTGCATGGCGTATGGGCTATATTTCGGAAGAAGCCGTACGTGAACTTGCACAACCGCTTAAGAAAAATGCATACGGTAAATATTTACTTAAATTGGTAGGTGATAAATAAATGACGGATAACTTTTTTGGAAAAGAACTTGCAGCACGCAAAATTGAAGCTATTCCAGGTATGTTAGAATTTGATATTCCGGTTCATGGTGATAATCGCGGCTGGTTTAAAGAAAACTTTCAAAAAGAAAAGATGCTTCCACTCGGTTTCCCAGAAAAATTCTTCGCAGAAGGAAAATTACAAAATAACGTTTCTTTCTCACGTAAAAATGTTTTGCGCGGTTTACACGCTGAACCATGGGACAAATATATTTCTGTAGCAGATGGTGGACGTGTCTTGGGCTCATGGGTAGATCTTCGTGAAGGTGAGAGCTTTGGTCATGTTTACCAAACAGTGATTGATGCCAGCAAGGGCATTTTTGTACCACGTGGCGTTGCCAATGGTTTCCAAGTTTTAAGTGATACTGTTTCTTACTCTTACTTAGTAAATGACTATTGGGCTTTGGAACTTAAACCAAAATACGCTTTCGTCAATTATGCAGATCCAACTTTAGGTATTGAGTGGGAAGATCTTGCACATGCTGAAGTGAGTGAAGCAGACAAAAATCACCCACTGCTTGCAGATGTAAAACCCCTAACCGCAGATTTACTCGGCTAAAATGAAGGCCAAACATCTACAAAGTAAAAGAATACTAGAGTTTTGGCAAGTGAATAAGGAAAATGAACAACCTGTGTGGGTAAAGAAGGCCTTTGCTTCAGGTGGGTTTTCTTGGTTAAATGATAAAACATTACGTATTGTTAATACTGGTGGTTTGATCAAGATTAACGCTGCTCAAGATGAATTTCTGGTGTTTAATGGCAAATATTTAAAAATTGTGTCAGCGCAGAAATTCAAACAAGACTATCGCTTGCAATAAAAAATATACTAGAGGAAAAACAATGACTGAATTTAAAAATATCGTAGTCACTGGTGGTGCTGGATTCATCGGTTCAAATTTCGTACACTACGTTTATAATAATCATCCAGATGTACATATTACCGTTTTAGATAAATTAACGTATGCGGGAAATCGTGCCAATATTGACATGATTCTTGGAGATCGTGTAGAGCTTGTCGTTGGTGATATTGCAGATCCAGAGATTGTGGATCAGGTTGCTTCCAAGGCAGATGCGATTGTGCACTATGCGGCAGAAAGCCACAACGACAACTCACTTAAATCACAAGATGAGTTTATCCAAACGAACTTTATTGGGACATATACCTTGATACAAGCGGCACGAAAATATGATTTACGCTTCCATCATGTATCGACAGATGAAGTTTATGGTGATTTGCCTTACCGCGAAGATTTACCAGGACATGGCGAAGGCGAAGGTGAGAAATTCACTGATAAAACACCTTACAATCCATCAAGTCCTTACTCTTCGACTAAAGCAGCATCGGACTTAATTGTCCGTGCTTGGGTACGTTCATTTGGCTTGAAAGCGACAATTTCAAACTGTTCAAATAACTATGGACCTTACCAACACATCGAAAAATTTATCCCACGTCAAATTACAAACATTTTATCAGGGATTAAACCAAAACTTTATGGCGATGGTAAAAATGTGCGTGACTGGATCCATACAGAAGACCATTCTTCTGGCGTTTGGACAATTTTGACCAAAGGTCGTATGGGTGAAACTTATCTTATCGGAGCCGATGGCGAAAAAAATAATAAAGAAGTTTTAGAAGAAATCTTAACGGAGATGGGACAAGCACCTGACGCTTATGATCGTGTAACTGATCGTGCTGGCCATGATTTGCGCTATGCTATCGACAATACAAAACTTCGTACAGAACTTGGCTGGGAACCTAAACACACAGACTTTGAGTCAGGCTTGAAGGCAACAATTGATTGGTATACTGAAAATCAAGACTGGTGGAAGGCAGAAAAAGCTGCTGTTGAAGCAAAATATGCTGAAAGCCAAAAAGTTCTCTAAGATAAAGGAATAAATATGATTTTAATTACTGGTGGAAATGGCCAACTTGGTACTGAGTTACGCCATCTTCTTGATGAACGTGATGTAAAATACTTTGCAGCAGATGTTAATGAACTTGATATTACGGACAAAACTGCTGTTGATACTTTCTTTGACAAAAATAAACCAGAATTGGTTTATCACTGCGCTGCCTACACTGCTGTAGATAAAGCAGAAGATGAAGGTAAAGCTCTTAACGAAAAAATTAATGTTGATGGCACACGTCATGTAGCTGAGGCAGCTGCTCGTGTTGGAGCAACACTTGTTTATATTTCAACGGACTATGTTTTCAATGGTGATTTACCTGTTGGTCAAGAATGGGAAGTTGATGCGCCTAAAGGCCCTGTTTCAGAATATGGACGTACAAAATTACTCGGGGAGCAAGCAGTTGAAGTATCTGGTGTGAAATTTTATACGATTCGTACAGCATGGGTATTTGGTAGCTACGGACCAAATTTTGTTTTTACAATGCAAAATCTCGCCACTCGTTTTCCAGAAATCACCGTTGTTAATGATCAACACGGTCGTCCTACTTGGACCCGTACATTAGCAGAGTTTATGGTCTACTTGGTTGATCAACAAGCAGAAGCAGGTTATTATCACCTGACAAACGATGCTGCACCTGGAGAAGATGTAACATGGTTTGATTTTGCTAAAGAAATTTTGAAAGATACAGATACAGTTGTAAAACCTGTAGATTCAAGTAATTTCCCATCTGCCGCGAAACGACCATTTAACTCAACGATGAGTCTTGCTAAAGCGAAAGCTACAGGATTTAATATTCCAACATGGCAAGAAGCTCTTGCACAATTGCTGACTATTGGTGACTTAAGAGAAAATAAAGATAAAGTCAAAGGCGAAACAGCAAAATAAATATGGCATCGACAAGTTTTGGAGATGATAAAAAACAGCGAAATTCTGTCTTTAAGGCAGAATTCTCGCTTTGAGAGGTTAAAAGTTTGCGCTTGCAAACGTAGAAAAACATGAAAAAACACATTTTTATTATTGGTAGTCGTGGATTGCCAGCAAAGTATGGAGGGTTTGAGACTTTTGTAGAAGAGTTGGTTAAACACCAAAGTAATCAAAATATTAAATATCATGTGGCTTGTCAAAGCGAGAATTCAGATATAGAAGTTGTGGATGGTCATTTTGATTATCGAGGGGCTGATTGCTTTGTTATTAATGTGCCAAACATTGGACCAGCGCGTGTAATTGCATATGATGCTCTGGCAATTAATGCAGCCCTTAAGCAAATTAAAGAGGAACAAATTATTGAACCAGTCTTCTATATATTAGGAAATACGATAGGTGGCATTATTGGTCACTATGCTCATAAAATTCACAAGGTCGGCGGAAAGCTGCTTGTCAATCCAGATGGGCTTGAGTGGAAACGTACCAAGTGGCCGAAACCTGTGCGCCGCTATCTTAAGCATGCGGAGAAAAAAATGGTCCGTTGTGCGGATATGATTATTAGTGATAATCAAGGTATTCTTGATTATTTACGTGCAGAATATGGTCAGGTCAAGAGTGAGGTGATTGCTTACGGTACGGAGAAGTTCAATTCAAATTTGACAGAATCAGAAACTCTGGTAAAATATAAAACTAGTGATTATTATTTGATTGTAGGGCGATTTGTGCCTGAAAACAATTATGAATTACTCATTCGTCACTTTATGAAAAGTAAAACGAAGAGGGATTTAGTGATTATTACAAATCACGAAGGAAATCCTTATTATGAAGAACTCCGAGCCCAGACAAGTTTTGACATGGATCCTCGGATCAAATTTGTGGGCACAGTTTATGATCAAAAGGAATTGCGTTTTATCCGAGAGCAGGCTTTTGCTTACCTGCATGGTCATGAGGTGGGCGGAACCAATCCAGGTCTTCTTGAAGCCATGTGGTCGACTCCAGTCAATGTCGTCCTTGGTGTGAATTTTAATCGGATGACTGCGGGAGATTCCGTCATTTATTTCGATAAGGAAAACCTTTCAAACGTGCTTTCAGAAGTTGAAAAAATAACAACTGATGCACGTCAAAATTTACAAAACAAAGCAAGACTAATTATTGAAGAAAAATACACATGGGAACACATTTGTGCCCAGTATGAAACCTTATTTACAAAAATAAGCGACTGAAACCGAAAGAGGCCTCTCAACATGCCCAAAGTTAATATTTTAATGTCGACTTACAACGGTGAAAAGTTTGTTGCTGAGCAAATTGAAAGCATTCAGAAACAAACATTTCAAGATTGGAACTTGATTATTCGAGATGATGGGTCCAAGGACGAAACCGTTAAAATAATCGAGCATTTTGCCAGTAAAGATCATCGAATTAAAGTAATCAAAGCCAAAAACGTTGGTGTAATTCAATCTTTTTATCAATTGGTAAAAGCTGATATTGCTGATTTTTATTTTTTTGCTGATCAGGATGATTACTGGCTACCAGAAAAATTGGAAATTATTCTGGTAGAAGCAGAAAAGCATGATAGTAATATCCCCACCATGTACTACACGGACCTTAAGATTGTTGATAAACAACTCAATATCTTATCGGAAAGTATGATTCGCAGTCAGTCCGATCATGCCAATACGGAACTGGTTCAAGAACTCACAGAAAATACTGTTACTGGTGGTGCGAGCATGATTAATCATGCTTTAGCACAAGAGTGGCAAACCACTGAGGATATCATCATGCATGACTGGTATTTAGCACTTCTAGCTACCGCAATAGGGAAATTGGTTTACATAGATCAACCAACGCACCTCTATCGCCAGCACGATGCGAATGTTCTGGGGGCAAGAACGTGGACGAAGCGGATGAAAAAATGGTTACGCCCCCATCTTTGGTTTGAAAAGTATTGGTGGCTTATCGAATCTAGTCAAAAGCAAGCACAAAAACTGCTGACAGAGAAACTGGATAAGTTATCATTGTCGAACAAGGTGCTTATCCAAGACTATGTTGATTTGCTCAACATGCCAAAGGAAAAGCGCCGTCAAACACTCAATCAGTACAAGTTACGAAAGAATAAAAGTTTCCATACTAAAATCTTCCGTACTCTGATTCTTACAAAATTTGCATATAAAGGAAAAAATAAATGAATTTCTTCAGCCGTAGAAATCAAATTCTACTTAAAGAACTGATTAAAACAGACTTCAAACTTAGATATCAAGGGAGTGCTATTGGTTATTTATGGTCAATCCTCAAGCCCGTAATGCTCTTCTTGATTATGTATCTCGTATTTGTACGTTTCATGCGTTTTGGTGAAGGAACACCTCACTTTGCTGTAGCACTGCTCTTAGGGATAACCATCTGGAATTTCTTCGGGGAGACAACAGGAATGGGAATGCTCTCGGTCGTAAGTCGAGGGGATATGCTTCGAAAAGTGAACTTTTCAAAATCAGTTATCGTTTTTTCAGTTGCTGTCAACGCTTTTATTAATTTGATGATCTCACTTGCAGTAGTGACTGTCTTTGCCTTCATCAATGGCGTTCAGATGTCGTGGACAGTTATTTTTGTCGTTCCACTCTTATTAGAGCTTATTCTTTTTACTACAGGGATTTCCTTTATGCTCGCGACATTTTTTGTCTATTTTAGAGATTTGGGGCCTATTTGGGAAGTTGTCATGCAAGCTGGGTTTTATGGTACGCCGATTATTTATCCAATTACTCAGATTTCAACCAATCATCTTACCGTAGCAAAATTTCAAATGTTGAACCCAATGGCACAAATTATTCAAGATATGCGTTACGTGTTAACCTTTAGTAATAATACGAATCCGACCTTATGGCAACTTTGGGATAATTCATTCGTAATTGCTATCCCTTATGTTCTTTCCGTCCTTGTTTTTGGTTTAGGATTGTGGGTATTCAATAAAAATTCGAATAAATTTGCGGAAATTGTTTAAGGAGGAAAGAATGTCAGAAGTAGCAGTAAAAATAGATCATGTAAGTAAATACTTCCGCCTCCCAACTGAAGCAAGTACGAGTCTACGTACAACTTTGGTCAATCGCATGCGAGGCATTAAAGGATATAAGGAACAACATGTTCTCAAAGATATTGACTTTACCGTTGAAAAAGGTGACTTTTTTGGAATTGTTGGTCGTAACGGTTCAGGAAAATCAACACTTTTAAAGATTATCTCTCAAATATATACACCAGAAAAAGGAACGGTTACCGTTAATGGCAAACTGGTCAGTTTTATTGAGCTTGGTGTCGGCTTTAACCCAGAACTTACAGGTAAAGAAAATGTTTATCTTAATGGCGCAATGCTTGGCTTTTCTACCGAAGAGATCGATCAGATGTATGATGATATCGTGGAGTTTTCTGAACTTCATGAATTTATGAACCAAAAGTTAAAGAACTACTCAAGTGGAATGCAAGTGAGATTGGCCTTTTCAGTCGCAATCAAGGCTAAAGGTGATGTACTTGTTCTTGACGAAGTACTTGCTGTGGGAGATGAAGCCTTTCAACGTAAATGTAACGATTATTTCTTGGAACGCAAAGCTTCAGGTAAAACAACGATTTTAGTTACTCACGATATGAATGCCGTGCAAAAATATTGTAATAAAGCTGTTTATATTAAAGAGGGCATTGTTGAAAAAGGTAATATTCAGGATATCACCAATAAATATTCTGAAGATAATCTTGCAAGAAATAACACTTCCGTTGGAGAAGAAGAAACTGTTGCCGCAAAGATTGCAATTGAACCAGTATCTCCTCTTTCGCTTTCAAAACCAGAAGATAAGTTTGTTGGAAAATTAAATGTACAACTTTTTGATGAAACATTGGATAAATCAGATTTATTTATTTCTTACAGCCTTCACGATGTAAAACGTGGTGGAATAATCTACGATAGTGGTTCAATGCCAATACACACAGTAGACACTATTGAAATCCCGATGGAGAATTTTCACAATACCGAATTCGGCTTAGTTGCAACAATCCGGATGAAACGGCGTGTAGCAGAGGATGGGTTCATTGAAACTGAGCTTCTGACTGCCTCGCCGTTACTTAGCTTTGTTTATCGTGATTCTTCAGACAAACGCACTTATGGACTTTTAAAAGAAATCAAATGATCCCAAAAAAGAAAATCAAACTGTATTCATGGAAAGCACCTGGTGATAAACCTAACTTTGGGGATGAACTTGGTCCGGAAATTATCCAAAACCTATTCTCTTACCTTGAAGTGGTTTATGAACCAGATATCAGAAAAGCAGATCTACTCTCTGTTGGGAGCCTTTTGCATATCCTACTTGATTTAGAGTGTAATCGGCCAACGAAAAAGGTACATATCTGGGGCAGTGGAACAATCTACCCACTTCAGGCAGAAGTAGGTTCGATCAAAGAAACATATCCCTTGCACAACTTTTCAGAGCTTAATTTTTCGAAACTAAAATTTCATGCAGTACGTGGAAAGCTTACGCAAGAAGATTTGAAGCTCCCACCCCTGCCACTAGGTGATCCAGGACTTCTTGTTAATAAAGTTTACCAAGAAAGCCCCAATAAAGAAAATAAAATAGGAATCATTCCTCATTTTGAGGAAGCAGACCACCCTTTTATTCAAAAATTGGCTGCAGATCCAAGATTTAAAATTATTGATGTATTGCGTGCACCGCAAGCAGTAATCACTGACATCACCTCTTGTAAACTTGTTTTTTCTTCCTCACTTCATGGATTAATCGTTGCTGACAGTTTCAAGATTCCTAATCTACATATGAATCTCTCAGACCGTCTGGTTGGGGGAGATTTCAAATTTGAAGATTATTATTCAGCAATAGGAAAAGAGCATAAGTTGGCAGACTTGGACTTGATGTTGAATCAAGATTACCAAGAACAACAAATTGCAGCATACTTCCCTATTCAAGGCCTTGAAGAAAAACAGCAAGCCTTATTAAAAGCCTTCCCCTATAGAAGAACAAACTATATTTACTCATTATTAGCTAAACTAAAAATCATTTCATAAGGAGAAAAAAATGAACACGACGGACAATAGAAAATTAAAGCTCCCTGCAGAGAAATTCTTTATCATCGTTGTGCTCATTTTTGGTGTATTCTCAACATTTCTCACACCTCCGATGACGACTGGTGATGAAGGCTATCATCTTAGTTATGCTTATAATCAATTCTCGGCTAATCATCCAAAGGTTATGGCAACGCCGAACCTTCGAATTATAGAGAATGAGGCAATTGGTGGTTCTACAGGTAGTACAGCAAATATCAGTATCAAGGATACTATTTTCAAAAAAGTGGATTTAGAGAATGATGGTATTCGCTTCAATTTCACGAATAATGGAAATAGTTTTGTCCCCATTAATTTTATGCATCTCCCAGCGTCCATAGGTGTGTTAATCGCCCGTCTTATCTATCCAAGCATTGGTGTGATGGACTATGGTGGTAGACTTGCTAATCTCCTGTTTTTCGCTCTTTGCTTTTACTTTATTATCAAGAAAAGTAATCAGGGTAAGTGGTTGCTCGTGATGCTCTTTACTGTTCCTTACCTTATGAAGATTGCAAGTCCAAGTTACGATATCTTTAGTTTTATTGTCTTTGCAATGTTTGCACTCAACTTTTTAGAGTTAACACAAATCAAGAATTTTAAGGAGTTGAGTAAAAAGCAAAAGATTTATAGTTTAGCGACTATCTTGTTGCTCTTTTTAGCGAAGAAAAATTATGTTTTCTCTCTCTTTGCCCTTATTGGACTACCAATGGTCTATAAACCTGTTGTTACCACGATTAAGAAAATGAAGAAATACATAATAATTGTGTTATCTACATTAATTGTTACCTTGGTTATCGCAGGACTTGTTCTTTTCAACGAAAAACTTGGCTTAATTCACTTTGGAAAAGTATTTTTTAATAACTATTTAAATTTTGCAACTATGGGCCCTAACGCACGAAGAATGTGGATGATTACTCCAATGAATCTTCCAGACTTTTTCAATATTATATGGATTTTATTATTCTGCTGGGTTGCTATGGGGGAGTTCAGACGTGTGTATCCTAAATGGACAGTATGGAGCTCAGGAATGACTTATTTTATTAACTGGATTGGTATTTTCGCAGGCTTCTATATTGGTCAGAGAGCGCTCTCGACCTTCGATGAACTCTCTGGTCGCTATCTCCAGCCGCTGATTATTTTCTTCCTTCCAGCATTACAAAACTTGGGCGCAAAGTATAATATCCAACTTTCAGAAAGAACGGTCGCAAACATTGCGAAAGTCTCCACAATTACGATAATGGTTCTTTATTTATTTATCGTTTTCTATCGAGGATTTATTCTAAGAGTAAAACCGACAGGAGTTGTTTAAAAAAGGAGTAAAAACCCCCATGAATGATAAGGTTTCTGTTGTAGTCACTTGCTATAATCATGAAAAATATATTGCAAAATGTATCAAAAGTATCTTTGAACAAACGTATCAAAATATTGAGCTTATTGTCTTTAACGATGGTTCTACAGATCGTTCGGGAGAGATTATCTCTTCGTTACTTCTAGAATCTCCTTTTAAAGAAACAAAATACTTTTCAGGCGCGAATCAAGGTGTAGTAAAAGTTAGAAATGCGGCCCTAGAACAAATAACAGGTGAGTACTTGTTGTTTGTGGATAGTGATAATTTTTTGAGCAAGGATTATGTTGAGATCCTGCTCAAAGAAGCCAAAAAACATGGCGATGCTGATATTGCTTACTGCCAGCTTTGGGATTTTGAAAAGAAGCGTAATATTTTACACGACAATCTCGACTTTATTTTAGAAGATGAGCTGGTACAAAATGTTATCGATATGTCTTCTTTGGTTAAAACAACAGCTATAAAAAGCGCAAAATTTGATGAAAATTTAAAAAGCTTAGAAGATTATGATTTTTGGCTTAATTTAATTCTTAAGAACGGAGCGAAAGCTTTTTTTGTAAGAGAAACGAAGTTAAACTACAGAGTTTTAGATGCTTCTCGCAGTCAAAGAGATGATCTCAATCGCTATTTCGAAGATTATCTTTATATTTTGAAGAAGTATAAGCCACTACTAGGAGACAAGTATGATCAGGCGATTAAGCAAAGTCTCATCTCAACTTCTCATAATTTTAGAGAGATGAATAGATTGGCAGAAGAGCGTCTTCTTTTAATACGTGACTTAGAGAAAGTAATGCATTATAATGAGCAACAACTTCAAGTTAAAGAGGAACAACTCCAAAATCTTATCCAGTCAAGAAGCTATAAATTAGGGAATTTTATTATACACAATACGAAGCGTACGCTATTTGTCTTAAAAAGACCTAAGTTATTATTAAAAGCTCCTCGAAAAATTTACCGCAAATTATCTTTAAATTTTCATCCGCTTCTCGACATAAGGAAAGCTCTGCTTCGTCCTTTACGCAATAAAGCGCGTGCGAAAAATAACTACCACAATCCGCAACGTGCACTTGTTTACGTAGTGTATGCAGATGGCAAAAAACTTCAAGAATACAAAATCATTTTCTTGAGAGCACTTGCTAAACTGTCCAATGAGATTATTATTGTGGTCAATGGTTCCCTCATTCCAGAAGATAAGACGATTTTGGAAACTTATGGTCGCGTAGACATTCGTCCCAACGAAGGCTACGACACAGCAGCGTTTAGACATGGTATTCTTGCTTTCGCAAATGAATCACTTTCACATTTTGATGAGCTATTACTCGTCAATGATACCAATGTGGGTCCTTTTATTGATTTAGAAAAAATCTTTGAAAAAATGGCTTCACAAAAACTGGATTTTTGGGGAATGTCATATGGTGAACCTCAACCAGATATTACCGGTTATAATAAATATAAAACCATTCCGATTCATCTTCAGTCTTATTTTCTCGTCATTGAGAAAAGTATGTTCACTTACTCTGGCTTTATAAAGTACTGGGAAAATATGAATGACACGGATTCTAGAGATAAAGCTATTGGTAAACATGAAACAGTATTCACAAAGCATTTTGAATATTTAGGATTTAAACACGGTGCAGTGAGCAACAATAATAGTGACAGTGCAATGTATATTCATCCATTGACGATGTTAAAAGATTTTGATGTTCCTCTTGTAAAATATACAGCATTTTCAAATTATAGTGATGATAAGTTTTTATGGCAAGGCATTTCCAGAAAAACACAAGTTCCAGAATTGATTGAATACATTAAAACCAATACAACTTACCCTGCTCATGTTATAGATAAAATGATGGAGGATATCAAAACTAGTGCGCCTAAGGAGCATATTTTAATTATTGATGGTGTGGAAAATGCTATCCCGCAATGTACACGCTATCGGGTTGAAAATAAAGCGGCACAGTTAAGGGAGCTTGGCTATGATGTGTTGACAGTCAATGCTTCGGCTTTTAAAATGAGTGATGCAGAGAATGCGAGCCATATTGTCATCTATCGTACCGGTTACTCGGAAGTACTCGAACAACTCTGTCATCTTGCAAAAAAATACAATAAGCCAGTCTATTATGACATTGATGATCTTGTTATTGATACCAAATATACTGATTTATTGGCTTATACGCAAGGACTTTCAGAGGTCGATAAGTATAATTATGACAGTAGTGTAAAATCTTATGGGAAAATGATGGCCTTATGCGACATTGTCGTTACAACCACACAAACCTTAAAAGAAGAGCTTGAAAATTATAGTTCTGAGGTGATAATTAACAGAAATCTTGCTAGTGAAGAATTGGTAAGATTAAGTCAAGAAACGCTCAAGGATTATACACAAGTTTCTTCGAAAATTAAGATAGGATATTTTTCTGGCTCAATCACACACAATGAAAATTTTGAGATGATTAAACCTGCAATCATGCAAATTCTAGAAAAATACCCACATGTAGAACTGCATTTGGTCGGCTATATTGACCTTCCACAGGACTTGAAAAAATACACAGAGCAAATCATAATG
Source organism: Lactococcus petauri (assembly GCF_002154895.1). Classification (GTDB taxonomy): domain Bacteria; phylum Bacillota; class Bacilli; order Lactobacillales; family Streptococcaceae; genus Lactococcus; species Lactococcus petauri. The sequence goes on along the minus strand of NZ_MUIZ01000003.1, from coordinate 234,643 downwards.
AATGACTATGTGGATTGGAAAGAGCTCCCTAGATTAATTAGCCAAATGGATATCAACTTAGCACCTTTGGTTGATAGTGTTTTTAATCGTGCAAAATCAGAGATTAAATGGCTCGAAGCAGCGCTTGTGAAAGTACCTACTGTAGCTAGTTATTTGGGATCATTTGAAGAAATGGTAAAAAATGATGAAACAGGAATCTTGGCCCAACCCAACGAATGGTATGAAAAACTGGAAACACTTATTGAAAATCCAAGCAAACGACAAACGATTGCAGAAAATGCCTATCATTTTGTTTTGGAGAATTGTACAATTAAAGAGCACACGGATGAATTTACAAAGAGCATAAGTATCTAAAAAATTTGTAGATATGACTTTAGGGAAGAATCATACTTTTCTAATTTGTCTTTTTTGACAGTGTGTCTTTGCTTATTGGCGAACAACAAGTATCACACTTTAAAGGATAAGGAAACAATAATGAAAAAATTTTTATTTGTCTCTCCGACAGGGACTCTTGACAATGGAGCTGAAATTTCAATTTTTTATCTGATGATGATGCTTGTACAACGCGGGAACACAGTGATTAATGTTGTGCCAGATTATCCAGGAGTAGATAAGACAGCCTATAAACATAAATTTGATAGCTCGGGTATCGAGACATATTTTCTTCCCGCAGGAAAATGGTGGTGGGAGGATGCTCCAGGTGGGCTTCCGGAAGATGAGAAGGTTCGTGCTTTCTATTATCGGGAAAATATCGCCCAAATTAGAAAACTCATTCAAGAAAATAATATTGATCTCGTGGTTACCAATACAGTCAATATGTTTCAAGGGGCTGTTGCCGCAGCCTGTGAATCAATACCACATTTCTGGTTAATTCACGAATTTCCCGAAAATGAATTTGCCTATTACAGAGATAAGATAGATTTTATTGAAGAGTATTCAGAAGAAATTTACAGTGTAACAGGCCTCCTCAATCAAAATCTGAATTCTCTTTTCCAGAACAAAGAAATCAAAAATTTTATTCCTTACAGCGAAGTGGATATCTCACCTTTGAAAAAAGGAGAAAAAATCCGTTTTGTCTCTGTCGGTCGCTTGACAGAGCGCAAAAACCAAATGGAGCTTTTACAAGCTTATCATAAGTCTGGAAAGACAGATGTGGAGCTTCTTTTGGTTGGCGCTCAAGATGAGGATTATAAAACTAAGTGCTTGAGTTACATCAAGAAGCATAACCTGAAGAATGTGAAGTTAACTGGCCACCTTGATCAGCCTTGGGAAGCACTTACAGACAAAGATATCTTTGTGAGCTCCTCAGCTCTAGAAACCTTTGGCTTGGTCTATATCGAGGCTTTGCTTAAAGGCCTTCCAGTGATAATCTCGGATAACCCAGGCTATGAATCTGCATATAACATCTTCCAAGAAGGCGAAAAATATCATCTCGGAAATATTGAAGAATTATCTGAAATATTATCAAGAAGTTTAACGGATTTTGAGGCAAAAAAGGAACACAGTATCAATAAAATTCCGGAAGTTCGGGAAAAATATTCTTTAGAATTTGTTTACAAAGAGTTTATTGAAAGAGCAGAGAAAGTACAAGGCAATAGAAAAAAAACTCTACGACATATAGAAAATTTGGTCACTTTGAATACGGAACGTTCAAATCCACCGAGCTCGAAAATAAAAAGAATCGTTAAAAAGGTTCTTTTGAAAATCAAGAAATGATAACGATGAATATAACTATTTCTTTAGTAGCTTATGCACAAAAATTCACAGAAACTGAATCTTTCGAGTCACTCCTTAGGATGAGTGACATTATCAAAAACAAGCTTAATATCATTGTTTTTGATAATGGAAGTATGGACTATTCCGATGTCGCTCTACCTTCTGGTTTTCATTCACTCACCTATATCTATAATAAGGACAATGTGGAGCGTGGGACACGCATAGCATACGAGACTTCTCTCACTCTCTCTAATGATGAATGGCTGATGCTACTCGATGATGATACCTCCCTTACAGAAGGCTATCTGAGTCTTTTGCTTGCTGAATTAGAAAGTAATATCAGAGACACAGAGATTGTTGCCTACTGTGCAAAAATATACGATGGTGTAACACAGATTTCCCCAACGGCAAGTGAAACGTTGGATATGCTCTTATTTCCAAAGGAAGCAGGAGTCTACAAACAAGATATATCAGGCATTTCTAGTACTTTAACGCTGAGAAAAGCTTTTATCGAAGATATAGGGGGCTTTTCTAAAGAGTTTCCCCTCGATTATTTAGATCACTGGCTGTTTTCTCAGATTATCTTTAAGCAAAAAAAGGTGGAAGTCTTAAACTGTCAATTAAATCATCAACTCTCAGTGCAAGACTTGTCGAGTTTGTCAGAGGAGAGATTTTATAGCATTTTTAGCAGTGAATACAGGTTCTATAAAGCCTATAAGCCGGAGTTGTTCTGTCAACTTAATAAAAAATATGTTAAAATGGTTCTAAAAGGTTTTTTGAAAAGAGATTCTGGAATCAGATGGAAGAGCTTGATTAAAGTGATGTTAAAAGTAAAAACCAACAAACCCGAGGGTAAGAGAGGACTTGAATAAAGTTGATTAATGAAGCAAAAATTCTTCTAATCATTCCTGCGTATAACGAGGGAGAAGGCATTGCAGAGAACATACGAAAAGTAGAGCAGTATAGAGCAAGCTCTCCTTATAATTTAGATTATGTGGTCATTAATGATGGCTCTACAGATAATGAAGAAGAGGTTTTAAGAGAGAACAATATTAATCATGTTGAGCTTATTCAAAATCTAGGTATTGGTGGTGCTGTGCAAACAGGCTATATGTATGCAGATGAAAATGGTTATGACATTGCAGTGCAGTTTGATGGAGATGGGCAACATGATATTGAATCGCTTCCTCAACTTGTCGATCCAATTATAAATAACGAAGCAGATTTTACTGTTGGTTCTAGGTTCCTTGATGATAGTAATTCAGAATTCAAATCTTCAAGAACACGGCAAATTGGGATTAAAGTTCTTTCAGCTTTGATTCGTTTGACTTCAAATATTCGTATAATGGATGTTACTAGTGGCTACCGTGCAGGTAATCGTAAAGTTATCGAACAATTTGTGAAGAGATATCCACGTCAATATCCTGAGCCAGAAAGTTATATGCATCTTTTTGCGAAAAATATTCGGGTGAAAGAAGTTGGCGTGAGAATGTTTGAACGTACCACAGGAACATCCAGTATAAATCTTTTAAAAGGTGTGAACTATATGATTAGCGTTTCGCTCGCTGTCCTTGTATCATCGATGATTGGGAAGGAGAAAAATTAATGCCCATTCAATTACGTGTTTTAGCAATTATTTTCTCAATTATCTTTTTTATTTATGTTATTCAACTTATAAAAAAAGATAAAGCTGAGATACGCCATATGCTCAAATGGTTCATACTTGCAATAATTATTTTATTTGGTGCGCTTTTCCCTGAATTAGGAAGTAGTATTGCCCATTTTATGGGGATACAGACTTTAACATCTTTGGCTTTATTTATATTAGTGAGTTTGTTGCTTTTTATATCTTTGAAGTATCAAATGTCACTTATCTCCGCGGAAAAGCAGATTAAAAATTTAGTTCAAGAAACGTCGTTACTGAAGAAGAAAGTGGAAGAAGTAGAAAATAAGAATGATTCAAAACAATAATATCTTAATAACGGGAGGAGCAGGTTTTATTGGTTCCTCTCTAGCAAATAAGCTTATTCCCAATAACAAAGTTATGGTCATTGATGATCTCTCGATGGGAAGTTTCTCTAACCTAGATAATTCGATTAATTTAACAAAAATCGAGGGATCTGTAACGGATAAATCTTTGCTTGAAAACGTTCTTGGAGAAAATGATTTTGATTATATTTTCCATTTAGCAGCAGTAGCATCTGTAGCAGATTCTGTCGCTCGTCCCTATGAAACTCATCAAGTTAACTTTGATAGTACGATGACGATTTTAGAAATCCTTCGAAGAAATAAAAAGTCATTGAAACGTCTAATTTTTTCTTCAAGTGCTGCGGTATATGGGGATGAACCAACTCTACCTAAACAAGAAGAAAGTGTGATTCGCCCTTTAACACCTTATGCAGTGGATAAGTTTGCTTCAGAGAAAATGGCGATGGTTTATAATAATTTATATAAAATTCCAGTCAGTGCGACACGATTTTTTAATGTTTATGGCCCAAACCAAAATCCTAGTTCCCCTTATTCGGGCTTTATTTCGATTTTAGTTGATCGTTTAAAAAGAAGAGCTCCCTTGACAATTTTTGGTGACGGTAAGCAGGCGCGCGACTTTGTTTATATTGATGATGTTCTTCAAGCGCTGATTCTGATTGCGACATCAGATAAGTCTTTAGGAGAAGTTTATAATGTTGGAACTGGGACAAAAACTACTCTGAATGATTTAATTCTCTTGGCTCAAAGAAATTTAAACAAAAAATTAGATGTGGAGTATGTAGAGCCCAGAGAAGGTGATATCAAGCTTTCGATTAGTAGTATTCAAAAGTTAAAAAAAATAGGATACAGTCCAAAATATAATCTCGAAAGTGGCATGAAGAAGTACTTAGATTATGAATTTCATAATTAAAAAGTGATTTTAAATCGGAGACACCCTAGTAGTTTAAAATCTTTTTTGCTCAAATTCTTAATAGATATTAATAATATCTATTATCTTTTTGGAACTATAATTATTTAATAAATCAAGAAAAAAGTAGAAAGATGAAGAAGTTTAAGAAATGTTCATATATATTATACTATTTGAAGTTTTTTCTTATTTAGGTAGATAGTATATTACCTGTATATTGAGCATTCCGATTCTATAATTTTTAGTTTTAATGATAGTTGGCAAATTCATTACTTAGGTATTTCGAAGTATTAAATGGTTCTAATTTTACGATAAAAATATATGTAAGTTAAATTTTGGGTTTTTGTGATTGAAAGAGACGTGATTAAGTACTTAAATTATGAATATTTTTATACATCAGAAAATTTGTTTTTTTAACAATAAAAGGAAAGGTTAGGCCTATTTTTTATGCCAAACACACAATTTGCACATACTTTTGTTATTTGTGCATATCAAGATTCACCATACTTAGAGAAATGTATTAAGTCATTATTATCACAGTCTTCGGTGAGAGAACAAAAATCAAAAATTATTCTCTACACCTCAACTCCCACGAGTTTAATGATTAAGACGGCTGAAAATTATAGTATTGAATATTTTGTAGGAACAGGTGGAAGTATTGGTGCCGATTGGAATGGTGCCTTATCTTTTGTACAGACAAAATATGCGACCATCGCTCACCAAGATGATACTTATGAGCCGGAGTATGGAACCAAGATTATTCAAGCTTTCCAAAAACAAGAAGATTTAAATATTGTTTTCTCTGATTACTATGAGACTGATGAAAATGATAATCTCAGAAAGCGAAATATTAATTTAAAAATTAAAACTTTTGGCCTACGTCTACTTTCTCTATTTAAGAATAAGTCATATCAACGTAGAGTTTATTCTTTTGGCAACTTTATTTGCTGTCCTGCTGTCTCCTATAATATGGAACGTCTGAGTGATTTTAAGTTCAATGAAGAACTTCGAATGGCTTTAGATTGGGATGCTTGGGAGCGAATTATGCGTCGACCAGGTTATATCAAATATTTGCCAGAAAGGTTAATGGCTCATCGTATTCACAGTGATTCAGAAACAAGTGCAAATACTATTGACAAAAATAGAGAAAAAGAAGAGTATGATATGTTTCGTCGATACTGGGGTGAGAATATGACTCAGCTTCTTATGAAAATTTATGTGAATAATCAAAAAGGAAATATTTAGAAATGAAGAAAATAACTTTTGCTGTTGGAGATTTACGCATGGGTGGCTCTATGCGAGTACAAAGCGTAATTGCTAATAATTTGAATAGAAAAAAATTCGATATTACTTTTTTTTCTATGAGAAAAGTTGAAAGCTATTTTCATGTAGAACCAGAAATTATTTTTGCAAAAAATGCCATGACTCACAGCCAATTTCGAAGCATACTTATTAAAACTGGTATTCAAAAATATATTTTGAGGCAGTCTGTTGATATGACAGTCATACCAAATCCTAGTATGATTAAGGATTTGGTGGACTATGTTAAAGAAAATAATATAGAAACGGTGGTTTTAGTTGAACAGTGGGCTGTAGTAGCGCAAGAATTAAAAGAGCAACTACCAGATGTTAAATTGATTTCGTGGTTACATTTCAATGTTACAATGTATAAAACTTTTTTGTATGGGAAAAGTTATAGTAGATTAGTGAATAGTTATAAGTATTCTGATTTGATATGTGTCTTAACTGAGGAAGATAGATTAACTTTAAATGGTATGGGCCTTGAAAAAGTAAGGGTAATGCATAATCCATTAACAATTGAATCTCATACAGAGAAAGCTAATTTAAAAAGTAATAAAATTAGTTTTGTGGGAAGGATTGATTATCATACTAAAGGTTTGGACTATTTGCTAGATATTGCTGAAGAACTGGATGATAATTGGAGCATTCAAGTTGCAGGGAAAGGTCTGTTTTTTGAAGAAAAACGCTTTGCTTATGAAATAAAAAAGAGAAAGCTAAATAAAAAAATTCAATGGCATGGTGCTAAAAGTGGAAATGATTTAAAAAAACATTTTCAAGATAGTTCCATATTTATTAGTACAAGCCGCTTTGAAGGATTCCCACTGGTTTTTGCTGAGGCAATGAGTTTTGGCTTACCAGTTATAGCCATGAAAAATTCAGGTTCAGCTGAAGTTTTGAATAAAGGTGAGTATGGAGTTTTGGTGAAGCAAGGAGACGTTGCAGAGTTTGTAGTTAAGTTGAAACAATTTCAAAATTCACCAGATTTAAAAACCAAGTATGGGAAACTTTCGAAGGAAAGATCAGATATGTTTAGTGTAGAAAAGATTATATCTATTTGGGAAGAAATTCTTCAATAGTTAAATGTGTTCGGAAAAGGTCATGTTTTCGTTTAAATAGAATATAGAAGTTTAAGTGAAATTGTAAGAGAACACCTTATGATGAATAAATAAGTAGATATGTTTCATAATTGATTTTCTGAATTTTTAAAGTTAATATACAGAGAGTATGGCAGAAGATTAAGTTAGAAAAATAGTTAAGAGAGTAATAGGAGTTGAAGATGGCTGATAAGATAGATTTTGTGATTACTTATTTAGATGGAGCAGATCCAGAATGGATAAAAGAGAGAAATTATTATCGTGAAAAAATTCAAGGAGTTGTAACACAAGAAAATGGCGATAGCAGGTATAGAAATATGGACAACTTTCACTTTCTTTTACGCTCTATTGAGAAATTCGCTCCTTGGGTGAATAAGATTCATATTGTGACTTGGGGACATATTCCAGAATGGTTGAATACAGAAAATCCCAAAATTAATATTGTTAATCACCGAGATTTTATACCAGAAGAATACCTCCCAACTTTTAATACAAATCCAATTGAGTTGAATTTTGATAGAATTCCAGGTCTTGCGGAGCAATTTGTTAATTTTAACGATGATATGTTTTTGAATGCACCAACTCAACCTACTGATTTTTTTGAAAATGGTCTTCCAAAATTACAAATTATGCATGCTCCTTTTATGCCAACTCTGGCGCTGTTTGCCAATAATATTTTAGCTGTAAATAAGGTTGCTGATACAAAATGGTTGATAAATCCTAAGATGTTTTCATTGAAGAATGGGCTATTTGCTGCATTATCAAATCTGTATTTGTTACCAATTTTAAAATTTTACGGAAAATTTCTAGGTTTTAGAGCGGACCATCTTACTCTTCCACTGACAAAAACGATATATCGTGAATTTAGAGAGGCATTGCCAGAATACTTTGATTTTGTGAGTAAGGGGAAATTTAGAAATTCACAAGATGTGAGAGGAATTTCTAACTGGGCGATTGCAGATTATGCACGTGCAACAAATCAATTCGAACCAATGAATTCTTTTAAATTTGGGAGCCTAGTTAATTTAGGAAAAGATGTTGATTTTGAAAAATTATTTAAATCAAAATATAAAGTACTTTGTCTAGAAGACGGAGATTTTGTAGCTGAAGAAGATTTTGATGATATTGTAAACAAAATGAATACTGCTTTTACAAATAAGTTACCTAATAAGAGTGGTTTTGAGAAATAAATATTAGATAGGATGGTACGTTGTAGTGTTTTTTATAAACATTTTCAACTAATAAAGAGATGAAATTTGTTAAGAATATGCTGTATAGTACAGTCTATCAAATGTTAAGCATAATTGTCCCCCTGATTACAACTCCTTATGTTTCTAGGGTTCTTGGAGCCACAGGGATAGGGATAAATGCTTATACTTACTCTATTGTGATGTATTTCGTGTTAGCGGGCGGGTTAGGTATTCAGTTGTATGGGAATCGAGAGATTGCCTATAATCAAAGAAATATTGAAGAAAAAAGTAAGGTCTTTTATGAATTGGTTATTTTAAAGTTTATAGCCATATTCATTGCTTCTATACCTTATTTGATTTTTTCAATGTATCAAGGAGACTTGAAGATTTATTTCATGCTTCAAGGTCTTGCATTATTAGGTTCAGCATTAGATATTTCTTGGTATTTCATGGGTGTAGAGAATTTTCGGATACTAGTTGTAAGAAATACGATTGCTCGTTTACTCCTCCTTATCTTAACATTTGTACTAGTTAAAACAGCAGATGATTTATGGATATATATTCTCTTAACCATGTTAGCTCCCCTGTTAGGTAATCTTACTGTTTGGCCGTTTTTAAAAAAAGAATTTGTTCCTGTAAAATTTAGAGAACTTAATATCCTAAGGCACTTAAAACCTACCCTACTACTCTTTTTACCACAAATAACGATGACGATTTATCTGTCCTTAAATAAAACAATGCTAGGAATTATGGATGGTGTTGTGAGTGCTGGCTATTATAGTCAGTCGGATATGATTATTCGTACAGCTTTTACTTTAGTTTCTAGCTTTGCTTCGGCTTTCTTGCCCCGCTTATCGAGTCTTTTTTCGGAAAAAAGACATTCTGAGATTAAAAGTTTAACTTTAAAGTCCTTTAATTTAAGTGCAACATTATCTATTTTAATCATGGCAGGGATTATGGGGGTTTCACAAACATTTGCGGTATTTTTCTTTGGGAAAGATTTTGAAGAAGTGGGCTCTTTGATGTTTGTTCAAAGTATAATGATCCTCTTTGTCGGGATAGCTGTAGTTGCTGGTAATCAATATTTATTAGCTTCAAATCGAACAAAAGAATACACGGTATCTGTTTCTATTGGCCTAGTGGTTAACGTTATTTTTAATTTTATTATGATTCCTCTTTTTGGAGTGATGGGCGCAGTAATAACAACCGTGTTAACTGAATTAGCTGTGGTTCTCTATCAGTTATGGTCAATACGCGATGTTTTTTCTTTGAGGGAAATACTGCATGGCTTTTGGAAGTATCTTCTTGCAGGCTTAGCGACCTTTTTTGTTGTATTTAATTTAGGCCAGTTGATGAATGTAAGTGTGATAAACTATATTATTCAAACGGTGCTCGGAACAAGTATGTATGCTCTAATTGTGTGGCTACTAAAAGCTCCAATTATTGCTGACATCAAGAGTATCATTCGTCTAAGAAAGAAAAATTAGAAATTTAAAATTAGTATTACTGAAGTAAATCACTAAATAGATATAGGATGAAAAGTATAGATGGAATATGTATCTAAAAATTTAAGGAAGTTATCGAAACAAAATTTGCCTGTTCATAAAATTTATATCGTGCTGGCATTGTTGTTTGGTATTATTTTTTCGATAGCTATGCCTATTTTTCATGAGCAAGATGGACAATATCATTTTGCAGCTTCGAGTGCTATGGTTGATCTTCCTGTAAACCTTTCCAATTATGGTGAATATGTTGTGGGATCAGGTATGGATAATCAAAAGCAATTTTATCAGAACGGGACTCACTTTCAACAATTCTATTTGCAAAAAGTTCAAATTATTCCACAAGAGGATGTTCCTCGAAAAATAAATGCTCTTAGTAGTAAATTTAACTATGATTATATGGGACACATTATTCCTGCATTGGGGGTTTGGGTAGGGTATCATATTTATCCCTCTCTTGGAGTAATGACAGTTGTTGCTCGCTTATTTAATCTTATAGTATGTGCTACGATGATGTTTTTCATTATTAAATGGGTAAAAAAAGGTAAACTTCTTTTTGCTTGTGTAATGTTGAGTCCGGTAGCAATTATTTCTTTTGCTAGCTTGTCTTATGATGCTATTAATTTTGTTTGGGTTGCATTTCTCATAGCTTATATGATAAATATGTCACTTAGATCTAAGTTAGTATTGAGGAAAGAGCTACCAATACTTGCAGTTTTAGGTGTGACCAGCGTTTTGTGGTTTAAAACAAATTTTCTTTTGTTGTTTGCCATGCCAGCCATTATCCTTGTTAATTATTTAATCTCTAATTATTATGGAGATGATGCTGTGCGTCAGAAGAGTAAATATAGAGTGATAGCAGTTGTTTCTTTTCTGACTTTAATAGTTGGAAGTGGTGCTTTCTATTATTGGACACATAGTAATGGAGGTGTGCGCTATGTTGTTTCAAGACTTTGGGCATCATTTGGTATTCTTAGTACTCCGACATCGAGTCAAGTTAGCCAAACACTCTTAGCCCAGACTAACAGAATGACAAATGGTATACCTTTTTGGATAGCAGGGGTTTGGTTCGCTTTATTAATATGTATTCTATTAGTTGAAGATAAGTATGTGAAATCAAAAGTGATTTCATTTGGAGCATTGGGAGTGTTTGGCATTTCTATTTTAGTTGTATATATGGCTTTTATTTCTTACAATAATGCGATATCAGGCCAAATTTATGGTGTACAAGGGAGGTACTTTACTCCTGTACTATTACTTCTTTCTCTTTTTATGGGAAATGAGGCATTTAAATTAAAAATAAAGCCGAAGAGAATAGTGGTTGTTCTTATGATAATTATTGTTATTATTTCAAATACACTGATTGTTACCAATACGTTGTCAAACATGCATGGATTATTTATTGATATGAGAGGATAAACAGATGACATTTTATAAAAATAAAAATTACATCAAAGTATTTTCTCTTTTGTTTGTAATGCTAATCAGCGTTTATTCAGTAAAGAGCACTTATGCCACAGAGGCAGATAATGGAGAGGTAACTTTCAATATCTCAGCCACCCAGCAAGGAGAACCAGCTGCATCTTCAAGTATTGCATATGAAAATATTCAAACAGCTTATGAAAATATAATGAAGGGGAATATTCCTAATGAACTAGAAAAAAGTGTTATTTGGAATACATCTTTGACCAATAAGGAAAATTTTATTAACTTAGGCGATGGATTAAGATTGGGACAGGGAATAACGCATTCTTCTGAAGAAGCAAAAAAAATAATACAAATATTATTTCAGTCTAACTTTGATATTTTTCAATTTCTTAATGGTTCCTCCCATAAAACTATGAGTGATATAAAATCCCTCATAACTGATGAGAATGGAAAAGGTTCTGCACAAGCTGAAAGGGGACTTCTTGCGGTTATCAGTAATGCTATGATTATTAGTTTTGTAGACTTAGCTTCTAATAATCAAAATATATCTGTTGATTTGGATGGTACTAGCAGCGGTATCTCGTTAGAGTTTACAGGGATACCTGAAAATTCTCAGAACGCCTCTGGAGCTTATATTTTAGAGAACAATCAAAAGATTGGCTATAAAATAACAATCTCAAAAGATTTGCTTAAGGAAAGCGAGCAAGTATTTAGTATCCAAACTCCACCAAACGTAGTTATTGATAGCTCCTCAGTTCCACTGCAAAAAAAATCTTTATTACCTTCAGTGATACCAGAGGCTTATTATCAAGGGCTAACTGTGACTAGTGATAATTATGAGCTGCTCCAACAACAAGTATTTTCTATGACTTCTGAGAAGTTGAAGAGTACTTATACTAACGAAAATTACTATACATTACCTCGAAGTGATGAAGATATTACGATTACAGGGACACTATCAGTGTCACCAAATGTACCAGAAGAAGTAAACTTCTTGTTTAATACATTACCACTTACTGCTCAGTTGAATTTACATAATTTTAACATGCAAGACGGTTCAAATGTTAAACAACCTTCAAGTTTTCAAATTACTGTTCAAGTAGGAGAAGGAGTTGGTGCGGCAAGTATAATATCTGCTCCTCTGAGTTCTGCAGGTATAAACTTCGTTATGATTGATGGTGAAAAAAATAAACTTATCAGTGGTGCTCAATATGTGTTGGGTAAAAAAGAAGCTGATAAATATTATATTTCCTCTGATAAAGGCTGGAAGGAAGTTGAACAAAGCAACCTTTCGCATCTTAATCTTGATGATTATATTCTACTGAGTGGTGGCAATATTTATAACTTAGATGATAATCAAGCGATACCAATGGCTGTTAATTCACAAAATTGGGATAGAGATTTTCAAGCAATCCAGTCTAGAAATCAATCACTTTTAGGTATAAGAGGTTTGGGACAAGGCAAACAATATTTTGTTATGCAAGTTAAAGCACCAGAGGGATATAGTAAAGTAGATCAACCTCATTATTTTACAGTACATAATAATAAAAATAACTTACAGTCACCTAGAAATTCCGATTCAATCGGCTTTGCTACAGAACAAGCTATGAAGCTTAATGGACAGATTCCTGGCTATATGGCCGGTACAAATGAGTTTAATGCCTTATCTGTTACTTCTGATATAGGTAATTTAGGTATAAATATAAAAAGTATCATTATTCCAATAATGTTGATTATATTATTTATTATCTTTATTGGAGTACTTCTTGTTTGGAAACTTTAATAAAAATAATGATTGATATGGAAGGCGGACCTTTATTAAGAGCTGCCTTTTTATTCCACTTATACTTATATTTTAAAAATGATGATATATTTTACAACAAAAACTCTGCGTGATTCACGCAGAGTTTTATTATTATTTAAAAGTGTTGTAGAAACGATTAAGGAATGCGGCCATCTCTCCACGTGTAACGGGAGCATCAGGTCGGAAAGTAGTTGGTGTATAACCTGTAGTGATTCCTTTTGTTTTTAACCAATTGATATCATTTTTGAACATATTGTTGCTGATATCTGTAAATGGCGAAGTGTATGTTCCTGAGGCAGGAGCTTTCCCCATGGCTTTTGCAGTACGATGTAAGAAAGCAGCCATTTGTCCGCGTGTTACATTGCCGTTAGGATTATAGTGTGGTGCAGTACCATTTGAAATGTTTGCGGCAGTTAACCAAAGAATTTGATTTTTGTATTGGCTAACATCAGTATAAACATTAAATGGTGGTGTATAAGCTGGTGATCCAGCTAAACGGTGAAGAAATACGGACATTTCTCCACGAGTAACATAATAATCGGGTTTATAAGTAGTTGGTGTGTAACCAGTGGTGATTCCTACCTTATAATTCCAGTTGATATAGTTTTTATAAATAGATTGAGAGATATCCTTAAATGGCGAAGGATTTGGATTTTTCACAGGGAGATTAACAAACTTCACTGAGATTCTTGGTAAATCTCCACTGAAAATATTTGCATAGTCAATGCTTACATCCAATGGGCTACGTCTGCTAAAGTTTGTAAAGTACATTTGACTTGTATACTGCCATGAACCAAACTGAGTGTTTTGAAGATTAGAAGCACTTGGTTTTCCATACAGATACTGAGCAATCCACATGTTTTTTGCCCCCAACTTACTTGGTTCCATCTGTCCAACTCCATCCACTGCCCAAGCTTTTGAAGCATAGTGACGTGTGCTTACAAATCCTTGCTTTTTAAGTTGATCCGCAAAGTTTTGTGAGGCAACCGTCCAGTCCCAGTAAGGCATGGTTCCCACGCTATCTTTTGGAACATATTCGGCATCGTTAATCATGACAGTACTTGTTGAAAGACCGTACTGTTTAGCAACATTTGCAAAGAAATTAGCTTCTGCTCGTGCAGTATTGTTAACAGTCGCTTGAGCCGTTTTTCCTGATTCTGAGAAATGTGAAAAGTGGTAAACAGCAACAGTTAGTCCGGCATTTTTAGCCATTTGAATTTGGGCTTTAGCTGCTGGGTTAATGTAGGTTGTGCTCTCCGTCAGTTTAACAATCACTGTCTTAACACCTTGTGCTTTAAGTTGATTGAAATCACTCTGTGTCATCCAATCTTGCCAAGAGGCGATATCGACAGCATCTTTGCGTGGTAGGCTTGTATCATTGGATACCAGGTCAGAGGGCGCATTTCTTAAACTGGCTTGGGCTGTCTCCGCATCGTCAGCAATAGCGCGACGAACCCTGCTGGAAACTTTTGGAGTCTCAGTATCCTCTTGGATTTCCTCCTTTACTGTTTGCCCATCTTCATCGACGGGCGCTAAGTTTCCTTGAGCATCAATAGGAGCGGTCATTGGATTTTCTTCGGTTTGTACTTCAGCGTAATACCCCATTGGGTGATTGTCCACAGGTACTTCAGCAGTATCTGCTTGTGCTGCATGAGCAGCAAGCGCGATGAAACATAAACCGGTAAATACGGCTGCTTTTCTTAAATTGATCATTATTTCCTCATTATTATTTCTTTATTTACACATCTTTTATTTTAACAAAAACCTTAACTCAATTAAAGCCTTTTGCGAAAAAATATTGACAAATATGGTGAAAAATCATTGAAATCCCTAAAAGATAGTGATAGAATAGTAAAAATATATATTTGGAGGATAGATTTAATGTCAAATTGGGAAACAAAGTTTTTGAAGAAGGGTTACACTTTTGATGATGTGTTATTGATTCCAGCGGAATCACATGTACTGCCAAACGAGGTAGACATGAGTACCAAACTAGCGAAGAACTTGACATTGAATATTCCGATGATATCTGCTGCAATGGATACTGTAACAGATAGTAAAATGGCTATTTCAATGGCACGTCAAGGTGGACTTGGTGTTATCCACAAAAATATGAGTATTGCTGAACAGGCTGAAGAAGTGCACAAAGTAAAACGCTCAGAATCTGGTGTTATTACTGATCCATTCTTCTTGACACCTGAGCATAAGATTGAAGAAGCGGAAAACTTGATGGCGACTTACCGTATTTCGGGTGTACCCATTGTTGAAACTTTGGAAAATCGCAAGCTTGTGGGTATCTTGACTAACCGTGACCTTCGTTTTGTTTCAAACTACAATCAAGAAATCAAGAATGTAATGACTTCTGAAAACTTGATTACAGCACCTGTGGGAACTTCATTGCGTGAAGCTGAAGAAGCACTTCAAAAACACAAGATTGAAAAATTGCCATTGGTTGACGAGAGCGGTAAGCTTGCAGGTTTGATTACAATCAAAGATATTGAACGTGTGATTGAATTCCCTAACGCCGCAAAAGATAGTCAAGGTCGTCTTTTAGTAGCTGCGGCTGTTGGTGTAACCTCTGATACTTTTGATCGTGCTGAAGCTCTCTTTGCAGCTGGTGCCGATGCTATTGTCATTGATACTGCACATGGTCATTCGGCAGGTGTATTACGTAAAATCAAAGAAATTCGTGAACATTTCCCAGAACGTACATTGATTGCAGGGAATATTGCCACTGGTGAAGGTGCACGCGCACTCTTTGAAGCTGGTGTTGATGTTGTTAAAGTCGGAATTGGTCCAGGTTCAATCTGTACTACACGTGTTGTCGCAGGTGTTGGTGTGCCACAAATCACAGCTATTTATGATGCGGCAGCAGTTGCGCGTGAATACGGTAAAACAATCATCGCCGATGGAGGAATCAAATACTCTGGCGATATCGTTAAAGCTTTGGCAGCAGGAGGAGATGCAGTAATGCTTGGCTCAATGCTTGCCGGTACAGACGAATCACCAGGTGAATTCGAAATCTTCCAAGGGCGTAAATTTAAAACATACCGTGGTATGGGTTCACTTGCAGCAATGAAGAAAGGTTCAAGCGACCGTTACTTCCAAGGCTCTGTCAATGAAGCAAATAAATTGGTTCCTGAAGGTATCGAAGGTCGGGTTGCCTATAAAGGTACAGCGACCGATATCGTTTTCCAAATGGTTGGTGGCTTGAAGTCAGGTATGGGCTACACTGGAGCAGCTGATATCCTTGCTTTACATGAGTCAGCACAATTTATCGAAATGTCAGGTGCTGGTTTGAAAGAATCTCACCCACACGATGTTCAAATTACAAAAGAAGCTCCAAACTACTCCGTACAATAAGCGAAAAGGCAGAGACAATCTGCTTTTTTTATTTTATACATCTAGTTGACAAATATACAGCCTTTTGATAGAATGTTAGGAGTGCTCTTTAAGAGTAAATACGAAAATGAAATGGGGTGAAATCAATGTCAAAAACTATCGTTCGTAAAAATGAATCGCTTGACGACGCTCTCCGCCGTTTCAAACGTTCAGTAACAAAAGCAGGAACTCTTCAAGAGCTCCGCAAACGTGAACACTACGAAAAACCTTCTGTAAAAGCTAAACGTAAATCAGAAGCTGCACGTAAACGTAAAAAATTCTAATTGAAAATTTTGAACCTGCCTTTGGGCAGGTTTTTTTATTACTCTTGCCTCTGTTATGCATTGAGAAAGGGTATCAAGTAAGCAACAAAGCTTATTATAAATTATCTGCTCATTTTTTCAAAAAAATTGTGATAACTTGCTAACTTTATCGTGTTAATAAGTAAGCTTAGCTAAGGAGGTCAATCATGATACAGGTTTTGGCAAAAAACCTTTTACAAAAAGCAGTAGATCAGATGGTGCACGATCTTTATTTAGTAGCATTAGAAGGAAAGTATTCTCTCTATTTTCGTACAGCAACAGAAAGGAGGTTTGAAAGAGAACTCACCCTTGAGCAAGGGCAAGCACTGATTGCTCATATGAAATTTTTATCTGGTATGAATCTAGGAGAAAGTAGACGAGTACAGTTGGGGGCTTGCACTTATATCTTAGATAAAGGTGAGCAGCGCTTACGTTTATCTACTGTCGGTGATTTTCATGGTCAAGAAAGCTTGGTTATTCGACTCTTGCATCATCAACAAAACCAACTTCATTTTTGGAATTCAGAGATCTTTAATACTATTATTGGGGGAAGAGGCCTTTACCTTTTTTCAGGTCCTGTAGGTTCAGGTAAGACCAGTCTTATGTACAAATTTGCAAGGGAGCATTTTAAAAAACAACAAGTTATTTGTATAGAAGATCCTGTGGAATTAGTAGAAACTGAATTTTTACAACTTCAAGTCAATAAAGTAATAGGGAATGATTATGATGCCTTGATTAAGCTTTCGCTGCGACACAGACCTGATTTACTTATTGTTGGTGAAATTAGGGATAGTCAAACGGCAAAAGCTGTTCTCCGTGCAAGTTTGACTGGGTATACAGTATTCTCTACTGTTCATGCACGCTCAATATCAGGTGTAATTGCACGCTTAAAAGAACTTGGATTAAGTGATTGGGAGCTACAATCCAGTCTTCAGCGGGTGATTTATCAACGATTAATTGCAGGAAAGGGATTGCTTGTTTGTGAAAAGGAAAAGTTTGAAGAATGGAAACCAGACGAATGGAATGACCAGATTGATCAGTTGGTTGCAGATGGATTTATCTCAGCTGTTGCAGCTGCGCGCGAAAAAATTGAGTTTAGCAAAGCAGATTAAGCTCATTCAACTCATGAATAATCTTTTCAAAAGTGGCTTTCACCTCTCTGAAATTATTGATTTCCTTGAACGATCGGGTCTTACGGAAGCATACTTTATTTCCAAAATGCGTGAAGGTTTACTTAATGGGAAAAGTTTCTCTGGTATTTTGGCGAAGCTAAATTTTTATGAGGATGTTGTGACTCAGCTCTCTTTGGCTGAGTCACATGGGAATGTTGAGTATACTTTAGGATTGATTGAAGAAAAACTGATACGTGTTTTGAACATCCGCAAAAAGCTTGTCCAAGTTGCCACTTATCCGATTGTTCTTCTGGCATTTCTAATCTTTATTATGCTTGGATTGAAAAATTATTTACTGCCCCAACTGGAAGAAAACAAAGGATTAGCAACTTATGCCATACAGAATCTTCCGACCCTCTTTTTAGGGTGGCTCTTCAGTTTGTTCGTTTTCTTTTATCTGTTCAGATACTATTGGAAGAAAAAAACTGCTTTAGAAGCGCTGAGGCTAATGGTCAAAATACCTTTTGTTGGCCGTTTTGTCCAGCTTTATTTGACGGCTTATTTTGCAAGAGAATGGGGAAACTTAATTGCTCAAGCTGTCGATTTACGTCAGATTTGTTTTATTATGCAAGAACAAAAAAGTCGAATTTTCAAAGAATTCGGTTTTGAGCTTCTTCAAATATTAGATAGTGGTCAGAAGTTTGAAGATGCTCTTCGATTTTACCCCATATTTACCAAGGAGCTCTCATTAATTGTGGAATATGGTGAACTAAAGTCCAAGCTAGGGAAAGAGTTGATAATTTTTTCTGAAGAAAGCTGGTCGCTCTTTTTTGAAAGGATTGAAAGAGCAATGCAACTTATCCAGCCTATCGTTTTCTTGCTCGTGGCGCTGTTGATTATTTTAATTTATGCGGCAATGCTACTTCCTATATATAGCAATATGGGAAACTTGATTTGAAAGAACATGGAGGAATGAATGAAAAAAAAGAGACTCAAAGCTTTTACTTTGATTGAAATGCTTGTCGTCTTACTTATTATCAGTGTGTTACTTTTATTGTTTGTCCCAAATTTGGCTAAAGAAAAGAAGAATATCCAAAATACGGGTCAAACAGCGGTTGTTAAGGTTGTCGAAGGTCAAGCCGAACTTTATCAACTTGATAAACAGGATAGTCCTAACTTAGGGAAGCTTGTCTCCGACGGTTTAATTACGCAAAAACAAGCCGATAGCTACAATGATTATTATACCAAGAACCCTAATGCAAAACGTAATGTACCGAATTAAAGCTTTGACCTTACTAGAGAGTTTACTAGTCCTTTTCCTTTGCTCTTCTGTTCTTTTTCTCTTTTCAGGTTCGGTCAAACAAAGTGTCAGGATAGCACGCGCAGAGATTTTTATTTTACAATTTGAACGACTTTATAAGGATACCCAGCGTATGGCAGGATTAAAGGGACAGCAACAGACATTGAGTGCGAGTAATGGCACACTATACAGCCACGAGGAAGTACTGAAAGTTCCAGAGGAGGTTGAAATAAATGATTTTTCTATTACTTTTGATCAAAAATCAGGCAACTCGAGCCTACAAAAAATTACAATATTTCTTCCTTATCAGAAAAAAACCATCTCTTATCAATTGGAAATTGGAAGCGGGAAATATAAGAAAAAAATCACTTGAAGCATATCTTCTATTAGAGAGCTTAATTGCAATGAGTTTGCTTGTCTTTTTTGTCACGGTTATTTTAGAACAAGTTATTCAGGTTAAGAAACAAACAGAGATGGAAAATAGGGATATCGAGGCCTTAAATGTCGCTCATATGGCAATAGATACGGGGAAAAAACATTTGAAATTAAATGGTGTGGAGATTTCGCTTGAGGAAACTACTTCGCAAATGACTATCCGTGAGTCTGGAAAGGTCTTGATTGTTCTTGAAAAAAATTAAAGTTACAGCCTTTACTCTCCTAGAATCACTCCTTGCTTTACTCGTGTTAGTAGGTACTTTTTCCCTTTTTCTAGATATGACTAAAATTTTTCATGAAGAAGTAAAACGAGCAACAACAGATCAGACCCAAGATTGGCAACTTTTTTGCAGTCTACTGAGAAGCGAACTTGAGGGAGCAAGCTTAGATAAGGTGAAAAATAACTATCTTTATGTCCGCAAAAATGTCAATCTAAGATTTGGTCTTTCCTCCAAAGGAGATTTTCGGAAAACTAATGCTAATGGGCGAGGTTATCAACCAATGATCCATCATGTAAAAAATGTTAAAATCAGCCAGGAGGGAGAGCAGGTAAAAATTATCTTGTCTTTTGAAAAAGGAGGAGACCGCATATTTCTTTACAAGTTCTCAGAAAAAGAAAGTTAAGAGCCAGTATTTTACTCTATACACTGGTCACTTCTCTTCTTTTCAGCTTGCTTTTACAGTATTATTTGCAAGGAGCTATTAATGCTAGAAAACAACGCTTATTACAACAGAATCAACTCCAACTGCAGTTAAGAGAAAAGATCATACAACGTGAAAAACATGACAGATGAAAAATAGTTAACTGGTAGTTAACCGGTTGACTTTGTTTTGAATTTGTATTATACTATCTTTATGAAAAAATATACCCTTCTATTACTTATCCCAGTCTTGCTCTTATTGACAGCTTGTCAAAAAACAGCAAGTGAGAAACCACAAATTGTGACAACATTTGAGCCAATGTATGAGTTTACGAAAGCTGTCGTTGGTGATAAAGTTGACATTATTAATATCGTTCCTGCTAATCAAGAAGCACATGATTTTGAGCCAAGTGCAAAAGACATGACTACTTTGACAAATGCAGATGCTATTATTTATAATTCAAAATACCTTGAAAAATGGGCCCCTTCTGTAAAAAATAAAGGTGTTAAAATAGAAGCAAGTACACCCGTAGAAAAAATTGGTGATGACCCGCATACATGGGTAAGCCCTAAAGCAGCCTTACTTGAAGTCCGCTATATCGCAGATGAATTATCAAAAAAATTCCCTGAATATAAGGAAGATTTCACTAAAAATGCTGATGAGTATATTGGAAAGTTGAAAAAAATAGATCAAGACTTTGATCAATTGAAAAATGCTAAAAATAAAACGTTTATCACACAGCATGAAGCTTTTGGCTACCTGGGCCGTGATTATGGATTGACAACAATTGCCATTACAGGCCTTGATCCTGAAGCAGAGCCTTCAAGTGCAACATTGATTAAACTGAAAAATGAGATGCAAAAAGCAAATTTAAATACTGTTTATTTTGAAGATAACTCTAGCAGTAAGCTAGCGGAGACTTTAGCCAAGGAAGCAGGAGCCAAGTTGTTGGTTATTAACCCTGTTGAGGGATTGACCGATGAACAAAAAAAATCAGGTGAAAGTTACCTGACAATTATGGAAGAAAACCTAAAATCACTGAAAGAAACAATTAAATAAGACTTAAGCTTATTTTAAGAAGCGTCCACTATAATAAAGACCTTCCTAAAAAAATCTTTTCATAAAACTCCTAAGGCCTACTTTTCGAAAGTAGGCTTTTTTTGCCCTGTTGAAAAGTCTGGCTAGATGCTTTAATTTCTATTAATTCCTCTGTGAAAGGATGAAGGAAATATATTTTTTCTGCGTGAAGCATCAAGCGCTGTTTTTTTAACGCTAAATTATAGAGGGGATCACCGACGATAGGATGCCTTTCACTGGAAAGGTGAACTCGTATTTGGTGCGTACGGCCGGTATCAAGAGTACACCTTACAAGGGAGTGGTTGTGTTCTTTTTCGAGTACAGTCACATGAGTAATGGCTCTTTTTCCATTTTTACTGGTGGCATATTTTTTTCGGTCGTGCCGATCTCTTCCAATATTTTTATTAAGAGTTAAGCTTTTTTCGTTAAAATAACCTTGTACAACTGCCAAATAAGAGCGATGTATTTTATTTTCCTCAAACATTTTACCCAGAATGGGCAGAATTAATTGGTTTTTGGCAAAGAGGACTGCTCCAGAGGTCTCCTTGTCCAAGCGATGAACGACATGTACGGGGCTCTTCAGGCGAGCTGTCACGTGATTTTGTAGGGCAATTTCCTCAGCAGTGTTGCCATGAGTTTTCATGCCTTCGGGTTTATTTACAATAACAAGGTGTTCATCTTCATACAGGATATCGGCAAGATGAGGGTTGCCTACGGGAACCTCCAGCTGCCTGAAATCGTCGTCATCAAAAATAAGAGTAACTTCGTCTTGGGGCTTTATAGAATCCTCCCAGTCTGCCAATGTGCCGTTAAGGAAGACATGTTTTTTGGTTCGTAAAAGGTGTCTTTGTTTGCGTGGAACGAGCCAAGTGTGCTCCAGTAAATGCGAAACACTTTGCTTTTTAATTTTTTTTGGTAAAATTAAACTAAATTTCATATAGAATATTGTAACACAAAGGCTTTTTTGTTAGAATAGGCAAAATATAGAATACAAAAGGATTTTTAAAAAATCATGTCAGAAAAAGATCAAAATTTTAGTCGTCGTGCTAAAAACAAGAAATCATCTAAAAAAATAGAAAATAATAATGAAGAAGAAAAAGAGCTGAAAGAAGCGGAAATTCCGCTTGAAGACCTTAAAGGCATAAAAAAATATTTAAGAATGATGGCGCCTTATACAGAAAAAATAAGGCAATTTTTACGTCCAGTAAAACGTTTCTGGAAAAAGTATAATTTAACTAAAATTACTATTATTGCTATTTTGGTTATGATTCTTGCTGTTGGTTCTTATTTGTTCTATTTGGCAAAAACGGCCAATGTATCCATCTTGCAAAAATCCATTGATGCGCAAACGCAAATTGTGGACAAAAATGGTGATGAAGCAGGATTACTTTATGGAAGTAAAGGAACAACAGTTAAGTTTGATGCCATAAGTGACAATATTAAAAATGCCGTAGTCGCCACCGAGGACCGTACTTTTTATAAGAATCATGGGGTTAATCTGAGTCGCTTTAGCTTAGCAGTTGTTACTTTGGGGCGTTTTGGTGGTGGATCTACCATCACGCAGCAGTTGGCCAAAAATGCCTACCTTACTCAGAAACAAACGATTGACCGTAAAGCCCGGGAATTTTTCCTCGCTTTAGAAATCAATAAACATTACAGTAAACAAGACATTCTTACAATGTATCTGAATAACGCTTATTTTGGGAATGGTGTTTGGGGGATTGAAGATGCCAGTAAAAAATACTTTGGAGTCTCAGCAAATGCAGTTACCGTAGATGAGGCCGCTACGCTTGCGGGGATGTTGAAGGGTCCAGAAATTTATAACCCACTTTACCAGGACGGAAAATATGCGACACCGCGACGAGATACGGTACTGCAGAACATGGTCAGTGCAGGCTACCTCACGCAGTCAGAAGCAGACAGTTATGCATCGGTCGATCTGGCCTCTCGGGTAAAAGACACTTATGTTTCTCAGTCAGAAGCTTACAAGTATCCAAGCTATTTCAATGCTGTGATTGCGGAAGCTGAACGCAAATATGGCCTTAGCTTGCAGGACATTATGAATGACGGCTATAAGATTTATACAACTTTGGATCAAAACAAGCAGGCAGGGATGCAGGTCACTTATGACAATGCCGCACTTTTCCCACAAGCTGCAGATGGCACGCACGCACAGTCAGGTTCGGTGGCAATCAATCCGAAAACTGGTGGCGTCGAGGCTCTTGTCGGCAATGTCACATCAGAAGACCATAACAGTTTCCTTGACTTTAACTATGCCACACAATCGAAACGTTCGACAGGTTCAGTTATCAAACCGTTAATCGCCTATCTGCCCGCAGTCCAAGCAGGTTGGCCAATCGATAAAGTATTGGAAGATAAACCAACAACTTATGGCAATTGGACACCGCAAAATTACAGTGGAGAGTACCTGGGTACTGTACCGATGTATCAAGCTTTAGCTAACTCCTACAATATTCCTGCTATTAATACTTATCGTGATATCACTCCAGAAAAAGGGAATGCTGTTGGGCGTGAATTTGGTTTGAATCTCAATAAAAAAGATGAAAACAACACTTTATCAACCGTTCTTGGTTCTGGTGTCGAAACAAATCCTTGGGAAATGGCTCAAGCTTTTGCAACTTTCGCGAATGAGGGTGTAATGAACAGCGCGCATTTGATTACTAAAATTGAAAATGCAGCTGGGGATACAATCGCAACAGCCAACGTGACACAAAAACGGATCATGACCAAAGAAGTAGCAGAGAAGATGAATTCCATGATGTTGGGTACATTTACCAACGGTTCAGCTTGGAATGCTGCACCGGCAAGCTATGCAATGGCAGGTAAAACAGGGACAAATAATACGACTGACCAATGGGTGGTTGGTTATACACCTGACATTGCGATTGCACTATGGATTGGTTTCCCGAATGAGACAAATGAGCAGCAACAACTAGAAGGTTCTTCTGAGGGGCAACCTTCAGTCATCTTCCGGAATATAGCCAGCTATTTGCTTCCTTATACAGATGGAACCGCCTTTACAGCTGAAAATGCCTATGCCATGCATAATATTGCACCGATAACTCCAGCTTGGACAGCTCTACGTGATCAACAAGATGCAATTGTTTATCAAGAGCAAAGTGCACAAAACAGTTCAGGAAATATGCCACAAACAGAAGATTCTAGCAGTGATTCTTCTGAAAAAGGCAGCGGATTTGATTTCCAAAAAACAGTAGATGATGCTAAAAATGCTACCAAAGATGTTTGGGATAAAATTACTGGTTTTTTCGGTAGGTAAATTGTTCTAAAACAGCATGAAAAGTGATAAAATAAGGGTAGTGCATAGATGAGAAAAAGAGTCATGGCACGGCTCTTTTTCTTGCAAATATATGAAAAAAATTATTGGAATAAAAATATAAAAAGAGAATAATAAAAGTGAATCTTACTTTTTAGAAGGAGGACAGTTTTGGAAGCAAAAAAACGCTACGTAACAGGTTTTAATGGCTTACGTACCCTTGGGGTTCTTGCTGTCATTTTGTATCATCTTTATCCACAGAAAATCCAAGGGGGATTTTTAGGCGTTGTTCTCTTCTTTGTGTTGTCCGGCTACTTAGTCACGGATTCACTACTAAGAGAATATACTAAAACTAAAAAGATAAGACCACTTAAGTTTTTGGGGAAAAGAGCCAAACGTATTTACCCTATGCTCTTGGCTGTTTTCTTGATTGTTTCGCCTTATTTGTTCTTCTTCCAACAAAATCAGATGAAGGGCCTCAGGTCAAACTTTCTCTCAAGTATTTTTATGGTGCAAAACTGGTGGCAAATTCAGCAGGGATCATCCTACTTTGCTGACGCTGCAGGAGAATCACCTTTTAAGCATATATATTATCTGGCGATTGAAGGACAATTCTTTATTTTCTGGCCGCTCATTATGATCTTTTTAGTGAAGGTCATTCGGAGTAAGAAGCACAGTTTCCTTCTGACAAACTTTTTAGCCATTCTCTCATTGATTCTGATGATTGCTCAGTATAAGGTGGGGCAAGATCCAACGCGTGTGTATTATGGCACAGATACCCGTATTTTTAGTCTCCTGATGGGGGCAAGTATGGCTTTCATTTGGCCAATGAACAAAATGCCTGCCAAGTTGAATAAAAAAGGACAAGCTTTTGGACGTAACCTTTTATGGGGCGTTCTTGCACTGACTTTAATCTTATATGTTTTTATGCCAGCGCAAAGTCCAGTGACTTACTATGGCGGCCTTTGGTTTGTCAGTCTCTTGACAATGCTATTAATCCTTTTGGTTGTTCATCCGGGCTTGAAAGCAAATAAAATATTTTCAAATAAACTTTTTGATTATATTGGTTCACGTTCGTATGGGATTTATCTCTGGCAATTACCAGTCTTTGCTTTAGTTGCTGCTAAAGTCGTTAATCCGACAAGTTGGTACAACGTCATTTGGCAGTTGGCCTTGATTTTTGCCTTATCTGAGTTTTCATATCGCTTTATTGAACGTCCGCTCGTTGCTTATGATTACAGCAACTTATGGCCTTGGGTGATGACAAAAGTTGAGCAAATTAAGCAGGAAAAATGGCGCGCCTTACCCGTCCGCGTAATCCTAGTGTCCGTTTTAGTGCTTGTATCACTCGTTATGATTCTTACTTCTCCGAAATCACCACATGATCAGCAAGTGTTAGAAGCTCGAATTATGGAGCAACAAAAAGCGCTTGAAGCTGCAAACTTAAAAGCTGCTAATGCCCGTGTCAGCACGCCACTAAAGACTATCGCTGAAAAATATGGCGTTGATCCAGTGGTTGCAGAAAGAGCAAGCAAGATGCAAATTTTTGCAGTTGGTGATTCTGTGATGGTTGCAGGGTCAACCACTCTACAGGAAGCCTTCCCAAGAATGACGATAAAAGCTGTTGTTGGTGAGCAAGTAGATGGTGGAGCGACCATTTTAGCAGAGAATAAAGAAGCAGTTGAAAAAGCAGATGCTGTCTTAATTGGTCTTGGAACTAATGGCACACTGACCGTTGGCAATACAAATTACGTGGAAAAAATTATGGAAGAAGTTGGTGATAAACCGGTCTTCTGGATTAATAATCAAATGCCACGCCCGTGGGAAAGCAATAACAATGAACAATTAGAAGCGATGGCTAAGAAGTATCCCAACTTGACAATCATCGATTGGCATGGCTTATCAGCAAATCAAAGTTCATGGTTCTATAGTGATGCTATCCATCCGAAGGACCAAGGGGCAATTAATTATACACGCCTTGTCTTAGAAAATATGACAAAAAAATAGAGAGATTTGTATTTTTCTCTTAGTTCTGCTAAAATAATAGCATGTTAAAAAAAGCAGGATTGGCCTGTACGGTGTGCGGTTCGAGAAACTACTCTCTTCAACTGTCGGGTACAGCAAAAGAAAAACGCATAGAAGTCAAGAAGTTTTGCTCACGTTGTGGCAAACATACTTTGCATAAGGAAACGAGATAAGTCAAATGTTTAAATTTATTGGAAGTGTTGTCAAAGAAATGAAGTTAACAACGTGGCCGACACGTAAGCAGTCTGTCATTGATTTTTTCATGGTTATTGAATATACAGTTTTCTTCCTCATCTTTTTGATGATCTTTGACTGGGTAACACAAAATGGTATCACAAGTGCTGTACAGCATCTGCTTCCATTTGTACGTAATTAGTGATATAATGAAAGAAGAGGCGAAAGCCTTTTTCTTATACAATCCGTTCAGAACATGAACTCATAAATTTGAAACTAAAAAAATAAAAAACAATAAAGAGGTACTCCAATGGACGAAAGTACATTAACAAGTTTTGACCAAGGCTGGTTTGTTATCCAAACTTATTCTGGTTACGAGAAAAAAGTAAAAGAAGATTTACTTGAACGTGCAGAACTTTATAACATGGCAGATAAAATTCTTCGTGTTGAAATTCCGACAGAAACAGTTCGCTCAGAAGTGAACGGTAAGATGAAAGATGTTGAAGAAAATCTCTTCCCAGGTTATGTTTTGGTAGAAATGAACATGACAGATGAAGCTTGGTTTATCGTTCGTAATACACCGAACGTTACAGGTTTCGTTGGGTCACACGGTAACCGTTCAAAACCAACGCCACTTTTTGAAGAAGAAATTCAAGAAATCCTTATTGGTATGGGTAAAGTTGTACGTGAAATTGATTTTGATATCTTTGTGGGTAAACGTGTACGTATCATTGATGGCGCCTTCTCAGGATTTGAAGCGCCAATCACAGAAGTCCTAGGCGACGATAAGATTAAAGTTATGGTTGATATGTTTGGTCGTGAAACACCAGTAGAGCTTGATTTACACCAAATCGAAGAAGTTGAAGGATAAAAAATAAGAGCGTATCGTTAAGGGTGCGCTCTTATTTATTAGGGATATGAAATCTACAAAAGAAATATTAAAATTTGCTCTCCCAGCCGTAGTTGAGAATTTTCTGCAGATGCTGGTGGGGATTAGTGATACCTTTTTAGTCACCCGAATTGGACTCACAGCTGTAGCCGGTGTGTCACTAGCCAATAATATTATCACCGTTTATCAGGCCGTTTTCATAGCTTTAGGGACAATTTTATCAAGCTTCCTTGCACGTGAAATGTCAAAGAAAATGGTGAACGCAGGGGTAAAGCTCACTGCATTACTGGGAGGGACTATTGGGATTCTTACGGCTCTTTTTGCACAAGCTCTCGTGCGCTTTTTTGGCGGGCGTGGGGATGTAGCGACTTTAGGTCAAGAGTACCTCCTTTTGGTTGGTGGGACAATTATTTTGCTGGCTTTAATGACCAGTTTTGGAGCCATTATAAGAGCAAATGGGGACAGCCGTACACCCATGTATGCGAGTCTCTTTACCAATATTTTAAATATCGCTCTCTCAGCCCTTTTGATATTTGTTTTTCATATGGGAATTATGGGAGCTGCCTTAGGAGCAATCTTTTCGAGGGGCGTAGCGCTTCTGTATCTCTGGAAAAAACTCAAAGATAAGGATTTACAACCTACGAAAAACTTTTTCTCTGAAAAAATCAGTAGAGAACTGATCTTTTTAACAATTCCGGCCGCTGGTGAACGTTTGGCGATGCGTCTAGGAGATTTGGTAATCATGGTGCTGATTATTGCTCTTGGAAATCGGGTTTTTGCAGGAAATGCGATCGGCGAAAGTATTACTCAGTTTAACTATATGCCGGCATTCGGTTTAGCTACCGTAACAGTTATTTTGGTGGCTCAAGAGTTTGGACAACATAACTATGGAGCCATTCAGTCATATATTAAAAGAACCTACTGGCTAGCGACAGGGATGATGTTGAGTATTGGTTTGCTTCTTGTCTTAGTTTCTACATCATTAAGTAATCTTTTTACGACAGACACTGTCGCTATAGCTTCAAGTAACACAGTTATCCTCTTTTCTTTTTTGGCAACTTTTTTTGTCACTGGAACGACCACTTATACGGCGGCTTTTCAAGGAATAGGTAATGCAAAACTTCCTTTATATACAACAATTATCGGGATGCTTATTATACGTGTGGGTCTCGGTTATATTCTAAGTCAAACATTTACCTTGGGCTTAGAAGGCATCTGGTTTGCCGTGCTTGCAGATAATTTTTTCCGCTTTGTCTTTTTAAAATTCAATTTTGATAGGAAAGTTAGAACTTTTCTTACACATTAAAAACCTCTATTATAATAGAGGTTTTTAATGTGTAATGTTATTTTGAAAGTTCTTTTTCTTTCAAAAGGTCACGGATTTCACGCAGAGTATCTAATTCATCGTTAGAAACAATTTCTTCTTGTTCTTCTTTCTTAGGGAAAAGCTTGTTGATGGCTTTTATGAGAATGAAGATGACAAAGGCTGTAATCAAGAAGTTTAAAACATCATTTAAGAAAGCCCCATAAGCAAAAGTTGCACCAGCAACCTTAACTGACATTTGTGTCAAAGCGCCATCTTGAACAAAAAGACCAATAAGTGGGTTGATAAGGTTATTTACCAAAGAAGTGACAATGGCCGTAAAAGCAGCACCAATGATAACCCCAACTGCCAAATCTAAAACATTACCACGTAAAATAAATTCTTTGAATTCTTTAATCATAAGTTCTCCTATATTAATTAATATGTATTTATTACTATTATATAGTATTTCTAAAGCCATGTGAATTATTCTGTCGCAAAATATTCACGTAAAGTAAGGGCTAGAAGTAAAAGAGAAGACATATGAGTGAGCTAAAAATAAATTAAATAAAAAGGTATTATGCTCTTGACAAGACAAAGTCGCTTTGGTAGAATAGATAGGTGCTGTAAAAATTACAGTATTAGCGACGAAGCGAGAGGTTGCGACACACCCGAAAGTATTGCCATACTTCAGTGTCGGTTTTCCCGCTGAGCTAGCCTATTAACAAATAGACGAAGGAGAAAAAATGGCAACTAAAAAAATCCGTATCCGCCTCAAAGCATACGAACACCGTATCCTTGACGCTGCTGCTGAAAAAATTGTAGAAACTGCAAAACGTACAAACGCAGAAGTAAGTGGCCCAATCCCACTTCCAACTGACCGTAGCGTCTACACAGTTATCCGCGCGACTCACAAATACAAAGACTCTCGCGAACAATTTGAAATGCGTACACACAAACGTTTGATCGACATCATCGAACCAACACAAAAAACTGTTGATTCATTGATGAAACTTGATCTTCCAAGTGGCGTAAACATCGAAATTAAATTATAAGAAAGGTAATTCTCATGTCAAAAGGAATCTTAGGGAAAAAAGTGGGAATGACTCAAATCTTCACAGACAACGGTGAATTAATCCCCGTAACTGTGATCGAAGCAACTCCGAACGTTGTGCTTCAAACTAAAACTGTCGATACAGACGGTTATGAAGCTGTTCAAGTTGGTTTCGATGACAAACGTGAAGTTTTGTCTAACAAACCTGCCAAAGGTCATGTAGCTAAAGCTAACACAGCTCCTAAGCGCTTCATTCGTGAATTCAAAGGAATCGAAGGCTTAGAAGTTGGATCAGAAATTAAAGTTGATACTTTCGAAGCTGGAGATGTCGTTGATGTTACCGGTACTTCTAAAGGTAAAGGTTTCCAAGGACCAATCAAACGTTGGGGTCAATCACGCGGGCCAATGGCTCACGGTTCACGTTACCACCGTCGTCCTGGTTCAATGGGTCCTGTTGCGGCTAACAAAGTTCCTAAAGGTAAACGCCTTGCGGGACGTATGGGTAACAAAAAAGTTACTGTACAAAACCTTGTTATCGCACAAGTACTTCCAGAACAAAACGTTATCCTTGTAAAAGGTAACGTACCTGGATCTAAAAAATCATTGATCGTTATTAAATCAGCGATCAAATCTAAATAATAAGGAAAGGAGATAGATTATAATGGCAAAAGTATCATTATTTAAACAAGACGGCACACAAGCTGGTGAAGTAACACTTAACGATGCAGTATTTGGTATCGAACCAAACGAAACTGTAGTATTTGATGTCGTTCTTTCACAACGT
This sequence comes from Lactococcus petauri, assembly GCF_002154895.1. Classification (GTDB taxonomy): domain Bacteria; phylum Bacillota; class Bacilli; order Lactobacillales; family Streptococcaceae; genus Lactococcus; species Lactococcus petauri. The sequence continues at coordinate 203,938 of NZ_MUIZ01000003.1, read as the reverse complement.
GCTAGCCTCCGTCAAGGTACACACGCTCATAAAAACCGTTCACTCGTATCTGGTGGCGGTAAAAAACCATGGCGTCAAAAAGGAACTGGACGTGCCCGTCAAGGTTCAATCCGCTCACCACAATTCCGTGGTGGTGGTACTGTCTTCGGTCCTAACCCACGTAGCTATGCTTACAAACTTCCACAAAAAGTACGTCAGTTGGCTCTTAAATCAGCTTACTCACAAAAAGTTATCGACAACACACTCTTGGCTGTTGACGAGTTGAACTTCTCAGCACCAAAAACTAGCGAATTCGCTAAAGTTCTTGAAGCTCTTTCAATCGAACGTAAAGTGCTTGTTGTTCTTCCTAACGAAGGTAACGAATTCGCAGAACTCTCTGCTCGTAACCTTAAAAACGTGAAAGTATCAACTGCTAGCTCAGTAAGCGTACTTGATCTTGTAAACACTGACAAAGTTCTTGCTACTCAAGCAGCTCTGTCTCAAATTGAGGAGGTTCTTGCATAATGTCTCTTTATGACGTAATCCGTAAACCAATTATTACAGAAGCTTCTATGCAAGCAATGGATCAAAAGAAATACACTTTTGAAGTAGATGCTCGCGCACACAAACTCCTTATCAAACAAGCTGTTGAAGCAGCATTTGAAGGTGTTCAAGTTGCATCTGTAAACACAATCAGCGTTAAGCCTAAAGCTAAACGTGTTGGTCGTTACACAGGTTTCAAACCTGGCTACAAAAAAGCAATTATCACTTTGACTGAAGGTTCAAAATCTATTGATATCTTCGGCGAAGACGCAGAATAATAGAGGAGGAAAATCGTGGGAATTAAAGTTTACAAACCTACCACAAACGGTCGTCGTAACATGACTGGTAGCGATTTTGCAGAAATCACTACAAGTACTCCTGAAAAGAGCTTGCTTGTAAGTCTTAGCAAAAACGCTGGTCGTAACAACCTTGGCCGCATTACAGTACGTCACCACGGTGGCGGACACAAACGTAAATACCGTTTGATCGACTTCAAACGTACAACTGATAACGTAAAAGCTAAAGTTGCTACAATCGAATACGATCCAAACCGTTCAGCTAATATTGCCCTTATCGTATACGAAAATGGTATCAAATCATACATTCTTGCACCTAAAGGTCTTGAAGTTGGTATGACAGTTGTATCTGGTCCTGAATCAGATATCAAAGTTGGTAACGCATTGCCACTTGCTAACATTCCAGTTGGTACTTTGATCCACAACATCGAGATGAAACCTGGTAAAGGTGGACAACTCGTACGTTCAGCTGGTACATCTGCACAAGTACTTGGTACAGAAGGTAAATATACACTCGTTCGTCTTCAATCAGGCGAAATGCGTATGATTCTTTCATCTTGTCGTGCTACAGTTGGTACAGTTGGTAACGAACAACACAACTTGATCAACTATGGTAAAGCGGGTCGTACACGTTGGCGTGGTATCCGTCCAACAGTTCGTGGTTCTGTAATGAACCCGAATGATCACCCACACGGTGGTGGTGAAGGTAAACAACCTGTTGGTCGTAAATCACCAATGACTCCATGGGGCAAACCAGCTCTTGGTCTCAAAACACGTAATAAAAACGCACGTTCTAACAAACTTATTGTTAAACGTATCAACGATAAATAATTTTGCAGCATAAGGCAAGCTTTACTTTTGTTAAAAAAGTTAAGTTTGTATCTGTGCGTAAGATATTTTATTGAGATGCCTTCTCGGCGTCTTGCTAAAATTGATAAATCTTGTCAACTTTAGTAAGATGTCGAGAAGATATCTATATAAATCATCCGCCAACCTGGCCCTAGTAGCCAGCGTGGTATCAAATTTAAAGGAGAACTCAAAAACATGAGTCGTAGTCTTAAGAAGGGGCCTTTCGCTGACGAGCATTTGATGAAAAAAGTCGAAGCTCAAGAAAACGCCGAAAAGAAATCAGTGATCAAAACTTGGTCACGCCGTTCTACAATCTACCCTAACTTTGTAGGACTTACAATTGCTGTTTACGATGGTCGCAAACACGTTCCCGTTTATGTTCAAGAAGATATGGTTGGACACAAATTAGGTGAATTTGCACCAACTCGTACATACCGTGGTCACGCTGCTGACGACAAGAAAACTAGACGTTAATAGGAGGAGAACAAAATGGCAGAAATCACTTCAGCTAAAGCAACTGCAAAAACAGTTCGCGTTTCACCTCGTAAAACTCGTCTTGTTACAGACTTGATTCGTGGTAAACGTGTTGCGGATGCAATCGCAATCTTGAAATTCACACCGACTAAAGGTGCTGCAGAAGTTCTTAAAGTAATGAACTCAGCTATCGCTAATGCAGAAAACAACTTTGGTCTTGAAAAAGCTAACTTGGTAGTTAGCGAAACTTTCGTCAACGAAGGACCAACAATGAAACGTTTCCGTCCACGTGCGAAAGGTTCAGCTTCACCAATCAACAAACGTACTAGCCACATTACAGTAGTAGTGGCTGAGAAAGAATAAGGAGGTAAAATCGTGGGTCAAAAAATTCATCCAATTGGTATGCGTGTTGGCGTTATTCGCGACTGGGATGCCAAATGGTATGCTGAGAAAGAATATGCGGATTACCTTCACGAAGATTTGGCAATTCGCCAACTCGTTCAAACAAAACTTGCTGATGCTTCAGTTTCACTTATTGAAACTGAACGTGCTGTAAACAAAGTTATCGTTACTTTGCACACTGCAAAACCAGGTATGGTTATCGGTAAATCTGGTGCTAATGTTGATGCACTTCGTGCAGACCTCAACAAACTCACTGGTAAACAAGTTCACATCAACATCGTTGAGATCAAACGTCCTGACTTGGATGCTCACTTAGTTGGTGAAGGAATTGCTAAACAACTTGAAGCACGTATCGCTTTCCGTCGTGCTCAAAAACAAGCTATCCAACGTGCTATGCGTGCAGGAGCTAAAGGTATCAAAACTCAAGTATCTGGTCGTTTGAACGGTGCGGACATCGCCCGTGCAGAAGGATACTCTGAAGGTACAGTTCCACTCCACACATTGCGTGCGGATATCGACTATGCTTGGGAAGAAGCAGACACTACTTACGGTAAACTCGGCGTTAAAGTTTGGATCTACCGTGGTGAAGTTCTCCCAACTAAAAAATCTGTGAAAGGAGAAAATTAATCCATGTTAGTACCAAAACGTGTAAAACACCGTCGTGAATTCCGCGGTAAAATGCGTGGCGAAGCTAAAGGCGGTAAAGAAATCGCATTCGGTGAATTTGGTCTTCAAGCGACTACTTCTCACTGGATCACTAACCGTCAAATCGAAGCAGCCCGTATTGCTATGACTCGTTACATGAAACGTAACGGTCAAGTTTGGATTAAAATCTTCCCTCATAAATCTTACACAGCCAAAGCTATTGGTGTGCGTATGGGTTCAGGGAAAGGTGCTCCTGAAGGTTGGGTATCACCAGTTAAACGTGGTAAAATCATGTTTGAAATTGCTGGTGTAAGTGAAGAAGTAGCACGTGAAGCTTTGCGTCTTGCATCTCACAAACTTCCAGTCAAGACTAAATTTGTAAAACGAGGTGACGCAGAATGAAATTGAACGAAACAAAATCACTTCTCAAGGATCTCCGCGCTTTGTCAATCGACGAATTGGCTACACGCGAAGCTGAATTGAAAAAAGAATTGTTTGAACTTCGTTTCCAAGCTGCAGCTGGTCGTCTCGAAAACACAGCGAAACTTGACGAAGTGAAGAAAACAATTGCACGTGTTAAAACTGTGCAACGCGAATTGACTAAATAGATCGGGAGAAATACATAAATGGAACGTAATCAACGTAAAGTTTATCAAGGCCGCGTGGTTTCAGACAAAATGGATAAAACTATCACAGTTGTCGTAGAAACTAAACGTAACCACCCAGTCTATGGTAAACGCATTAACTACTCTAAAAAATACAAAGCTCATGACGAAAACAATACTGCCAAAACTGGTGATATCGTACGTATCATGGAAACTCGTCCTCTTTCAAAAGACAAACGTTTCCGCTTGATCGAAATCGTTGAAGAAGCTGTAATTATCTAAGCTAACTAGGAGGAAAAAAGCATGATTCAAACAGAAAGCCGTTTGAAAGTTGCAGATAACTCTGGTGCCAAAGAAATCTTGACTATCCGTGTACTCGGTGGTTCAAGCCGTAAATTCGCTGGTATTGGTGATGTTATCGTAGCTACAGTAAAATCAGCTGCCCCTGGTGGAGCTGTTAAAAAAGGTGAAGTTGTTAAAGCTGTTATCGTTCGTACTAAATCTGGTGCTAAACGTCCTGATGGATCTTACATCAAATTTGACGAAAATGCAGCAGTTATTATCCGTGACGATAAAACACCTAAAGGAACACGTATCTTTGGCCCAGTAGCTCGTGAACTTCGCGAAGCTGGTTACATGAAGATTGTTTCTTTGGCACCTGAGGTTCTCTAATATTTAGAGGATGTCGAAATAGCGGGAGAGTATCCCGCTATTGATGTCAAAATCAACAAAAGGAATTTTATTCCACATTTATAAATCCACTTCTATCATAGATAGAAATAGTCCCCTACATGTAGGGTGCCCAGAGGGCGTAAGAAAGGAATATCAAATGTTTGTAAAAACTGGAGATACTGTAAAAGTTATCGCAGGCAAAGACCGCGGTACAACAGGTAAAGTGATTAAAGCTTTGCCAAAAATGAACAAAGTCATCGTTGAAGGTGTTGCTATCATGAAGAAACACCAAAAACCAGACGCTGTTAATCCAAACGGCGCTATCCTTGAAATCGAAGCACCTATCCACGTTTCTAACGTACAAGTGCTCGACAAAAACGGTGTAGCTGGTCGTGTTGGTTATAAAGAAGTTGACGGCAAAAAAGTTCGTTTCAACAAAAAATCAGGCGAAGTCCTAGACTAAGACGGGAAGGAGAAAGAATATGACTAATCGTTTAAAAGAAAAATACTCTAACGAAGTAGTACCAGCATTGACTGAAAAATTCGGTTACACTTCAATTATGGCAGTGCCAAAAGTTGAAAAAATCGTGCTTAACATGGGTGTTGGGGATGCAGTAAGCAACTCTAAAAACCTTGACAAAGCCGTTGCTGAATTGGCTTTGATCTCTGGTCAAAAACCGTTGATTACTAAAGCTAAAAAATCAATCGCGGCTTTCCGTCTTCGTGAAGGTCAAGCTATCGGTGCGAAAGTAACTCTTCGTGGCGAACGCATGTACGAATTTTTGGATAAACTCGTAACTGTTTCTCTTCCACGTGTACGTGACTTCCACGGTGTATCAAACAAAGCGTTTGATGGACGCGGAAACTACACACTTGGTGTGAAAGAACAATTGATCTTCCCAGAAATCTCATACGATGATGTTGATAAAGTACGTGGTTTGGATGTTGTTATCGTAACAACTGCGAACACTGACGAAGAATCACATGAATTGCTTGCTAAACTTGGCATGCCGTTTGCTAAATAATAGGATAGGAGAATAACTAATGGCTAAGAAATCTATGGTTGTTAAAAACCAACGCCCTGCAAAATTCTCAACGCAAGCCTACACTCGTTGCGAACGCTGCGGACGCCCACATTCAGTTTACCGCAAATTTAAACTTTGCCGTATCTGTCTTCGTGAGTTGGCTTACAAAGGTCAACTTCCAGGCGTTAAGAAAGCATCTTGGTAATTTGAAATTGATATAAAAAGGGCATTTCAGAAGCTTAGCTTATTGCCCATGCAATCTCCACGGGGGATTGTGGTTCTAACAGAAAAAAACACTTTCTCATTTGAGGAAGTTTTTTTGTTTTCAAAAATATCTTTATTACAATATTGTTTCTTAATGAAATTAAAATAAGATATACTTAAATATAAGTGAAAAATAAATAAAAACATGAATGCAATCTGGAGATTTTGTGATGACCATCTACGACATTTTTTTCTTATTAGGCGGTTTGGGCCTTTTCTTATACGGTATGAGCTTGATGAGTGATGGTTTAAGCTTGATTGCCGGTTCTCAACTGAAAAAGATCTTACAGCGTTTGACACGTAATAAATGGTTCGGCGCTTTTTTAGGTTTTATCATCACCGCGGTCATTCAGAGTTCTACAGCGACAACAGTTATGGTTTTAGGATTTATTGATTCGTCATTGATGAATTTGAGCCAGGCTGCAGGAATTATTATGGGGGCCAATGCTGGAACGACCATAACAGGCATTTTATTTACATTTAATATTCAAGACATTGTTCCCTTTGTCATTTTTATAGGCACGATTGCCATGCTGTTTATGAAACGTAAGGCTTTCAATCACATGGGAATGATCTTGCTAGGGTTTGGGCTCTTATTCTTAGGGCTAAATCTGATGAGTGTATCCATGGTTCCTTTAAGAGAAGCACCTCTCATGGCGGAACTGTTTACTCATACGCAAATGCCTCTTGTAGGTTTATTGGTTGGTTTTGCTGTTACTGCTTTAATTCAAAGTTCAACTGCTTCAGTAGGTATTTTGCTGACGATGGTTGCCGCAGGTATTGTGGTGGATTTACATCAAGCTATATTTATTCTGTATGGGTTTAATGTGGGGACTGTTGTGACCACTCTTCTTGCATCAATCCGTGGAAATAAAATAGCCAAGCAGGCTGCGATGGTCCATGTCTGGTTTAATATTATTGGAGCGCTCATCTTCACAGCTTTGACTATTTTACCTTTCGGTTTTGTCAGCCTCATTCAGAATACTTCTGAAAGTATTGCCCTGCAACTAGTTTATGCTCATATTATTTTTAATGTTGCAACACTTTTTATTTTGTTACCACTTTCGAAATTTATTATTCAGTTGGCGGAAAAGTGTGTTAAAAATGCACCAGATGATACAGCGCACCTGAAACTAAAATTTATTGATCGAAGGTTACTCCGCACACCAGAGATTGAAGTTGAGCAGATCCTTAAAGAAATTCAAAGAACATTTGAACTTGTGCAAGAGGATTTTGCCGAAGGAATGAATGTTCAACGTAGAGAAAAAAATAGCACGAGTCTTATAAATGAACCTTTGATTAACTACTTGGTACAGGAGATTAATCGGGCACTTGTCAATCTTAATACAGTTGAGCTAAAGGATAAATATGCTATTTCTGTCGGAAGGGCATATAAAATTATAAATTATTTGGCCCAGATTGAGGCATATACCAAAGATATCGTGTTGACACTGAATGTTTACGATTACTCGGAGGAGGAAGAGGACAAGGAAAAAAATGAATTGGCCATTAAGCTAGTCATGGAGTCTATCGTACCATTAATAGAGAGTATGCTCGATCAAGTTTTTACATTCCTTAAAGATAAACAACATCAGGAAGAAGAAACAATACTGGATGAGATTAAAAAGTTAGAGCGAGAAATTCTTAATCTTACTCAAGTCAATAGAGATTTACTACGATCAGACTTTGAAGATATTCGAATTCTTAACAATTTACGAAAAATAAGTACGGATATCCTCCATATCGCAGAAGTATTGAATTATAAAGTGTAAAAAAAGCAGTACGAAGAGTACTGCTTTAAAATCAAGTTTTTAACAGATTGAAAAGAGAATTGTAATTGTTTTTTGTCATAAATTTTTTGAGTAAAGGGCCGCTTGGGACCAAAGAACTTTTCAAGGTGTCTTCAACATGATTGAGTGATTAACTACGGTCTTAGTATACTATAAAGTTAAGGATAGGTAAAATGAATCTTTTTGATAGTTATAATTATATATATTAATTAATTATTTGAAGTTTTGATTATATTTAATAATTCTTTGTATTAAATAGATTTATTTTACAAATTAAAAAGAAAGCTCTACAATGTTTATAGAAAAAGCACAGATATTATAAAGGAGAAAAAATGATTACTATCTACTATCGCAACTCTTGTTTATCCAGTAGAAAGGCGATAAATTGGCTGAATGAACATCATATCCCTTATCGAAAATGTACGATAGATTGTGTGAGCTGTGAAGACTTGTCGTATATGCTTCGACTAACTGAAAATGGTATTGATGATATCGTGAAGTCGACGAAGCGTTGCACAGAGGATTTGCACCGAAAAATTCTTCAGCTCCAACAGATGCATTTTAATGAGGCAGTCGTTTATCTCAGCGAAAATTTTGAAGTGTTACAGACACCTTTGATTGTTGATCATAATAAATTTTTAGTGGGCTATCATTCCGAAAACATTCGGCAGTTTGCTCCACGCTATTATCGGATGAGCAGTATTTTTCTACATCAGTATAAACGCCAAATTTAATTAAATAAATTAATATCTATCATTAAATTAATTCATTTTACAAATGTCTAATTATGGCTTAATATAGAGATAGAGAAATAATACAGAAGGAAGTGTAAATATGCAAGTAACAAATAGAAAAGTAGTCGTTGTTGGAACAGGATTTGTCGGGACAAGCATTGCTTATTCGATGATTAATCAAGGAATTGTTAATGACCTTGTGCTGATTGATGTGAATCAGGAAAAAGCTGAGGGGGAAGCTTTGGACCTCCTTGACGGAATTGCTTGGGGTCAAGAAAATGTAAATGTCAAATCTGGCGGTTATGAAGAATGTAAAGATGCAAACGTAGTTGTCATTACAGCAGGGATTAATCAAAAACCAGGACAAACACGGTTAGAACTTGTAGATACAAATGCTAAAATAATGAAATCTATTGTGGATGAGGTAATGATGTCTGGTTTTGATGGCGTCTTTGTTATTGCCTCTAACCCTGTAGATGTTCTGACTTACTGTGCTTGGAAAGCTTCAGGTCTACCAGCTTCTAGGGTTGTTGGAACAGGAACAACCTTAGATACGACACGTTTTCGTAAAGAACTCGCGACAAAACTTGAGATAGATCCTCGAAGTATCCACGGTTATATTATTGGTGAACATGGGGATTCAGAAGTTGCGGTATGGTCACATACGACGGTTGGTGGTAAACCAATTCTTGAATTTATCGTGCAAAACAATCGCTTAGAAGTTGGCGATTTACAAACTTTATCAGACAAGGTAAAAAATGCCGCTTATGAAATTATTGACCGTAAAAAGGCGACTTATTATGGTATCGGAATGAGTACAGCTAGGATAGTAAAAGCCATTCTAAATAATGAACAAGCAGTTCTTCCTGTTTCATCATACCTAGAAGGTCAATATGGTGAAGAAGGTATCTTCACTGGTGTTCCATCCGTCGTAAATCAAACTGGCGTAAGAGAAATTATCGAATTAAATATTGATGCATACGAACGTAAAGCTTTTAAAAACTCCGTTAAACAGTTGCGTGAAGTGATTCAGTCACTAGAAAGTCAAGAATGAATCTGATTATAGGAAAAAATGGTTTGTTGGGACGGGAACTTTGCTTACGGTTTGATAGAGAAAAAATTCCTTATCTGGCTACGGGGTCACACGAGCTAGATATCACCGATAAAGTTGCAGTTGATGCGTATTTTTCTCATCATAAACCACAAATTATTTATCTTTGTGCAGGCTATACTGCAGTCGAAAAAGCAGAACAAGAAGAGCGACATTTAGCCGAGCAGGTCAATGCTGTCGGTACCGAAAATATTGCACAAGCAGCTGAGAATGTGGGAGCATTATTACTTTATGTCTCCACTGATTATGTCTTCAGCGGCAACTTAGAGCTTGGGAAAGAATGGGAAGTAGACGATGTTCCACACCCACAAACCCACTATGGTTATACAAAACTATTGGGTGAAAATGCTGTGCAGAAAAACACTACTAAACATTATATTATTCGTACAAGCTGGCTTTTTGGATGCTACGGTAATAATTTTGTCTCCACTATGAAAAATAAAGCCAAGAATAAAGATGATCAAGTAATTATGGTCGTCAATGATCAATTTGGTTGCCCAACTTGGACCAGAACATTAGCTGATTTTATGATTTACTTGGTACAGCATAAACCAAAATATGGTATTTATCATCTGTCCAACGCAAAAGTTGAAACCGAAAATATTTCTTGGTTTAAATTTGCAAAATATATTTTGCACCAAGAAGAAGTCAAGCTTTTACCCCTTGCTACAGTAGAGCTTGAATCAAATGTAAAACGCCCTTACAATTCCACATTGAGTATAAAGAAAACAGAAGCTATTGGTTTTTCAGTGCCAACCTGGCAAGAAGCTTTAAATACTATGCAGAGGTTAGAAAATGGAGAATAGATGATGGAAATTCTTATTATTTTGATCTTATTAAGTTTCCTTGTCTTTAAAATATTTTCTTTTTCCAAAACCTCGGTTCTTCAGGAAAAAACGGAAGAGAAAGAAGAATAACTCTTTAATCGAGATATCTTTATTAATGAAAAAACACAGCTATATTTTAGAAGCTGTGTTTTTTATCTTTCAAAAATTAAATGGAGGAAGAAACACCCGAGCCTATTGACACGAGAGAAATAATTTGATAAACTATATAAGTTCGGTCTTTTTAAAAAGACCTCATTAATTTGAAAGTGGGATTGAACAAACCCAAACTACAAATAAGGAGAAATTACATTATGGTAATGACAGACCCAATTGCAGACTTCCTCACACGTATCCGTAACGGAAACATGCGTCGTTTCGAAGTTGTTGAAGCACCTGCTTCAAAAATCAAACGTGAAATCGCAGAAATCCTCAAAGCTGAAGGTTATGTGAAAGACGTTGAGTACGTTGAAGATAACAAACAAGGTGTTATCCGTGTATTCTTGAAATACGGAAAAAACAACGAAAAAGTTATCACTAACTTGAAACGTATCTCTAAACCAGGTCTCCGTGTTTACGTTAAATCTGACGAAGTACCACGCGTACTTAACGGACTTGGTACAGCAATCATCTCAACTTCTGAAGGCGTTGTAACTGACAAAGCTGCACGTTCTAAGAACATCGGTGGTGAAGTTCTTGCTTACATCTGGTAATCCTTTACCCGTAAGCTGAAAGTATTATAATTGTGAAAACAGGTAGTAGAAATACTCTTGATAATTTAACAGAAAAGGTAAAAAAACATGTCACGTATTGGTAATAAAGTCGTTGTTTTGCCAGCTGGTGTAACAGTTGAACAAAATGGCGCAACAGTAACAGTTAAAGGCCCTAAAGGCGAATTGACTCGTACATTTGCAGAAGCAATCACAATGGAAATCAATGGTTCTGAAGTAACATTCAAACGTCCAGATGATTCTAAAGAAATGAAAACTATCCACGGAACAACTCGTGCAAACTTCAACAACATGGTTGTTGGTGTTAGCGAAGGTTTCCGTAAAGAACTCGAAATGATCGGGGTTGGTTACCGTGCACAACTTCAAGGTTCAAAACTTGTATTGGCTGTTGGTAAATCTCACCCAGACGAAATCGAAGCTCCAGCAGGAATCACTTTCGAAGTTCCAGATGCTACACACATCAACGTTTCAGGTTCAGATAAAGAAGTTGTTGGTCAAACAGCTGCTTACATCCGTAGCCGTCGTTCACCAGAACCTTATAAAGGTAAAGGTATTCGTTACGTTGGCGAATTCGTACGTCGTAAAGAAGGTAAAACTGGTAAATAATCTCTTTGAGATTATGATCCGTCATTTGGTGAATGTAAGTTTGCCAAAATTCTGTACAGACAGAAACTTCCCGCTTGCATTTTTTGCAAGAAAATCGATGGCAGAAACTATCGAAATATAAAATATTTAAAGAGGTAGAATTGTGATTTCTAAACCAGATAAAAACAAACTCCGTCAAAAACGCCACATTCGCGTTCGCGGAAAAATCTCAGGTACTGCTGAGACTCCACGTTTGAACGTTTTCCGTTCAAACACAAACATCTATGCACAAGTTATTGATGACGAAGCAGCTGTAACACTTGCATCTGCATCATCACTCAAATTGACTGGTACTAAAACAGAACAAGCTGCTGAAGTTGGTAAACTTGTTGCTGAAGCTGCTAAAGCTAAAGGCATCGAAGCAGTTGTATTTGACCGCGGTGGTTATCTCTATCACGGACGTATCCAAGCACTTGCAGAAGCTGCACGTGAAGCTGGATTGAAATTCTAAGGAAAGGGGTAATCATTAAAATGGCTAGAAACGAAGAAGTTAAAGAATTCGAAGAACGCGTTGTTGGAATCAACCGCGTTACTAAAGTTGTTAAAGGTGGACGTCGTCTCCGCTTTGCTGCACTTGTTGTAGTTGGTGACCGTAACGGTCGCGTAGGTTTCGGTACTGGTAAAGCTCAAGAAGTTCCAGAAGCAATCCGTAAAGCTATCGAAGCAGCTAAGAAAAACATCGTGACAGTTCCTATGGTAGGAACTACTGTACCTCACGAAGTACTTGGTGTATTCGGCGGTGGTAAAATCCTTATCAAACCAGCTGTAGAAGGTTCTGGAGTTGCCGCAGGTGGTGCCGTTCGTGCCGTCCTCGAACTCGCAGGTGTTGCTGACGTAACATCTAAATCATTAGGTTCAAACACAGCAATCAACGTTGTTCGCGCAACAGTTGAAGGTTTGCAACAATTGAAACGCGCTGAAGAAGTTGCGGAACTCCGCGGCAAATCAGTAAGCGATTTGGCATAAGGAGGATATCATGGCTCAAATCAAAATTACATTGGTAAAATCACCAATCGGCCGTATCCCTGCACAACGTAAAACTGTTGTTGCACTTGGCCTTGGTAAACTTGGTTCATCAGTTGTGAAAGAAGACAATGCAGCACTTCGCGGCATGGCTAACTCAATTTCACACTTGGTAACAATTGAAGAAGTTAAATAATAATTAAAAAAGTTCAGATTATCTGGACTTTTTTTCTGAGGAAATTGTAAAAATTTTCAAGATGTCGAATTAAATAAGTAAAAATGTACATTAAATTTTAAGGTATAATTGTTTTTAAATGTGAAAGGAAGAGAAGAATGAACAAACGAATTTTTGCACTTGCGACAGTAGCACTTGCATCAGTAATTGTACTTGCAGGTTGCGGAGGACGCAATACAGAAAGATCGCAAGGAAAAACAGACCTTAATGCAGCCTTAGTTTTAGGTAATGATGGGGTTGATGATCGCTCATTTAACCAATCAGCTTGGGAAGGTCTTCAAGCTTGGGGTAAAGATAACGGGCTTTCAAAAGGAAAGGGAATTAACTACTTCCAATCTAACTCTCCAGCTGAATTCACTTCAAACTTTAATTCGGCCGTTTCAGGTGGTTATGATCTTGTGTTCAGCATTGGCTTTGTTTTGCACGAAGCAACTTCTCAAGCCGCACAAAACAATCCTGATACAAAATTTGCTGTTATCGATTCGGTCATCGAAGGTAAAGACAATGTGGTCTCTGCAACTTTTGCGGATCAACAGTCAGCTTACCTTGCGGGTGTCGCAGCAGCAAAAACAAGTAAAACAAATCATGTTGGTTTCATCGGTGGGATCAAGTCAGATGTTCTTGCCGCTTTTGAAACAGGCTTTACAGCGGGTGCCAAATCAGTATCACCAGATATCAAAGTTGATGTACAATATGCGCAGTCCTTCACAGATGCCGGCAAAGGTAAAACAATGGCTTCAGCAATGTACGCTAGTGGTGCAGATGTGATTTATCAAGCAGCAGGTAGTGTCGGAACAGGTTTGTTCACAGAAGCTAAGAATTTGAATGAAACAAGAAAAGAAGAAGATAAAGTATGGGTTGTTGGTGTTGACCAGGACCAAGAATATTTAGGTGGGTATACATCAAAAGATGGAAAAAAATCAAACTTTGTCCTTGTTTCAACAGTTAAAGAAGTTGGAAACGCAGTTAAAGATATTGCCAATAGAACAGAAAAAGGGAAATTCCCTGGTGGTGAAAACCTCAAGTATGATCTTTCTAACGGCGGTGTAACACTTGCTCGAGATAATGCTTCAGATGAAGCTTGGAAAGCAGTTGAAGCAGCAAAAGCTGATATTGTTTCAGGAAAAATTGAAGTTCCAGCAAAATAAACGAAAAAAGGGTATGAAAGACATACTCTTTTTTCTGTTTTAGAAAAGGAAAAGACTATGGAATGATTTGCTTTTTCAGAGTAAATTTAGTAAAATGGAAAAGGTTTAAAAGCCAAAAATTAGAAAAGTACAGGCGAGTTGAACTCCATCCTTCCTTAGAGTGGAGCGAGGCGGCAGCATTGTACAAAATAAGGAGAAAACATGAAACTTCATGAAATGAAAGCTGCTGAAGGCAGCCGTAAAGTTCGCAACCGTGTAGGTCGTGGTACTTCATCTGGTAACGGTAAAACATCTGGTCGTGGACAAAAAGGTCAAAAATCACGTTCAGGTGGTGGCGTACGTCCTGGTTTTGAAGGTGGACAAACAGAATTGTTCCGTCGTCTTCCAAAACGCGGATTTACTAACGTAAACCGTAAAGAATACGCAATCGTAAACCTTGACACTTTGAACCGTCTTGGTGATGGTGCTGAAGTTACAGCTGAAACTCTTGTAGCTGCTAAAATCATCAAAGATGTTAAATCTGGTATCAAAGTTCTTGCTAACGGCGAATTGACAGTTAAAAACCTTAAGGTTAACGTTGCTAAAGCATCTTCTGCTGCGAAAGCTGCTATTGAAGCTGCTGGTGGTTCTGTAGAACTTCTTGAAGCAAAATAATTCAATTGGCGGTTGATTTTCAACCGCTTATTTTATAGGGTTAATATTTAAGAAAGTTTAGAGGGAAATTATGTTTTTCAAAACTCTAAAGGAAGCTTTCAAAATAAAAGATGTAAGAGCACGGATTATCTTCACCATCTTTATTCTGTTTGTCTTTCGATTAGGTGCGCATATCACAGTACCGGGGATCAATGTTGAAAACTTGAATGCCCTGAGTGATTTACCGTTCTTGAACATGATGAACTTGGTGTCTGGTAATGCCATGCAAAACTATTCATTGTTTGCTATGGGGGTATCACCTTACATCACAGCATCAATTATCGTTCAACTTTTACAAATGGATATTTTGCCGAAGTTTGTAGAGTGGTCAAAACAAGGGGAAATCGGACGTCGTAAGCTTAATCAAGCGACACGCTATATTACTTTAGTTTTGGCTATGGCTCAATCTATCGGTATCACTGCAGGTTTCCAAGCTATGAGCTCGGCAAATATCGTACAAAATCCTAACTGGCAAACTTACCTAATGATTGGTGTCATTTTGACAACAGGATCAATGGTTGTTACATGGATGGGTGAACAAATCAATGAAAAAGGGTTTGGTTCTGGTATTTCTGTTATTATCTTTGCGGGTATCGTTTCAGGTATTCCAAGCGCCATTCACGAAGTTTATACAGAGTGGTTTGTAAATGTTCGTCCGAGTCAAATTCCAATGTCGTGGGTAATGGTCGCTATTCTGGTTGTTGCTTCAGCATTGATTATTTACTTTACAACATTTGTACAACAAGCAGAACGTAAAGTTCCGATTCAATACACTAAGTTGACACAAGGGGCGCCTACAAGTTCATACTTGCCACTTCGTGTTAACCCAGCAGGCGTTATTCCAGTAATCTTTGCAGGTTCTATCACAACTGCTCCAGCAACGATTTTACAGTTCTTACAACGCGCTCAAGGTAACAATGTTGGCTGGCTGAATAGCTTACAATCAGCCCTTTCTTATAATACATGGACAGGGATGTTACTTTATGGCTTATTGATTGTTCTCTTTACCTTCTTCTACTCATTTGTACAAGTTAATCCAGAAAAGATGGCAGAAAATCTGCAAAAACAAGGTTCATATATCCCATCTGTTCGTCCAGGTAAAGGGACTGAAAAATATGTTTCAGGCTTACTTATGCGTCTGGCAACAGTCGGGGCACTTTTCCTTGGCTTTATTTCGATTCTTCCAATCGTTGCCCAAAATATTTGGGGATTGCCAAAAATCGTTGCCTTGGGAGGAACATCGCTCTTGATCTTGATTCAGGTTGCTATTCAAGCTGTTAAACAACTTGAAGGTTATCTCTACAAGAAAAACTACAAAGGATTTATGGATAATCCAATTGAAAGCTAAAAAAATCTTGCTTCGGCAAGGTTTTTCTTTATTTATCGTAAGAAATGCGGTAAAATATTAAGGTATAATTTATATTATGTTGTCTGTAAACTCATAAGCAAGAGTTGCAGCATCTATAGTAAAACTTGTAAGAAGAAAACGGGAGAAAAGAATGAACTTGTTAATCATGGGCTTGCCAGGCGCAGGTAAAGGTACACAGGCAGAATTTATCGTTAAAAATTACGGTGTGAATCACATTTCTACAGGAGATATGTTCCGTGCAGCGATGAAAAATGAAACTGAGATGGGCAAACTTGCTAAATCTTATATCGACAAAGGAGCATTGGTTCCAGATGAAGTAACAAACGGTATCGTCAAAGAACGTTTGGCACAAGATGACATCAAAGCTTCAGGATTCTTGCTTGATGGTTATCCACGTACATTTGACCAAGCAGAAGCTTTGGACAAAATGTTGGTAGAACTTGGCATTAAACTTGATGCAGTCATCAACATCGAAGTAAACCCAGATATCTTGGTCGAACGCTTAAGTGGACGTTATATCTGCCGTACATGTGGCGCAACATATCACAAACTATTCAAACCTACAAAAGTTGAAGGCACATGTGATGTATGTGGAGGACATGACCTTTATCAACGTGCCGATGATGTTCCAGAAACAGTTAAAAATCGCCTAGAAGTAAACATCAAGGAATCAGCACCAATCTTGAAACACTATACAGAACTTGGTTTAGTTAAATCAATCGATGGCGGACAAGCTATGGAGAAAGTAACCGAAGATATTCAAGCTGTTCTTGGCTAAAATAGAACAAAAAAAACACTGAACATTATTTCAGTGTTTTTTGTTTGTCTATCTTCGGAAAAGACGTTTTAATAAAGAAACAATTAAGAAAAGTGCAACGAAGATTAAGGTAATTGCAGAACTTGCAGGCGCATTGAAGTAATAGGAGATGATCAATCCACTGTTCATACCAATAAAACCAATGATAACTGACCAGATTAGTACGGTCTTGAAGGATTTTCCAATAAGCATAGATACACTAGCGGGTAAAACCATGATTGCAGAAACCAGTAGGGCGCCACAGGCAGGAATCATCAAAGCAATCGCCAAACCAGTTACAATATTAAAAATCATTGACATAGCACGGACGGGAAGACCATCTACTAAAGCTGTATCTTCATCAAAAGTCATCACATAAAGTGGACGGAGAAAGAATATAAAGCCAGCTAGAACAATCAGAGCGATGATGTAAAGCATCACGACTTGCGGAGTAGCGATAGTTACAATTGAACCAAAAAGATATTGGTCAATGCTGATGCTGGTTTTACTCCCTGCCACATTAATAATAAACATGGCTAAAGCAAGTCCAGCGGACATTAAAATCGCAGTTGCGAGCTCAAGATAATTTTTATAGACGGTACGGAGAAATTCCATAAAGATAGCGGCAATAATAACGACAATTAAAGTTGTCCATGTCGGATTTAAACTAAAGAGGACTCCGAAAGCAACGCCTGCTAGAGAAACATGGGAGAGGGTGTCAGAGAGTAGAGACTGACGACGCAGAACAAGGAAAACCCCAAGAAGTGGTGCAAAAAGTGAAATGGCAGTTGTCGCTAGTAAAGCGTTGCGCATAAAGTCATAAGAGAGGATTTCAAACATTAGCTTTTACCTCCTGTTTCATTTTTGCATTAGGGTTGCCATGGACTTCAAAGCATTCAAATTTTCCGTTTTTGTCTCGGGCAAGGTGGATGTTTCGGTCCATATATTTTTTAACAGAGTCAGGATCGTGTGTAACCATGAGAACACTTTTACCATGCTCATGTGCAGCATGGGCCATGAGCTCATAAAAGGCTTCTGTGGTTACATCGTCCATCCCGACAGTTGGTTCATCCAGAACAAAGACATCAGGGTCAGAAGCAAATGTACGAGCAATGATGATACGTTGCTTTTGTCCACCGGAAAGCTCTCCAATTTTTTTATGACGAAAGTCCCACATGCCTACAGCATTAAGCGCAGCTTCTACGTGTTCTTCGTCATGTGCATTAAGCTTGCGGAACCAACCTTTACGGGGGTAACGTCCAGAACGAACAAATTCATGAACAGTTGAGGGGAAACCCGCATTGAAACTGGAAATTTGTTGCGGGACGTAGGCGATACGTAAACGGCGATTTTGTGTGTCATGGCGTGCAATGATAACTTTACCAGACTTAGGTTTCAAAATACCGAGCGTTATTTTGATTAGCGTTGACTTTGCTGCACCGTTTTCTCCAGTCAATGTTACAAATTCCCCTGGGTTAACCGAGTAACTCACCTCTTCTAAAACAGGATTATTGTCATAATAAAAGCTTACATTTTGAACATCAATATAAGGCATAATTTTTATTTACTTTCTAAACTACTTAAATTTTTCAGCGAGTTGATGAAGAAAGTCTTGGATTACTTTTTGTTCATCTTCTGTATATTTCTGTGTAAGTTGCTGATAACTGTCTAGCGTTGCCTCATGATGTGCAGCGTGTTCACGTGCAATGGGCAATGCTTTTTCTGTTAGATTCCATAAAACAACACGTTCATCGGTCTTACTTTTCGTGGGCGATATAAGTTCTAAATCTTGTAACTTTTTTAAAGCTTTAGTGATGGCAGCCGGAGAGACCGAAAGGGTTTCTGCCATCCGAGCATTGGTTGTTGGTTCTCCATTCAGGAGCATCAAGAGATGCTCTTGAGTAGAAGTTAATTTGATATCACTTTGACACTTTCCAAGAAGAATTTCGTGCTTGTTTTCAGCAAATTGCATGACTTGAGATAAGAATTGATCAATTTGTTTTTCTAAATTTGTATGCATAATTCCTCTCCTCTCCTTTCATTTACTGGTTAATAATAACATGGCTCTCAATAAATGTCAACCGGTTAATATTAAAGTAGAAGGAAAAATAAAGGAAAAAAATAAATAGGGGGCTTGTCATTTGTCAGCCAGTGTGCTATAATATATCAGTCCGACTTTTTAGATACACTTGTATCTTTCGGGGATTTTTAAGGAGGTACTTTTGCTTGGCAAAAGATGATGTTATCGAAATTGAAGGTAAAGTAGTAGATACTATGCCGAATGCGATGTTCACTGTTGAACTTGAAAATGGTCACAAAGTTTTGGCGACGATTTCTGGAAAAATTCGTAAGAATTATATCCGTATCCTGCCTGGCGACCGCGTGCAAGTGGAAATGTCACCATATGATTTGACACGTGGACGCATTACCTACCGTTTTAAATAACCTGGACATTCATTGAGTGCGAAAGCACAGTAACCATAGAAAGGAAGACACAATGAAAGTAAGACCATCAGTTAAACCAATCTGCGAATACTGTAAAGTAATTCGTCGTAACGGTCGTGTTATGGTAATTTGCCCTGTAAATCCAAAACATAAACAACGTCAGGGATAGAAAGGAACTATTAAATTATGGCTCGTTTTGCTGGAGTTGATATTCCAAACGAAAAACGTATCGTTATTTCATTGACATACGTTTACGGTGTTGGACTTCAAACTGCTAAAAAAGTGCTTGCTGCTGCAGGTGTTTCAGAAGATGTACGTACTAAAGATCTTACATCTGATCAAGAAGACGCAATTCGTCGTGAACTTGACGGCTTGAAACTCGAAGGAGATCTTCGTCGTGAAGTAAACCTCAACATCAAACGCTTAATGGAAATTGGTAGCTACCGTGGTATGCGTCACCGTCGTGGACTTCCTACACGTGGACAAAACACAAAAAACAACGCACGTACTCGTAAGGGTCCTGCTAAAGCTATCGCTGGTAAGAAAAAATAATCTAGAAAGGAGTTAAAATGGCAAAAATTACTCGTAAACGTCGTGTGAAAAAGAATATTGAAACTGGTATCGCCCACATTCAATCAACTTTTAACAACACTATCATTATGATTACTGACGTTCATGGTAACGCTCTTGCTTGGTCATCTGCAGGTTCACTTGGTTTCAAAGGTTCTAAAAAATCTACACCATTCGCTGCACAAATGGCATCTGAAGCTGCTGCTAAAGCTGCTCAAGAACAAGGGTTGAAAACAGTATCTGTTACAGTTAAAGGTCCTGGTTCAGGTCGTGAATCTGCAATCCGTGCACTCGCGGCTGCTGGTCTTAACGTAACTTCTATTAGTGATGTGACTCCTGTACCTCACAATGGTGCACGTCCTCCAAAACGTCGTCGTGTATAATCGTTAGTGAGTTGCAAAATCACTTTACTTTTCTTTTAGAGGAGACTATACATGATTGAGTTTGAAAAACCAAAAATTATTAAATTTGACGAAACAGAATTTTACGGTAAGTTTGTAGTAGAACCACTTGAACGTGGTTACGGTACAACTTTGGGTAATTCTTTACGTCGCGTTCTCTTGTCTTCATTGCCTGGGTCTGCTGTTACTTCAATCCAAATTGAAGGTGTTCAACACGAATTCGCAACAATCCCTGGTGTACGTGAAGATGTGGTCCAAATCATCCTTGCTATTAAAGGACTTGCGATCAAATCTTACGTTGAAAATGAAAAACAAATTGAGCTTGACGTTACTGGACCTATGACAGTAACTGCAGGTGACATTTTGACAGATAGTGATATCGAAATTGTCAATAAAGACCATTATCTTTTCTCTATCGCAGAAGGTCATTCTATGCGTGCTGTGATGACAGTAAACAAAGGTTACGGATACGTTCCTGCTGACGAAAACAAAGTCGAAGGCGCACCTATCGGTACAATTGCTGTGGACTCAATTTACACACCAGTTAGCAAAGTTAACTATCAAGTAGAACCAGCTCGTGTAGGTGGTGATGCATCTTACGATAAGTTGACTTTGGAAATCACTACAAACGGCACAATCGTTGCTGATGATGCTTTGTCTCTCTCTGCGAAGATTTTGACAGATCACTTGAACTTGTTTGTTGACTTGTCAGAAACAGCTTCAGAATCTGAAACTCTCGTGGCTAAAGAAGAAGTTAAAACAGAACGTGTCCTCGATAAAATTATCGAAGAAATGGACTTCTCAGTTCGTGCTTACAATGGTTTGAAACGCGCTGGAATCAATACCGTAGCTGATATTGTGGAAATGAGTGAAGCTGACATGATTAAAGTCAAAAACCTCGGTCACAAATCAGTAGAAGAAGTCAAGGTTAAATTGACTGACTTGGGCTTGGAGCTCAAAAAACGAAAATAATACAGGAGGAAAAAAATGGGTTACCGTAAACTTGGACGCACATCTTCACAACGTAAAGCTATGCTTCGTGATTTGACAACTGATCTTATCATCAACGAAACTATCGTTACAACTGAAGCTCGTGCTAAAGAAATCCGTAAAACAGTTGAAAAGATGATCACTCTTGGTAAACGTGGTGACTTGCACGCTCGTCGTCAAGCAGCAGCTTACGTTCGTAACGAAATCGCTATTAAAGATTTCAACGAAGAAACTGAAACTTTCCCAACTGCACTTCAAAAATTGTTCGACGATATTGCTAAACGCTACGAAGGCCGTAACGGTGGTTACACTCGTATCTTGAAAGTTGAACCACGTCGTGGTGATGCTGCCCCTATGGCAATCATCGAGCTTGTTTAAGAGAGTTCGGATTTAAATATTATATAAGATTACTTATTGAGTGTTATGATGATGGCGCTGTGTTTGAGTTGACGTAAAAACGTCGAGTAGCACTGCTTAGTCTAGCTCTGTCTACCGAGATATTTATTTCGGTAGTTCACTCAATATGTTTTTTTTTTGCTTTTTTATAAAAATATAGGTCTCTTTTCAATAAAGAGGCTTTTTTAAGTGTGGGGTTTAAAAGAATATAAAATTCTTTCCTTTGATATGATATAATCAAATCAAGGACTACGAACTTGGGAGAGGATATAGTGTCTGTTGTAGTGTGGAATAATTTTAAAAATAACGAAGACACTTTTTTTGTTAAGGACGTATGAATAGGAATTTATGAGAAAAAGGAATAACATTTGTGAAAAAATATAAAAAATTACTCACGCTTAGCGCTCTCGTTTTATCGTCCACACAAGGAATCTTGGTAAGTGCCAGTGAGCTTACAGCGACAAATGTGGACAGCAGTGTCCCAATAACGAGCAACGTGCAAGAAGAGGTCGAAGCTTCTAGTAGTTCAGAAGGAAGTTCTGAAAATAGTTCTACTGCTGATAGCTCTCTGGAAGATAGTATTTCTGAAAGTGACCATCAAAGTAATCCCCCTTCAGATAAGGAGACTGAAGAAACCGGGACAGCTCCAGGAAGCACAACTGAAAAACCAGAGAAAAATAACAGTGAGAAGGAAGTGGCCAAGGAGTCGGTTGCCCAAGAGTATTTTTCACGCAAAAATCTCCCCAGAGTTGGTGTTAGTCTTAAACAATTGCCCGTAAAAAATTCAGGATCTCCTTTTAGAGATATCTCACAGTCAATGTTCAAAAATAACATCAACTGGATTTATGGTCGTGGTATTACTACAGGTTATACGCCAAGCACCTATAACCCTAATGCAAAAGTAACACGCGGAGAGATGGCTGTTTTTCTACACCGCTTAGCAGGAGCACCAGCATATAAAGCGCCTTTCAATGTTTATACAGACGTTAGTCAGTACAAAAACCAAATCCTTTGGTTGACAGCGACCACAGTATCTAATGGTACAGCCCCTCACTATAATCCTAATGGTAAGGTAACTCGTGGACAAATGGCGGCCTTTCTGCACAGGATGGCAAAAGCATCAGGAAAAGCTCCTGCTTCTGCAAAATATAATCCAAAGTTTTGGGATGTCCAAAATCATATGTTTAAAAATGATATAGGATGGCTAAGTTCAAAAGGGATAACGACAGGATATACAGCGACATCTTTTAAACCAGATGCGGATATCACACGTGGAGAGATGGCCGCATTTCTCTATCGCTTCTATAGTGTTGTAGTAAATAATCAGAAACTTCCGGCAGCACCACAACCTCATGCTAATCAACCAATATATTATTCTCAGCTGGATGCAAGATGGAAGAATAACAGATTGAATGGCTCCAATGTAGGAGTTTCAGGGTGTGTACCTACAAGCTTGGCTATGATTCTACGGGGAAGCTATGGACAAAATGTTGACCCAGGAATTGTTGCTAAAAAAGCGGATACGATTAGTCACGAGAGCTTTGGACTCTCAGGGAAGGATTTGATCAATACTGCTAAAGCTTATGGACGTAGTGTAGAAGTTATCAGTAATATCAACCGAGCAGAAACTTTGCTCAGAGCAGGCTATCCTCTCATATTTTATATTAATGTGGGTATTGGCCATGCCGTTGTCGTTTCCGACTATGACAACACTAATGGTCGAGTAAATATTAACGATCCTTATGGAAAATTATTCTATCCTTCAGGAAAAACAACTTTACGTGAACTATGGGGACGTCCTAGTCAAGATGCTATGGATTGGAATGCAGGCCGTCCTGTATTTGCGATTAAGTAGGAGGAAACCATGAAAAAAATATCAGTAATAGCTCTACTCCTTGTCAGCTTGCTTGGTTTATCTGGATGTGGAAATCAGCAAACCAATAAACAACCGCAAAAGGATTCCAGTACAGTGGCAGGTAAAAGCAAAGAAAGTACAGTAAAATCCGATACAGCAACATCAAAAAATGATGCAAGTGTAGAGCAGTCTAAGTCAGAAAAAAACCAAGAATCAACAAGTAAGGATAATACCAGCACAGAGGCTTCTAAAGTGTCTCCAGATCCCCAAGCACCAGAAGCAGACCATACGGTAAGAACTGAATCAGGCAGCACCACGGACTTAGGTCAAGCACGTATTGCACTTTATGAAGCAGGTATTGATTCCCATAGTATGACGGATGATGACATTTTAACTGTCTGGGAACGTTCAAAAGACAAGGAAGAATTTGTAAAAAATGTAAAAGAATATCTCGGACAATAATGTTGTTCAGAGCTAAAAATAGGCTTTATAGAGCGTTTTAAGAAGTACTTTACAGTAAATACAATAAAAATGGTAGTGCTATTATAACTACCATTTTTATTGTATTGAATTATCATAAGGAAGAGGATTTGAGGGATTGAAGAACTCTTTGAGGAGAAAAGAAAACAGTCAGTGAAGTCTGTCTTTTGATATGTTATAATCAAATAATGAGTAAAATAAAAAGCCTTAAGAGGCTAAAATTTATTCATGCCACTGAATGGAATCGAACCATCGACCTCCACCTTACCATGGTGTTGCTCTACCGACTGAGCTACAGCGGCTATATTTGTGCTTTCGCCCAGTCAGAGAGCAACAGACGAGGATTTGCTCTGCAAACCCTTATCCACCGATTGGAAGCAGTGCTTCCAACTCTACCGACTGAGCTACAGCGGCTTATAGTTAAACCATAATTATTTTAACAAAAATACGAATAAAAGTCTATAAGAATAATAGAAATGAGGGCTTCAAAATAGCTAAAAAAAAATCAACCTTTCTTTGTCAAGAATGTGGCTATAAATCAGTAAAAAAACTCGGACGTTGTCCCAATTGTGGCGCTTGGGGCTCCTTTGTGGAAGAAGTAGAAGTCCAAGAGGTAAAAAATCAGAGAGTAAGTTTGACAGGCGAGCACTCTAAACCCATGAAGTTAGATCAGGTTGAACTTTTTGATACACCGCGCGTGGAAACCGACCTAGATGAGTTTAACCGAGTCCTTGGAGGCGGTGTCGTTCCAGGAAGTCTTGTCCTTATTGGGGGCGATCCAGGGATTGGTAAATCGACTCTACTGCTTCAAGTATCTACACAACTTGCTTCAAGAGGGCGTGTGCTTTATGTGAGTGGGGAGGAGTCAGCTCAACAAATTAAGCTGCGTGCTGAGCGTTTGGGCGACATTGATACAGATTTTTATCTTTATGCCGAAACCAATATGCAAAGTATCCGAAATGAAGTGGAACGTCTACAGCCAGATTTTCTTATTGTAGATTCGATTCAAACTATCATGACGCCTGAAATTCAGAGTACCCAGGGTTCAGTTAGTCAAGTGCGCGAGGTGACAGGAGAATTAATGCAGTTGGCCAAAACTAACGATATTGCGACTTTTATTGTCGGACATGTCACCAAGGAAGGGCAACTTGCAGGCCCACGTATGTTGGAACATATGGTTGATACCGTCTTGTATTTTGAAGGAGAACGCCAAAATACATTCCGAATTTTACGCGCGGTCAAAAACCGTTTTGGTTCAACAAATGAAATTGGAATTTTCGAGATGCAAGGCAGTGGTTTAGTGGAAGTAACCAACCCGAGTGAAGTCTTTCTGGAAGAACGTCTAGAGGGTTCTACTGGATCTGCTATCGTCTGTGCGTTAGAAGGTACTCGTCCGATATTGGTTGAAATTCAAGCTTTGACAACACCAACCATGTTTGGGAATGCCAAACGTACAACCTCCGGTTTAGACTTTAACCGTGTGAGTTTAATCATGGCAGTACTTGAAAAGCGTGCCGGTTTTCTTTTACAACAGCAAGATGCTTACTTGAAATCTGCAGGTGGGGTCAAGTTGGATGAACCAGCCATCGACTTGGCAGTCGCTGTGGCAATTGCTTCCAGCTATAAGGAAGAGCCAACAGATGCACGCGAATGCTTTATTGGCGAAATTGGCCTAACTGGAGAAATCCGACGTGTCACACGTATGGAGCAACGTCTCAATGAAGCAAGTAAATTAGGTTTCCAAAAAGTATATGCGCCTAAGAATAGCTTAGCAGGTGTAGATATTCCAGAAAATTTGCAAGTGATCGGCGTGACGACTTTATCTGAATGTTTGAAAAAAGTGTTTGGCTAAGAAAAAGCTTTGTGAGTCAAGATGTCATAATCGTAATGGGACAAACAAGTATCTTGTTATGATGTGTGATATAATTGACACAGAGCTTTTTAGTTATAAAAAATTGAGGCTATGTACAGAAAGGAAGTCTTATGCGTCGTTGGATAATTCATGTTCTCATGGGTATTGTGGGTGCTTCTTTAGGCATCACTACTCTCCCTTGGGTTTGGCACCTCTTTAGACAAGAGGGAAATGCTTTTAATCAGGAAATTGTAAATGGGTTAATTGGAGCAATTATTTTTGTTATTTTATCATTCTTTATGTCCAATTTGCTGATGCGAGCATTGAAAAAACTAGATCAAAAAATCACGAGAGTCAATCTTTCAAAAATGGTATTTAATTTTATTGGTGCTATTTTAGGTCTGACCGTAGGTGTGCTTTTAACGATTCCTCTCTCTTTACTCGGGGTACCAGTATTAAGCAACATTATTTCCTTTGTGCTGATCATTGGTCTGCTTTATCTTGGCTATACGGTCTTTGATAAGCGAGGAGATGAAATCTTTAAAATCGTTTTTCGTAAACGTAAAGAAGTCGCTGCAGTGGATAAGCCCGTGGTCAAAGAAGTCGCTACAGCTCAACATGCTATGATTTTGGATACAAGTTCGGTTATTGACGGACGTATTTTGGATGTATTAAAAACAGGTTTTATCAGTGATAAAGTAATTGTACCTAATTTTGTATTACTAGAGCTCCAGCTCATTTCAGATAGTGCTGATCCCTTGAAACGTGCCAAGGGTCGCCGTGGTTTGGATCTCGTAAATTCCTTAAAAGAATTTGACAATGTTGAAATTTCTAATAAAGACTATAAGGACATACGCGAGGTTGACACTAAACTGCTTCGCTATGCTAGCGAAATCGGTGCGAAGTTGGTCACAAACGATTTTAATCTCAACAAAGTAGCGGAGATCCAAGGCGTAATCGTCCTAAACATTAATGATCTTGCAAACGCCGTTAAGACACAACTGGTGGTTGGGGAGCAGATTGAAGTAACAATCATTCGTGAAGGTTCTGAACGTCAGCAAGGTGTAGCCTATCTACCAGATGGTACAATGATTGTCATTGAAGATACGGCCAAAATGATTGATAAAAAAGTTTTGGTTGAGGTTGCAAAAGTTCTGCAAACAAGTGCAGGACGTATGATTTTTGCTGAGCTTGTTCATCCAAAATAGTTAAACAAAAATAAGGAGAAACATGTACTTTAAGCGTTTTTTACAACTTTTTCTTATCTATGTACTAGCAGCACTTGTCCTTGTTGGTATTATTTCAACAAATTTTTTGCAAAATAAAAATCTGACTTTTATCCTAGCTTTACTTATCTCCTACGCAGTACTAACCTTGCCCTTGGTTCTTTTGACCGTGTTGAAAACCAATAAAAAAGCAACGAGTGTTGGTGCTCAAGGTCAAGGAGGTGAAGTACGACGTATATTGGGACTTCTTCCGGGTTACCTTGCTTTGAGTTGTTTAACAAAAGATGGGGGATCAGCAACGACGATTATGAGTTTTATCCAATCAGTCCATGAAGAAAATATATTTTACATGGTAGCTGATAAGCATGCCCGTAAAGTACAAAGCATTAAGGAAAATCCTGAGGTCTCTTTCACTACATGGTTTGATAGTTTAGAGAAGGGGGAGCGGTTATCCTCAAATAACGTGTATGCCGAAGTCTTAGAAGAAGCGGCAGCAAAAGAATGTGTTAAACAGGAACCTAATCTACTGAAGGTGCATGAAAATGCGGCAAATATGGCCATTATCAAACTTACGGTTAAATCCTTGGTTCATGAAAACTTTAAAGAAGGTAGCCACATAATAGAATTTAATTGAAGTCTTTTTAGACTTCTTTTTTGTTACACAGATACAAAAAATACGTATAAGTTCATAGTTGCAATAAAACTTTAGAAATGTTATTCTAATTATGAAGGCGGTTACATTTTCGCTTTTGTCGTATTATGGTTTCAAACAAAAAAGGGGAAAAGCCCCGAAGCATATATCTATATGGAGGATAATTTGATGAAAATAGGTGTTCCAACAGAGATCAAAAAACACGAATATCGTGTAGGACTTGCACCAGAATTTGCTGCAGCTTATGTTGCCGCTGGACATGATGTCTATATTCAAAAAGGGGCAGGTGAAGGCTCATCATATTCCGATGAACTTTACACAGCAGTTGGCTGTAATATCTTACCAACTGCCGAGGATATTTATGAAACAGCGGATATGATTATAAAGGTCAAAGAACCGCTTGAGCCAGAATATTCATTGATGCGTGAGGGACAAATATTTTATACCTATTTCCATTTAGCAGCAGATAAAGCATTGACAGAAGCTGTTTTAGATAAGAAAATTGTCGCAATTGCCTATGAAACCATCCGCGACCGTAACGGTGCACTGCCAGCGCTTAAACCCATGTCTGAAATTGCAGGGCGTTTATCAGTCCAAGAAGGTGCGAAATACTTGGAACGTCCTTTTGGAGGACGTGGTGTTCTTCTTGGAGGAGTGACTGGCGTTCTTCCAGCAAATGTTTTGGTACTTGGTGGTGCAGGAGTTGTTGGTCGTAATGCTGTCGCTATGGCTGTTGGGCTTCATGCTAATGTTACTGCAGTCGATGTGAATTTAGATGCCTTAACTGAGCTTGATAAGCTCTATCAAGGGCGTGTAAACACGGTTTACAGCACTGATCATACGGTAAAAGATCTGATTTCTAAAGCAGACTTAGTGATTGGAGCTGCGCTTATCCCTGGTGCAGCTACACCACAGCTTATTCGCCGTGAACATTTACCATTGATGAAAAAAGGTGCAGTTATTGTCGATGTGGCAATTGATCAAGGAGGAACGTGTGAAAGTTCTCATGTGACTTATCATGACAACCCTGTTTTTGAAGAAGAAGGTGTTATCCACTATTGTGTTGGTAATATGCCTGGTGCTGTCCCTGTAACTTCGACAGCAGCTTTAAATAACGCCACTCTCGCAAATGGTTTAGCTATAGCCAACAAAGGTTATAAAGAAGCCTTGAGAGCTAACCCAGGTCTGAAAGAGGGACTAAATGCAGACCATGGTAAGTTGACATGTAAACCTGTTGCTGATTTCTATAACATGGTTTACACAGACATTGATGAAGTTATAAGTAATTAAATAAAAAAGCGCTGCCTGAGCAGCGTTTTTTTATAGAGGAAGAACCATGTTGTACCATGTTTCTCCTGCAAGTTGTGAGTCAGAAATTCCTTTTGAAACGAATCCATAACGTTCGTAGTAAGGAATAAGGCTTTCTACACAAGTCAAGCTGATGCCTTGACGGCTTTCCTCAGCTGCAGCTTCTTTCATCAAATCCAGTAATGAAGTAGCAATACCAAGTCCTTGGTATTCACTATCTACAGCGAGGCTAACGATAATTTGAAAGCGGTCAGTCGGAAGACTTGCTTCTGTTTTTTCAAACATATCGTCTGTCAGATAACATTTATCAGAAGTTGGGCCCACAAGAATGCCGACCACTTTACCTTCTTCATTTCGAGCGACGAAAAAGCGCTCAGGAATGACTTGGATACGTTCTAACATTGAAGCGCGTGAGAGTACCTCATCCGCTGGGAAAGAAGTCTCTTCAATGTGCATCACATCATCAATGTCTGTGATTTTTGCTTTGTCATATGTAATTTTAGTCATATCTCTATTCTAACATGGTCCTCCTTGTCGAGTCAATGAAGCTTATGTTTCTTTAATTACAGTATGATTTTATAATGACTCACTGTTAGAAACATTGCTCATAATATGATAAAATAAAAAGGATCGAAACTAACAGGAGAAAATTATGTCTAATAACATTCGTGTGCGCTATGCGCCATCACCAACTGGGCTTTTACATATCGGTAATGCCCGTACTGCACTTTTTAACTATCTTTTTGCGCGTCATTATGATGGAGATTTCATCATTCGTATCGAAGATACAGACCGCGAACGTCATGTGGAAGATGGGGAACGTTCTCAACTTGAAAACTTACGTTGGTTGGGGATTGACTGGGATGAAAGTCCTGAAACACATGAAAACTATCGCCAATCTGAACGGTTGGAACTTTACCAAAAATATATTAATCAACTTTTGAGTGAAGGAAAGGCTTATTACTCTTACAAAACGCCAGAAGAGCTTGAAGCTGATCATGAAGCACAAGAAGCAGCAGGTGTTGCACCTCATTATGTCAATGAATATGCTGGGATGTCAGAGGCTGAGAAAGAAGCTTACATCGCTGAACGCAAAGCTGCAGGAATTACACCGGTTGTTCGTATTTCTGTAAATGAAACAGCCATTTATAAATGGACAGATATGGTTAAAGGCGATATCGAATTTGAAGGTGGGAACATCGGCGGTGATTGGGTTATTCAAAAGCGCGACGGTTACCCAACTTACAACTTTGCTGTAGTAGTGGACGACCATGACATGCAAATTTCACACGTTATTCGTGGAGATGACCACATTGCGAATACACCAAAACAGTTAATGGTTTATGAAGCTTTGGGCTGGGAAGCTCCTGTCTTTGGGCACATGACTTTAATTATTAACTCTGAAACAGGGAAAAAGTTGTCTAAACGTGATACCAATACGCTTCAATTTATCGAAGATTACCGTAAAAAAGGTTTCATGGCTGATGCTATTTTCAACTTTATCGCACTCTTAGGTTGGAACCCGGGTGGTGAACAAGAAAAATTCAGCCCAGAAGAACTGGTGAAACTTTTTGATGAAAAACGTTTGAGTAAATCTCCGGCAGCCTTTGACCAAAAGAAATTGGAATGGATGGACAACGAGTACATTAAGCATGCAGAGTTTGAGCCTGTCTTTGAATTGACAAAACCTTTCCTTGAAGAAGCTGGACGCTTTGATGAGCGTGCTGAAGAACTGGTTAAGCTCTACAAACCACAAATGAAATATGCTGAAGAAATTCTGGAGTTAACAGACCTCTTCTTTGGTGAATTCCCAGAACTCACAGACGAAGCCCGTCAAATGATGGAATTGGAAACTTCACCAGTTGCGGTGGGCACTTTCCGCGCGAAACTTGAAAATTTAGAAGATTTTACTGCTGAAAACATCTTCCCGCTTTTCAAAGAAACGCAAAAAGAAACAGGAGTTAAAGGAAAAAATCTTTGGATGCCAATCCGTATCGCTGCTTCTGGTAGCATGCACGGCCCAGAATTACCTGAAACAATCGCTCTTTTAGGCAAAGAAAAAGTCCTTGAACATATGGCACAGTTTTTATAAAAAGCCGCAAGTAATAAACGCACGAGTTAGAGCTCGTGCGTTTTTTTTATGAATGAAATTAACCGTTTGTTTTTTTGCGGATATTTTAAAGACGAGATGAGCTGGTCATAAGGGATGATTTCCACGGCTTGGTTGAGGAGTAAACGTCTATCAGCAACCAAGTTAGCCAGAGTCTGCATGATTTTTTGCCACTCTTCGGGACTGAGTTTAGCATTCCAATGCCGCAGATGAAAGATACCGATGTCAATAGGTAGTTGGGCTATTTTCCCCCAGTTGACCTGTTCGCCCGAAAGGAGCCCAAGAGCTTGAAACTTTCCCCCCGATCGGACACAAGCAGCTAAATCTGTCCCATCCTGTCCACCGACACAATCAATGGCAGCATCTACTTCGAGATCAACCAAGTCTGTACGTAATTCCTGAGCACCGCGCTCCTTTAGGAGTTGGTGTTTTTTATTGTCACGTGTAATAGCGATAAAGTCAAAACCCAGTATTTGTGAAAGTTGGGCAAAGATTTGACCAATAGCAGAACCAGCAGCATTTACAGCAAGTTTTTGACCAGGTTTTAATGCAAGAACTTCTGTACAGAGAAGCCAAGCTGTCAAAGGGTTGATGTAAAGCTGACTAGCGGAAATCAAATCAAGAGTATCAGGAACAAAAAATGTATGAGATATCGGGCATTTGACAAAAGTTTGCCAAGTGCCTTCCCCTTCCAAGGGTAAAACACGTTGACCGATAAGTTTGCGCGAAAGTGCGCAGCCAACATCTGCGACAAGACCAACCCCTTCATAGCCTGCAGTAGCAGGAAGGCTTATCCTGTGCGCATATGCACCGGTCATTGGGATTAAATCTGAAGGATTGACCGGAGCATAAAGCATTTTTACAAGAAGTTCTTGGGGCTGTAAACTTGGTTGACACTTCTCTTTAAGCCTTAAGACTTGATGCGGCAATCCATAGCTCTCGTAACTGAATGATGAGTACATGGCTTTATTATAGCAAACTTATAAATTTTAAGACACAGCTATAATTTTCCTTCAAAAATATATCTTGGTGTAAAGTTGCGGAAAGATTACAATGAAGTTTAATTGCTTCTTTTTAGTAATCAAAGAAAAAACTTTGACAAAAAGTAAACTTATGTTAAACTTAATGTGTATAATGTGTCTTTTAGGTTAAAAATGCGTAAAGTTATCCTATAGGCGTTGAGAAAATATTAAGAAGGAGTAAAGTTGGATGAAGAGTAAAAGACTCTACAAAGTCGTACGCTTACTTATGATCGTCTCTCTTGTGGTTCAAGCCTTGCTACCAGCATTAGCTATCGCAGAAACCATCGACAAGGAAGAAAAAAACGGTCGCACGACTTTGAACAAGGCGCAGTGGTAAGATGAAAAGGATCTTCAAACTGTTATTGTAGAAGGAAAGGTTGAAAAGGGTACTGCGGAAGATAATCAACCTGAAACCATCGTTTTGAAAGGCGCAGACTTTGAGAACGTCACAACAGAAGAAAAAATCTCCGGCCTCACAGACGGTAGCTATAAGTTGGAAGACAATAAAGTGCTTTTAAACTTAACGGAGCAGAGCGAGGGAAATTTCGCTTTGAAACTTCACGTTGTGAAAGATTCTTTAGTCAATGGCAAAGAGATTGAAGTCACTCTAGGGGATCAAGTGCTCACTCTTCCGATTAAGCTTGAAGAAACAGATAAAGAAAAACCAACAGATGATGAGAAAACATCTGATAAGGAAGCCGAAACCAAACCTGAAAAGGAAACAAAGCCTGAACAAGAAAACTCAACTTCTAAGAAGCAAGTTGGCAATATCGCAGATAAAGATCGCGGTTTACCCTTTGGGACAACACAAACTTTGGCTAATGGTGTTCCTTGGAACTTCGTAAAAGACAGTAAAGTGTCAGATCCTGACACAGATGCAGACATGGGCTTCTCTGATGTTCCTGGAAATCATGATGGACGTATCTGGACAGACAAAACAGTCCGTCATGATTTAGGAAGTTTGGAAGATGACCAGTTTGAGGTGACACTTTCAGCCTTGGCACAAAGTGCACCGAGACGTACCGGTTATCAAATCCCTGCGGATACGGTCTTTACTATTGATGTTTCGGGAAGTATGACTAGGGTTGATTCAGGTGAGCAACGTTCACGTATCGCCTTGCTCATCGATGCGCTTAATGAAGCCATCAGTATCCTACAAGAAGCTAATCCCCTCAACCGTGTCGCTGTTGTGGCTTACGGTGGTCGTGCAGGTGGTCATGCCCGTGTTCAAGATGTGTTGACACTGGGACGTTACAAGACAAATAACAACGGTGTCTTCTTCACTATGTCGAGCAGCACCCAAGTCAGTACTGTAGCAACTCCTGTAGAAGGTTCAGGGGTAGAATCATCAACCCCTGCAGTTAAAGCAACAACCTTTGCCGTAAATGGTTCAACACCGACACAATGGGGAATTCTTCGCTCTAGTCAAATTCTGGAAAGTGTAGTAGACCAACAAGTTGCCGTTCCAGAAACAAATGAAGAAGGCAATGTAGAACGGGACGTAACAGTTACACGCCGTCCGAATATGATATTGATGACTGACGGTGAGCCAACCATGGGCCGTCCAGACTTCGCCGTTGACGAGCTAACGCCAGTTGAGCTTGGCCCAAATGGTAGCCTTCTCGGAGAACCTGGTGAATTTTATGGAAATGGAAGCAACGGAGAGCAAGGTCTAGCTGTAATGACCGCCTTGACTGCCGCCTATCGTGGCAAAACAGTCCTTAATCACTACTTCCCAGACGGAAATGTTGCAGGTACTCCAGATGTAGACCAGCCTGCTGCTGATGTCGGTTTCTTTAGTATCTCCCTAGGGAAACAAACAGAGGCTGCTCAAAACTTGATCAGCGCAACTTTGAATCCTATCCCAGAGAACACAGAAAAGGTTGCTCCTAATATCTGGCAGGCCACAGGCATGGACTCGTATCCAGGAGCTCCAACCGCAGCGACTCCGACTATGAAAGACCTCTTTAATAACTTTGTTAATAATGGCTCAACTGGTAATTTCTCTGCACTATTTAGACGTTCTTGGAACAATTACCAATGGAGCAATACGGTTAACATCAGAAGTAGCGAGACTGCAGCACTGACATCAGAAGAAATCGCCTATGCGGATGAGTTTTTCAAGGCGGATGACTTACAAACCTTGCGCGAGGCTTTTCTCTCGATTACCAACAGCATTCAAGAAACAGGGAACGAATCAATCTTTGATGGAAATGGTGATGGCACGGACTTAGGTTCTGGCATGCTTGACTTCTCTGATGTCTTAGGCAAATACATGGCCTTTGATAGATTGACCAACATTGAGTTCCCTGCACCAGATGGTGGAACATTTACCTATGATATTGCAAATGTTGACGCACACAAAGCTGACTTTGTTAAAACATTGACAGCTCAAATCCGTCAAGTTGATGGTGTTACCCCTATTGATGCTACAACAGCAGAAGCTATACTGGATAACCGCCCTGATGATGTCATTACTTACTACTCAGATGATCATGGCCGCTTTGTCGGTCTTACTGAACCAGGGGATGCAGCGACAAAAGTACAACTTTACCCTGTCTGGGGAGGCATCCAAAACCAAGTTGATCCAGCAGCAAACAATGTCAGCGGACTTCTCTTTAGTGTACATACGGCGCTCAGAGATATTACTTTCACCTCAGACTATGGTTCAATCGAGCATGCGTCAGGTTACAGAGTACTCGAGGCCAAGGATCAGTTTGTGCATTGGAGCATTCCTGCCAATCTTATCCCTGAACGTACCGTTCAACAAACAGAAGATGGCACGCTCAGCATCACCGGGAATACTTCGCCTATCCGTGCAAGATTCAATGTCGGTTTAGATGAAGCCCGATTAGAAGAAGAATTCAGAGCAGGCGTAAATGTGCCAACAAACTTCTTCTCCAACTACTGGGATAACGAGGCGAATAGCTCTTTTGCAACATTTGAGCCAGCCAATGAAAATCCTTTCTATCATCTTGACGGTGCAAGAATTGTGCCGAAAGCACAAAACCCTACAGGCACAAAACCTTATGTCAGCAAACAAATCGTAGAAGCTGACCAAACAGGAGATGCAGATGAACGTATCGTGACCAATCTATTGGGGAATAACGGTACATTTGCCCTCGAATATTATGGACAAATTCGACTGGAAAAAGAATTCATCTTTCTTGATGAAAACGGCAACCGCGTGAATCCTGCTGGTGAAATACCTGATGGCGTTACACTCCAACCGCTGACCTTTACCATCACAGGTCCAAGAGATTTCGAGCAGACGGTTACTTTTGACCCAGATAAGTTTGAGTTGGTAAATGGCAAATGGCAATTTGACTTGCCAGCAGATCTTCCAGCAGGAGTTTACACGGTAAAAGAAGCAGGTGGAGATGTTGAAACGAGCGATCCAGGCTATACACATATGCCGGGAGAGTTTGACCAAACTGTTACAGTTACACCGGGTGGTACAGGCACAGCCAGCTTTGTCAATGTTTACGTGTCACCTGCCCTAGGCTCACCATCTTTACGTATCATGAAATTCTTCCATGGATTGCCAGAGGGAGTTTATCCGGAAGACTTTGAAATTCTTATCCAAGGTCCGCATGCGGTTGAGGGAACTCCAGTAAACCCACAACCAGAGCTTTCTGATGTATGGACACTTAATCCAGACACTAACCGTTATGAAGCACGTGTGAGTTTAGAAGAAGCTATTGCCGGAACATCCTTCATCGGTGTAGCCAAAGGGACTTATACAATCACAGAGAACAATGCGGATGCTATGCAAAACACAGGCTATATCCTCTCCAACAGCGCTTGGGCTTATCGCCAACTTGGTGAAGGAAATCCAGATAACTTTGGTAGCGGAAAAGGATTAGAACCTGTAGATGTGACGATTGGAGAGATAGATGATGTGAGCTTTAGGTTTGATAATATCTATCAAAAGTTGGGCTCATTGGATTTGACAAAAAACTTTGAAAATATCCCGCTTGATCGTATTCCGGAGAACTTCGAAATTGTTGTGACTAACGACGATACTGGTGACGAAGTAGGAAAACTAACTAAAACAGATATTCTTAGTGGCCAAAAGACAATTCATGCAGATGAGCTACCACCAGGTTCTTACACTATCACAGAAGCTAACTTCAAGATTGACGGTTGGGACCATATAGGTACAGCCAATATTGATGGGGCAATGCAACTTGGTACGGGTGATCCCATCAAGTATCATTTCGATATTCCCGGACTCATAGGTAATAGTGATGTTGTGGTGAATATGTATAACATTTACTCGACAACGCCTATAACGCCACCGATTCCTCCCGTTTATCCGCTCCAAATGACCAAGGTGGACCAGTACGACAACCATGTCGCTGGTGCAGAGTTTGATCTGGAAGTCTTCGATACCTCATTAAATGGAGGTGCAGGTGATTGGAGAATCCTTGTCAAAGGTCTTCAGTCAAATAGTGATGGTTTAGTACGTTATGAGGTCACTGAACCAGGACGCTATCGTTTCCATGAAACGCAAGCTCCTGGAGGTTACCAACTCCCAGAGAATCCTTATAGCGAGGAGCGAGAAGTGGTTGATGGGAACACAGAAACTCTTTACTTTGATGATATGGTCAACATACTTACTGCCCGTATCCAACTACACAAGACAGATGTAGAGGGAGAAGGCTTAGCCGGTGCCGTTTTCAAGGTCGAATATAGAGCAACCGAGACTGATAACTGGTCACTTTACATGGACAATATGACAACTGGGGCCGGTGGCTATCTTGGTATTAATGTTGTAGACGACGGTTACTATCGTTTCATCGAAACGCAAGCACCAGATGGTTTTGTCTTAGATAGTACACCACGTGAAGTTCATGTTAATGCAGGAGATACCATCTTTAATGTTGATGGTGTGGTTAACCGACCATACGCAAGCATTCAACTGCGTAAGACAGATATGGAAGGTCAAAATCTCGCAGGTGCGGTCTTCAAGGTTGAATTCAGTGAAAACGAAAATGGACCTTGGGAAACTGTTGCAGAAAACTTAACTTCTGGTGATGATGGTCTTGTCAAGCTTGAAGATATCGAAAAAGACGGTTTCTACCGCTTTATTGAAACAGAAGCACCAGACGGCTTTGTCTTAGACAGCGAACCACGTCAAGTCCATGTAACTGCAGGTGTAGGCGGACAAGTCCTCTTCTCTGCTGGCGATATGGCAAACCGACCAATCGCAAGTATTCAACTGCGTAAGACCGATGCCGATGGTCAAAACCTCGCAGGCGCCGTCTTCAAGGTTGAGTTCAGTACAGACGGCAATGATCCTTGGGAAACTGTTGCGGAAGACTTAACTTCTGGTGATAATGGTCTTGTCAAACTTGATGTTGAAAAAGACGGCTACTATCGTTTTGTTGAAACGCAAGCGCCATCCGGCTTTGTCACCGATGGTAGCCCACGCCAAGTTTATGTTAATGTTGGCGAGACAGGGGAAACAAGCTTTGATGCTGGAACGATGATTAACCATGAGAAAGAAGCACCTATTTCACGTATCCAACTGCGTAAGACAGATGAAGCCGGTCAAAACCTCGCAGGCGCTGTCTTCAAGGTTGAGTACAGTGAGAACGAGAACGGACCTTGGGAAACTTACGAGGAAGGTTTATCTTCTGGAACAGACGGCCTTGTTACGACGGTTGTCGAAAAAGAAGGCTACTACCGTTTTATCGAAACACAAGCGCCATCCGGCTTTATCCTTGATAGTACGCCACGTCAAGTGAAAGAAAAAGTTACGATAGGAGATACAGGCGAAGCCCTCTTTGAGGCTGAAAATATGGTCAACATACGTAATGCTCGTATCCAACTTCGTAAGACAGATGAAGCCGGTCAAAATCTAGCAGGTGCCGTCTTCAAGGTTGAATACAGTGAAAACGTGGATGGTCCATGGGAAACTTACAGAGAAGATTTAGAATCTAAAGCAGATGGTCTTGTGAGTACTGATGTAGACAAAGCAGGTTTCTACCGCTTTATCGAAACAGAAGCACCAGACGGCTTTATCTTAGATAGTGAGCCACGTCAAGTGCCACAAGAGGTAACAATGGGAGGCGAAGAACAAGGCTTCTTCGATGCTGGAACGATGGAAAATAAACCAGTCGATCCAGAAACTCCAATGCCCCCAACACCGCCAACTCGACACTATGCTATCCAACTTCTGAAAGTTAATGAACAAGATAATCCACTCCAAGGTGCTGTCTTTAAGGTAGAAACCGAAGATGGAGAAATTGTAGCACAAAATGTGAAGTCAAACGCAGACGGTTTGGTAACAGTTACTGTACCTGGTCCAGGTAAATACCGCTTTGTCGAAATCCAAGCGCCATCCGGCTACAAGCTAGATAAGACACCGCAATATGTCACTATTGCAGAAGAAGATGGCTCAGGTGTCTTTGCTGCCGGTAAGTTGGTTAATAAACCAAAACCACGTCTTCCGATTGTCGGAGATAACTTAGGGCTATGGCTCTTGACTTCTGGTCTAATCTTCCTTCTTGGTGCAGGTTTTGTATTATACAAGAAGAAAAAAAGTAAAATTTAAGAAAGTCTTTGAAGCAAGGGATTTCCTAAAACAAAAAAATACTCAAGTTATTTAAACTTGAGTATTTTTCTTTTATTTGTTGCTTACAGGAAGAATAATCTTAGACGAACCAAGGTCTACTTCATAAGTCATCTCACGATTATCTCGCACGGTATGTTCGAAGTCTGTACTGTAAAGCAAGAGACGGAGCTTGTCACCTTTTTCCAGCTGATGAATCGTCGGCTGGAGTTTAAGGTTTACGGCCAGCCACTCGTTTTCCTCGACAGGACTGATTGTAAGCAAATCCTCACGGTTTTGCAGATTGAGGAAGCCTTTAGTCATAAGTTGATAAGGACTATCCACCAGAGGGATTTCCATCAGATTTTCCAGCATAAAATTACGGCCACGGTCCAGAGTTTTCAAGTCCAGAGTTTGTGCGTTTTCTGAGAGACGTTTCTTGTTACCAAAGTCAAGAAGTTGCGCAGAGAGAAGGGCTTTACTGTCATTGACTTTGATTTTGAGGTTCAGCTCGACCTGACCGTTCACCATCATGTTTTCTGCTACTTCTAAGTCAACCACAGCTGCTTGAGCTTTGCCTTCATACAAATCTTTTTTGAAAGTATGGAAATCTTTGCTGTAAGCCTTAAAAATCTCTTCATCGTAATGATTGTCAAATTTTAGGATAGAAGCTGCTGTTTTGCCAAGGGGCAATTTAACCGTTTCTGCACTGCCCCAATCGGCTCCCCCTGTCCAACTTTGGGCTTTGCCATTTTCTTGTAAAACAAGAGGAGGTAAGTTCAAAGTCAACTTGCGATCTAAGAGCTTAGCGGTGAAATAACTGTTGATGGTTTCGCTAAAGTCGATGGATTGCCAATTGTTCATATAAATATGGGCGCCGCGGTGTAAGAAGGCGTGTTTAACCGTTTCTTTTGGCAGAGCTTGCCAAAAATGGTAGGCTTGATCTGGTGTAACATTCCAGTCTTGTAAACCATGCACAATCAAAACATCTGCCTTAGTATTTTTTGCCTGTGGCAAATAGTTTCTATCGTGCCAATATTGGTTATAATCGCCGGTGGAGCGCTCAAGAGACTCAAGCATTTGAGAAAGGTGAGCTTCATATTGCGTATTATGCGCAAGGAAGTCAGCACCTTGAAGATTACGCGAATAAGTCAATGCTGCTAAAACATCTAAATCTTCACCGGGATAGCCGCCTGGTGAGCGGACCAAGCCATTTTCACGGTAATAAGAGTACCAAGAGGTAATACCGGCTTCAGCTAAAATCACTTCTAGACCATCAATGCCGGTAGTTGCTGCACCATAAGCCATTGTACCCAAGTAGGATTTACCAGTCATCGCGACTTTGCCGTTGGCCCAATCTGCAGTCACTTCTTGTGTTTTCTTGCGGGAAGTGAAAGCACGCGCTCGACCATTGAGCCAGTCAATTGCAGCAGTCATACTATAAATTTGTTGGTAATCACCTGAAGTTTGAAAACCATCTGAATCTAAAGTTCCGACACCGGCAACATAAAGTGAAGCAAAACCACGCGCTAAGAAATAATCGTTCAGTGAATAAGTCCAACCGTGCGTGAACTTTTGAGTGGCTGTTTCAGGAGTAGCTTCTAGAGCAGGTTCTTTTTCGTAGTCTGGAAGAGTAGGAAGTTGTGTTGTAACCTTGATTTTTCCAGGCGCTTTTTCTTCTAAAGATACATTCATGTCGTGCAATTGTTTGTCATTGGCGATTTCATTTATCCCCAGATGGTAAGGACTTGCGGTCATGACTGCTGGCAATTGCCCCTCGAATATGGGACGAATAATCTGTACTTTAATCAAATCATTTTTTCCAGTACGATAAGTATCGACTTTAGATTCGACCCAGACTGTCTCCCGTATCAGATTTGCAGTATCAAAAGTAGCGAGCGATTTGTCATTGAAAAAATGGTAGGTATTGCTTAAAGGAAGCAAACCTTCAGATACCCAATGTTCAACCAATGTCATCCCGTTTTTGCGACGACTACAAAGAAGGAGGTAAAGCGCGCTGATGAGGTTTTCACTGTGGAGTGCTTCCTCATCGATCATCGGTAGATTTACAGATTTTGCAAAAGCTTCTGCTTGGTCCACTTGAAACTCAAAATTAGGTACAAATCCCAACAATTGCAAACTCACCGTCCAAAAGATATTCCATGTGAGTGCTTCATCTGAAGTTAGGAATTCTTGGAAAGAGGCTGTCGGTGTCGCTTGAATGCTTTCACTGTCGACAGGTGCAACCATTAAAAAGTTTTTAAGGATTTTCTTTTCTTCCCAAAAAACAGACCAAGTAAAGCCGAGATGATCCAGCTCAATAAGCTGTTCATCAAAGGTTTTTTCAACGATGGAAAAGTGATTAAATTTCATGCAATATCTTCCTTTCGATACACTATTATAGCCATTATATCAGAAAAGAGCCTTTGCTGCTTTGGCACATATCTTACGTGAAGAAGCAAAAAAGAAAAAGGCTTTACTTGAGCAGTAGATAAAAAGAGTGCTATAATGAAGGAGTAAAGAAGAACAAAACAGAGAGGAGAATAATTATGAAATTCAAATTCAGTGGGATTTCTTCATATGAGGAAAAAGCAACACCAAACTTTATGGGGGAAGCAAATTCACACAGTATTATAAAAGAGTTCGACAGCATGGATCAAGCCATTCAGCATGTTGTGGATAATAATGGTTTTATGGTGACAGACAATGGCAAATTTGCCTTCCATGTCCGTACAATTACCCAAGTGGATGAATAAAATGTTAAAGGCATGCCAGAGTGCATGTTTTTTATTATCATTCTTTTTGCTTTAGCAAATTAGAATGATAATACGCAGGGAGCGAAGCGAGTTGTGAACAACCTTAAATTCTTTTTGCTTTAGCAAATTAGAATGATAATACGCAGGGAGCGAAGGAGCTAGAAAAATTCTGCCTCAGACAAAGAGTAACAAATGTTAGCGACAAAGTATGTACATTTTTTTAAAATAAGTAAGGAGAGTAGAAAAACTTTAATATAAAATTGAAGCCATTATTTTAATAAACAAGTTTAAATGGTGGTATAATAACTGTTGTATTAAAGGAGTAGATGAATAAAAAAGGAAGATGACAAAAGAATTTATAGAATATTTACTGCGATTACTGGAAGAAAAAGAAGTAAATGTTGTGACTCAAAGACGGCATAGCTACGTGATGTATCAGGGAATTGAGTCAGATTATGTGTATATACTTAAAGAAGGTGTAGCTAAAATCAGCAATATTATGAGGGATGGACGTGAGTTTAATATTGCTTATGTAACAGAACCGGATTTTGTTTCCTTGCTCGAAGAAAAGCAAGAAAATGGTATCTCAGCTCTTTTCAATGTACGGGTCGAATCAGAAGAAGCAAGTTTTTATCGCGTGCAACGTCAAGAATTTTGGAAATGGGTAATGAGTGATCTGACCTTGTTCCGCATCGTTGATGATTTTTATCAAAGAAGATTAGCCATGAACTTAGAACTCTTGCAAAAGATGACGATCAATGGGAAAAAAGGTGCAGTTTGCGCCTGTATCAATAGCTTAATCAACGAATTTGGGATAAAGAAAAGAAACGGTATTCTGATTGATTTTCCAGTAACAAATGAAGACATTGCCGGTTTTTGTGGCATATCAACACGCAATAGCGTAAATCGTATCATCCGAGATCTTAAAACGGAAGAAATTATTGATATTATTGATAACAGGATTATGGTTTACAACTCAGAATATTTTGAGGATTATATCAGCTAAAAAGACTGGATTCAGTCTTTTTTTCTTTATAAAATATTGTTATTTTTAATTTCAAATACAAGAGCAATCGCTTACATGAAGCCGTTTCTTCTCTTTTCACTCGTCAAACAAATTTTCTGTTCAAGAATTCACATCTTTTTAGCCAAAATAAAAAAAACGTGCTATAATGTCTATGTATAACAAAAGAGTTTAACATTAGTTAATCTCGTTTTTATTTTGTCATTAATTTTTATTACTTGGAGGAATTCATGGACTATTCATGGACAGTGAAATATCTCACTGAATTTATTGGTACTGCCCTTTTGCTTATCTTGGGTAATGGTGCCGTAGCGAACGTTGAACTTAAAGGTACAAAAGCCTTTGGTCAATCTTGGTTGATTATCGCTTGGGGTTACGGACTTGGTGTAATGTTACCAGCCGTAGCTTTAGGTAATGTCACAGCTCAAATCAACCCAGCCTTTACACTTGGACTTGCAGCATCAGGATTTTTCCCTTGGGCACAAGTGCCATTCTATATTCTTGCTCAACTTCTTGGAGCGATGTTTGGTCAGTTGATCGTCGTAATGGTTTATCGCCCTTACTATCTCAAAACAGAAAATCCAAATGCTATTTTAGGAACTTTCTCAACAATCGATAACGTTGATGATGGCACAATCACTACACATACAGGTGCCTTGGTTAATGGTTTCTTGAACGAGTTTGTTGGATCATTCGTCCTCTTCTTTGGAGCGATGGGCTTGACAAAACTTTATCGTGGTGTTGAATCAATCAACTGGATGACAAACTACGCATCGCAACAAGGTGCAGATGTAACAAGTGCTGATGTTACTGGACAAATCGCAGCATCAGTATCAGGTGCAGCTTCATCAGCAGCAATCAGCCACGTTGTCCTTGGTTTCCTCGTGCTCGTATTGGTTGCTTCACTTGGAGGACCTACAGGTCCTGGTTTGAACCCAGCACGTGACCTTGGTCCACGTATCTTGCACTCACTTTTACCAAAATCAATTTTAGGTGAAAACAAAGGGGACAGTAAATGGTGGTATTCATGGGTACCTGTTACAGCACCTATCCTTGCAGCACTTGCCGCTGTCGCTTTGTTCAAAATCATGTATCTATAATCTTAATACGCCTAGGAAAGTTCCAACAGGACTTTCCGTCAAACAGTTAGGGCTTTAGCCACAAATGTTAATAGCGGATTATGACCGATTAACCCTCATCTTTGGATGAGGGTTTTATTATTTTAAAAGTGGACATTAAAAATTTGTA
This sequence comes from Lactococcus petauri, assembly GCF_002154895.1. Taxonomy (GTDB): domain Bacteria; phylum Bacillota; class Bacilli; order Lactobacillales; family Streptococcaceae; genus Lactococcus; species Lactococcus petauri. The sequence continues at coordinate 160,251 of NZ_MUIZ01000003.1, read as the reverse complement.
AAGCTAACCGAAAATAAATTTGATAGAATAAATTCATAGTCAAAAAGCAAAGAAAGCGACTAGGAGAGTAAAAGCGAAAGTTAGCACAGGGAGCTTGCAGCTAGTGAGAGCAAGACTAACGGAAACTTTGAAAATGGCCTAGAAATCGCGTAACAGTGAGTTTACTTTCTAAATAAACTGTTAACGGAGTGGTTCTCGTTATTGAACACATTATTTTTGGGGCAGTCTTGCTTGTCACCAAAGATAATTAGCAAGACGTAAGACATCCTTTTTTGGTATTTTACGTGAAATTAGAATGGTACCACGATAATTCGTTTCTATTTATAGAGGCGGATTATTTTTTTTGTTTTTGACTATACTGTTATTATTATTGTTAATAAAGGGGAGACTTATTATGAAAAAGAAAACAAGAAACAAAATTATTGCTGTTGTAGCGCTTGTCGTTGTCGTACTTATCGGCTACTTCTCATTCTTCAAGAAGGATGTTGCTGAGGATAAAACCGTTAAGGTCGGTATTATGTCAGGTTCAAAGGAGAGTACGGAGATTTGGGATTCGGTAGCGAAGACGGCAAAAGATGAATACGGTATTAATCTCAAATTTGTCCGCTTCACGGACTATAACCAACCCAATACAGCCTTGGTAAACGGTGATGTGGACATTAATGCATTCCAACATTATGCTTTCCTTAAAGAATGGAATGATGCCAATAATGCTGATTTACAACCCATTGGCGATATCTTAGTTTCACCAATTCGTCTTTACTCGAAGAAACATACAGATGTGAAGGAGATTCCTAATAAAGGAACAATTGCGGTACCTAATGATACCTCTAACGAAAGTCGCGCCCTTTACGTTTTAGAAAGTGCTGGCTTGATTAAGTTAGATACAAAGGCTGGAGCTTTAGCCACAGTTAAAGATATTACTGAAAATCCAAAAGATTTGACGATCAAAGAATTGGACGGGTCGCAAACAGCTTCAGCCCTGTCTTCAGTTGATGCAGCAGTTGTAAATAATGACTTTTCAGTTCCTGCAGGTTTGACAAACAAGGAAGTTATTGCAACAGAACCTTTAAATGAAAATTCAAAACAATGGATTAACATTATTGTGGCACGAAAAGACGATAAAGACAATCAACTTTACAAAGATGTCGTTAAAGCCTATCAAACCAAAGAAACAGAAGAATTATTTGCAAAATTGTACCCTGAAAAAGGAACAATTCCTGCTTGGAATTTGAAATTGAAATAATCATAAATAGTGGAGAAGAAGATGGCAATTATTGAACTAAATAATATCAGAGTTTCCTATGAGACCAAGAAAAATAAGGTGGATGCAGTCAAAGATACAACAATCCATATCGAAAAAGGCGATATTTTTGGAATTATCGGCTACTCAGGTGCTGGCAAGTCAACGATTGTCCGTACGATTAATCTTCTGCAAAAACCAAGTGCTGGTGAGGTGAAAGTCAATGGCAAGGTTCTTTTTAAAGCGGGAGCTGATGGTAAGGATCAAGCTAAAATTAAGACGGCAGAGCTCCGTAAAGAACGTCAAAAAATCGGAATGATTTTCCAACATTTCAACCTCCTTAATGAAAAAACGGTTTTTGAAAATATCGAATTTGCGCTTTTACATAGCCCTTTATCTGATAAACAGAAGGAAGAAAAAATTCGTGAATTGCTTAATCTTGTCAGTTTGTCAGAGTTTGAAGAAAAGCACCCAGCCCAATTATCAGGTGGACAAAAGCAGCGTGTAGCTATTGCGCGTGCCTTGGCGAACGATCCCGAAATTTTGATTTCTGATGAAGGAACATCTGCTTTGGACCCAAAAACAACTAATCAAATTTTGGACTTGTTGAAGGGTCTCCAAAAACGTTTGGGTCTCACTATCGTTTTAATTACTCATGAAATGCATGTCGTGAAAGAAATCGCCAATAAAGTTGCAGTTATGCAGAATGGTGAAGTGATTGAGCAAAATAACCTTTTAGAAATCTTTGCCCATCCTCAAGAGCAACTAACACAACAATTCATCGATACCACATCGAATGTCTCTCGTTTTATTCATTCATTGACTGAAAATGATACATTCAGTGATCTGGCAGACGATGAAGAACTGATCTATTTGTCTTATTATGGCAATCAATCAGGAGAACCAGCTATGTCGGAAATTACCCGCAAATTTGATGTTTCAACGAATATCTTCTATGGGAATGTTGAGGTTCTACAAAATACACGTTTTGGTTCTTTAGTCGTGTCTCTAAAAGGAACAGAAGAAAATCGTTTGGCTGCTAAAGAATATTTGGCAGGCCAAAATATTGAGTTTACAGTATTGAAAGCGCAGGTGAAATAGATGACAGCATGGTTTACAGAACATTTTCCAAATGTTGTAGCCTTAGGTTTACACGGAGATACAGGTTGGGTGACTTCAATCATAGAAACACTCTTTATGGTTTTTTGGTCAGGGCTTTTTGGTGGGCTTCTTGGACTGGTATTTGGTGTCGCTCTTGTTGTGACTAACGAAGGAGGGATTACGCCTCATCGTGCACTTTACTCTTTTTTGGATAAGTTTACATCAATTTTCCGTGCGGTACCCTTTATCGTTTTACTTGCTATTATTGCTCCTGTCACTCAAAAAATTGTGGGTACACAGATTGGAACAACAGCAGCTTTGGTCCCTTTGACACTTGGTGTCTTTCCTTTTTATGCACGTCAAGTTCAAGTTGCTTTAGAAAGTGTAAATAAAGGGACGGTCGAAGCAGCACAGACTGTAGGCGCTAATTTCTGGGATATCGTCTTTACAGTTTATCTTCGTGAAGAACTTGGTAGTTTGATTCGGGTATCTACCGTTACGATTATTTCCTTGATTGGTTTAACAGCTATGGCGGGTGCGATTGGAGCAGGAGGATTAGGAAACACAGCCATCGCATATGGCTACAATCGCTTTTCTAATGATGTGACCTTCTTGGCAACCTTACTTATCCTGATTTTGGTTCTTTTGGTTCAGGTTATTGGCGATACATGGGCAAAGAGCGTGACCCATAAATGATATAAACTGGGGGGCAGTGCATGACGATTGATTTTAAAAGTGAAGTAGAAAAACGTAAAGAGGTCTTTTTGCAAGACTTAATTGCGTTACTAAAAATAAACTCTGAGCGAAATGATGAAGAGGCTAACGGAGAATTTCCTTTTGGTCCAGGACCGAGTCTTGCTATGCTGGAGTTTCTAAAGATTGCCCACAAAGATGGTTTCAAAACAGCAAATTTTGAGAATTATGTTGGAGAAGTACATTATGGTCAAGGAGAAGAAACATTGGGGATTTTTGTTCATGCTGATGTTGTTCCAGCAGGTCAAGGCTGGACAAATCCTCCTTACGAACCAACACTTAGAGAAGGACGATTGTATGCTCGCGGTGTTCTAGATAATAAAGGACCTGCACTGGCCACCTATTATGCTTTGAAAATTTTGAAAGAGGCTGGTGTACCTTTCTATAAAAAAGTAAACTTTATTATTGGAACTGATGAAGAGAGTGGATGGAAGGATATGGCTTATTACCTTCCCAAAGTACAATTGCCAGATTTTGGCTTCTCACCAGATGCACGCTTTCCGGTAGTTAATGGTGAAAAAAGTAATCTTACCGAGTATCTGCACTTTGGACATAAAAATGACGGTGACTTTATTCTCCATGATTTTAGGAGTGGCATACAAGAAAATTGTGTGCCAGAAGAGGCTAAGACTTTGATTACGAGTCCTCTCGACTTGAAAGTCGATTTTGAAAAATACCTGAAGAAGAACAGGCTGGAAGGAAGATTTGCGAAAACAGGAGCAAAAACTTCCTTACAAATTAAAGGGAAATCAGCACACAGTTCCACACCAGAAATTGGAGAAAATGCTGCAACATATTTAGCCAAGTTCCTTGCTGCATATGATTTTGGAGCAGATGCACAAAAGTTTCTAGAAGTGGCTGGCCAGAAGCTTCACCAAGATTTTGAAGGAAAGAATATTGGAATTGCTTATGAAGATGAGGACATGGGGAAACTGTCGGTCAATCCTTCTGTCTTTCACTTTGCAGAGGATGGACAGGAAAATAAGATTGCACTCAATATCCGTCACCCGAAAGGTTTGACAGAGCAAGATATCCAAGAACGACTTAGTAAGCATTTGACTGCTTTTATCCAGAAAGTAAGCATTAGTGCGCTTATTAACTACCAACCGCACTATCTTTCACCAGAAGATCCGTTAGTGCAAGTGCTTTTGAGTACTTATCGCGAACACACGGGTGATGACAGTCCACCACAAACAGTAGGTGGTGGAACATATGGGCGATTAATGAAACGCGGTGTAGCTTATGGGGCTCTTTTCCCTGATTCTTCATTTACTATGCACCAAACAGATGAGCATATAAAGCTTGAAGAACTTTATAAAGCTATTGAAATCTACACAGATGCCATTTATCGTTTGGTTTGTGTAAAAGACGAGAAAAACGCTTAGGAATCAGTGACTTTTGGGAAAAAAATATTGCAAAAACCCTCAAAAGATGATTAAATAGTAAAAGTAACACAGATTTAACAAAATCATCAGGAGGAAGCATGGAAAACAGAATTCGTGAATTTAGACAAGCTCAAAAACTTTCTCAGGAAGATTTGGCGCGCATCGCTCACGTGAGTCGACAAACCGTCAATGCTATCGAAAATGATAAATACGATCCCGAACTTCTGCTAGCTTTTAAATTAGCAGAGATTCTGGGAACTAAAGTCGACGACCTCTTTACTTTTCAGCTTAGTCATGTGAAGAAAAAAGAAGAAGATGTCTTCTGGTGTGAAAAATATCAATGTGTCCTTTGGAAACGTGCAGATGTCGAAAAAAGAGCAAACTAAGTCATAAAATAAAATAAAAAGCCTAGTCAATAGTGTATAATTGAACTATAGGCTTTTTTTAATGTTGCGGCGGGTTTCACCCTTAGTGGGAAACCGAAAAGGGAGAGTGAAAAGAGTTCCCGGAAATAGTATTTATTAATTAATGCTAAAGAAATATCAAGGAGTGCAAAAATGAACATCAAACAGCTTCGTTATGTTGTGGCTATCGCTAACAGTGGAACCTTTCGTGAGGCGAGTGAGCAGCTCTTTGTGAGTCAGCCATCTATGTCAATTGCGGTTAAGGATTTGGAGCAAGAGCTTAATTTTCAAATTTTTGAACGGACAAACACGGGAGCCAGCTTGACGATTGAAGGTGAACGTTTCTATGAGCAAGCGCAAGCGATTTTACGAGACTTTGAAGCTTTTGAGTCGAAATATGCAAAGCCGAAAGAAGCCGAACGACATTTTTCAGTTGCAAGCCAGCACTATGATTTTCTTGCTCCTGTAGGTGTTGAATTTTCAAAGAAAAATCCTGAAATCAAGAATTTTCGTGTCTTTGAATCAACGACTTATAATATTTTACAAGAAGTGGCTCAAGGGCATAGCGAGCTTGGTGTTGTGTACTTGAATAAGCATAATCGTTCTGGTATTCTCCGTATGCTGGATAAGCTGGAGCTAGATTATGAAGAGCTTTTTATTTCACAAACACATATTTATTTACGTAAAAATCATCCTTTGACACGTAAGAAAAGCATCAAAACCAGTGATTTGAAAGCTTTAGACCGTGTTCGCTTTACTCAAGAAAATGAACAATTTCTTTACTACTCGGAAGACCTTGTGGAAACTTTTGAAAATACTTTTATTTATAATGTGACCGACCGTGCAACCTTAAATGGTATCTTGGAGCGTACAGATGCTTATGCGACAGGTTTAGGATTTATTGATAAGGAAAGTGTACACAATGTCACGGTTATTCCAATGGATGGAGATAATGTAAATAGCTTGATTTTGGTTAAACAAAAAGGTCAACTTTTAACAGATGCAGCCAAGTCTTACAAGCGCAGTTTAGAAGTTTATTTTGAAAATTATAAGTTTTAGCCAGCCTAGAGTCTAGGCTAGAAAAAATATGAAAATTAGTGTAAAATAGAGCAGTATACAAATTTTGTAAAACATTTAACATAGGAGAACTCACATAATGGTAAAATTAGTTTTTGCACGTCACGGTGAATCAGAATGGAACTTGGCTAACCTTTTCACAGGTTGGGCTGACGTGGACCTTTCAGAAAACGGAACACAACAAGCAATTGATGCAGGTAAACTCATCAAAGCTGCAGGTATCGAATTTGATATCGCGTACACTTCTGTATTGAAACGTGCGATCAAAACTACAAACTATGCACTTGAATACTCTGACCAACTTTGGGTACCAGTTGTAAAAACTTGGCGCTTGAACGAACGTCACTACGGCGGTTTGACTGGCTTGAACAAAGCTGACGCTGCTGCAAAACACGGTGATGAGCAAGTTCACATCTGGCGTCGTTCATATGATGTATTGCCACCAGCAATGCCACGTGATGATGAGTACTCAGCACATGCTGACCGTCGTTATGCTAACCTTGAAGATAGCCTTATCCCTGATGCTGAAAACCTCAAAGTTACACTTGAACGTTCATTGCCATTCTGGGAAGATCAAATCGCTCCAGCATTGAAAGATGGTAAAAACGTATTCGTTGGTGCGCACGGTAACTCAATCCGCGCATTGGTAAAACATATCAAACAGCTTTCAGATGATGAAATCATGGATGTTGAAATCCCTAACTTCCCACCACTCGTGTTCGAATTTGATGATAATTTGAACCTTGTTAAGGAATACTACCTTGCACCAAAACAAGCATAAATAATACGATAAGACCTGCATCAAGCAGGTTTTTTCTTTTCTTTAAAAAATGTAAGGTAAAATACAGCTTATTGTGGTAAAATGTTTAGGTATAAATATGACGAGTTAAAATTAGGATAGGGTTCCATGTCTGAGAAAAGAAAAACACGAAACGAATTAAACGGAAAAAAAGATAAAACACGTAAGTTATTAAAAAACCCAACCATGTTGGCATCTGGGCGCGTTAAGCTTCTCTTTTTTGTCATCACGGTTCTCTTTTTAGTTTTGATTGGTAAGCTGTACCACATGCAAATCATGAATCAGAGCTTTTATGAAAGTAAACAAGCAGGGGGCGCAGGCTCGCTACAAATCGTTCAAGGCGCACCTCGTGGGAATATTTATGACGCGAAAGGTGTTCCTTTAGCGACAACAGAACCTGTTGAAGCGATCGAGTACACGCGCGGGCAAAATACGACAGCAGATGATATGCGTAAAATTGCGGACCGTCTTGCTGGCATCTTAACTTTAGACAATGATTTTAAACAAATTACCGAGCGAGATAAAAAGGATTATTTTTTGGCTGATGCCAACAACTTGGAGAAAATTGCTAAAAGTCTGACTAAGGACGAAAAAACAGATGAGAAGGGGAATTCGCTTTCAGGTTCTGAAATTTATAATGTCCAACTCAGTAAGGTAACCGAGGCGGATATTAACTTTAATGAGCAGCAAATGTTTGCAGTCAAGCTCTTTAAAGAAATGAATTCAACAACAATCTTTAATACAACGATTATTACTACAAGTAACCTTACGGCAGAACAGCAAGCTTATATTGGAGAACATGAGGGCGAACTGCAGGGGATTTCTGTAGGAACTAGCTGGAACCGCAAATATGCGGATACAGCGCTTAAGCCTATATTAGGTACGGTAACGACTCAGAAACAAGGGGTTCCAGAAGAATTGCTGGATGAGTATCTTAAAGAAGGTTTCCAACGCAATGACCGTGTCGGGACTGCCTTTTTAGAAAAGGGCTATGAAAAGTACTTGCAAGGGACACATACGATTAGTAACGTATTGACCGATAAGCAAGGCAATGTCACTGGAACGGAAGTGAAACAAAAAGGGAGCAAGGGAGATAATCTCAAACTTACGATCGATTTGAAATTCCAAGATGCTGTTGATAAGATTTTGGAAACCGAAATGAACAATATGATCGCGGATGGTTTTGGGACTTATTCGCAGGGCGCATATGCTGTTGTGTTGGACTCTAAGACGGGCGCGGTTTTAGCCTTATCGGGGCTTGAACGTGATGAAAAAACAGGGGCAATGCAAAGTAACACTAATGGTACTTTCCAATCTGCTTTTGTCCCTGGTTCGGTAGTTAAGCCAGCAACGCTGACAGCAGGCTGGAATGCTAATGTTATTGCCGGTAATCAAATGCTCAATGATATGCCTATCCAGATAGCAGGGTCAAGTTTGATCGAATCATGGTTTACCAATGGCATCCTTCCCATTAATGCTGTCCAAGCCCTAGAATATTCTTCTAATACATATATGGTTCAAATAGCACTCAAGTTGCTAGGCCAACCTTACGTTCCTAACATGGCTGTTGATGGTACAGACCGTGTAGCTGCCTTCAAAAAGCTACGTGAAGCCTTTGCTTCCTATGGAATGGGAACAACAACAGGATTTGATATTCCTGGAGAAACACAAGGCTACATCAAAGATGCAAATAACATAACAGTTTCTGACTTGCTCATGGAATCTTTCGGTCAGTTTGATACCTATACACCACTTCAACTTGCAACATACGGTATGACCTTGGCAAATAATGGTGAGCGTTTAGCACCGCATATTGTGGATGGTATCTATGAAACCAACTCTGAAGGAGGCATGGGTAAACTCGTTAAAAATATCACGCCGAAAATCATGGACAAAGTAAATATCACTCCAGAAAACATGGATGTCCTACATAATGGTATGTATCAAGTCGTTCACGGGAATGACTTTGTAAATGGGCAAATCGGTGCTACAGGTTACTACATGCGCCCTTCACAAGGTGCTGAAGTTTCTATTTCTGCTAAAACAGGTACTGCCGAAGTAACATATGTGGCCCCAGATGGCACAAGTGTACCCGTAACAGTAAACAATGTTGTCGCTTATGCACCAACCGAAAACCCACAAATTTCTATCGGTGTTATGGTTCCGCAAACTACAGTTAAAGAAGGTGGTGTGACCTCGAAGATTGGTCAAAATATCACACGTGAGATTACTAACCTCTATAACTCTATGTATCATTTTAAATAAAATAAAAAACCAGCTCAATGAGAGTTGGTTTTAATTTAAGCTTTTTTGACTAAAAAGTAGCTATAACGAATCAAAACGTAAGTAACTGCGAAGAAGGCAATTACAAGTTCTATCACGGAGAGAGGAGTAAGTAAGGCTGTGAAGGCCGGATAACTTTGAGCCATAAGATGAACCGCAGTAGCAGAAATAACTAAAGGGAAGGTAAAGGCAGCGTAGCTTGGGTAAAAAGGTAGACGGAGCAAAGGAATAACGAGGACCACAGTTGCAAGATAAATCAACTGTGAAAGCAGGAATAAACCGAAAACAAAAAGATTTGACTTGCTTTCTGTCACAGTAAGGTAGGCTGCTAAACAGAGAGAACCTGGAGCTGTAAGGATGGTGATGAGTGGAAGCGTCGACTCATGCATTTTTTTGAAAATAAAGATACGATGTGTAATAATCGGAAGCAATATAAAGTAGAAGAGGAGCGCAGGCCAAAGTACGATACGGCCGATTTCTAGATTAAATACTGTTGCTGTATTGGGGATAACACCTAAGCCTACAAAGGTAATAAACCAGCTCGGATAGACATGGACCATTCCGACTTTTTGCGGCAAGATGTGAAGAGCAACAAAATAAGCCATCAAGAGAAAATGTAGGAAGATAGCAAGCAGCCAAATGAAGTAAACCAGACTTGAGTGGGGGAAAATCCTATTGAGAAAGACACAAATGACCATCCAAGCCATAGTGAAAGTTGGGGAAACTGAGCCAACGATAGGATCTTTAAGAGCTTCCAGCAGATGGCGCATCGTAAAAATAAGTTTCAACATGATCAGAAACATAAAAAAGAGACCAACAAGGTCAAAAGCATTTCCTAGAAAGGTGAATCCTTTGGAATAAAGTAGATTTCCCAAGGAGACCATACCTAAAATTAGACCGCAAATAGGGATAGGGATTTTTTTCAAAAAATTTAAAAACATTTGTTTCATCGAGAACTCCTAGTATTTACATGATTATTGAGTATGAACTTTAGTGAAACTAACAGTTCAAGCACTGCTTTAAGTATAAAACACTTGATTTAATTTGTAAAATGAATTATTGTAATTATAGTAATAGAAAAAAGTAATAAAAAAATAAAGGAGATATAATGTTTTCACTGTTTGAAACCTTCATCGCCATATATGAAACGCGGAGTTTTACCAAAGCAGGGCAGTACTTGTTTATTTCCCAACCCACAGTGACGGTCAGGATAAAGAAATTAGAAGAAGAAGTGGGCAATTCGCTTTTCATTCGCGGAAAGAACCGCGAAGTCATTCCTACGGAAGCAGCAAAATTGCTGTATAAGAAAGCAGTCCAGTATGTTCAAGACTGGGAAAACTTACAATCTGAACTCAATCAGACGACACTTGCCAAGAAACCTTTTAAAATTGGGATATCACAGAGTGCAGCCATCGGAATTATGCCTTTGCTATACCCTAAACTTGTTCCTTACTTAGATCAGATTGATTTAAAAATATCTATGTATGATTCAGAAAAAGTTTTTAATAAGGTTGAAAATCATGATTTGCATTTTGGCATTATCGAAAAACCTTTGGCAAGTGAGCAGGTAGAAGCCTTTCCACTGTTTAAAGATGAATTAGTTCTTGCCGGTAACCTAGAGAGCGAAACTTTTTTTACAAGAGAAATTGGTTCAGGTGTAGGGCATTACATCAAGAAATATCTCCAAGAAGAAAGCTTTAAACCACGTTACTTGGTAAGAATGAACAATAATGACATGATTATTGCCCATATTCAAGCTGGCTTAGGTGTGTCTTTAATTTCAAAACGCTTTATTTCAGAAGGAATGCCTTATCAAAGTTTAGGCAACAAATATCAGCGGAGCTTTACCAGCATTACTTATGCAGAAGAAAAAGACCCTCTTATGCTAGAAATTGTGCAGCATATCAGAGAATCTATTGTGGGAGATGTCGCATTAACCAATCGCCAATAGTGTGATAGACCTCTTCATATTCTGTCTCAAAGAGAATCTCATGACGTAATTCAGGAAAAAGCTGGAGTTTGAGGTGTTTAAATCCTGCTTTTTGGAGTTTCTGATAAACTTTTTGCGGTCCTTTGCCCCAGTCGCCGACTGGATCAGCAGCACCGCTGATAATTAGAATTGGCAAGTCCGCGGGCATATTATACATCCAGTTTTTTTGATTGGCTCTATGGACTAGTGAGAAAAGTGTCGCAAAACCATTACGTGTAAACGTAAAGCCAAGTAGAGGGTCATTTTCATAGGAAGAGACATTACTTTGATTTTTCGAAAGCCAGTTAAAATTCCCTTTTTCAGGGAATTTTTTGCTATAGCTACCAAAAGCAAGCTTATCTATCAAAGGAGCGACAACTTTTGGTTTTTTTTGACTTATTTTCTTAATGAAGGGCAGGAAGAAATTCAAATGGAGAGGACTTGTCCCCGTTCCCATAAATATCACCCCCTGAATATCAACAGGATAATCTTGCAGAACGTTACGCAAAGCAAAAGAACCCATACTGTGTCCCATCATGAAATAAGGCAGTGTGGGGAGCTTTTTCTTTGCCCAAGTTTTGACTTTGTAAATATCAGAGATGACATTCTGGGGACCAGCGGTACCAAAGTAACCGTAAAGGGGCTCTTTCTGCTGTACAGAATGCCCGTGTCCTAAGTGGTCATGACCGACCACTGCGAACCCCAAACTATTGAGGTAGAGGGCAAAAGCATGGTAGCGTTCAATGTTTTCTGCCATGCCATGAATGAGTTGGATTACCGCCTTTGGATGTTCCAGCGGCCAGTAAAGCAGATGTAGCTCAGTTTGCTCATCGCTAGATTGTAGGGTGTATTGTTCAACCATATCGGAAAGTCCTCTTTCAGTAAATCATTATCAGGTTGAAATTTATTATAACAAAAAAAAGGACAAGCTGCTGCTGCCTTGAGAGTCATTGTTGCTCTTTGAAAGCACATTAGGCTTAAATGTACAGAAATTTAAGTTATGGTATAATACACAATATCTCACATTCGCAGAGTAGAATAGTTCCACAGAATATGAGGATAATTCTCTGAGCGAAAGGTGTGGTATAATAGTTATGACTTTATCACACAGAAAGAAGAAAGGAACACATGGTCTATTATCCTGAACCAATCGCTAAACTTATAGAAAGCTTTAGCAAACTGCCCGGTATCGGGCAAAAAACAGCAACACGTCTAGCCTTTCACACGATTGGTATGGATGATCAAGATGTTAATGAATTTGCCCGAAACCTTATTTCGGCAAAACGTGATTTACGTTTTTGCTCGGTTTGCGGTAATCTGACAGAGAGTGATCCCTGTGCTATCTGTGAAGACCCTCTGCGTGATCGCACAACCATATTGGTTGTAGAGGAAAGTAAAGATGTCTTAGCAATGGAGAAAATCCGCGAATACAGAGGGCTGTATCATGTTTTGCACGGAACGATTAGTCCAATGAATGGTATCGGACCGGACGAAATTAACGTGAAAAGTCTCTTAACTCGTCTCATGGGAGACAGCGAAGTAGAAGAAGTTATTCTCGCGACAAATGCAACATCTGATGGTGAAGCAACGGCGATGTATCTTTCACGGATGATTAAACCCGCCGGAATCAAAGTGACCCGCTTAGCGCGTGGCCTTGCAGTTGGCTCAGATATTGAGTATGCGGATGAAGTTACCCTATCCAAAGCAGTTGAAAATCGTATGGAAATTTAAGTGGAGAAAATTATGTCAAAAGAAACATTGATTTTATTATATGGTGGTCGAAGTGCAGAACGAGAAGTTTCCGTTCTTTCAGCTGAAAGCGTAATGCGTGCAGTAAACTATGACAAGTTTAGAGTGAAGACTTACTTTATCAGTCAAGCTGGTGATTTTATCAAAACACAAGAATTCACTGAAACACCCGCAGAAAATGAAAAATTAATGACCAATGAGACGGTCAAGCCAGAACAAAAAGTTGCACCATCGGATATTTATGAAAAAGATGCAGTGGTTTTCCCTGTTTTACATGGGCCAATGGGCGAAGATGGCTCAATTCAAGGCTTCTTAGAAATTATGCGCCTAGCTTATGTTGGTCCCAATATTTTATCGGCCAGCAGTACAATGGATAAACTTTTAGCTAAGCATGTATTTAGTGCTGTAGGTGTACCGCAAGTTCCTTATGTTGCGGCATATGCTGATGAAAATCAAGAAAAAATTCATGCAGAAGTTCAAGAGAAACTGACTTTCCCTGTTTTTGTCAAACCGGCCAATATGGGTTCAAGCGTTGGCATTTCTAAAGTCAGCAGCTTAGAAGAGCTAGAAGCAGGTCTTGCAGAAGCTTATAAATATGATAATCGTGTGGTGATTGAACAAGGGGTTAATGCACGAGAAATCGAATGTGCTGTTTTAGGAAATGGGGGCAAAGTGCGTTCAACACTGCCTGGCGAAGTCGTTAAAGACGTTGATTTTTATGACTACCGTTCAAAATACATCGATAATAAAATCGAAATGGCCATTCCAGCAGATATTCCAGCAGAAGTCGCACAGAAAATGCGTAACTATGCAGAGAAAGCTTATCAAGCAATGAATGGTGCTGGACTCTCACGTTGTGACTTTTTCTATGATGAACAAGGAGATATCTATCTCAATGAAATTAATGCCATTCCAGGATTCACACAATGGTCAATGTACCCATTGCTCTGGGAAAATATGGGACTATCATACAGTGAGTTGATTGAAGAACTTGTTTCCCTGGCTCAAGAAGCCTTCGAAATTCGTGAAAGTCATCTCTTATAAAAATAGAACAACTTCAGGCCACGAACTTGAAGTTTTTATTATCATTCTTTCTGCTTTAGCAGAATAGAATGATAATACGCAAGGAGCGAAGCGAGTGGTGAACCCTTAGCTATTCTTTCTGCTTTAGCAGATTAGAATGATAATACGCAAGAAGTGTATGGGCTGAGCACACTCTTTTTGACAAATTATGAGGCGCCCTATATAATGAGAGGAAAGAGGAGATACACATGGGAACAATTTACGACAGCAAGACCAAAAATAGATTGAAAAGAGCTGATGGTCAACTGCAAGGCGTGTTGCGCATGCTAGAAGAAGAAAAAGATTGTGATGCTGTAGTGACACAACTTAAAGCAGTGCGTTCAAGTTTAGACAGTTTGATCGGTCTCATTGTAGCTGAAAATTTACAAAACTGCCTTCTACTATTAGAAGGTGACGATGAAAAAGAACGTGAGAAGAAAATAAGTCAAGCCATAAAAATGATTATTAAAAAGTAATTGTTTTTGAATAGAAGGTTATAAGGCTACCGTTGACAACCGTACGCTGTATTTTCATGGCGAATCGGTGCGTTATGAAAGGACTTTTGATATAATAAACTCATCATGAAACTAACACTACACGAAATAGCCCGCATTGTCGGCGCAACAAATAATTGGTCAGAACTGGCAGATACAGAAATTCATAATATTGAGTTTGACAGCCGCAAAATCCAAGAAGGTGATCTTTTCTTGCCACTTAAAGGTGCAAGAGATGGTCACGCATTTATTGACACAGCCTTTGCACAAGGTGCTCTTGCGACATTCGCTGAACAAGAAGTTGCCCAACCCCATTTACGTGTTGAGGATTGTCTAGAGGCTTTCCAAAAATTAGCCCAGTATTATCTAGAAAAAACAGCAGTAGAAGTTATCGCTGTGACGGGATCAAACGGGAAAACCACAACCAAAGATATGATTCAGGCTGTACTTTCGGAAAAATATAAGACCTATAAGACACAAGGCAATTATAATAACGAAATTGGAATGCCTTATACCGTTCTTCATATGCCTGATGACACTGAAAAAATCGTGTTGGAGATGGGCATGGATCGTCTGGGGGATATTGACCTTCTATCTAAAATAGCCAAGCCTAAAATTGCTCTTGTTACGCTTATTGGTGAATCACATTTGGAATTTTTCGGTACACGCGATAAAATTGCTGAAGGAAAGCTTGGAATTAAAGCGGGCTTGCGCCCAGATGGTGAACTTATTGTGCCTGCAGATAAGATTATTAATAAGTATTTACCAGCAGACACAAAAATTACCCGTTTTGGACCAGATGAGGATATTTTTGTCACACAGCTTATCGAACACAAGGATCAACTCAGTTTCACAACAAACTTCTTAGACGAAGAAATTACAATTCCAGTGCCGGGTAAATTTAATGCAACTAACGCAATGCTTGCGGCTTATGTGGGTAAGCTGCTTGACATTGATGAGACCAAAATCAAGCACGCCCTGTCTCATGTTGCCTTGACACGTAACCGTACAGAGTGGAAGAAGGCAAGTAATGGCGCAGATATTCTTAGTGATGTTTACAATGCTAATCCAACGGCCATGAAGCTTATCTTGGAAACCTTCCAAGCCATACCTAAAAATGAAAGTGGACGGAAACTCACTGTTCTTGCTGATATGCTCGAACTAGGTGATCAAGCTCCAGAACTTCACGCAGGAATTGCCGCAGCAATTGATTTCTCGAAAATGGATCACGTTTACCTCTATGGTGACTTGATGAAATATTTGCTAGCAGAATTACCAGAAGATAAAGTATCGTACTTTACCGACCTTAACCAATTGACGGAGACGCTCCAAAACACGCTTCAACCTCAAGATCAACTTTTACTCAAAGGATCTAACAGCATGAAATTAGGAACAATCGTTGAAGAGTTACAAAACTAAGCACGCAAGTGCTTTTTTATTATCATTCTTTCTGCATTAGCAGAATAGAATGATAATACGCGAGGAGGATTAGCCTCGCTTTTTTTCTTTTTCTAAAGAAGTATTGTGCTAAGAGCAAAATTATATTGTGAAATTGTCAGATAATGTTCGGAAATGACGTATAAAAAAATTAAATGGCAAAAATTTAGAAAAAATATGTAGAAAAGTCTTTACAATTCAGATTGAATTAAGTATAATAGAGAACATAATAAATTTTCAGACAATAATAAACAAATGCAAATTGTCGGATAAGTCAAACAGAAAGAGGATGTTACATGGATAATTGGAAAAAAGTATCATTAGGAACACTTGCCCTGGCTTCGGTCGGGCTCTTGGCAGCATGTGGAAATGGCGGAGGTGGCTCTAAGACAGCTAACCCACAACTTTCCGTTCCGACAAATATTGCTACATTGGATTCGGGCTTGGCTACAGACACTTACTCAAACCTCTTCATCGGGAATACCCAAGAAGGATTGACACGTGTAGATGATAAGGGTGTGGCGCAAAACGCGATGGCATCAGATATTAAAGTCTCTGATGATGGCTTAACATATACCATCACTTTGCGTGATGACTTGAAATGGTCAAACGGCGATGAATTGACAGCAAAAGACTTCCTTTATTCATGGCAACGTGCTGTAAACCCTGCAACAGGTTCACAGTACGCTTACTTGCTTGGTAACATCAAGAACGCCAATGAAATTAACACAGGTAAGATTAAAGACCTCAATCAGTTGGGTGTAAAAGCTAATGGCGACCACGAGTTGGTGATTACTTTGACACAACCAACACCATACTTTAAATTCCTCTTGGCAAACAGCGTTTACTACCCTGTAAACAAATCAGCTGTTGAAGAATTTGGTAAACAATATGGAACTTCATCTGATAAAGTCGTTTACTCTGGACCATTCATCTTCAAAAAAGATGCTGGTTGGACAGGGACAAACAACAGTTATTCTCTTGTGAAAAACCCAGATTACTATGACAAAGACAATGTAAAATCAGACGAAATTGATTACACTGTTCAATCTAACCCGAATACAGCGGTTCAACTCTTCAAACAAGGAAAATTGGACCAAGCCAGCTTAGGTACGATGGACTTATACAACGCCAATAAAGGTTACAATGATGGTAAAGATCTTGTTGTCTTGAAAGAAGCAACTACAGCTTACCTTCAATATAACCAATCAGGTGGTGGTACAACAAGCCCAGAAGTTGCTAAAGCATTGCAAAATAAAAATATCCGTGATGCTTTGAATCTTGCGACTGACCGTAAGAGTATCGTTGATCAATTCATTCCAGCGGGTACAGTAGCACAAACATTCACACCAGCAGGTATGTCTGTCACAGCAGATGGTAAAGACTTTGCTGAATTTGCAAAACAAGATTACAACTTCGATGCTGCAAAAGCTAAAGAACTTTGGGAAAAAGGTCTGAAAGAAATTGGTGTGACATCACTGAACATTCAGTACACAACCGATGCTGATGCACCTGTATCAAAATCAGTCGCTGACTTCTTGCAAGCTTCACTTTCTAAAACATTGCCAGGCTTGACACTTACTCAAAAAATCGTACCTTTCCAACAACGTTTGAAAGATTCACAAAACCAAAACTTTGATATCGTTCTTTCACTCTGGGGTGGTGACTACGCTGAACCATCAACATTCTTGCAACTCTTTGCAGATGGCTCAGGTTATAACGATGGTAAATTTGTAAATCCTGCATATCAAGCAGCTTGGACAAAAGCATCAACATTGCCAGTAGTCTTGGATGACAAAGCACGTGATGCAGCATATAAAGATGCTGAAGCAGCACTCTTTAATGAATCAAGCATCAACCCATTGTATTACCGTGCAACACCAGCGCTCCGTAACCCACACCTTAAAGGTTTGCAATTCAACTCAACAGGTTTGTCTTACGATCTCAAAGGTGTTTACATCGAAAAATAGTAGGCACTAACATCAAACGAATAAGTAGGGCTTATGAGGCCTACTTTTCGTGTTTTTATTAAGGAATTTTTATATGTTAGCTAAATATCTTGTAAAACGTATCTTATTGATGCTCTTAACATTATTTGTGGTTATTACAGCGACTTTCTTCCTGATGCAGGTAATGCCAGGAACACCCTTTAATAACCCCAAATTAACCCCAGAGCAAATTCAACAACTAAATGTTGCATATGGTTTAGATAAACCTCTTATTGTGCAGTACTTCATTTATCTCCAAAATGCTTTCACAGGTAACTTCGGTACATCATTTACCTTTGCCAACCAACCTGTAAGCACAATGATCGCACAACGTCTTCCGGTTTCAGCACAACTTGGTTTCCAAGCCTTGATTATCGGTGTCGTTGTCGGAACATTCTTTGGTGTTGTTGCTGCCCGCTTTAAAAATACATGGGTTGATGGACTTTTGAGTATCATTTCTACAGTCTTCTTCTCAGTACCTTCCTTCATCGTGGGTACTTTACTCCTCCTTTACTTTGGTTACACTTGGGAACTTCTTCCAGTATCAGGCTGGGGAACGTTTGCGCAGACTATCTTACCGTCGCTTGCGCTCTCCTTTGCTCCAATGTCACAGGTCATGAGTTTTGTCCGTGCACAGATGATTGAGTCGCTTTCATCAGACTATATCCTCTTGGCACGTGCCAAAGGTTTATCTGATCGTGAAGTCTTATGGAAACATGCGATCCGTAACTCATTGATTCCAATGCTGACACTTATTGGCCCAATGAGTGCCGGGCTCTTGACAGGTTCTGTCCTCATCGAGTCAATTTTCTCGATTCCTGGGATCGGTCAACAGTTTGTACAGTCGATTCCTTCAAAGGACTTCCCTGTCATCATGGGTACTACAGTTGTCTATGCCGTAATGTTGATGGCGATGATTTTGATCACCGATATTATTACAGCATTTGTTGATCCACGTGTACGTTTGGACTAGAAAGGAGGGGAGAAAATGGAAAATATTAACAGCAAATTTAAACTTGTAACAAACCGTGATTTTGAAGCGAGTGAAATGATCGCAAAACCTGCCCTCACTTTTTGGCAAGATGCATGGCGACGTTTTAAGAAAAATAAAGTAGCAATGGTAGCGATGGTTGTCGTTATCTTCACCCTGTTGTTCTCTGTGGTTTCAACATTTTTTGTCCCACAATCAGCAGCCAATAACTTTGATCCGAATGCGGTTCAAACCTATAAAAACTTACCTCCTAAGCTAGGAAATGTAAATATTCCTGGTTGGAACGGTAATTTTGCAGCACCAGGAAGCACAATCGCAGAAGACCTGTACCAAGTACAAAATGTACCAGAAGGTGAATCTTTTATCTTTGGTACAGACTCTTTAGGACGTTCGATTGCTAAACGTACAATCGTTGGTTTGCGTATTTCCTTGATTATCGCTTTTGCCTCTATCGTCTTTGACGTACTGATCGGGATTACCTATGGTTTAATCTCCGGTTGGATTGGCGGAAAAGTGGACACGGTCATGCAACGTATCATTGAGATTATCAGCTCTATTCCAAGTTTGGTTATTGTAACCATGTTCGGTCTCCTACTTGGGCAAGGTATTGTTTCAATCGTCCTTGCTATTGGTCTCTTTATCTGGACAGGTATCGCCCGACAGGTAAGGAATATGACCCTGTCTCTTAAGGAACGTGAGTTTGTTCTTGCTGCGAAGACCTTAGGGGCCAGCCCGTTCAAAATCATGGTTAAACACCTTATTCCAAACATGTTAGGTGTTATTATCGTACAAATTATGTTTGATATTCCATCGGTAATTTTCTTTGAAGCGGTTCTTTCGGCGATTAACTTGGGGGTTAAACCACCAACAGCATCGCTAGGTTCATTGATTTCAGATGGTATTCAAAGCTTGCAATTCTATCCATTCCAAGTTGCAGTACCTGCAGTAGTCTTGTCTCTCCTGTCACTCGCCTTCTTCCTCTTTGGTTACGGCTTACGTGACGCTTTCGATCCAAAATCAGGCCAAGACTAAGAAATGAGGAAGTAAAATGACTGAAAAAGAAGAAAAAGTACTTGAAGTAAAAAATCTGCATGTTCATTTCAAAACATATGCTGGGAAGGTCAAAGCCATCCGTGATGTTTCGTTTGATTTGAAAAAAGGGGAAACCTTAGCTATCGTTGGTGAATCAGGTTCTGGTAAATCTGTCACTACGAAAACGCTTATGGGCCTCAATGCAGCAAATGCCGAAATCCCTCAAGGAGAGATTCTCTTTAAAGGGCGTAATCTCTTAGACATCAAAGAAGAAGATTGGCAAAAGATTCGCGGTAATGAAATCTCGATGATTTTCCAAGATCCGATGACTTCGCTTGATCCAACCATGCGTATTGGTAACCAAATTGCTGAGCCATTGATCAAGCACAGAGGAATGAAGAAGAAAGAAGCTTTAGTGAAAGCTTTGGAATTGATGAAGGCTGTAGGGATTCCCCAAAGTGAGCAGCACATTAATGACTATCCACACCAATGGTCGGGAGGGATGCGCCAACGTGCAGTTATTGCCATCGCGCTTGCAGCTGATCCAGAAATTCTTATCGCAGATGAACCAACGACAGCTTTGGACGTTACTATTCAAGCGCAAATCATGCAAATGATGTCAGAGCTTCAACAGCGTATCGAATCATCAATTATCTTTATCACCCATGATTTGGGTGTAGTGGCTGGTTTTGCTGATCGTGTGGCCGTGATGTATGCAGGCGAGATTGTGGAGTATGGAACAGTAGAAGAAATCTTCTATAACCCACAACATCCTTATACATGGGGACTTCTCGATTCTATGCCAACGGTAGATACTGATGTTGAACGTTTGGTTTCCATTCCAGGGACACCTCCAGACTTGCTCAATCCACCAAAAGGCGATGCTTTTGCCTTGCGTAACCAACACGCTCTCGAAATCGACTTTGAAGAAGAACCACCTTATTTTGAAGTGTCACCAACACATCAAGTAAAATCATGGCTCTTAGATGAACGCTCACCAAAAGTTCTGCCATCTGAAAATATCCAACAACGCTGGACCCGTTGGGAAAAAATGAAAATGAAGGGAAATGCTGAGTAATGACTGAAGAAAGAAAAAAACTTGTCGAATTCAAAGGTGTTGACCTGGTTTTCAACAAAGGAAAAAAGAATGTTAATAAAGCCATTAATGACGTTTCCTTTCATATCTATGAGGGAGAAACCTTTGGTCTTGTAGGTGAATCTGGTTCAGGTAAAACAACAATCGGCCGTGCAATCATGAAGCTTTACGACATCAACAAAGGAGAAATCCACTTTAACGGTAATGATGTCAGCAAGATTAAAGGTGCTGAGCTGAAAAAATTCCGTGAAAAAGTACAAATGATTTTCCAAGACCCACAAGCCTCACTGAATGGCAGAATGCGGGTCAAAGACATCATCGCTGAAGGTATTGATGTAAACGGGTTGGCTAAGAATAACGAAGACCGTACAGAAAAGGTCAAAGAACTTCTTAAACTCGTTGGTCTTAACCAAGACCACATGACACGTTATCCTCATGAATTCTCAGGAGGACAACGTCAACGTATCGGTATCGCCCGTGCCTTAGCGGTAAACCCTAAATTCATCGTGGCTGATGAGCCAATCTCAGCTTTGGATGTCTCTATTCAGGCACAGGTTGTTAACTTGATGCGTGATATTCAGGAAAAAGAAGGCTTGACTTATCTGTTCATCGCCCATGATTTATCTATGGTAAAATACATCTCTGACCGAATCGGAGTGATGCACTGGGGTAAAATTCTGGAAATCGGAACATCTGATCAGGTTTACAATAATGCATTACACCCTTATACGCAATCTTTGTTGAGTGCCATTCCTGCGCCGGATCCTATCTCAGAGCGTAGCCGTGTCCCACAAGCTTATGATCCAACAACAGAGTTGGATGGTCAGCCACGTGAATTGCGTGAGGTTACGCCAGGACACTTTGTTCTTTCGACAGAAGAAGAAGCCGAAGAATACAGAAAAATTGCAATGGTATAAAAATAACTGCACCTTGAAAGGTGTAGTTTTTTTATCAACCCCAGAAAAGCATCTGGGGACTATTTTATTATTGAATTTACCTTAAATGGTATAAAATGAAGTTAAGGTGAGTCACAGTATTTTTATAAATGAAAGAGGAAAGAGGAAGGATGATGAACTTTTTTACTGAAATTATAAGTAACCAAATTTTAATCACGGCCATCGTGGGATGGTTTGCTGCACAAATCATCAAAATTATTGTCGATATCTTTCGCTACCGTAAACTGGATTGGCGATTGCTTTTTGCGACAGGCGGTATGCCGAGCTCGCACAGTGCTTTAGTGGTTTCTATGACAACAGCGACAGGACTTTCGCAAGGTTTTGACTCCGCTGTATTTGCTGTTGCTACTGTTTTTGCATTCGTCGTGATGTATGATGCGCAAGGAATAAGGCGTCAAGCAGGGACACATGCTTATATTTTAAATATCATTATCAAAACAATCGAAAACCCTAAGATAAATGCAGAAAAAGCCTTGAAAGAACTTCTAGGTCATACACCTTTTCAAGTCTTGGGTGGAGCAATTTTAGGAATTATTGTGGCCCTTTTAATGAATTAAAGAGATAACAAACCTCCTAAAAGCCGTATAGCAATTGATAAAGAACAGTTTCCCTGTTTTTTTGCTATAATAATAAGGCATATATTTTGATAAGAATAGGTTAAAAAATGAATAGAGCAGAAGAAATAAAAAAACGCCGTACCTTTGCCATCATCAGTCACCCGGATGCTGGTAAAACAACAATAACAGAACAACTCCTTAAATTTGGTGGAGCAATCCGTGAGGCCGGAACGGTCAAAGCACGTAAAACAGGAAATTTTGCAAAATCGGACTGGATGGACATTGAAAAAGAACGTGGGATTTCCGTGACTTCATCAGTTATGCAGTTTGATTATGCTGGCAAGCGCGTGAACATCTTGGATACACCAGGGCACGAGGACTTCTCTGAGGATACCTACCGTACTTTGATGGCCGTTGATGCTGCGGTCATGGTTATTGATAGCGCCAAAGGTATCGAGGCCCAAACCAAAAAACTTTTCCAAGTTGTAAAACGCCGTGGCATTCCTGTATTTACCTTTATTAATAAATTGGACCGTGATGGTCGTGAACCGCTAGACTTACTGAGCGAATTAGAAGATATTTTGGGTATCGCTTCTGTGCCTATGAACTGGCCAATCGGTATGGGGAAAAACTTCCAAGGGCTCTATGACTTTTATAACAAACGTATCGAAGTTTATCAACCTGAAAATGGCGAGCGCTTCATTGAGTTTGGGGAAAATGGTGAAATTGATGCCAGCCATCCACTGACAAGTAATCCTTTCTATGCGCAAGCTATGGAAGATGCCGAGCTCTTACTTGATGCCGGGAATGAATTTGACGAAAAAGAAGTGCTTGCTGGTCAGTTGACACCTGTCTTCTTTGGTTCGGCCTTGACAGACTTTGGGGTCGAAACCTTCTTGGATACTTTCTTAACTTATGCGCCAGAGCCAAATGGACATAAGACTGTTGAGGATGAAATTATCGATCCATTACGTGAAGAATTCTCTGGTTTTGTCTTTAAGATTCAAGCCAACATGGATATTCGTCACCGCGACCGTATTGCCTTTGTGCGGATTGTGTCGGGTGAATTTGAGCGAGGAATGGGCGTAAAACTCCTTCGGACAGGGAAACAAGTCAAACTTTCAAATGTGACTCAGTTTATGGCAGAATCTCGTGAAAATGTCGAAAATGCGGTAGCAGGTGACATCATTGGGGTTTACGATACAGGGACTTACCAGGTTGGTGATACGCTGACCACAGGTAAACTTAAAACACCTTTTGAACCACTACCAACTTTTACACCAGAACTCTTTATGCGCGTGACTGCTAAAAATGTCATGAAGCAAAAATCATTCCAAAAAGGGATTGAGCAGTTGGTGCAAGAAGGGGCGATACAGCTCTACAAAACCTATACGACAGGGGAAATCATGCTTGGTGCGGTTGGTCAACTGCAATTTGAAGTTTTCAAACACCGGATGGAGAATGAGTACAATTCAGAAATTATCATGACACCAATGGGCAGCAAAACAGTCCGCTGGATTAAACCCGAAGATTTAGATGAAAAAATGTCGTCAAGCCGTAATATCTTAGCACGAGATCGCTTCGATCATCCACTCTTCCTCTTTGAAAATGACTTTGCCATGCGATGGTTTAAAGATAAATACCCTGATGTGGAGTTGATGGAGCAATTTTCTGTTTAATATTCTGACAAATTACTTGAAAAGTCCCTAATGGACTTTTTTTATTTTAAAGATGAGTATTTTCCAAAAATGTATCAGAGGAGAAAGTTCAGTGTTAGTCTTTTTATAAGAAAAAGGCTTGTATATCAGTGGTTTTTAAGTTGTTTAATATGCTATAATGAAACTTATGCAAAAGTATAGTAATATAATAAAAAAGAACAGAATATTGCAAATAATTTCGATAATTTTCTTATTTATAGGCTTATCCAGTGTAAACTTTGCTAATGTTTTACCTGAGGAGGTAACTTACTCAACCCCAGTTACTTTTTTACTTTTAGCCTATCGTATTGTTGGATTTTTCGGTCTTGCTTATCTGGCGCTTGTTTTTGTAAAGAATAAAGATATCTGGATGATGCAAGTCACGAGACGTTCGAGGAGAAAAAACAAGCTATTGGACTGGAAAAGGATCCTTGCCGTTCCTTGTATTTTAATTGCGTATTATCTTTTTCATCTTTCGATGATTCTGGTTGAGAATATAAATAATGCAGCTTTTAGCATAGATTATATTTCCTTAAATTTGAATCTTCTTGTCGAGCGGTACTTTCCATTAGCTTTTGTGATTCTTTTAGCTATCGGACTGGTCACACATATACCTGACAGTAAGAAATTACAAAAAGTCTCCAATATTGCGGCAGATATTAAAGTCGAGCATTTTTATATGGCTTTACTGACGAGTGTGGCTTTTCTTGATAATATGACACGACGCTTAGTTTGGAACACAGGCTTCGGACCAGTAAATTCTGCAGGGAATCTACGCTTGGTTTATGTCGCAAATAATATCGTAGGACGTGATGACTTTTTACGTCTTTTCGGAAATTTTCTTTTTGCTTTTATAGTTATTTGTATTCTAAGCTATTTTATTGTTAAAGGGATTCAAGCGTTTAAAGCCAACAAAGTGAACTTTTCATTGGCATTGACAAGCAGTTTACTTTTGGCTATGGTATTCAACTATTTTATCCAAGCATCAATGAAAGTTGAATCAGGACCTATGTTCTATGGTTACGTTGTTGCAGGGATGAGCCTCTTCCAAATCTTAGTTTTAACTTTGATTTTTATGGCTATCTATTTACTACTTAATCGTTACATGATTGCTACAGCAGTTATTATCCTTATCTTTGGAAGTTTCACTGTCGGAAATGCAATAAAATTTTCTGAACGACAAGAACCTGTCTATGTTTCAGAACTTTCATGGTTAATGAATCTTAAGTCTCTGCTCTCTTTTGTTGATTTAAAATTAGTAGCTGTAGCTGCGGCAATACTTTTAGTTCTTGCAGCTCTTGTCATTTTATTAAGCCGAAAATTTTTCAAGGGTAAGATAATGTCTTGGAAAGAAAGAGGATTGACAGCGGTTATTCTTATCGTTCTTGCTTTCCCTTTGGTTCAAAACTTCCGAAATTTTACTTCTCCAGATAAACAGATAAATGTGCCGGTATTAACACAATATATTAAAGTTTCAAATGGAGACATTTTATGGAAAGGCTCACCTAATATTGCGCGTGCCAAGTCCCTTTCCTATGTTTGGGTGAAGCAAATATTTGGTAAAGCGATGGATGAGCCAGAAGGTTACAGTCAAGCCAAAATACAAGAGATTGTTGAAAAGTATAGCGATGAAGCGGAGAAAATCAACAAAAATCGCTCCTCGCACATCACGGATCAAACGGT
The DNA here is from genome assembly GCF_002154895.1 of Lactococcus petauri. Taxonomy (GTDB): domain Bacteria; phylum Bacillota; class Bacilli; order Lactobacillales; family Streptococcaceae; genus Lactococcus; species Lactococcus petauri. The sequence continues at coordinate 134,495 of NZ_MUIZ01000003.1, read as the reverse complement.
TATTTATCTTTTAAGTGAATCCTTATCAAATCCCAACCGTGTCCAAGGCGCAACTTTATCAGAAAATCCGTTGAAAAATATTGATGAAATTAAGGCAAATGCAACCGGTGGTTTGATGTATTCAAATGGATTTGCTGGTGGAACTGCCAATATGGAAGCACAAACTTTAAGTGGACTTCCGAAAGTTAATTTTTCAAGTAATATTTCTACGATTAATTCTGATGTTTTTCCAAGCATGCCGTTTATTCCTTCTATTTCGAATTACTTCCCAAATAAGATTGCGCTTCATCCAGAAAATGCAACCAATTATAATCGTAATTCAATCTATAGTAAACTTGGTTTCGATCATTTCTATGCGCTCTCGGGCACAGACAAAGCTGATTTATTAACTAACCAAGAAACACTCGATGGCAAGGTTTCAGATGCTCAAACTTATAGAGATGTTTTAGAGAAAATTGATCCCTCTAAATCACAATTCTTTAGTGTTTTGACCATGCAAAATCATATGCCATATACGAGCTATTCTGGTTCCTCTACTATCACAGCTTCAGGTGAAGGTTATTCTGAAGCTCAAAATAAACTTCTGGAGAATTATGTTCGTAAGATTTCGGATACAGATAAGGCAACCAAAGAATTCTTGACAGAACTTGAGAAGATTGATAAAAAAATTACTCTGGTTTTCTATGGCGACCATTTGTCAAATGTCTTTCCTTCTGACTATGCTGGCTTCAAAGAGGATCCACTAAATGCTTATAAGACAGATTACTTCATCTGGACCAATAAAGGAAACACTACCAATAAACAAGTGGACTTAAGTTCAGCAACCTTTACGCCAGCTTTATTTGAAGCAACAGGCTCCAAAGTTTCACCTTACTATGCTCTCTTGTCAGATGTGATGTGGGAAGTTCCGGCAGCTTATAACTCGCCTCTATCTTCAACAGTAACCTTGACAGAAGAGCAAAGCAAACGCATGGAAGATTTGAAGTTGGTACAATATGACTTAACCTCTGGTAAACATTATTTGAAAGAAGATTCTCCTTTCTTCAAATTGGAAAAATAAAAAGCGCTTCAAGGAGTGCTTTTTTATTGGTTCTTTTGATGCTAAAAAAAATTTAAAAAAAATAAAAAAGGTAAGCATTTACATCTTTAAAAGTATGATATAATAGTCAAGTTATATATTCAGGCGAGTTAAGACAAAGATTTTTTCGCCTGTAACTGAGCTTTCGAGCTTGGTCGTCATATTTGCCAGTGGCAAATTTAGAAAATTATAGGTGAAACAATTGAAATTCAACGAACTCGGCCTTTCAGAAGGCATTGTCGAGACGCTTACAGCTATCGGTTATGAGCAACCAACGCCAATCCAAGAGCAAACGATCCAACTCGCGCTCTCAGGACGTGACGTTCTTGGACAAGCTCAAACAGGTACTGGTAAAACAGCCGCTTTTGGCCTTCCAACAATCGAAAAAATTAATCCAGAAAATAAAGCGATTCAAGCTCTTGTAATCGCCCCAACACGTGAACTTGCAGTTCAAGGACAAGAAGAACTTTTCCGCTTTGGTAAATCTAAAGGGCTTAAAGTCCGCACTGTTTTTGGTGGTTCAAGCATCGAAAAACAAATCAAAGCTTTGCGCTCAGGTGCTCATATCGTTGTGGGTACACCGGGACGTATGGTTGACTTGCTCAAACGTAAAGCGCTTGACCTCTCACATCTTGAAACATTGATTCTTGATGAAGCAGATGAAATGCTTAACATGGGCTTCCTTGAGGATATCGAATTCATCATCGGCAAAACACCAGCAGAACGTCAAACATTGCTCTTCTCAGCAACTATGCCAAATGACATCAAAAAAATCGGTGTCAAATTCATGAAGAATCCAGAGCATATCAAAGTTGCGGCTAAAGAAATGACTGCTGATCGTATCGATCAATACTTTATCAAGACAAAAGAATTTGAAAAATTTGATGTCTTGACACGTCTGCTTGATGTTGAACGTCCAGAACTTGCTATTGTCTTTGGACGTACAAAACGTCGTGTGGATGAAATCACACGTGGTTTGAAATTACGTGGTTATCGTGCTGAAGGTATTCACGGTGACTTGGACCAAAACAAACGTTTACGCGTTTTACGCGATTTCAAAGGTGGCCACTTGGATATCTTGGTTGCTACTGACGTTGCAGCCCGTGGACTTGACATCTCAGGTGTAACCCACGTTTACAACTATGACATTACCCAAGACCAAGAAAGCTATGTTCACCGTATCGGTCGTACAGGTCGTGCCGGTAAGTCAGGTCGTTCTGTAACCTTCGTTAGTTACAATGAAATGGGTTATCTCCGTGCCATTGAAAAATTGACCAAGAAAGAAATGAAGGGCATGCGTCCACCAACAAAAGAAGATGCTTATCAAGCCAGTCTTTCTGTTGCCATGGATGAAATCAAACGTGACCTCCAAGACGGTAGCCTTAAAGGCAAGTTGACAAAATTTGATGCTGATGCAGAACAGCTCATGGCAGAATACGATGTCAAAGAATTGGTTGCTATGCTTATCCAAAGCCGTGTGAAAGACCCTGACACAATGCCAGAAGTCCAAATCACAGCAGAACGCCCATTGCCATTTAATGGTGAAGGCAAAGGCTTCAAGGGCAAAGGTAAAGGCGGCAACAAAGGTGGCGGTCGTTATGGACGTGATCGTAACAACAACCGCGGCGGCCGTGGTGGCGATCGTGATGGCAAGGGCGGTTACCGTGGCAAAGGCGGCGACCGCGACGACAAGAAACGCAACTGGCGTGATCGTGACGATAAAAAACGTGACTACTATAAAAAAGACCGTAAACCAAAAACACAAGGTAGCGAAAAACAAGCTGGCTTCGTAATGCGTAATCGCGGCGATAAATAAATAGAAAAAACGCTCAAAACGGCATTTGAATAGCTGTCTTGAGCGTTTTTTTTAGAACGAATATGAAAAAAGGAAAAGTAAAGCAGTATTTGAGGATATGTCATGACAATGTTATAATAATGTCATAGCCAAGTGAGCTTAATTACCTTGCTTGTCTTGTAAGTCTGCCGAATGGAAACATTGTAATAGTCCTTTGACAATTCCGAAGAGCGGAGGAACGTTTATAATGATAGAAAGGACAGCTGGAAATGTTTGTCGTTTATATTGCTTTGGCAATAGCGATTATTTTAAAAGCTTGGGGTCGGTTTAAAATTGATTCTTCTATAGCTTTTAGAATAAGAAAAGCGCCTCGTAAGAAGCGCTAAAACGTCAAATGTTTCCGAAGACTTACGCTGGGAGCTACGGCAATAGCTCTCAGCTTTTATTTTAGTATATCAAAACGTGTAAATAAAGTCAATAAGAGCAGCTACAACTGTGGCAGAGAGAACATTTCCAACTCATAGAGAAGTACCCGAAAACAAAAACGCAAATTTATGAGAGCCAAAAAAGGCTCTCATTTTTTTTTTTTTTTCATAAACCTCACATATCTTTTTTATTTTCAATGTTAATTTTATATAATTGTTATGTAACTAAAATGTAACTATATGAATATTGGAAATGCCATATATATATCTGTAACTCAAAATTTATATGAAGAGAGAAATCATACTTTGGATAGAAAGGAGGAAAGGAATGGACAAGACACCCTACCCGCTCGATACGCTGAAAAGTTGGGACCTGAGTGGTGGCGGCAAGTTTACCTTGGATGCTCTGGAATTTTCACCGGGCATCCAAGAACTTCTCGATGAAGTGGAACTCATCCTCTCAGCCAGCGAAGCACGGCTGAAGGATGCCCCATCAGAATCAGCCCCATCAGAATCAGCCCCATCAGAATCAGCCCCATCAGAATCAGCCCCATCAGAATCAGCCCCATCAGAAATCTTGCGCAACAAAAGTCCGGCAGTTGTGCCAGATGTTACCGGCACAGCCCAGGACCAGACGTTTGCAGCTACAGCGATAGAAAAGGATGTGGCGCAGGTTGAGCCTGAAAAGCCTTACCATTGTTACACCGCCTTTCCCCAAGAGGCAAGGCGCTATCCGACATTGGTCGTCAGTCAAATGACGGTATCGCCGGCGGCGCGCTCGGAGTTTTATCATCGGCACAGTCCGCAGCTGGCTTTTGAGGACTATGGCAGTAACCATCCGGCAAAGCCCAAATCCAAAGGCGCCAGCCTTGTGAGCAATGCTTTCTTCTACCTCATCATCATCGTGCTTTTGGTCTTTGTCGAATCACGCTTGATCTTGCAGGATGAAGCCAGCAAGCCCATCAATATCGGTGGCTTTTCACCTATGACTGTATTGTCTAACTCTATGCGTAGCGTTTATCCACGAAATACCTTTCTCCTGACTCGACAGGTGGATGCCAACACACTAGATATCGGCGATGATATTACCTTTATCACCGAGTCCGATCGTGTGGTGACCCACCGTATCACAGGCATTGAGGAAAATCATCTGCGGACCCGCGAGCGCGGTTTCACGACCCAAGGGACGGATAACCAGCGCGAAGATGCCGACATGGTCCATGCCAGCAACATCATCGGGCAGGTTATCTTCTCCAGCTATCCGCTAGGGCGCGCCATTCACTTTATCCGGAATAATATCATCGTGTCTGTAATCGTCATGCTGATTGCAACCTTGTTACTCCATGAGATTATCAACTATACCCTTTTGGCAATTAAGCAGCGCAAGCTCAAAAAGAAAAAAAGTGGACGACAGGCGCGCGATGTGACAGAAAGTGAGGTGCGGATACATGAAACAGCGCACTAGGCTTTGGGTCAAAACGGCTTTGCACAAGCGTCCTCTCGCCGGCAAAGTCTGTCCGAAAAGCCTGCGCTTTCTGCGGCGCTACAAGAAAAGGCACATCATCTCCGTCCTCCTCCTGCTGGCATTAAGTCTTAGTGTGAGCGGTACTTTCGCCTTTGCCAACTTTGGCCAGTCGGTGCTGGGGATAACCTCTCATCAAGCACCGCCCGGTGCGCGCCTGCATGATGACTTTGAGGGCTTTGCCCATCTGACACAAGGCGCAGGCAAAGTAAACAAAGACATCTATGTCGAAAACTTCTCCTCTAGAGAAATCTTGGCGCGGGTGCGCCTGAGCGAGTACATGGAGCGCGGACAGGGCGCAGGCAACGATACAGGCAACCAAGCGACACCACTCGAAGGTGCCGGCTTAGAGCAAGCCACGTTGAGCGACCCCAGCTCTTGGGCGATCGTCAAACCCGAGCGCGATAGCAACTCTGCGTTAGCCGACTATGTCACGCTCCATCTGGGCGATGACAATAGCCGTCCGAAAATCTTCATGCCAACCTTTAACCAAAACAATCACAGTGCCGAGTCCAATACTACAGGATACGGACGTGAAGGGCAGTCAGGAGCCTTCAATACCGTCCTAGGGATAACCATGCCCGGCACGCACGACCAGTGGACTGAGGGACAAAAGCATACGTCCACCTTACGCACTTGGGACAAGGCAGCAGAGGAGGAAGTATTGATACCTGAGGTGACCCATGTGGCACAGGCAACGGTCCAGTCCCAGTATGGTGGCTACATGACCATGACGGACTGGCAGAACGCAGGCGAGCCGACAGGCAACTTCTGGGTACATGATGCTAACGGCTGGCTTTACTGGGCGACATGGTTGCCTGAGCGGACAGCCACAAGTCTCCTGCTGGATGCTTTGGATGTGGACTTTGACACTAAGGATACCTATTACGGGCTCTATGCCGAGTCCGACATGGCAACAGCCGAGGATTATGCCGAGGAGTGGACAGGCGTGTCTCCCTCAGCAAGAAAACTCCTCGACAAAATCACCAACTAAAGGAGGATATCATCAAACTGAAAAATATCGTTTCCCTAAGGTTTCAAAAACAAGAAGAAAAATAAAAATAGAAAAGGAATTATGATTTTATGAAAGATAGAACCAAAAAACTCATCAAGATCGGGGGCCTCGCCGCAGCGCTTGCCCTGATCGGCGGCACCTTCGCCTAAAGCGTCCTCAATATCACGGAAGATACCAACCGTCCGCAGTACGGGGCACGTGTCCATGACTACTTTGACGATGAGTCAGGCAACAAGGACGTCTTCTTTGAAAACTTTGGACAAGACCCTGTCTTTGTCCGTGTGCAGCTGAAAGAACTCTTCCTGCGTAATGGTATCCCACTCAATAACTATGGTGAAAACGACCCAAGCATTAATGCAACAGCTCCAGAAACTTGGCCTGTTTGGCATGCTGGGGTAGATGGAAGTAATAACTTGACAGGAGCGCGTGCTGATGTCGAATTTGATGGACCTACTGGTACTGAGTTTGACACTCATTTCCTGAATCAATATTTCCACTTGAATCTCGGACAGGGACATGATGATGGCAACCCAGCTCGTCCATGGTTCATGCCAACCTTTAACATGGTTCCAGAAAATCAGACAACTGCCGCTGCAGGTCGCGCGCTTGACGGTGAGATAGCAGGTGCCACTCACCCAGGTGAGGGTACAGCTAACTTCTGGAGCTCAGGAGATGTAGCCTATGCACTCAGGAATGATGATGACGAGCTTATTTTGGAAACAGACGAGGAAGAACAACACTCGACACGTCAAGTTCTTGAGCAGGAGCGTGCCCCAATATCTATGGCAGCGTGGCAAGCGCTACCCGAAAACCAACGAGTTGGTAAATACTGGGTTGTTGAGCCTGAGACAGGCTGGGCTTACTGGGCAGACTTATTGATGGGTGCGACACCGGGTAACGCCGACGGTGGTGAAGCGACAAGCTTCTTCATCGACAGCAAAGCCCCACAAGCTGCACTGGGAGACATTCGTGTCGACTGGACCTATAAACTCAATGTTTTTGGGGAGTGGGAACCAGCTACAGAACAAGGTGTAGTTAATTTTACTGAAGATCGCGATATTCATACTGCCGGTGAACGAGTACTCGTTGAAATGATTTGGAACTATCATAACAACAACAACTAAAAAAACATAAAAACGACCACAACACAAAGTCGTTTTGACCCACAAGATTACTAAAGAAAGGAGGACAGGTTTTGAGCAAATTCCAGCAGATTTTTCGCGGACTGGTAGCTAAACGCCCTGTCCTCTTTTCGTTGCTTTGCTTGCTGCTGCTTGCCACAGGGATAACAGGAACCTGGGCATGGAGCAGCGGCAGACAAAGCGCCATCAATGACGGACAGGTCCAGACCGCCAAGCGCACCGTCCAGCTGCTCAAGCTGGAGCGGGATACAGAGGGCAACACGACCGATAGCCCTGTCCCCGGCGCTGACTTTGCCCTCTATGCAATAACTCAGCAAGACCCTGAGCTTTATGAGCAGGTCGTACTAGAGGACGAAGCGCTCTGGACCACTGATGTAGACGGGCGGATAAGTCTTGCCTTGCCACCGGGGCGGTATTTCTTCCGTGAAGTCCGTCTGCCTTATGGCTTTGCGCCCGATAAGGATCAGCAAGGACAGGAGCTAAGGCGCTACGACTTCACGGTCGAGCCCAGCACGCCCAACGGCTCTACGGTCGTGACCGCCTACAATCGCTGCCTCTCAGGCGACCTCATCATCGAAAAGACACTGGAAAACGACGACGGACGTGAGCTTTCCGAGCTGCAGCGTGCGCAAATCTTTGAATTTCGTGTGACCTTCTCTGATGGGGGAACGTACAGCTACCAGATCAATGGCGAGGGCGAGGAACATCAGCTGGCTTCAGGCGAGACATTGAAGCTCCGCCACGGACAGCGTGCGGTCTTTAGCGCTCTGCCTGTAGGCCTACATTATGAGGTGGAGGAAGTTGGCTTCCAGTATGGGCAAGCCGATAATACCTCAGGCAATATCAACCATGAAGAACCCTCTGTTGTAGCCTTTACCAACTTTGGCAAAACACGCACGCTTGACATTGAGAAGGAAGTGATAAACTTTGACGGCTCTGAGGTGACCGAGGAGCAAAAGCTACTGGAGTTTGAATTTACCATCCAACTTACCGATGTGCCAGAAGATACCAGCTTCCGCTACACCACCAACCGCTACCAAATCGACGATGATCCGGAGAATGACGACGACATTCGTGAAGGCAAGCTTGCGCATGGCGACACGATCAAGCTCCGTCATGGCGAGATTCTCACTATCCATGACTTGCCCATCGGTACTTCCTATAAGGTCAGCGAGTCAGGCAGGGAAGACTTTGTCTCTGAGACAGAGTATGTCCGTGGAGAGATAGTGGCAGATACCGCGAGCAACCGCCATCTCTTCCGCAATATCTATCAGCCTGACGGTCAGTTGCCAAGCTTTACAGCACTTGCCTTTACCAAAATCGTCGACTCAGATGATCCTGCCGATCTCAAAGAATACTTTGAGTTTGAGGTGACACTTGAACCTCATGAAGGGCAGACTTTCCAGTACAGGATTATTGAAGGCGATGAAGAAGGGGACTTAATCGACTTCGTCTCAGGCGATATTATCCGTCTGCGCCACGGTCAGAAAGCCCTCTTTCAGGATTTGCCACCGGGCTTGACCTACAGGTTGCGCGAAATTTCCACCGACCCTTATATCGAAGCCCTACAAGAAATCAAAGGGCACACGGTCAATGTGCCCAAGGAAGAGCAAGTCGACAAGGTGCATAAGACGGAAAAGACTGTCGAGATGGAAACTAATGATGATGCGGATGATTCTGATGACTCTGACGAAGTTCCTGCTGATAATAACGACTTGCATGTCGTGCGTTTCCCCAACTACCGTATCCCGACCGAGCGCGCCAAGTTGATTTTGCAAAAGCTTGTCGAAGGTGTGGGTTATGATGCGGGGCATGAGTTTGTGTTTGACCTTTATATCAACGATGTCAAAGACCGGGAGATTCGCCTGCGCAGTGGCGAGAGTTCTGTACCTATCGAGCTGGAGCTGGGCGATCGTTGGCGAGTGGTCGAGCATGACAGCTTTGATGCGGGCTTCAGCCAGCAGAGTATTGAGTATGGCACAGGAAGCGTGGAGCAGGGGCATCTCGACCGCAATGTCTATGTCCGCCAAACCAACCGCTATCTCCGCTCAAGCCTTTCCCTTTCAGGACAAAAGACTTGGGAAAAACCTGACAGTGTGCAAGTGCCTGAGCAAATCACGGTGCAGCTCCTACAAGACGATAGGGTCGTCCGTCAGACCGATGTGACCGGTTCAGAGTGGACTTACCGCTTCGAAAATTTGCCCAAGTTTGACGAGGCGGGCGAGGAGATAGACTATCGTATTCGCGAAGTGCCAATCTCTGGCTGGCAAACCCAAACTAAGGCGGGGTCTATCGATCTGCATAACACATGGATACCGCCAGTTAAGGCGCAGTTAGAGATTGAAAAACGCCTGACAGGCGATCCTGCACCACAGGACGAACGCTTCAGCTTTATCATGAATCCGGGTGGGCAGACGGTGCATATCACCAATAGCGGGCGCGTTTCTTTTCCTCAGGTTTCTTTGGACCGAGCGGGAACTTTTGAGTTTACGGTCCATGAAAAACGTGGAAATACTTTGGGCTGGACCTATGACAATGCAGAGTATACCTGGCATGTACAAGTGGAGCAAGCTCTAGATGGCAAGCTGAGCTTAGGTAAGCAATGGCTGAGCAAAAACGGGCAAGCGTTTGAGGGCTTACGGCCGGTGTTCATCAACCATTTTGACAGGCGCGCCTTGCTGGGTGAAAGCTTGGATATTCCGGTGAAAAAAGTTTGGGAACATAAGGAACTCACGCCTGACTTGCAGCCGCAGTCCATCATTGTTCAGCTCTTTGCAGGTCAGGAGGAAGTCAGCCGGAAACAGCTCAGTCAAGCGAGCGACTGGCAGGCGGTTTTCCAAGATGTGCCACGCTTTGATGCAGAGGGCAAGGAGATTGTCTATCAGGTTAAAGAGCTGGCTGTCAATGGCTATGAGACAAAGATAAGCGGCAATGCACGGAAGGGGTTCACCATTCGCAACACTTATGTGGGCATGAAGCAACCGCCAAGCCAAGCGCCTCCAGCAGACAAACCACCGACCACGGAGCGCTTGCCAGATGTTGGCGATACGCTGGCAGTTGGTGCGGTTCTCCTAGGACTTATCTTCCTACGGGTTGCTTACCAACTCTATAAGAGGAGCAGAAGCTAAACAAAAAACAGAGCAAGTGAGGACTTGATCCGTTTTTTAATGGTGTGCCAAATATGGCTTACTGACTGCCAAGTTTTTAGAGCGGTAAAATTCCGTGGAGACAGGCTTTGCAGGGCTTCCCGAGGGGAATAGAAGCACAAGTGAGAAGGAAAAGCGCTCTTTTTAAGACGCAACGTCTATGCTATAATGAAGCTGAGAGAGTTTTAAGCGGTTGGCTTAGTATAGAAAGAGGGGTGATGCCGATGATACAGGGCAATTCCCTATCAAACTAGAAAGGCTAGATTTTTTGAGTATTTCCGACAGCTTAAGCTTGATGCTCGCCTTTGCGGGCTTCATCCTGATGCTGCTCCATCTCATTATCGAGATAATAAAGAATACAAAAAAATAGACCGCTAACTTTTGGAGAGTTCGGTCTATTTTTATTATAACATTAGCCATACCTTATATCAAGAGAGTTGAAAACAAGTTTTAAAACATTAAAGGACTAGATGGGCATATCTGCCCATAGCTAAAGCAGACAACTTAGATTTAAGATTTCTCTATGCTAGAATGATAGGGTAGAAGTAAAAAGACGGTAGCCTGATTGGAGGTGATGCCATGGTTTTGGTAATCTCTCATAAAACATGAAAGGCGAAAGGTTTGTCAATATTTGAGACTTTAATGTTTGCTCTTGCATTTGCAACGCTGATGTTAAAAATCAATGATAGAAACAAAAAATAACTGTCATTATACTTTTAGCTGAGTATGACAGTTATTTAAACTAAATATTGGCTACCGTTCTTAAAACGGCTACAGGGGACTTGTTAGCGCAAGTCCTTTTCTTATTTTTATTATAGCATGAGCTATACTTAATATCAAGGCACTGAAAACTTTCTCTTTTCCCTCAAGAAAGTATAGAAGAGGGAGAATATAAGGCTAAAATATGGTAGAATAGCACTATGACAAATAATACTTTTAAATCAGGATTTGTAGCCATTTTAGGCCGTCCCAATGTTGGAAAATCAACATTTCTAAATCATGTGATGGGCCAAAAGATAGCGATTATGAGCGACAAGCCGCAAACGACACGGAATAAAATTCAAGGAATTTATACGACAGATAAGGAACAAATTATCTTTATCGATACACCGGGTATCCATAAACCGCATAATGCGTTGGGCGATTTTATGGTGCAGTCTGCCTATTCTACGCTTCGTGAGTGTGATATGGTCCTTTTCATGGTTGCTGCTGACGAGCCGCGCTCGACGGGTGAAAACATGATTATTGAACGCCTGAAAACAGCAGATGTTCCTGTTATTTTGGTGGTCAATAAGATTGATAAAGTTCATCCAGATGCCCTTTTTGAAACTGTTTCAGACTATACTTCGCAAATGGACTTTGCAGAAGTTGTGCCAATTTCGGCACTTCAAGGTAATAACACGGAGCGTTTGCTGGAAACATTGAGTAGCAAGCTTGAAGAAGGTCCTCAGTATTTCCCAGAAGACATGGTGACCGATCATCCGGAACGCTTCTTGGTTAGCGAAATGATTCGTGAAAAAATTCTTCTTTTGACACGTGAAGAAGTACCGCACAGTATTGCTGTAACGACAGATTCGATGAAACGTGATGAAGAAACAGGGAAAATTCATATTATGGCAACAATCATTGTCGAACGTAAGAGCCAAAAAGGAATAATCCTCGGTAAAGGCGGCGATATGATTCGTAAGATTGGAAAATTGGCCCGCCGTGATATTGAGTTGATGCTTGGTGATAAAGTTTATCTTGAAACATGGGTCAAGATTAAAAATGACTGGCGCGACCGTAAGATGGATTTATCCGACTTTGGTTACAAGAAAGAAGATTATATGTAAAAGTTGGCTCGTTTGAGCTGCTTTTTTATTATATCGAAAAAACCAATATAATCTATTGATTTTAATAAGGAAATAGACTATAATATTGATAGGTTCAATATTTGATGGGTGGGAAGAGCTCCGGCTTTTGCATGAGTGTGCTGTACTCTCCATTTATTAGACCCAATAATTAGGATAGGATGCTGCAAACAGATGCCAGAGTTACCAGAAGTCGAAAATGTACGCCGAGGCTTGGAAAAGCTGGTGAGAAATAAAAAAATATTGGAGATTGAAAGTTCATATCCACGAATGGTTTTAACAGGATTCGAGGAGTTAAAAAAAGAACTTGAAGGTCAAGTCATCAAAGATATCCAGCGCCGTGGCAAGTACTTGCTTTTTGATTTTGGTCAGTGGACCTTGATTTCCCATTTACGTATGGAGGGGAAATACCGGGTAGAACCGCTGGAGTTTGTCAAGCAAAAGCACGATCATCTCTTTGTCAAGTTTTCAGATGCGACACTTGTTTATGCTGATGTCCGCAAGTTTGGCACCTGGGAATTATTGAAAAGTCAGGATGTTGAACGTTATTTCCTTTCGAAAAAGATTGGCCCAGAGCCAAGCTTTGAAACCTTTGATGAGAAGATTTTTGCTGAAAAACTAAAGAAATCGAAAAAGAAGATAAAACCTTATCTTTTAGACCAGACTTTAGTTGCTGGGCTAGGGAACATCTATGTTGATGAGGTACTTTGGCGCTCACAAGTGCATCCTGAAATGCTGGCTTCAGCCTTGAGCGATGTTCAAATTCACCGCATTCACGATTATACGATTGAAGTCCTCCAAACGGCAGTTGAACGTGGGGGATCCAGCATTCGGACGTATAAAAATGCGATGGGTAAAGAAGGAAGTATGCAGGAGTTACTTATGGTTTATGGCAAGCAAGGACAGCTTTGTCCACATTGCCAGCAAGCAGTGATTGAAAAGATAAAGGTCGCAGGACGCGGTTCACATTTTTGCCCATATTGTCAAAAAGTAGAGTGAAAACTTCAATTTTTTACGTACTAAAATATGCGGTGCAATCAGTTTCAAACAAAATTAAAAATGCTATAATATAAAGAGCAAGAGATTAACGGAGAAAATAATGGCTACAAAGAAAAAGAAAAAATTAGAAGATATCACAAAAAAATATGGTGCAGAACGTGAAAAAGCCTTAAAAGATGCGCTTGACCTTATCGAAAAAGATTTTGGTAAAGGTTCTTTGATGCGTTTGGGTGAAGCAGCGAGTCAAAAAGTTCAAGTCACAAGTTCAGGAAGTTTGGCTTTGGATATTGCACTTGGTGCCGGTGGTTATCCTAAAGGTCGTATCATCGAAATCTACGGTCCAGAAAGTTCTGGTAAGACTACGGTTGCGCTGCATGCGGTTGCTCAAGTGCAAGCTGAAGGTGGTATTGCTGCCTTTATCGATGCGGAGCACGCTTTGGATCCCGTCTATGCTGCAGCGATTGGTGTCGACATTGACCAACTTCTTTTGTCACAACCTGACTATGGTGAGCAAGGCTTGCAAATTGCTGAGAAATTGATTGAATCTGGTGCAGTGGACCTTGTTGTTGTCGACTCTGTTGCTGCTTTGACACCACGTGCCGAAATTGACGGTGAAATCGGAGATTCGACAGTTGGTTTGCAAGCACGTATGATGAGTCAAGCCATGCGTAAGCTTGCTGCAGGCATCAACAAAACAAAAACAACAGCGATCTTTATCAACCAATTGCGTGAAAAAGTCGGTGTTATGTTTGGTAGCCCAGAAACAACGCCTGGTGGTCGTGCTTTGAAATTCTATGCTTCTGTACGTTTAGACGTTCGTGGTAGCACAAAAATCGAAGAAGGCTCTGGTGACAACAAAACAGCCATTGGTAAGTTGACGAAGATTAAAGTTGTTAAAAACAAAGTTGCGCCACCATTTAAAGTTGCTTTAGTAGATATCATGTTTGGTGAAGGTATTTCTAAAACAGGTGAACTCTTAACAATTGCCGTTGAAGAAGGTATTGTGAAGAAAGCAGGTGCTTGGTTCTCTTATAATGACGAAAAGATCGGTCAAGGTGCGGAGAAAGCGAAAGCCTTCCTTAAAGATAATCCTGAAATTTTCAATGAAATCGACCGTAAAGTACGTCAAAATCACGGTTTGATTGAAAGTGATGAAGAAAATGAAAAAGAAGATGCTAAACCAGCAAAAGCAGATGAAAAAGTAAAGGTTGAAGCTGCTGGAGTGGAAGAAATCGAGCTTGAATTAGAATAAATAAAAAAACTTCTGTATTCAGAAGTTTTTTTATTTATAGGTCAACTGTTTTTTCTTTACGGAGATAAGAAATAATCCCGAAGACGACGATCCAGATTGCTGAACCAATCGCTGGTATACGTGTATCTTTGAAGAAGAAGAGGGAAATAAAGATTAAGGCAAATGCGACGATAGTCACTGGAACTAATACGTTCGGCATTGGAACCTTAAAGCCGTCTTCGAGATACTCACTTGATTTTCTATATTTTGTATAAGCAATCAAGGTCATGATATAAACGATCAAGAAGAGATTAGTCGCAACACTTGTGATAAAGACAAAGCCGTTAGACACACCAGGAATAAGTGAGATAAATGGGGCTAAGAAGATTAGTGCTGCTGTGAAGAAAAGGGCATTTGTTGGGATACCATTTTTCGAAAGTTTTGTGAAGGGCTGTAATGCTTTGTCTCCGTGTAATTTTGAAAGAGAGAAAAGATTACGTGTAGTTGAGAAAAGTGCTGAATTAAGCGCTGAAGCTGCAGAAGTCAAGACGACAAAGTTAATCACTGCTGCTGCCCACTTGAAACCAATAAGGTCAAAGACCATAACGAATGGAGACTGATCTGCAGGAATATCTGTCCAATGATAGATAGACATAATTGCAGTGAGTGCTCCGATATAGAAGATTAAAATACGAATCGGAATTTGATTAATTGCTTTTTTAAGTGTTGGACGTGGATCCAAGGTTTCAGCAGCGGTCATTCCGATAAATTCCATCGCAACAAAGGCAAACATTACCATTTGGAAGCTTCCGATGAAGTTTGTAATGCCATTAGGGAAGAAGGAGAAGTCCTTCGTCACATTGCTAAGGCTAACTGTTGTACCATCTGCTTGAAAGCCACTGAAGGCCATGATGATGGCAGTAACAATCAAACCAACGATAGCAACGATCTTTATCATTCCAAACCAAAACTCTGTTTCACCGAAGAATTTAGCATTGAGTGTGTTTAAAGCAGTTAAGGCCAAGAGGATAACGGTTTCGGTAAGCCAGACAGGAACACTTGGTAACCAGAACTGGATGTAGACCCCGACAGCGGTTAACTCAGCCATAGCCATAAAGATAACAACAAGCCAATAAGACCATTGAATAAAATATCCGGCCTTGTTGCCTAGATAGTGACTGACGAAGTTAAGGAAAGAGTGTTGCTCAGGATCCATATAAAGCATTTCACCGATTGCACGGAGCAAGATGAACATCAAGGTACCAATAATGATATAAATCAAAAGAATGGAAGGCCCGGTCATACTGATAGATTGACCTGCTCCTAAGAAAAGACCTGTTCCGATAGTTCCTGCTATTGCAATAAGCTGGATGTGACGATTTTTCAGACCTCTCTGGGTCTGATTGTTTTCATTATTCATAAAAACCTTTCTGTAATTTTATGTACAATTATAGACATTATCAGTTAATTATATCTTTTTTGAATTAATTTGGCAAGATGATGTGCTACATGTTTAGAACAGACTTATAAAAAATGTCATTTATGGAAAATGAAAAAACAGAGAAAGTTTACGGAAGAGGGTTGAGAAAAAGCGGTAAAGTTGGTTTTCTGGTATAATAAGGTTATGTTAATCATAAATGAACAGTTGTTTGAAATTGATGATTTAATCGATGAAGTGGTTAAAGATTTTTTGGAATTACCCGAAGTCGCTACTTATCGTGCTTTAAAAAAGGCTTTTGAGGAAGATGAAGACTTACAATCTAAGCTCCGACTTCTTACGGACAATCAGGAGTATATCGCTTTTAGGCCAGAACTGGCTCAGCTCCGAAAAGAAATCCTGCTTAATGAGAAGGTTTATCAGCTTCGCGTAGCTGAAAATGATTTGCAGGAGCTGTTATCCGAGCTAACAAAAGACATCAGTTCAGCAATTTCAGAACACATTTTTGTAGATGAAAATTTACCTTTGAAAGGAGGAAGCCGTCATGGACGCCATCATTGATAAAGAAATATTGACAAAGAAATCGGAAGATAAGACAGTTCGTCCGCTTGAAATGCAAGGGAGAATTGCACTTTTTGTCTATTGCAACTCTTACAAAGGGAACAGACAACTTAGTCACTATGGGGATCTTGGTTATACAAGCCGCAAAGCACATTATAGCTTGCTTTATGTGAATGAAGAAGATGTTTCCGAGACAATCAAGAAACTTAAAGCACTGAAATTTGTGAAACGAGTACGTCCAAGTCATCTGAAAGATCTCAACCAGAATTTCTCTGAAGCTTTTGCGGAGACAAATGAGGTGATTAAAGGACAACTTGAAGCTGCTTTAGGTAAATTGTAATGGAGACAAGACATTATAGACACAGCCTTTAAGGCTCTGTTCTACAAAAAAAACTGCCCTTAGGCAGTTTTTTCAATGTGACGAAGATAATTTTGAATAAGGGCTTGTGAGCAATTTTCGATGTGTAAACATTCAGTGTCGGTATAAATTAAAGTAGAGGGTACTTGGGTAAACTCATTTTTATAAAATTCCTGAGCATTCTTAATCATTTGTTTTTTAGCGAACTGACGATGAGTAATAAAGTCAGCGGTTGTGAGCTTTATTTCGCAGAGAATTTCATGGCGCATTTGATTGTTATAATCCAGTATGCTGAGGTTGTCCAGTCTCTCCTGTAAAGCTAAGATGAATTTTCGCCCATACTTTCGTCCGTGTAGATTTATCGTCAAGAAATCGGAAGAAATTTTTTGGAGGCGGTCAAAGCTCGCGTTGAGATTTTCAATATTTTTGGGAAGTTCACTGTTGTCACGTAATTCTTTAGCTGCAGCAAGTGTAGCTATTGGATAGAGGTACCAGCTGTGCGCATCAAATTCGGAAAATTGATTGAGAATAGGCGTGAAAAAATGATGAATATCATACATGAGAGTTATTGTTTTCCTTGTTAAAATCTTTAATATTATTGTTTATCAGTTGTGTATCCACGTTGTATAGTGTACCAAATTTTATATAGGAGACCAAATTATATGCAAAAAAGTGCTGAAACAGCACTTTTATTGTTTTTTCAGGTGGCGTAAACAGTCCAAGAAGCGTACAACTTTTGATTTTGAAAAACGAAATTCAATATGGTTTTTCTTCAAGAAAGCAAGGAAATCTTTTTTACCTTGTTCACTATCAGTCACTTCTAGCTCCAACTCATAATCAGTATGACCCAGATAGTCATTCTTATCCAGAGCAGCAAGCCCAATAGGGAGATGTTGTTCGTAGCGGATCGTTGTTAAACTCCCAATCAGAGTAATACTCTCCAAATCTACTCCACGCTCAACTAAGATGTCGCAAATTTCACTCAGGTCAGTTTTACCGCAAGTGATACTTTTTTGTGCGAGTAGATATTGTGCTTCTTCAAGTGTAAGGTCGATATTATGTTCGATATTGCCCACTTGTTGAGGGACCTTGAGTGTCATTTCTGCTGAACGATCAAAGGTACGGATACGCAGAGCTAACTTTTTCTTACGCAGTGTAAAATCTTGAGAATCAAGATAGTGATTTGTCTGTCGGACAGGAGTGACGTGTGAAAAAAGTGTTTTCAATCGGTCATACTCCGGCATAGAGAGCATCGTCTTATGCTCAATTTCTAAATTTGTTGACATTTTTATGTATAAAAAGATGCTCTGTTTAGATTACTCTTTACAAGATCTCCAAGAGAGGCATCCTCCCTTCTTATTAAAATGATGATTGATCTATTATCTAAAAGTATATCAAAAGGCTGTATCTAAGTAAAGCCAGAAAAGAAGAGGGAGCTCCTTTCTTACGGTCTACAGTGCTATTAAAACAGCATTTTGCTTCTTTTTTGTAGACGTAAATTAGTCAAGCTGTCTAGTGAATGGGGGCGATATATGGTATAATTGAGAAAGACCTGTAATAAAATACAAAGGAGAATTGACCGAGTGTCAATTTGGATAAGCATATGACTGAAAGTACAACAACTGAATTTAACTGGGAAGAATTTCTTGATCCTTATGTCCAAACGGTTGGGGAACTAAAAATCAAACTTCGTGGTGTGCGTAAGCAATTTTTAAAGAAAAAACTTTACTCACCGATTGAGTTTGTCACGGGGCGCGTGAAGCGACGTGATTCGATTCGGAAGAAGGCAGCCATGCGAGGCTACACCCAAGAAACAATCCGAGAAATGGAAGATATTGCTGGTGTTCGTGTCATGGTGCAGTTTGTTGATGACGTCTGGGATGTGTTAGAGCTTTTACGAAAACGTAAAGACTTAAAAATTATCGAAGAGCGGGATTATATTCATAACCAAAAAGCAAGCGGTTATCGTTCATATCACGTGGTTATTGAGTATCCGATTGATATGATTGAGGGTGCCCAAGTTGTGCTTGCCGAAATTCAAATTCGGACCTTGGCGATGAATTTTTGGGCAACAATCGAACATTCTTTAAGTTACAAATATGGTGGTGTAATCCCCGAGGAAGTTCGAGAACGCTTGACTGCTGCGGCGCATATGGCTGCGCAGTTGGATAAAGAAATGGGTGCGATTCGCGAAGATATTCAAGAAGCCCAATTGCTTTTCGATGACCCGCAAGCAAGACTGGACTACAAGAAAGAAAACGGAGAAGACAATGAGCTCTGGTAAAAAGATCTGGTTGGTAGGGAATTCAAGTGAAAAATCACAAAAGACGCTGTTAGAATTAACAGCGCTTTTGCAGTCCAAAAATTTCAGGTTTGAAAAGGAAAACCCAGAAATTGTTATTTCAGTCGGGGGAGATGGCACGCTCCTCAAAGCTATGCACCTCTATGAGGACAAGCTGGATAAAATTCGCTTTGTCGGTGTTCATACGGGACATCTGGGCTTTTATACCGACTTTATGAATACAGATCTTGATAAGGTGGCGCTTGCCCTAGAGTCTGAAACTGCTGAGCATGCTGTTCATTATCCCCTATTACGGATACGTGTGAAATTTCAAGATGGTTCAGAAATGCTGCACTACGCACTGAACGAATCAACGATTCGCCGAACGTCTAAGACTTTAGTTGCGGATATCAGGATTTCGGATTTTCTCTTTGAAAAATTTCGAGGCGATGGCTTATCTGTATCTACACCAACAGGTTCAACAGCTTATAATAAATCTATCGGTGGTGCTGTTTTACACCCTCGTGTGGAAGCTATGCAGATGGCCGAAATAGCTAGTCTTAATAATATTGTTTATCGGACATTAGGGGCACCAATGGTTGTTGCTAAGAAAGACAGTATCATTATCTGTCCAGAAGATGTTGAGGATTACAGTGTTACTGTTGACCAGCTGACCTTCAACTACGAAAAAATTGAAGCCATCGAGTACAGCATGGATGGTAAAACTATCGCTTTTGCAAATTGTGCCCATACAAGCTTTTGGGAACGCGTGAAAAATGCGTTTATCGGTGAAGTCGAATAGCGCTGCTCACACTTTTCAATTGTGTGTAGAGTGTTTCTTGACCTAATTATATTTACAGAGCGAGCAAATATGTTATAATAAAGTTCTGTTCTAGGCAAACTCCGACATATGTTGGAGTTTTTAGATGGAGAAAATTCAGCCATAGAGTTGGAGAACACTTCAGCAGTAAGGTACTCAATGTCAAGATCAGACTTAAAAGGAGAAGTTAAACAGTGGAATTTTCATTTACAAATACAATTGATGGAAGTACGGTAAAGGCCTTACTTAAACGTCATGGCGTTTCCAAACGCTTCCTTTCACATATCAAATTTGACGGTGGTGAAATTTTAGTGAATGGCATGGAGCGTAATGTTCTCTTTCCTTTACAAGTCGATGATGTTGTTACGATAATCACACCTATCGAGCAAGGTACCGATTTATTGATTCCTGAAGATATTGACCCAGAAGTCGTCTTTGAAGACGATCATTATTTGATTGTGAATAAACCTGCAGGACGGACTTCGATTACTGGACGTTTACATCCGACAGGAGCTATGTCTAATATTGTAAAGGGTTATATCGTACGAAAGAAATATGAGGACCAAACGGTACATATCATTACACGCTTGGACCGTGATACGAGTGGCTTGATGATCTTTGCTAAACATAGCTTGGCTCACTCGCTCATCGTGCATCCTAAATATAAGGACAGTGTGACCAAACGCTATTATGCCATTATCCATGCAGACGAGAACTTACCCAAAACAGGTGAAATTAATTTACCTATCGGTCGAGTGGAGACTTCAATCATTGAGCGGCGTGTGCATCCTGAAGGGAAGGAAGCCAGAACAAGTTATGAAGTTGTTGCAGAGAAAAATGGCTTGATGCAGTTAGATGTCGTTTTACATACCGGACGTACACACCAAATTCGTGTTCATTTTTCACATCTAGGGCATATTCTTGTTGGCGACGAACTTTATGGAGGTAATCATGACCTTATTGATCGCCAAGCGCTCCACTGTCATCATTTACAATTTGTCCATCCCTTTACAGACGAATTGATTGATATTGAATTAGAAATGCCTGAAGATATGCAAAAATTGATGCGTGAGTAAAAGCTATGTGCCATTATTGGCCACACAACAATTACGAGCTCAAAAGTATGCTATAAAGCCATTTTTCCTAAAAAAACAATAAAATAAAGCTGAATCTTGTAGGGACACAGCTTTTTCTTTTAGATTCATTTTGAGTTTGGACATGTTATAATAACGGAGTAGAAGTTAAAGGACGGTAGCCTAACTGGGAGGTGATGCTTATGACGTTTTGTAGGCTATAACCTCAAAATACAGAAAGGCGACATTTTTTGTCGGTTTATGAAGCTTTGTCACTCATGCTTGCTTTTGCAATGCTGGTGTTGACATTGAATAATAACAACAATAAAAAATAACTGTCCAACTTTAGCCGAGTAATGACAGTTACTTAAACAATAATATTTGGCTACCGTTCTTCATACGGCTACAAAGGGCTTGTTTGCGCAAGCCTTTTTACTTATTTTCATTATATCATCAACATCAGAGGATAGCAAGGCAGATGAAGTTGGGACTAGCGCTAAAAAATCTTCTGCCTACACAGAAGATTTTTTTATTTTTTAAAGTCCCAACCTTTGATAATTTTAACGCCGGTAATTTTTTCTGGATTTACAGGAGATGATTCTTCTTGTGGATTATTTGGGTTAGCTTCCACTTTGCCTGCAGCAATTTTATCAACAACATCCATGCCTGAAATCACTTGTCCAAAGACCGTATATTGTCCATCAAGGAAAGGTGAGCCACCTTTTTTATAAGCATCGATAATCTTTTGAGGATATTTGCTTGTACTTAAACCTTGCTCAGCTGCTTGTGGATTTTGGACAATAAAGAATTGCGAACTGCTTGTCTCGCCAGGACCACTGTTTGCTAAAGAAACTGCACCGCGAATATGATAAAGCTGATTAGAAATCTCAGTCGCAAATGGTTTGTTGTTATTTACTACGGATTTGCTTCCGGTTCCTTTATTACTTGGGTCACCCGTTTGAATCATGAAATCATTAATCACACGGAAGAATTCATTGTTTTTATAGTAACCTTGCTTGGCCAAAGTCAAGAAGTTTTCGACAGCCATTGGTGCCAGTTTAGGGAAGAGCTTAATATTGATGTTCCCAGCTGTTGTTTGAATTTGAACTTCAGCTTCATCCTTGCCCACTTCATTCGACAACTGAGGGAGTTCAACACTTTGCAAATCATTTTTTGCATCGGTCTTGCTGTCAGAACTGTTCGCAAAGTAAAGAAGACCACCAACGATAACAACGATGAGGACTAATAATCCTCCAAAGATAATATTCGTATTTTTTTTGTTTTCCATTCCTATATTTTAACATAAAAGTTTCGAAGACTAAACGACGACAAAAAGTTTATACTTGCAAATTTTAAAATAAAGGACTATACTAAATAAAAAATATCAGGAAGGAGAATCACATATGTTTAAGTTTGACCTACAATCTCAACATCATCATGCGCATAGATAAGAGTTGTGTCATACTTTGGTATAGATGCAACTTTAGAGTACGCTCGAAAGACATCTATGCCGGTGATTCTCAGAAAGACCGGATGGCTAGGCTATACGGTCTTTTCTTTTGGGCAAAATTATGCTGTAAATGAACGAAGAAGTATTAGAGAAAGAAAAAATATGAAAAATGAAAATCAAGTAAAGCGCAATTTAAAACAAAGACACATCACCATGATTGCGCTTGGTGGCACGATAGGAACAGGCTTGTTCCTAACCTCAGGAGCGACGATTAGTCAGGCTGGTCCTTTCGGATCGGTATTGGCTTATATCTTTGTCGGGATTATGGTTTATTTTGTAATGACCTCTTTAGGAGAGATGGCCACTTATTTACCCACATCGGGCTCTTTTACAGATTATGGGGCACGCTTTGTGGATCCAGCCTTTGGCTTTGCTTTGGGCTGGAACTATTGGATAAACGGTGCGATTACGATTGCAGTTGATTTGACAACAGCAGGGTTAATCACTCAATTTTGGTTCCCTCAGGTTCCTTCTTGGATATTCTCTGGTGTGGCTACAGTCCTTATTTTTGCAATTAATATCATGGCAGTACGCGCGTTTGGGGAAACAGAATATTGGCTCTCCATTATCAAGCTGATTACAATTATTGTTTTTTTGGTTGTTGGGGTATTAACCATTATTGGAATTTTTGGAAATAATATTGATGTTGTTGGTAATCTCACAGCAGGTAATCATGGTTTTACTGGTGGAGTGACAGGATTTGTTGGTGTTTTACTCATCGCTGGCTTTTCTTTTCAAGGCACAGAACTTCTAGGAGTTACAGCAGGAGAATCAGAAAATCCTGAGAAAAGTATTCCTAAAGCGATGAATTCTATTTTTTGGCGCATTCTTCTTTTCTACATCTTTACGATTATTGTTATTGCAGCTATTATCAATTACCAAGATCCTCGCTTGCTTAACCCTGATTCGACAGCGGTTATGAGTCCTTTTACTATCGTTTTTAAGAATATTGGTTTGGCAGTAGCAGCGAGCTTAATGAATGCCGTGATTTTGACCTCGGTTATCTCGTCAGCAAACTCTGTCATGTATGCTTCAACACGTATCCTCTACTCTTTAGGTAAAAAAGAAGGCGCACCACGCCAGTTCTCCAAAATAGCCAAAAACGGTATTCCTATCAATGCTTTATTGGCAACGACAGCGGTGTGTGTGGTCGCATTTTTAACAGGAATTTTCGGCACACAAATTTATCTTTTGCTTGTGGACCTGTCAAGTTTGACTGGATTTATTGCATGGCTTGGGATATCGATTAGTCACATTCGTTTTCGTCGAGCCTTTTTGGCTCAAGGCGGTGATTTGAGCAGTTTGCCTTACCAAGCAAAATGGTTCCCCTTTGGACCAATCTTGTCCCTGATCATGACGGCCATGATTGTTGTTAATTTAGACCCAGCCATGCTTTTCAGCAGTCACTGGGGCGAAGGCTTAGCCATGTATGCCGCAATACCACTTTTCTTGGCTCTATACTTTGGCTATAAATGGAAGTACAATACAAAATTAGTGCCACTCAAAGCGGTAGATTTGAGCCGAGAGAAATGATAAAATGAAAGCATGAAGAAAATCAAATTCTACCTGCTTCCCTTCCTTCTATTATTTATTTTTATGACTTTGACGGCTTGCGGAGTAAACACGAAGAAAAATACATGGCAAAAGATTGAAGAAAGCAAGACGATTACTATCGGTTATGAGGCAGACTTTGCGCCCCTAACTTCAAAGCAAGAGAGTGGAAAACCTGAAGGTTTCAATATAGCTCTAGCAGAGGCAATCTTTGCTTCTTATAATATAAAGATTGACTGGAAACCATTGGATTGGTCGGCCAAAGAAAAAGCCTTGAAAGAAGGAGAGGTTGATCTGATTTGGGGGCCTTATACAGCAAATAAGACTAGGGAAAAAACTATTTTATTTAGTCAACCTTATCACACGGGAAATTTAGTGTTGCTTGTTCCCAAAGAAGCAGAAATTTATAATATTGGCGATATGCATAATCAAGCAGTAGGCGGGCAAAAAGCTTCAGCAGCTTATGATTTGTTTAGCGATTATCCGCAGATTTTAAAAAATATTGTCAAAGAAAATCTGATGTTTCTCTATAACCAACCGAGCGATGCAATCGCTGCCTTGCAAGCAGGAAAAATTCAAGCTGCTCTTTTAGATAAGGACTATACTAAAACTTATCTTCGTAATCATCAGCTTGACGGCTTATACAATATGCTGGATACTCCTTACCCACAAGTTGAATATGCTGTAGCAGCACGAAAGAAAGATACTGAATTAATGGATAAAGTCAACCAAGGCTTGCAAGTCCTTCAGCATTCTAGTGAATTTAGCAAGCTCTCTAAGCAGTGGTTTCTATCTTAAGGTGTTAAAATAAAAAGAGCGAAAGCTCTTTTTATTTATAGTGAAGAGGAATAAAGATGAAATTTATTGCAATAGTAGGAACCAATGCCAGCTTTTCTTACAATAGAAAGTTGCTTTGGTATATGAAGAAACATTTTATTAATGAAGCTGAGATTGAAGTTATTGAGATTGCAGGCTTACCCTTGTTTTCGGAAGACAGTATGGACTTGCCTGAGAGAATTCGCGAAATCGCTGAAGCCATTGAAGCCGCAGATGGTTTGATTATCTCTACTCCGGAGTACGATCATGCCATCACTGCAGCCTTGAAGTCTTTGCTAGAATGGCTCTCTTGGGGAGCTTTGCAACCCATTATCAATACGCCAGTTATGATTGTAGGCGCTTCTCTAGGAAAGCAGGGTTCCGTTTTTGCACAGGAAAACCTTAGACAAATCCTCCAATCACCAGGATTGGAAGCCTTCGTCTTACCGGCTAATCAATTTTTATTGAGTCATGCTGCTGATGCTTTTGATATTTCAGGCAATCTAATAGATAGACAAACAATTTCTTGGTTGGAACATTGCTTCAGAAACTTTTGTCGTTACAGTGCGCATTTGCAACCTCTACGAACATTGATAGAAACGGATGCCGATACTGGAGCTTCAGAGTATGAGTGATTTTTTGTCTAAAAAATATCGAGGTTTAGGCACATTTATTGAGCTGAGTTTACTTGATGTGGAGAAGTCAAAAACTACAGAAAAAATTGAGCAAGGCTATAAAAAAATTGCTCATTATGAAGATTTGTTTACAGTCAACAGGGCGTTCTCGGAGTTAATAGCAGTCAACCAAGCTGCGGGTGTAAAAGCAGTTGCCTTGTCGGAAGAAGTCTATGCTTTAACGAAAAAAGCTGTACAGGTCAGTCAGGAGCATTTTGGTTTTAATGCAAGTATCGGACCCTTGGTTAGGCTTTGGCATATTGGTTTTGCTGATGCCCGTGTTCCTTCTGAGCAAGAAATTCAAAAAATGCTTGCTATGGTGAGTCCTGATGATATCGTTCTGGATGACCAGCAAAAGACCATTTTTCTCCCTCGAAAAGGAATGTCCTTAGACTTAGGAGGCATCGCCAAAGGTTATATTGCCGATAAAGTTGTAGAATTTTGGAAAGAAACAGGTTTTTCCACAGGCATTGTTAACCTTGGAGGGAATATTCGGTTTCTGGGCTTGCCCCTAAAAGGTTATTGGCGTGTCGGAATTCGTAATCCACTTACGCATGGGTCATCTTTGTTACTTCAAGTGCTTACCGCATCCACATCTGTCGTGACTTCTGGAATTGATCAGCGTTATTTAGAGCGCGACGGAAAGAGTTATCATCACATTCTCAATCCTGAAACAGGTTATCCTCATGTGAACAACTTAGCCAGCGTGACAATATTTTCTGAAAAGTCATTAGATGGGGAGATTGAGGCGAAGAGGCTGTTCTTTTCGGAAGAACCTGAAAAAATCTTTGCGAAAAGACAACACGTGATTCAAGCTGCAGTGCTTATTACCAAAGATAAGGAAATAAAAATCCTTGGACTTAAGCCCAAGGATGTACGTTTGATGGATAAACATTTTAAGATTATAAACTGAGCATTGCTCAGTTTTTTCTTTATTCAGGTCGTGCAAAGGAGGCAATCATTTGCTCGGCACATTTAAGCCCATCAATGGCGGCGGATACAATCCCGCCAGCAAATCCTGCTCCTTCACCAGATGGATAAATACCTTGTGTAGAAATAGATTGGAAACTTTCTTCATCACGATTGATTCGAACAGGAGAAGAAGAGCGTGATTCAACACCGGTCATAATCGCATCGTTCATAGCAAAACCTTGAATTTTTTTGTCGAATCCAAGAAGAGCCTCCTTCATAGAAGAAGTAATATATTCAGGGAAGAGCTGGCTTAAGTCTGTTGGAGTGACACCCAAAGCATAAGAAGGTTTAACTTCACCGATATCAGTAGATGGACGATCTGCAAGAAAATCTCCAACTAATTGTGCAGGGGCTTGATAAGTTTTACCACCGAGTACAAATGCTTTTTCTTCAAGTTTTCGTTGGAATTCAACCCCAGCAAGAGGATGATCTTGGCCAAAATCTTCTGGGAAGACTTGAACCAGTAAACCACTATTGGCATTTTCTTCAGAACGGGCGTGCTCACTCATGCCGTTGGTTACCAAGCGACCTTCTTCCGATGCAGCAGGCACGACAAGTCCTCCAGGGCACATACAGAACGTATAAACACCTCGTCCAGAACTGGCCTTGTGTGTCAAACGATACTCTGCTGCTCCTAAACGAGGATGCTCAGCAAATTCTTTATACTGTGCTTGATTAATCAAGGTCTGAGGATGCTCGATGCGCACTCCAACAGCAAAAGGCTTGGCGGTCATGTTAATTCCCTTGTCGTACAGCTCAGCAAAGGTATCGCGTGCGCTGTGTCCGATGGCTAAAACGGCATGATTGGAGAGGATTTCTTGACCATTTTTGAGAACAATCCCTTGAAGTTTATTTTTGTCGATGATAAATGAAGAGACTTGACTGTCAAAAAGAACTTCTCCGCCCAAAGCAATAATCTGCTCACGAATATTCTTGACAATATCGCGAAGTAAATCTGTTCCTACGTGCGGATGTGCTTTGTAGAGGATATCTTCAGGTGCACCGGCTTTTACAAATTCTTCTAAAACTTTGCGTCCGCGCAAGTCGCGTACACGGGAAGTAAGTTTTCCATCTGAGAAAGTACCTGCACCGCCTTCACCAAACTGGACGTTTGAAGCAGGATTGAGTTTTCCTTTCTTCCAGAAATCATCAATGGATTTCACACGTTCTTCAACTTTTTGGCCACGTTCTAAAACGATAGGACGATAACCCATTTGTGCTAAGAGCAAAGCAGAAAACATGCCAGCAGGACCAAAACCGATGACTAAAGGACGATGTTTCATGGCTTCTGTTCCGATTTGTGGTTCTTTATATTTCAAGTCTGGTGAGAGTGAAACATTTTTTATTTTTTTCTTGAGGAGCTTGGCTTCATTTTTGACTTGGGCATCAACTGTGTAGATAAAGTTGATTTCTCCCCGATGGCGCGCATCAATTGATTCCTTATAAATACGATAGTCAATCAAGTCGGACTCTTGAATTTTTAATTTTTTCAAAAGTAAGCTTTTAACTTTTTCCACAGGCTCATCAATTGAAGTTTTTATTTGAGATATTCTTAACATAGTTTGTTCTCTTATCTAGATAAAGTGTTGCAGATAAAAAATATCGCACACTTCTTGATTGTAAAAACCCAGCCCTGAGAACTGGATTTTTGCTTTTATTTCATTGTTGGGAAGAGCAAGACGTCACGGATAGAAGTTGTACCAGTGAAGAGCATGACTAAGCGGTCGATACCGATACCCAGACCACCAGTTGGTGGCATACCGTGTTCCAATGCTTCAACGTAATCGTAATCTACACCAGTAGCTTCATCATCACCGAGTTCTTTCGCTTTAGCT
This sequence comes from Lactococcus petauri, assembly GCF_002154895.1. Classification (GTDB taxonomy): domain Bacteria; phylum Bacillota; class Bacilli; order Lactobacillales; family Streptococcaceae; genus Lactococcus; species Lactococcus petauri. The sequence continues at coordinate 106,403 of NZ_MUIZ01000003.1, read as the reverse complement.
TGGGCTTCGAAACGTTCGAGCTGATCGATTGGATCATTTAACTCTGAGAAGGCATTGGCATATTCTTTACCATTGATGAAGAGTTCGAAACGGTCAGTAAAACGTGGATCTTCAGCATTCATCTTCGCAAGAGGAGAGATTTCTTTTGGATGTCCAAAAACAAATGTTGGTTGGATCAATGTATCTTCTACGTATTTCTCGAAGAATTCATTGATGATGTGGCCAACGCTTGTGAAGTGGTTTTCCACATAAATATCATGTTCTTTCGCCAAAGCAGCAGCTTCTTCAAAATCCATTTCTTTCCAGAAATCTACGCCTGTTTGCTCTTTAATCGCATCAACCATGTGGATGCGAGCGAACTTACCGCCCACATTGATTTCTTTACCATCGTATTCAACAACATCTTTGCCAAGGACAGAGTGTGCCACGTGTTGGAAAATTCCTTCAGTCAAATTCATGATATCGTCAAAATCAGCATAAGCTTCATAAGATTCCATAGTTGTAAACTCAGGATTGTGTGTCATATCCATTCCTTCGTTACGGAAGACACGGCCAAGTTCATAAACTTTTTCCATACCACCGACGATTAAGCGTTTCAAGTGCAATTCTGTTGCAATACGCAGGGCCATGTCGATGTCTAATGAGTTATGGTGTGTATAGAATGGACGTGCTGCTGCACCACCGGCTTCGTTGTTCAAAACAGGAGTTTCAACTTCAAGATATCCGCGGCCATCCATATAACGACGGATCTCGCTAATAATTTTAGAACGTGTCACGAAACGATTGAAGCTTTCTTTGTTTGAAATCAAATCCAAGTAACGTTTACGGTAACGTGTTTCAGTATCTGTCAGGCCGTGGAATTTTTCTGGCAATGGACGAAGTGCTTTAGACAAGAAAGTCAATTTGCTTGCTTTAATAGAAAGCTCGCCCATATCTGTCTTCATGATTTGTCCTTCAACACCAAGGAAATCACCGAGGTCAGCTTGTTTGAAAATTTGATAATTTTCTTCGCCAACTTCGTCTTTACGCACGTAAATCTGAATTTGCCCTTCGCGGTCTTGGATATGCGCAAAACCAACTTTACCCTTACCGCGTTTTGTCATCAGACGTCCCGCGATTGTTGCATGCAAGTCTTTTTCGTGTAATTCTTCTTTAGTATTTTCATCGTATTCCGCATGTAATTCTGCAGAGTTGTGTGTACGAGTAAATTTATGTCCGAATGGATCAATGCCTGATTCACGCAGTGTTTCCATTTTTTCACGACGGACTTTCATTTGGTCATTAAGTTCTTCGATAATTTCAGCCAAAATGTTTTTCTCCTATAAAAAAGTTTATATCAACCATATTTTAGCATAATTTTACGGCTTTTGACAGCTTATAATCATGTTTTTGAAAAATCTTATGAAAGAAAAGTTGAACTTTATTTTTAGAAAAATGAAATGACATCATTTACTCTCGTGAAATATTACATTTAACACAAAAAAAGAGAAATATTGGCGAAATATGGAGCTCAGGAAAGCTTATTTTAAAAGACTTTCAAGCACTTTGTCTTTCTGTTGCATTTGTTACTGAAACCAAACATAAAAATACTACTAAAATTAATAAAAAAATGCTACAATAGTTGAGTTATCTTGGAGAGGCCTCTTTATGCTAGGAAAGTCAAGCCTAGACTGAATTAAGCCGGATAAATCCAACTTAAAGATTTTATGATACAGGAGTTACGTTTTGAAAAAAGTCAAAGAGCTTTTAATTGGTAAATCTTTAAAGTCAACAGTAGGAGATTCACACCTGCTGACTAAATTACAGGCCTTAGCCATGTTATCGTCAGATGCCTTGTCATCAATTGCTTATGGACCTGAACAAATTCTTTTGGTATTGGTTGCAGTAGGTGCAGGTGCTTCATGGTATTCGATACCTATTGCCTTAATTATTTTGGTTTTACTGTTTGCGCTGATTGGAAGTTATACACAGGTTATTCATGCCTATCCATCAGGAGGCGGAGCTTATCTGGTTTCAACAGAAAATCTCGGTACAATTCCAGGATTAATATCCGGTGGATCGCTTTTGGTCGACTATATGTTGACGGTTGCTGTATCTACAGCTTCAGGAGCTGATGCTATAACCTCAGCTTTACCTGAACTTCATCAGTACAATTTAGAAATCGCAGTTGCTCTTGCTTTACTGCTTATGCTGATGAATCTCCGAGGTTTGCGAGAATCAGCAGCCTTCCTCATGATTCCTGTCTATACATTTATTGTGACGACAGTTGCCCTCTTAGGTGTCGGGGTATTCCGTATTTTATCTGGAAGTTTACCCTACCAAGCGCCGGCTCATATCGGTACAACCGTAGGAGGAGTTTCACTTATCCTCTTGCTCAAAGCCTTTTCAACAGGTTCCTCATCTCTGACAGGGGTAGAAGCCATTTCGAATGCTGTACCATTCTTTAAACAACCGAAAGAAAAAAATGCAGCCAAGACTTTGGTAATGATGGGGATTATTTTAGCAGTGTTCTTCAGTGGTGTTATCTTCTTTGCTTATTGGCTTGGGTTAACACCACGCGGTGATGTGACCATTATTGCCCAAATGGCGCAACAGATTTTTGGAGACAGTGTTTTTGGGCACGCATTCTTCTTTATCTTCCAAATTGCTACAGCTCTCATTTTGGCAGTAGCAGCAAATACAGGTTATTCCGCCTTTCCAATGCTTGCTTTTAATATGGCGAAGAAGAAATACATGCCTCACTTGTTTACTGCTCGTGGGACACGTTTGAGTTATTCGAATGGGATTATCAGTTTGGCTATTGGTGCGGTCATTCTCTTGTTTATCTTTGATGGACAAACAGATCGCCTTATCCCCCTCTATGCTATTGGTGTCTTTACACCATTTACGTTGGCTCAAATCGGTATGGTTGTCCATTGGCGCAAGAAGCTGGGCAGTAAGTTCCTCTTACGTTCTATCCCTAATATTATTGGGGCAATCATCTCTTTTGTCGTGGTGATGATTTTGCTCATTTTCCGCACAGCTGAAATTTGGCCATTCTTTATTGTTTTACCGATTTTGATTTTCTGCTTTATCCGTATCCACAGTCATTATATGAATGTGGCGGAACAATTGCGCTTGCGCAAAGAAACTGCAGAGCATAAGTTTGATGGTAATACAGTTATCGTCTTGGTCGGAAATGTAACAAATGTCGATGTTGGGGCGATTAACTATGCCCGGTCTGTAGGAGACTATCTTATTGCACTTCACGTGTCTACAAAAGAAGATACGGAAAAAGAAGCCGAAATCGAACGTGATTTCAATGAAACCTTCCCAGATATTAAGTTGACCGTTGTACATACCAGCTATCGTAGTATCATCACGCCAGCTGTTCGCTTTATTAATCTCGCTGCAAAACAAGCAAAAGCGCACAACTATACAACTACTGTTTTGATTCCGACTTTTATTCCGTCGAAACCATGGCAAAATATCTTCCACAATCAGACCGGTTTACGCCTCCGTTATTACCTGAACGCTCATGAAGATATCATCCTTTCAAGCTACAACTATCATTTGAAAAAATAAATAATATAAAGTGTTCAAGACAACAAAAAACTGTTGGCTGGAGCGCTTTTTTCTTTACCTTTTAATAAGCAAACAACATCATAGTAAGACGATAAATGAGATGAATGTTATATGTCAATGAATACACAAATTAATTTTTGTTTTTTGTTATAATAGTTGTCATGTTAAATAAGAAGATCATGCCAGGTTTAGGGCTCAGTTTTGTAGTTGCCGTAGTCAGTTACTTTTTAAATCTCTATGTTTTTAAAGGGATGGGTGCAGCCACGATTGCTATTTTATTGGGAATTATTTTGGGGAATGTTTACTTTAAACAACCAGTCCTCTTTGCAGGTACGGCTTGGTCAGAAAAGAAACTTCTTGAATTTTCAGTAATGTTTTTAGGGGCGACAGTTACCTTTCAAACGATACAAAAGCTAGGCTGGAGTGGTATAAGTTTTATTCTTATACAAATGGTGCTTACAATTGTTTTTGTCATGTTTATTGGAAAGAAACTTGGATTTTCCTCGAAAGTTAATGCGCTAATGGCGTCAGGAAACGCCGTTTGTGGTTCTTCCGCCATTGCGGCAGTTGAGCCAGTCATTGGAGCAGAAGACAAAGACAAGCGGACAGCGATAACTATGGTTAACCTCATGGGGACAGTGTTAATGCTTCTATTACCCGTTTTAGGTACATGGTTCTTTGGAGCAAATGATTTCCTACGTGGTGCTTTGATTGGGGGAACCATTCAATCTGTGGGACAGGTTGTCGCTTCAGCAACAATGGTGAATGCTGAAACAACAACAATGGCTACCTTGTTTAAAATCATGCGTATCATCATGCTTGTCTTTGTTGTCCTTTATTTTTCTTACCACACACGTCGCACAGAGAAAGCACCGACAGAGCAGGAAGGTCAGCTCAAGATCAAGCGCCAATCCTTTCTTCCTTGGTATGTATTAGGATTTATTATTCTGTGTAGTCTGGATACAGTCTTTCAATTTCCAAAAGTAATTACTGAAACGGCACGTTTTATCAGTAGTTGGTGCGAAATTATCGCTTTAGCCGCTATCGGTTTAAGGCTTAATCTAGTAGAATTTGTCCGCGCGGGAAGAAAGTTAGCAATCTATGGCTTAGCTGTGCTTGTTTTCCAAGTGGGGCTTGCATTGGTTTTGATTCGTCTATTATTAACCTAGAAAAATAGCTAATGTGGTATAATAACCTGTACTGAAATTCTCTCAGGAATAAAAAGATAACCTTATATTAAGTAACAAAGGAAAATAAAATGACTATCGTATACGATGAAATTATGGTTCGCTATGGTGAACTTTCAACAAAAGGTAAAAATCGTGGCTTTTTTATCAATCGTTTGGCCAACAACATCAAAGAAGTTCTTGCTGATTTGACAGACTTGAAGATTACAGCGCAACGAGATCGCGCGCATATCCAGTTAAATGGTACAGACTACGAAGAGGTTTCTCAACGTTTAACTAAAGTTTTTGGGATTCAAAATTTTTCAGCATCCATCAAAGTTGAAAAATCAATCGAAGGTCTAAAAGCAGCAGTTGTTGACTTGATGAAAGAAATTTACCATGAAGGAATGACTTTTAAAATTGCAACACGTCGGGCGGACCATAGCTTTGAACAAGATTCCACAGAGTTAAACATGACTTTAGGTGATGTTGTCTTTGACAATTTTGACTATGCCAAAGTACAAATGAAAAAGCCAGATATCACTCTCCGTGTCGAAATTCGTCTTGAAGGTGCTTATCTTAGTTTCGAAACACTTAAAGGTGCAGGAGGAATGCCTGTAGGAACAGCAGGCCGCGGTCACTTGATGCTTTCAGGTGGGATTGATTCTCCAGTCGCAGGTTACTTGGCTCTTAAACGAGGTGTCGAAATTGAGGCAGTTCACTTTGCTTCACCACCTTATACAAGCCCTGGTGCTTTGAAAAAAGCAAAAGATTTAACAGCAAAATTAACAGCGTTTGGCGGAACAATCACTTTTATTGAAGTTCCGTTTACTGAGATTCAAGAAGAAATCAAAGCCAAAGCGCCACAATCTTATTTGATGACTTTAACTCGCCGTTTTATGATGCGTGTAGTTGACCGCATTCGTGAAGAACGTGGGGGTAAAGTGATTATTAACGGTGAAAGTTTAGGACAAGTCGCTTCGCAAACATTAGGTTCAATGTCTGTGATTAATGAAGTCACAAACACTCCTGTTATTCGCCCCGTAGTCACAATGGATAAGATCGAAATTATCGATATCGCCGAAAAGATTGATACCTTTAATCTTTCAATTCTACCATTTGAAGATTGCTGTACTGTATTTGCCCCACCATCTCCAAAAACAAATCCTAAACTAGAAAATGTTTTAGCCTATGAAAAACGTTTGGACGTTGAAGGTATGGTTGATCGTGCTGTTGAAGGTATTATGATTAGCCGCATCACGGGCGAAAACTGGGACAAAGCAGAAACCAATGAATTTGACGATTTACTTTGATTTTTGAAAACTGTATCATTAGATGCAGTTTTTAGTCTCTTTGTAGGTAAATAGAAAGGAAATAAATGAAAAATAGAACAAAAGTGCTGCTCACCATTGGTTTATTTACACTCATGTCAACTTTAGACGGCTCGATTGTAAATATTGCCTTACCAACAATGGCGCGTGAGCTAAATGTGTCAACTTCACAGATTACGTGGGTGGTCACAATTTATTTGATCGTTATCAGTGCAATCATCCTTATTTTTGGACGACTGGCGGATTTGATTGGGAAAACAACCGTAACAAGATGGGGCTGGACGATTTTTATTGTCGGCTCGTTATTGGCTGGGCTAAACATCGGCTTAGGCTTACCGTTCCTACTCTTTGCACGTGTTGTGCAAGCTATCGGAGCTTCCATGTTTATGGCAACAAGTTTTGGGATTGTGGCGCAGGTTTTTCCTGTTGAAAGTCGAGCGCGTGCGATGTCTATCACTTCCATGTTTGTATCTGTCGGCTCGATCGCAGGACCAGCTTTGGGCGGCTTAATTTTACAAGTTGCCTCTTGGAATTATATCTTTTGGATTAATGTTCCGATAGGGATATTGGCCTGGATTTTTGGAAGTCGGGCTTTACCAGAAGATGAAGGTCAAGGCTCTATAAAAGAAGTTGACTTGTCAGGTGGTTTACAAATGACTGCTGTGATCGTTCTTTTATTCATGGCTTTGAATTTTGGCCAAACTTTAGGATGGAATAATCCACTCTTACTTCTCGGCGTGGCTCTTGGCGTTATACTTTTTGTTAGCTTTATTTTTACGGAGCGCCGAAAGGAAAAACCTTTACTTGACTTGGGGATTTTTAAAAATAGACTCTTTTCTTTGAGTCTACTGATGTCACTTTTAAACTTCACTGTTGCGATGTTTGCTAGCATCTTGCTTCCTTTCTATCTGCAAGATTATCGTGATTATGCGCCTGGTGCGGCTGGCTTTATCATGATGGCCTATCCAGCTGCCATGCTTATTGTGAGCCCAATAGCAGGTGCACTCGCAGATAAAATAGATAAGGAAGTAATTACCTTTGTGGGGATTTCAGGGATTGTTCTTTCTCAGATTGGTTATCTTTTGATTCGTGCAGATTCGCCACAATGGTGGGTGATTGCGATTCTCTTACTCCAAGGTGCCTCAATGGGGGCTTTCCAAAGTCCTAATAATGCTTTAATCATGGAGACAGTAGAACGTAAGTATTTAGGAATAGCAGGCTCTGTGAATTCTTTGATTCGGAACATGGCTTTTGTTTTAGGAACTTCTGTAGCAACCATTATTTTGTTCCTTTCCATGTCCAGTCAACTTGGTTATACGGTAAGGACTTATTTGCCAGAGCATCCAGACACCTTCTTACAGGGAATGCACATGGCATTCGTATGCTCACTTGTCCTGACAAGTATTTCTTGGATTTTGGCGGGCGTTCGTCTTTTAGGGCGTAAAAAAATAAAAGAACACCTGAGCGAAGGATAAAGCTCGGTGTTTTTTTATTTTCATTTATTTGTTGAAAGTTCATTGTTTGTTGTCTTTTGAACTTTTTTACGTCTCTTTTCAATAAAGTCGTAGAGTAAGGTATGATGATTACTTGCAAGGGAATAATCCTCTAAAGTATTTACATTTTGACGTAAGACTTTTGCCTCGCCGATCGTTAACTCACCACGGGATTCATACTCAAAGATGGTTTTGCGTTCAAGATAGTAAGCACGCATCATCTCTTTCAGATTATTAGGCTGCGCACGATGTAAAATACCAGTAATATAGCCACCGCGGGCAACAAACTCTGCGGAGCGTAAACGTTCTGCTTGTAGATAATGGATTAAACGCTCATCGTAAACTGATTCCAGATTGTCCAAAGCTTGAAGGACTAACTCCGTATTAGAAAAGTAAAGCTCGGTAATTTCACGATGTGTTGTAGCATTATCTGGCCGTGTTTTACGGAAACTGAAATCTAGACGGATAATTCTTGAGAAGAAAAAATGAAGCACACGGATGGAAATGGCCGAAGCAAACTGGATACTTGAAACCAAATTATGCGCAACGGATTGTTCCATCGAATGAAGGTATCGCTGATAAGTCCGATAGGTGTACATGGAAATCTCATTTTGTCTCAAGGCATTTTCCAGTCCCTCAGCTTCAAGACGGACGATAAGCAATTGCAATTCATTAAAGTCAATCGAAGTATTTGAACTTTCTTGCTCGATGATGAGTTTTTGAATGCGGTCTTGATAGCTATCGATAGCAATATTATAACCAAGGCGCGCTTTTTCTTTTGTAACTTGTTTTAGATCATTTTCCAATTCTCGAACGACATCGGCTAAGATAGAAATTTTTACCATGTTGTCAACTTTGACAACTTTTTTGGCAGCGATTAAAGGTAAAACAAATAGTCCAGTTAAAAAACTGAGCGCGGTAACTGCTGCACAGAGAAAGATGATTAAGCTATGCGGGATATCTACTGTCCGTGGCAACAAAAGGACAGTGGCAATGCTGACGGTACCTTTGGAGCCAGCAAAAGTCAGTAACAAGATATCATTCCAGTAAGCAGAAAAGCTTTGATTGCGACGCAGAGATACATAACGATAATAAACAGCCAAGAGGGAAAAGCGAAGGGCAAAAAGACCAATGGTTAAAAGTAAAACCATGAATAAAAGAGAAGTCGTAGAGTAAAGTGGATCAGCAATGAGCGGAAAAACAAGCTGATGTAACTCTATCCCGAGGAAAAGGAAGACTGTTGAATTTAAAACAAAGGTTAGCAAATTCCAGATAGTATTTTTCACTTTTGTGACTTGGGCATCAAAAAGCGTGGTCCTTTTAAGACCGTTGGCTTGCATGACTCCAGCGACAACGACAGCGATGATTCCAGAAACTTCAAGCATATCAGCAATTAAAAATGCAGATAAAGGAAGCATAAGCTCCAAAATAAGGTAACCTGTAACATCTCGGGCATCGACATCCTCAAGAATTCTGAGAATAAAGGACTTCATCCAAACGAGGATGAAACCGACCAGTGCGCCCCCGATTGCAGAGACTACAAGGTCAGCAGAAGCATGAGTCAGGGAAAATTCCCCAGTGACCAGCGCAAGAACCGCAATCTGGAAGGAAATGATACCAGAAGCATCATTCAGCAGGCCTTCACCCGTAAGGATACTCATGACCCGCTTGGGGAAACTAAAACGTTCAGATAAGGCAGCAACAGCGATTGCATCTGTTGGTGCTAATGAAGCCCCTAAGGCAAAACAAGCAGCCAAAGGTACAGATAAATAAAAGAAATGCGTTAAGTAGCCTAAACCAATAGTTGTAATGAAAACTAAGGGGAAGATAAGCATTAATATCGTTCGAGTATGTTTAAAGATATGTTTGACATCTGCCTCTTCACTCTCACGGAAAAGCAAAGGAGCAATGATGAAGCCCAAGAAGAATTCTGGGTCAACCTGCAAAAGTTTTGACGCACCTAAAAAGCCCAAACATAGCCCAATCACGACTTGAATCAGCGGGAGAGCCAACTTTGGGAAAACTTTATTGATGATATTTGAAATAACTAGAGCAAGAAGAAAAATGATGACATAAAAAATAGTATGGAGCACAAATTTTCCTTTCTTTCGTCTATTTTAGAGCAAGAAGCTGCATTAAAAGTACAGCATATTGGTTATAAGGCTAAAAGGTTACTTTATCTTTTTGAAAAGGTCCTTTTTTTGATTAATCTTCTGATCGATTTTGGCACAGCTCTTTTTACTTAAGAGAGCGCGACAGCGTTTGATCTCAAGCTCTGTTAATTGACGTTTAAGCTTCTCTTTTTTAGTGAAGTCTGATTCACCGCTGTCGATATATTCAAGCCTTTGCTGCAGAAGAGATTGTTTATACTTGAGAGCCTCAATTTGATGTTTCAGCTTTGATATTTGTTCATAACTAGCATCTTGCTGATGGAAATCCTTAAGTTTTTGAGACAAGAAAAGTTTCTTCTCTTCGAGAAGATGAAGTGATTCAAGTATTTTGTGTCTTTTTTCCTCTTGTGAAACTGGAGTATAAATCTCACTTTTTTCAGAATCAGAGGGTTCTTCTGTAATTTCTTCTTTTTCTAAATACTGTTCACGTAAATCTCTCAGCATTTGTTCAAAATCTTTATCAGGCATGCTATTATCCTTATAATCTTGTTCTTAAACTCTATTATATCATGATTCAATTAGAAAAATAATGCGTTTGGATTAAAAAAGCAACAGAGAATTCCCTGTTGCTCCTTAAATATTAGACCTTAACTTAATAAGTCAAGATGAAATTTTTCTTTTTACCACGGCGAACAACAGTAAGTTGATTGTCGATTTTATCTCCATCAGAGAAGGTGTAATCCAAATCTTGGATACGTTCACCATTGATGTAAATCGCACCGTTTGTTACATCTTCACGTGCTTGACGTTTTGAATTTTCGATTCCGGCAGAAATCAAGAGTTCAATAATATTGAGGTTATCGTCTGCTTTCACTTGATATGTTGGTACATCTTTTAAGCCAGAAAGGATTGACTTGGCATCAAGAGCTTTCAAATCACCGCCACCAAATAAAGTTTCCGTGATTTTTACAGCTTGCTCGTAAGCGGCTTGTCCATGAACAAGAGTTACAACTTCGCGGGCAAGTACTTTTTGAGCTAAGCGTTCGTGACGTGCAGCCTCAAATTTCTCACCGATTTCAGCAATTTCTTCAAGAGATAAGAAAGTGAAAATTTTGAGCATTTTTACAGCATCATCATCGTTAACATTCAGCCAAAATTGATACATTTCAAACGGAGACGTTTTATCTGCATCGAGCCAAATGGCATTTCCTTCAGATTTACCAAATTTTTTACCTGTTGAGTCTGTAATCAATGGAATAGTGATGACATGTCCAGTTTTTCCAGCCTTACGACGGAGCAGTTCTGTGCCGGCAGTCATATTGCCCCATTGGTCAGAACCACCGAGTTGTAATGTAATACCATGACGTTGGTTGAGCTCGTAGAAATCGTAACCTTGCATAATTTGGTAAGCAAACTCGGTGTAAGAGATACCTGATTCGATACGACTCTTCACTGAATCTTTACTCATCATGTAGTTAATCGTGTAATATTTACCGACATCACGAAGGAAATCAATAAAAGATAAATTTTCGAACCAATTGTAGTTGTTTTCCATCTGAGCTTTATTTTCGCCATTTTCAAAGTCAAGGAAACGTTCCAACTGAGCACGAATTTTATCAGCCCAAGCTACAACAGTATCTTTCGTTTGTAAGCCACGTTCGGCATCTTTGAAAGATGGATCGCCAACAAGTCCAGTAGCGCCCCCAACCAATGGATAAGGTTTGTGCCCAGCCATTTGTAGACGCTTCATTGTAAGAATTAAGACCAGATTACCAAGGTGTAAACTATCAGCAGTAGGATCGTAACCAACATAATAACTTACCATGCCCTCAGTTAAAGCTTCGCGAAGAGCTTTTTCATCAGTGGTTTGGAAAATCAGACCACGTTCTTTTAGTTCGTCAAAAATATTCATGTTACCTCCTAAATTTAGTTAATACTGACAGTTTTGTTATAGTTTCTCTCAGTAATTAGATTAACGTTCTCATTATATCAAAAAAAAAGGAAAAATAGGGGCGAAAAAAGAGCCTAAGTTTGGTATAATATGTATTATGAAAAAAGATCAAGAACAGTCGAAGGAACGTGCACAGGCACGTTTGCAGGCTAAAATGGAGAAAAAGCGTGCCAGCAAAACGCAGGAAAGTCGTAAAAATTCTCCGAAAAAGTCTCAAAAACCTAAAAAAGTTCAAGCAGATGTAGAAGAAGGGAAGACAACACTTCAGACTATTTTTTCAGTCGTGCGTGGAGTAGTTGTCATTTTTGGTGTGCTTTTTCTTTTAGTTGGTGTATTTGGCGCTGCGGCAGGTGTGGGATATTTTGCTCGCCTTGTTGAAAATACCAAAGTTCCAAGCAAGGAGCAACTTCTCGAGCAGGTTAATAATATTCACGGTGTTTCAGTCATGAAATACAGTAATGGTGAAAATATCTCTGATATTTCCAGTGATTTGGTAAGGATTAATGTAGCAAGCAACCAAATTTCAGAAAATGTGAAAAAAGCTCTGATTGCGACAGAAGATGAAACCTTTAAGACGAACAGTGGTGTTGTGCCCAAAGCAGTAATTCGAGGCGTTCTGGGTGCCGTAGGTGGCGGTACAAGCTCTGGTGGTTCAACGATTACGCAACAGTTGGTAAAACAGCAGTCTCTTGGAGACAGTGTCACTTTCCAACGCAAGGCCAGCGAGATTGTTTATGCACTGCAGCTTAATCAATATTTAAGTAAAGATGAAATTTTAACGGATTATCTCAATGTCTCACCATTTGGGCGAAATAATCAAGGGAAAAATATTGCGGGTGTCCAAGCCGCTGCCCAAGGGATTTTTGGTAAGTCTGCTAAAGATTTAACCGTACCAGAAGCAGCGTTTATTGCTGGATTACCACAAAGTCCAATTGTTTACTCTCCTTATAATGTGGATGGTTCGCTCAAATCAAAAGAGCTACTCTCTTATGGCTTAGCTCGTCAACAAAATGTCCTGTTTAACATGTATCGTGCAGGATATTTGACTCAAAAAGATTACGAAAAATACAGTGCTGTGGATATCTCGCAAGCGTTTCTGCCTTCACAACCACAAGATTCTGTAGCACATGGTTATCTTTATAATGTTGTGTACAGTGAAGCTCTTAATCACGTCTATGATTATCTGATTAAGAGGGACAAGGTTTCGGCAACAGAACAAGGAAATGATAGCACCAAGCAAAAATATCGTGAATTAGCCGCACAAGCCTTACAAACTGGTGGTTATACTATCACAACAACAATTAATCGTGGTGTGTATGATGCCATGCAAAATGCAGTAGCGCAGTATGGCAGTATTTTACAGGACGGTACAGGTGAAGTTCAAGCCGGAAATGTACTCATGGATAATAAAACAGGAGCAGTACTTGGCTTTATTGGTGGTTTAGACTATGCAACCAATCAAAACAATCATGCCTTTGATACGAAGCGTAGTCCAGGTTCTTCGATTAAACCAATCTTAGCTTATGCACCAGCAATTGATTTGGGATTGATTGGGTCAGCAAGTATGCTGAGTAACTATCCAACAAGTTTCTCTGACGGTACTCCAATCTTGCACGTTGGCGAAACAGGAACCGGAATGGTAAGTCTTAATGAAGCTTTAGGCGTGTCATGGAATATCCCTGCGCATTGGACCTATCAAGCCATTCTTGATTCTGGCAATAGCGTGGAACCTTACATGAAGAAGATGGGCTATTATGTGCCAGACTACAGTGTGGAATCTCTTCCACTCGGTGGTGGTATTGAGCCAACTGTGGTGCAACATACCAATGGCTACCAAGCCTTAGCTAATGGCGGGGTTTATGAGCCACACTATGTTGTCCAAAGCATAAAAGACGACTCCGGTAAAGATATCTACGAACATAAGAGTCAAGCAGAGAGAGTCTTTTCACAAGCAACATCAACAATTACTGAGGATCTTTTACGTAATGTTTTGACCTATGATGTCAGTCGTCGTACAACAAACTTTTTACAAGATTTACAGGCCATTAATCCAACACTTGCAAGTAGCGTGGATTGGACAGGCAAGACAGGTACTTCCAATGATTATGTAGACGGTTGGCTCATGCTTTCAACGCCTAAAGTATCCCTTGGAGGTTGGATTGGTCATGATAATAATACGCCGATGGGCAGCAAGACAGCTGCGGTCAATAACGGTACATATATGGCAAACTTGGTCAATGCAATCGCAGCAGCGGATCCAAATGTGTTTGGTCCTGGTGAAAAGTTCCCAGAACCAAGTAAAGATCCAGATGTGATTCAGAGCACTGTTCTTAAGTCGACCGGTCAAAAACCAGGCACTGTAACTGGAGGGAATCTAAAAAATGTTAAAGTCTCCGGTGAAACAACCACAAGTTATTGGGCTAAAAACGGAGCACCTGTGACACAATTCAAGTTTGGAATTGGTGGCACAGAGGCGAATTATAATGACGCGTGGAACAGAATTTTAGGAACTAGAAAATAGTAAAAAAGAGAGGGTATTCGCTCTCTTTTTTTTGCTCTGAGGTAGTTTCTGGGTGAGAGAACTATGTTATAATAAGGACATGAAGAAACGCCTCTATAAAAACTATATTGACACACCTATTGGTCAAATGATAAGTATCAGTGATGCGCAGTTTCTTTATCGCTTAGGCTTTACAGAGCATAAGAATTTACAGGAGAAGATTGCAAGCCTAAATGCTATTATATTGGAACATCCAACTCCGATTTCATGTCAACTTGAAGAAGAGTTGCAAGAGTATTTTGCAAGAAAAAGAAAAAGTTTTAAACTCCCTTTAGCTGTGCAAGGTACAGAGTTTCAGCAAAAAGTCTGGAAAAAAGTTGAAGATATTCCGTTTGGGCAAACAAGAACCTATAAAGAAATCGCACAAGGACTCGCGCATCCGCAAGCCAGTATTGCAGTAGGGGCAGCAAATGCAGCCAACCCCTTTGCAATCGTGATTCCATGTCATCGATTGAAAAAAAGCTCCGGGCAGCTGGCAGGTTATGCTGGAGGACTATGGCGTAAAGAATGGCTGTTGGATTTTGAGGAGAATAATACCTATGTTGAATGAGAATATTTCACTCTCTGTAGAGCGCAATGCTAAGGGGGAGATTACCCAGGTTTTTTTCGATGACCAACATGAAAAGACGACTTACGAAGCACTTAATAAGAACCAGAACTTTATATTGACCACAGGAACAGCATTTCAACGAGCTGTTTGGTTAGAACTTCCCAAAATTCCAGCGGGAACGACTATAAGTTATCAGGAAATGGCTGCGCGTGTCGGAAGTCCTAAAGCACAACAAGCTGCGGGGCAGGCATTAGCACGTAATCCTTTGCCTGTCATTTTACCATGTCATCGTGTCACGCGTAAAGATGGCAGCTTGGGCGGTTTTATGGGTCAAGAAGCAGCAGTAGATATTAAGCAAAAGATACTCAACTATGAAAAAAAGCTTGACATATAGTCAAAGCTTTTTAGCTTTAATCAGCTTTTCTCATACTTTTAGGTATATAAGGTTGAGGTTTTTCTGAGTTTTTATAATGAAGATAAGTTGGATAAGTGAGGCAGATGACTGAAAGCCCCCAAAGTAAGCCGCCTAAAGTATCCGAAGGATAATGTACCCCAAGAAGTACACGTGAAAACATTGTTAAAAAAATTAACCCCACAGCGACAAAACCAACTAATGTTTTGCTCCATACAGAAGAGAGATAGTGTAAGAGGATAAAAAAGAGACAGCCAAAGAGTACTACAGCAAAAGTTGTATGTCCACTGGCAAAACTTTTTCCTGGCTCATCTGTAAAGGCGGCAATACGATGAATGTCAGGGCGATCACGGCCAATAACTAATTTAATCAAGGTATTTCCCCCCACAGCAATTCCGGCTACCAGAGCTAACCATATTGCTGAAACCTTATCTTTGATAAAAATAATAGCAGCAATAACAAGACCAATTATAGCGCCCATTGTGTCACCTAGAAATTTAGCAATTACACTTGAAATTTGAACCAAAAATTCATTGTTTTGAAGATGCCAAGCAACTGTCTGTAAATGCGAATCAATGCTTGGAATAGGTGCGTGTGTATAAGAAAGTTTTACAATGGCAGTCAGTGTGATAAAACTTACCAGAGTAAGTAAACCAGTAGTATAGTATAGTTTTTTATTCATAAATTTCCCTAAAATTCATATTTGGTGCTTTATGATTTTACTTTTTCTTTCTGAAATAAAACTGAATGACTAAAAAAAGAGGCTCAGGACCTCTTTTTTTTAACTTTTTTATTAGTAGTTTTTAATGGCTGCTACTTTTTCTTGATCAAGACTCATAACGATAGCCCGGATAAAGTTTTGCGCTTCTGTGAAATCATCCATGTTGAAGATAGTTTGGTGACTATGGATATAACGGGCACACACACCAATAGTTGTTGAAGGTACACCTTCGTTTTGCAAGTGTGCTGCACCAGCATCAGTTCCACCTTTTGAGATATAAGCTTGTGTTTTGATACCATTAACTTCTGCTGTGTTGAGGAGGAAGTCCTTCATACCAGGCAGCATGATATGACCTGGGTCGTAATAACGAAGAAGCGAGCCTTCGCCAAGACGACCATTGTCGTTTCCAAAAGTATCCGTTGCAGGAGAACAGTCAACAGCAAAGAAAACTTCAGGTTTAAATTTAGTTGTTGAAACATGGGCACCGCGAAGGCCAACTTCTTCCTGAACATTTGCACCGATAATCAAGGTTACTGGCAATTCTTTGTCTTTAAGGTAGTCCAAAAGTTCTAAGACCATAAGACACCCGTAGCGATTATCCCAAGCTTTACTGATGACATTTTTACCATTAGCAGTTAAAATTGTTTCAGATTCAGGAACGATGACGTCACCTTGACGAATCCCAAATTCTAAAACTTCTTCTTTGCTCATAAAACCACCGTCAAAGATGATATCTTCCACTTGTGGCATAGCAGGTGCGCCCGCTGCTCCACGTAAAAGATGTGGTGGTAGGCCACCAGTCACAACAGGTATTTTTTTACCATCACGTGTGAATAGCGTAAAGCGTTGTGCACTAACAACTAAAGGATTCCAACCACCCAGAGTGACTACACGTAAAGTACCATCTGCCTTAATTGACGACACCATGAAGCCGACTTCATCCATGTGAGCTGCAACCATAACACGAGACGCATTTTCTGTTTTACTTTCTTTAGTGACAAAGATTCCGCCCAGACCATCAGTTTCAGGTGTGTAGCCGAGGTCCACCATACGGGCACGAAGATAGTCACGCATTGGTGCTTCGTAACCACTTGTTGCTTGAATTTCAGTTATTTCTTTAATTTTGTTAAATAGAGTCATCTCGTCTCCTTTGATTTTTTATACTCCCTTATTGTAGCATTTAAAAGCCGTATATAATAGTATTGTCCTAATGCTATTTAATAACTATAATTTTTAAAGACGGATAAGTTTTAGGGGATTTATAGAAAAGCGGAACTGATCTGAGGGGAAACAGTAATTATAAGTACTAATATACTCAAATTTATGTTAAAATTTTTTATATGAAAAAATATTTGAAAGTTGGTTTAGGGCTGCTGGCTGGTGTAGCTGGTGCGCGAGTGCTCTATCAGAGTTATAAACACGTTGAAGAAAATTTGCGGGCAGAGGTTATTCAAGCAGTACGTGAAGCTTTTGCTGACCAAGATATTCAAACAGTATGGATCTTTGAGGAGGCAGATCGCGGAGCTATTTATAAAGGTGGCGTGATTGTTGGAACAAACCAAAACATCAATTTTGAAATTGATGGAGAAACCTTAGAAATTACAGAATTAGGAGAGGAGTATTTATGATTATTCCAAAAAATTATGAGGAACTAGCTGAAATTGTAAAATCAGAAGGTAAACATGTCTTGTTTTTCACTGCAGGATGGTGCCCAGACTGTACTTTTATCAAACCAAAAATGCCAGAATTAGAAGCTGAATTTTCAGAATTTGACTTTGTAGAAGTTGACCGTGACGAATTCATGGATTTGGCTATTGAATGGGGAATCATGGGTATTCCTAGCTTTGTGACACTTGAAAATGGTAAAGAAACAGGACGCTTAGTGAATAAGCTACGTAAAACTAAAGAAGAAGTTAGTGAATTTTTGAAGGGTGTAGATAAATAAAATGATTGCAACGTATAATAAAAATGTTGGTGATGTCCTCATGCTGATTGTGGCAAACAATGAGGGCGCAGAAGTAACTTACGAACGTAAGGCGGATGTTGTGCGTATCTTCCGTGAAGATACAGGACAAACAGTGGGCTGGAACATTTTCGATATAAAAAAAGACTGGCCAGATTTGGCTCAAGGACATAATGATTTATCTGAGCATCAAGTAACGGAACTTAATGTAAAACTTAAGGCAGCTGGCTTTGACGAGCAGCTTACATATGATGGCCAACCTAAATTTGTAGTCGCTGAGATTTTAACGATGGAGGATCATGCAGACAGCGATCATTTACATGTGTGCCAAGTAGAAGTTGGTCTAGATGCACCAGTTCAAATCGTTTGTGGTGCTCCTAATGCCGTTGTTGGTATGAAAACAGTAGCGGCTTTACCTGGTGCAATGATGCCTTCTGGTTCTTTAATCTGGCCAGGCGCTTTGCGTGGCGTACCTTCTTATGGCATGCTGTGCTCGGCACGAGAGCTTGACTTACCAAATGCACCACAAGTTCGTGGTATCATCGAATTGGATGCAGATTTAGAAGCTGGATCAGCTTTTGATGCAACAAGTATGTGGCAAGCCTAAATATAAAATAATAAAGACCTTAGTGAAAGCTGAGGTCTTTTTTCGTACAAAAAGTAAGGAGGTGTCAAAATGAATAAAACGTTACTTGTTGGCCGACTCGTTGCAGATCCAGAACTCACTAAAACATCTAATGGGAAAAGCCTATTGAGAATAAATCTTGCTGTCAAGCGACGCTATAAAAATGCTTCAGGTGAAAAAGATACAGACTTTGTCGCTTTGGTCTTTTGGGAGAAACAGGCGGAACACTGTACATCCTATGCTAAAAAAGGTGCCCTACTTGCTGTGGAAGGGGAGATACGAACCAGGAATTATGTGGACAAGCAGGAACAAAAACGCTATGTGACAGAAGTGTTGGTGAAAACTTTTGACCTTTTGGAAAGTCGCGCGACAGTTGCCATGCGACAAGATTCTATAGAAAATAGTGCTCTTAATTTAAAAGAAGACGAATTACCGTTTTAAATTGAAAAAAGCGTTTTCTTTTGATAGGATGAGAACAGGAAAGTGAGGAGGGAAAAATGGTAAAGGCAAAAACGAAAAAAGAGTTGATTTCCTTTTCAGAAGAAAACTGGCAAAAGCTGTGTCATTTGGTTGACACACTACCTTTAGAGGCACAAACGGCAACTTTTGCCTTTGGCCAAGAGAAGGGAAAAGAGACACATTGGGGGCGAGATAAGAATATCCGTGATGTGTATGCCCATCTTTATGAGTGGCAAGCACTTTTACAAAATTTTGTAAAAAGTAATATTTCAGGAAACTTTCAAAGCTTTTTACCCACACCCTATACTTGGAAAAACTATGCGACAATGAATCAAGAAATCTGGGAAAAGCATCAAGCTACTCCTTATGAAGAAATAAAGGAAAAACTTGCTACAAGTCACCTAAGAACTATCCAGTTATTGCAACATTTTTCAGATGAAGAGCTTTATACGAAGCAATATTATCCTTGGACTGGGACAACATCCTTAGCGCAGTATTTTCAGTCATCATTGGCTTCACATTACGAGTGGGCCTTGAAGAAACTCAGGCTCCATAAGAAAACGATTTAAAAAAATAAAAAAAGAAGTTTTTTTCTTGACTAATTTTGACCTTCGCGGTAAAATAAGATATATAAATTAGCACTCCAACTTAAAGAGTGCTAAAATAACATAAAATGGAGGAATAACATGTTGAAACCCTTAGCGGATCGCGTTGTATTGCGTATAAAAGAGGAAGAAGAAAAATCTTTAGGTGGGATCGTCTTGGCCTCAGCAGCACAAGAGAAACCACAAGTTGCAGAAGTTGTGGCAGTAGGCCCAGGTAAAACAACTCCTCATGGTACAGTTATTGCACCAACAGTACAAGTTGGTGATGCAGTTCTCTTTGAAAAGTTTGCCGGTACAAATGTAAAATTTGAAGGCGAAGATTTCTTGATTATCAAAGAATCTGAAATTCTTGCGATTGTTTAAGGAAAATAAAGACAGGAGATAATAAAAAATGGCAAAAGATATTAAATTTTCATCAGATGCTCGTTCAGCAATGGTTCGTGGTATTGATATTTTAGCAGATACAGTAAAAACAACACTTGGTCCTAAAGGTCGCAATGTTGTTCTGGAAAAATCATATGGTAGTCCACTTATCACGAATGATGGTGTAACTATTGCAAAAGAAATTGAATTAGAAGATCACTTTGAAAATATGGGGGCAAAATTAGTCAGTGAAGTGGCCTCAAAAACAAATGATGTTGCGGGTGATGGTACTACAACAGCGACTGTTTTAACACAAGCGATTGTTCGTGAAGGTTTGAAGAACGTAACTGCCGGAGCTAATCCAGTGGGCATTCGTCGTGGTATTGAGTTAGCAACTGAAACAGCAGTAAAAGCACTCAAGGAATTATCTATTCCAGTATCTGGTAAAGAAGCTATTGCACAAGTTGCCTCTGTTTCTTCTCGTTCAGAAAAGGTTGGAGAGTATATCTCAAATGCCATGGAAAAAGTTGGTAACGATGGTGTTATTACTATTGAAGAATCAAAAGGTATGCAAACTGAACTTGAAGTTGTAGAAGGTATGCAGTTTGACCGTGGTTACTTGTCACAATATATGGTGACAGACAATGAAAAAATGGTGGCCAACCTTGATAACCCATATATCTTGATCACAGATAAGAAGATTTCAAATATTCAAGAAATCTTACCATTACTTGAACAAATCTTGAAAACAAATCGTCCTTTACTTATTGTGGCAGATGATGTTGATGGTGAAGCATTACCAACCCTCGTGTTGAACAAAATCCGTGGTACTTTCAATGTTGTAGCGGTTAAGGCTCCAGGCTTTGGTGACCGCCGCAAGGCCCAACTTGAAGATTTAGCAATCCTCACAGGTGGTACAGTAATTACGGAAGAGCTTGGTTTAGAACTTAAAGATGCAAGCTTAGATGCACTTGGTCAAGCCAATAAAGTAACTGTTGATAAAGAACATACGACAATCGTTGAAGGTGCTGGTTCAGCAGATGCTATTGCTACTCGTGTAGCAACAATTAAAGCTCAAGTTGAACAAACTACTTCAGAATTTGATCGTGAAAAACTTCAAGAACGTTTAGCTAAACTTTCTGGTGGAGTCGCTGTGATTAAAGTCGGTGCCGCTACAGAAACTGAACTTAAAGCGCAAAAACTTTTGATTGAAGACGCACTTAATGCAACACGCGCAGCCGTCGAAGAAGGTATCGTTGCTGGTGGAGGTACTGCCCTTGTTACAGTTATCTCTGCCCTTGACAGTCTTGAAGAAGAAGGGGACGTGCAAACAGGTATCACAATTGTACGTCGCGCATTAGAAGAACCAGTACGACAAATCGCGGCTAATGCAGGTTACGAAGGTTCAATCATTATTGATAAACTTAAATCAGCAGAAAAAGGTATTGGTTTCAATGCCGCAACTGGTGAATGGGTTGAAATGATTGAGACAGGTATTGTGGATCCGGCTAAAGTAACACGTTCAGCCCTCCAAAATGCGGCCTCAGTAGCAGGACTTATCTTGACGACTGAAGCAGTCGTTGCTGATAAACCAGAACCAGCTGCACCAGCAGCTCCAGCTATGGATCCATCAATGATGGGTGGTATGATGTAACAATAAAAAGACACGAATTCGTGTCTTTTTTTATTGCTGTAAATACTGTCTAAATATCATAGAGTTTACTTGCATGCTCATGGCTAGTGTCAATAATATGAACGTCACGTTTGGTATCAACATCATGTTGCGCCAGAAAACCGTCCATGGTCATATGTGCAAGCTCTTGAATATTGTTATTCAGGCTAAGGTGACCGAGGAAGATGCGTTTTGTTTTATTTCCTAAAACATTAAAAGCAGCTTCGGCACCATCTTCGTTAGATAAATGGCCTTGGTCGCTGAGAATACGTTGTTTTGTTTTCCAAGGGTAGCCCCCCATACGGAGGATCTCAATATCGTGATTACTTTCCATAAGATAGCCGTCGGCATTTTCGATTGTACCACGCATACGGTCACTTACATAACCTGTATCTGTAAGTAATACGAAGGATTTATTATCTTTCATAAAACGATAAAATTGGGGCGCGATAGCATCATGACTCACACCAAAACTTTCGACATCGATATCGCCAAAAGTTTTAGTTTTGCCCATTTCAAAGATATGTTTTTGCTCACTCGCAATTTTTCCTAGTGAGTTTTTACTTTCCAGTTCTTGCCAGGTTAATTCATTGGCGTAAAGCTGAATACCGTGTTTTCGGGCAAGAACACCAATTCCTTTGATATGGTCGCTATGCTCATGAGTAATCAGGAGTGCATCGACATCTTTGATGTCTCGGTCAATCTCTCCTAATAAACTCTCGATTTTTTTTCCAGATAATCCAGCATCTACCAGAATTTTCTTTTCGGGTGTTTCCAAGTAAAAAGAATTTCCAGTACTTCCTGATGCTAAAATTGAATATTTAAATGCTGATTCAGTGCTCATTCAGCAAAATCCTCCCAGTCGTTATTTTCTTGATTAATTTCATCACTGTAAGGGAAAGACAGGGTGAAAGTTGAACCAGTTTTACCATCAGAAGTGACTACTATATCACCTTTGTGGAGTTTCATAATATCATAGGCAATAGATAAGCCTAAGCCTGTACCACCGATTTGGCTATTTCTTGAAGCATTATCGACACGATAAAAACGGTCAAAAACTTTGGCTAAAGCAGGTTTTGGAATTCCCATACCTTGGTCGGCAATAGAAGTAAATGCTTTGTTGCTTTCACACCAGACGCTTACGGTAATTGTTCCACCTTTTGGAGAATACTTAAAGGCATTATTGATGATATTGTCAATAACCTGCGAAAGCTTGTCGGTATCGATTTCAAGCCAAATCTCTTGTTGAGGTATTTGACGAATAATTTTAAAGTTATTGTAATTTTTTTCGATAATTTGATCAAAACGATCCAGGATATAGTTGATAAAATCGACATAGTTGATAATTTCAGTATGAAGTTTAACTTTATCTTGGTCCATACGAGAGAGTTCTAAAAGCTCCCCAATCATCCGAATCATTCGGTCTGTTTCGTTAAGGGAAACATCCACGAAGTGACTAGCAACCTCGGGATCAGCTAGGGCCCCATCATTGAGCGCTTCTAAGTAAGCTTTGACAGAAGTCAACGGGGTGCGCAACTCATGCGAGACATTGGACACAAAAAGTCGGCGATCTCTTTCTGTTTTTTCTTGTTCCGTTGTATCGTGAAGAACAGCAATAATCCCAGAAATGTACCCTGATTCGCTACGGAAGAGCATAAAGTTTACACGGAGGATAACAGCTGCACCTTCACAATTGATGGCATTGAGTGTGAGTTCGGGCTCTTTTTGTAGTAAATCATGAAAAGAATATTTGTCGGAGATATTTAGAATATCAATCAAATCTTTACCAATGATTAACTCGTTTGACTGATCAAGAAGAGTCAGTGCTGCGTGATTAGCAAGATTAATCTTCCCGTGCCTATCTGTAGTGATGACACCATCGGCAAGGTAGGTTAAAATACTCTCCAGTTGGTTGCGCTGATTCTCTAAATGTTCTTGTCGATCTTCGATTTCATGTCCAAGTAATAACAATTTATTGTAAGCTACTGAGAGCTCATTATTTTCTTTAGAAATTTGGCGATTTTCATAGTTATCATGCAAAAAATCATCCACTTGATGAGATATTTTATTTGCCGTTTGCGCCAAGCGACTGAGATACCAACTAAGAAGACTTAAGGTGACCAGATAAAAGATGAAAAACTGTAAGAGTGCAGTAGTGTGTGTGAGGAAGTATGGACTATTTACTATCTCAAAAATGCCAAAAAGAAGTAGATGAATCACTACTCCTTTAAGTACTATTGAATTAAAAAATTTATTCATGAGGTTCGCTCATATAGTATCCAACGCCACGACGTGTAGATACGTATTGAGGACGGCTTGGAGTATCTTCAACTTTTTCGCGAAGGCGACGAACAGTTACGTCAACAGTACGAACATCACCGAAGTAATCGTAGCCCCAAACAGTTTCAAGCAAAGTTTCACGTGTGATAACTTCACCCAGATGTTGTGCAAGATAATAGAGTAATTCAAATTCGCGATGTGTCAAGTCAAGCTGTGTTTCATTTTTATATGCGGCATAATGTGTCGGGTTGATACGTAAGTTACCAATTACCAATTCTTTTTTAGAATCTTTTGGTTGTTCAACAGGAACGTTTGTCATGCGGCGTAAGTTTGATTTAATACGAGCAAGTAGTTCACGGTTTGAAAATGGTTTTGTGATGTAATCATCTGCACCGAGTTCAAGGCCGATAACTTTATCAAACTCTGTATCTTTAGCAGAAACCATCAAAATAGGGACTTCAGAAGTTTTACGGATTTGACGTGTAACTTCAAGGCCATCAATTTTTGGAAGCATCAAATCAAGATAGATAAGATCGGGTTTTTCTGATTCAAAGAGTTCAAGAGCTTCTTCACCATCAAAAGCAGTGACTACTTCATACCCTTCTTTGACGAGATTAAATTTTACAATATCTGAAATTGGTTTTTCGTCGTCAACAACAAGAATTTTTTTCATGATAATCCTTTCGCTTAGATGTATATAATATTAATTGCTTTTCTCATTATACAATTATTACAGTAGTATAGCAAGGTAAAGCCTTCCATAATATAGAATTTTTACAAAAGTGAAATCATTTGTAAAATAAGAAACTTATATAGTAAACAATATTTATAAAAGAACATTTTTCCCATATTTTTTCTTTTTATTTTTGCTATAATATAAGATATGAATGGAATATTAATTAGTTTGGAAGGGCCAGATGGGGCCGGTAAAACAACCGTTTTACAAAATATTCTTCCCGAACTAGAAAAATCGTCTTATAAAGTCCTTCCGACACGTGAACCTGGAGGTGTACGTGTGGCAGAAGAGATTCGAAATATAATTTTAAGTACAGAAAATACAGAAATTGACAGCAAGACAGAGCTGATGCTGTTTGCTGCGGCACGTCGTCTACACATGCAAACAAAAATGCTTCCAGCGCTGGCTGCAGGCGAGATGGTAATTGTTGACCGTTTTATTGATTCATCGGTTGCTTATCAAGGTTACGGACGTGAACTTGGTGTTGAACCTGTAAACTGGCTTAATGAATTTGCAACAGATGGTCTTAAACCGGATTTGACATTATATTTCGATATTGATACAGATGTTGCACTTGAACGAATTATGAAAAATAGAGCAGATGAAGTCAATAGACTTGATCTCGAACGTGCTGAGATGCATCGTAAAGTCAGACAAGGTTACTTAGAAATTGTTAAGAATGAGCCTGAGCGCTTTGTCACGATTGATGCCAGTCAAGAACTTGACAAAGTTGTTGCAGACACGTTAACAGTCATCAAAAAGAAATTTTGTTTGTAATAAAATTTCAAACTAAGGAGTTTTCATGAAAATTGCAGATATTCAACCAGCACTTTTTGAACGCTTTAAGCATATCTTACGTGTGAATAAATTGAGCCATGCTTATCTCTTTAGTGGGGGTTTTGGTAGTTTGGATATGGCTATTTGGCTGAGTCAGGCTATTTTTTGTGAAAATTTACAGGACAATTTACCTTGTGAGAACTGTCGTCACTGTCGTTTAGTTGCTAGGGATGAATTTAGCGATTTACACATTATTCGTCCGGAAGGTCAAACTATAAAAACAGGACAAATTCGGGATTTGTCGGAAGTTTTTAGTCAGTCAGGATTTGAAGGCGCTCAGAAAGTGGTCATTATCACTGAAGCTGAAAAAATGCACAGCAATGCGGCAAATGCTTTACTTAAGTCCATTGAAGAACCTGATAATGCAACACATGTTTTTTTGCTCACAGAAAATGATAATCTCATGTTACCCACCATTAAATCACGGACACAAGTTTTTAGCTTCCCCAAAAATAGTGCCTACATGCAAGAAACGTTGGAACAAAATGGTGTCTTAAAAACACAGGCAGAATTACTGAGTCGGGTTTGTAACTCGGTAGAAGAAGCCCAGGATTTAAGTGGAGCCACTTGGTTTAATGATACATTGAAGAAACTCCAACAATTGCTGAAATTAGTTAAGACGGATCGACGGGAAGCATTTCTTTATCTAACAAATGTTGCAGAAAATATTGAGGATAAGGAGAAACAAACTTTAGTATTTTCTCTGCTCTTGGAGCTTTTTAATCAAGAAAAAATGTCCGAATGGGTTCAAAAAACCTTTCAAGCAGAAAAAATGTGGAAAAGTAATGTGCGCTTTGGATCTTGTTTGGAATATATAGTGCTGAAATAGGAAGAAGATAATATGATTTACGAAGTAGAGTTTACACATGGAGAACAAAATACCTTTGTAAGTGGTCATGAAACATTTGCACCAAGAACGCAAGTCATTATTCAAAACGAAAAAGGCAAGACTTATGGCCGGGTAATGAAGCAACTCCCACAAGATAAAAATGTTGATACATCCGGAGAAATTGTTCGTGCAGCAACAGAAGCAGATGAAGAGTTGATTTGTACGACAGAGCAGCTCTCGCAACAAGCCTGCACGAAGATTCGCCAAATTGTTGCAGATTGTGGGATTGACATGAAGGTTACAAATGCAGCTTATAATTTAAACCAAAGTCAGCTTTTTGTGTCTTTTACATCGGAAAACAGAGTGGATTTTCGAGCTTTACTTAAAGAATTAGCTGCGACTTTTCGTACGCGAATTGAGCTTCGTCAGATTGGAGCGCGTGATGCTGCAAAAATGTATGGCGGTGTTGGTCCTTGTGGACGACCGCTTTGTTGTTCGGAGTTTATTTACGAATTTCCGAATGTCTCTATTAAGATGGCAAAAAATCAGTCGCTCTCTTTAAAACAAAGCAAACTGAATGGTCTTTGTGGTCGTTTAATGTGCTGTTTGTCTTATGAAGATGAGTTTTATAGGGAAGCACGTAAAAATTTTCCTGATTTTGGTGAACATATTACGACTGTAGATGGTGAGGGGAAAGTTATTGGTCTTAATATTTTGAATAACAAAATTAAGCTTCGCTTAGAGCATACAATAAAAGAGTTTGATATTTCAGAGGTAAATCTTTAAGAAGAATTGACATAGAGGTAAGTTATGGGGGAAATGATGATCGATAAAAATGAGATTTATGTGCAACTGGGGCTGTTGGAGGAAAGTTTGGCTTATACACTGGGCCAAATTTCAACGGTACGGGATGCACTGGATGAATCCTTAAAAGAAAATGCAACGATTCGCATGGAAAATGAAAAATTACGCGAACGTTTGGCGCATATTGAGAAAAAAGAAGAAAAAGCTAGCTCAAAGTCAAAAGATGAACCTAATCCAAATCTGATTCAAATTTTTAATGAAGGCTTTCATGTGTGTCATTTACATTATGCAGAGCGTTTGCAAGATGGTGAAAATTGCTTGGACTGCTTGGAGCTTTTGTACAGATGATAAATATACAACGAAGCTTTAAAGGTGAAAAAAGCGCAGGTAAGCTTTACTTAGTGCCAACACCTATCGGCAACATGCAGGATATGACACTACGTGCTTTGGAAACCCTAAGAACCGTGGATTTGGTAGCAAGTGAAGATACACGCAACACTCAAAAATTACTTAATCATTTTGAAATCAAGGTGGCTCAAGAGTCTTTTCATGAGCATAACTCCTTTGATAAAATTCCGAAGCTTTTAGA
This sequence comes from Lactococcus petauri, assembly GCF_002154895.1. Classification (GTDB taxonomy): domain Bacteria; phylum Bacillota; class Bacilli; order Lactobacillales; family Streptococcaceae; genus Lactococcus; species Lactococcus petauri. The sequence continues at coordinate 78,782 of NZ_MUIZ01000003.1, read as the reverse complement.
TTTTCTTATGTCAGGAAAATCGCTAGCACAAGTCTCAGATGCAGGTATGCCTTCAATTTCTGATCCAGGTCATGATTTAGTTGTGGAAGCCATTAAGCGAAATATCGATGTAGTAGCCCTACCAGGCGCTTCAGCTGGAATAACAGGTCTTATCGCTTCTGGATTAGTCCCACAGCCTCATATTTTTTACGGCTTTTTACCTCGTAAAAAAGGTGAACAGAAGAAGTTTTTGGAAACTAAAATGACCTATCCTGAAACGCAGATTTTTTATGAGTCTCCTTATCGTGTCGCAGAAACTTTAGAAAATATGGCTCAGATCTATGGGGATCGAGACGTTACCTTAATACGCGAATTAACCAAAATTTATGAAGAATATCGTCGAGGTAAAATTTCAGAAGTTTTACTTTCTTTAAAAGAGCAACCGATTAAGGGAGAATGTTTAATTATCGTTGCTGGCTTCAATGGAGAAGTTGAGGATAATTCAGAGGATGAGACTACAGCATTAGAAGCTGTTCAACTTCTGGTTGCATCGGGAATAAAACCTAACGTAGCCATCAAGCAAGTGGCGAAAGAGCGTGAGCTGGTGCGGCAGGATCTTTATGCACAGTATCATGATTTATAAAATAGAAAGAGCAACTTTAGGTTGTTTTTTTATTTTATCAATGTAGCACTTATTTATAAGCGTAGATAAATGGAAATTGTTTAGTTTATGTTAAAATCAAAACGTAAGTAAAAAGGAAGTGGAGATATAATGAAAAGAAATAAAGTTATAACCTTATTGGCTTTGAGTGCAGCTGGTGTTACTCTACTAGCAGCGTGCTCGAATTCGAATAAAAGTACAACCGCCGGTCAAGAAAAAACGACCACAGTCAATGTGGCAATCTCTGGCTCATCAAATCCTTACGAGTATACGAAGGATGGGCAGCTGACAGGTTATGAATATGATATTCTCAAAAAAGCAGATGAAAATTTGCCTCAATATAAATTTGACTTTAAAACATACGATGACAGTGCTATTCTTGCAGCTCTAGATGCAGGACGTGCAGATATCGGTGTGAATATTTATGGTAAAACAAAGGCGCGTGAGGAAAAGTATCTCTTTAGTTTCCCCACAACGCAAGGCATTAATGCGATTTTCTCTAATGATAAAGATAAAATCACAACCATTGAAGGGCTTGTAGGGAAGAAAACCGAGATTCCAACAGGGACCAACTATGGTGACATTATGGATCAGTGGAATAGTGCACATCCTGATAAAAAAATTACCGTAGATTATTCAAAACGCGGGTTGGCAGAACGTTTACAAGCTCTTTCTGATGGACAAATGGACTTTATCTTTGCTTCAAAATCTGCTGCGGAAAATCTTGTTAAAGAACATGCTGTAACAGGTGTATCTGATACAGTACCTACAGATCTTGAAAAATATCCTGAATTCAAGACCTATACTTACTATATCCTTGACAATAGTCAAACACAACTTCAAAAAGATCTTAACCAAGAGATTAAAAAAATGGCTGAAGATGGATACTTGAAAGAACTTTCTCAAAAATATTTTGGGGGAGATCAGGTACCCGGAATGGAGCAATACAAATAAAAAGTGCTAGAAGCACTTTTTATTTGTATTTAACAATGTCCATCAACATTTTCATTAACCCAATGTTGCTCTTGTTCATCAAAGATTCTTAGATGAGGATTTTCATGGATAAAATCAAGTATCACTTTTCTGCTTAACCCACTATATTTAACTGCAGCATCGACAGTGACAATATCCATTTTTTCAATTGCTTTGCGTAGATTGTCCATGTTTTTATTATAACTTTTTTGACACAATACCAGAAGAGAAAGGACAGATTTATCCTATTTATCTAGATATTATGGGCAAAAAAAGAATTGCTACTTGATTTTCACTCTCAAATTTTATAAAATTGTCAAGTACCTTTGCGTACTTTAATGGAGAATTTATAGTTATGACTACAAATAAAATGGGCACAGGAACCGCTCATTCCAAATTAATTTTGATTGGAGAGCATTCGGTTGTTTATGGGCAGCCTGCAATTGCGTTACCTGTTACTATTCTGAAGACAACCGTTACAATTTCTTCTATCAAATACGGACAATATATTGAAAATAATGAATCGCGGCGCAGATTGGATGTGTTAGGAGACGAATTTGAGGGGGTACGCCAACTCATCCTACGTCTTTTAGAAAAATTCCATTCCGTCAAACTTCCATTTTCTCTGGAAATTGATTCGAATATTCCTTTGGGACGGGGATTGGGAGCATCAGCAGCTCTAGCAACAGCAATCACACGTGCCTTTTATGATTTTTTTGATGCAGAGCTAACAGATGAAATGCTCTTATCTTTTGCTAACTTCTCGGAGAATATTACGCATGGCCGCTCATCAGGAATTGATGTCGCAACCGTTAATTCGGAGTTACCGCTTTGGTTTATTAAAGGTCAAACTGCCGAATCTTTTGATATCAATCTATCTGGTTACCTGGTTATTGGAGATTCAGGTGTACATGGCTTTACTAGTCAAGCGATTAGCATAGTCAGGGAAAAATTATCAGAGAATAAGACCAAAGCACAAGGCCATATTGAAAAGTTAGGTCAACTCTCAAAAGCTTCAAAAGATTTTCTCATGACAAATAAATTAAAAGATTTGGGGCAAGTGATGAACCAAGCGCATGAAAATCTTTCTTCACTTGGAGTTTCACACCCGCGCTTAGATACCTTAGTGGACACAGCGCTGAGAAATGGTGCTCTGGGAGCCAAGCTTACAGGCTCAGGTCTAGGTGGGGTAATGGTCGCTCTAGCAGCTAATGAAAAAGATGCAATCCGCATTAGTCAAAAGCTTTTGAAAAATGGCGCCAAGAATACCTGGATTTACTCTGTTTAAAAATGAAGTATAAGGAAACCTTAAGTGTATAAGTCACTTAAGGTTTTTTGGTTTTACGAAGTCATCTTTGACTGCTTATTTTTAATGCATGCTGCTTTTATTTATTATTAGAAAGCATTATAATATAGGCAAAGCAAGGAAGGAGAAATCTTGATGAATTACAAAAATATTTTGGTTCCCATTGATGGTTCAGACAACTCATACAAAGCACTCCAAGAGGCAATGGAAATCGCACGTTTAAACGATGTAGAACTCTCGGTCCTAACGGTCCAAGATGACGGAAAATTATATGGGCATGCCCTGCCGATTCTTAAGCACAATTATACAAAAGCTTCCGAGATGATCTTGCAAGAAGCAGTAACTATTGTAAAAGACAATGTCAAAGTTCAAACCTTTGTGGTAGTAGGTATTCCTAAGAAGCAAATTGTTGAATTTGCAACGGAGCAGAAGTGTGATCTCATCGTGATGGGAGCCACAGGTTCTAATTACTTTGAGCGTATGACTTTGGGTTCTACAACAGCCTATGTTGTAAACCATGCACCTTGCAATGTTACCGTTGTGAAGTAGGTAGTGTATGGAGCTTCTCTTTTCTTCTTTCAGGAAATATGTATAAAAGTAACCACCTTTTCAGGTGGTTTTTTGTGAGATCTTTACAATATGGAGGAATAAATTTCAAAAACGACAAATGGCTAAATTACGCCACCTTTGTTATAATAGGAGAGATTAATCGACAAGAGGAAAAAATATAAATGAATGAATTTACTGTTAGAGCACATACGAATATTGCCTTGATTAAATATTGGGGGAAGGCGGATGTGGCGCTGAATATTCCTACGACAAGTTCCTTATCAATGACTTTGGATCAATTTTATACAACGACATCTGTTGCTTTTACTGACCAGGATCAACTGATTTTAAATGGGGTGAACACCGATGCTACTCGTGTGCATCAATTTTTAGAAATGCTTCGTGCAAAGCATGGTTCTTTTCCAGGTGTTTTAGTCACTTCTGAAAATCATGTGCCAACTGCTGCCGGACTGGCTTCCTCAGCCTCAAGCTTTGCCGCATTGACAGGTGCCATGTTTGGACTCCTCGAATTACCAGCCGATTTGACAGAAATGTCAAGAATTGCACGGCGTGGCTCTGGTTCAGCTTCGCGTTCAGTCTTTGGTAACTTTGCTGTTTGGAACAAGGGTGAAGACGACGTTTCCTCTTATGCTGAGAGCTTTTATGATGAGGATATCCACTTGTCCATGATTGTTGCTGAAATATCAAGTGCCCAAAAGAAAATGTCTTCAACACGGGGGATGCAACTTGCTCAAACTGCTCCGACCTACAGCGCTTGGGTAGAAAAGTCAGCACGTCAGCTTGAAGAAATGAAAAGTGCGATTCGTCAGGCAGATATTGAAAAGATCGGTTTACTCGCAGAAAATAATGCTTTGGGTATGCATGAACAGAATCGCCTCTGTGTGGAACCTTTTGATTACTTTACTGAAGATACTCAACGGATTATTGCCTTTACGCAAGAATGCTATAAAGCAGGACTCTTGGCTTTTGTTACCATCGATGCTGGGCCAAACGTTAAAATTATTACAGACAGAGCGACAGAGAAAGTACTTCTAACAAAACTACGGGAAAATTTTCCAAATATTATTTTTGATATTGCACATGCGGGGGGCGGACTTGAGTACTTATAAAATAGATGTGCCTGCAAAACTTTTTATTGCAGGAGAATATGCGGTTACTCGTCCAGGAGGTTTAGCTCTGGTAACGAGTCTTGAGAGTGATTTCCAAGTGGTTATTTCAGAAGTAGAGGGCCACAGTCTTTTAGAAACGAATGTGGCAATGCCTGCTCATGCCTTCTCAGTAAAGGAAATTAAACCTGAGCACAGCGGGCCTTGGAATTTTGTCATGACGGCTATCAAGTATATGAGTAAAGAAGTTGAATTGACCCGGGAATTTCACTTGGAAATCAAGAGTGGACTGGGTTTTGGCGAAAACAAGAAGGGTTATGGCTCATCAGCTTGTGTCGTTGTCGGCGTTGTGAATGCACTCAATCTTTTTTTTCAGCTCAATCTTCCCTTGAAAAAACGCTTTGAAATTGCGGCCCAAGCACATTATGATGTGCAAGGGAGCGGTTCTCGTGGCGATGTTGCTGCAATTATGTATGGTGGCAGTATTTTCTATGAAAATCATCAGCGCGTCCTTCCGCTAACGATTCCTTGGCAGCCTTATGTTGTCCAAACTGCTCAATCTGCGAAGACAGTAGAAAAATTGAAACATCAACTTTCTGAGGCATTTTATGCTAAAAGTGATGAACTTGTTATTGAAATAAGTACAGCTATTGATATGCAGGATTTCGCTCTTTTTAAAGAGAAACTCCTCGAAAATCAACTTTTACTTATTGAGCACCAAGCAAAAGGCTATATGACTGATCAACTGGCTTTAGCTCTGAATATTGTGAATAGCCAACCCGAATTTGCTGGAAAGATTTCAGGTGCGGGGTTTGGTGAAAATATTATTCTTTTTGCAGAGCGTGAAGACAAGATAGTCGAGTTAAGGAGCGCTCTTGAAGCAGAAGGAATGAAGCTTGAGAAAATAAGAATAGGAAAACAAAATGAGTAAAGAAATCCACGGACATCGGAAGGATGAACACTTATCACTTGGCTTAAAGTACTGGCGCGAAGGCCGAAATCGCTCAGAGTTTTCTGCTGCATTACGGGTTGTTCCCAATGGCTTGCCAGAAATTTCTACACAAGAAGTTGACTTATCGGTTACTCTTTTGGAACATAAGTTTGATTTTCCTTTTTACATAGAAGCGATGACTGGGGGATCTAAAAAAGGTGATAAGGTTAATTTAGAGTTAGCGGAGATTGCGGCCCACCATCATATATCAATGGCCGTCGGCTCGCAGTCGATTGCTTTGAAATATCCCGAATTGGCGGAAGGATTCCGTCAAGTGCGTCAACATAATCCAAAGGGTTTCATTTTTGCAAATATGGGAGCAGGACACTCTTTAGAAAATGCACAAAAGGCTGTCGAAATGCTCTCTGCTGATGCTTTAGAAATTCATATTAATACTGGACAAGAGTTAGTCATGAAGGATAGTGAAGGGGATCGTTCTTTTTACTGGCTTGAAAATATTAATCGTATCGCTGAAAATTTAGATGTTCCTGTTGTAGTCAAAGAAGTCGGCTTTGGTATGAGTCAAAAAATGTTTAAACAGCTTAGCCAAACAGCCATCGCTGGCATTAATGTTGGCGGTAAAGGTGGCACAAATTTTGCATGGATTGAGAGTGGACGGGGGCACAGCACCTTAAACTTAAATGATTTTGGCTTTACAGGACCCGAGAGCCTCATTGAAGCTCAATTGGCGCAAAATACTAAACCTCTGATTGCTACGGGAGGTATTGCATCAGCTACAGATATCTTGCATGCTCAACTTTTGGGTGCGCCTTTAGCCAGCTCGGCTGGGCATGTTTTATCCATCCTACATACCCAAGGACCTCAAGCCTTGGATGAAATGTTTAGCCACTGGAAAGATGATTTAACAAAGCTCTATACTTTGGTTGGTGCACGGGAGTATGATGATTTAACAGGAGTTGAATTTATCTATGACCGAGATTTGAAGTATTTTCGTGAAGAGCGAAAAGATAAGCAGATAATTTTGTAAACGGTTCTTATTTCTTTATAATAATAGTATATTAAAATTTAAGGAGAATACTATGGCTTATACACTTCCAGAATTACCTTATGCATACGACGCTTTGGAACCTTTCTTTGATGAAGAAACAATGCATTTGCACCATGATAAACATCACCAAACCTATGTAAATAATCTTAATGCAGCGATTGAAAAACACCCAGAATTCTTTGATAAAACTGTTGAAGAATTAGTGGCTTATTTGGACCGTTTGCCAGAAGATATCCGCGTTGCGGTACGTAACAACGGTGGCGGACATTTGAACCACACAATGTTCTGGGAATGGCTTGCTCCAAACGCAGGTGGTGCACCAACAGGTGACATCGCTGCAGCCATCGATGAAGCTTTTGGTTCATTTGACGACTTCAAAGCTGAGTTTAAAGCAGCTGCTACAGGACGTTTTGGTTCAGGTTGGGCTTGGTTAGTTCTCGATTACGGTAAACTTAAAGTTGTTTCTACAGCTAACCAAGATAACCCAATTTCTGATGGACAAATTCCAGTACTTGGTCTTGACGTTTGGGAACATGCTTATTATTTGAAATATCGCAATGTTCGTCCAGATTACATCGAAGCTTTCTTTAGCTTGATTAACTGGGATAAAGTAAACGAACTTTACGCTAAAGCTAAATAACATAAAAAAGAGCACCTTGGAGGTGCTTTTTTTGCTTTTCTGCTTTTTTCAATAAGAATTGGAATTAAAAAGGCGAACCCTGTTTTATAAATGCACTATTCATGCTATAATAGGAGCTATGAAATTTACAGAATTTAACTTTAAGAATTATATCAATGAAACGCTTGAGGCAATCAAGTTCGTTTCGCCAACCCCCGTTCAGGAAAAACTGATTCCTGTCGTATTATCAGGCCGTGATTTGGTAGGGGAATCAAAAACAGGTTCAGGAAAGACACATACTTTCTTGCTCCCTATTTTCCAACAATTGAACACAGAGCTTGATGAAGTCCAAGCCGTAATCACTGCACCATCTCGTGAACTTGCCACACAGATTTATCATGCAGCTCAAGAATTTGTCAAATTTAATGATGCAATCCGCGTGGTCAACTATGTGGGTGGAACAGATAAAGCGCGTCAAATTAAGAAACTTGAGTCTTCACAACCTCATATCGTGATTGGGACACCAGGGCGTATCCAAGATTTACTTAAATCGGGAGCTTTGATTATTCATACGGCATCCATTTTTGTTGTAGATGAAGCGGACATGACTTTGGATATGGGCTTCTTGACAGATGTGGATAAAATTGCAGCCAGCTTTGGTAAAAAAGTACAGATGTTGGTCTTCTCTGCAACTATTCCACAAAAGTTACAGCCTTTCCTTAAAAAATATTTGAATAATCCTGTGATGGAAAAAATTGCGAATAAGACTGTGATTTCAGACACGATTGAAAACTGGCTGATCTCAACTAAAGGCGCATCACATAACCAAATTTTACTGCAACTTTCGAAGGCAACCAATCCTTATATGGCAATGATTTTTGCCAATACAAAGGGACGCGTTGATGATATTCATCATTTCTTAGTCAACAATGGTGTCAAAGCAGCGAAAATTCATGGTGATATCCCACCACGTGAACGGAAACGTATCATGGCAAGCATCAAGAACTTAGATTATCAGTTTGTTGTAGCAACGGATATTGCAGCACGTGGGATTGATATCGAAGGTGTAAGTCATGTTATCAATGATGAACTTCCTCGTGATCTTTCCTTCTTTGTACACCGTGTAGGACGCTCAGGACGTAATGGTTTGTCGGGAACGGCGATTACACTTTACAGTCCTTCTGATGATTCAGCCATTCGTGAAATTGAAAAAATGGGTGTAACATTCCAACCTAAAGCTGTGAAAAATGGTGAGATTGTTGATTCTTATGATCGTGATCGCCGTGAAAAACGTACAGCCAAGACTGGAGAGTTGTCTAACAAAATGCGTGGTCAGTTGGCTAAGAGTAAGAAAAAAGTCAAACCAGGCTATAAACGTGCCTTGAAATGGGCGATTGAAGAAGAAAATACGAAAAAACGTCGTGCAGAGCACAATAAAAATGCACGTAAGCAACGTGAAGCCCGCAAACAAAAATTCTAATGAAAAAATTCTTTCGAGTTTTAGGGTTAATCTTTGCTTTGGGAACGGCCTATGGCCTTTTCTGTTTCTTTTTGATACGGAGTGATGTCGCTCATCAAGGAGATACAGCACAAGATTTTAAGACGATACTAGTTTTAGGCAGTAAGATTGAGCCAGATGGTCAGCCTGCATCTACTACGAAGAGCCGTCTTGATACTGCTTTAACACTTGCTAAGAGCAATCCTCAAGCTAGAGTTATTGTTACAGGTTATCAAAGTTCCGCTTCTCCTGTATCTGAAGCTGAGGGAATGGCCACATACCTCAAAGCACATGGTTTAAACTCTAGCCGAATCATTGAAGAAAAGAAAGCGCGAAATACTGTCGAGAATTTCGCGCTTTCTCAAAAGTATGTGCAAGGGAAAACACTACTTGTGACGAGCGACTTTCATCTTTATCGTAGCCTTTATTTGGCTTCCAAATTAGGCTACAAAAACGTGCAAGGTTATGCAGCGGAAAGTAAGACCTCTGCTTGGCAGACTATGAGCAATTACGCTCGAGAGTGTTTAGCTCTGGGTTACTATTTGATCAAATATACACTATTTTAAGCTAGATAAAGGAGTTTTTATGTTTCAACCTGAACAAATAAGCAAGCTTAATGAGCTCGAAACCTTGGTCCTTGATTTTATCATCAAATCTCCAGATAAGGTTCAAAAAGCAACGATTCGGAGCTTAGCTAGCCAGCTTCATGTTTCTACTACAACAATCGTAAGAATGAGTACAAAGTTGGGCTTTAATGGTTGGGCAGAATTAAAATTCTTTCTAAAAAATCAAAGCAAACCTAAAACGGCGGAAGAGCAGCATTATGACAATATGCTAGAATTTGATATGTTTTTACGCCGTATGAATTCTGAAAGTTATCAAAAGCGACTGACCGAAGCTGCCAAGATGATTGCTAAAGCAGATTATACCGTTTTTATGGGAATTGGGAACTCAGGTTCTTTAGCTGATTATGCGTGTAAATATTTTGTGAATGCAGGTTTACGTGCCTTTGTTATTAATGATCCTTTTCAAGCTATCCAAATCAATGGCACAGGTAATGTCATTGCATTGATTTTATCGGCCTCAGGAGAAACGATTCAAATCATTAATAAGGAGTTGGAATTCAAACAAGAAGGCGCACAAATTATTTCATTGACAAATAATGAAGACAGTACAGTTGGCCGGCTAGCTGACTTGCAACTCTTTTACAATCTCACGCCGGAATGGTCTAAACTTTATCCGCTAGGAAATTTAACGACACAACTTCCTGTTGTTGCAGTTCTTGAAGTTCTGGCTCATAAAACGCTCCATTTTTTAGAGGAATAGTGCTCAATTTGTTCCAAAATGTGAAACATGTTTTAAAAAACTTGCAGTTTTTGCAAGTTTTTTTGTATTTATTGCAAAAATTTAAGCCACAAATCCTTAATTTAAGCCATTTTCTCTTTGTTTCAATACAGGAAAGGTATTTCATATTATCGTTTGAAAGCCTTTTCAGAAAACGCTATAATATTCTTGAGCTCAAAAGAATAAGGAGAAAAAAATGGCAGAAAAGGTTATTGCACTGGCATGTGCAGCAGGTATGTCAACATCATTGCTGGTAACGAAGATGCAACAAGCAGCAAAAGAAGCTGGAAAAGATTATGAAATTTTTGCTAAGTCAGTAGCAGAGATTGATAACATGTTAGCAGGCTCTGGTTCGAACAAACCAGATGTGCTTTTATTAGGTCCTCAAGTTTCTTATATGAAAGCAGAAGTCACTAAGAAAGCGAATGCCGCAGGAGTTCCTTGTGATGTGATTAAGATGCAAGACTATGGCATGATGAATGGCAAAAATGTAGTGGCAGCTGCAGATGCCCTAATGAATTAAAAATAAAATTTTTGGAGTAAAAATATGAATAAATTTATCAACGAGAAATTAATGCCTCCGATGATGAAATTTTTGAACACAAAAGCCGTTACAGCAATTAAAAACGGTATGTTGTATCCAATACCTTTCATTATTATTGGAGCAATCTTCCTCATCTTAGCAAACTTCCCTCAACAAAATGTTGCGGACTGGATTGCACAAATTGGTTGGGCCCCTATTTTTAATCAAGCCTATGCTGCTTCATTTGGTATTATGGCCCTCTTTGCAGCTTTTGGTATTGCTTATTCTTGGGTGAAGAGCGAAGGCTATGAAGGCGCCTCTGCTGGTTTGACTTCTATTATTGTCATGGTTATGCTTCAACCAAGCACTATTTCAACAGTGACTAAAATTGCTGATGGTTCTGCTGTCGTGGGAGAGTATCAAGTAAGTGGTGTTATCGATGCAGCTTGGCTTGGTGGGAAAGGAATGATCCTCGCTATGCTTGCTGGTTTATTGGTCGGTTGGTCTTACTCATGGTTCATGAAAAAAGATATCCGTATCAAACTTCCTGAACAAGTGCCTGCAAATGTATCAGATTCCTTTGGTGCTCTTGTGCCAGCTTTCGTTATTACTTTTGTAGCAATGCTTATCTATGCTCTATCTGTATTGACAACGGATCAAACACCGATTGAATGGATTTATACTTTAATTCAAACACCTCTGCAACATGCTACAGACGGACCACTTGGTGTCTTCTTAATTGCATTCTTACCTGTATTTATCTGGTGGTTTGGGGTGCATGGTGCCACAGTTATTGGCGGTATCATGACTCCATTGCTCCTGGCTAATAATGCCGATAATCTCAAATTGTTCCAAGAGGGTAACTTATCACTTGATCATGGGGCACATATTGTTACGCAAGCCTTTATGGATCAGTTTATTACGGTTACAGGTTCAGGAATGACTTTCGGTTTCGTTATCTTTATGATTTATCGTGCGCGTTCTGTTCAAATGAAAACTATTGGTAAATTAACATTGGCACCCGCCTTCTTCAATATCAACGAGCCTGTACTCTTTGGTATGCCGATTGTTTTAAACCCAATCTTGGCTTTCCCATTCTTGATTGCCCCTCTCGTTTCAGGATTTGGAACTTATGCAGCTATTGCGCTGGGAATTATCCCACCGTTTAATGGTATCTTCGTCCCATGGACAACACCGCCAATCCTTTCAGGTTTGATTGTCGGAGGTTGGCAAGGTGCAGCATGGCAAGCCTTGATGATTTTTGTGACAGGTGCCATATACTGGCCATTTGCTAAAAAATATGATGCGATTCTTGTACAACAAGAAAAAGAAGCATATGAAGCAGAGCAAGCTGAACAAGCATAATAGTGAGATGAGATTAAGCATTGACTTAATCTCTCTTCTATAAATGTAAACTCATCAAGAGCTGGGAGAGTTTACATTTATAGAGGGGAACTGAGCGTTTAAAAAAAGGGGAGGATGTTAAGAACTGAAGTATACGCAAGTTCAAACCTTGTAAAAGATTTAAAGTTAAATCAACAGAATTAGAGGAAAGAGAGAAGAAAAATGACTTTAAGAAAAGATTTCCTATGGGGCGGTGCAGTTGCTGCTCATCAACTTGAAGGCGGCTGGAATGCAGGAGGCAAAGGAGTTTCTGTGGCCGACGTTATGACTGCTGGAGCAAATGGTGTTGAGCGCCGGATTACAGATGGTGTCTTACCTGGTGAAAATTATCCAAACCATGAAGCCATTGACTTCTACCATCGCTATAAAGATGATGTCAGACTTTTTGCAGAGTTAGGTGTGAACTGTTTCCGTACATCCATTGCTTGGACACGTATTTTTCCAAATGGAGATGAAAGTGAGCCAAATGAGGAAGGTCTTCAGTTTTACGATGATTTGTTTGATGAATGTTTGAAAAACGGTATTGAGCCAGTCATCACGCTTTCCCACTTTGAAATGCCTTATCACTTGGTTACCGAGTATGGTGGCTGGCGTAATCGCCGCTTGATTGACTTTTTTGTAAGATTTGCTGAAGTAGTAATGACCCGCTATAAAGATAAAGTTAAATACTGGATGACATTTAACGAGATAAATAATCAAGCAAATTTTGATCTGGATTTTGCACCCTTCACTAACTCTGGTTTGAAGTTCGTGGAAGGCGAGAACCGTGAAAAGATTATGTACCAAGCAGCCCACTATGAATTAGTTGCTTCTGCTAAAGTTGTAGATCTAGGACATAAGATTAACCCTGATTTCCAAATTGGTTGCATGATTGCGATGTGTCCTATTTATCCTGCAACATGCAAACCCGAAGACATGATGGCAGCACAGGTTGCCATGCAACGGCGTTTATGGTTTACCGATGTCCATGCGCGTGGTCACTATCCAAGCTATATGCTCAAATATTTTGAACGTAAAGCCTTTGATTTGGACATTACTTCAGAAGATATTGAAGATTTATCCAAAGGCGAAGTAGATTATATCGGCTTTAGTTATTATATGAGTTTTGCTATTAAAGATCAGGCTGAAAAGATTGATCCAAGTCTTAAGCTAAATTATATGCCAAGTACAGCTGAAAAAATGGAGAATCAAGAGAACCTGGGAGCGCCAACTTTTGATTATATTGAAAACCGAGATTTGGTAAAAAATCAATATGTCGAAGCATCAGAATGGGGTTGGCAAATTGATCCATTAGGTCTGCGTTATAGCATGAATTGGTTCAATGAGCGTTATGAAAAACCACTCTTTATTGTAGAAAATGGTTTTGGTGCTGTGGATAAAGTAGAAGAAGATGGCAGCATTCATGATCCATACCGTGTGGAATATCTAAAAGCACATATTGAAGCAATGAAAGATGCTGTCGAATACGATGGGGTAGACTTAATGGGTTATACACCATGGGGCTTTATTGATCTTGTTTCTGCAGGAACTGGAGAGATGAAAAAACGCTATGGTTTTATCTATGTAGATAAAGACAATGAAGGAAATGGCAGCTTGGAACGCTCGAAGAAAGATTCCTTTGAGTGGTACAGTCAAGTCATAGCCTCAAATGGAGAAAAATTATAATGGAACATACAAAACTAAAAGCTTTCCCCGATAACTTTTTATGGGGCTCGGCCTCGGCAGCTTATCAGGTTGAAGGTGCGCATGACGAAGACGGAAAGGGTCCATCAGTTTGGGATAATTTTGTCCGCATACCAGGAAAAACTTTTAAGGAGACAACAGGAGACATTGCTGTTGATCACTACCATCGCTACAAAGAAGATGTAGCACTTATGGCTGAAATGGGATTAAAATCCTATCGTTTTTCGATTGCTTGGACACGTATTTTTCCTGAAGGTCGGGGCGAAATTAATCAACAAGGCTTACAATTTTATATGGATTTGGTTGATGAATTGATTGCTAATCATATCGAACCTGTAGTTACGCTCTATCATTGGGATTTACCGCAAGCTCTTGAAGAAGAATATCAAGGTTGGGAAAGTCGCCAGATTATTGAGGATTTTGTGCATTATGCGCAAACACTATTTACAGCTTTTAAAGGAAAAGTGAAGTATTGGGTATCCTTGAATGAACAAAACATCTTTACACAACATGGTTGGATATTGGCAACACATCCACCAGGAAAAGTCGATATGAAGCTGTTTTATCAAGTCAATCACCATGCAAATTTGGCTAATGCAGCTGTAATCAATGCTTTTCATGAAATGGATATGCCCGGTCAAATCGGTCCTTCCTTTGCTTATACACCAAACTACGCGATCGATTCCAATCCCCTTAATGTCTTGGCAGCTGAAAACGCAGAGGAAATGTTTGCTCATTTTTGGATGGATGTCTATTGCTATGGCGAATATCCTATTGTGGCTTTGAATTATCTTAAAGAAAATGATCTGATGTTTGAAACCGAAGAGGGTGATTTTGAACTCTTAAAATCAGCCCGACCAGACTTTTTAGGGATTAATTATTATCAAACTGCTGCCAATGCTTGGAATCCGCGCGAAGGTGGAGTCACACTTGGTAAAATGAATACTACCGGAGTTAAGGGCTCAGGAGGCGACCAAGGCATTCCGGGCTTGTACAAACGTGTAACTAATCCTGCTGTTGAACGTACAAACTGGGATTGGGAAATTGATCCAATGGGATTGCGTATCGCCTTACGTCGAATTACCAGTCGCTACCGCATACCTGTGATGATTACAGAAAATGGTCTAGGAGAGTACGACAAGCTTGAGGCAGGGCAAATTCATGATGATTACCGCATTAGATATCTGGAAAGTCATGTTAAAGCTATAAAAGAAGCCTTAACCGATGGTGTTCAAGTGATTGGCTATCATACATGGTCTTACACTGACTTACTCAGTTGGTTGAACGGTTATCAGAAACGCTATGGCTTTGTCTACGTGGATCAGGACGAAAGTATGGAAGGAAGTCTCAAGCGAATACCCAAGGATTCTTACTATTGGTATCAAGCGCTCATTAAAGAGAATGGGGATAGTATCTAAAGTCGTTCTCTGTCAGTATGAAAACACTTGCAAAAAATCAATGAAAGCGGTATACTTAAGACTATAAAAAGAAAAGAAGGAAAAATAATTATGGCTGATAAAATAATCGCTTTAGCTTGCGCAGCAGGCATGTCAACATCACTTTTAGTTTCTAAAATGCAAAAAGCAGCAGCAGATAAAGGATTGGATTACGAAATTTTCGCAAAATCAACAGCAGACATCGATAACATGCTTGCTGCTACCCCTAAACCTGATGTCCTTCTCTTAGGACCTCAAGTAGGCTTCATGAAGGCAGAGGTACAAAAGAAAGCACAAGCTGCTGATGTACCAATGGATGTGATAAAAATGCAAGACTATGGTATGATGCGTGGCGATAAAGTCCTTGAAGCAGCAGAAGTTTTAATGAAGTAAAAGAACTCAAGACGACGAAATAAAAGGGGATGTAATGAACGAAGAAAGAATGGAAATTGTGATGGGAATCATCATGCATGGTGGAAATGCCAAAGGTTTAGCCTTTCAAGCAATCCAACAAGCAAAAGAAGGAGATTTTGAAGCAGCAGAAAAATCACTTCAGGAGTCGAACCAAGAGTTGCTCCAAGCCCATGATGTTCAAACAGATATGCTGACAAAAGAAGCACAAGGTATTCATACAGAAATCGATCTCTATATGGTACATGCGCAAGACCATCTGATGAACGCAATTACCTTCAAAGATTTGGCTACAGAAATTATTAGCCAGGAAAAACGTATTCAAGCTTTAGAAAAAGCGGCAAATTGATATCGATAACACTTTGAGAAAAAAGAAAAGTTCTAAGAGAAATTGCTTAGGGCTTTTTCTTAACCCTTGAGGGGTGAAATTTGAGAAGCTGTAAAAGTTCTTGCTTTTATCCTTAAATTTCGATATAATGATTAATGTTGTGGCGGCATAGCCAAGTGGTAAGGCATGGCTCTGCAAAAGCTTGATCGTCGGTTCAAATCCGTCTGCCGCCTTTCGCAATAGATTGTATAATATAAAAAACTGCTGAATTCAGCAGTTTTTTTTTGTTTTTACCTGAAACAATTTAAAATTAGGGCTTACAATTATAAATGTGATCGGCAATAAAGCAAAACTTGGTCGCCATCTTCAAGCAGAAAAATTAGCTTTATAGAGGTCGGTTTTCCAACCTGGAATAAATGAAAATTCGGTCATATAATTAAATCAGGCTTCAAAATGGCAAGTCTATAAGAGACGGTTGGTTCGATTCCAACTTGAAGTCATTCCTAAAAAATGCAGCTGTATGTTAGGTAGAACAATCGGTAAGTCGACGGGTTTATTAGAATTGTATAAAAAAAAGGAGGAAAATAAACTGGGACAACAAGAAACAGCAAAACAAATCTGGGACTATCTTACGTCACGCGGATGGACAAAACAGTCAGTATCTGCTCTCCTAGGTAATATGCAGAGTGAGAGCGGTATTATTGCCGATCGCTGGGAAAGTGATAGAGTTGGTAATATGAATGGTGGTTATGGGCTTGTTCAATGGACACCAGCGACAAAATATATTGACTGGGCAAAATCAAATGGTTTAGCTTATCAAGATGTTTTCTCTCAATGCAAGCGTATTGAGTGGGAAGTTGCAAACAATCAACAGTTTTATCACCCAAGTATGACTTTTGCACAATTTACTAAGAGTACGGCATCTCCTGAAACATTGGCGGATATTTTTATTCGATATTATGAACGGCCGTTAAATCCAAATCAACCTGCTCGAGGTACACAGGCACGTTATTGGTATAACCTTTTCCAAGGTTCAACTCCAAGTAATCGTAGAAAAGTAGTTGATTGGTTCAATACACATCGTAATCAAATTACCTACTCCATGACAGGCTCTCGTATTGGTACAGATGGAACAGCAGACTGTTCAGGTAGTATTGTTATAGCCCTTAAAGAAGCGACAGGAGTTGCTTATGATTATGTTTATAATACCGTAACCTTAGGTGGTTATCTCTCAAAATGTGGCTATACGAGAATTCTAACAGGAAATATGTCAGGTTCTAATCTGAATCAAATGCAGGATGAAGATATTATTCTACTATCTGCTGGAAATTCAATGGCAGAATCAGGAGGCGCAGGAGGCCATACAGGTGTAATTACTGGAGGTGGCAAAATTATTACCTCGACTTGCTATTATACTAATGGTCAAGCTAATACAGCAATACAAGATTTACCAATTAATAGTACATATTTAAGTAGCAACAGTTTTAAGTACTATGAAGTATGGCGCAAAGCCGGTGAATCAGAAACAGATGAAGGAGAAATTGAAATGTATTTAATCTATACAGTTGACACGAATAATTGGTATGTATCTAATGGGGTACAATGTAGATGGGTTAAGACCGAGCGTGCACTTAAAAATTACAAAGATGAATTTGGTAAACTTAATCTTCGAATAGATAATATGTACAGCACTGAATTATATAAAGAGTTTCCTAAAGATACGATTATTGTTAAATAAAGGAGGTAGGAAATGGCAGACTTATTGGCATTAGCATCAGCGAAGCTTGGTCAAACTGTAGATATGGATGGCATGTACGGTGGTCAATGTATGGACTTGATTGTCTATGTTGTTCAAACTGCATATGGTGTTCATATGGGCGGTAACGCTATTGATACAGGGAGTGCAAGTAATATTGCTGCTTTGCAAAATGCAGGAGTAAAAGTTCAACGTATTACAAATCGTAGCCAACTCCAACGAGGAGATATTGTTGTCTTTTCAGATGGAGGTTACGGTCACGTTGCAATCATCGAAGAGCCTACACACCCAACACTCGTTCAACAAAACATTAACGGGCGACAATACGTAACACGTGACAGTTTTGCGTGGTCAGATTACTATGGCTTGTCGTTTGCATACGGATTACGATTAGGAGATTCTACTCCAAATCCAGATCCACAACCAGAAGAAGGAGAAATTGATATGTTCATTATTAAAACAGTTGCACAAGGAAATTATAAACCATCTTATTTTATTACAGATGGTATTACAGTTCGCCACATCGGTACAGCTCGTATGCGTAAAGCTTACGAAGAAATGGGTGTAAAAACTCATGTCATGTATGAAGATGAAATTGTTCAAGAGTATAAATACTCACTACTTGTATATCAAAATAATAAAGTGAAACCTGTCGGATAATCACTTTAGCTATTAGTAGCTTTCATTTATTCATAACATATTTTTTATTTAAAGCTGTCAGAAATGACGGCGTTTTTTTATTTAAAGGATAAAGCCATTGAAACAGTTTATATTAAGTAAATAACTAGACTTACTGGAGTAGAAATTCTAATAGTTACCATTTTAATACTTACTGTAGCTAAAACATCAATCATACTGGTCATTTAGATTGAAAGGCTTTATCTTAATATTTACAATGGTCTGTGTTTATTTATCCCAAAATAATTAGTTTTATTGTTGACAAAACTAATTAAAAGTTTTATAATCGATTTTGTTAGTTTGGTTAAAATAAAAACTAAGTAATTAAAGGAGATAAAAATGGAAAAAGAAATAAAAGCCAATAAAATAAAAAGTAAGGATTTTTTGAAACTCATTGCCAAGAGTAAACCAAAATACTCCTATTTTGCCATTGGGATGTTGTCAGGGATTGTGGGAGCGGTACTACAGCTCATTGTACCTCAAATGATACAGCCGCTTATTTCAGGATTTGCACAAGGGATTGATTATGGTCTTTTAGGAAATGTAGTTCTGGTTTACATCCTTTCGGCCTTACTTGGTGCAATTGGCGCCTCAGTGCTTGGATTTTTTGGAGAAAATGTAGTAAAAAGATTACGTTTAACAGTGTGGAATAAGATGGTTCACCTACCTGTAAAGTACTTTGATGAAGTCAAAACAGGAGAAATTGGAAGCCGCTTGGTCAACGATACAACACAAGTGAAAGATCTTTTAGCTAATACTGTACCTCAAACCTTAACAAGCCTTTTGCTTCTTGTGGGTTCAATTTTTATGATGTTTCGTATGGATTGGCAGATGACTGTAGCAATGGTGATAGCTGTTCCTATTGCGACATTGATTATTATGCCCTTGGCCACTTTTGGCCGAAAATTTGGAATCCAGCGTCAAGATGCTCTTGCAGGGTTTTCTGGCACAGCCAGTGAAGTGCTTAGCGAAATTCGTTTGGTCAAGTCTTCCAATGCGGAGGTACAAGCGACACATTCAGCTGAAAAAAACATCAATAAGCTTTATAAAATCGGGCTTCGTGAAGCAATTTTTGATGGTTCCATGCAACCAATTATGATGTTGTTAATGATGTCAACAATCTTTGGATTGCTGCTTTATGGAATTCATCGTGTTGCCGTAGGAGCAATGACGATGGCCACTTTGATGAGCTTCTTGATGTATCTTATGAACATGATTGGTTCTGTTCCTACTCTAGCACTTTTCTTTACCGCAAGTTCTAAAGCCTCAGGAGCCACAGCCCGTCTGAATGAAGTTTTAGAAGAAGAACAAGAGCAGTTAAGTCTTGGAGAAAACCTAGATATTGAAGGCCAAGTTTTACGTGCAGAAAATATTAGTTTTTCATATGATGACTCTGAAGAAATATTGAAAAATATTACTTTCGAAGCGAAACCAAATACTATTGTTGCCTTTGCAGGTCCTTCTGGGGGCGGAAAATCAACTATTTTCTCTATTTTGGAACGCTTCTACAAACCAACAGGAGGAAAACTAACAATGGGGAATCATGATATTGAAAACTTAGCCCTCAAAGATTGGCGTAGCCAAATTGGGTTTGTTTCACAAGATTCAGCGATTATGGCAGGAACAATTCGTGACAACTTGACTTATGGTTTAGACGGTACATACAGTGATGCACAATTATGGGAAGTGCTAGACTTAGCCTTTGCACGCGGTTTTGTCGAAAATATGCCCGACCAATTGGACACACAAGTAGGGGAACGTGGAGTGAAGATATCAGGTGGGCAACGTCAGCGTTTAGCTATTGCACGTGCCTTCTTGCGCAATCCGAAAATTCTCATGCTCGATGAAGCCACAGCTAGTCTAGATTCAGAGTCAGAAGCAATGGTTCAAAAAGCTTTGGATAGCCTGATGAAAGGTAGAACAACATTAGTTATTGCTCATCGTTTATCCACAATTGTTGATGCAGATAACATTTACTTTATTGAAAAGGGAGCAATTACAGGAGCAGGTAAACACAGTAATCTTGTAAAATCACACCCACTTTATGCACAGTATGTTCAAGAACAACTGACCGTTGCATCATAAATAAAAAAGCTGCTTGCAAGCAGCTTTTTTATTATAAAGAACTTAGTTCTTAGCACCATATACGGAGTCAGCATCTAAGAGCTTGTCTTGACGGTGCATTTGATAAAATTCTTCTAAACCGGGAGTAACACTTGGAGCAACAGCATCAAAGACTTTAGCTTGCTGGATAGCTTGGGTCGTTGGTGGCTCAGTAAGCTGGGGCAGCTCTGGTAAGAGAGGTTCATGGGACATCGCTGTGCCTGAGTAACTAAATGGCGGCACATTTCTGCCTTGATTCATATATCTGATGGTGTTGTTCAAAAGATAGACACGCATATTGTTTTCTTGTTCAATAGGCGCAGCTGGCACATAATATTTCCCACTCATATCTGGGCTTCCAACCCATACAGCGGTTGAAACACCTGTAGAGGTAGCAGCCATCCAAGCATCAGGAGCACCTTGACTACGGGCCGGTTCTGTAGCAGTATCGGGGAAATTAGAGAGCCCGGACTTAGTGGCGAAAGCATTCGGCCATTGTGGCTGAGCAGCTAAAGGCTCGGAACCATTGGGCTGTGTAACATTTTGCATGAGATTAACAAGCGAGCGAGCTGTTGAAGAACTCATGGCGCGTTGTGATTCAGGCTGAGTAAGTGGCAGTTCTTGACCATTTACCGTGACAGAAGCCACAGCAGTAGGGGTAACGCGAACGCCATCATTACCAATCGCAGAATATGCAGATGCAGACTGTAAAGGAGACAAATTATAGTCAATAGACATGGATTCTTGGTCATATTTGACAGAAGCAATACCAAGTGGCTGCATAATACTGTTTTTTTGCTCATTATTGGTCATGTTAAAGGTTTGCAGGGCTGCAGAGTTCAAAGAGTTACCAAGGGCAAAACCGACAGGAACAGGGCCATAATTATTCCCACCGTAATTCATCAGCGGTGTGCCATCAGCGTAAGTTGTAGCATTACCATTCAAGGTACTGTTTTCATTGATATAGCCATATTCAAGTGCGGGCGCATAATCGAGTAATGGTTTAATCGTTGAACCTGAAGAACGGCCAGAGGAAATTGGCAATTGTGGATTGTCCGAATTTGTATTTAAAGCTAAGATATGACCTGTTTGGGTATCAACCACAGATATTGCAGTTAAAGTACCTTCTGGCAGATTATTACGTGGAATATTTGAGACATCAGGTGCGGTATGATTTGCAACGCTCTCTAGATAATCCAAGTGTGCTTTCGTAGCATATGTTTTGACAACAACCTTAGCGTTTCTTGGTAAAGCAATCTGGCCAAGCTCTTTTTGTACTTGTGCAATATAGGCTTGATAAGCATGGGGGATGCCTTGTGTATAACTTGGCTTAAGTGCGAGTTCTTTTTTCACAGCTTCAGCGCTGTCTTTGTATTCTTGGTCAGAGATAATTTTGTTGGACTTCATCACCGAAAGAACAGTCAAGGCGCGTTGCTTCCCTGCGCCTTCAAAATCTTGAACATAGGTTGAAGGTGCTTGACCCAGCCCCGCTAAATAAGCAATTTGAGCAATATAGAGTGGTGTTTTCTCTGAGGTAATCATCGGTGTAGAGAAAAGGTTGTTCCAAGCAGCACCAGGGCCAATGGTTTCAGGTGTCAAACGCAAGGTGTCGAGATAACTGGTGAGAATTTCTTCGCGAGAATAGCGTTCAGCAAGGCTATGCGCATCAATCAATTCGACGATTTTTCGGGACAATGATTTATCGGCAGTAAAACCACCATGCGCAAGATTTTTTGCTAATTGTTGATCAAGGGTTGAGCCACCACGTGCACCGTTTGCGAGATGTAATTTCGTAAGTACTTCTGATAAGACGGCATTAGTTACCCCTTTGATAGAATAACCTTTAGTTTTACGGGAATAGAAGTCACTATCCTCAACTGCGACTAAAGCTTTTGTGTATAGTTCAGGAATATTTTTATCTTTGCCTGAGAGCTGTGCTGGAATGTACTTATAGATATTTGAGGAATCCTGAAGTGCTTCCCCATTAATATCCGTAATAGTAAAGGATTGGGAGATGGCTTGTGGGGAAGGCTTAAGCTCGATCGTATGTGCCTGGTGTGATTCTTTATCCAGGAGATAGACAGCACCAACAGCACCAACAGCGCCTACAAACAAGAAGAGTAGAAAAAGAACGGCAAGGGTGCGGAGAATTATTTTTTTAGCCATTATTCATCTCCTTTCTTTTTATCTTTAGTGTCCTCTTTTTTGGAGGCTTCTGTTTTTTCTTTGTCTTTTTTGGCAGAATCAGAAGAAGCTTTCTTTTCTTCAACTTTTTTCTGTGTTTGAACCGTAATTGTTTGACCTTTTAGAATACGAGTATACTGAGAAGAATCAGGTTTTTGTTGAGTTACAATCGCTGTATCTTTGTCCTCATAGTTTGGCTCCACTTCAATTTTATAATCGATGCCTGCTTGTTTTCTTATGGCCGCAAGTGTTTGACCTTTGAGATTAGGCATTTCTATGCTTGAACTTTTTAACTGTTCTGATTTTTCGACTTTTTGTTGGAAATCTGTTAATTCTTTGATACGAGCTTCTACGGTTTCCTTCTGGCTGAGATAAGCATTTACCTTGTTAAATACAGGGAGAAAGTCTGCCATGAGTGAATTATTGGTAGAAATTTTATCAAATTGAAGTTGTGTGATAGCTGTGTAATTATTGGTATAGTTTACAAACTGTGTAAAGTTACTAAGGAGAGAGTTTGCATCATTGAGGGCTTGAACCGAAGCAGAAATCGTCGATTTAGAAACAGCATTATTATCTTCAATATAAGATTGAATGCTCTTCTCAGTCTGTTGTGCCAATTGGTTTGCATCTTGAATAAACTGAGGCAACTGCTCAGCTTTTAAAGTTTTTGTTTCTGCTTGGAGCTGATCAATGGAACGATTAAGGCGGGCATTCTCATAAGTTTGAGCAAGTTGCGTCATTTGCTCATCACTTGCGCCCAGCGCTTGTTGTAATTCGTCCTGATTTTGTGAAAACTGTTGTTCGGGAAGTTCGCCATTGACAATACTGTTGACGCGTTTTTCGTTCTCCTCTAACTTTTCCGCGAGTTCACTGGAAGCATTACTTAGGTAAACGTCAAGCGCATTATTTTTTAATTTTTTAATATAGTCGTTATCCTCAGGTAGGATATTCGTTGTTTCGACAATCTCTTTTTGGGACATTGACTGGAAAACAGGATAATCACGAAAAAGTATCTGTCGACCAATAATACCAGCTGTTATGATGATGATACCGAGCAAGACCGCCAGTATCATCACAATTTTATTAAAAATCTCTTTCTTCATTAAAAACCTCATAAAAATTAAGCTTAACATAAGCTATTGAACTTCTCCATTATAACAACTTTCTTACTCCGAGGAAACCGAAAAATATGATAAAATTATTAGTATGAATATCGAGTCAAAGATCAAAGATTTAACGGAGTTATTAAATAAGTACGCTCACGAATACTATACCTTGGATATGCCCTCGGTTGAAGATGCGGAGTATGATCGCCTTTATCGTGAGTTAGAAACTCTAGAACACGATAACCCACATTTGATACGCGCTGATTCACCGACCCATCGTACGGGCGATGTTGTGCTATCAGGATTTGAAAAATATACTCATGAATACAATCTCTACAGCCTAGCAGATGCTTTTTCACGTGAAGAGCTGGAAGACTTTGATGAACGTGTACGTAAAGTCATTCCAAAGCCTGAATACATTTGTGAGTTAAAAATTGATGGTCTCTCACTTTCTCTTAAATATACAGCAGGTAAACTTGTCGTAGCTGCGACACGTGGAGATGGCAGTGTAGGGGAAAACATTACAGAAAATGTTAAACGCATCAAAGACGTCCCACTGGTATTAAAAGAACCTATTGACATTGTGGTGCGAGGTGAAGCTTATTTGCCACGCAAAAATTTCGTCAAACTCAATAAGGAACGCGAACTTGAAGGTAAACCTTCCTTTGCCAACCCGCGTAATGCAGCAGCCGGAACTTTACGACAGTTAGATACGAAAGAGGTGACCAAGCGTGGCTTGGCAACCTTCCTTTATCAAGAAGCGAGTCCTGCGACAAATGACACTCAAGAAGAAGTTTTGGAGTACTTAGAAAAGCTTGGACTTGTCGTCAACAAAGAACGTGTTTTTGCGCGAAATATTGATGAAGTCTGGGCCTTCATTGAGCGCGTGGCTTCTCTTCGGGATGACTTAGACTATGATATTGATGGTGTTGTCATCAAAGTTAATAATCTAGCTGAACAAGAAGAGTTAGGCTTTACAGTCAAGGCTCCACGGTGGGCCATCGCTTATAAATTTCCAGCTGAGCTGGCAGAAACGGAAATCCTGTCTGTGGATTGGACAGTAGGGCGTACAGGGGTCGTTACACCAACAGCGAATATGGTTCCTGTGACCTTAGCGCAGACGACAGTATCACGCGCCACACTGCATAATGTTGACTACATTAAGGAGAAGGATATCCGTCTTAAAGACAAAGTCATGATCTATAAGGCAGGGGATATCATTCCAGCAGTTCAACGTGTTTTGTTTGAGAAACGTCCAGCGGATTCTGTAGAAATGGCAATCCCTCAATATTGTCCGGAATGTTCATCTGAACTTTTGCATTTCGAAGATGAAGTAGCCTTACGCTGTATCAATCCGCTTTGTCCAGCACAAAATCGTGAAAAACTTATTCACTTTGCCAGTCGTGGTGCAATGAATATTTCTGGTTTGGGGCAATCGATAGTTACGCAACTTTTCAAAAATAACTTAATCAAAGATGTGGCAGATATCTATAAGTTGCAGCTTGACGAATTAGTGGCACTGGATAAAATTCAAGAAAAGTCAGCAACCAAGTTATTAAATGCCATTGAAGCCTCAAAAGAAAACTCCGCAGAAAAGCTCCTTTTTGGCTTGGGTATTCGCCATGTAGGATCGAAAGCTGCCAAATTATTAATGGAGCGTTTTGGTAATCTTCGTACCTTGTCGCAAGCAAGCTTAGAAGAAATTGCTGAAATTCCAAGCTTAGGTTCAGTTATTGCCAAAGCTGTAACCAGCTACTTTGCCACAGAAGGTGCGCAAGTCTTGCTTCAAGAATTGGCAGAAGCGGGAGTCAACTTCGACTATCTTGGTCTTAAGCCCAAGACAGACAGTGTGTTGTCAGGGAAAACCGTTGTTTTAACAGGGAAATTAACAGCTATGACACGAACAGAGGCAAAAGAAAAATTAGAAGCTTTAGGTGCAAATGTCTCAGGTTCAGTTTCTAAAAAGACAGATTTAGTTATAGCTGGAGCAGATGCTGGGTCAAAACTGGCTAAAGCACAGGATTTGGGCATTGAAGTTTGGTCAGAAGAGGAGTTGCTGAAATTATGAAAGCAAGATTGATTTACAACCCAAGTAGTGGGCAAGAAATCATTAAAAAAAATGTCGCGGATATTTTGGATAAGTTAGAAAGTTTCGGCTATGAAGCCTCTGCTTTTCAGACAACACCAGAACCACAGTCTGCCCAAAAAGAAGCTGCACGTGCTACTGAAGCAGGTTTTGACCTGATTGTAGCAGCTGGCGGTGATGGCACTATCAACGAAATAGTAAGTGGAATGTCTCCATTTGATAAAAGGCCGAAGTTAGCCATTATCCCCACAGGGACAACTAATGATTTTGCGCGTGCACTTAAAATCCCACGCAATAAGCCCTTAGCAGCTGTTGAAATGATTGGTAAAAATCAGACCTTGAATATTGATGTGGGTCAAGTGAATGATGCTGAGTATTTTATCAATATTGCTGCTGGCGGAAGTTTAACAGAGCTGACTTATAGTGTACCAAGCCGTTTGAAAACAGCTTTTGGCTACTTGGCTTATCTTGCCAAAGGTGTTGATTTACTGCCCCAAATTCGTAAACGCAAAGTCAAGGTTACGCATGATGATGGCGTGTTTGAAGGTGAGATTTCCATGTTTTTTGCGGCCTTAACCAACTCTGTTGGAGGATTTGAAAAAATCGCACCAGATGCCAAACTAGATGACGGTCTGTTTACTCTTATCTTGGTGAAGACAGATAATTTATTCGAGTTACTGGCTTTGATTTCCATGGTGATTAAAGGCAGTCACGTGGATGATGTCAATATTGAATACCTAAAATCAAGCCAAATCAAAGTCGAGCCCCTCACAGATAAAAAAATGATGATTAATGTGGATGGCGAGTATGGAGGCGATGCACCAGTAACTTTCAGAAATCTCCATGGGCACATCGAAATTTTTGTCAACCTTGATGAAATCAATAATGACCATTATTTGGGAGATGAGGAAGAAGAAGATCTCGAAGCCGTTGCTCAGAAATTTGCTGAGGAAGCGGAACAACTCAAAGAAGAAGTAAAATAAATGCTAGAACATCTCTAAAGTTCTAAAATCATAAAAATACCTCTATTGGATAACAGCCAATAGAGGTATTTTTATAATGTGGATATTACTTTGAAATGAATAAGAAAAATATTACAATGGAGTTAAATAAATGTAAAATAAATTACTTGAAGTTAACAAAAAAACTTGAAGAAGGAGCGCTTATGTTTTATAATCCTTTAGCAGAGCAGAGCAGAGCAGAGCAGAGCAGAGCAGAGCAGTATCTTCTGTGCTCTAAGTTTCCCATGTCTTAAGGGGGTGAGCCACAGATGAGCCCAGAAAAGAAACGCAAACTGCGCAATATCGCACTTTTAGCACTCTTAGGCTTAATCGGAGGTACCTTTGCCTTCACAGCCTTTAACCAACAAGCCATCAATGACCGTGAAGTCGAAAACCGTGCTGTTGTTGGCGGACGTGTACACGATTACTTCGATGGCGATGAAAATAAAGATGTCTTTGTCGAAAACTTTGGCCGAAAACCTATCCTTGTCAGACTTCAACTTTCTGAGTTCATGGAGATTCAAGAACGCGGAAGTAACGATTGGGATCAAGTGACACCGGGAGAGCGTGGAGACTTGAGTACATGGACAACTTATATCCCAGAGGTAGGCAATGTTTCACAGCGTAGAAATCTAGGCAATAACCTCTCAGCTACCTTTAATGCCTACTCCAACTTGACCTTTGGCTATGAACATGGTAACGTCAGTCCACCTTGGTACTTGCCAACCTTTAATACCCAATACGATAGTGATATCGCTGCAGCCGCAGGACATGCCCGTGACCTGAGCTTTGGCTTAGAAAATTCTAGAGCGACACATGCCGGAACTGGTGAGGCTAATTTCTGGTCTCAAGGCCAACGCTATACCAACAATGGTCAATGGCCGGGTCAGACCATTGAACGCACCACAGCGCAAAACCTCTATCAAGACCAAGCACCAATAACTCTCTACCAGTGGAACCAACGTTGGGAAGCTTATCAGAATGGGTTGTCTGATGGTCAAGATTTGATTGGCAATTTCTGGGTTATGGATGAAGCGGACGGCTGGGCTTACTATGCCATTGCCCTCCAAGAAGGCGAAGCTACCTCTTATCTTTTGGATGCTTCCCACATGACAGAAGCAGCTGATAATATCCAAGGGTCGTATTATTATGGGGTTCATGTCAAGAGTGAGTTGATTGATGCATCTGGAAATTTGCACGACAGTGAGGGAGGAGATCCTAGACCTAGAGATTTGGAGCAAAGTCATGATATTTCACGTTTTTCGAATGAACCACGACATGATGGGTTTGATGGAGCATTAGGAGACTTCCTTGAACTGGTCAGAATGACCACATTTGATAATATGAATACAGACTTGCCTGACTTTATGGTTGGTGTGTTCCTCGATAGAGGAGTTCGGAGCGGTCAGCGCTTCACAACAGCTGGAGAACAATTCATGTATCTTAGAAACATTGGAGAGATAGTAGGAGAAAATCAAGCCATTCATGCTCACATGATTATCCGTACGCGCACAATCAAAGGTGTTTCCTGGAATGACCAACCTACAGCATTAACAAATTGGTATGCGGGACTCAATGATGACTTTAAAGAGCGCGTTCGACCAGTCGCTATACCCGCACGAGATGCTGTACCGGGTGTGAGTGAAGAGGAACTTGACTGGGGCGATGATGAAGGTTGGATTCCTACTAACCTAGAGAGTGATTGGCCAGCCGTAGCCAATGATCTGACTCGTCCGAGTGCACAGGGTACACCACAAGCCTTTGCCTTGTCTATGGCGGATGTGATTTACTTTTCAGGAGAGGGTATAGGAGTTGGCGAGTTTCGCATTCCCATGCCTTTCACAACTTTCCAAAGCCGTATGGCTGGTGATAACGAATGGTGGCTTACACGGACACCTGCAGCGGGAGGACAAGCTTGGGGTATAGATAATGATATGCGTGGTACACCAGGTGCCTTTATGGTCGGTCCACGACACCAAGGAGGGGTGAATGGGGGTGTACGTCCAGCTCTTATCGTTAGCGGACGTACTATGGAAGGACCAAGGTAGAACAATCGTTTGAGTGAGATGTGAGTACTGTGAATAACGCCACTGTTTATTAGGAAATATAGGAAATAAAAATTAAAACTGTACATCATGTACAGTTTTTTTGTGCATCTTAGATATTGTCTAAAGGAAGCGTTTGCATTAGAATAAAGATAGCTTAAATACAGCAAGATAAAGGAGAAGCAATGACAACACTTAAATTAGACAAGGTTTATAAAAAATATCCGAATGCCACACAATACTCGGTGGAAGATTTTAATTTAGATGTCAAAGATAAAGAATTTATCGTCTTTGTTGGACCATCAGGTTGTGGGAAATCAACAACTTTGCGCATGATTGCAGGTCTAGAAGATATTACAGAAGGCGAATTTACTATCGATGGTAAACTGATGAATGACGTTGCACCTAAAGATCGTGATATAGCCATGGTTTTCCAAAACTATGCCCTATATCCTCATATGACGGTTTTTGACAATATGGCTTTTGGACTTAAACTGCGTAAGCATAAAAAAGATGATATCAAGCAACGTGTAGAAAATGCAGCGAAGATTCTTGGACTGACTGATCTACTTGATCGTAAACCTGCCGATATGTCTGGTGGACAACGTCAACGTGTAGCTATGGGACGTGCCATTGTTCGTGATGCTAAAGTTTTCCTTATGGATGAGCCTTTGTCAAACTTGGATGCTAAGCTTCGTGTTTCTATGCGTACAGAAATCGCTAAAATTCACCGTCGCATTGGAGCTACAACCATTTATGTCACTCACGACCAAACTGAAGCGATGACCCTCGCAGATCGTATTGTCATTATGAGTTCAACACCGAACGCGGACAAATCAGGTACTGTTGGACGCATTGAGCAGATCGGCACACCTCAAGAACTTTATAATGAACCAGCGACAAAATTCGTTGCGGGCTTCATCGGGAGCCCAGCGATGAACTTCTTAAATCTCAAAATTGAAGGCAACAAACTCATCGGTGAAGGCATCAGCTTAACACTTCCAGAAGGCCAACACAAGCTTCTTAAAGAAAAAGGTTATTCTTCAAAAGAAGTCATCATGGGGATACGTCCAGAAGATATCTCAGCCTCAATTCTTGCAGAAGAAGCTTATCCTGAAGCACAAATTGAAGCTGAAGTCACTGTCTCAGAACTTTTGGGAGCTGAAACGATGCTCTATCTGAAGGCAGGAGATGCAGAACTCGTGTCACGTGTAGAAGCAAGAGACTTCCGTCAGCCTGGCGAAAAAATCACTGTCACACTTAATCTTAATAAAGCACATTTCTTTGATAAAAATACCGAAGTACGTATTAAGGAAGGTTAAATCAAATTTATTTACAAGAAGTAAAAGCTTAGAATGCCTAGAGATAGGCATTTTTCTTGTCAAATAAAAAAACGTTTTAGTTCTTGATAGTACGTATGAAAAATGCTATGATGAAAACAGTTTGTACGAGGAGAAAGATGAAAAAAATAACTATTAAAGATGTGGCAAAAGCTGCAGGTGTGTCCATTAGTGCTGTTTCTCGTGTCTTTAATGGCTACGAAGATATTAGTGAAGAAACTCAGAAAAAAGTTTTTGCTGCGGCTGAGAAACTAGAGTACACCCCTAATAGTGCAGCGCGACACTTATCCACCAAAAAAAAGAAAATCATTGCCCTCGTTTTGAATGAAATAAATGTAACACGGGGTGTTGCGATGCCTCTCGAAATATTAGGTGGAGTCATTGATAGTGTTGACCAAACCGATTATGAATTTATGTTTATTCCAACAGACCGTAAAAAGCAGGAAAAAAAGTCGCTCTTGCAGCTGGCTCGAGAATATGATCTTTCAGGAATCATCATCCAAGGCTTACGGACATCAGATCCTTATTATGAAGAATTGTCGGGCTTGCCCTTGCCAATCGTAGGAATCGATCTGGCCCTGGATGATTTGAATATCGGATCGGTAGCTGTCGATAACTATGGGGCTTCGATTGAAGTGACAGAGCGCTTAATTCATGCGGGCTATAAGAAGATTCTTTTTGTAAATGGCTCTAAAGAAGCCGTCGTTTCGCAAACACGTGAAGCCGGATATCGAAAAGGCTTAGGGCAATGTGAGCCACATGTTCTTTATGCTGATTATCAAGAACAAAAAGCATTTGATTTAATTCGGGAATATCCTGATGTGGCACAATTTGACGCTATTTATGCAGCCAGTGATTTGATGGCAATCGGGATTATTAAAGCATTAATTCAACGCCAGATGATAAATGAGATTGCTGTTGTGGGTTTTGATGACATCACTTTGGCCTCATACATTACCCCAACTTTAAGTACGGTAAGACAGAATATTAGTGAAATTACAAAAAATGCCGTTTCGGATGTGATTGAGCAGATAGAAGAAGGACGTGTACGAAAACGACTGATTCCATATGAAATTATTGTGAGAGAAAGTGCACGATTTTAGTGAGTGCACTTTTTTTGTGATATAAAATAAAAGTAAAAAAAACATCAGAAGCACTTGACAAATGATAACGATTACATTATACTATAACTAGCTAAAACGTTTTAGGAGATTGAAATGAAATTCTTACTAATGATTCAACGTCTTTTAGCCAGTATGATTGACCTCATCGTTGTTTATTTGCCAGTCTTACTGATAAGCAGTAGCTTATTTCCAAGGCTGGGGAGTTTTAATCAACTTATAGCAGCTTTTCTCTTCATTGCTTACAATGCTCTAGCAGTGGCGAGTTTTGAGGGCAAAACCATTGGTAAATATTTTGCCAAGCTACGTGTAGAAGCTTTTTCAAAAAATTTAGCAGATGTCGCACAAAGGGAGGGAATTAAGATTTTATATTTAATACCACTCGCTGGTTGGTTCTTTATTGGTGTGAGTCTTGTCACCTATGGTTTAAGAGGTCAATTTTTGCACGACTGGCTCGGGAAAGGAAAGGTAATTATAGATGGTAGATAACTTATCCACTTGGTCTTTACTTTCACCCTTGGTCATGACAGTATTGGTAAGCTATGCTATTGCATGGTATTATCGTGAAAATTATGATCCGAAATACTATTTAAGAGCTTATATACTTTATACGATTGCGTTTTTAATAACGAGTCCGGTATGGCATATTCCTCTTATCTTGATTTTAGGTATCATCCTTTTAGGAGCAGTCGTACTTATTTTCAGAAACCAACACTATTTTGATAAATAATTTTTTTAACTAAAACTAAAACGTTTTAGTGATAAGGAGTAATAAATAAATGAGCGCAAGAATGAGTTATGGAGATTGGACAATTAGTCAAGAAGGCTTTGATGTCCGTTATCTTGGAAAAACAGAAAGTGTGATGAGCTTAGGGAACGGGTATATCGGCTCACGCGCGGCAGAAGAAGAATCTTATATCGGTCAAAGCAGGGATACATTTGTTTCAGGAACCTTCAACTATTTTGATATAAATGAAGTCACTGAGTTGCCAAATGTCCCCGATGTTTGGGGCATGGATTTTCAAATTAATGGTCAGCCATTTTCTCTTTTGACAGGAAAAATTGAAACTTACAAAAAAACGCTTAACTTAAAAAGTGGTCTCCTCACGCGAGAAGTGAGGTGGTCTAAAGACGATGTGTCCCTAAAAATGACTTTTAAACGTTTTATCTCCAAAAAACGGCGGCATATTATGGCTGCGCAAGTTCATATCGAAAATCTTGGTTCTCCTGTTTCCATTGGCATTAAAACAGGTATCAATGGCCAAGTATCAAATGAGGGAAGTCAGCATTTTACGGAAGGTGAAAAGGGCCTCATTGATGGTAAGATTTTACAAATGTGTCCACAAACCACACACCGTAAACTGGATTTTGTTATTTCAGTTTGCCATGAGTTGAAAAAGGTTCAAGCCACATCCCGTCCGGAAATTGGGCGGCGCAGTTTCTCTATGAACTTTGATTTTAAACTTGCAGAAAATGAGCAGGTCACCTTAGAAAAGCGTGCTTCTGTTTATACCAGTATTGATAATGATATCAACGATTCCAGTATTCAAAACATGCGCCATGTGGCAGTAAGTGAACTTCAGGACTTGGAAAGTCAAAGTTTTGAAGAGCTGCTTGCTGAATCTACTCAGGCTTGGGCGGAGATCTGGCAAAAGCATCCTATAAAGATAAAATCTGAAGATCTACGTGACCAACTGGCGATTCGTTTTGCTAAATATCATTTACATAGCATGGTACCTGCCCACGATGAGAGAATGAATATCGGAGCTAAAGGCTTATCTGGCCAAGGTTATAAAGGCCATACCTTTTGGGATACAGAAGTTTTCATGTTGCCTTATTTTACTTTTACGCATCCAGAAATTGCCGAGAAATTGTTGACTTACCGTTATTTAGGATTAGCTGGTGCACACAAGAAGGCCATTGACAATGGCTATGAAGGTGCGCAGTATCCTTGGGAAGCCGCTTGGCCTACAGATGGTGAGGTGACACCGGTCTGGGGAGCAGCGGATATCGTAACAGGAAAGGCCATGAAAATCTTGTCTGGCTTTATTGAACAACATATCACCTCGGATGTAGCTTTTGGGGTAAAACAATATCTCGATGTCACAGGAAATCAAGCTTTCGCAAATGAAAAAGCTTATGAAATATTAGTAGATACTGCTAAATTCTGGGCTTCCAGATTAGAATTTGATACCTCTAGTGCTCAATATGTCATTACAAATGTTATGGGACCCGATGAATATAAAGAAGAAATTAACAATAATGCTTATACGAACTACACGGCACACTGGAACATTTCTTATGTTATTGATTTGATTGAACATTTGAAAGCTAAAAAACCAGAAGTGTACGCTAGATTAGATGAGAAATTTAACTTAGAGGCGCTACAGGCTGATCTTAAAGCGAAGGTTGATAAAATTTTCTTGCCTCAACCTACAAATGCTGGCATTATTCCGCAAGATGATAGCTATTTAAGCAAGCCTGAACTTGATTTGACCAAGTATAAATCAGCAGATGGCGTTGATGGCCTCTTCCATGACTATAATTTGCACCAAGTAAATGGTTTCCAAGTGACGAAACAAGCTGACGTATTGTTACTCATGCTGTTGTTTGAAGGATTGTTTGAAAAGGAATTAAAACTTAAAAACTTTGATTACTATGAGCCAAAAACGACACACGATAGCTCACTGTCGCTCTCGACGCACGCTATTTTATCTGCAGACTTAGGTAAGCTCGATCAATCCTATGACTTTTTTAAGCAAGCTATGAATATTGATATGGGAGAATACATGAAATCTTCCGATCCTGGCATTCATGCGGCATCTTTAGGAGGAATATGGCAAATGGTGGTATTTGGTTATGGTGGCGTACGTATGATTGAAGGTAAGCTCCGCATTGAACCCAATCTACCTCAAGCTTGGTCTCATTTATCGTATGGTTTCGACTACCAAGGACAAGCTATTTCTGTTGAAATTGGTAAAGGAAAAATGGCTCTGACAAAAGCAGAAGGTCCTGCTCTACAATTTATCCATAAAGATCAAATCATGAATCTTGAAGACACATTAACAATTACGCTATAAATTGGGCATTTCTGCCTCTAAAATAAAGGAGTTTTTCAAATGAAAAATTGGAAAAAAGTAACAATTTTCGGCACAGCAGCCTTGGCTGCTTTAACATTGGCGGCTTGTGGTCAGGGAACGTCCTCTGCAGAAGATGGTAAAAAGCTAACTATTGGTTATTGGAAAGGGTCTGATACCGAAAATGCAACTCTTGATAAAATGATTAAACAATTTGAAGAAGAAAATGATGTGGATGTTGTCCCTAAAGTTTATACAGATATCACCACACAGTTACCAACAGATCTGTCGGGCGGTACAGCACCGGATGCTTTCTATATTGACTCGGCGTTCTTTCCCTACTTACAGGAGCAAGGTGTGTTGAATGATCTGTCAGACGTTATTAATCAAGAGGATTTCTATCCAACGATTTCAAGTGCTTTTGAAGCAGATGGAAAGCCTTATGCTGCTGCAAAAGATGTTTCTACACTGGCAATTTATATTAATAAAGACATTTTTGAAAAAGCAGGGATTGATCAAGCCAGCATTCCAAAATCCTATGAAGATCTGGTCAAATGGGCACCTGAAGCTCAGGCTAAGATTGATGCAGCATATGGCAAAGGCAAGGTTTATCTGATTAACCAAAATGCTGATTTGGCACGTACATGGCCGTTCCAAATGGCAAGAGGAACGTCACCAATTACGGAGGAGGGTAAGTCTGATCTGGCTAATCCAGATTCGATAGCAGGTCTTCAAACGATTGTTGACTTGTTTAATGCGGGTGCAGCAGCAACTCCACAACAGGTTGGTGCTGGCGATGAAGGTGCAGGCTTTGCGACAGGAAAATTTGCAATGACTCTGACCGGAAACTGGAATTATAAGGTTTATTTGGATGAATATAAAGACTTGAACTTTGATATCATCCCTAACCTGACCTATCAAGGGAAGCCGATGACCATGCAATTTACTGTCGGGTGGGGCGAGTATAAGAATACTAAATCAAAAGACTTAGCAGATAAATGGATTAAGTTTGTAACCGGTAAGGAAGGAATGACAACATGGACAAATGGTGTGGGTACCTTAGCAACTCGTCCAGATGTAGCTGAAGGATCAGCATTCTTGAAAGAAAATCCACGCTTGCAAGTTCATCAAGATTCGATTAAATTTGCGACATCATGGCAGTCCGGTACTAACTTAACGACCGTTCAGAATGCTTTTGGAAACTTTATACCAACAGCTTTTAAACAAGGTGCAACTGCAGATGATTTAAAAGCAGCAATGGAAAAAGCAGATAAAGAAGCCAACAGTAAAATTGGAAACTAATTAATATTTGGACAGTCAGTAAAAAATTTGAGAGTATCAGAGTTCTGGTACTTTCATAAGAGTTACTGACTGGAGGAAAAACTATGGAAAAACAAAAACGTACCAAGAGCCAGATTTCAGAAATGATTCAAGGCTATGGATTCATCACACCTGCATTGTTAATCATTTTAGTCTTCTTTGTTTTAGCGATTCTTTTCGCTGTATATTTATCCTTCAATGATGTTAATCTCATCATGCATACTTACGAGTGGAATGGATTTAGAAATTATCAAAATTTATTTCAAGACAAGCAGCTACTTCGTGCCTTGCAAAATACGGGTTTCTTTGCTCTTGTTGTTGTGCCTGTGCAAACGATTATCGCCTTAGTCATTGCTTACATTTTAGCTTCCAAGGGGATTAAAGCTAAGAAAATGTTTCGACTCATTTATTTCTTACCCACTTTGACTTCAAGTGCCGCTTTGACATTGATTTTCATGTTTGTCTTTAACCTTAATGGCCCAATCAATGGCTTTCTTGAAAGCATCCATTTGATTGATGGACCGATTAACTTTATCAATGATACAGACTGGACGTTGAAAGTAATTATGGTGATGAATATTTGGTCTACTGTACCTTACTTTATGACCATCTACCTTGCTTCGTTGGTTGATTTACCAGATGCCATGTATGAAGCAGCTGAAATCGATGGGGCGAATGCTTTCCAAAAATTGCGTTATATCACGATTCCTTATTTGCGTCCGATTACAACCTTTGTTTTGCTCACAGGTATTATTGGGACATTCCAAATGTTTGACCAAGCCTATATCTTTTCTGGAGGAACGGGAGGACCTGAAAATTCAACCTTGACAGTCAGTCTCTTGATTTTCCAATATGCTTTTGGTCAACAAAATCAAATGGGGTATGCAGCGGTCATTGCGATTATGCTTGCGATAATCATCTTCGTAGTCTCACGCATTGCTGAAAAATTGAATGGAGGAAATGGGCATGAGAAAAACTAAAAAGCAAAAAGCCTTGAAAATCTTACTTTATACTATCCTGATCATCTATGCTTTCGTCACTTTCTATCCTTTCATGTGGGCAGTAGCAGCATCATTTAAACCCTTAGCCGAAATTACATCAGGAAATTTATCGCTCTGGTCTGATAACTTTACCTTGGAACAATACCGCTATCTCTTTGATCCTGTTTCAGGCTCTCTTTTCCCACAGTGGTTGATGAACTCTATTATTATTTCTGTCATTGGTACAACTGTGAATATTTTCTTAAATACAATGGCTGGTTATGCCTTAGCTCGTCTCCAGTTTCCTGGACGTCAACGCATTTATTATGGCATTTTAGCGATGATGATGGTTCCCACTCAGGTTCTTCTCATCCCCAACTATTTGATTATCCAAAACTTGGGCATGATGGATTCCTTTGCTGCATTGATTTTACCTATGGCAATCAACATTTCAAATATTTTTATGATGCGTCAATTTTTCTTAAACTTCCCTAAGGACGTTGAGGAAGCCGCACGTATTGATGGCTTATCACGGGTAGGAACCTTCTTTCGTATTGTGATGCCCTTGGCTAAACCATCCATTGCAACACAGGGTGTTTTCGTCTTCATGGGCTTTTGGAATAATTTCCTCTCGCCCATGCTTTATTTGAAAACACAGAGTAAATTTACGCTGACTGTAGGTCTTCAAATGTTGCAATCAGCTGACCAAGGAGGACAGATGTGGAACCGCGTGATGGCAGCTTCAATCCTCACGATCTTACCTATCATCGTTCTCTACATCATCTTTAACCGTTACTTCTTACAAGGTGTACGTATGGATGGAGAGAAATAAACACGAGGATGAATAAATAATGAAAAATTTTGAACTACGACTTGAGGACTTAGGCAACCATTCTTCAGGAAATATTGAAACTCTCTTTGCCCAAGCTAATGGTTTTATGGGGATACGTGCCAGTGAGCCAATAGCCACAGCACAAGCTACGCCGGGTGTATTTGTAAATGGATTTTATGAAAAACATGAAATTATTTATGGAGAAAATGCTTATGGTTATGCTAAACATCATGAAACAATGATAAAACTGTTTGATTTACGACGAATCGATATCGAAATAGATGGTGAAGTGCTTGAAGTCTTAAAAAATCAAGAGCGCTGTCTAGATATGCAAACAGGTTTACTTCATGAAACGTTTGTTTATGAAACAGTTTCAGGGAAACAAATTATGCTGAGTTTAGAATCCTTTGCAAGTCATGCAGATCGGCAAGTGTATGCCCAATACTGGACAATATCAGCACTGAATTTCTCTGGTCAAGCTAAGATTACGAAAAAGGCACGGTTAATTCAGCCGCAAGCTGAGAAAGCATTTGACCCACGGGTGCGTGAAGCCAGCACACAAATGCACCAAGAAGGAAATTGCTACCAAACTTTAAATAGTCAGTTGAAAATTTATGTTAAGTTCGATGCTTTTGAAGGGACAATTGATTTGAGAGAAGGTCAGGATGTTAGCCTGACACAGCTTTACCAAATATCGAAGGCCAATCATTTTGAGACACATTCTTATGAAGCATTGAAAAAGCAACAAATTGATATTTTTAAGGCCTTCTGGGAGAGTTCCAATATCGAAATCAACGGGGATGATGTGCTGCAAAAAGGTATTCGAGTAAATCTTTTTCATCTGTTCAACTCTGCTGGTCGAGATGGAAAGACGAACTTTGGAGCGAAAGGTCTGACAGGTGAGGGATACGAAGGACATTATTTCTGGGATACTGAAATGTACTTATTACCTTTCTTTATTCACACGCAGCCAGAACTGGCTAAGCAACTCCTAACCTATCGTATACATATTTTACCTGCCGCACAAGCGCGAGCAGCAGAGCTTGATTTTAAAGGTGCTTTATATCCTTGGCGGACAATTTCAGGCCAAGAAACCTCAGCCTACTTTCCAGCAGGCACAGGACAAGTTCATATCAATGCAGACATTGCACATGCTTTTAGACTTTATCATAAAGTCACAGGTGATGATACCTTTATGGAAAGAGCCAAATCAGTTATTTATGAAACGGCCAATTTTTGGTTAT
The DNA here is from genome assembly GCF_002154895.1 of Lactococcus petauri. GTDB lineage: Bacteria > Bacillota > Bacilli > Lactobacillales > Streptococcaceae > Lactococcus > Lactococcus petauri. The sequence goes on along the minus strand of NZ_MUIZ01000003.1, from coordinate 40,069 downwards.
CTTACGGTTTCTTTTCAAAACGAGGTTTTGAGATTCACGAAGTCACTGGACCAGATGAGTATACAGCTTTGGTTAATAATAATTACTATACGAATAAAATGGCCCAACAAAACTTGAAATACGCTGCCGAACTTGCTCAACAATTTGGTGATAAAGATGAGAAGAGTAAATTATGGGCTGAAGCGGCTCAGAAAATGTACTTTGTACCTGTCAATGAAGCTGGTATTACGCCGCAAGATGAATCTTTCTTGACGAAAGAAGTCTGGCATTTTGAAGATACACCTTCAGAAAATTATCCCTTACTGCTTAATTATCATCCCATGAAAATTTATAAACATCAGGTTTTAAAGCAAGCGGATACTTTACTTGGGCATATGATTTTCGCCGGTGAAACAAAGCGTGAACAAATGGGGCGGGACTTTGATTATTATGAACCAATGACCACCCATGACAGTAGCTTGTCACGTGCGGTTTATGGTGTTGTCGCGAGTCATTTAGGACGTCATGATTTAGCTTATGAATTCTTTAAAGATGCGGCTACAATGGACCTGACTGACCTGCAAGGGAATGCCAGCCATGGCATTCACGCGGCCAATATGGGAGGCTCTTGGCTAGGATTAATCTACGGCTTTGCAGGTTTACATCTTACAGCTGATGGCTTTGCTGTCAAAAATAATCTCCCAAAGGAGATAAAAGGGCTTAGATTTAAGATTAAGTTCAAAGGACAAACTAAAATATTTGAAATTGGAGAAATTGAGCATGTTTAAAGCAGTTTTATTTGATCTTGACGGGGTGATTGCAGATACCGCAGAATACCATTATCAGGCGTGGCGAATTTTAGCAGAGGAACTAGGAATTGAGGGAGTCGATCGTACATTTAATGAGCAACTCAAAGGCGTTTCACGAGAGGATTCTTTGAGGAAAATATTATCTTTAGGAAACCGAGAAAATGATTTTTCTATGGAAGAATTTGCCACACTAACAAAACGGAAAAATGACAATTATTTACAGATGATTCAAAAAGTCAGTCCAGCAGACGTTTATCCAGGGATTTTAGAGTTGCTGCAAGAATTAAAGGACTGTGATATTAAAATTGCTTTGGCTTCAGCTTCTAAAAATGGTCCGATACTTTTGGAGCGTATGGCATTAACCCCTTATTTTGATTTTATAGCAAATCCAGAAAAGGTTGCAGCCTCAAAACCAGCACCAGATATTTTCCAAGCGGCAGCAGCAGGAGTTGGTATTTCTCCAGAAGAAGCCATTGGAATTGAAGATGCACAGGCAGGAATTACAGCTATTAAAGCTGCGGGAAGTTTACCTGTTGGAGTAGGGTGTGCGGAAGACTTGGGCTCCGACATTACTTTAGTGCCTCAGACGGACTGCCTAACTTTAAATTATTTGACAGAAATTTGGGAGAAAAATAAAGGTGCTTATTAAAAGTACCTTTTTATTATTATGTGTTGGCTTTTACCTATGAAAATGAGGCTAGGAAAGTTGTGGTTTACTTACAGTGAACACTCTTTTTGTCAAAAGTGTTTGACACTCATCACTCATGGAGCCTATAATTAAAAGTGCTAAAATAGAAGTAGTCAAAAATTTAAGCGTAAGAGCTCTTGGATTTTCAGGAATATTTCCACAGAAAAAACAAATGACACCGTTTTTTCTGATGAAAAACCAAATAAATGCTTTTACATAAGGACTTTATCATGAAAAAAACTATGGATGGGAATATGGCAGCCGCACATGTTGCGTATGCTTTCTCTGAAATTGCAATGATTTACCCCATTACGCCAAGTTCACCAATGGCTGATTATACAGATGCTTGGTCGATTTCGGGCCGCAAAAATATTTGGGGACAACCTGTTAAACTGAGCGAGATGCAATCAGAAGCAGGTGCTGCTGGAGCTTTGCATGGTGCCATAAAAGCTGGAGCTCTAGCAACAACATTTACCTCATCTCAGGGGCTTTTACTGATGTTGCCCAATATGTATAAGATGGCAGGCGAACTTCTTCCTGGGGTTATCCACGTGGCAGCACGTGCTATTGCAACAGGTGCACTGAATATCTCAGGCGATCATTCGGATGTTATGGCAGCGCGTTCCACAGGTTTTGCCATGTTAGCAGCATCTAGCGTCCAAGAAGTTATGGACTTGTCAGCTGTATCCCACCTGACAACAATTGAAGCATCGGTGCCCTTTTTAAACTTCTTTGATGGTTTTCGCACCTCACATGAAATCCAAAAAATTGATGTTCTGGATTACGAAGACCTAGCAAAATTGATTAATCAAGAGAAATTAAGTGCTTTCCGTCAACGTGCGATGAATCCAGACCATCCAACTGTGTCAGGAACCAATCAGAATGCTGATATCTATTTCCAACAGCGTGAAACGGTCAATCCATATTATGAGGAACTTCCTCAACTCGTGCAAAAATACATGCGGGAAATAAATCACTTGCGTGGGACGGACTATGATCTGGTAGATTACTATGGAGCACCAGATGCCGAAGAAGTTATTGTAAGTATGGGATCTGTTGCCGGAACAGTTAAACAAACTGTTGATTACCTGAATCATCAAGGGCGCAAAGTAGGCTTTTTGAATATCCATCTTTACCGTCCATTTCCCTCAGAAAATTTTCTTGAAAAATTACCTAAAACGGTGACTTCACTTGCCGTACTTGACCGGACAAAAGAAGCAGGAAGTAATGCTGAGCCTCTTTTACTCGATATTAAAGATTTGCTGTTTGAGCAAAATATTTCTGTTATTGGTGGACGTTACGGTATAGGTGGTAAAGATACGCGACCAGAGCACATCGTGGCAGTTTTCGAGCAGCTGAAAAATAAATCTGTGAAGCAAAGCTTTACTATCGGTATAGATGATGATCAGACTCATCTTTCCTTACCGCTTGCAGGGAACTTGGATCTCACTTCAGCAGATACTTATCAAGCAAAATTTTGGGGCTTTGGTTCAGATGGGACCGTGGGTGCAAATAAAGCTGCTATCAAAATCATTGGTGACCATACGGACAAATATGTTCAAGGTGCCTTTGAGTACGATTCGAAAAAATCAGGTGGACTGACCGTAAGTCATTTGCGCTTTGGTGATAGTCCTATTCAGTCGGAGTATATGATTTCGCATCCTGACTTTGTAGCCTGCCATAATACAACTTATGTGCGCCAATATGATTTAACAAAAGGCTTGCGCCCTGGAGGGATTTTCCTCCTCAATACAAGCTGGACAGATGAACAACTTGATCGAAATTTACCTGCCCAGCTTAAAAAGTATATTGCGAAAAATGCGATTCGTTTCTACACAATCGATGCTGCTAAAATTGCACAAACCACTGGTTTGGGACGACGCATTAATACCATCATGCAAGTTGCTTTCTTTAAGTTGACCAACATTATGCCCTTTGATAAGGTCTATGCGATTCTTAAAGAGGATGCACAGAAGTATGCCCGTAAATCGCCAAAGATTGTAGAGCAAAATTTACAAGCTATGGAAGCAGCTCTGCATCATTTACATGAAGTAAAAGTACCTACCTCATGGGCTGACACAGAAGAAAAAGTTACCAAAGCCGCTCCGGCAGACACAGCACGTAAACGCTATGTTTTCAACTTTTTAGATAAGGTCAATGCCTTTGAAGGTGATCAATTAACTGTTCAGGATGTGGCTACCAATGTAGCAGCAGGAAGTAGTCCGCTAGGGATTTCTGCCTTTGAAAAACGAGGCATTGCTTTGGAAGTTCCCGAATGGAATGGCGCTGCTTGTACGCAATGTAACGAATGTTCTTTTGTCTGTCCACATGCTGCTATTCGCCCTTTCCTCGCAGATGAAGATGAATGGAATGTGGCGCCAGAAGGCTTCAGCGTGATGGATTACCGTGGCAAAGACGGTCTGAAGTACCGGATTCAAGTTTCCGTAGAGGATTGTACAGGCTGTGGACTCTGTGTGGAAGCTTGTCCGAAAAAAGGGCAAGCCCTAAAAATGGTACCTTATGAAAGTCAAAAAACTCAAGCCATCAACTGGGCTTTTGGGATGACACTTAAGCAAAAAGAAAATCCAGCACGCTCTGGTACAGTCGCTGCTACACAGTTTAACCAACCACTCTTTGAGTTTTCTGGTGCGTGTTCTGGCTGTGGGGAAACGCCTTATATCAAACTGCTTACACAGATGTTTGGTGATCGTATGATGATCTCCAATGCCACAGGATGTTCTTCTATTTATGGGGGGACACAGGCTGCCCCTTATGCCACAAATAATGTTGGGCAAGGTCCAGCATGGTCAAATTCGCTCTTTGAAGATAATGCTGAATACGGTTATGGTATGTGGTTTGCGAGTCAAACAAGACGGCAAAAACTTGCAGCACAGGTTAAGGTAGCTCTACCTGAAATGTCGGATACCTTAGCACAGTTAGCTGAGGATTGGCTGGAGCACCTGGAAGATTCTGAAGGTACAAGAGCACGTGCTGAAAAGTTCAAAGCCGTGCTTAAAGAGGAAAAAGAAAATTCAGCTCTGCTACAAGAAATATATAATGAAAAAGACCAATTTGTAAAACCTACACAGTGGATTTTTGGTGGCGATGGCTGGGCCTATGATATTGGATTTGGTGGATTGGATCACGTTATTGCCAGCGGTGCAGATGTAAATATCCTCGTTATGGATAACGAAGTTTATGCCAATACAGGTGGACAGGTTTCCAAAGGTACACCGGCAAGTGCGATTGCGCAGTTTGCTTCTGGCGGAAAGGTTGCTGCGAAGAAAGATCTTGGCTTTATGGCTATGACTTACGGCAATGTTTATGTCGCTCAAATCGCAAGTGGTGCAAACATGATGCAAACAATCAAAGCCTTTGATGAAGCGGAAAAACATAAGGGCCCTTCTCTAATTATTGCCTATACACCATGTATTACACATGGAAACTATGAGGGAATGAGCAAGGTGCTTGATGAAGCAAAAGCTGCAGTAAACAGTGGCTATTGGCAACTTTACCGCTACAATCCAGCACTTGAAGAAGTTGGAAAAAATCCTCTGACATTAGATTTTAAACGTCCAGATTTTGGACAAGTCAGAGAATTGTTGGTGAAACAGTCTCGCTTTGCCAATCTTATGAAGGTCAATGCAGAGCAAGCAGAATTGCTTTATGCAAAAGCTGCGGCAGATGCGAAGAAAAAATTCTTACGGTATGCCCGAATGTCAGGGGATTACGAAAAATTTATTGCTCGTGAAGCAAAAGCTTCGGATAAAAAAGCTGCGCAGCCAGTTCGTGAAAAAAGAGAAAGAAAAGAACGCCCAGTAGATCCTGAGCGTGAGGCAAGACGAGCTGCACGAAAAGCTGCACGTCAAGCAAAATAAAAAAGAGAAAAGCGGCAACTTAGTGTAAGTCGTTTTTTCTTTATGTGGGAGATAACATAAAGAAATGTATTTTTGGTATAATAGTAAAGAATAAGTCAGTGAGGAGGGCAGTATGTGAGTGATTTTAGTCAAATTTTTAATCTTGACTTCTGGCAAAAAATATTGGAGTTAAACCAATCGCCTTGGCGTGTGTTCATTTCAATCATCGATATCGCTATTGTAAGCTTTTTTCTTTATTTAGCTATGCGTTTTGTACAAGGCACAAAGCTGGTCAGCTTAGTACGTGGTGTTATTATTTTTGTTCTCATAAGAATAGTTGCTGGTTTGATCGGTTTGACCACTTTAGAGTGGCTACTCAATCAAGTAATTACCTATGGTGCGATTGCCGGTGTTATTATCTTTCAACCAGAAATACGTAGAGCTTTGGAAGGATTAGGTCGGACGACCAATCGGTTATCCGGTGGACGCAACCGGTCTATCAATAGCTATATTGAGGCATATGAAAAATCTTTTGCCTATATGTCTGAGCGTAAAATTGGAGCACTCATTGCTATTGAGCGAACACAAACTCTGAGTGAGTATGCTTCCACAGGGATAAGGTTAGATGCAGATATCTCCAGTGAATTAATCATCAATATCTTTATCCCGAATACGCCTTTACATGATGGGGCAGTGATTATTCAAGATGATAAAATTGCTGTAACCAGTGCCTACCTTCCTTTAACTGAGAAAACGGGAATATCCAAAGAGTTTGGGACACGACATCGTGCAGCTATAGGTTTATCAGAATCTTCAGATGCTTTAGTTCTTGTTGTTTCGGAAGAAACAGGAGGAATATCTATCGCTTATAATGGTGAGTTGTACGCGGATATTTCAAAAGAAGTGTTCCATGAAAAACTTATCGCTATTTTGGGACCAGAAGAAACAGGAGGCAAAAAATAATGAGAAATAATTTTTTCGCTTCAAAACTTTTTACAATCTTAGCTTCCATTTTCTTTGCAGTAATTTTATTCTTTAATGCAAGCTCTGCTGCGTTGAGAAATCAAGGTAACTCAACAACTGGAGAAGTTTATACGACAACTATTTCCAATGTACCAATTGAAATTAAGTATAATTCAGATGAATATTTTGCCAGTGGTTATAATAATACTGCTAATGTCTACCTGACAAGTTACAATCGTGTTCAGATTAATACAGAAGAAAACCCGGATTCTCGGAACTTTTATCTTGTGGTGGATTTATCCAATGCAAAAGAAGGAACAGTGACGATGCCCGTACGTATCCAACAACTTCCTAATGGCATAAATGCACAAATTGAACCTACAACCTTGACCGTTCGCTTAGAAAAGAAAGCCAGTGCTGAATTTAATGTAACACCCTTGATTGAACAAGCGCAGCTACCAGATGGTTTCAAAGTTAATGACATCAAGCTGAGTCAAGAAAAAGTCAAAGTAACAGCAGGTGAAACAAGCATCAAACAAATCCATGCCATCCAAGCGGCCTTACCAAGTGATGCATACTTAAATGATGATTACTCTGGTACGGTTACCTTGCATGCAGTTGATGCTGACGGAAAATTACTTCCCGCACAAATCAGTCCGGCGACAGTGCAAATGAAAGTGAGCGTGGAAAAGCCGTCAAAAACAGTCCCAGTTAATGTGAAGAAAACGGGAACACTTGACCAAAGTCTTTCAGACATGAAGACGTCTCTCTCTCAGAAGACAGTCACCATTTCAGGAGAACAAAGTGCTCTAGATAAGATTAATAGTGTTGATGCGACGGTAAATATATCTAATATTACGGAAAAAGAGACTGTAAATGTCGATATACAGGCAGATGGAGCAAGTGTGAAACCTAGTCAAGTAGAAGTAACAATGACTCCAGTAAAAAAATAAATAAGTAAAAAAAGAAAAGAGAAGAAAAAAATGGGTAAATATTTTGGAACAGATGGCGTTCGTGGAGAGGCAAATGTAGAGTTAACGCCAGAAATGGCCTTTAAACTTGGGCGCTTTGGTGGCTATGTTCTTAGCCAACATGAAATCGGAACACCAAAAGTGTATGTAGCACGTGATCCACGTATTTCGGGTCAGATGCTTTCAACAAGCCTTATTTCAGGTCTGTTATCAGTAGGGATTGAGGTTTATGATTTGGGTGTTATTGCTACACCAGGAGTGGCTTATTTGGTCCGTAAAGAAGAAGCCTCTGCAGGGGTTATGATTTCTGCCAGCCATAATCCAGCCTTGGATAACGGAATTAAGTTCTTCGGAGCAGATGGTTTTAAACTTGACGATGATAAAGAGTTAGAAATCGAAGCTTTGATTGATGCTGAAGAAGATAAATTACCACGACCTTCTGCTGAAGGTTTGGGAATTTTACACGATTATAATGAAGCTGTACGTAAATATCAAGCATTTTTGAAAACAACAGCTGAAGGCGATTTTGAAGGTTACAAAATTGTACTCGATACAGCCAATGGTGCTTCATATACATCTGCGCGTGCTGTGTTTGCTGATTTAAATGCCGAACTCACAGTGATTGGTGAAAATCCAAATGGACTTAATATTAATGACGGTGTTGGTTCAACACACCCAGAGAAAACAGCAGATACGGTTGTAGAAACTGGAAGCGACATTGGTCTGGCTTTTGATGGTGATGCGGATCGTCTTATCGCAGTAGATGAAAATGGTAATATCGTTGATGGTGACAAAATTATGTTCATCGTTGGGAAGTATCTCCTTGAGCAAGGGAAATTAGCAAAAGATACCGTAGTTACAACTGTAATGTCTAATCTTGGTTTTCATTTAGCATTGGAAGAAGCAGGTATGAATTCCGTAGTAACGGCTGTAGGTGACCGCTATGTTGTGGAAGAAATGCGTAAAAATAATTACAATTTTGGTGGTGAACAGTCAGGTCATATGGTCTTCTTGGACTACAATACGACCGGTGATGGACAACTCTCAGCTATCCAACTTGTAAAAGTCATGCGTGAAACAGGTAAAAAATTATCAGAACTAGCAGCTGAAGTCACAATTTATCCTCAAAAACTTGTAAATGTTCGTGTAGCAAATAACGCTGCTAAAGAAGGGGCAATGGATATTCCAGCTATACGTGAAGTTATTACGGCCATGGAAGAAAAAATGAACGGCAAAGGCCGCATCCTTGTCCGCCCAAGTGGAACAGAACCCCTTCTCCGTGTTATGGCTGAAGCACCAACAGATGAAGAAGTAAATGAAGTTGTTGACACAATAGTTGACGTAGTCAAAGAAGAAATTGGCGTAAAACTATAAAAGAAAAAGATTCGTAAGGAATCTTTTTTTGTTCCCAGACATACTGCATGAAAGAGGGAAGTAGTCAATGGCCAAAGAAAAGACTCCTTTAGACTTTGCTAGAGTCACACAAGACCTTAGTGAAAAACAATCACTTCCGTTTTCCGGGATTTAATTACTAAAATTCACGTGTTGAGTTGTGCTATAATAAGGCTATGAAATTAAAAGTTAATGAAGAAAAGATGCTCACATTTGCAGAGCGTTTAGGTGGCCTTCTTCAGGCACAAGATATTGTTGTTTTGACAGGAGAACTTGGTGCAGGTAAAACAACCTTTGTGAAGGGTTTAGCTGTGGGCTTAGGAATTTCGCAGATGATCAAGAGCCCAACTTACACCATTGTACGAGAATACGAAGAAGGAAAGCTCCCTTTATATCATATGGATGTATATCGTGCAGGAGATGATCCTGACAGCTTTGACCTTGACGATTATCTTTTTGGTGAAGGCGTTTCTGTTATTGAATGGGGCGAGCTACTGGGAGAAAGTCTACCTGAAGCCTACTTAGAAGTGAAATTTGATAAATACGCAGACGGCTTTGCAACGGATGCTGAACGTGTCTTAGAACTTCTTCCACATGGACAACGCTATGAGGCACTACTAGGAGAATTATGAGCACAGAGTTACTGATTTGTGAAGCAACTCCTGAAGATAGCATAAAGCTTATTGCTTTTCTTAATCAGGTAGGAAAAGAAAGTCATTTTCTGACTTTAGATGAGGCGGGGATTCTTATGTCGCCCACGCAGATGCAAGATTACTTGACACAGATTCTTACGAAGGACAATAACGCTTATTTTCTAGCCTTTATTGGTCAAGAAATTGCTGGCGTTCTACATATTACGGCAGATTTTCACTATCGCATACGCCATATTGGGGATATTTTTATTGCTGTAAGTTCAAAATTTCAAGGTTATGGTATTGCTTCTTTTTTATTTGAGGATGCCCTTGAATGGATTGAGGAGATGGACGTGATAAAGCGACTTGAATTAACTGTTCAAAAACGCAACAAAGCAGCTATCCATTTATATGAAAAGTTTGGTTTTGAGCTTGAAACAGTCCAAAAATATGGCGCACGCGATGAACATGGACAATTGATAGATGTGTATCAAATGGTCAAATTTTTCTAAGTGAAATAAGAGTGATCAGATAGGAAAAAAGAAGCCTATCTGGTTGCTTTTTTCATTTCCTGTTGTTTATTTGTAGAAATTTGATATAATTTTACTATGAAACTTTGGAAAAAATCGCTGTTGATGATCGTTGGGATCATCGCCTTAACGGCTGGAGCAGCCACTGTCTATGTTTCGACAGTTTTAGATAGCACAACAAAAGCATTTTCGAAAACCTATGCGGAAGTTGGAAGCACAGATGCGGGAAAAATTATCAAAGCGACTGAGCCATTAACAATTTTACTCATGGGTGTCGATACTGGAGGAGCTGACCGCGGAGGATCAACCAGCTGGGATGGTAACTCTGACTCACAGATCGTTATGACCCTTAATCCCAAAACGAACACAACAACGATGGTTTCTCTTGAGCGAGATGTCATGTCAAACATTTTGGATAATAAGGGTAATACTGTTTCGACACAGAAGATGAATGCCGCTTATCCGATGGGGTATAATGCAGGAGGGCTGGAAACAGGTGTCCAATATGCCATGAAGACAATCGGAGAACAGGCTGGTATTAATGTTGATAACTTCCTCATGATTAACTTTGATGGCTTGGTTAACTTGGTCAATGATGTGGGTGGTATTGATATTGACAATACAACTGGGCAGACTCTTTATATCTCTGACACAGAGCCGGAGTACACTGCGAAAGTTCCACCAGGTAAACAACACATTAATGGAGACCAAGCGCTGGTTTATTCGCGTGATCGCCATCACTTACCTAATGGAGACTATGGTCGTGCAGCACACCAGCGTGAAGTTATTTCAGCAGTTGTGACGAAGCTCTTGGCATTGAACAATATCACTCAATATCAAAAATTCTTGGACGATATTAGTGAAGACATCAAAACAAATATTCCAATCAATGGCTCAACTTTAACTTCTTTATTAGGTTATAGAGATTGTTTTAATAAAGTAGTTTCGATTCAATATCAAGGGATTGATTATATGAATCCAGGAGATGGTGGTTCTTATCAGCTGTTGTCTACAAATACGACTTTAGCCGTTCAAAACGCTTTACGAAACTCTCTGAAAAAAGAGACAGGCAATAGTTTAAGTAATAATTTAATTACATACGAAACATTAACTGGTAATATACCTGATGCCTATTTCATGCCTTCAGCAACAGTAACAGAAAATGGCAAGTCAACTGTTTATGGTATTGATGTCAATGGTTCTTTTGTAAATCTTGACAGCAGCAATTCTGCTACCTATGTTGCGACAGATGGTAGCGCAGCGACAAGTGATAAGCCAACTTCATCGGATAAAACAAAATCTTCTGAAGAAAGTCAGGCTGATGCAACTACCCCAGATCCTTATGGGGCTTCTGTAGACGATGGCGCAGCATATGGAACGACTGACCCAGGAATGGGAGGTGCGAGTGCAGATGGTACAACCACTTATGTTGATCCTTATACAGGACAATAATTGCTTCAATTAGAAAAATATGATAGACTAGACAAGTAGTGTAAAAATCTACTTGTCTATTTTGGTCCGATAGCTCAGCTGGATAGAGCATTCGCCTTCTAAGCGAACGGTCGAGGGTTCGAATCCCCCTCGGATCATGGTGCCAAACCTCGCTCCGCCTTCGTGGCGGGGCATTTTTTGTTCTAAAAGTAAAGCTTAAAAGATGGCTTTTTAAATTAAAAAAATAAAGCACTTCATGGGAAGTGCTTTATTTTATACTATATATCGAAAGGCGTACTCCGCATTAGTTCAAAGTTAGCACGCGTAATCCAACTTTAAAATCTTTTTAAAAATTTCGACGGCAGCATCATAATCCTCATAAGGCAAATTATAGGCTTCAAGAAATTGATAAGTATTGATTTGCTCAACAACATCAAAGTGTGAGATGTAGTCAATCACACATTCTTTGAGCGACATCGTGCTAAAATCTTTCGTTCGGCTGTCTGATTTGTTTAATGCGTGTATCACTTCCTCGTTCACTTTACAGAGTAGCGCAAAAGAAGTGTCACATGGACAACCAGAAATTTCGATAAATTTTTGGAAGAGTTCAAAATTTCCGCCTTCGGACACAAAGATATCCCAGAGGAAGAGGATAGCTTCTTTATTTGTTCGTTTCTCCTGAGGGCTGGTTGTATCACATTCTCCAAGACGATAGCGATCATTATTCTTAATGTGCATTAACTCATGGCACAACTTAAAGGCCTTGACCGTTTTCGGATTAAAAATAGTAATCTTTTTTCTGTTATGTGTGACAGCATCCAATGGAAAATAGTTGTCCCCGATAACTTCAATTCCATATTTTTCTATCTCAAGGATTATACGCTCTATTAGTTCCTGTTCGTTCATAGAGCCCCCACTTAGTCTTCAAGACGCTTACCTAAAATAAGTTTTAATGCCGTTTTGACTTCATCAGTAAGTGGTTTGCCATCAAAAGACACCCATTCGTCCCAGTCAACCTTACTCTCGTCTACTAAAGGAGCAAGGTCGATAGGTTCTTGATGATTGCTTTTTTCTTGGTGACCAAGGAGATAATCAACACTGACATTAAAGTATTTGGCGACTGCTGTTACTTTATCAACACCAGGTGTTTGTTTACTCCAGCGGCGTATTGTTCCATTACCATAGCCCAGATGTTCTTCAATTTGTCTGATGGATACATGCTTTTGGGCCGCTAACTCTTTTATTTTTTCGTATAAATCCAAATTTATTAACCTTTCAGAATAGCTTTATCTGTTTGTAGCATATTAGTATATTCTTCACTTGACATTTTATACCAATATGCTATAATATTTCTTGTAAAGAAGATTTGCAACTTTTATAAAGAAGTCCTATAAGGTATGTGTGAATAAGAATATACACACCAATCAATAGGTTTTTCATTCTACATTAATTGTAGCTTATTAGTATACAAAAGTCAAATTGAGATAGACAAAAGTTCTATAAAAGATGTGAGTTGAAAAAAGGTATAGAAAGGAAGAAGATATGACAATAATCCAGACAAAAGTTTCTAGGGCTAAAGAAAGAGTTAAAATATCGCAAAGGAAAAGCAAGCAGGAAGAATTAGTCTTTGAGGAGGAACTGCTCAAGCTAGAAATAGAGCGACGCAAGCATGAAAGTAAGGAGAAACGTAGAATGCGGCGTAAGATGCAAAGAGAAAAAATGCTTGCCAACTTGCATCAAAATAATTAAGGAGAAAGACGATGAAAAAGTTATATGCGGTTTATAGAGGAGAAGCATTTTTAGATTGTGGAACAGCCAGTGAACTTGCAGCGCGTTTTGATACTAATCTAGAAAATGTCTATTCAAAAGTTAGTAAAGAACGCAAAGCAAGAAGTAGGGGCCAGTCTTTTTCAGACAATACTTTGCATTGGTATAGCTTTGATGATGGTAATGATGAGAACATCTGGCTTTCTTAGCAAAAGGTTCCTTTGGGTGACTCCAAAACGTATGTGGGCATTTCTGGCTTCTATATTGACATATAACATAGTTGTGTAAAAGAGCTTCTAACCTAAATAATGCAAGGTTAGTCGCATTAAAGGGTTTTCAAAATAGAGTAGAAAGTTTGCAGAATAAGGGAAACTCTAAATTAGGTTAGACAAATCTATACTTGATTTTGCTATAATATAAACATGACTAGATATATGGCAACGATTGCTTATGATGGCACAAATTTTGCAGGTTTTCAAACCCAAAATAATCAGCGGACTGTACAAGAAGAGATTGAAAAAGTTTTGACAAAATTAAATTCTCACCAGACTGTGATATTGCATGGCTCAGGACGTACAGATTCGGGAGTGCATGCGCATGCTCAACGTATTCATTTTGACTTACAAGGGCAGCGAGATGAGGAACGTTTACGTTTCGCTTTGGACACGCAAACCCCATCAGATATTGCCTTTCGTGAAGTCATACAAGTTGAAGAGGATTTTCATGTTCGCTTTAACAAGCATGAAAAGATTTATGAGTATTTTCTGGAGAACAGTAAAGTTCGGAGTCCTTTTCACCGTTTGTATCGTGCACATTTTCGCTATCAACTTGATGAAGATTTGATGCGACAAGCTCTAGCAGATTTGGTTGGTACACATGACTTTACTGGCTTTACAGCAGCTGGTGCTACAGTTGAAGATAAGATACGAACGATAACTCAAGCTGAGCTTGTAAAACTAGACGATGAAAACTATAAATTTATTTTTCGGGGCAATGGGTTTCTTTATAAACAAGTTCGTAATATGATGGGAACTGTGATTAAAATAGGAAATGGGCGGATGCCTGTCTCGCAAATTAAAAAGATTTTAGAAAGTAAAAATCGCGACCTAGCAGGTCCGACTGCTGCCCCAGAAGGGCTCTATCTCAAGGAGGTAATTTATTTTGACTAAAAATATTGTTGCTGTACATGACATTTCTTGCGTAGGTCGTTGTTCCTCAACAGTGGCGCTTCCGATTATTAGTGCTTATGGCATAGAGTGTCGACTATTGCCCACAGCGCTTTTATCAACACATACAGGTGGTTTTACCAACTTTACTTATCTTGACCTTACAGATGAAATGTGCAACATTATTCAAGCCTGGCAAGAATTAAATCTCCATATGGATGGAATTTATAGTGGCTTTATGGCTTCTGCGGAACAAATTGACGTGCTCAAAGACTTGATTGACATATATAAAGATGCGAATAATCTGGCTATAATTGATCCAGTCATGGCTGATCATGGGGAACTATATAGTGTTTTCGATATACACTTTGTAGAAAAAATGGGTGAACTTTTGCCTTATGCAGATGTTCTTTTGCCTAATATCACAGAAGCGTGCCTTTTAACAGGAACACCTTACCAAGAAGGTGTGCAGTCAGAAGCATTTATTGAAATGCTCATTGAAAAATTACAAGCACGTGGAGCAAAAAATGTTGTTTTGACGGGTGTTATGCTTGATGAAAAATATATTGGAGCCGCGGCTGCAAGAAGTACCGGACAGATTGACTATGTTTTGGCAGAAAAATTGCCAGGAGCTTATCATGGCACTGGAGATATCTTCGGTTCTGTTTTATCTGCAGAGTTAACTAATGGTAAAACTTTAGCCGCAGCAACACGAGAAGCTGTTGACTTTGTAGTTAAATCAATAAAAAATACACCAAAGTCTGCTGACAAACGTTATGGAGTAGAATTCGAGCAAACTTTGAAAAGTAAAAGAAAGCAGGAGCAATGAAGTATTCAACTAAAAAATTAACCCTGTTGGCTTTGTTAGCTGCCTTGACATTTGTCTTAGGCTATTTCACAAAAATACCTATTCCTGGTGGTTATTTTACCTTGCTTGATGCGGGTATTTTCACGACAGCAATGCTTCTTGGAAAACGTGAAGGTCTAATTGTTGGTGCACTAGCAGGATTTCTCAATGATTTTATTGCAGGATATGCGGCATACATGTTCTTTACCTTAGTCATTCATGGACTCCAAGGTTATTTAGGTGTTATAACAAAAAATAAAGCACTTAATTACGTGTTGGCTACTGTGGTTATGGTCGGCGGTTATTTTATAGCAGATATGTTTATTGTTGGAAGTTTAGCCGTGGCATTACCAGACATGGCAATCAATGCCGTGCAAACCAGTGTCGGTTTTGTCGTTGCTTTGCTTCTTACAGAAATTCTTAAGAAATCAGGTGCTCTTCATGGACTTAAAACAAATTAAAGAAGAAACAAAAACAATTATTGAAGATGTTATTGCAAAAACAGAGATAAAAGCTGGACAGATTTTTGTCTTGGGCCTATCTAGTTCCGAAGTCAATGGCGGTACAATTGGTAAGAACTCCTCAGCTGAGATCGGCGAAGTGATTGTCGGAACGATTTACGAAGCACTCAAGGCGCGGGATATTTATTTAGCTGTCCAGGCTTGTGAACACCTTAACCGTGCTTTACTTGTAGAGCAAGAATTGGCGGACAAAAAAGATTTGGAAATCGTTTCTGTTGTTCCACAGCTTCATGCAGGAGGGAGTGGACAAGTCGCAGCTTATAAGCTATTTAAGGCACCAGTAGAAGTTGAGCATATCACGGCATATGCTGGACTCGATATTGGCGATACAGCTATTGGAATGCACGTAAAGCATGTCCAAATCCCTGTGCGACCTGTCTTGAAAGAACTTGGCGGAGCGCATGTCACAGCTCTCAAATCACGTCCTAAGCTTATTGGTGGGGAACGTGCAAGTTATGAGTAAGTAAAAGTCTGGATAAGTACCTCACTGGAAATTTTGCATATGAGTTGGTAATGAAGGCAAAGTGTGAGAAAATGTATTTAACAATAAAGAGGGAGGTGCAGATGACATTCAAAGTCGAAGTAGATGACCTCAGAGGGAAACCAGTTGCTCGCGAGTCCTACTGATATTCACTAATTTCTAAAAGGAGGATAGATGGTCTTATCCTCTTTTTTACTCCAGATAAAATCTAGGACCTTGACAAAAAAATCAAAATCATATAGAATAATATTCGGGCACCGCTTTTTGCGGTAAAGTCAGAAGCTCCCTTACAAGAGGGAGCTTATTTTTTTGTTTCGCTACCATCATTTGTGGCTAAAGCCACTAAATGCTGGATGGCAAGCTCTACGGAGCTTTGCCTAAGCGCCTCATTAGGAAAAATAAAAACAACTATTTTTCCATTATATTTTCCCAGGCTTAATATAGAAAACAGAGGAGATTTCGCATTGGCAACTAAGTATATTTTCGTCACAGGTGGTGGTACATCATCAATGGGTAAGGGTATTGTTGCAGCGTCTTTGGGACGTTTGCTCAAAAACCGTGGCCTTAAAGTAACTGTACAAAAATTTGATCCGTATCTTAATATTGACCCAGGGACAATGAGTCCTTATCAACACGGTGAGGTTTTTGTTACAGACGATGGTGCTGAAACAGACCTTGACCTTGGACACTACGAGCGTTTTATTGATATCAATCTTAATAAATACTCAAATGTAACTTCAGGTAAAGTTTACTCTGAAATTTTACGCAAAGAGCGTAAAGGGGAGTACCTTGGAGCCACAGTTCAAATGGTACCTCACGTTACGGATACATTAAAAGAAAAAATTAAGCGTGCAGCAACTATGACTGATGCGGATGTTATCATCACTGAGGTGGGTGGTACAGTAGGTGATATGGAATCCCTTCCATTTATTGAGGCTCTACGTCAAATGAAAGCCGAAGTTGGTTCAGATAATGTGATGTACATTCACACTGTGCCAATCCTCCACTTGCGTGCAGCTGGGGAGTTGAAAACAAAAATTGCACAAAATGCAACAAAAACATTACGTGAGTATGGTATCCAAGCGAATATGTTGGTGCTTCGTACAGAAGTTCCAATCACACGTGAAATGCGTGATAAAGTAGCTATGTACTGTGACGTTGATCCTGAAGCAGTTATCCAGTCTCTAGATGTGGAACATCTTTACCAAATTCCGTTAAACTTGCAAGAGCAAAACATGGATCAAATCGTTTGTGATCACTTGAAACTTGATGCACCTGCAGCTGATATGACAGAGTGGGCAGCAATGGTTGACCATGTGATGAACCTCAAGAAAAAAGTCAAGATTGCCTTGGTTGGGAAATACGTAGAATTACCAGATGCATATATCTCAGTGACAGAAGCATTGAAACATGCCGGATACCCAGCAGACAGCGATATCGAATTGGACTGGGTAAATGCCAATGACTTGGACGATAGCAATGCTGCTGCACGTTTGAAAGATGCACATGGTATTATCGTTCCTGGCGGGTTTGGTGAACGTGGATCAGAAGGTAAAATTTCGGCTATCCGTTATGCACGTGAAAACGACGTTCCAATGTTGGGGATCTGTCTGGGTATGCAAATGACATGCGTGGAGTTTGCGCGCAATGTTCTCGGCATGGAAGGGGCACATTCTTACGAATTAAACCCAGAAACACCATATCCAATTATCGATATCATGCGTGACCAAGTTGATGTTGAAGACATGGGAGGAACCTTGCGCTTAGGACTCTACCCATCAAAACTAAAAGCAAACACTAAAGCACGTGCGGCTTACAATGATGCGGATGTCGTTCAACGTCGTCACCGTCACCGCTATGAATTTAACAATAAATATCGTGAACAATTTGAAGCGGCAGGCTTTACATTCTCTGGTGTTTCCCCAGACAACCGTTTGGTCGAAATCGTTGAGTTAACCGATAAAAAATTCTTCGTTGCTTGTCAATATCACCCAGAATTACAATCACGTCCAAACCGTCCAGAAGAGCTTTATCAAGCCTTTGTTAAAGCTGCAGTGGAAAATATGTGAAAATAAAAATCCCTACTTAAGGTGGGGATTTTTTTAGTGCTTACTTTTTAATATTTTTTCCTATCATAATTTGATATACTGGATGCAATATTGAGAGGAGAAGCCATGTCAGAGTATCAACGTATGATTTCAGGACAACTTTATAGAGCATCTAAGATTGAAAAAGAGTATGATCCACAACCAGGAAGAGTACTTGCGCAAAAGATAAATCAAACCAGCCTAATGGATCAAAAAGAAATTATTGCTTTAGAGAAACAATTGTTTGGGAGTACAGGAAAATCTATTTATGTGAATCCGCCACTTCAAGTCGATTATGGTTTTAACACACACATTGGTGAAAATTTTTATGCCAATGTGGATTGTATTTTTTTGGATGTTGCACCAATCACTATTGGAGACGATGTAATGTTTGGACCTCGCGTAAGCCTGATTACACCATTGCATCCTATCGATGCAGCTGTTCGGGTTCGAGGGCTTGAATATGCAAAACCAATCACTATTGGCGATCGTGTATGGCTCGGTGCAGGTGTTATTGTGAATCCAGGTGTTAGTATTGGCGAAGGAACGATTGTAGGGGCAGGAGCAGTAGTTACTAAAAATCTGCCCGCACATGTCATCGCTGTGGGAAATCCGGCACGTATTTTAAGAGAAATTAGTGAGACAGATCAAGAGTATTGGGAGCTACAAGAAAAGGATTATTATGACACAAAAAAAGCAGATTAAAAACCTGCTTTTTTTGATCGGTCTTTGAAAGAGAGATTAATGCTTTGGTTCCACAACTCCGACTTTACTAATGAGTAAAACAAAAAGTCCGAATACCAGTGAGACAACCAAAGTGCTAAACGGCTTGTCAGCTACCCCAGCGAGTGCGGTCATGATGTAACCTACAACTTCGCCGATAACGGCTGACCAGAAAAGAGTTACAAGTACTTTCATAATAATTCTTCTTTCGATTTTTCTTCAAAATAAAGTATAATACTATTAGAGCTAAAATTCAAGAATTATGCGAAAAAAGTATAAAAACAAAGGAGAAAGGGGCCAAATGTTTGCACAACTCAACACCAAAACAGAGTACAGTTTTTTAGATAGTGTTGTCCGAGTAGATGATTATCTGAATATGGCAGAAAAAATGGGCTATAAACAGCTCGGCATTTGTGATGTCGGAAATTTACATGGTGCTTATCACTTTGCGATTGAAGCACAAAAGAGAAACATACAGCCCATTATTGGGGTTGAGCTTGTTTTTGAGCTGGACAGTTTACCTGTATCCTTTAGTTTTATTGCTAAAAATACTGAGGGGTATAAAAATCTTTTAAAAATCTCTTCCAGTCATAATTACGGTCGTCACCGTTTTTCTGATATTGAGAGTTTTTTAAATGATGTCGTTTTAGTGGTACCAGAGTCTTATGCGAATCTCTCAGCCCTTTCACAGATTCAAGCAGAAGTATATATTGGCATCTTGCCTACAGGTGCTGGAGGAACTTCGCTTCAGTTTCCGTACCTTCCTTTTCAGCCTGTGCGCTACTTGTCACAGGTCGATAATGAAAGCCTTGAAGTTCTACATGCGATTCGTGATTTAATACCTTACAATCAAGAGTTGACTTTGTCAAATGACCAACTTTTGCAGAGACCAGAAATTTACGAAAAATTATATGCTAAGAATTATCCTCAAGCCTTAGATAATCTTGAAAACTTAGTTGCAAATATTGCGTATGACTTTAGTGAGAAGTTAGGCTTGCCTCAGTTTGATAAACAAAGAATTGCAGCGGAGCTTCTTCGTGAAAGAGCAGAAGTCAATCTGCCTGCAGGAGAAGACTATCGTGCACGTCTCAATCATGAACTATCGGTCATCCATCAAATGGGCTTCGATGACTATTTCCTTATCGTTGCCGACTTATTACGCTATGCAAGTGAAAACGACATCTATTGCGGCATGGGGCGTGGCTCTGCTGCTGGGTCATTGGTGGCTTATACCTTAGGTATCACTCATGTTGATCCGGTGGCAAATAATCTCTTCTTTGAACGTTTCCTTAATCCGGAACGTGTAGCAATGCCCGATATCGATATTGATATGCCTGATACCAAACGGTCCGAGTTGCTTGCTTATATGAAGCGGCGTTATGGTAGCGACCATGTGGCGCAGATCGTGACTTTCTCGACCTTAGGTAAACGACAAGCTTTACGTGATGTCGGAAAGGCTTTTGGGATGAACGAAGCTGAGCTTTCTTCTCTCACACGCATGTTGAGACAACGGTTTGGTTCGCTTCGTGATGAGTACGAGGAAAATCCTAAACTTAAGGCTGAAATTTTACGCGACAGTCGATTGCAGAAGGTGTATGAGATAGCTACTCGTATTGAAGGCTTACCGCGTCAAACATCGACACACGCTTCGGGCGTGGTGTTAAGCCAAGAATCCTTGGTCAATTACGTGCCTCTAAAACCATCCGATGATTTGGCCTTGACACAATATGAGGCACCGGATGTTGAAGCAATTGGTCTGTTGAAAATCGACTTTTTGGGTTTACGAAATTTAACGATAATTGAGCGATTATGTGAATTAGTACAAAAACGAAAAAATGTTCACATCGATCCTTTGCACATAGATTTAGAAGATGACAAAACGTTAGCACTTTTCCGTGCTGGAAATACTCTAGGTATTTTTCAATTTGAGAATCCACAGATGAGACGTTTTTTGCGTAATTTAGCTCCAACAAAGTTTGAGGATATTGTTGATGCGACATCTATTTTCCGTCCAGGCCCTTCACAGTTTATTCCCCAATTCGTTGCCCGCCGACATGGACAGGAAAAAGTAGAAGTCATTGACGAGACACTGACAGAAATATTAGCGCCAACCTATGGCATTATGATTTATCAGGAACAGATCATGCAAGTTGCACAACGCTTTGCCGGTTTCTCTTTGGGTAAGGCTGACTTGCTCCGCCGTGCAATCTCAAAGAAAAAAGGAAAAGAATTTGAAGAACTCCAAGCCGAATTTTTAGCAGGAAGCTTAAAGTTGGGGCACACTGAAGCACAAGCGATGGAGATATATCGTCTGATTGAACGTTTTGCTAATTATGGTTTTAATCGTTCTCATGCCTATGCTTATGCTGCTCTAGCTTTTCAAATCGCTTATTTCAAGGCGAATTATCCCGATGAATTTTATGAGGTTCAGCTTCGAGACCGTAAAAGAGAGAGCATGATTCAAGATGCTTTGGATAATGATTTTCAAATGGAGCAACCTTCCATCAATCGGATGCCTTATCATGACAGAGTAGAAAATGGTAAAATCGCCTTGGGCTTAGCAAATGTACGGAGCATTCCACGAGATATGGCATTTTGGATTGTTGAACATAGGCCCTTTAGTGATTTAGCAGATTTGGTGAAAAGTTTACCTCAAAATTTCCAGAAAGAAGATTATTTGCTACCACTTGTACAGATTGGAGCTTTTGATGACCAAGACATGAACAGACGGAAGCTGGCTCAAAACTTATCAACTCTCATTGATTATAGTCAAAATATTCAACTGGATCTCTTCGGTGCATCTGCCTTAAAATTCTCTTTTCAAGATGCAGAAGATTATCTGCAATCCGAGAAATACGAGTATGAAAAGCAGTTTTTAGGTGTAGGGATTACGCCACACCCCTTGCAAACTTTAGCACTTAAACTGAAAACAAATTTTACAGCACTGACTGATTTGCAAAAAAATAAGCGAGCGACTGTTTTAGTCGAGCTACTTGCTGTGCGTACCCATCGTACAAAGACAGGAGAGACAATGGCTTTCCTATCCACAACTGACAGTAAAGAAAATTTTGATATTACACTTTTCCCAGAAAATTATCGGCGGTTTATGGCAAATCTCGAAAAAGGAAAATTTTATTTAATTTCTGGCAAAGTTTCTGAAAGGAATGATGCTTTACAGATGCTAGCTGATCGTGTCATCGAAGTAGAAGAGACAGACCGTAAACTTTGGTTGAATCTTGAAGATGCAAGTCATAATACGCATATTTCTCGAATTTTACGGGAGTTTCCTGGAGGAATACAAGTCATTTTGCATTTTGCTGACACAAAAAAAACCACACAGACTCAAGTCTATGTGGAAGAAAATGATTTACTTTTGAACAAGTTGAAAACCTATGTCTTAAACGCTGTTTATAAATAGCGTTTTTTCTTATGATCCCACATAACCATAGATGGAGAACCACATCAGCATTGCAGCACCAAGAACAAAAAGATGCCAGACCACGTGAGCGAAAGGGAATTTATAACGGTATATAATTGCACCGACAGAGTAAATTACACCTCCTCCAACGAGAAACCAGAAGCCATAGGCAGGCAGAAGCTGCCAGAGAGGGTAAATGGCAAAGAGGATGACCCATCCCATAACAATATAAAGGACAGTTGAACCTCTAGGCACGGTATTCCATCGTGGAAGGTAGATAGCTGTAACGACTATTCCCAAGATCGCACAAAGCCAAACAAGTGCTAACATTCCCCAGCCTAGCCAATTTCCTAATGTAACGAGGCAATAAGGGGTATAAGTTCCTGCGATGAGTAAAAAGATACCGCTATGATCAAAAACTTGAAAAACTTTTTGAGCGCGTGTAAAGTGTAGGCTGTGTGCCAAAGTTGAAAAGAGAAAAAGTAGTACAAGAGAGGCTCCATAAATTGAGAAAGCAACAATCTGTATCGGTGAATGATTGGCTACTCCTTTAAGTATGAGTAAAACAAGTCCTGTAATAGCAAGACCAGTGCCGACTCCGTGTGTGATGGCATTAAAGACCTGGTCAACAATTTGATAAGCGCGAGAAGCTGGCTTTTCCATTGATCTCCTTCTTTCCATAATAATTTCGCTTTCTAAAATCAAAATATTTATAAATTTGAAAAAGAGGATTAGCGAAATTGCAGTTCATTTGGTATAATATTAATATATATTAACATAGATTGTTTAGAAAAGAAATCGAAGTCTTTTTATTTTGATTTGGAGAAAATATGACAATTAAAATTGTGACAGATTCATCAATAACTATTGAACCAGAATTAGTAGAAGAACTTGATATTACTGTAGTTCCATTGTCGGTAACTATTGACGGGACAACTTACCTTGATTCAGACTTACCCTTGGACTCATTTATGGAAAAAATGAAGGCTTCTAAGGCATTGCCTAAAACAAGCCAACCTCCTGTAGGGGTCTTTGCAGAAAAATATGAAGAAATTGCCAGTGAAGAAGATGCGATTATTTCCATTCACATCACTGAAAGTTTAAGCGGTACAGTACAAGCAGCGCGTCAAGGGGCAATGCTATCTGGCCGTGATGTAACAGTTCTTGATAGTGATTTTACGGACCAAGGTTTGAAATTCCAAGTAGTGGAAGCCGCACGATTGGCTAAAGAAGGTCTTGGAAAAGAAGAAATCTTGAAGAGAATTAATCATGTACGTGAAAATACAGAACTGTTTATTGGGATTTCGACGCTCGAAAACCTGGTTAAAGGCGGACGTATCAGTCGTACAACCGGAATCGTGGGAAGTCTCTTGCATGTACGTATCGTGATGGAACTAAAAAACCGTGAGCTAGGTGTAATGACACGTGGACGTGGGAATAAGACATTTACCAAATGGCTAGATGAAACGGTAGAACACATCGCAAACTCTGGACGTAAAATTCGTGAGATTGGCATTTCACATGTAGAAGGACTTGATTTTTCTAATAAAGCGAAGGAAGCTTTGCAAAAATTTGTTGAAAAACCAATTTCTATCCTCGATACTAACTCTACTATTGCTACTCATACAGGACCGGGTGCTTGGGCTGTAATGATTGATTATGAATAAAAAACTGAAAATTATTCTTGAACTTGCTGGCTTTTTACTAGCAAGTTTACTTGTATTCTGTTTGCTTTCTTTGATGAGTACTCCAGCTGGCAACCGTTTAAAAGAAGAAGTACAGGATCAAGATAAAATCGTGAATTACGTGGCATTGGGAGACTCATTAACAGAAGGGGTTGGTGATGCAACAGGCCAAGGTGGTTTCGTCCCTCTTTTAGCAAAAGAGGTAGAAAACCAAACCACAGGAAAAGTAGAGTCACAAAACTTTGGTCATGCAGGTGATACAAGTACCCAAATCTATGAAAAAATGCAGGACAGAGAAATCCAAACTGCTATAAAAAATGCAGATTTTATCACTTTGACTGTTGGTGGGAATGATGTTATGAAAGTTATCCGAGATAATGTTGCTCATCTTTCAAAACTTAAAGAAAAAGACTTTGAACAACCTGCGCGTAATTATCAAAATGAGCTGAAAAAAATCTTTGAGACTATTCGGCTAAATAATCCTAAGGCTCATGTCTATGTTTTAGGGATTTATAATCCTTTCTATATGAATTTTCCTAATATAACAGCCTTACAAACAATCATTAATAATTGGAATATCGCAACAGAGGAAACGGTAAAAGAAGAAAAAAATACGAGTTTTATTGCCATCAACGATTTGCTTTACAAAGGAATCGGAGGGGAGAAAGGGATTTCTGAAAGTCAGTCTCAAATCAATGATCTCCTTTATACAGCAGATAGTTTCCACCCCAACAATATTGGCTATCAAATCATGGCTGATGCAGTATTTAAAGAATATCAGGTGATCAATGAAAAATAAAAAAACAATCTGGAAATGGCTCTTTCTTGCTCTATTAGCAATTAATCTTGGAACTTTTGCTTTTATTTCGAGCCGTGTATTTAATGTGCGGGACCAACAATCTTTGGGGCAAGTAAGTAAGCCTAAAGAGACGACAGAAGTCGCTAAAATAACGACTAATCGGGACCAGTTAAACCAGCTTATCAATACTTATCTGCAAGATTTTCAGACTTCAGACATGAGTTATAAATTCTATCTATCAAATAGTCAAGCTGTTTTAGAAGCTTCTTACCAACTTTTTGGCCAAAAAATTCCACTCTATATTTACTTTGAGCCTTTGGCTTTAAATGATGGTTCTGTTGCACTTCAGGTGAAGAATGTTTCGGCAGGATCATTGAACTTACCAACAAGTGCTGTTCTTGCTTATGTGAAGTCAAGCATTAAGCTTCCAGCCTTTGTAGAAGTCTTACCGACGAAGGATCAAGTCATATTACATCTACCACAACTTACTTTAGCAGATAATTTATATTTAAAAGCAAATCAGTTAGATTTAGTCAGTGGAAACTTTACTTTTAATTTGATGATTCAACCTTAAAATCAGCTAAAAACCGCAGAAAAACGCTGTTTAGGCTTGCAAAGGTTCACAACATTTGATAAAATGAAAAGTGCCTAATAAGAACAGGTAAAACAAAATATGGAGGACATTTTTAAAATGGCTAACAAACAAGATCTTATTGCTGAAGTTGCAGCAAAAGCTGGATTGACAAAAAAAGATGCTGAAAAAGCAGTTAACGCTTTCGGTGAATCAGTAACTGAATTCCTCGCAAAAGGAGAAAAAGTTCAACTTATCGGTTTCGGTACTTTCGAAACTCGTGAACGTGCAGCTCGCGAAGGACGCAACCCACAAACTGGTGCAGCTATCCAAATCGCAGCAACTACAGTTCCTGCATTTAAAGCTGGTAAAGCTTTGAAAGACGCTGTTAAATAATCTAGCGTAGAAATACTGATACCGTGGTTAACCATGGTATTTTTTATTGTCTTTGATTACAAAAATTTGTAGCTCTTGCATGTTTACTTACAGTAAAACAGAATGAAGATAACAGTTGAGTACATAATGATTTTCAAGCTGTAAAAAGCGAGAAAAAAGTGATAGAATGTAAGGATGAAAAAATGCTTCCGCTGCTTAAGCTAAGGAAGCTGCTAAATGTTATTCAGAAATGGGGAAACTAAAATCATTTACTTTGATAATTCAGCCACTACCGCTATAAATCCAGAAGTTTTACGCACATATACAGATGTAGCCAATAAAATCATGGGAAATCCCTCGAGCTTGCACAGTTTAGGAACAACTGCAACACGTCTTTTGGAGGCTTCACGCCGTCAAATCTCGGATCTACTTCATGTTAATGCAGAGGAAATTTTCTTCACGAGTGGTGGAACAGAAGGCGATAACTGGGTCTTAAAAGGTGTGGCATATGAAAAAGAAAGATTTGGTAAGCACATCATTATCTCAGCCATAGAACACCCTGCAGTTAAAAATACTGCAGCATGGTTAGCTACGCAAGGATTTGAAATTGATGAAGCACCTGTTGATGAACGGGGATTTGTTAAAGTTTCAGAGCTTGAGGCATTAATCCGCGAAGATACAATTTTGGTATCTGTCATGGCCGTAAATAACGAGATAGGCTCTATTCAACCGATCAAAGAAATCGCTAAACTCTTGGAAAATCGTCCTACCATTTCTTTCCACATCGATGCTGTCCAAGCCATTGGTAAAATAGCTGTTGAGGACTTTATGTTGGAACGTGTGGACTTTGCAACATTTTCAGCGCACAAATTCCACGGGCCACGTGGTGTCGGTTTTCTTTATATTAAATCAGGGAAACGCTTAGCCCCTCTTTTACATGGCGGTGGTCAGGAAAATAACAAGCGTTCGACGACTGAAAATGTTGCTGGTATCGCTGCTACAGCTAAGGCTCTTCGTCTTGCACTATCTGATTTTGATCATAAAGTTGAGAAAATTCGTCAAATGAAAGCAATCATCTTTGAGGAACTCTCTAAGCAAGAAAAAATTATCCTTTTTTCAGAAATGGATGACTTTGCTCCCAATATATTGACCTTTGGAATTCGTGGAGTTAGAGGAGAAGTTGTTGTTCATGCTTTTGAAAAACATGAGATTTTCATCTCAACAACATCTGCATGTTCTTCGAAGAAAAATGCTGCTGCCGGCACACTTATGGCTATGCATGTCAAACCTGATCTTGCAACCAGCGCTGTACGTGTTAGTCTGGACCATACAAATAATATGTTAGAGATTGAAGCCTTTCTTACAATCTTCCGCAATATTTATCAAGAAATGCTTAAAGTAGCGAATTGATAAAAGAATAAAAGCCCCGATTAAGTGTCGGAGCTTTTTTATCTGTTGTTTAAGTAAAGACGTGGCTAAATTACAACTATTGATGTTTCTCTTAAGTTAAGAGTTTAAGAATTAAAAATCATAGAGTTCTGTAGAGAGGTAGCGCTCGCCATTGTCGGCAGACAAGGTCAATACTTTCTTTCCTTTACCTAATTTTTTCGCAACTTCAAGAGCAGCCCAAATTGCTGCACCACTTGAAATCCCTACAAGGAAGCCCTGGCTAAAACCAATTTCGCGAGCAGTAGTAAAAGCTTCTTCCACAGGGACATCAATTACTTCATCATAAGAAGAAGTGTCCAAAGCTTTAGGGATAAAAGGAACACCAATCCCTTGAAGTTTATGGGGCTGTGGTTGCCCGCCTGTTAAGACAGGAGAACTTGCAGGTTCTACCGCATAACTTTTGAGCTTAGGATTTGCTTTTTTCAGTACATGGGAAACCCCAGAAATAGTTCCACCGGTTCCCGCACCAGCCACAAAAGCATCCAAACCTGTTTCACCAAAAACGTCCAGTATTTCTACAGCTGTTGTGGCTTCGTGAGCAGCTGGGTTAGCCGGGTTGTCAAATTGAAGTGGAAGGAACCATCCTTTTTCTTCTGCAAGATGCTCTGCTGTAGCAATAGCTTCATTCATTCCTCCAGCAGCTGGAGTTAAAATAAGTTCAGCACCGTAAGCTTGAATTAATTTACGGCGTTCAAGTGAGAAGGTTTCAGGCATGACAATCACAACTTTGTAGCCTAAAGCAGCTCCGACAAAAGCAAGTCCGATTCCAGTATTTCCAGAAGTTGGTTCAATAATAGTCCCACCTTCTTTTAGTAGTCCATCCCGCTCTGCTTGCCGAATCATATTGAGGGCAATACGGTCTTTTACTGATCCTCCAGGATTAAATGCCTCAAGTTTAACGTAAACCTCAGCACTGTCTTCAGGAAGATTGCGAAGCTTGATAATGGGTGTTTGCCCAATGAGTTCAGTAATGTTTTCATAAATTTTAGACATAGAGTTCTCCTTTTATCTTTGATGATCCTGCTTCTTATTATAAAACCTACTTTATCAGTTTTACATAAAAAAAGCGAATAAGCGCTATAAAAATATAATATCAAGGATTATATAGTTTTACATTAGATAATAAATAGTATATACTTAGAAATAATGAATATTTTATTTATGGAGTTTTTATAAGATGAATACAAAACACAAATTTTTATTTGGCGCAGCTGCTGTAGCCCTTACAAGTCTTGGGGCTGTGAAAGCACAAGCAATGTCAGTACAAGAGTTGGCTGAAGCAGCAACTCCAGTCGCAAACGAATATGGTCTTTACCCCTCTGTTATGATTGCCCAAGGTATTTTGGAAAGCAGTGCTGGACAAAGTGCACTAGCTGTAAATTATAATAATATTTTCGGTGTGAAATACACTTCAGGAAATCCAGTTTATTTGCCTACACAAGAATTTCTTGACGGACAAATGCATAATGTCGTGGAACCTTTCCAAGCTTATGCTTCAGTTGCAGAGGCTTGTGCTGCACAAGCACGTTTATTACGTGGCTCTTTCTTGTATTCAGGTGTTTGGCGTGAAAATACAAGCTCTTATCAAGATGCAACCGCTTGGTTGCAAGGACGCTATGCTACAGATCCAAATTATGCCTCAAAATTAAATGCTGTTATCGCGCAATATGGTTTAACAGCTTATGATGGCGGAGAAGTCGCTACAACTTCAACAACAAGCTATGTGACAACTACAACTTCTACAGATACAAGTTCATACGGTACACAAACTTATACTGTTCAAGAAGGTGATACAGTCTATGATATTGCAGCACACTATGGTGTATCAATGGATGCAATTCTTTCCCAAAATGGTCTCTCAGCTACAGATCACATCATGCAAGGTCAAGTTCTCCAGATACCAACAGCTGGGACTAGTGCAACGACGACAACTTCAACTACAAGTGCTTCAACGATGGCAACAAGCACCGTTTCTAGTTCTTATACTGTTCAATCAGGTGATACTTTAACATCAATTGCCTCTGTTTATGGAAGAACAGCAGATGAACTTGCCGCAATGAACGGTATTACAGGAAATATCTATCCTGGCCAAACATTATCTGTATAATAAAAAACATCTCTATATTAATATAGAGATGTTTTTTTGAGGGAAATTTCTGAAAGCTTACTAAGCTGAATATAAAAAAGCCCATGGGGCTTTTTATATTAGAAAAATGGATTATAAAGCTTTTCTTTTCCAATCGTTGTGCTTGGACCGTGCCCTGGATAAACCTTATAATCGTCGGGAAGGCTAAAAAGTTCTGCCTCAATGGACTGTAGTAATTGTGTGTGATTCCCACTTGGAAGATCTGTTCTTCCAATCGCACCAGCAAAAAGTGCATCACCGGAAAAAATAAGCTCCTCTTCTTCGAAAACAAGACTAATTCCTCCAATAGAATGTCCGGGTGTGTGGCGTACGTGGAATTTTAGCCCAGAGAGATTATAAGGTGTATCACAGACATAATATTCATCTATATTAGTCTTACAAGTGACAGGAAAGGGGAGCATTAAAGCTGAAGCATTAAGCTCGGGGTTTTTGAGCCACTCTTTTTCATTTTCATGTAGATAAACTTGAGCATTAGGATAGGCTTGCTTGAGGGTATCAAGCCCCATGATATGGTCAAAATGTGCATGAGTCAAGAGAATAGCAGTTAAAGGCTTGTCAATCTCTTGAAGTTTTGCAATAATTTTTTCTGGTTGACTGCCAGGATCAATAAGTATACTAAAAGCAGAATTGCTCAGGATATAAGCATTTTCCTGAGCAATTTCACTAACGATTTTCTCGATTTTCATAAATTAATTTCCTGTTACACTAAGGTCAGAACCTTGTTTTACGACATCGCTTGGCATTTGCCAGTCTGCAACAGATGTTGGATCAGGATATAAATCTGTCATCATTGCTTTGAAAACTTTAGCAGCGATATACATATTTTCGCCATAGACAGGTTGTAGTCTATTTTTATAACCGGTCCATACAGCCATAGAATACTGTGGTGTGTAACCAACAAAGTTTTCGTCTGGTGCCATTGAACCACCTTGGAGCTGAGCTTGCGTGATTCCAGCTGTTTCAAGAGCTTTAGGATATTCAGCATCATCGTAGTTGGAAGTTCCTGTTTTCCCTGCTTCAGGAAGGCCAGGAGTTTGTGCATAAAGACCTGTAGAAAGAGCAGGTATTGTGCCGTCATTTCCTTTGATAACATCTTTGAGGATATCAGTAATAAGATAAGCAGTTGAAGACTTCATCGCACGCGTACGCTCTGGCTCATAAGTTTTTGTCGAGCCGTCAGGCATTACAATTTTCGAAACATAGTAAGGTTTTGTGTAGATACCATCGTTCGAAAAAGCAGCATAGGCAGCAGCCATACGTTCAGAACTTGCACCATATTGAGAATCCCTGCTTCTTGAGTTGCTTGAAATCCCATTAGCGAAAGTCATAGTTCCTGGTTCAAAAATAGGGTCACCTTTGTCATCATATTTTCCTGTTTCTACAGGATACTTAAATCCGAGTTTGTTGGCAAAAGCAGTCGCATTGTCCAGTCCGACAGCATCCAAAGTTTTAATAGCCGGGATATTACGTGAAAGGGCTAAAGCTTGTCGTACGGAGATATTTCCTAGATACTGATTGTCCCAGTTGTTCAGTTGAATATTTTGAGCATCGGGATAGAAGTAAGGACCTGAGTCGGAAATGGTTTGGGCAGTGCTTGTATAAATACCATTTTCAAAGGCAGGTGCGTAGTCGATGAGTGGCTTCATCGTTGAGCCCCAGTCACGAGTAGATTCTGTTGCAGGATTTGAACCAAACACCGCGATTTCTTGCTTACGTCCGCCGATTTGGGCCGCAACGCCACCTGTCTGTGTATCAATCAAAGTTGAAGCAACTTGAAGTTCGTCATCAGTGAATGGTACAGAATCATTGGTATTGACAATATTGAACAGATCTTGCTGCGCTTTACTGTCAAGCGTAGTATAAATCTTTAAGCCAGCATTTGGCGCATCTGTTCCTGTTTCTTGATTGGCTTGCTTGATGGCTTCGGTGATGAAGTCATTGGCATATTCAGGAATGCTCACACCGCTCTTCAAGTCTTGAAGACCGTCATCGATTGGTGTATTGATGGCTTCATCTCTTTGTTTCTCCGTGATTTTACCATTGCGGTACATCGCATTGATTACCAAATCGCGACGATATTTCGCAGCTTCTGGGTTTTTATAAGGATTATAAGTATTTGGTGCTTGTGGCATACCCGCAAGTAGGGCTAACTGTGCGATAGACAAGTCTGTTAACGGTTTATTATAGTAAGCTTGAGAAGCTGTCCCCATACCGTAATAACCATTCGCCATATTGACTTTATTGACATAAGCAGTAAAGATTTGCTCTTTTGACCATTTTTGGTCCAGCTGTAAGGCAAGCCAAGCTTCTTGAATTTTGACTTTCATGTTTTGGTCAGCTGAGTCAGTAGAGAAGAAAGACAGTTTAATCAACTGCATATCTAAGGTAGAACCACCTTGCATATGTCCACCGCGTAAGTTATTGACTAAAGAACCAGCAATACGTATTGGGTCAACACCACGTGTATTGAAAAAGCGGCGGTCCTCAATCGAGGTTACAGCATTAACAAGCATGACAGGTATATTATCAGTCTGTACTAAATCACGTTGTTCCGCACCAAGAGTAGCAATTACCTTCTCATCCTTGTCATAAACGACCGTTGATGGGGGTGACTCCAATTTGCTCATATCTAATTTTGGTGCATCTTTTGCGTAATAAATAAAGAGCGCACCAGCAGCAACAAAAGTCAGAATAATTGTTGAAAAAATCAGAATTAAAGCCCATTTCAATGTTGAAATGAGAGATCTTTTAACTGCAGTGTTTTTATTTCGATTCATTTTTGATTTTTTTCGTTTGTTAGTAGGAATTTTAATTCACCTCGCAAAGTTGATTAACGATATCCAAGTAAGGGATTCTAGGAATCTGATTTGATGGGATTTGATAAGCATGTTGCTTAATATAATCAAGAGGAATAGACTTTAAGCCTTTTTTTTCTTGATAAAAACGAATCAAATTCTCAGATGGCAAGTAGTAAGTTTCGTCCAAAGAGGCAAAGTGTAAGAGCACAAAGGCAATGCCTTTTTGTTCAAGGACTTTGGACATATGGACGATTTGATGCTCATGAAAATTTTTCAGAGGAAAACTTGTCTTCTGATGGGTTTCCTTAGCTTCAAAATCAATATATCTTCCCTGATAGACGCCAGAATAATCTGTAGTTGAAGCCTGTCTAAAGTAGGCTTCGGTAATTTTAGCACGGCTACGTTGGGGATAGTCAACCTTTACAATTTGGATAGGAGTGGGTTTTTTATGAATCACAGCGATATCATGTGCAAGATAATAATCATTAGTCGCATTGATCTCTGCTTCAAAGTTCATACCACGTTTACCAAATTTTACTGCCGATTTAGATTTTACCATATTCGGAGTACTTTTCGCAGCGTTATGCACCACTTTTTTCTCTGTTTGTTTTCCTGAAAAATTTTTTCTTTGTTTATTTAATCCTTGAGGATATTTTAGCATGTGTGTTTTTCCATATATTAAATTGTTACTTCTATTGTATAATGTAATTATAGCAAAATATTTGTTTTTTGATTATTATTATTGGGTTTAGAGTATTATTAAATAAAAACTAACCAAAAAACTAACCAAGCAATTAAAATGTGTGTAATAAAATTTTAAAAATAAAGAGCTGCTGATTAAGACTTTTCAGTAGCTTTTTACTTTGCAAATTTTTAAGTATCCTATATAGTACTAATTTAAAAGTTTATAGAGTGACTGATACTCTCAATTTTATAGAATAAATCTAAACCATTTTGGAAGATTGAGCTATATTTACTTCAAATATGTAGTGATATACGACGACCTCTTTAGTAGTAAGATGCAATAATAAAAAAATAATTTAGTGGGCAAAAAGTGGGCAGAATAAAAATTGATAAAAGTATAAAATTAAGTCTCACTTTTTATATCATTATGTTATCGGAGATATTAGTGTTATACTAAGCTAGTTGTAGGTCAGTGCTTATTTCAAAAATTTGTACTTTCCTACAACTTATAAAATATCTAGCTATAGAGCGTAATCTATAGCTAGATTATTTATCAGAAAAGAGGCATCTCTCACATATCGGATGTCTCTTTTCTGTATGATTAGGCATTATACAAATATTTTAATCTATAAGGTTTATATCACTTTAAATATATTAAAAATATTTCAAAAGTCAGTTGAGTTTCTGATTATTGGCATTTCATTCATGAACGAAGATTTTTTATGTCAATTTGACAAAAACAAATAAGCATGATACTATGTATTAAGTAAGTTTAGTCAAAGTTATATATTTTAAATGTTTTCTTTAACCATAATGATTTACAATCTAGTTGAAAGGAAATATATATACTATGACAAAAGGAACAGTAAAATGGTTTAATGATGCTAAGGGATTTGGCTTCATTACAGCTGAAGATGGAGCAGATGTGTTTGCACATTTCTCAGAAATTCAAAGTAACGGCTTCAAAAAACTTGAAGAAGGCGAAAAAGTTACATTTGATATGGGCGAAGGTCAACGTGGACCACAAGCTACAAATATTAATAAAGCTTAATGGTAAGGCACTCTTTGGAGTGCTTTTTTTAACCAAAGCACAAGGGAGAGTACTATTAGTCTTAAAATATATTGGCGAAAAAATTGTGTTTCTAGTAAGCAGGCACTTTTATGGTTTGAAACTCATAGAATTGCAATAGAATGTATCGAAATTACAAAAATAACTCATAATGAATTGATAAAACTATTATTATTAACGGATGGTGGATTTGATGATATTTTGAAAAATAGGCGTACAATGAAGGGGAGAACAAAAGCAACCATAAAAACATTAGACGCAATGTCATTTGAAGAAGCTATAGATTACCTCGTGGATCACGTGGAAATACTACAAACTCCAATTATTGTTGATAAAAATCAACTCTTTGCAGGTTTCAATGGAAGCGAAATACGTCAGTTTATCCCAAGTATTAATAGAAAACTAGACATGAGAAGAAATAATGATTAAGGCAATAGAGAATAGAATTATAAAAGGAGAAAAATGTTAAGAAATTTTATACTGAAGAGATGTGAAGAAAAAGTTAAAGTTGAAAATAAACAGCTGAGAGGGATTAATAATAAATTACTCAAAAAAGTGAAACGATTGGAAGTAGAGAATAATATCATTCGAAGTAAGTTTATGAATTTAAAGTAATACGTTTATTGGGAAATTAGGTTAATTTAGTTAAGTGTGCTACAATGAGGATAGTATTTGAATAACATCCATTAAGGTAATGGACTTATATAGATCAATGTTACTTTGTGGAGTTTGTTAGCTTTTATTTATTAACGCGGGATGGAGCAGCTAGGTAGCTCGTCGGGCTCATAACCCGAAGGTCGTAGGTTCAAATCCTGCTCCCGCAATATGAAGATGATTTCCCTGCTTCGTCGGGGATTTTTATATTAGTTTGGATATGAAATAATAATTTGTTATATATTTAGAATATATAACTTACGAAGAATACAGAATGGCTGATAAAATACATAAATGTAAAATAGACGAGGAATGAAAGGAGGAGGTATTTGGGAATAGCAAGAACTAAACAGCAGATATCAGTAATATTTGAAAAACCATTGAGTTTAGTAAATTATGAATTAGCAACGATGAGGAAAAACATAAATTTTAAAGAATACATATTTGATTCTAGATATAAAAAGCAAACCTATGTGAATATGTACGGCTACTATAAGTATTTAAATTATTGTGAATAACTTTAATTTCAAGTATTGATTGGAAAATTTGTAGCAAGTAGGTTTACTATTTCATTAAAGGATTTTTTACTCAAAAAGAGTACTTCAGAAAGGATAAATAAGATGCAAAAAGGAGATATCATTAAATTATCAAACGGACAAAAAGCAACAGTAGTTACAGCAGATACTGATAAATTTAAAAATATTATCATTGTAGAGCTTGAAGATCATGATGTACGGGTGGTTGATCGCGAGACGTTAACCCTTGCACCTGCTAAATACCATGACAATTTCGGCTCTCACAGCAAAATATGGTAATATAAAGCATTATGGTAAAATGAATTTAAAGGTTGGTTAGCCTTAATAAATAAGCGATCATAGTTTTTTAAAAATAAGAACTAACCAAAAAACTAACCAAGCAATGACAATGTGTGTATTTTAAAATTTATAAAGTAAAGGGCTACTGTATAATACAAGGATAAGTAGCTTTTTACTTTGTGAAATTTTATTCATGATAATTATTTTAGCTCTTTTATTGCATAATACGCTTACATTTTGTTACAATGAGTGTACACAATTCCGAGTCCTCCTCGCACCTTCTAAGTTAGTATATATTTTGTATCACAAGAGGAGGCTTGCACTTATTTTGTGTATAATATTTATACCATGAGTATTTATTAAAGCGTCTACTTTTTGTAGGCGTTTATTCTGATATAATAGAGTTGGCAATAAAAAACAAATAGAAGAAATATTTTTCTGCTACACTAAGTCATGCTTTGCCAACGTGGCTTTTTAATTGATTGGATGAGTTGATAGGACATATAAATTTGTTATAATTAAATTACCCTATAAAATACATTTGAAGTATTTAGCTCCTAGTTTTATGACTGGGAGTTTTTTTGATAGCTTCTGATAGGTCAAGTTCATCAAGAAATATCTGGTGAAAATAATAACAAAAACACAGAAGAAACCTACATTTCTTCTGTGTTTTTGTTATTAAAAATAAAAATTCAATTAAATTAAATAAAACAAACGTTTGTCAATAAAATTGAAGTTATATTAACTAATGTTTTAAACAATATGATTTAAACTGTATAAAAAACAAGCTTTTTTTTATTATATAATAAAAAAAAATTTTTTTCAACCTTATATTTAAATAAAATGAAGAAACTATGTGTTTGATTATTACAAAGTTAGTTATCTAATCCTTGATTTTTTATAATCAATACCCTTAAAAAGGGAGTTATTTTATAAAAACTTCAATTTTTTGGAAAGTTTATTGTTACAACGTCACATCATATAAAGTAGGAGAAATCATGGAAAACTATAGCGAAATCAATCAAAGGGATCTGAGTAATTTTGAAACGGAATTGAGTGGAATTATTCAAGAAGTAGAAGAAAATAAAAAGAAGCTTGAATTTTTGGAAAAAGAAAACGAACAATTGCGTTTAAAGAACGCGAATTTAGAAAAAAATGAAATCAACTATATCAATACCTTAAAACAAAATACATTGAAAATTCAAGAATTAGAGAAACAGACTCCAATTGGGCTTTCTGAAAAAGATTTGGCAGAGGTGATGCTTGATGCTAAACGTGTAGCTAATGATATTGTTCAAAAAGCGAAGGAAGAAGTCAAGGCTTTCGAACATCAAAAACAGGCTGCACTGAATAGTATGAGACAAGAAGGGCAACTTTTACGAGAAGATATTGTGAATTTTAAAATGAAAGCTGATCAAGATCTTAACCAATGGATTGAAAGTTTAGAGGTACTTATTGGAAGTTCTGAACAATAATATTCACTGTATTCGATCTTTTGCTCATGAGGTAAGAGGAAATGATTAAACTTTATAGAGGAGAAAGTCGTAAAGAAGCAGAGGAAATATGTCTGTTTATGTTAGATTCTTTTGGACCCTCACAAGTCCTGCAAGAATTAATGAAAAAGCAAGGCAGAGTGTATGATGATTTTGATGTTTCTCTTTTAAATAAAAAATATTACTTCACGCTTCAAAACTCAGACTTAACCCCAAACTTTTCTACCTTCCCTGTATTAAATTTTTTAGAAGAACTTGAACATATTTTTCCTCAAATTATTTGGACGAAAATAATGCAGGACCCGCTTCATCGTTATAAAGTTGAGTTCATTCCCGTTTCTTTTTACAACCGTAGGCAAGGAGAGGAAGATGGGGTTTTGGCAGATTGTTTGGAAGAGATGGGCTATCATGCTTCCAATCTCATTCCAACTTTTCGTATGAAAGTTGAAGAGGTGTTCACTAAACATGAGAGAAACCGTTCATATGAATTTTATCCTTCTTTTGAAAAACAAGTAAAAAAAAATGAAGAAGATGAACTGCATGAATCTGACATAAAAGAAAAAGATACAGATATTATTTTACAACGCTTGAGGAGCCTACAAGAAAAAGTAAAAAAGACGAGTAGTGAGCAAGCATCAGTTCAAGATAAAGAACAGCATTCGGATAAAAAGAATCAAAATAAACACGAAAAAAGAAAAGAAAAAAAGAGAAGCTCTCGGTTAAAAATAATGTGCTTAGCTGGTGGGATAGTCACTTTTATTGTTCTTCTTTTATTTGTTCTTTTGCAATTTTATGGCATACGTACGATAGAAGGGGATTCAATGAAACCTCTATTAAATGACAAGGCAATTATTGTTTTAGAGAAACATCCCAGTACATTAAAACGCCAAGATATTATTGCATTTAATGTCCCTCAGATGGCCAATAAAGAGTTTGTGAAAAGAATCATTGCCTTACCAGGTGATACAGTATATGCGACGCAAGGGAAGCTTTATGTGAATAATCGTTTATCGTCTACGAATTATACAGAACCAGTCACGGAGGACTTTACCTTGAAAGAAATAAGTGGAAGAGAAACAGTACCTGAAGGGAAACTATTTGTGTTGGGTGATAATCGTTCTCACTCCACAGATAGCCGTAATTATGGCTTTGTGGATCAAAAAGAAGTGAAAGGAAGAGTGTTAATAAAATGAAAATGGATTTAAAACGATGGCTTAGGAAGAGAAAAAGAAGCTTTACTGTTTTGAGTGTCCTCACGATTTTAGGACTTCTTATCACATTATCGAGTATTGTTATTCCTAAAATTATGGCAGGGGATACGGTTGTCTCTGATCTTGTTCTTCAAGCAGAGGCAGAGGATGAGTCAATCGCTTTAACAGTGACAGACAGCAATCAAGAGGATACCAAAATAGTTGTTCCTCTTCCAGAAGGTGTCACTTATCAGTCGAATTCCAATCCGAGTATTGGTGTGACACAGGATACAGTCAATAATCAGTTGGTTATTGACTGGGTAGAGGGACAAGAGAAACAAGTCACGTTACAACTTGAAGCTAAGGAAGAGGGGAGTTATGATTTCACAGCACGTACTGTACGTGAAGGGAATCCGGTTACTTCTTCACCATGTTCGGTTGCTATCCAGAGTCAAGATACTAGATCGGATTCTGATGAAGGAACCAAAGAATCTTCTTTAGAAGCATCTGATAGCAGTACGCCTCCTACGCTATCTAATGAGGATACAGGTAAAAAAGAAATATCAGATCCAACTCAAGAAATAGAGACTTCAGAAGAAGAAACTAAAGATTCAAATACAGATAAGCAAGGTAATGATATAAGTTCTACTGAAAACAGGAGCTCTAAAGCTTCTGGCCCAATCCAATTAATTAACGGAGATTTTGAGGATCCAGTTATGTTCTCTACACCTAGTAGTTCTCCTGGGGACAAAAATAAAGACTGGAAATATTATACTGATGATGAGCTAAAAGTAAATGGGAAATATACATGGCGCTCAGCTCCGGTTTCTGGAAATAGAACACCTTATGTCGAATTTCATGGGGATAATTATCATAACGCGAATAATAGTTGGGGACAAGATAAGAAAGGTCCTAAATCATTTAACGGTAAACAACATGCAGAACTAGTAGCAGAGGATAAAACAATGCTTTACCAAGATGTTGATACGACACCTGGTGTTACTGTCAAGTGGAGAGTTGCGCACAGAGGTTTATGGGGGACAGATACAGCAGAAGTATGGTTTGGTAAACCGAATAGCTCAAATCCGGAGGCAGGATTAGTAAAAATAGCAACAATGACTAGTCCTAATACTGAATGGAAGATATATAGTGGAGAGTATACAATTCCGGCAGGACAAACGGTAACACGTTTTGGCTTTAAAGCAATATCTGCAGGTAATGCTACAGTAACGGCAGGTAATTTACTGGATGACATTCAATTTGGTACACCATCAGTTTTAACATTAGAAAATGCTATTACGACAGATCATTCAGTTGAAAACAATATAATTAATGAAAATGAAAATTTTGATTATAGCTTCACGATGAATAACTCGGGTGGGTTGAAGGCTGTAGTTAAAGATGTTACTGTAACTCTACCAGATAGTGTGACGTATGTACCGGGTACAGTAATTGATGGCCTCACCAATATTACTTTTGAAAATGGTGTGTTGAAAGGAGAATTGATAGAAGATGAAATAACTCCTAATGTCCCTCAAAAAATTACGATTCCGTTGAAGGGGGTAAAGGATAGTGGGAATCAACGTATATCTCCGATAAAAACAACCATGAGTTATGATGATCTTGGATTTGAAACCACTCCTAAGAAAATTGATATAGAAAATAATGATTTAATTATTCAATCAGATGCTGCACCAGTTACGGTAAAGTATCAAGACAGCAAAGGCAACGATTTGGCTCCTTCTGAGATATTAAATGGGAAAGTAGGCTTACCTTATAACTCGAAGCCCAAAGATATTAAAAATTGGAAATTAAAGGAAACACCAAGTAATGCTTCTGGTTTGTTTTCTAATGAAGAACAAACAGTTATTTATATCTATACTTCAGCTATCTTAAGATTCTATGATGTTCCAAGTGAACTGAGTTTCAATGAAACTAAAATATCCTCCAAGACAGAAACCATCTCAAGACAAGATCCAAATTGGAAAATCATTGTCGAAGATACACGATTAAGTAAGAGAAATTGGCGAGTTACCGCTCAACTTGTGGATCAATTTAAAGATAGTTCAGGACAACCTT
>NZ_MUIZ01000038.1 GCF_002154895.1 Lactococcus petauri | reverse complement strand
TAAGTAAAACAAAAAAGTTAAACCTAATTGTGCTACTAATAGTACATGAACACTACTATTATAGCATGAAGAAGTATTTGCTTCAAGTGTGATTAATTGACTGATGGTGGGTACGCAACAGTAAAGTAGTATAATGTGTACAATCTGCAGGTGAATGAAAGATACGACTGAGCGGAGCAACTTCAGAGAGATAGGAGAGCCTAGGAAAATCTGAAGGAGTATAAAGGCGGCAGGAAACTGCCCTTTGGGATATAGGATTCATGTTAGCATTATGCAATAGCAGAAGAACTCGTGTGAATCGGAAACCAAACCAACTTTCATTGCGTTTGTTATCTTAAAAGTCCGTGCCTTTCTTGCTCTTGGTGACAAGAGGTGAACAAGTTGCTCAAATAAAAAACTAATAAGACTGCTGAGTTTCAGGGTATAATATCCACGCTTTCTCAGCTAAAACAAAAATATTTAAAGAAATAGTGATAATGTTGAACGATTGATTACATTATCTGGATATTGAGTTTCAGGGTATCTTC
>NZ_MUIZ01000037.1 GCF_002154895.1 Lactococcus petauri | reverse complement strand
AACCAACAAGCGAACC
This sequence comes from Lactococcus petauri, assembly GCF_002154895.1. GTDB lineage: Bacteria > Bacillota > Bacilli > Lactobacillales > Streptococcaceae > Lactococcus > Lactococcus petauri. The sequence continues at coordinate 551 of NZ_MUIZ01000037.1, read as the reverse complement.
ATTGACATCTTGAACCTTATCAAATTCCATTGACCAACGGAGGACTTTATCCGATACTGTGAGGTTAGAAACAATCGTATTAACGTTTGATTTACCATCTGTATCGTGTTGGCCAGACACGACATAATGTTTCGTCGTATCTTGAGTGTATCCATAAGGTGCACCGTTCGTTTGTTTACCATCATCAGTAACTTTCACTTCTTGCCAGTAATACCCTTTATCTCCAGTATCTCCAGTGACAGGAAGATTCTTAACAGCATCCTTATTTACTCCATTTGCCATTTGTAGAGAAAGGTATTTCTCGCCGACTAATTTACCGTTAACTACGGCAATTGGAAGAGATTTAAAGCCATCTTTAACACCAACTGCTTCTCCTTTTTTATGAAGGACTTTCCCTTTGGCATCCTTAATATCGTGCGCATAGAAGAGCGTATAAACTGCACCTTGAAGCTGCGCATTGCCTTGTGTTTCATCTGATTTTGTATCTTCATCTTGCTTTACAAGGGCTGCATCAACCAAATCTTCTTGGTTAGTATTTTTGCCCGTTTCAT
>NZ_MUIZ01000036.1 GCF_002154895.1 Lactococcus petauri | reverse complement strand
CTCTAATATCACTTCCCCAGAATTGTTAGTTATATATAGACTTCCATTATCTGGGTTAACCATTAATTTATATGAAAATACTTTCTTATTTAATTTAATAGGCTTTTTTAAATCGTTTTGTTCTTTATAATGAAGTTGTATTTTTATTTTCCCTATGTCGGCAAATACTTCCGATTGAACAAAAATATCTCCTGTAATATTTTTTATTTCTTTTTTATTTCTTTTTCGTGTAAGTTTAGTATATTTTAAATTGTTTATCTTTGCTTTAACAAAATACATGTTTTCTGAATAAAAATCACATTGCAAATAGTATTTATCATTTTCCTTAAATATATACAAACGAAATAATTCTAATTTTATATCAAAAGGATACTTTGCTTTGGAAAAACAACGATAATTCATTTTTTCTTTAGAAATTTCCGTCAAAAATGTGGTAATGTTCTTATTACTTTTTTCTTCTATTATTCTAAAAGTATTAATATCATATTTATTACTTAAATCCCCCGTAAATTTAAATGCTTTTAGAACCTTAGGCAAAGAGCTTCTAAGAAGATAACAATGATATATATCCTCATAACTATCCTCAAATTTTGAAAATCCATTTCTTTTAGAAAGATTCAATGAGGCTCTATTATATTTACTAATTTCCGTATAATGAGTATGAAAC
>NZ_MUIZ01000035.1 GCF_002154895.1 Lactococcus petauri | reverse complement strand
ATTCTGACTTAGAATCTGAAGCTGAACTTGATGCACTGTCTGATGTGCTCATTGATTCTGATTTTGAATCGGACATTGATGTTGATGCACTGTCCGATGTACTTGTAGAATCACTCATTGATTCTGACTTAGAATCTGAAGCTGAACTTGATGCACTGTCTGATGCACTTGTAGAATCACTCATTGATTCTGACTTAGAATCTGAAGCTGAACTTGATGCACTGTCTGATGTGCTTGTAGATTCTGATTTTGAATCGGACATTGATGTTGATGCACTGTCCGATGCACTTGTAGAATCACTCATTGATTCTGACTTAGAATCTGAAGCTGAACTTGATGCACTGTCTGATGTGCTCATTGATTCTGATTTTGAATCGGACATTGATGTTGATGCACTGTCTGATGCACTTGTAGAATCACTCATTGATTCTGACTTAGAATCTGAAGCTGAACTTGATGCACTGTCTGATGTGCTTGTAGATTCGCTCATTGATTCTGATTTAGAGTCTGACGCTGAATTTGATGTGCTATCCGAGGTACTTGTGGATTCACTGGATGCACTGTCCGATGTACTTGTAGAATCACTCATTGATTCTGACTTAGAATCTGAAGCTGAACTTGATGCACTGTCTGATGTGCTCATTGATTCTGATTTTGAATCGGACATTGATGTTGATGCACTGTCCGATGTACTTGTA
>NZ_MUIZ01000034.1 GCF_002154895.1 Lactococcus petauri | reverse complement strand
TGTTCTTTTTCCGTCCTATAAATGACTCTTATACCTTGTAATGGTTTACCAGACGCAGCTTTTTTATCTAAGTCCACTCTTCTAAGTGAAAGTATAATTGCTTTAAATCTTGTAGACGTATTCCAACACATCGTCTCAGCTTCATAAAGATTATCTAAATACAAACGCATAAACTCTGGAACAGACATTCCATTTTTTGTAGCTAAAGCTGCCACTTCTTCAGGCGTTCTAAACGGATACTTCTCAGGATTCTGATCACGCGCCCCAAATTTCTCCATAAGAGTGACCTCCTTTATCAATATAGTATATAAATTCAGCAATAATTATATCACGTACGATAGGAAGCTGGAACCAAGAAAAAGCAGGATTCGGATAAAAGTATACCACGATATAAAATAGAAAACAAATACCGCATAGCTACTTCTCTTTCCCCCTCACTACCAGGCAGCCCCTTTCGTTGATCATAATGGTACATAATGGGGCATGATGAGTCATTATGTATCATTATGTTATTAATGTGCGAGCCACTTTTCAAGTCCCTAGGGTTTTGACTTTTTAAGATGATATGTGTAGCTGTGCTATACTCGTTCTCTTATATTTAAAAAGCCCCTTACAAAAGGTAAGGAGGCTTCCATCAGACCAATAAGTGTTATAGGCTTAATTACAGATTCGCATTGAGTTTCTGTGTCTGACTTAATGAATACCTACTTATGGGAATAGGTAATATGTCGTCCTCACTTTGGAAAATTCTATAGGTATATTAGAAGTAGAGAGACAACAGAGTAAGTATATCAAATATTA
>NZ_MUIZ01000033.1 GCF_002154895.1 Lactococcus petauri | reverse complement strand
TCACAGAAAATATTTTTTATAGTGAATCTTATGTTTATAAACTAATAGCTAAAGTCAATATTTTATTTTCTTCATTAAATTTAAAAATATATTTTGAAAAAAATAATGATATGTTTTCTCTTTGTGGTAATGAAATAGAAATTAGATATTTATATTATTTTACAATTTCAGTTGTTGCTAAAGGTACAAAGCAATACTTAGATCTAATTGACTCTAAGTTTAGTGATTCTTTTATTGGAAGTTATAGTAAAGAATTCAACAGATTGTCACCTATTGGTAAAACTAGAGTATATTATTTTATAGCAATTTTCTCATCCTCAATAAGTACTCAAAATTTTTTGCCAGAGCTTAGTGATGAAATAAAAGAATTGGTCTGTATCTTCACTAGATACAATGAGAACACAAATTTAGATGCTTCTGGTCCCCCAAAAAATAGATACATACTGAATGAAAATTTAGTACTATTTTGTATAATTTCTTATTTCACTCAGGAGTTCTATACAGATTTTGAAAAATCTAAAATAGGAAATATCCTTTCAAATATCAAAAATAATCATGTAGTTGATACCTGTAAAGCATTACTTCAACAAGTATGTTCCAAATACTCTCTTGATACTTTTACCTTTAATTTGATGCTTTATACTCTTTGTAATAATATGATTGTTATCCATTATTTAAAACTTTATAAATTTATGTATTTAAAAGAAAATCATTACTACGGGAGTGTAGACACCAAGTTTATTAAGCAATGCATTGATCTAAATTTGACTTATTTTACTTCAAAAGAAGATTATGCCAAATTAAAAAGTAATTTCTTTCAAATTATTGTTTCTGAAGTCTCGTTAGTCCCTACCGTTAAGATCTATATTGAGTTTTTTCAACAACCAGAATACAAATCTTTTATTAAAAATACAT
>NZ_MUIZ01000032.1 GCF_002154895.1 Lactococcus petauri | reverse complement strand
GATGACACTTATACCATTCAAGAAGTGCAAGCTCCTTCAGGTCTTGCGATTACTTGGAATGACGGTAAACCAAAAGAATTCACGCTGAAATACTCAGGGGATGATTCACAATTGGTTAACCCAGACACGCCACAAACGGATGCTGTAGATATCCCTGTTTTAGGGAATGTGATTCTCCAAAAAGTAGATTCTTCAACTGAAGATGGTAAATCTTCTGGTAAACAGCTCCTTAAGGACCAGGAATATACTTTCTTCTATGCTAAAGACGTAAAATTGGATGGAAAGATTATTCATAAAGCAGGAGATACTGTTCAAGTGTCAGATGGTTATGATAAACAACCTATTACTGTAAAAACAGGAACACTAACAGAATCGAAAGAACTGGTTGTTAAAACGGATGGCAATGGGAAAATTGAAGTAGATAACCTCCCAGTGGGCGACTATTATGCTCAAGAAACCCATGCGACAAATGATTATACTAAAAATCCAAAACACTATCCGTTCTCAATCACTTGGGGTGGCAGTGAAACAACGAATACAACGGTTGTGGATACTGAGACTGTAACAGATACGCCTCAACTTCAAGATATCTCGATCCAAAAAGCTGGAAAATTAAATGGCACAGAACTCCTCAATGATGCATACAGTTTGGCAGGAAATATCTTTGAAATTAAGGATGTAACACGTGGAATAACGGTTGGCACAATTACAACAGATGCCAAAGGCCTTGCGACAACTGTAGGCTCTAAACTGACTGCTAAAATGTACGTTGGAGATTCTTATACGGTTCAAGAGATTAAATCTGGGGACGGTATGGCGCTTACATGGAATGATGGTAAACCACAAGCATTCACTCTTGACTATGATGAAGATGCGGCTAACCAACCTATTCTGATTAACCCTACAATCAAAGATGAAACGGGCAAAAATACTAACCAAGAAGATTTGGTTGATGCAGCCCTTGTAAAGCAAGATGAAGATACAAAATCAGATGAAACACAAGGCAATGCGCAGCTTCAAGGTGCAGTTTATACGCTCTT
>NZ_MUIZ01000031.1 GCF_002154895.1 Lactococcus petauri | reverse complement strand
TAAGGTAGTGTCACTTCTTACCCCCCTCATTAGCACTCTGGGGGTTTATCGAGTGGCGGCTTACGCCACCACTCCGTGCATTCGCACGCTCACTCCTTACGCTTCGCACGGAGCTATGCTTACGCTACTGCACGCATTAAATCCAAATAGAGAAGAACAGCTCCTCAATAAGTGGAAACTGCTGTCACGCACTACCGTTTGTGAGGGCAGTACGACCGTGGAAAATTGCTTGCCTTTGGCAAGTCGTCCTTCGGACAGACGGACAAGTCCTATAATTTACGCACCGCCGACTGCAGGTTTTATCAATTTTTTTGAATAAATCTAAGCCGTAGGCTTATTGAAATTCTCAAAATCTTTTTTGTACTCCGCTTCATCCGCCAAGATTTCATCAATAGCCGCATTCAAGGTCAATTCTCCTGCTTCTTTGGCAGAAAAAACAGCCTGAAGGGCATAATAATCATCTTCAGTATAAGGCGCTTCCTCTCGAATAGAAAAGCCCCCTGCAGCTAAACGCTCAATCACTGTTTTTACAGTTTTATTTGGCTGTTCCAATTTGCGGCTTAAAGATGTGATGGTATAAGTTTTATCTTCTAATTGTCCTGCTTCAGCACGTTCTTGCTCAATATTTGAGATAGGAGGTGCTTCTAACTGAACAGGTTGAACTTCTTCCAACACAGGAAGTTTTGCAAGTTCTGAGATAAAATCATAACCTTCCGCAATAGGCACAAGTGGACTATAAAATTCACGTGCCAATTCACCATTATTTGAAACATAGCCACGACCGATTTTCCCTTTAATATATTTAAAGGTTTTCTTTTCGTTTTCATCCCCAAAAATCATACGATAACCGGAAGCCGTTAAACGACCAACCGCCAAACGTTTCATGAAGTTATCACGTAGCGCTGTTTTAAGGTATTCCCCATCAGGGCGTTGCATAGCCAAGATAAGAAATACGCCTGAAGCACGACCTTTCAAGACAATCTGAGTGACCCATTGAATCACTTCATCATATTCTTGATAAGATAAACTTGCAATGAAGGCTGCCCATTCGTCAAAGAGAATAAATTCAGGAGGCAATCCATAATCTGAATACCGTTTGCCTGGCTTATATTCTGGATGACTGGTCATGGTATCATAGCGCTGATCCATAAATTCAACAGCTTGTCTTAAGCAATTCATCATACTTTCTTTATCGATGAAAACACGGTCTTTAAAAACTGGAACATCCTTTAAACCGACAAAGTCTGAGCGCTTAGGATCACAGATACTCACCCTACCTACACGAGCCAAGGCTGAGAGTAAGGACATTAAAAGCACCGTCTTACCTCCACCTGTACCGCCTGCAATCAGTAAATGTGGGTCTGATTCATAATTCCAGTATACCCCATTCATGAGTTTCAAGCCTAGTTTCTTATCGATAACAACATCATCAACACCAATCCTGTTTCGCTCTCCATCAATCGCAAACACATATTCTACGTAAGACCTTTTAGCTAAAACTCTATTTTCATTAATAAAGTTTTGCTCTTGGAAGTCTGCAAAGAAGGTTGTTTCTAGTTCTGCAGAAAGAGATAAGTATTTTTCTTGATGTGTACCTCCATCAATTGGAAAATAAGTATGTAATTCATAGGAATTGGGCTGCTTCACATAGATTCGAGCAAGTTTATGCCGTTCTCTTGTTCCTTTATCTGTTTTAACCGTCACTTTGTCAATAAGATTATGTTGCACAAGATAATTCAACAATAGCCGTTTATAATTTTTCATAGAAAAACTTCTAAAGTGACTATACATGAATACGAGCAGACCAAAACCTAAAGAAAAAGCTACAAAAAAAACGCCTGTCAAAACAAGAGCGAGCATTTTAGAATCCATTGCTTGAAAATCTTTATAAAAAGCTGCACTAGGACTACTCAAAATAAGCCCTACAATGCCTACAAAACTTTGACGGTCATATTTATCAGATAGTCTTAAACGAGAACCCTTAGACACATTTTTTTGTCCCATAGGCTATTATTTTTGGTCTGCAGCTTTATTTTCTGATTTGTTTTCAGGTTTTGGAGCAGCAGTTTGATTGGAGTGATTAACTTTGCTTGCTTTTTCAATACTATCGGCACGGAACTTCACACCATCATAATAATTTATACGGTTTTGACCAGCATAAGTCGTTACTTCTTTATCATTCCAGAAGAAAGCAGAACGATTGCCGAGCTTAACTTCATCTTCATAGTCAATACCATCAAATTTTGTGGATGCAGACATTTTAACTTCAATTTGTTCTTCCATAGCTTCAG
>NZ_MUIZ01000030.1 GCF_002154895.1 Lactococcus petauri | reverse complement strand
GTTACTTCTTTATCATTCCAGAAGAAAGCAGAACGATTGCCGAGCTTAACTTCATCTTCATAGTCAATACCATCAAATTTTGTGGATGCAGACATTTTAACTTCAATTTGTTCTTCCATAGCTTCAGAGTACAATTTCACATTGTAATAATCCACTTCTTCAGTAATACGGCTCTTTATTTCGCCTTCTTCTGCTTCATAATCTTCAAAAATCATTTGCGGCTCTGCAGACATAAAGAGCAATTTCCCAAGTGCTTTGTCAAAATCCGCAATTTCTTCAGTCAATACATTTTGTTTTTCAAATACTGTACTTAATTTCAATGTCATATATTTCCCCTTTTTTAGACTAATTTCAATGATTCGGCATAGATTACATACTCATAAGTAAATTTTCCTTTTTGAGTACGATTACGAACTTGTGCCAATTTAGCACCAGTCAATGCTACTTCTTGACGGCGTGTAGGTTTTGCGGCACTAGAGCCTTCTACACGGATTTCAAAGCCTTCTGGATGAAGTTTACTTGTGGCATGATATAAGGTATAACCTGATTCAACACCACGTTTTGGAACAATTTCGATTTTTTTATCAACGGTGATTTTTTCACCTAGGAAACTTTTTGCTTTAATTGGAATTTTAATCATTTTTTCTCCTTAAGATTAATGTGTTTTTGCTAGTTAATGTTATAGCAGACAAAATTAGGACACAAATTTTTTATATGTTGCTTTAACACGTGTTAAAGTTCGTTCTGCATTCAAAAAGCCCCAGTCATTATTGGAAGCTTTTATTTTTTGTAGCTGATCTATCGCTTTTTTATACGACAGTTGCAAGGCTGTTCTTTGGTCATAACGTAAACAACAGTCCATATGAAAATTATCATATATCAAATTGCAACGTCGCTCTATTTCTGTCAAATAGTTTCCTCTCTCATTCTAGATTATTCAACCAGTTCTCACTCTCATGAAAAATTCTTTGAATGACGACTTCATCTGAATAATCAATAAAAAAATACCAATATCTCCATTGGTATTTTTGTCTTATTATATTGCTATTTTCAACTAAGGGATAACCCGAAGGATTCTTTGAAATCGAATTTTTTGCATTTTCAAACTCTCTTTTAAATCGAGCTAATACTCGTTTAGACCGTGTTTGGTATGCGATAAATTCTTCCAGTCGTGCCAAATCTTGTTCAGCTTTCCCAGATAATTTTACCTTCAAATTTTTCAGCCCCTAATCTTCCCAATGCTTCATCAGCATCTACTGTCCCTTCTCTGTACGCAGAAGATAAGCCCTCCATAAGTTTGCCATCTAGGATAACTTGATTACGGAGTTTTCGCAATTCATTCTGCATATCGTCATATTCTCTTTTAGAAATGGTAACCATTTCCTCACATGATATATTCAGCATAGCCATAACTTATCTCCTTTACTTTTTCTACTTTGATTATACCATAGCTTTATAACTCTATAAACTGTCCTACTTTCTTTTAGATTTTATCTTTGCATTATACTTTTGATTTTCATTGCTTATCGACTACCGCCCTCCGTCTGCCGTACTAGCAAATAGTTCAAGGTTTGAAAAACAAAAAAAGCTCTTTCCACGACCAAGAAGAAAGAGAGCAGTGAAGCCTTTAAGCATTCACTATTGACCGTACAGGAATCGAACCTATATTTTCTTTGGTACTCTGATGAAAACCAAAGATGTTTTACATTAAACCAACAGTCATTATAAAAACTGCTCATAGAGCAGAAAGCATTGCTTTTTTGTGATATAATGATAAAAATATAATCTCATAACTCCTGCTTGGGTCAAATAGCTCCCAAGTCGGTCTTTTTGTTCCACCACGAATAAAAAATTGAGATTATATTAAATTAAAACGAAAAGAGAATTACTATGAATATTTTTGAAGAATTTAAAGAGTTTTTTGTCGACTGTATTGAACCATTACCAAATTTTTATTACTGGATTTTAAATAAAATTTTTACTACTGTAAAATATATTCTGTCCGTAACCACCGTAGCATTAATAAGTCTAATTATTAATGCTCATGAATCAGATATTTTGATGTTCTCAGATTCAATTTATCAATCAATCTTTTCTTTCATCCAAAAATAATTGGAACTCTCTCTTATACCACAAGTAGTTTTTAATGACTTACTCAGGTCATAAAATTTATAAACATGTACTATTAAAATATCTTCATCATACATTGCTGCCAGTAAAACAAACATTACTCTAGGAGTAACTCATTGACTCAAGTTTCTCTTTATAAATAAAAAGAACAAACACAATCTATTTAGTTGTTCATTGACTTAAGTTTTTACTGTTTTTCAGAACAAGCCCTATCTATTATTTCAGAAGGTCAGATATTTTTTCTTTTCTTTAGATATTTTTGATTAAATTGAGAAAGCGTGGAAGATACCCTGAAACTCAATATCCAGATAATGTAATCAATCGTTCAACATTATCACTATTTCTTTAAATATTTTTGTTTTAGCTGAGAAAGCGTGGATATTATACCCTGAAACTCAGCAGTCTTAT
>NZ_MUIZ01000029.1 GCF_002154895.1 Lactococcus petauri | reverse complement strand
TAAGGTAGTGTCACTTCTTACCCCCCTCATTAGCACTCTGGGGGTTTATCGAGTGGCGGCTTACGCCACCACTCCGTGCATTCGCACGCTCACTCCTTACGCTTCGCACGGAGCTATGCTTACGCTAATGCACGCATTAATCCAAATAGAGAAGAACACTCCTCAATAAGTGGAAACTGCTGTCACGCACTACCGTTTGTGAGGGCAATACGACCGTGGAAAATTGCTTGCCTTTGGCAAGTCATCCTTCGGACAAACGGACAAGTCCTATAATTTACACACCGTCGATTGCGTGAACTCTGTTTTTCTTGAAAATAAAAAAACGCAGTATAAACCACGATTCTATATTTAACCAATTTCCGCCTGAATTGGTAATGGCTTCCATTCATTTTGAGCAACTTGATGATATACTCCCAAAACTATCAAGTCTTTCTCACTTTTCTTTCTTACAGAAATTTCACATGGAAATTTCGGAACAGTAGCTGAGGAAAATCCTACAAACCATCCATTCCCCTCTATACCATTAAGGAAATTTTCGTAATAACCAGAATTATAAAAACTTTGATTAATAGCTTGTACTTCAGCTTCATTTTGATTATTAGACATAAGTACAATATAATTTGATTTTGGTTCCATATAATGCATCGCTTCTATAGTCAGTAATATTCCATCTGGTTTAGGTGATATATGAACAACAAGATTTGAAAATACCGGACTACTTCTTGTATAAGTGTTTTTATTATCAATCACGTTAACAGCCTGCGTTAATACCGCTTCTAAACCATCAGTAAATAAATCGAGATATAGAGTTTGCTTCAAGATTATAGGCATTATAGAACTATCAAGTCTTATAGGAATAAGCTTTACATCTTTTTGAGCAGATTGCATTATGGCATTCTGCCACTCCATTGTAACCATTCTACTTTCAAGACTATTTTTTGAAACAAAGAAAAAGAAATATTTACATTTTTCAAGTCCTTCATTCATTTTGTCAATAATACCATCACCTGGTTGAATAGACCATGAATCATAAAACACATTTTCCTGACCATAAATTTCCCTGAAACGCAGTGCTAATTGTTCAACAATAGGCTTATCATTATAATTATGAGATAAAAAAATCAAATACTTTCTCCCTTGCTTTTAATAAATAAAATGAAATTTATTTTATTTTAACATAAAAACACCAAGAATATTCAAAGTTTAGAATAACTATTTGTCAAAATTAACAAATTCTTTTTCAAACTCTGCTTCATCAGCCAAAATTTCATCAATAGCCGCATTCAAGGTCAATTCTCCTGCTTCTTTGGCAGAAAAAACAGCCTGAAGAGCATAATAATCATCTTCAGTATAAGGAGCTTCCTCTCGAATAGAAAATCCCCCTGCAGCTAAACGCTCAATCACTGTTTTTACAGTTTTATTTGGCTGTTCCAATTTTCGGCTTAAAGATGTGATGGTATAAGTTTTTTCTTCTAATTGTCCTGCTTCTGCACGTTCCTGCTCAATATTTGAGATAGGAGGTGCTTCTAACTGAACAGGTTGAACTTCTTCCAACACAGGAAGTTTTGCAAGTTCTGAGATAAAATCATAACCTTCCGCAATAGGCACAAGTGGACTATAAAATTCACGTGCCAATTCACCATTATTTGAAACATAGCCACGACCGATTTTCCCTTTAATATATTTAAAGGTTTTCTTTTCGTTTTCATCCCCAAAAATCATACGATAACCTGAAGCTGTTAAGCGACCAACCGCCAAACGTTTCATGAAGTTATCACGTAACGCTGTTTTGAGATATTCCCCATCAGGGCGTTGCATAGCCAAGATAAGAAATACACCTGAAGCACGACCTTTTAAAACAATTTGAGTGACCCATTGAATTACTTCATCATATTCTTGATAAGTTAAACTTGCAATGAAGGCTGCCCATTCATCAAAAAGAATAAAGTCAGGAGGCAATCCATAATCTGAATAGCGTTTGCCTGGCTTATATTCTGGATGACTAGTCATGGTATCATAGCGCTGATCCATAAATTCAACTGCTTGCCTTAAGCAATTCATCATACTTTCTTTATCGATGAAAACACGGTCTTTAAAAACTGGAACATCCATTAAACCAACAAAATCTGAACGCTTAGGGTCACAGATACTCACTCTACCTACACGAGCCAAGGCTGAGAGTAAGGACATTAAGAGTACTGTCTTACCTCCCCCTGTACCGCCTGCAATCAGTAAATGTGGGTCTGATTCATAATTCCAGTACACCCCATTCATGAGTTTCAAACCTAATTTCTTATCGATAACAACATCATCAACACCAATTCTATTTCGTTCTCCATCAATCGCAAACACATATTCTACATAAGACCTTTTAGCCAAAATCCTATTTTCATCAATAAAATTTTGTTCTTGAAAGTCCGCAAAGAAGGTTGTTTCTAATTCTGCAGAAAGAGATAAGAATTTTTCTTGATGTGTACCTCCATCAATTGGAAAATAAGTATGTAATTCATAAGAATTGGGCTGTTTTACATAGATTCGAGCAAGTTTATGCCGTTCCCTTGTTCCTTTATCTGTTTTAACCGTCACTTTCTCAATAAGATTGTGTTGCACAAGATAATTCAATAAAAGCCTTTTATAATTTTTCATAGAAAAACTTCTAAAATGACCATACGTGAATACAAGCAATCCAAATCCCAAAGAAAAAGCAACAAAAAAAACGCCTGTCAAAACAAGAGCGAGCATTTTAGAATCCATTGCTTGAAAATCTTTATAAAAAGCTGCACTTGGACTACTCAAAATAAGCCCTACAATACCTACAAAACTTTGACGGTCATATTTATCAGACAGTCTTAAACGAGAACCCTTAGACACATTTTTTTGTCCCATAGGCTATTATTTTTGGTCTGCAGCTTTATTTTCTGATTTATTTTCAGGTTTTGGAGCAGCAGTTTGATTGGAGTGATTAACTTTGCTTGCTTTTTCAATACTATCGGCACGGAACTTCACACCATCATAGTAATTTGTACGGTTTTGACCAGCATAAGTTGTTACTTCTTTATCATTCCAGAAGAAAGCAGAACGATTGCCGAGCTTAACTTCATCTTCATAGTCAATACCATCAAATTTTGTGGATGCAGACATTTTAACTTCAATTTGTTCTTCCATAGCTTCAG